>NZ_BAAAET010000001.1:0-1291199 GCF_039523155.1 Marinobacterium maritimum | reverse complement strand
CCCTTCCAAAGAGCTCGGAAGGTCGTATCAAGAGCCAGCGTTTTGGGCGAATAGCTCAGTTGGGAGAGCATCTGCCTTACAAGCAGAGGGTCGGGGGTTCGAACCCCTCTTCGCCCACCAAGACGCGGAGTGGTAGTTCAGTTGGTTAGAATACCTGCCTGTCACGCAGGGGGTCGCGGGTTCGAGTCCCGTCCGTTCCGCCACTACTAAGAGATGAAAGGCTAGAATACCTACCTGTTCAGCTCTCATGGTTTCAAGGGTCGCTCAGACCCGAAGACAAGTCCCGAAAATATACCCTCTTCTGAGAGAAGAAAGATTAAACAGTCTTTCTGTTGGCTTTCGCTGTATTCGAAGTGATCCTCATCTCTGCTTTATTCTGATTTCACTATTTCTTGAATGATGTTCTGGTTGTGTGGTCCTCAAGGAAGCTTTTATCCCTTGCGGACTGGTGTTAAAGCCTTTGAGTGTTGATCTTCATCTTACTCTTCAAGCATCCTTGGGTATAAAGTGCCTGCAGGCCGGTGCGATTACGCAGTCATAATGTAAAATCGACCTATTTGCCGGGCTTTGTTGATGTCCTGTTCCTCCCTTTCTTCCCTGGTTTCAGAAGTTGCCCTTGAGGCGATCCCGAGTCGGCTTTTTGAATGCTATGGCCTTCGCCTGTCCGTATTGCGTCTCGATCATATCCATCCTCTGGTCAGTGGTAACAAGTGGTTCAAGTTAATGCCGGCGCTTGAACAGGCTCAAAAGCGGGGGGAGACTCTGCTGAGCTTTGGTGGTGCCTGGTCAAACCATCTCCATGCATTGGCTTATGCCGGTTACCGGTTGGGAATTAAAACGATCGGGATTGTGCGTGGTGAGTCGGAGTATGCGGCAAATGCCATGCTTAGCGATGCGGCGGGTTGGGGGATGGAGTTGCATTTCGTCACGCGCGAAGAATATCGCCGTCGTCATGAAGTCCAATATCAGCAGTCATTGCAGAGCTGCTATGGTCGTGTGCGAGTTATTCCTGAGGGGGGCAGCAATGCGGCTGCCGTCAGAAGTGTCGGTGCTATCTGGGGCTTGCCGGCACTGATCGGGGGAGATTTTGACTATCTGGTCACGGCGGTTGGTACTGGCGGTACACTTGCGGGTCTGATCGCGGGGCGACCGGCAGGGAAGCATGTGATAGGTGTGCCTGTGCTCAAGTATGACCAAAGACTGGTGGGTGATATTGAGAGCTTGCTGGAATCAGTTGGTTTCTGTGACGCCGGGGGCTGGTCTTTGTTACCCGGTGGGCATCAGGGAGGGTATGCGCGGTTGACGCCTGAGCTGGCACGCACGCTGCTGGAAGTTGAAAGGCGGTTTGAATTGCCTTTGGATCCGGTATACACGGGAAAGGCATTTATGGCGATGATACGCAGGGTGATGCAAGGTGGAATTCCTGCTGGTAGTCATGTAATTCTGTTGCATACAGGTGGTCTTCAGGGGCGTAGAGGGATGGCGTCACGGTTGGCGGCGCTGGCACCTGATTTTGTTGGGCCACTGGCTCTATAATATTGATAATCAAAAAATACTCAGACTGGAGTGTGTGGCTAGGCATGGATAACTTTCGAAATGTCGGTTTGATCGGTCGGCTTGGCAGTAAGGCTGTGATCGACACCCTGAAGGAATTGATCCGTTTTCTGGATGATCGGGGTGTAAACGTGATTCTGGATCAGACCATTGCTGAAGTGATGCCTGGCCATGGGCAGCAGGTCTGCAAGCAGAAGATGATGGGTGAGATCTGTGATCTGGCAATCGTCGTAGGAGGGGATGGTAGCTTGCTGGGGGCTGCGCGCTCGCTGGCCCAGAGCAAGATTCCGGTGTTGGGCATTAATCGCGGCAACCTGGGCTTCCTCACCGACCTGCCGCCGCATGAGTTTGAGGAGCAGCTGACGCAGGTGCTGTCCGGCCGCTATACCGTGGATACCCGTTTTCTGCTGGATGTCGAAATCAAGCGTAACGGTGAGCCGATCGGCGAGATGGTAGCCCTCAATGACTGTGTGCTGCATCCCGGTAAGGCGACGCGGATGATCCAGTTTGAGCTGTATATCGAGGGTCAGTTTGTCTATACCCAGAAATCGGATGGCTTGATTGTATCGACGCCGACAGGCTCAACGGCTTATGCCTTGTCCGGTGGCGGACCGATCATGCATCCCAAGCTGGACGCGCTTGTGCTGGTGCCGATGTTTCCGCACACGTTATCGAGTCGTCCGATTGTCGTTGATGGTAACAGCGAATTGAAGCTGGTGATCAGTGAGGATAACAAAACCTATCCTTCAATTTCCTGTGATGGTCAGATCAACCAGAGTCTGGCGCCGGGGGATAGCGTGACCATTCGTAAGAAGTCGCACAAGCTGAAGTTGCTGCACCCGCTGAACTATGACTTCTACCGTACCTGTCGCGAGAAGCTGGGCTGGGGTACCAAACTGGGCGAGCAGGAGTGAGATGTGAACTGCCAAGGATATGATCTGATCGGAGATGTACACGGTTGCGCGCTTAGCCTGCGCATGCTGCTGGCACGTCTGGGTTATCGTCAGGTCAATGGGGTTTACCGCCATCCGCAGCGGAAGGTGATTTTCATCGGCGATATCATCGATCGGGGGCCTCATATTCGCGAGGCGTTGCAATTGGTGCGCGATATGGTGGATGCGGGGCATGCGCATATTGTCATGGGTAACCATGAGTACAACTATCTCTGCTACATGACGCCACATCCGGATAAGCCCAATGAGTATTTGCGTGCTCATACCGCCCGACATCAGCGCATTCTGCAGCAGACGCTGGAACAGCTTGCCCCCTATTCCGGGGAGCAGCAGGATTACCTGGAATGGTTTCAGCAACTCCCTCTGTTCATTGAGTTCGAGCGCTTTCGTGTGGTGCATGCCTGCTGGCATCAGGGGCTGATTGATCGCTTCCGTCAGCAGTATGACGGCAACCAGATCGATCGCGAATTTCTTTATCGCTCAGCGATCGAAGATTGTTTCGAGTGGGAGTTGATGGACCGTCTGTTGCGTGGTACGCATCTTCGGCTGCCCAACAACGAAGTGATGGTAAGCAAAGATGGTTTTCGGCGTCACTTCTTCCGTACCAAGTTCTGGATGCCCGATCCGCAGTACCTGGTTGATGTGGTGTTCCAGCCGGACCCCTTGCCGGCTCATCTGGCGAGACTGCCGCTGACAGCGGCTCAGCGTGAGGATCTTATCTGTTACGGATCTGATGAGAAGTTGCTGTTTATTGGTCACTACTGGCGTCAGGGGACTCCTGAGCCCGTAACATCCAATATCGCTTGTCTTGATTACAGTGCAGTTAAATACGGCAAGCTGGTGGCATACCGGTTGGATGATGAGACCCGGATCATGCCCGAGAAGTTTGTTTGGGTGGATGTGGCGCGGGAAGTGCACTTGGCCAATGCTGAGGTCGGTGCCTCATGATTCCGATTCTGGAAGTGCCGCTGAATGAGGATCTGGCAGAGTTCACAGCATTTCTCTGGCAGCACTCAATCCCACATCGGGTGGTTGAGGTAGAAGAGCGCCAGGTGTTGTGGGTTGCAGAAAGTCACGATCCCGCACGTTTGCAGGAGCTGTACCGTTTTTGGCGCAACGGGGGGGATCTGGCAAGGGTGCAGGTACAGCAGTCGCGCCGGCGTAGCTTGATACGGCCAATCGTCTGGACCGAGTTACCGGTAACGCTGGGGTTGATTGTGCTCAGTTTTGCGTTCACTTTCATCATCGGCTTCGGTACCGACCTGACACGCATGGCCTGGTTCAGTTTTACGCCGTTTGAAGTCAAGGGCGATACCATGCTGCACGCGTTGCTGGGGCATACGCTGATGTCTGGCGAGATCTGGCGGCTGGTGACACCCATTTTCATGCACTTCAGTCTGCTGCATATTCTGTTCAATCTGCTTTGGGTATGGATCGTCGGGACGCGGATGGAGCCCACGCAGGGCAGTCGTTCCTTGCTTGGTCTGGTGTTGTTCAGCGCGATTGCATCCAACCTGGCGCAGTATCTTATCAGTGGCCCCATGTTTGGTGGCATGTCCGGGGTGGTATTCGCCTTGCTCAGTTACAGCTGGCTTTGGGATCGTCAAGGGGCAAGCCCTCGTATCGGGTTGCCGCCGGCGCTGATGGGCATGATGGTGCTTTGGCTGGTGTTGGGGTATACCGGAATTCTGGAAGGCGCGGGCCTGGGTGCCATTGCGAATACGGCTCATCTGGTTGGACTGTTGGCGGGGCTGTGCTGGGTACCCTTCGGACGACTGCTGAGCAGGCAATCAGGCTAGGGCCTGTGCTAGAATCGAGACCAGTAGATCGAGAGAGTTGTAGTAATGACATTTGACAAGATGATTGAAACGATGACCCCTGAGGTCTATCAGTCACTGCGTCGTGCCGTTGAGTTGGGCAAATGGCCAAACGGCGAGCGTTTGACGCAGGAGCAGCGTGAAACCAGTCTGCGTGCGGTTATCGCTTATGAGCACAAGCACCAGGTATCTGAAGAGCAACGCGTCGGCTACATTGATCGTACTCGCCCGGACGGTAAGCAGCATGGAAGCGACCCACTGCAGCCGCAGGTATTGAAGATTCTGACTGATGGCTGAGACGAATACCGGCCTGTGCGGCCAGCTTCGCAAAATGCACACCCGCCTTGAGTCTCCCGTTGCCTATCAGTTGCCCTTGGGTGAGACCCTCGTAGACTTGAATGAGCATTTGGGGCGGCCGATCAAGCTGACTTTTACCGGCGAGATCAATTGCCTGCATTGTGGTCGCAAGACCAAAAAGAGCTTCAGTCAGGGCTATTGCTACCCTTGCTTTACCCGTTTGCCCCAGTGTGACAGCTGTATCGTCAAGCCGGAGAAGTGCCATTTCCATGAAGGTACCTGTCGAGATCCTGCCTGGGGGGAGCGTCACTGTTTTCAGCCCCATGTGGTTTACCTGGCTAATTCGTCAGGCGTGAAGGTGGGTATTACCCGTGGTGAGCAGGTGCCCACTCGCTGGATTGACCAGGGCGCGATTCAGGCGTTGCCTATTCTTGAAGTGGACAACCGCCTGCACTCTGGTTTGATCGAGCAGATCATAGCGGCACATGTCAGTGACAAGACCAACTGGCGTACCATGCTCAAGGGGCAGGTTGAACCGATCGACCTGCTTGCCGAGCGGGATCGCCTGCTGGAGCTTTGTGCGTTGCAGCTTAATGCCCTTCGTGACCAGTATGGCCAGGACGCGATTCGTGCTCTGGACGCCAATATTGTCGATATTGAATATCCGGTACTGGCTTATCCGGCCAAGGTGGCCACGCATAATTTTGACAAGAACCCCGAAGTGGCAGGTGTTCTGCAGGGTATCAAGGGGCAATATCTGATTCTGGATACCGGCGTGATCAATATTCGCAAATTTGCGGCCTATAACGTGCAGCTAAGTTTCTAACCAGGAGTTGTAATGTCATCCAAGCAGCATGAAACCATCTATCTGGAAGACTACCAGCCGCCTGCCTGGCTGATCAGTCATACCGAGCTGCGCTTTGAGCTGGAAGAAGAGCAGACCCTGGTGCGAGCACAGCTCAGAATACAGGCTAACCCCGCAGTTGCGGACAAGCGCAAGCCGCTGGAACTGTTCGGTGACGAGGGGATGGAGCTCTCTCGGTTGTGCATCGATGGCCAGATTCTTGAAGCCAGTGACTATCAGCGTGAGGCCGGTTGCCTGCGGATCAATAACGTGCCGGAAAGCTTTACCCTGGAATGTGTCACACGCCTGCTGCCGCATGAAAATACGGCCCTCGAGGGGCTGTATAAGTCCGATGGCATGTTTTGTACCCAGTGTGAGGCAGAAGGTTTCCGTCGTATTACATTCTTCCCGGATCGCCCGGATGTGATGTCAATCTTCCGCACCACACTGGTGGCTGATAAGGCCCGTTACCCAGTGTTGCTGTCCAACGGCAATCCGGTGGACACTGGTGAGGATGGTGAGGGTCGGCACTGGGTCACCTGGGACGATCCCTGGCCGAAGCCGAGCTACCTCTTTGCACTGGTGGCGGGCGACCTTGCACTGCTGGAAGACCACTACACCACGACCTCTGGTCGCGAGGTGGCACTGAGGATCTACGCCGAGCGCAAGGATCTGGACAAGCTCGACTATGCCATGCAGTCGCTGAAAAACGCCATGCGCTGGGACGAAGAGGTTTACGGGCGTGAGTACGACCTCGACATCTACATGATCGTCGCCGTCGACTTCTTCAATATGGGAGCGATGGAGAATAAAGGTCTCAACATCTTCAATACTTCCTGTGTGCTGGCACATCCAAGAACCACGACCGATCAGGGCTTTCAGCGTGTGGAAGGCGTGGTTGCGCATGAGTATTTCCACAACTGGTCGGGTAACCGAGTAACCTGTCGCGACTGGTTCCAGCTGAGTTTGAAGGAAGGTTTTACCGTTTTTCGTGATGCCGAGTTCTCGGCTGATATGAACTCGCGCACGGTGAAGCGGATCGAAGATGTCACTCTGCTGCGCACGGCGCAGTTTGCAGAAGATGCCGGCCCGATGGCACATCCGGTGCGACCGGAATCCTATATGGAAATTTCCAACTTCTATACCCTGACCGTGTATGAGAAGGGTGCAGAGGTGGTGCGCATGCTGCACACTCTGTTGGGCGCGGAGCTGTTCCGCAAGGGCAGTGACCTCTATTTCGAGCGCCATGATGGTCAGGCGGTGACAACCGATGATTTTGTGGCGGCGATGGAGCAGGTATCTGGGCGGGATCTGAGCCAGTTCAAGCGTTGGTACTCACAGGCGGGTACGCCTCGTCTTCAGGTGCATGATGATTATGATCCGCAGAGTGGCGAGTATTGCCTGACTGTTCGTCAGAGCTGTCCACCGTCGCCGGGGCAGGATCACAAACAGCCCTACCAGTTGCCGCTGTCCGTTGGTTTGCTGGCTGAAGATGGTACAGAGCTCTATACCGGCATGCTGGAACTGACCGAGGAGGAGCAGCAGTTCCGCTTCGATAATATCGCACGTCGGCCGGTGCCTTCTTTGCTGCGTGGTTTCTCGGCGCCGGTGAAGCTGGAATATGACTACACTGACGAACAGCTGTTGATGCTGTTGCGCCACGACAGTGACGGCTTCAACCGCTGGGATGCCGGGCAGCGCTTGTGCATTCGTCTGTTGCAGGAGCAGATGCTCCGTTACCGCGACGGGCTGGCAATGAGCTGTTCTGAAGCGCTGGTTATTGCCTGGCGTCAGCTGCTTACGGATGAGTCTCTGGACCCGGCGATGGTGGCTCAGTGTCTGCGTCTGCCCTCTGAGGCTCAACTGGGTGAACTGGCTGAGCGAATCGATGTCACAGCGATTCATGAAGCCCGTGAATTCATGCGTAAGGCGCTGGCACAGGCCTTGGAGCAGGAGTGGTTGCAGGCCTACCAGCGTTGCGATACCGGTGACGACTACACGGCAGATGCCGAAGCAATCGGTCGCCGCAGCCTCAAGAACCTGGCGTTGTCCTATCTGATGGCAGCTGGGCGCGAGCCTTGGCTCGAGTTGGCACGTCAGCAGTATGAGCAGAGCGATAATATGACCGATCAGCTGGCAGCACTGACGCTGGTGGCTCACTCGGAGTTCAGGGAAACGGCTGACGAGTTGCTGCAGGCGTTTTACCAGCAGTGGCAGCACGAGTCGCTGGTGATGAATCAGTGGTTGGCGGTACAGGCCTCTGACCCGACAGAAGGGGCGCTGCAGCGTGTTAATTCGCTGGCTCAGCACCCGGTTTTTGATGCCCGTAACCCGAACAAGTTGCGCTCGCTGATCGGTGCCTTTTGTGGCCAGAACCTGGCCTCTTTCCATGCCGAGGATGGCTCAGGCTATGTATGGCTGGCGGATTGGATTCTGACCCTGGATCGCCAGAACCCGCAGGTGGCCTCCCGCTTGCTGACACCGCTGACGCGCTGGAAACGTTACGATCAGGGGCGCGCGGCACAGATGCAGGCCCAGCTTCAACGAATGATGGATACCGCCGAGCTTTCGGCTGATGTATATGAGGTAGTGAGCAAAAGCCTCGTGTAAGAGCCGTCATTGGCTCGATTGTTAATGATCACCGGGCTGCATCAGCAGCCCTATAACTACTAGCTGTGAAGGATACGCAGATGGAACCCTATTTTGATTCGAGTGATAAGTTCGATCTTCAGCAGAACTACCGTCGTTACCTGAAGTTTAATGACCAGAACCAGTCGGCTAATGAGGTGCTCAAGGATGCGCGCGCCAGCCGAGTCTGGGTTGCCGGGATTGTGCTGATGGTGTTTGCCTTGGCGTCTGAATTTTTCCTTGGTGTTGCGGCCGGCCTTTTCGGTCTCTATTTTTATCGAATTCTGGCAGCCTGGTTGCGTGTCAGCAAGGCAGAAGAAGGTCTGGAAGAAACCGCACGCTGGTTTGCCGGCAAGGGACTCAAGTTCGAAGGGCGTATTCTCTATCCGCGTACGGACGACCAGCTGGAACGCCCGCTGGATCCGTTCAATGAAGCCTTGTATCGCTGATTCGGGCACGTGCCATGCAGCGTGAATATCGACGTTTGAGCCGCCGTACGCAAAACCTTTTGTCACTGCCGGAAGGTTTAAACGTCGATTACAAGCGCGAGGTTCAGGCGGTCAAGAGTTCGGATCTGGTCGCCTTTGCCAATACCCCTCAAGGTGGAACCCTGCTGATTGGTATCGATGAATACACCGCGGACAATGGTGTACAACGAGGCCGGGTAGTTGGCTGTGACGTGGATGACAACGCCCGTCTGATGCTGGTCAACAAGTCCACCGGCTGTATTCCCAACGTTGAGATCCAGATATTTACCGAAAATCTGGCTGCTTCCAAACCGATCTTCAGGGTCGAGATTCCCTCCGGGCAGCACAAGCCCTATTGCACCCAGCGCGGTGAGTATGCGGTTCGAACCGATGGCCGCAACCGTGCCCTCCTGCCGGAAGAGTTGCTTGCAATCTTCATGGAGCGCGAAGGCGAGCAGTTTCTGTCCCGCTTTCGTGATGCGGTGTATCAGTTGGAGAACCAGCTCGGTACTGTCAGTCATGCGCTCAGCGAAGGGATGCTGGGTGTCAGTGAACGCCTCCATGAACTGGATCATCAGCTGCAGCGCACACTGGGTCGAATCGAACAGCTTACCGACAGTAACAAGAAACGCTCTCGTAACCTGATGCAGGCTCTGCGCCAAAGTCAGGCCGGTATCGTTCAGCTGGAGAACAGTATCGCGCCGGTCATCAATGATCAGGGCCAGCACCTGCTGCAGGATATCGAGCACAAACTCGGCATGCTGCTTGATCTATTGGATAGTGACGGCGGTAATGGTGGTCAAAACCACTGAGATGCTCTTCCGGCTTGGCTTGATGCGCGTCAAGAAGAGCTAAACAGAGTCGTCTATAGTGAAGTGAAACTACCGGGTCCGGAGATAAGCGTTATGAATATTCTGTCAGAATTGCATCAGGATCACATCAATTTGAGCCGATTGCTCGAAATGCTGGACCGCAAGGTCGAACGTCTGAGAGAGGGCAATCATCCAGACTTTTCCCTGATGGCTGAAGTAATCAGCTACGTAGGCAGCTATGCGGACCAGCACCACCATCCTCGTGAAGATAAGATGTACGCCTTTTTCCAGGGACGCGATTCTAGCCTGGATCAGGCACTCGAGCATTGTGAGGAAGAGCACAAGCAACTGAAACACCTGTCGACCCATCTGGAAGAATCAATCGATGGCATCCTCAACGATGTGGTAATGCCAATGGATAAATTCACCGATCAGCTTGATGAATTTGTACAGGCAGAGAAGCGCCACCTGAACTTCGAGGAGGAGACAATTTTTCCACTCCTGCGCAGCATCGCCAGCGAAGCGGACTGGCAACAGCTGGCTGACCAGCTGCCGCAGTCCGAAGACCCTCTTTTTGGAGAGAAGCAGGCCGATGAGTACCGCTCACTTTACAAGGCGCTGATGGAGGACATGAACCGGTCGGAATCAGCTGGCTGAGACTGACTGCAACGCCATGTAGCGCTGTACCGTATCCACCACTGCCTGGGTTTGTGGGTCTACTTCGAGATTGACGCAGTCGCCCACCTCAAGCAGTCCGAATGTGGTCTGTCTGACGGTTTCGGGTATCAGCGAGATGCTGAAGCTGTCTTGCTCGACTTCGGCCAGCGTCAGGCTACAGCCGTTGAGGCCGACAAAACCTTTAGGCAGCAGGTAGGGTGCAGCTTCGGCCGGCGTCGCAAAACGGATCTTGCGATTATCGCCCTCACGGCTGACCTCGATGATGTCTGCACGGCAGAGAATATGCCCGGACATCAAGTGTCCGCCAATCTCGTCGCCGATTCGTGCGGCACGCTCGAAGTTTACCCTGTCGCCCACGGCTAGTTGGCCCAGATTGGTCAGTTGCAGGCTGGTATCGATAACATCAAAACAGACATGACTACCGTTGAATTCGGTGATGGTCAGGCAGGTGCCGTTGATGGCGATGCTGGCGCCCAGCGCCAGGTTATCCGCTTGGGCTGGCGGCAGTTCCAGCGCCAGTTTCATGATGCCGCCGTTGCGTTCGCAGCCGGTTACCTGTGCCATGCCCTGAACAATACCCGTAAACATACTGTGCTAACCTCTAATTGCGCGATCCGAATCCTGAATTCAGGCGTAATCTTACCGCAAAGCACAAAGGAGAAGGCAGAATGCGTGTGTTGATTACCGGCGGGAGCGGCTTTATTGGCCAGGCGCTGACCCAGGCGCTGCTGGCGAGAGGTGATAAGGTCGTGATCCTGAGTCGAAACCCTGCGCGTGTCCCGTCACGACAGGGGGTGCAGTGCCTGTCGAGTCTGCAGCAGATCGCAGGGCAGATTGATGCTGTCGTCAACCTGGCGGGCGCTCCCATTATTGACCGGCGCTGGACCGAGCAACGCAAGCGGCTGTTACTCGACAGCCGCATTCAAACTACACGTGAGCTGGTGCGCTGGATTTCCGAGCAGAAGTCGCCGCCTGACGTGCTGGTCAGTGGTTCCGCGATCGGTTACTACGGTTCCCATCAGGATGAAGTGCTGGATGAAACCGCCGATGTGGCGCCAGGATTTCCGCATCAGCTGTGCCGGGACTGGGAGCAGGAGGCTCGGGAGGCTTCTGCATCCGGGGTGCGGGTCTGTCTGGTTCGAACCGGTGTGGTACTGGGCCAGGGCGGGGCACTGGCGAAAATGCTGCCAGCATTTCGGCTCGGTCTGGGTGGGCCTATTGGCAGCGGGCAACAATGGATGTCCTGGGTGCACCTGGATGATGAAGTGGGTGCGATACTCTACCTGCTGGACAATCCTGCCTTGCAGGGCCCCTTCAATCTGACTGCACCTGAACCAGTCACCAACGAGGTGTTTAGCAAGACGCTGGCGCAGGTGCTTGGGCGACCGGCGTTCATGCGTGTGCCGGCTTTCATCATGCGGCTGATGCTCGGTGAGGCCAGTGAGCTGCTGGTAGAGGGACAGCGTGTCGTGCCAGCGAACCTGAACACCGCCGGCTATAACTTCAAATATTCCAATCTTGAGGCGGCTTTTAAGGCAGTTCTGAAGTCTGGTCGCTCATGATGCCATTCTGAGGGACATTGCCTGGCCGTCGTCGTTCAGGTCGCTATCGCTGCGCAGCCGACGGCTGCGCAGTTTTTCAATGGCTTCAAGCAGGAGGTCACCCTGCCAGGCATAAGGATCCTGGTGCAGGTGGTGGTCCAGATCCAGTACCAGAAAGTCGAGTGTCTGGCTACGTCCTGCTTCGCACAGGGCTTCAAGACTGTCGATACTGTGCTCCGGCCAGAAATTCTGTCCCCATTCCACCAGGCGCAAGCGCGCATTTTCCGCATCATTCTGCTGACAGGCGATCGCAAGTGCCTGGAAGGTGTTGCGTTCTGCACGCTGGTGCGACAGTAGCAGTTTTTGAGCCCGGCGCTGTTCTTCCTCTTCTCCCTCCTGCTGACTCTGTACTTTAAGCTGGCGAAGCTGCAACCAGCTGTAGAACCAGCCACCACTACTGGTCAGACACAGGAGGCTCAGCAGGCCGATGATGATGTACAGGTTCTGTGAATTTGAGTCGGCCAGACTGTTTTGGTTATCGAAATTGGTAGAGGGAAGAATTGCGTCGAGTGAAGCCGGCAGAGCGGGCAGCTGAACATTCAGTGTGCGAGAGGGTAGTGTTGCCGTCGCGGCGCGGTCGGCAAGGGTGTTCCACCAGTTCAGATCGATAGCTGGCAGTGTCAGGAGTCCCGGGCCGAGAGGTTCGATGCGAACCCGCTCGACGCGTGTGCTGACCAGGCCCTGTGGCGTCAGTTTCTCGGTCAGGCTGACATCTTCCAGTTGCGCAAAAAAGCTGTCGCTGTCGGTGCTGAACAGGCTTGGCAGGGCATCAGACGGCAGGCCCAGGGCAGTTAGTTTGATCTCGCGTACAAAACTGTCGCCAGGCTGAAGGCTGATGGGTGGCTGCCAGTTTTCTTCAAGGCTCAGGCGCTCCGAGGGCAGCCAGTAGCCGCGGCTGTTCTGGTGAGCGGCGGGTAGTACCTCGATCTCGAATGTCTCGCGCTTGTCGGCAGCCACGATGGGCTCGCCTTCGATCAGCACGGCTGACCCGGTCAACGTGTGCAAGCCAAGTGTAGAAGGGTAGAGGGCGAAGGTTTGCTCCAGTACTTCCCATTCTTCACCGTCACGATCGGTGGAGTAGCGGCGGGGTTCATTCAGTGTCAACACCAGCGCGCCGGGCAGCGCTGGTGTGCTGAACACCATGCCGTCCGGCAGGGGGTCACGCTGGAAAAGACGTGCGGTGAACAGCAGCTGGGCATGTGAGTAGAGCTGATCCTGGCTGATCAGACTGTCCATGAAGCGTCCGCCACTTTGTTCAGCTTGAGGGGTGCGGCCACTCACTTTTACTTCCAGCGGTGCACTGAGTTCATTACCCAGGCGGATCGGCGGTATGCGCAAGGTGCCTGTATTGCGGGGCTTTAACTGCAGGTGCCAGCGGGTCCAGACATCGCGGTTAGCGGAGGTATGGCTGGAAACGATGACCTTTTGGCTGCTTTGCAACCGAAAATCGGCTTCCAGCGCGCTGAGGTCGGGGCGTTGTTCAACCTGATCGGAGACTTCAAGTGTCAGAGTCAGTGTATCGGCAGAGGTCAAGGCGTAACGATCCAGCGTTGTTCTGACCTCGGCAGAAAGAACCGGTGAAATAATAAACAGCAGCAGTGCCAGAAATGCACGCATCAACAAACCCGTTCCGAATATAAAAACAAAAGATACCGACTCATTATCAGTCATGAACGGAGACATATCAATTTGAAAACCTAGTTGAATCAGGGGTTTTTGTTCCGAATCAGACGGGGCTGGGTGACTTGAAAGGGAGTTTAACTATACTGCTGGAAAATAATTGTTATTTCCTGGCAGAGGATGCTTATGTCCCGTCGAGCAGCTGAAAACAAGACCGAATTGCTTAAGCAACTGGAAGCGATGGTTACAGAGCGGTTGCCGGTAAAGCGTTCGGAGCCGTTGATTCGATTTATCGAAGGCTATTTTGCCCATGTAGCGGAAAGCGATTTACTGCAGTGGCGACTGGATGATCTTTATGGCGCCACCCTGGCCGCCTGGCAATTTATGCAGGAGCGGCCCGAAGGGGAAACTCTGATTCGGGTATTCAACCCGGATTATGAGCGCCACGGCTGGCAGTCCACGCATACTGTCATTGAAGTGATGCAGAGCGACATGCCTTTTATCGTCGACTCATTACGCATGGAGTTGAATCGGCGCAACCTGTCGATTCATGCGATTTTGAATACGGTGTTCAGTACACGCAGGGATGAGCTTGGTAAGCTGGTTGAGCTGCTGGACCGCGATGCCCGCGGGTTGGGAGTGCAGCAGGAATCGCTGGTGGCGATTGAAGTCGATCGACATACCGATCCGCAACAGTTGCAGGAGCTCAAACAGGCCTTGCTGGATGTATTGGGCGAAGTTAAGGCGGCGGTGTCCGATTTTGATGCCATGCTGGCAAAAGCGGATGAGTTGCTCGAAGGCTATGCGGAGGCACCGGAAGGCTTTGCTCTGGAAGACGTGGAGGAAACTCGGGATTTCATCCGCTGGCTCAAACAGCATTTTACCTTTCTGGGTTATGACGAATATGTGCTCAAGGAACCGGGAAAACAACAAGGGCTAGAGCTGGTAAGCAACAGCGGGCTGGGGTTGCTGCGTCATGACGCTGGTCGTAGTGGCCAGGCCCGCCTTTCGGTCGATGCGCGTGATGGCGGGGCCTTTACCCTGATTCCGGATCTGTTGTCGTTTACAAAATCGTCGCGCCGGTCGCGTGTTCATCGACCGACCTATCCAGATTACATCAGCATTCAACGCTTTGATGGCAAAGGCAAGCTGATCGGTGAGGTCCGCTTCCTGGGGCTGTACACTTCGGCTGTTTATCTGCATGGCGCCACCGATATTCCCGTGGTGCGGCGCAAGATAGCGGAGGTGATGACCCGCTCAGGCCTGCATCGGCATGGGCATGACTGGAAAGAGTTGCAGCAGATCCTGGAAATCTATCCGCGCGATGACCTCTTTCAGTCCAGTATTGAAGAGCTGTTTGAAATCGCTACCGGGATTTTGCATATCCACGAGCGGCGCCAGATCCGGCTGTTCCTGCGCCGAGATTACTATGGGCAATTCTTTTCGGCTTTGGTCTATGTGCCGCGTGAGATCTACAGTACGGATTTTCGCCTGCGGGTACAGCAGATCCTGCAGCAGGCGCTGGGATGTGATCAGGCCGAGTTCACCACCTATTTCTCCGAGTCAGTACTGGCACGCACCCAGTTTCTGTTACGCCGCAGTGATCATAAAAAGGTGACCGCCAGGTTCGATATGGCGGAACTTGAACAGCGGGTCATCCATGCGGCGAGCAGCTGGCACGAAGACTTGTACGACGCGCTGATCGATGCGCTGGGTGAAGAGCAGGGGATTCGTGCCTACAACCATTATCATGGCAGTTTCTCGGCAGGCTACCGTTCGGATTTTGCACCGCGTGCGGCTGTGGTTGATATACAGCATATGGAAACGCTGAATGCCGAACGCCGGATGGCACTGAGTTTTTATGAAGCTCTGGAACGTGAGCCGGAGGAGCTGAACTTCAAGCTATACCATCATGGCGAAGCTCTGCCCCTGTCTGATGTCCTGCCGATACTGGAAAACCTGGGCCTTCGTGTCATTGATGAGCACCCCTATCAGGTAGAAGTGAACAGTGAGCGTATCTGGATTCACGACTTCAACCTGCGTTATACCGGCCACCAGCAGGTGACCACGACGACCATGCAGAGTGTCTTCGAGGAGGCCTTTCTTAACGTCTGGTACGGCCATGCCGGAAATGACGAATTCAACAAACTTGTGCTGGGTGCCCAACTGCACTGGCGTGAGGTGGCTTTGCTAAGAGCCTATGCCGGATACATGAAACAGATGCGCTTCCCGATCAGTCAGGAGGCGATCAGTATTGCGTTAAAGCACCATGTGGAGCTGGCGCGGTTGCTGATCGACCTCTTTGCTGCACGCTTTCAGCCGGACAAGTCTTCAGTCAAACAGGAAGATAAGGTCAAGGAACAGATCCTGGAAGGGCTTGAACAGGTAGCCAGTCTCAACGAAGACCAGGCAATTCGCCAGTACCTGGCTTTAATCGAGGCAACGCTGAGAACCAATTTCTACCAGACTGAGCAGGGTCTGCCCAAGAGCTACTTCTCGTTCAAGCTGTCTCCGCGCCACATTCCCCAGGTGCCTGAGCCTAAGCCGTTGTATGAGATTTTCGTGCACTCCCCACGCGTCGAAGGGGTGCATCTGCGCGGTGGTAAAGTAGCCCGAGGCGGATTGCGCTGGTCCGATCGTCTGGAGGATTTCCGTACCGAGATCCTGGGGCTGGTCAAGGCACAGCAGGTCAAGAACGCCGTAATCGTACCTGTTGGGGCGAAGGGCGGTTTCGTCGCGCGTCAGCTGCACACCAGTATGAGCCGGGAAGAGTGGATGGCCGAAGGCGTGGCCTGCTATCGCACTTTTATTCAGGCTTTGCTGGATGTGACCGACAATCTTGTGGATGGCGAAGTAGTGCCACCAGCACAACTGGTGCGCCATGACGAGGATGACACCTACCTGGTTGTGGCAGCGGATAAGGGCACCGCAACCTTCTCTGATATTGCCAATGAAATTGCCACGGAATACGGCTTCTGGCTGGGAGACGCTTTCGCCTCCGGCGGCAGTCAGGGCTACGATCATAAGAAAATGGGCATTACAGCCCGAGGTGCCTGGGTGTCGGTAGAACGTCACTTCCGCGAGCTGGGTGTCAATACGGCCACCGATCCGTTCACGGTACTGGGTATAGGCGACATGTCCGGCGATGTTTTCGGCAACGGCATGTTGAGGTCCGACAGGATTCGCATGGTTGCGGCGTTCAACCATCTGCATATCTTTATCGACCCCGATCCGGATATGGCGGCCTCATTTGCCGAGCGTGAGCGCCTGTTTGCCCTGCCACGTTCCGGTTGGGCCGATTACAACAGTGAACTGATTTCCAAGGGTGGCGGTGTCTTTCTGCGTAGTGCCAAGTCGATCACGCTGACGCCGGAAATAAAGCAGTTGACCGGGCTCAGTGGCAGTCGAGTGACGCCGACCGAATTGATTTCGGCGCTGTTGCGGGCGCCGGTTGATTTGATCTGGAATGGCGGTATCGGCACCTATATCAAGGCCAGCGACGAAAGCCATGCCGAAGTGGGTGACAAGGCCAATGACAGTCTCAGGGTTAATGCAGCTGATGTGAGTGCCCGGGTCGTTGGAGAAGGGGGCAACCTGGGGGTAACCCAGCGTGGTCGCATGGAGCTGGCCGCCAAGGGCTGCCGCCTCAATACCGATTTTATCGACAACGCCGGTGGGGTGGATTGCTCCGATCATGAGGTCAATATCAAGATCCTGCTCAATGCGGTGGTCAGTAATGGCGATATGACGGCTAAGCAGCGTAACCAGTTGCTCAGCAAGATGACCGACGAGGTGGCGGAGCTGGTGCTACAGAACAACTACCGCCAGGTACAGGCAATATCTCTTGCGGAGGTGCGCTCGGCAGTGTCGATGGCCGAGTATCGTCGCTTCATCAATGCACTGGAAGCTCAGGGCAAGTTAAACCGTGACTTGGAGTTTTTGCCTGGTGAGGAGCAGCTGGCAGAGCGCCAGAACGCTCGGGAAGGCTTCAGCCGGCCAGAACTGTCCGTGCTGGTTTCTTACAGCAAGGCCGATCTCAAAGAGCAGTTGCTGGCATCGGCGGTACCCGATGATGTCTATCTGGCTCGAGAGCTGATGACCGCCTTCCCTGCACGCTTGCAAAAATCACACGGTGCAGACCTGGAGCAGCATCGCCTGCGTCGAGAGATTATTGCGACCCAGATTGCCAACCAGATGGTCAACCTGATGGGTATCAACTTCGCGGCGCGCCTGCTGACCTCCACTGGAGCCGATATCGAGCATGTGGTGCGGGCATACGTGCTGGCGCGGGATGTGTTCTCGCTTAAGCCGATATGGGAAGGGGTAGAGGCGCTGGATTACCAGGTAGATGCAGGGGTGCAGCTGGACATGATGCATGACCTCCAGCACCTGATCCGGCGAGCGACCCGCTGGTTCCTTCGTAACCGTCCGACATCACTGGACTGTGAGTGCGAGAGGGATCACTTTGCGCCGCACCTGGAGGCGATCACGCGTAACCTGGGTGAGCTGCTCTGTGGTGAACCCTTCGAGATCTGGCATTCGGCATATAGTCGTTATACCGATGCTGGCGTGCCAGCACGGCTGGCGCAGGTCGTGGCCGGCTCGCGGTCGTTGTACTCGGCCTTGAGTATCATCGAAGTGGCCAGCGAGCTTGGTGTCACCGTGGAGTCGGCGGCGCAGGCATTCTTCGGTCTGGGTGAGCGATTGGAGTTGCAGTGGTTCAGTGCGCAGTTGAATGAATTGAGCATCAGCAGTTACTGGCAAGCGCTGGCGCGAGATACTTTCCGTGACGACCTGGATACCCAGCAGCGGGCATTGACCGCCTCTGTGCTGAGCGCAGCCCAGCACGACCAGAAACCGGTGCCGGAACAGCTGGCCAGCTGGCTTGAGCAGAACCATACACATATCGAGCGCTGGTTGAATATGTTGGCGGAGCTTAAAAGCTCCGGCAGCCAGGATTATGCAATGTATACTGTTGCTGTTCGAGAACTGGCTGACATGGCCCGCTGTAGTGCGCAGACGGAATAACAGTGTTGCATGAATGAGATTATTGTTGATATCAGGATCAGCAGCGACGAGTACCTTAAACTCTACCGGGGCCAGTCCCGGGTCGTTTCGACCCGCGCCCGCGATGGACGCAGGGTGCATTTCCCGGCCAATATCCTGCGTCCCTGGGTGCTGCATGATGGTATTCGAGGGTGTTTTCGTATCCGCTTTACCACCGATGGCAAGTTTCATGACATCCAGCGGTTGAGTTGAGCGGTGTTCATAATGGGCCGGCTCGCCTATAATGCGCGCATCCGTATTTTAACCATCAGTGAACACCATGCTATACGATCTCGCACGCGCACTAATGTTCAGACTGGATGCCGAAACCTCCCATGAGCTGGCTCTGGGCAGCATGAACCTTTCAGCCTCACTTGGCTTGCACAAGCTTATGGGGGCAGGGAGCCAGTCATTGCCGACCAAGGTGATGGGTATTCGTTTCCCCAACCCTGTTGGTCTGGCAGCGGGTCTGGACAAGAATGGCACGGCGGTTGATGGTTTGGCCGCCATGGGGTTTGGCTTTGTAGAGGTAGGCACAGTGACGCCACGGCCGCAGCCGGGCAATCCCAAGCCGCGTCTGTTCCGCATCCCCGAACATCAGGCGATCATCAACCGAATGGGGTTCAACAATGATGGCGTTGATCAGCTGCTGAAGAACCTGGATCGCAGCAGCTACCAGGGTGTACTCGGCATCAATATCGGCAAGAACAAGGATACGCCCAATGAACAGGCGCATCTGGATTATCTGCTCTGCCTGCGCAAGGTTTATGCCCGTGCAAGCTACATTACGGTCAACGTTTCCTCTCCCAACACCCCGGGGCTGCGCACGCTGCAGTTCGGTGAATCGCTGAACAGCCTGCTGGATGCCCTCAAGACTGAACAGGCCAAGCTGGCGAGTGTGCATGGTCGCTATGTGCCGATCGCAGTCAAAATCGCACCGGACATGAGCGAAGAAGAACTGGGTCTGGTGGCGGCTTCGTTGAAAACGTACGAAATGGATGGGGTAATTGCTACCAATACCACCCTGTCGCGTGAAGGTGTGGAAGACAGCCCGATTGCAGAAGAGGCGGGCGGTCTTAGCGGTGCGCCCGTACGCAACCGTTCCACCGCAACGATCCGAGCGCTTGCCGAACACCTGGACGGAGCCCTGCCGATCATCGGTGTGGGGGGGATTACTGAAGGGTTTGATGCCGCCGAGAAGATCGAGGCGGGTGCCAGTCTGGTGCAGATCTATACTGGTTTCATCTATCGTGGACCTGCACTGGTACGTGACTCGATTGCGGCCATTGCAGAGCTGAGAGAATCAGTCGGTCGCTGAAACGAAGACAGGCTCCTTATGGGAGCCTGTCGTTTAATAAAGGGGAGTGTTCTTAATGTAACGAAGGATTGGCCTGAATTGCAGAAACACCGGACATTCCACCCCAATGCGCTTCACGTCCTTCGCGCCAGCCACTCATCCAGTGACTGCGCAGTTCAACTGTCTGGACTGGACACTCCTCACGGGATCGCCCGTTGATGCCAGCCATGAATCCACGATTAAACAGAGTAGAGGTACGATCCCGTTTCTGTTTCTTCATATTTTGCGCCTCACATATTCTGATTATACTCTCCCCGGCGGTTGAACTGCTTTCGCCGGGGATGCGCTGTTCTATAGATTCTCTGTGACGTCACCCCCTATTGATATCTGAAAACGCAGGCCGTGGCGATTTAAAAAAACTATACTGTTACAGAAGTGTCATAAAGTTTATCCGAGCGCATCTGCAGCATTTTTATATAAATCAATAGGTTATCGTCTTTTTGCTCAGAGTGAAAAGGCATTGAATTTTTTTCACCTCGCAGTCAGTAGGGATTAAGCTGCCTGGCGTGGTGCATCAGTATCGGAGTCTTCCTGCCTCATGAAATTGTTTATTACCTGCCCCAAGGGACTGGAGAACCTGCTTCAGGATGAGATCTCAAGCCTGGGCGGCCAGAATACACGTCAGACCGTTGCCGGGGTCTACACCGAAGGTGAGCTGGAGCTGGCGTATCGGATCTGCCTCTGGTCTCGCCTGGGCAACCGGGTGCTGATGCCGCTGGCAGAGGGAGAGGTTGAGGAAGCCGATGCGCTGTATGCACTTGTACAGCAGGTGGACTGGCTGGCACATCTGCGCCCATCAGGTACCTTGACGGTGGATTTCAATGGTCGTTCGCGGGCAATCAACAACACCCATTTCGGTGCACTCAAGGTCAAGGATGCGGTGGTGGATCAGATTCGAACTGCTACCGGCCAGCGTCCCACAGTGGATCGCAACCAGCCGGATCTTCGTATCAATGTGCACCTCAACCGCGGCAAGGCGGTAGTCGCGCTGGACCTGTCCGGGGAGAGTCTGCACCGACGCGGTTATCGCCTCAAGGCCGGTGCGGCGCCGATGAAGGAAAACCTGGCTGCGGCGGTGCTGGCAAGGGCCGGGTGGCCTTTTTCTGATCGGACTACGCCGTTGCTGGACCCCATGTGCGGCTCGGGTACCTTGCTGATTGAAGCGGCACTGATGGCGGCAGACATCGCCCCGGGGTTGTACCGCCAGCGTTTCGGTTTCAGCCGCTGGCTGGGCCATGACGGACGTCTGTGGGCAGGGCTGCGCGAAGATGCCGAGCTACGTCGTGAGCAGGGGCTGCAAGGCCTGTCCGCCTCCTTTTATGGCTTCGATGCCGATGACAGTGTGCTGGCGCGTGCCCGTGACAATGCCAAACGGGCAGGGGTGGCCGATTATCTCCGCCTTGAGCGGCGTCCGCTGGAGCAGCTGACAGCCCTGTCGGACAGTCAGCCTGGTTTGCTCATCACTAACCCGCCTTATGGCGAGCGTCTGGGTGAAACCTCATCACTGATGTTTCTCTATCGTACCCTCGGTGACAAGTTGCGCAGCCACTTTGCTGGCTGGCAGGCAGGTGTGTTTACCGCCAACCCCGAGCTCTGCAAGGTGATGAAACTGCGTGCAGACAAGCAGTACCGCATGTTCAACGGTGCGCTGGACAGCAAGCTGCTGCTGTTCAAGGTGCATGAGCGTGACGAGAGTCAGCAGGCGGCTGAGGCGAACGAGGTGCCGTCCGGCTTGTCAGAACAGGCACAGATGTTTGCCAACCGGCTGAAAAAAAACCTCAAACAGCTGGCGCGCTGGGTCAAGCGTGAACAGATCAGTTGTTACCGTGTCTATGATGCAGACATGCCGGAATATGCCGTGGCGGTCGACATCTATCCCGGTCATGCCGTTGTGCAGGAGTATGCGCCACCGGCGAAAGTGGACCCGGTCAAGGCGTTCTCCCGGCTACAGGATGTGATGCAGGCGGTGCCGGTGGTACTGGAACTGCCGGCGGAGCGGGTGGTCCTCAAGCAGCGCAAGCGCCAGCAGGGGCAGCAGCAGTATGAGCGCCAGGACCAGACCGGCAATTTCATGGAGATAGTCGAACATGGCTGCCGCCTGCAGGTGAACCTGCACGATTACCTGGATACCGGCCTGTTCCTCGACCACCGTCCGGTGCGCCACCGGCTGCAGCAGCTGGCCAAAGACAAGGATGTACTCAACCTGTTCTGCTATACCGCGACGGCCAGCGTTCATGCCGGTGTTGGTGGGGCGGCGACCACGACCAGCGTCGATATGTCGGCCACCTATCTGGAGTGGGCGCGCCGCAACCTGGAGCTGAACGGTCTGCCCAAGGCGCGCCACAAGCTGGTGCAGTC
Organism: Marinobacterium maritimum; assembly: GCF_039523155.1. Classification (NCBI taxonomy): domain Bacteria; kingdom Pseudomonadati; phylum Pseudomonadota; class Gammaproteobacteria; order Oceanospirillales; family Oceanospirillaceae; genus Marinobacterium; species Marinobacterium maritimum. The sequence goes on along the minus strand of NZ_BAAAET010000001.1, from coordinate 1,269,167 downwards.
GGACTGTTTCAAGTGGCTGGATCAGCCGCATGCTGAGCGCTATGACCTGATCTTCATGGATCCGCCGACCTTCTCCAACTCGAAGCGGATGCAAGATGTACTGGATGTGCAGCGTGACCATGTGAAACTGATTCAGGGAGCGATGCAACTGCTGAAGGCCGATGGCCTGCTGATCTTCTCCAATAACTATCGCCGTTTCGCCATCGACCGTGACAGCCTCGACGCGTTCGATATCAAGGAGATCACAGCCCAGACACTGGATCCTGACTTCAAGCGTAACCCGAAAATCCATTGCTGTTTCGAGATCCGTCATCGCCGTTAAAACAGATTGTTGTTGTTTGTGCACAAGTCTGTTTTGGATTTGGCACGGATTCTGCTTTCTATACTGCCCAAATAATGCCCAAGACTGGTGCAGCCCCATAAACAGGCTGCACCAAAGCGGGATCCGTCATTTTGAGCAGTAGGTGCTAAGGTGAAAGTGCTGTGTTTTGGTGCAGCCGCCCTTTTTTGGAGCACCTGAAACCTTTACGGAGGGACTAGAGTGGAATCGATCAGCAGTGCGATCAGCGAGCTGTCGCAAAGTGCGAATACGATGTTTATCCTGCTGGGTGCGATCATGGTGTTCGCCATGCATGCAGGGTTTGCCTTTCTTGAAGTTGGCACGGTGCGTCGTAAGAATCAGGTTAACGCCCTGGCCAAGATCATGAGTGATTTCGGATTCTCGGCACTGGCCTACATGATTGTTGGCTACTGGTTGGCTTATGGCGTTACCTTCTACGACAGCGCTGATGTGTTGTCGCAGGGCAATGGCTATGAGTTGGTCAAATTCTTCTTCCTGATGACCTTTGCTGCCGCCATCCCGGCGATTATCTCCGGCGGGATCGCTGAACGAGGCCGTTTCTGGCCGTTCCTGACCGGTTCCGCGCTTGTGGTTGGGCTGGTCTATCCGCTGTTTGAAGGTATCGCCTGGAACGGCAACTACGGTATCCAGACCTGGCTGGAGAACCAGTTTGGTGCACCCTTCCATGACTTCGCCGGTTCCGTTGTGGTGCACGGTGTCGGTGGCTGGTTGGCACTGGTAGCCGTCGTGCTGCTGGGTATCCGTAACGGTCGCTATAAGGGCGGCAGACTGGTCGCTTTCCCACCGTCCAATATCCCCTTCCTGGGTCTGGGGGCCTGGATCCTCTGCATCGGCTGGTTCGGCTTCAACGTCATGTCCGCGCAGACTCTGGATGGAATTTCCGGCCTGGTAGCGGTCAACAGTTTGATGGCGATGGTCGGTGGCATCATCAGTGCCTTGATCGCCGGTCGTAACGACCCCGGCTTCATTCATAACGGTCCGCTGGCTGGTCTGGTGGCTGTCTGTGCCGGTTCCGATGTGATGCACCCCTTTGGTTCACTGCTGGTGGGCGGCGTCGCGGGTGTGCTCTTTGTCTGGACCTTCACCCTGGTGCAGAACCGTTGGAAAATCGATGATGTTCTGGGTGTCTGGCCGCTGCATGGCCTTTGCGGTGTCTGGGGTGGTATAGCCGCCGGTATTTTCGGCAGCGAAGCACTGGGTGGCCTCGGTGGCGTCAGTCTGATGTCACAGCTGCTGGGTACGCTGCTGGGCGTGGTCATTGCGCTGGTGGGCGGCTTGATCGTTTACGGCCTGATCAAGACCCTTGTCGGCCTGCGCCTGGATGCGGAGCAGGAGTACAATGGTGCGGACCTGAGCATCCATCGTATCGAGTCCACTTCCGACGACCGATGACACTGTGCAGACCTCGATTGAGATCGGGGTTTGCCTGTCTTGTACAGATACAAAAAATCCGGCGCCTGGAAACAGGGCCGGATTTTTTTCAGGTCAGTGGCGGGCCGGTTGTGCCGGCTGCCGTTGACGCGGCTTAGTGGTGATGACCACCGGCGCCGTGAGCATGGCCATGCTCAACTTCTTCTTCAGTCGCTTCACGCACTTCGACAACTTCAACATCAAATGTCAGCGTCTGGCCTGCCAGCGGGTGGTTGCCGTCCAGAGTGATGTTGTCACCTTCAACCTTGACGACTGTTACCGGCTGCTCGCCCCAGGGAGTCTGAGCCATGAACTGCATGCCGATCTGGATATCGTCGATGCCGCTGAAGGCGCTGCGATCAACGTCCTGTACCAGTTCGTCACGTACCGGGCCGTAACCTTCTTCAGGCTCAACGGTGACCTTCAGGCTGTCGCCAACGGCCTTGCCGACCAGTGCATTTTCCAGACCGGGGATGATGTTGCTGGCGCCGTGCAGGTACGCCAGGGGATCCTGACCGTTGGAGCTGTCCAGCACGTTGCCTTCGGCGTTGGTCAGAGTGTAGTGAATGGATACGACGGATTTATCGGCGATCTGCATCAGGGGTCTCCTGGTTGCTTGGAGATGCGTCGATGCTCAGGCTACCGCTGGCCGGTCCCTGCCAATGATGACACAGGGCTCCTTGAGCCGGTAACAGGGCAGCTTGGCAGGGCTCCCGGTTGGTTTGAGGCACATGCTAACGGTCGTGTTCCACAGGCGCAACCCGAAACCGGTTGATGAGTGATCCCTGCACTCAAAAAAGTCGTAGCAGATACCTTTAATCGGAGAAAATGATGCTGTCAGGAGAGCGCATTGCGGTTATAGGTGCCGGGGTGGCAGGGTGCATGGTCGCAAGGAATTTGGCTGATAAGGGCGCAAGGCTGGAAGTCTTTGACAAGAGTCGGGGGACGGGGGGGCGGTTGGCGGCCTCCAGACTCGGAGACGTGTCGGCAGACCTGGGGGCAGACGTGTTCGACGAGAGTACAGCCATGCGGCTGATGAGAGTTGAATCGCTGCCGTTGCAGCTATGGTCACATACACGGGCAGACCTGCAATTGCAGTCCCGAACCCGGGCTGATGCCTGGGTGTCGGCGCCTCGTGCCAGCGCACTTACCCGGCAGCTGCTGGACGGTATACCACTGCATGGCCAAACCCGAATTACTGAATTGAAGCCGGCTGAACAGGACTGTTGGTGGTTGCAGGATGAGTCAGGCAGGTACTGGGGGCCTTACAATCGAGTCATCATTGCGGTGCCGGCACCTCAGGCGGTTCCGTTGCTGGCAGGTGCGCCCGACTTGCAGTCTGCTGCGGCTGCAGTACGTATGTCGTCTGCATGGGTGTTGCTTTTGGCTTTGTCTCAGCGGCCACGTGTGCTGCAGGCCGTTGATCTGCTGGAAGGTGAACACTCGGTGCTGTCCCGCGTGTGTCGCGACAGCGGCAAGCCTGGGCGCAGTGGTGAGGTCTGGCAGTTGCGGGCGAGGGCTGACTGGTCCGATCGGCATGTAGATGCTAATCCCGAATACGTTGCACAACAGCTGCTCGATGCCTTTGTCGACCTGGTGGAGGAGCCTGTGCAAGTTGCCCGGCATCGAATACACCGATGGCTCTATGCGGATGTTGCCACGTCTTCCGGTTCGCCCCCGCTTTGCGGAACAGGCAGGCTCGGGGTCTGTGGCGATTGGGTCTGTGGCCAGGGGCTATCAGCAGCAATGCAGAGCGCAGATCTATTGACCCGGGCACTGGAGGCCGATCAGTGAGCGCTGGTAGACTAGCGGCCACATTTTGAGGGAGCGTGGTTGTGACGGACAAACTCAGGACGCATGTAGAGCAGGCACTGGCATCTTTGTCGAGTGTACTACTGGGCAAGGAGCAACAGGTTCGTCTGGCGATGGCCTGTTTGCTGGCAGAAGGGCATTTGTTGATCGAAGATCTGCCGGGGATGGGCAAGACCACCCTGGCTCATGCGTTGGCACGGGTACTGGGGCTGGGCGACAAGAGGATTCAGTTCACCAGCGACATGCTGCCTGCGGACATTATTGGTGTCTCGATTTTCGAGCCGGGGGAGAGTCGTTTTCGGTTTCACCCGGGTCCCGTATTTACCCAGTTGCTGCTGGCGGATGAGATTAACCGCGCCACCCCCAAGACCCAGTCGGCGCTGCTGGAGGCGATGGAGGAGGGGCAGGTCAGCGTTGAGGGTGAGCGTTATCCGCTGCCAGAGCCCTTTTTCGTGATCGCGACCCAGAATCCGTCCAGCCAGTTTGGTACCTTCCCGCTGCCGGAGTCCCAGCTGGACCGGTTTCTGATGCGAGTCACGCTGGGCTATCCGGCGGCGGAAGTGGAGCGTCAGTTGCTGGCCGGAGGTGGTACGCGCGAGAAGGCCCAGCAGTTGGAACAGTGCCTGACGCCGGAACAGTTGGCACAGGTTCAGCTGGCGTGTGGCCAGGTGCATGCTTCCGCCAGTCTGATCGGTTATGTGCAGCGGTTGTTGCAGTATACGCGAGAAGCCGAAGGGTTCAGTTACGGAGTGTCGCCACGTGGAGGTTTGGCACTGCTGCGCTGTGCCCGCTGCTGGGCCTGGCTGGCCGGACGGGATCATGTGGTGCCCGAGGATGTGCAGGCCGTTTTGGCTGCCGTGGTGGGGCATCGTATCCGCTCTGCCAGTGATTTGGCAGGTCACGAGAGCGAGCGTCTGGTGGCGCAGCTGTTGGCCGAGGTCGATGTCATTGGTCACTGAGCTTCGTTTGGCCCTGAAGGCTAGCGTCAGGCGCTGGACACTGGCGAGACAGCAACCTGCGCGCTCGCACACGCTGACCCAGAACCGTATCTTCATCCTGCCGACCCGGGCCGGCAGTGCCTGGTTGTTGCTACTGCTGTTGATGCTGGTGATGGCGATCAACTACGAAAACAACCTGATCTATGCGCTGACTTTCCTGCTACTGGGTGTGTTTCTGTCGGCGATGTTCCATACCTATGCCAATCTGGCGGGTATCGAAGTGCGGGTGCTGCCATCCGAGCCCTGCTTTGCAGGCACCCAGGCGGGATTCGAGCTGGAGTTACAGCGGCATGCATCGCGGCCATTTGAGCAATTGAGCCTCAGGCTGGAACATTCGGATCAGTTGCAGGTGGTCGATCTGTTACACGAGCGCCAGACGGTACGTCTCTATTGTCCCGCAAAACAGCGCGGCTGGTTGTTTCCGGGAGGGTTGAAACTGGAAACCCATTATCCCTTGGGCTTGTTCCGGGCCTGGTCCTGGCTCAATCTGGAAATGAAAAACCTGATCTACCCTGAACCTCTGGAGACGCCGTTGCCGGGTGCGCTGGAAGATCGCTCAGGTCAGGGACATGATCGTATGAGCAGTCGCCGGGGGGATGATGATTTTGCAGGCCTGGAACGGTTTCAGCCGGGTATGTCGCCCCGTCAGGTGGACTGGAAAAGTTATGCCCGTGGGCGGGGGCTTCATGCCAAGCATTTTGCCGGTCATCAGGATCCCGATCTATGGCTCGATCTTGATGCGCTGGGGGGAGAGGCGCTCGAGCGAAGGTTGTCGCGACTAACGGCCTGGGTTCTGGCGCTGTCGGCCAGAGAGATGCGCTTTGGCTTGCGCCTGGGCAGTTTCGTGCTGACACCGGCCAATGGTGAGGCCCAGCGTACCCGGGCACTGTCAGCCCTGGCATTGTATGGTCTGGAGGAGCGCCGATGAAAGGCGGGATGATCAGTCGTACGGCAGTCGTCTGGCAGCTGCTGGCGGTGTTGCTGGTCGTTCTGCCGCATCTGCAGTGGTTGCCATTATGGGTGCCAGCGCTGGTGGTCGTCACCATTGGGGCGCGACTGATGATCCATAGTGGTCGCTGGTCTTTCCCGCATTGGTTGGTCAAAGCGATGTTGGTCCTCGCGTGCTCTGTGGGGCTGATTTTGAGTTTCAATCACCAGGCAGGCCCTGAAACCATGGTCGCCCTGCTGGTGGTTGGTCTGGCGCTGAAACTGCTTGAGATCTATCACCGTCGTGATGCCCTGGTTGTGCTGTTCGTGACCCTGTTTGTGGCGGCAACCGCCTTTCTGTTCAACGAGTCGGTTTGGATGGCGGCCTATGTTCTTTTGGTGGTCGGCCTCGCGCTGGCGGCACTGAACAGCATTCAGCAGTCAAGCCACGCCAACCGCTACCGCGACAACCTGAAAACGGCCCTGCGTCTGCTGCTGCCGGCGATTCCTTTCATGCTGGTGCTTTTTTTCCTGTTTCCCCGACTGGAGCCCTTCTGGTCGGTCACGATTGACTCGGGCCAGGGCACGACCGGTCTTTCCGATGAGCTGTCACCGGGTGATGTGAGCAAGCTGGCGCAATCGAGTGAATTGGCGTTCAGAGCTACCTTCGCTGGAGACGTGCCGCCACCGGAACAGCGTTACTGGCGTTCACTGGTGTTGAGCGAGTTTGACGGGCGTCGCTGGACGCGACCCGCTATGCAGATTCGCCGGCAGTTGCGACCCGAAAAGCTGACGCCACTATCAGTTGCGCAGAATTATGATGTGATCATGGAGGCCAGTCGTCGCCCCTGGCTGGTGGCGCTGGATCAGCCGGTATCGGCCGGCCGGGGCGTGCGGATGACGCCGGTCCGCACCCTGAGGGCGGATCAACCGCTGGAACGTCGGCGGCAGTACCGTGTGGAATCTGTAGCCGAATATCAGCTGCAACCTCTGCTGACATCGCAGGAAAAGCAGCGCTATCTGCAGTTGCCACTGGGAGGCAACCCGAAAAGCCGCACCTTGGCACGTCAGCTGCTGGTCGAAGGCGGAGGAGAGGCCAGTAGGGTGATCAGCCTGTTGCTGGAGCGATTCAATCGTACATTCATCTATACGCTTGAGCCCGGTTACCTGGGGCGTGACAGTGTCGATCAGTTCCTGTTTGAGACTCAACAGGGGTATTGCGAGCACTTTGCCAGTGCCACGACATTTGTGCTGCGCAGCGCCGGTATCCCTGCCCGTGTCGTGACCGGCTATCAGGGGGGGGAATGGAATCCTTACGAGGGCTACCTTCAGGTGCGTCAGTACGATGCTCATGCCTGGGTTGAATACTGGCTGCCAGGGCATGGCTGGCAGCGGCTGGATCCTACGGCGGCGGTGGCTCCTGAACGAATCCGCTCCTCGGCGCAGGATTTTTTTCGTGCTAACGAGAGTCGCTTTTCCGGTGTCGGCCTTGGCTTGAATACCGGCTGGCTGCGTAATCTGCGTCAGCGCTATGATGCCTTCAATTATGGCTGGCATCGCTGGGTGCTGAACTATCAGGGACAACAGGCAAATCTGCTGCATGACTGGCTGGGTGGTGGCGAGCAGTGGCGCAAGGCGCTGGCCTGGCTGCTGCCAACCGCACTCGTCTTTGGTCTGTCGTTTTGGTGGCTGATCAGGCCTCGGGGGAGCCGGCCGAAGGATCCTCTGCAGCGCCTCCTGATGCAGTTGGAGCAGCGCCTGGCCGCGCTAGAAGCGGAGCGTTTCCCGGCAGAGTCGTTGTCGATGTGGCTGCAGCGTATTGCTGAGCACTGGCCCGAACAGCGGGCCCTGATGCTCAGGCTGGCGTTTCTCGACGACCGTCAACGCTATTCGGCACAGCCCAAGTCTGGGCAGCGCAGAGAGATGCTGCAGTTATGTCGCCAACTGCTGCGATTGCTGCCGCGCCGGAGATGATAATGACGCCAAAATACCAGTTACTGCGCAGTGCACGACGCAAGACACTTGCAATCCAGGTCCGCGATGGTCAGGTTGTCGTGCGTGCGCCTGTACGGGCCAGCTCGGCGACAATTGAGGCGTTTATACGCAGTCGGGCCGGCTGGATCAGAGAGCACCAGCAGCGCCAGTTGCACGCGATTGATACCCTGGGGATTCGTTTGGAGCAGGGCGGTGCGGTGCCCTGGCAAGGCGAGATGCTGAGACTTGACTGGCAGCGGGGAGGCGCCAGTGAGGTAGGCCAGGATTGCAGCCGCTTTCTGGTGACGCTGTCTCACCGGATTAGGCGTGTCGAAGTGGATGCGGTCAGGGATCAATTGAAGCGCTGGTTTATGCAGCAGAGCGAAATGCGACTTAAGACCCGTATACATGAGTTGGCCGGCGAGACGGGCTTGATGCCTTCAGCCGTTGCCATCGGCAGCTGGCGGGGCCGTTGGGGACAATGTTCAAGCAAGGGTGAGGTGGGCCTGAACTGGCGTTTGCTGCAGCTGACGCCGGCATTGCAGGATTATGTGATCCTGCATGAACTCTGTCATCTGCGCCATATGAACCATGGGCGTGAATTTCATGCCCTGTTACGCTGGCATTGCCCGGCGCATCCGCGTTTGCATGCCGAAATGCAGCGTTATACCCCTTGGTTGAAATGGTGAACGATACCTTAGGAGGATAGCGAATCGTCTGGTCCTGTGGCAGAAATAAGACACCTGTTCAGTGGGTCAATTGGAATGGCCAGAAACCGGAATAACGATAATTAGCGGGACAACGATGAGTCTTTATAGAGCGATCGAAAAAGCGGCATTCAACACCCTGACCAAGAAAATAGTCGGTAACGTACTTTTCCTGTTGTCACCCCACCTGATCCTGATCCTGCTGGGCAGTTACTTCGCTGCCGAAATCCGCCAGGTGGTTGCTGATCTGGCATTGAGCCCGGAACAGCAGCAAGCGATCGAGGGCAGCCTGTCGGCCCTGCTGTGGACCACCGGCAGCACGATCAGCGTGGCGCTGGTGGCTGGTATCTTCACCATCTTTTTCATGCGCCACCTGTTCCTGCGCCCGATTCGTGAAATCACGGAGGTGCTGAGGGCGATCAAGGACAAGGACGGTGATATCTCCGGTACTTTACCGGAATATACCCATGATGAAATCTCCGAGATGGCCGCAGCGTACAACGAGTTTTCCGGCAGCCTGAAGAAGATGATTGCCGAGAGCCAGCGCCGCTCGGTCAGCGTGGCACTCTGCGCGACCCGGCTGCAGAAGGTGGTGAAGCAGGCTCACGGTTCGGCCCATACCCAGGAGGAGCAGGCCCAGCTGGTGTTCCAGTCCAGTCAGGAGTCCACCCAGGCGATCGATGAGATCGCCGGCAGCACCCTGACCATCAGTGAGCAGAACAATGGCAATATGCAGGAGGTGCATGCCTCCCGTGATGAACTGCAGCGCGTGCATGAACAGGTCAGCGCTGTCTGTGAACTGGCACTGGGCTTCCAGCAGACAGTGGACAAGCTCAGTGAGAACTCCGGCAACATCACCAAGATTCTGTCGATGGTGAAGGACTTTTCCGACCAGACCAACCTGCTGGCCCTGAACGCATCCATTGAAGCGGCACGAGCGGGGGAAGCGGGACGAGGCTTTGCCGTCGTTGCTGACGAGGTTCGCGGCCTGTCGCAGAAAGTGAGTAGCGCTACTCAGGAGATCGATAAGAACATCGGTGAAATGTCGGCTCTGGTGGAAGATACCCGCTCCAGTGCTCACAATATCCTGGAGTACGTGGAAAATACCGACCGGTTCATCACCAGTACCCATGAGCAGTTTGCCCGCATGGTGTCGGATTTCGAGGAGGTCAATGCCCAGCTGACCGGAATCAGTGCGGCGATCGATGAGTTATCACACACCAATCGCGAGTCTCACGGTCATGTGCAGGCGATCACCGAGCTGTCGACCGAGATTCGTGACGAGATGGCCCAGTCGCAGAACTATTCCGAAGAGCTCGAGATCTCGACCGAGGAGACGCAGGAGCTGCTGTCCCGTTTCGTCATCGGCTATGGCGGTTTCGAGCGCATGATTCAAACCGGCAAGCAGTGGAACCAGCAAACTGTGTCTGCACTGGAGCAACTGCAAGCGGAAGGGGTCAACCTGTTTGATCAGAACTACCGACGTACCAATGAAGGTCAGCAGCCGGAGAAATTCGACTGCAGCTATACCGACCGCTTCGAGCGGCTGCTGCAGCCGATGTTCGATAGTTTCATTGCCGAGCGTCCCGAGTTTACCTATGCCATCGCGGTTGACCGCAACGGCTATGCGCCGGCGCATCATGCCAAGGTGTCCAAGCCGTTGACCGGCGACCCTCAGGTGGACAACCTGCAGAGCCGCAACCGCCGCATCTTTGCCGGTAACCGGGCGGAGAAGCGACGTGCTTCCCATACCTCACCCTTCCTGCTGCAAACCTTTATTCGGGATACTGGTGAAGTGTTGAATGATCTGTCGATCCCGATCTACATCAATGGCAAGCACTGGGGTGCACTGATCATGGGCTTCGACCCGGAACACCTGCTCAAGGATGTGAGCTGAAGGAAAAAACGGGGCGCCGACTTACTGGTCGGTGCCCGTGGTGAACTGACGTACCATCTGTTTCAGGGTGTCATAGTTGAGAGGCTTGTTGCAGATGGCGGAAACTTCTGCGCTCTGAATGGCCGCAAGACGGCTCTGGTTTTGCTCGGAGGTGATCATCATCACCGGGACTGTGGGCTGGTCGCTGTAATGACGGATGTGCTCAACAAGCTCCAGACCGTCGATGTTCGGCATGTTGTAATCCGAAATCACCAAGTCAAAACGGCGCTGCTTCATGATCTGCAGTGCTTCGGCACCGTCCTTGGCTTCAATAACCTGCTCGATTCCGATCGCATTGAGTCCCTTACGGACATATTTGCGTGACATCTGGCTGTCATCGACGATCAGGACCTGCATGAACTCCAGTTCAGAATGGTCATCCGGATCATGCTCCTGAAGATCCCGAATGTAGTGCATGGTGTTGCGCAATGCTGTAGCCAGCTCTTCCTTGCAGAATGGCTTGGGCAGAATGGCAATGGCACCCGCCTGGCGAATCGGCTCCAGATAGCGATAGTGGGTCTCGGACGAAATCAGCAGGAAGGTGACGTCCATCAATTCAGGGCTTTGACGCATCCGGGTGACCAGGTCAGTGCCGGTCATGTCGGGCAGGTGCATTGATGACACCACGATATCGGGCACCACCTGCTGCATGCGTTCAAGCGCTGGCGCAGCCTCCTCGAATGCCTCGATATCCCTGAGGCCGACTTCACGCAGGTAGTCGGTAATGATCGTGCGTTGCAGTTTGGACGGCTCAATCACCAGTACCAACAGTTCATCGAGAGTCATATTCTGTTTCATCCAGTTCGGGCGGCAGATCTTTGCAGGACATCAGGTCATGCCCCGTATCGTGCAATATACAAAAACAGAGCATCAGTGTCTCAAATTATCCACGCTAAATCTCCCCCAAATGAACGCTAAAGCGCTGGTTTCAAAGCCTGTAACTCTGGTTGTACTTGCATCCCCTGGGCGGAGCTCTTTAAATAGGTGCTCTTGTTATATGGGATAGTTATATGAATAGAGATGTCTGGTTGCTGGCGCTGTGCCAGGCGCTACTCAATACCGGTAACGTGCTGTTGGTGTCGGTTAATGCCCTGATCGGGCAGCAATTGGCTCCGTCTGAGGCGTTGATTACCCTGCCGGTCGCCTTCCAGTTTGTTGGCCTGATGCTGGCGACAATCCCGGCATCGTTGATCATGCAGCGAACCGGTCGGCGAAACGGCTTTATACTCGGCAATATGATCGGGTTGAGCGGCGCCTTGACCTGCCTGTGGGCGCTGCAGATCGCCGCTTTCGAGTTGTTTTGTCTTGGCACGGCGCTGCTTGGGGTGGGCATAGGGTTTGGTATGTTGTACCGCTTTGCGGCCGTTGAAGTATGCACACCAGGTCATGAAAGTCGCGCCATATCCATGGTCATGCTCGGGGGGATCATTGCCGCCATAGTGGGACCCAATCTGGCGATATACAGTCGTACACTGGAATGGGGTGTCGATTTCAGCGGCGCATTTGCCGCTTTGGCCGGGCTGTATCTGCTGGCGCTGGGGCTGCTGCAGCGCATTCGTATTCCGCCGATGCCTACGGCGACTCAGGGGCAGACCCGCCCGCTGCGGGTGATCTTATTGCAGCCGCGTTTCCTTATGGCGGTACTGGTCGCGATGGCCAGTTATGCGGTCATGAACCTATTGATGACGGCGACGCCATTGGCGATGCACCGGTGCGGCTATGCCTTTTCCAGTGCCGCAAATGTAATCGAGTGGCATGTGCTGGGCATGTATCTGCCGTCTTTCTTTACGGCTAATCTGATCCGCCGCTTTGGTGAAGTACCCTTGATGAAGACCGGTGGATTGTTAATGTTGGCCTGCATCGCCATCAACCTGCATGGTCAAAGCGAATGGCATTTCTGGGCTGCGCTTGTCCTGTTGGGGGTAGGCTGGAACTGGATGTTCATCTGCGCTACCGCCTTCCTGACCAAGGCCTATGAGCCGGCAGAAAAGGCCAAGACCCAGGCGGCGAACGAGTTTCTGGTGTTTGGGATGGTCACCTGTTCGGCTCTGGCCGCCGGCTGGCTGGAATCCAGCCTGGGCTGGGCGGCGATGAACGTGTTGATGATACCGGTCGTCGGTTTTACGCTACTGGCTTTGTTCCTGCTGGAGCCGGTGAGGCGTGAAGCTGAAGCCGGTATCCAGCCTTTGAAGGTAAGCTGACGCATGTGCGAACTTCTGGCAATTACCACGGCTGAACCGGTTCATCTGTCCCTGTCCCTGTCTCGATTTGCCCGGCATGGAGGCCTGGATGGGGTACACGGCGATGGCTGGGGTTTTGCCTGGTACGAGCAGGGTGACGTTCAGCTGATCCGCGAGGCGGCGGCCTGTGCTGATAGCGAAACAGCTCAGTGGTTGACCCAACGTCATCGTCCATCACAGCTGTTTATGGGCCATATTCGGCATGCAACTCAGGGGGAGGTTGCGCTGCGCAATACCCAGCCGTTCCAGCGGGAAACCGGGGGCGTGACACACCTGTTCGCCCACAATGGTGACTTGAACCGTTACATCCATAACCCCAAGCGCTTTCCGAGCGGTCAGTTCAGTCCCGTGGGTGAGACGGATTCGGAGCGCGCTTTTTGCGTCCTGATGGCTCGCATGGCGGCGGTGTGGAACGACGGGCGTCCGGAAGCGGACGTGCGCCTGGCGGTAGTGGCAGACTTCGCCGCCCGCCTGCGTCAGTTGGGGCCGGCCAACTTTCTGTATTCCGACGGAGAGCTGCTGTTTGCGCACAGTGACCGGCGGCGTCAGGCCAACGGTGAAATGTCGGCCCCCGGCCTGTACCTGTTGCAATGTGAAGCCAGTGGAAGTGGTGATATCGACGGTCTCGATCTGGAGCAGCGGGAGGAGGTTACGACCGCCATGCTGGCCAGTGTTCCCCTGGATGAACGCCTCTGGCAGCCGTTGCCCGAAGGGGAGGTGCTGATGTTCAGAAACGGGGTGCTGCTGGAGAGCTGCCCCCGCCTGACATTGTGGCACGAAGCGTTGGAAGCGCTGGAGGATTAACTGACTTCATCCTGAGTAGTGGCAGGCGCTGCTTCGCTGGCTGACAACCGACGCACCGCTTTTTGCAGAATCAGGTTGTTCGGGTAGTGAATGGTTTCACCATTGTCGCACTGTATGTGCAAGTGAAACAGGCTGATTTCGGTAATCATGCCGGTGATGTCGTCGTCCTTGTCCAGTACCTTGATGCGGTCACCAATACGGTAGGGAAAGGCGAAGAAGATGATGATGCTGCCGGTGATATTGCTCAGGATCGACCACTGGGCGAACAAGGCCACGCCGATCACGGCAAAAGCCGATGAGAACAGGATCATCAGTTCGGCATAATCCACACCCCAGATAATACAGATCAGCATCACCGTGACGATCAGCTGAAGCAGGCCGAAAAAACGCTTTACCATCAGCAGGCGGCGGTTCGCCACCTGCTTCTGAAGACCGATTCGATCCAGTACTCGGCTGCTGATCCAACGGGCGGCGAAGAGTACGCCAATGGCGACCGCCGTTAACGTCAGTTGTGTCTCCCACATGATCGGACTCCTGTCTCAATTCAACGAATGCAGTTCACCAGATAGGTGATCTCCGGGCTGCAGGTTTGCGGGTTCACCAGGCTGTCCGGCAAGTAGGCTGGTGCCTCAACCAATCCCCGGGCCAGCAGCTCGTTGATCAGCGGCAGGTAGGCAAAGCCGGTTTTACCCACGTACAGTCCGTTGATATCACCTTCGCGCCAGAGTTTCAGTGCCTGGCTGAAGCCGCTCAGGTAGAGGTGGTCCTTGGTGAAGCCGCCACCGCGATGCACCCGTGCCGTGATCTTGAACGCTTCTTCCTCCTGGCACTGGTAATCTTCGACCAGAGTGCGCCAGGTGCGGCAGAAATCGTTGTAGCGCAACATCTGATCAACGGCAATGACCCGGAGGGCCAGCGTTTTGAGCCGTTTCAGGGTCAGGTGGCCGCAGAGATACTCGCTCAGAATGGCCAGTCCCTCCTGAGCGTGAGTATTGCCGGGCAGACCCAGGGTAAAGACTTTCAGTGGCTGTGCGGCGGCATTCAGCGAGGTCACCATATGCACGCCCAACTCATGGTGTGCCAGGGCATGGAGTTCGGACTCGCTGGCAGTCGCACTGCGACGTACCATCAGAGCCTTGCGTCCATTGTTGACCATCGCCTGAGCCAACAGGCGGTCGGACAGCTCTACCTTGCACTCCAGCCCCCAGGCCTGCGCCTTTTGTTCGAAGAAGGGAATCATCTCTTCAGCCGAGTAGCGTTGACCGTTACTTTCCTCGGGGCGCTCCATCGCATGCAGCAGGAAGCGGGCATTGGCCAGATCTTCGCTGGTTGGCTCACCGTAATAGCGCAGTGAGTTGTACAGGAAACGATCACTGCCGATGCTGACCAGCAGGTCGATACGTTCAGCCAAGGCGTCGATCACTTCACGATACAACTGGCGTAACGCCGGGTCACGGATGCGGTCAACGGGCAGGCGATAGAGCTTTTCCCGATGCACATAGGGATCGATGCGAAGCTGGCGGTAGCGGAACTGCGGCTGGTAACGGCCCTTGCTACGCATGAACTGGCGCTCTTCACGTGCGATGTTGATCGGGTTGATATACAGCAGCGTTTCCAGTCCCTTGGCCAGCTTTTTCAGAGCGCGGTCTACGCGCAGTACCTCGCCCGGCAGTTCGCTGGGCATCAGATCATGGCCACTGAGCTTGAGGTTGGAACCCTGGCGTGCCAGGGTCGCAGCGGCTTCATAGAGGCTGCAGTGCAAGCCGTTACGCAGGGCATTGACCACCAGCGGGTAGAGATTGCCACTGGTATCTCGAAAGATAGGATCGATCTGCAGGGGGACGGTCAACGTCTGCTCATGGCGTGTATTGACGTGAGCGCTGAGGTAGTCCCCCTGGTAGTTCGACTCACCACTGGAAGTGCTGACTTCCTGATGCGGCAGCTCAATTGCCTGCAGCTGCTGCTTCAGGCAGTCGATCACCACTTCACCTTCAGGCATGCGGACCTGGCTGTCGATGACATGGAACACGCCACTGTCGCTGTCGGCGTTACGCGGCTGGCTGTGCAGGTCGATCAGCAGGCACTGGCCGTGGTCCTCTTCCAGCACATCGAGCAGGGCGTCGAGCAGATGATAGAAGCGGCGGTGTCGGCGGTGGGCATACTGCTGCATCGCCTTGGTGGGTGGCCGCTGCCAGAGGCTGCGACCGTCCAGACGCTTGCGCATGCACTGGGCCAGCGAGAAATTCAGATCGCAGGCCAGTCGCGACTCTTCTGCGATCAGAGTGATCGGCAGCAGGTCGGCGAGCTCGGCGGTACCGGCGGATTCGAACTGGCGTCGCTGTTCAGCTGTGAGCAGCAGGCGCTGCTCCACATCGGCTTTCAGCTCGGTACCCGAGTGAAGTACGGTACACACCAAGGGTACGTACTCGTCAATGCGGATACACAGGCCACCACTGCGCAGCCGGGCATGGACCGGCTGCCGGTTTTCGATCAGCGCCAGGATGGCGGCTTCAGACAGCGTCTGCATCTTCAATCACCTTGCGGAATGCGCTCTTGCGCTGTTCAACCAGGTTACGGGCTTCAATTACGTTTTCGACAAAGTCGATTACCTGGCGCTGCAAGCGGACGCGGTTCAGTTTATTGATACGCACGATACCGCCCGGAGCCATCACGTTCACTTCGATCAGCTTGTCGTTGATGACGTCCAGGCCGGTGAAGTAAAGGCCGTCACGGACCAGCTTGGGGCCGATACTGCGGCAGAGTTCGCGCTCGGCCTTGGTCAGGGTGTGTTTGACCACTCGGCCGCCGGCGTGAACGTTGGAGCGCACGTCGTTCTCGGCCGGAATACGGCGCATGGCGCCGATCGGCTCGCCGTTGAGCATCAGAATGCGGACGTCGCCGTTCTCGGCACCGTCGATGTATTCCTGCAGGATGACATAGTTGCTGTTGCTGCCGCTACCGATATAGAAGTCCAGCAGGGAGCGGAAGCTCTGGCGTGCGCTTTTTTCGATCACGATCACACCTTTGCCACCGAAGCCGTTCAACGGTTTAAGAATCATCCGTTCGCCCGGGTTTTCTTCCAGTGCTTTTTCCAGGTAATCCTTGTTCTTGGAAACATGGGTCACCGGCATGTATTTGGATGCCGGGCCGTTGAAGGCCGCGGTGTACAGCTTGTTGTTACCGATGCGCAGGCCGTCCAGGCCGTTCATGATGAAAACGTCCCCATGAATGGAATCGAGGAAGTTCAGCACGATGGTGTCCAGCGGCGGGTTCAGACGCACGATAATGGCGTCGAAGCCGGCCAGCGGCAAACGGCTGCGCCGAAACTCGGCATGGCGATAAAATGCCGGGATGTTCTCCGATACCTTGCCCTTGCGCAGCACATTACAGAAGGCACTGCTGATATTGTCGCGAATGGTCAGGTTGGCGGGCGAGGTGATCGCCACGGTATGGCCGCGCAGGGCCGCTTCATGCACCATGCGCAGCGTGGTGTCGGTGTCCGGTTTGACCTGTTCCCAGGGGTACATCAGAAAGCAGATTTTCATCATTTTTCTCCTGCAGACAGATGAGTATGGGGGCAGCAAAATGGCCCCTGGCAATGGCTGTCAGCGTTCGGTAAGTAAACAGGGAAATAGTGCCAGGGCTCAGGGCTGAGCGACCTGTGGCAAGTGCGCGCATTGGACGCCATAACCCCGTGTTGGGCAAGCATTTTTGTGTCGGCTATAGGTTATTTTTTTTCATCTATGTTGGGCAGTTTAGTGCGCGAATCTCATGACACCGATGTGGCTGAACCAAAGTATTGATATTGGGACTGGTGCCGGGACGCTGTGGCGCTTAATATCGCGCCATCTTTCATTCAGGAGTGGCAAAACCGATGCTGGGCTGGATCCTTTACAAGTCCGATCATACGCTGGTCAAACAGGAAACCTACGAGATAGAGCGGCTGGTCAGTCAGGCCAGCGCACACGGTATCGATATCAAGGTGTATACGCCGGAGGCCTTCGACCTGACGGTGACGCGGGACGATCGCACCAGCGTGATGATCGATGGTGAGCCAACGCCGTTGCCGGACTTTTTCCTGCCACGCATGGGGGCCGGGACCAATTACTTTGCATTGGCGGTAATTCGTCACCTTGAGCGCCTGGGCGTACACAGCTTCAATTCGGCTGAAAGTATCGATACGGTCAAGGACAAGCTCTACAGTCATCAGATTCTGGCGCAGAACGGGCTGCCGGTACCCAAGACGATGCTGGTCAAGTTTCCGGTCAATCCGGAGCTGGTCAAGAAGCAGATCGGCTTCCCGGTAGTGGTGAAAACCCTGTCCGGCTCTCAGGGCAGCGGTGTGTTTCTATGCGAAACGCTGAGTCATTTTGAAGACCTGATGCAGATGGTTGAGGTCACCAACCCCAAGGCCAACATCATTCTGCAGGAGTTCATTGCCGACAGCCGTGGTCGTGACCTGCGCGTTATTGTGATCGGCGGTCGTGCAGTGGCCTGTATGGAGCGGGTGGCGGAAGAGGGTAGCTTCAAGGCCAACTTCTCACGCGGCGCATCAGTGCATGAATTCCCGATGACGCCGGAGGTTGAGTGGCTGGCGATCGAAACGGCACGGGTGCTGGGGCTTGAGATTGCCGGGGTGGATCTGTTGTTTGCCGGCGACCACTACAAGGTGTGTGAAGCCAACTCCTCACCGGGGTTCGAAGGGGTCGAAAGCTGTTGTGACGTGGATGTGGTCAATGAGATCTACCACTTCCTGCGCATCAGGCTGGGTAATTTCCAGTAACGTCTGCCGAATACGCTAACCCGAACGGCACTCATTGAGCGCCGTTCGCATCCTCTTCGGGCAGGTGGGGACGCTTGTCCTTACCCCAGCCAACCTGCTCCAGCACAGGGGCCAGCAGGGCTCTTACTTCTGCTTCACTGCTGCACTGTCGCGTCTGCTCAAGCAGGGACATGAGTGCCTGGCGGCTGAGCGAGCGGATCAGCAGTTTCACGCGCGGGATATTGTAGGCGCTCAGGCTCAGGCAGTTGTAGCCCATGGCAATCAGCAGCAGCACCGCTGCCGGGTCCGATGCCATCTCGCCGCAGAGTGAAACCGGTAACCCCAGTGTGTCACACTGTTGCTGGATCTGTTCCAGCGCCACCAGGACAGCCGGGTGCAGGTGGTCGAACAGGCTGGACACCCGCGGGTTGTTACGATCGACAGCCAGCAGGTACTGGGTCAGGTCGTTCGAACCGATGGAGACAAAATCGATATAGGGCGCCAGACGGGGCAGCAACAGCATCGCCGAGGGCACCTCGATCATCATGCCGATCTTTGGCATGCGTACAGCCTGGCCTTCACGATTCAGTGCTTCAACCGCTTTTTCCACATAACGCCGAAAACTCTGGATTTCGTCGACTCGACTGATCATGGGGACCAACAGGCGGAGGTTGCCGTTATCCATGTCCGCACGGAGCATGGCACGGATCTGGCTGATCAGCAGTTGGGCGTTGTCCAGGCTGAATCGGATGCCGCGCCAACCCAGGTAGGGATTGGTCTCGCTGATATCGAAGTAGGGCAGCTGCTTGTCACCGCCAATATCGAGGGTGCGCATGTTGACCGGTCGGGGGGCGTACGCCTGCAGTACCTTGCGGTACAGCTTGTACTGCTCCTGTTCGGTCGGAAAGCTGTCGTGGATCATGAACGGGATTTCGGAGCGGTACAGCCCGACTCCTTCTGCGCCGCGCTGCAGTCCGGGGGTCGCATCGGCGAGCAGGCCTGTGTTGGTCAGCAGGCTGACGGTGAAGCCATCTGTGGTGACGGCTGGCTGGTCACGAAGCCGCTCCAGCCCCTGCATGAAACGCTGTTCATCATCGATCATGCGTCGGTATTCCGCCAGCAGCGCGGCTGGCGGATTGAGCACGCACTCGGCACGATGGCCATCGGCGATCAGGGTTGCTCCCTTGTGATGTTCCGGCTCGAACTGCTCGACGCCCATGACCGCCGGGATCCCCAAAGCATTGGCCAGGATCGCCGTATGCGACAGCGTAGATCCCTGGGTGCAGATAATGCCGTGGATCTGGTGCAGCGGGTATTCGGCCAGGTCGGCAATGCTGATCAGCTCGCCGGCCAGGATCAGCGCTTCGTCCGGTGTCTCCATCGATGGCCGTTCACGTGACAGCAACTGGTTGAGGATGCGCTGGCCGATGTTACAGATATCTTCGGCACGCGCTTTGAGGTAGGGGTCATCGGCCTGACGGAACTGTTCAGCCATGTCCGTAATGGTCTGCTTCAATGCCCAGGGAGCATTGTCGCCGGCATCAATGTGGGTCTGTATCTGCTGACTCAGCTCAGGGCTCTGCAGCATCATCTGGTAGACACTGAACAGGGCGTGGAGGTCACCGGGCAGGTGCTGCCCCAAATGACCGGAGCCGGATTCAAGCTCGTCGCTGACCGCTGCAATGGCTTCCGAGATGGCTTTTTTCTCGGCGTCCGGTGCGGAGGTACAGGCAGCGCGTACCTGTTCGAGTGACAGGTGTGGGCGTACCAGCCAGAGCTTGCCCATACCCAGTCCTGGCGCACCCTTAAGTCCCGGGAAGCGGCGGTAGCTGCC
This sequence comes from Marinobacterium maritimum, assembly GCF_039523155.1. NCBI lineage: Bacteria > Pseudomonadati > Pseudomonadota > Gammaproteobacteria > Oceanospirillales > Oceanospirillaceae > Marinobacterium > Marinobacterium maritimum. Next base: position 1,249,402 of record NZ_BAAAET010000001.1, on the reverse strand, counting down.
GCGAGCCGTGCGTTTTTCATACCAGCCGCCCTTGCTCTGCAGCTGGGACAACGTACCAGCCAACTGGGATGCCACCGTGATCAGGAAGGCTTCGGCTTCCTGTGGAAAGGGCTCACGCTCACGCCCCTGAATGACCAGTACACCGATCAGCTTGCGCAGATGCAGCAGGGGTACGCCAAGAAAACGGTGATAGGGCATTTCGTGGGTTTCGGGGATGAATACAAAGCGGTCATCAGCGGGGGCGTCGCCCAGGTTCAGCGTGCTGAGCGAGGCGGCAATATGGCCCACCAGGCCCTCATCCAGCTTAAGTTTCGCCTTGCCTACTGACTGCGGTGAAAGCCCTTCGGTAGCGGCCAGAATCAGGTGCTGAAAATCAGGCGTGCAAAGATAAAGGCTGCACACATCAACCTTCATCAGGTCTCTCAGGCGCTGGACGATATTGCTCATCACGGTTCTGGGGTCGCCGGTGCGGGCAATCTGTTCAACAATCGAGGTCAGGGCGCTGAGAGAAGGTTGTTGCATCACCGTGGTTCCGAATCTGGCGGGGTACGATATTTGATGCTGGCACACTGGCCGCAGCAGAGCAATGCTTGCGCCGCAGTAATTGGATTTCAGCTGATCCTGGTCTGTCTGCAAATTGAGGCAGCTATGGTAATCTGCCGAACATGAATGATAATTCCCGACACAAGAACACGCTCAAAGTGGCTGCGATTTGTCAGCCCGATGTGATCTGTATTGAGCTGGGCACGCCGCTGTCCACGGCAATCGAGCTGATGGCACAGCGCCATGTGGGCTCGGTTCTGGTCGAGGAGCAGGGGGGTGTGCTGGGTGTGATTACACGCCGCCAGGCAATGAGCATGGCGTTGGCTGATAGTGGGGAGATGCTGATAACCCGTAGCGGTTTGCAGCTGATTCCCAAGGTCGTAGGTGACATGGAACTGGATGAGCTGGGTCTGGAACTGATCAGCCAGAATGTCACCCATGCCCTGGTGTTTTCGACCTCCGGCGAACGCCTCGGCATCGTCAGTCAGAGTGACATCGTCAACCATCAGGGGCTTGAGCATGATCTCTTCCTTAAGCCCCTGCAAGAGGTGACGCACTTCGATGTGCTCCGGCTTTCACGTGACTGCAGTTTTCGGCAGGCTGTGGAGCGGATGCATGGGGTCAACTATTCGGCTGTACTGGTCGGGGACGAGGGGACCGGCTGGCAGATCATGACGGAAACGGATGTCATCCGCTTTCTCACGACGGGCATTGACCCTGACATATCGCTGGCGTCACTGGCACTGCCATGTCTGATCGCCGTTGATTGTGATATGAGTCTGTTCAACGTGCGCAAATACTTCAAGCAGCATGAGTTCCGCCATATCGGGGTTAAGGACAGGACGGGCCGGGTGATTGGCCTGGCATCCTATGCCGATATCCTGCGCAGTGTCGAAATGGATTACATCTACCGCCTTCGCGAGTTGCTGAATGACCAGAGTCGAGCACTCAAGAAGTCGCAACATGATCTGAGATTGATTGAAACCGTGATTAATGCCTCCCGTGAAGGCATTGTCATCACTGATGCTTTGGGTTGCATACAGAGCGTCAATCCTGCTTTCACGGCCATTACCGGCTATGAGCCCTGGGAAGCCCTGGGTAACAACCCGAGCATGCTCAGCTCGGGGCGGCATGATACTGGCTTCTATCGTGGACTCTGGGACACACTGAAGCGGACCGGTGTCTGGCAAGGGGAGATCTGGAATCGCCGCAAGGATGGCACGGTCTATCCTGAATGGCTCAGTATCACGGCGATTGAAAACGACCAGGGCGACGTCAGTCAGTATGCGGCAATCTTTCATGATCTGACGGAGCTGAAGCGATCCCAGGCGAAAATGCAGCAGTTGTCCTGGTTTGACTCGGTGACCGGGCTGGCCAATCGCCGCCTGTTCGAGGACCGTCTGCAACTGGCGTATAACTATTGCAATGAGCAGGGGCGGATGATGGCGCTGTTGGCGCTCGATCTGGACCTGTTCAAACAGATTAATGACCGTTTCGGCCACAAGGGGGGAGACCTGTTGCTGAAACAGGTGGCCGAGCGTATTGAAACGACCCTTGAGGACAGGGGTACGGCGGCGCGGCCGGCGGGTGATGAGTTTTATATCATTCTTTCTGAACTGACGGACGTGAACGCGCTGACGGCGTTTCTGGATGAGTTGACCCGTGTACTGTCGATGCCATTCTGGCTGGAGCGTGATGAGGTCCGGGTGATGGTCAGTATTGGTGTGGCAGTCGTGCCGGATGATGCTGAATCCAGTGAGGCGTTGATTCGCTGTGCCGAGATTGCACTGCAGCACTCGAAGGAGCAGGGGCGAAATAATATCTGCTTCTTCTCGCCAGCCCAGCATGAGGCCGTCCTGAGTCGCTATCGCATTGCCGGCTTGTTGCATCAAGCACTGGAAAACAACGAGTTTTTCATGGTCTATCAGCCACAGATTGACGTGGCAACGGGGGAGCTGATCGGGGCTGAGGCATTGATTCGATGGTACAGCCCTCAGTTGGGACAAGTATCGCCCGAGGTGTTCATTCCGGTCGCTGAAGATGCGGGCTTGATTGAAGCAATTGGTTATTGGGCACTGGAGCAGTCCATCAAGGAGGCAGCCGGCTGGGGGCGCAAAGGGCTTAGGTTTAAACTCTCGGTCAATTTTTCGGCGCGACAGTTCCAGCGGGGCGAGGTGGCTAACCGTTTACTGGCGCTGTTGCACGAGTATCAGTTGCCGACAGCTCTGTTTGTTGTTGAGCTGACCGAGACCTGCTTCATGCAGTGTGCTGAAGCGACCGAACGTGAGCTGGTTAGAATGCGCGCACAGGGCGTTCGCATTGCAATTGATGATTTTGGTACCGGTTATTCCAGTCTCAGCTATATCCGTAACATGTCGCTGGACATGATCAAGATCGACCGCAGTTTTATCAGTCAGATCGACGGAGCGGGAACCGGTGGGCGCCTGGTGCAGGCGATGATCGATATGAGCCACGCGATGAAGCTGGAGGTGGTGGCGGAGGGTGTGGAATCCGCTGAGGACCTGGATGTGCTCAAGCAGCTTGGCTGTGACCAGGCACAGGGATACCATATTGCCCGCCCCATGCCGGCCAGTGATTTGGAAGGCTGGGCGTTTAGCTATAAGGCTGAGCGGGCAGAATGCCGCATCGACTTACCCTAGTGACAAGCGGAGTCAGGCTTGAAAAGTTATATTTTTGCCACCGATAACGATCGTGGCGGGGTTATCCTGTGCGATATCGAGACCCTTGAAGAAGCGGTCGATTACCTGCAACAGCGCTTCAAGGGTGTAATCAGGGTGGAGCAGGGACGGCGCTACTGGGCTCAGAGCGAGGGGTTTGCAGAGCTCGAACCGCTGGCGCCTGATGCCGGCCGCAGCGGCTGAGCTGAGCGGGTAGAGCGGTGGGGGCCGGAATGGATATCAGTGTCTGCGCCGGCGTGCTGGTTGCTGCTCTACCCGAATTGGCTGGGGGCGCATCTTGTGACCCTGGCTTCTGGCTTCCCGTGCCAGTAACACTCCCAGAACGGCGGCTACGGCCAAGACCAGGGATACGGTCAGAGAGGTTGTCAGCATGGCGTTATCTCCTGTTACGTTACCGGTATGACCCTTGAAACGGGACCAGGTTTCCTTGCTCTGGATTTTTCTTTGGCGTGAATATAAACGTACGCCAAAATATCCATTTCGCAAAGCGCTTTCCCCTCTGACGGTGAGTCACCGCCAAAATCCATCTGTAATGTGACCTGCTGGACCATGCAAGCTTCCCAAGAGTCTCTATGACCATTGAACCGGGAAGCACTGCATGAAGCTAATGGCGATAGCCTATAGAGTCGATAGTCTCAGGCTATGTCCCGCATTCAGAACCAGTCGTCACTGCGTTTACGCTTACGCGGCAGGTGGGGCACGATCAGGCCCAGAATCACCCCGCCAAAAGCGATCAGGCCGCCATAGGTCAGCCAGCGCATCAGATTGCTCTGATCCATATTGCTGATCTGGGACTCGAGGTCACGAATTTCAGTTTTGAGAGAGCGGATCTGGTCAGTATAGGTGCTGCTGTCGCGCTGCAGCTGTTCCAGAGTGCTGTTCAGCTTCTCAATGGTGTCGGCCTGCTCACTGATGGTGGTACGGCTCTGTTCAAGCGAAGCTTCCAGCTTGGGAAGTTCGATCAACTTACTGTCGCCTTCTCCGACGAGAGCGGCCTGAAGCCAGCCTGTACGACCGCTTGAGGTACGAATCTGGACGTACTCGGTATCGTTGTTCCGCGCGAGAATTTCGACCGATTCGCCACTATTAACCCGCCCGCTGATGCGGTACTGATTGCCGGGACCACTGTGAAAGAAGACATGGGCATCATCGGCGATATGGCCTTTCTCGGCAAAGGCCGGTACAGAAGCGCAGAGCAGGGCGCCAAGTAACAGAATTTTTTTCATACTGATTCCAACGGCTGAAGCAACAAACACATGATTTTACACTACAAACACTTTATCGTTTAGGAGCTGTCCGGAATCTGAACGGCAGCCGAACTGATGCTTCCATATTCAAATTCAAAGGGGAATTTACATGGAGTCCTTCTCTCAAGAATATATTTTGCCCTGGCTGATTAATATCGGCCTAGCGATTGCCATCTTCGTGTTGGGTCGCTGGGTGGTCAAGCTGCTGATCAATGTGCTGGGACGTGTTCTGCGCAAAACCAAAATGGACACCATGCTGATCAATTTTGTCAGCTCCATTGCGCATGCCCTGCTGCTGCTGTTCGTCGTGATTGCAGCCCTGGGTCAGCTGGGCGTCGATACGACTTCCCTGATCGCCCTGATTGGTGCTGCAGGCCTGGCTATTGGTCTGTCATTGCAGGACTCGCTGAAAAACTTCGCGGCTGGCGTGATGCTGATCGTATTCCGCCCCTTCCGTGAGGGTGATTTCGTTGAGGCCGGTGGTGTCAGTGGTATTGTGGAGCACATCACTATCTTCAACTCGGTTTTTCGGACCGGTGACAACCGCGAGATTATCCTGCCCAACGGCAAAATCTACAGCGATTGCATCATCAACTACTCCAAGCGTGACACCCGTCGTGTCGATATGGTGTTCGGTATCGGCTATGGCGATGACTTGCTCAAGGCCAAGCGTGTGCTGATGGAGATCCTGGAGCAGGATGAGCGTGTGCTCAAGGATCCTGCACCCGTGGTATCGGTAGCTGAACTGGGTGACAGCAGTGTCAATTTCAACGTGCGTCCCTGGGTGAAGACAGCGGATTATTGGGCTGTTCGCTGGGATATCACCGAGAAGGTCAAGCTGGAATTTGACCGCCAGGGCATCAGTATTCCCTTCCCGCAGATGGATGTCCACCTGCATCAGGAAGAGAAAACCGCCGGTTAACCCGGCCCTCGCGTAAGCGCCGAGTTGTCACCTTGACTCTCGGCCAGCAGCTGTTGCCGCAGCGTTTCGTTCTCATGACGCAAGCGCTGCGCTTCTACTCGATAATCAAAAATCTCCTGATATTGACGCTCCAGCTTGGCTTCAAGCTGCTCCAGTTCATTGCCTTGTTGATCAATCTTCAGCTGCAAGTGCTCCAGTTGGTCCTGGAGGTCGTCCAGCATCTCGAAACCGCGGCTTTGCGGCTCATTTGCCTTATCCGGGTGGAATCGGTACGAGCCCTGAAGTTCGTTGACAATATGGCTGTAAATGGCGGTGAGGTCTGACCGCTCGCGATCTGTATAGCGGATGTTTTCCTCGATCGCGGTGTGCGCACTGGCGGCACCAATGGCGCCCGCCAGAATCTGTTCCAGCATGCGGTGAAATTCCATCAGTTCCACGACCGATATGTGGCTCTTGTCGTAAACCTGAAGATCATCGGCGATGCGGTTGACGTTATGCTGTGCTTTTTCATCACCCAGGTAACGACGCAGTAACTGCTCGGCTTCGACCAGTTTGGGTGCCAGTTCGATATAGGCATTAAGCCCGGTGGGGCGTGCTTTTTCCTGGGTTCGCAGGGCGCGGCTGGTATAAAGGAACTCGGTGGTCAGGGTGCGTTCCTGCTTGTGCGGGTTATAGAACCAGGAGCCCAGAAAATAGGCCAGCAGGTTTACAGAAAGAGACCAGAAAACGGCGTGGGGAATCTTCGGCAGGTCGCTGCCAAACAGCGCTTGCGGGGCCAACCATTGAATGCCAAGAGGACCATGCTCCAGCAAGCTCAGAGGAAGCCAGCCTTCCTCGACCCAAGCAGGTACGATCAGGGTCCAGGTCCAGAGGCCGAAGCCGGCCATTAGCCCGAGCATGGCGCCCATGCTGTTGCCACGGTTCCAGAACAGTCCGATGAACGTCGCCGGTGCAAACTGCAGAGCGGCAACGAACGAGATCATGCCAACGGCTACCAGCATGTAGGTGTCGGTGAGCAGACGCGCGAGCAGCAGGCTGCCAAACAGAATGATGGCCACCAGCACCCAACGGACCTGCAGCAGCCAGGTTCGCATCCAGGCCAGCTGCTGGAACTTTTCGCAGAAAGGCAGCAGCAGGTGGTTGGATACCATGGTGGCCAGCGTCATGGTGGTGATGATGACCATGCCACTGGCGGCGGCGAACCCGCCGAGGAAAGAGAGCAGCGCCAGGTATGGTTCGTCGAGTGCCTGGGGCACCAGCAGCATGAAAAAGTCGGCAGACTGCTCAGGTAGTCCCAGGATGCTGCCTGCAGCGGCAACGGGGACCACAAACATTACGATCAGTACTGTATACAGCGGGAACACCCAGAGTGCCCGTCCCAGATGGCTGGGGGACACGTTCTCCACCACGCCGACATGAAACTGACGTGGGAGCAGTTGGACGCCCGCGAAGCTGAGAACAATCAGCGTTAGCCATTGGATTCCGCTATCCTCGCCGCCGAGGCTGACCAGGTGTTGCAGGTTGTGTTCTTGTATCTTCTGGTAGATGTCGAGAGGCCCGTCAAAAAACTGGTAGCTGATGAACAGGCCGATGATCAGGTAGGCGATCAGTTTGATCACGCACTCGGCCACCAGTGCCAGGATCATGCCCTGGTGGCGTTCGGTCGGGTCCAGGCGACGGACACCAAAAATGATGGTGAAGACCGCCATCAATAGGGTGATGACCATGCCGGAGGAGCTCCAGTGAATATGGCCGGCACCTTCATGGGTGATCAGGCGCAGCGAGCGGATCACGGCTTCCAGCTGCAGGCTGATGTAGGGCAGCAAACCGAACAGGGCGATCAGGGTTACCAGTGCGGCGATGCGCTGGGAGCGTCGATAGCGGGTTGAGATAAGGTCAGCGATGCTGGTGATATGAAATGTCTCTTTTACCGCAATCATACGCCTGATGGTGTACTGCCAGAAAAACAGCGAGAGCAGCGAACCGACATAGACGCCTAGATAAAGCAGGCCTGACTGAGTCGCAAAGCCTACACTGCCGTAAAAGGTCCAGGTGGTGAAATACACACAGAGCGACAGTGCATAGATAGTGGCTGAATTAATTGGCCGGCCACGGCGGGTGCGGTGTTCACCCCATTGTGCGAGCCCGAACAGCAGCCCGATGTAAAGGGTAATGACCAGTAGTACGCTCAGGGGTGAGAACATCTGTATACCTCTAACTGGCGGATATCGCTGATCTATTCAGTGTAGTCGGTAGCCGTAGCGTCATGTGCCTTGCCATGCGGGCAGCAGCGGGGTGGCACGGGGTCCAGGCCGCCTTCGGAGTAGGGGTGGCAACGGAGGATGCGGCGTGTGCCCAGGTAGAGGCCCTTGAGGATACCGTGTACCTGTATCGCTTCGATCATGTAGCTGGAACAGCTGGGATAGAATCGGCAGTTATTGCCAAGGAAGGGGCTGACGGCGATCTGGTAAAGCCGTACCAGCCGAATCAGCAATCCTGTAACCAGGCGGTTGATCATATGCGGGATTCCCAAAACCATCTGTTGCAGATGATAGCCCCTGGTGTCACGACTGGCCAGTGATGCAAAGCAAGCCGGGAGCCCTAAGGCTCCCGGTGGTCGATCAGGCCTGGCGATCCAGTTCCAGAACGGAGAGGGTGCGTGCGCGGACGCGGTTGAGCAGATCGGCGTCTTCAGTCATGTTTTGACCATAGGAGGGTACCAGCTCGCGGATTTTTTGCTGCCAGCTGTCTTCCTTCAGGCGCTCGGCGAAGCAGCGCTCGACGATGCTCAACATGGCACTCACCGCGGTGGAAGCGCCCGGAGAGGCACCCAGTAGGGCGGCCAGAGAGCCGTCCTGGGCCGTGATCACTTCGGTACCGAACTCCAGTTTGCCAGCGGTTTCAGTACCCGGCTTGATGATCTGGACACGCTGACCGGCATAGGACAGTTCCCAGTCCTCGTCCTTGGCTTCGGGGAAAAAGTTGCGCAGCGAGTCGACACGGGAGGTGTGCGACTGCATCACTTCGCTGATCAGGTAGCGGGTCAGGTCCATGTTGTTCTTGGCCACGGACAGCATCGGCTTCAGGTTGCCGAGGCGAATGCTGCACGGCAGGTCCATGAAAGAGCCCTGCTTGAGGAACTTGGTGGTAAAGCCGGCGAACGGGCCAAACAGCAATGCCTTCTTGCCATCGATGATGCGGGTATCCAGGTGCGGTACGGACATGGGGGGCGCACCGATTGGTGCCATGCCATAGACCTTGGCCTGGTGCTGTTCGATGATTTCCGGACGTTTGCATACCAGCCACATGCCACTGACCGGGAAGCCGCCGTAACCCTTGCTTTCCGGAATGTCGGATTTCTGCAGCAGCGGCAGGGCGCCACCACCGGCACCCAAGAAGACGAAGCGGCTGTTGATTACTTCGCTGCCGCCTTTCTCGGTGTTTTTCAGTTTTACGTTCCAGCTGCCGTCGGCCTGCTGGTCCAGGTCTTCAACGATTCGGCTCAGCAGCAGGTCGAAGTTGTCCTGCTGTTCCAGGTTCAGCACCATGAAACGGGCCAATGCGCCGAAGTTGACATCAGAGCCGTAGCGTACGCGGGTCCCTGCAACCTTGTCGGACGGATCGCGGTCTTTCATCACCAGCGGCATCCATTCGCGCAGAGTGTCGTGATCTTCACTGTACTCCATGTCCGTGAAGCAGTGGTGCTGGCTCAGCGCGTCATAGCGCTTGCGCAGGAATTCGACGTTCTTCTCGCCCCAGACAAAGCTGGAGTGCGGAGTCGGGTTAATGAACTCCTTGGGAGAGGGCAGGTTGCCCTGTTCGACCAGGTATGACCAGAACTGCAGGCTGACTTCAAAAGAGGTGTTGATTGCGAATGCCTTGCTGGTGTTGATGCTACCATCCGCCTGTTCCGGCGTGTAGTTCAGCTCACAGTAGGCAGCGTGGCCGGTACCGGCGTTGTTCCAGCCGTCGGTACTTTCGCGGGCAACATGGTCGAGTCGTTCGACCATACAAATCTTCAGGCTCGGGTCCAGCTGTTTGAGTATCATCCCGAGGGTGGTACTCATTGCGCCGGCGCCGACTAGCAGCACATCTACAGTTTTAGTGGTCATATGAGTTCGCCATTTGATCGTAAACAATGGGTTGGAAACGACGGAAGGTGGCTTTTGGCGCATCCTGGGCAAGTGGTAGACCTGTCCGGAGGACTTCCGCGTCTCACTGCCATCTGCATCCACCCGATTGGGTGGTGACACCGGCAGATTGAATGATTATTTACGCTTAGTACTTTGGTGCGGTGCATTATATGCAACTGGAACTGGATTAAAACTCGAATTGTCTACAGTGAAGCGCGCGTGGATAGCATCATCAGGCTGTAACCCGCATGGTATAGGGGTTTCGCCGGATTTTTAGACTTTGGTCTGCAGAAAAGAAAAGCAGTGTTGCAGTGGGCGGCTGCCCACTGCAGGAAGGCTGTGTTACAGGTGCTCTTCGGCGTACTCGGCCAGGCGTGAGCGGAAGATGCCTTCGAAGTGGACACTGGCGGACCCTTCGAAGTTACGGAAGCGTTCCACAATGTAGGTCAGGCCCGAAGTGAGTGCAGTGAGATAATTGGAATCGATCTGGGCCAGGTTGCCCAGACAGACCATCTTGGTGCCCTTGCCGCAGCGGGTAATGATGGTCTTCAGCTGCTGCGGGGTCAGGTTCTGCGCCTCGTCGATCAGTACGATAGCATTCTGAATGCTGCGACCACGGATGAAGTTGAGCGACTTGAACTGGATGTTGGCCTTTTCCAGAGCGTACTTGACACTGCTCTGTGGCCGCTCGTCCTGTTCATGCATCGCTTCAAGGTTGTCGTTAATCGAGCTCATCCAGGGGGTCATCTTCTCCTCCTCAGTGCCGGGCAGGAAACCGATATCTTCAGCCACCGGGGGCGTGGAGCGGGTGACGATGATCTTGTTGAAGCGCTGTTCCTCAATCACCATCTCGAGCGCGCAGGCCAGCGCGATCAGGGTCTTGCCCGAGCCGGCCGCACCGAGCAGAATGCTCATGTCGATATCCGGGTCCATCAGTGACTGCATGGCAAATGCCTGCTGCAGGTTGATCGGCTGGATACCCCAGCACACCTGATCCATCAGGTGCTCATAGCCCAGGTCGAGCAGGGTGACGGTGGTTTCATCCATGGCAACTGTACGGGCGGAAAAATCCTTGCTGTCGTCGTAAATGTATTCATTCAGGTAGGTGTTAGGCAGCAGGCTACGATCGACCTTGTGGTAGGTTCGCCCATCCTTTTGAAAGCTGTCGACGTTTTCCACTCCCTCCCAGAAGGGCTTGTCCAGGTGCTGGTGGCCTGCTGGCAACATCTCGATGTCGGAGACCAGCTGGTCGGTGCGGTAGTCTTCGACCCGCTGCAAACCGGCGCCCAGCGCCTTTAGGCGCATGTTGATGTCCTTGGTCACCAGAATGATCTGGCGATGCGGGAACGTGGCCTGCAGGTGCAGGGCGCAGTTGATGATGCGGTTGTCTTTGTTGCTTTCGTCAGGCAGGAAGCCCTGGCGCATGGTCAACTCGTGGTCGGGGAAAATCGACAGTTTGCCGAGCTTCTGTTCGCGCTCCTTGCCTTCTATCAGGATGCGTACACCCTTGGTGATCTGGCTGGCGTTGGTGGCCGTTGAAAGGATGTTGTCGATGACCCGGATCGCATGGCGTGCTTCGGCAGCAACACTCTGCTTGCGGTCCTTGATTGAGTCCAGCTCTTCCAGCACCGTCATCGGGATGGTGATGTCCTGTTCCTTGAACTGAAACAGACACTTTGGGTCGTGCAGCAGCACGTTGGTGTCGAGGATATACAGTTTTGATGCAGACATCGAAGGGCTTCCTTGTACAGCGGTGTTTTGTCTTCAAGCTAATCCAAGGATGAAAGAATTACAATGGCATTTCTGCTGTGGGCTCGAGGAAGGTGGTTGTCATCCGACTGTCATTCGCCGGTAGTAAATCTGGCTGACAGGGTTCATAGTTAAAACAGGCACATGCGTTATGTGTCTGGCAGTATCCGCAAGGAACAAGGAGGTCAGCATGATGACCGAGCATTACATTACATCCAGTGTTACTCCGCTGGATAATCTCGACGTACTTTCTCCCTTCGAAGTGGCGCGGTTGCAGGACAAGAGTCAGGGCGGCCTCTACAACCTGTTTCGTCAGTGTGCATTGGCTGTACTCAACTGTGGTAGCGAGCTGGATAGCACCCGTACGGTGCTCAACCGTTTCCGTGCCTTCGATATCCAGATCAGCCAGAAACACCGTGGCGTGCAGCTTGATCTTATCAATGCACCGGCGACCGCCTTTGTCGATGGTGAGCTGATTCAGGGGATCAACGAGCACCTGTTTTCGGTGCTCAGGGATCTGCTCTACGTGGCTGACAAGGTGGAATCCTGCTGTGAAGGACTGGACCTGTCGGGCACTATTACCAACCAGGTGTTCAATATGCTCAGGCACGCGGAAGCATTACGACCGCATGTGAAGCCGAGCATGGTGGTCTGCTGGGGTGGTCATTCAATCGGCCATGACGAGTATGAATATACCAAGCGGGTTGGCTATGAGCTTGGCCTGAGAGGCATGGATATTTGTACCGGCTGTGGGCCGGGCGCAATGAAGGGCCCGATGAAGGGCGCGACCATTGCGCATGCAAAACAGCGCATTTTTGAGGGGCGTTATGTCGGTATCTCCGAGCCGGGCATTATCGCGGCGGAATCGCCGAACCCGATCGTCAATGAACTGATCATTATGCCTGATATCGAGCGCCGGCTGGAGGCGTTCGTGCGCTTGGGGCACGGCTTTGTGGTTTTCCCGGGAGGGGTGGGTACCGCTGAGGAGATTCTCTATATTCTGGGTATCCTGCTGCAGGCGCGTAACAGCAGTCAGCCCTTCCCGCTGATCTTCACCGGACCGGCTGGCAGCGAGCAATACTTCGAAACCGTTGATCGCTTTATTCGCGCGACGCTTGGTGACAGGGCAACCCAATGCTATGAGATCATCATCGATGATGCGCATGAGGTGGCGACCCGGATGCGTGACGGTCTGGCAGAGGTAACGACGCACCGCAAAGCGACTGGCGAGGCCTATCACTACAATTGGCAGCTGCATATCCCTCTGGCTTTGCAGCAGACGTTTGAGCCGACCCATGAGGCGATGCGAGAGCTGTGTTTGTCACGCCAGCAGCCGGACCATGAGTTGGCGGCGCAGCTGCGTTGTGCGCTCTCCGGCATCGTGGCCGGTAACGTCAAGGAGCCGGGTATTCGTGCCATCGAAGAGCATGGCCCCTTCGAGCTACATGGCGAGCCGGAGGTGATCGAAGCGCTGGATCAATTGTTGCAGTCGTTTGTGGATCAGCGCAGGATGAAGATCAATCACGAGGAATATGAACCCTGCTTCCGCTTGGCGGCGGCCAGCAAGGCATCATAAGTCAACGTCTGCGGGTGATGGCGCGCTCGCGGACAAATGCCATCAGGTAGTTGGGCCCTCCATAAAGGGGGCCCGTTCCCGATACGCCGGAGCTGCCTGAAGGGTGAATGCTGGCGGACATGTCAGTAAGAGGCGTGTTGAGCAGCAGGCGGCTGGCCTGGAGTTCATCCGTCACCTGATCAATCAGGGCGTCATCATCGGAGTAAAGGCCGCAGGCCTGTCCTGGACAGCAGCGGTTGATCTCCACCAGCACTCGGGTCATTTCTTCTCGTTCGAATCGAATAAGGTGCAGTACCGGGCCACTGATCGGCGCGGACAGCTCATCCAGCGTATACAGCCGCAATAGGGTCGGTGGCACATAATAGCCGTGATCGTGCTGCTCGTTCAGCTCCAGCTGGGCGAGCACCCGTTGGCGCAGGCGGAGGCGTTCAATATGCTGATAGGTCTGATCCATCAGGTCGCGTCGGCTAAGCGGGCCAATATCGGTATCCAACTGAACGGGGTCACCCAGCTGAAGCTGCTGCATGCCACTGGCCAATTGTTGTTCAATTTCATCCGCGATGCTGGCTTCGATATAGAGTGTGCCCAGCGTGGCGCGCCTTTGTCCGGCATGACTAAAAGCACTGTGCAACAATCCTTGGATCTCCGAGGTGCTCAGGCGTCGGTCCAGGATCTGAGTACCGGGCATGCAGCTGTGCGACAGCAGCGGCACAACAGGGGCACCCTGGCGACTGGCCAGTCGCCTGTTCAAGTCGGTTGTTCTTCCGGGGCCGAGAAAACAACAAATGCCGGCTATACGGTAGTCTTCCACCAGCCAATGGGCGACCTGGCTATCACCCGGCAGTAAAGCAAGTGCGCCAGAAGGGAGGCCCGCTTCCCACAGGTATTCGCTGGCCAGTGAAAGACAGGAAGCGGAGCTTGGATCCGGGTGCAAAAGCACACTGTTACCGCTGACCAGCAGGGCAGCCAGCTGGCCGAGGGCCGTTGCCAGGGGCTCGTTGTGGTCGGTCAGGCAGATATAGATGCCCCTTCCGTGCAGCTCAAGCCGGTTTTCCTCGGGCTGGTGGCCATGCAGAGTACGGGGCGCGAGTTTGATGCGAGCCTGGTTGCAGTAGTAATAGCAGAGGTTAATCGCGGTGCGCAGGTCGGTAAGCGCGTCACGGACGCTAAGGCCGGTTTCATGTACACAAGTGGCGACCAAGGCATGCTGTTCTTGTTGCAGGCGCTCAGCCCAGCGCTGGAGGATATCGGCACGAGATTCAACTCCAAGTCGGTTCCACTTTGACTGTGCATCCAGAGCACAATCAAATGCGGCGCGAACCTGCTCTTCCGTGGTCGAGCAAAGTTGTCCGATTGTCAGGCCCGCGTGGCTTGGGCTGAGTCGTTCATGCGTTTCTGGACTTTTCAGGCTTTCGCCGTTGATCAGCGGACCGACATCCAGGGAATGTACTGCGTACTGCTCCAGCGCCTGAGTCAGGGCGTCGTTGGTTAGAGTCTGGCCGACAGGGGGGCTGGATGCATTGTTGCGTACCGGCAGGAAAATATCTGACGGCTGAGCTGGTAGCTGGGCGTACGTGTGCAGGGGCTGGTGAGACAGCAGGGAGGCACGCAGGCGGGTGTTATTCAGGCTTTGGATAAACTGCAGGCAAAGCTGCTGGCCGATGCGGCAGTGCTCAGGGTCAGTCAGAACCGGATAGCAGGTATAGCCAGCGTGCTGAGCGCTCAAGATCTCGTTGGTGTCAGGCATGCCAGTGATCAACTTTATTGGAATGCTGACATTCAACGAGCGTCCCAGGTGTTCCAGCCAGGCCAGTGTCGGCAGGGCTCGTTTGCTGCTGGTGTGCAGGCAAATGCCCAAGTCTCCCCAATGCTCAAGGCCAGGCAGGGTCAGGGTTGTGGCCAGGATATCCAGTGTCAGTTCAATAGTTGCCTCGTTGGGGGGATGCAAGGTCAGCTGGTGACCATTCTCGCGTGCCGCAAGTGCCAGCACATGCAGGCGATGGCAGAGTCCGTCTTGGATGCTGCTTCGCTTAAGTGCTTCATAGCGAGGGTGGAGGTCGGCTGGGTTAATCAGCAGGGTGGACGGTGCAGGCAGCTCCAGTTGTTTCAGATATTGGTTAAAGCGCTGATTGGCAGCCGCTGCAGTCAATGGATGAGCCGGAGGTAAAGCAATCACTGGTGGTGTCTCAGGCTCCACAGGTGATATCACGGGGAAGTGGGGGCTGAGCGCCTGCCAGCTGTCGACCAGAAACTGGTCGGGAACGGCAAAATACTGACCGAGATTTCGGGTCAGTTGCTGCCGGGTGAGCAGTCGGTACTCGTCCGAGAAAAATATGCTGAGTGGTAACATCCCTCTGCTCCGCAGGTTGCTGTAATCCTGGCGCCAGTCTAGCGTAAATATTATTGCCAGGAGGCAGGTTGGTCGGTAAAACCCCTTTATCAGGAGCGACTTACACGTGGAGGTGTTGGTTGTAATCGCTTATAGTGGTTCATTTTTTTACAGGGTATCTCTTTTGCGACGCAAGCTAGTTCTGACGCTGACGACCCGTCACGGGTCGCGACAAATTTTTCTGCATCAGCTGTTGGCATACCTGCTTCTGACCTTTGTGCTTTTGTCGGGCATGAGCTTTTTCGTGTCCAACTGGTTGTTGGTCAAGACACATGATGATCTGACCGACCTGGAACGAGATCATCAAGACCTTAACGAGCAGTATCAGTTGTTGCTGGGAACGCAGCAGCTGTATATCTCTGAGCTTGATGAGCTGGGCAGCTCGCTGAGTGATCTAAGTGCCGAGCGGGCGCGGCTGGTGGAAGAAAATCAGGAAATTGGGGCCACGCTGAGTACGCTGGAAACCCGTCTGGGCCTGTTGCAGGAACCCGTTGGCATGAGCCTTGAAGAGCGCCTGGAATTGACGCGGATGGCCGCCCGTCAGAGATTGTTCCTGCTGCACAGCATTCCAAACGGAGTGCCGATCTCGGCGGAAAGGATCAATGACAGCTACGGCATGCGAATGCACCCGGTGCTCAAAACACGCAAAATGCACAATGGCATGGACTTCAAGGCTGATCGAGGTACGCCAGTGTATGCAACTGCCGACGGAGTGGTCGAGTATGGCGGTTATCGTAAGGGCAGCGGCTTTGGCAACCTGGTGGTTTTGCAGCATAATTTCGGCTTTAAAACCTATTACGCCCATCTGCAGAAGGTGCTGGTGAAGAGTGGCACCTTTGTACACAAGGGCCAGCAGATAGCGCTCAGTGGCAATAGCGGGCGCTCGACCGGAGCGCACCTGCACTACGAGGTGCGTTTCATGTACAGGCCCCTGAATCCCGGGCCTTTCCTGCAGTGGGGGCTGGATAATTTCAATGCCCTGTTTAGCGAAGTCGAGGAGGTGCCGTGGGAATCCTTAAGCGCAATGTATCCGCTAAATCAGTCCGGAGCGCAGTAACCATTATTGCGCAAGGTAACCAGCTGTCGGGTGATATGCGGGTTTGCGGCAAGGTTCATATTGACGGTGTCGTTGAAGGGCGACTGGAAGTCGCCGATGATGTGACGATCGGGCGTCAGGGAGTCGTGCGTGGTTGTCTGGTAGCCAATCATGTCAACGTTAGTGGTCTGTTGGAAGGCGACCTGATCTGTACTTCGTTACATGTTGAACGAGGCGGTAAGGTTCGGGCTAATGTGTGCAGTGACAAATTGAGCATCGACCCCCAGGGGTGCTTTGTCGGTGAGCGTCGCATGCAACGCTCGACGCCGCGGCTCGAATATCATCCGGATGACTCCGGTAAGGCTGCAATTGGGGGAGAGGTGCTGGACTATGCATTGTTCGATACCTTGCCGGACCGTATTACCCTGAGTCGTCAGGAGGATTGATGCATGTGTGAACTGCTCGGCATGAGTGCCAATGTACCCACGGATATCTGCTTCAGTTTTACGGGGCTGATGCAGCGTGGTGGCCGTACCGGGCCACACCGGGATGGCTGGGGGATCGCTTTCTATGAGGGTAAGGGGCTGCGCAGTTTTCATGACCCAGAACCCAGTGCTGACTCTCGGATCGCCGGGTTGGTAGCGGACTACTCAATCAAGAGTCGGGTGGTCATCAGTCATATTCGCCAGGCTAATGTGGGGTCGGTTTGTCTGGAGAATACCCACCCTTTCAGTCGCGAGCTCTGGGGCTATACCTGGACCTATGCCCATAACGGCCAGCTCGATAAAGCGCTGTTTGACTGGCCGCTGAAATTTTATCAGCCGGTAGGCACCACTGACAGCGAATATGCCTTCTGTTGGTTGCTGGATCAGATTCGCAGTCGCTACCCGGAACGACCATCCGATTTCGGTGAACTCCAGCAGTTCATTCACCAGTGCTGTGATCAGTTGCGAGCCTTGGGAGTGTTCAATATGTTGCTCAGCGAGTCGACTCGCCTTTTCTGTTACTGTACGACCAAGCTGGCCTGGATTACGCGACGCTCGCCCTTTGGTGAGGCCAGGCTCAAGGATTGTGAAGTCAGTGTGGACTTCGGTGCCGAGACCACACCCAATGATGTGGTCACGGTCATCGCGACCGAGCCCTTGACCGACAACGAACGTTGGCAAAAGCTAGGCACTGGAGAGATGGTTGTCTTTGTCGATGGTGAGGTTGCGGCTCAGCTGAAGGAGTAGGGGTATGCAGGCGGTCGGCCCGGACGTTGCCAGTTTGTCTGATTTGCTGTTTCAGTTGGCGCGGCGTTTCGACGAAAAGCCTGCTTTCGGTCATCTGGGGGCCAGAATCAGTTTTGCCGACCTGGACCGTCTTTCACGTCGTTTTGCTGCTTGGGTTCAACGCGAAACTGACCTCCAGTCCGGAGATCGAATCGTGCTGCAGCTGCCTAACCTGATGCAGTACCCGGTCCTGCTTTTCGGAGCGCGGCGTGCCGGTCTGGTGATCGTCAACGCCAATCCGCTGTTGTGTGCAGAAGAGCTGGGTTGTTTGTTAAGGGACTCCGGGGCGCGTGCGCTGGTGAGCTTCGCTCCTGTTCCTGTTGAGCGGCTCCAGATTCTGAGTGCTTCTCCCATTGAATATCTGATCACGACCGAGCCGGGTGATCTGCATCCGGTGCCGGGTCGTCAGTTATTGAACCTGTTTGCACGCTTCAAGGCCGCTGGCTCCGGTAAGGGAGTAAGAGGGGGGCGGGTTCCGCCGGGGATTGAGCGAGTTTCATTCACCGCGATCATGCAGCTGGGAGCAGGGCGTATCTGGCAGCCGCCAGAACAATCTTCCGAGCTGGCCTTGCTGCAGTATACCGGCGGAACTACCGGGCCCGCCAAGGGCGCGATGCTGAGCGAGCGGGCATTGTTGAGTAATTTGGTGCAGCTTGATGCCCTGTTGTCAGAGTACACCACGCCCGGGCAGGAGCGCCTGCTGCAACCCCTGCCGCTCTACCATATCTACTCGTTTACGTTGACCCTGCTGATGCTAAGTATCGGTGCCTATATCGAACTCATCCCCGACCCTCGTCACACTCGGTCGCTGGTCCGTTGCTGGGATCGTCTTGAGCCGACCATTATGGCCGGCATCAATCCATTGTTTATCCACCTTTGTCAGCAGCCCGAATTTCAGCGGCTGGACTTTTCGTCGCTGAAGCTGACCATCTCGGGCGGCATGGCACTGACACGCTCGATTGCAGCGCGTTGGCAGAAAGTCACGGGCGGTGATATCTGTGAGGGTTATGGGCTGACCGAGTGTTCGCCGGTAGTTAGTGTCAATCGTCCGAATACCTTTCGGGCAGGAACTGTAGGCAAACCGCTGGCGGGCACGGATGTTCGTGTACTGGGTGAGGCGGGTAAGCTGATGCCGCCCGGCGAAAGCGGCGACATCTGGGTGCGTGGCCCGCAGCTGATGTCGGGTTACTGGCATCAGCGTGAAGAGACTCAGGGGGCGATGCAGGATGGTTGGCTGGATACGGGTGATATAGGTTTGATCGATAGTGACGGCTATCTGAAGATCATCGATCGACGCAAGGAGGTGATCAATGTATCCGGGTTCAAGGTCTACCCCAGTGAGCTGGAAGATGTCATTGCCTGTCATCCCGATATTCTTGAATGCGCCGTGGTCGGTCTGCCCGACAGCAGCGGTGGTGAGCAGATCAAGCTGTATGTGGTTCCAGCCAATCAGCAGCTGTCAATTCGGCAGGTGCGTGACTACTGCCGCGAGCGCCTGACGGCCTACAAGGTACCCCGCTCAGTGGAATTTTGCCGTTCACTGCCGCGCACGCCAATCGGCAAAGTGTCGCGCCGAGATCTTCGTGAAATGGCCCTGCAGGGCAAGCGGGTGCATTAACCTGTTAGTAATTAAGCAGGGCTTAATGGATAATATGCGGTCGTTTCATTCACCTGCAACAAGGTCGCAGCAGTTTGTCCATCTCCATCAAGACACTTCAACAGCAGCTGGTTCATTGTCGTATTGCCGATCGCTTCCCATTACGCCGTGAGCTGGATCGACTAAAGCGTCAGGCGTCGCCCGATAGCGATAAGCTGGCCAGCCTTGCCGAACGTATAGCGGCGTCCTGTGCGCAGGTCGATAAGCTCAAAGGTTTGCCCTCGGTGCCGGAATACCCTGATCTGCCAGTCTCTGAACGGCGGGAAGAGTTGCTCAAGGCGATCGCCGATCATCAGGTAGTGGTGATTGCCGGCGAGACCGGCTCGGGCAAGACAACTCAGATCCCCAAGCTCTGTATCGAGCTGGGGCTGGGATGCGTGGGCATGATTGGTCATACCCAGCCAAGACGCCTGGCCGCCAGAACCGTGGCGTCGCGTATTGCCGAAGAATTGAAAACCCCGCTGGGCGAGCGGGTCGGTTATCAGGTGCGGTTTCACGATCAGGTCTCGGAAACGACCCAGGTCAAGCTGATGACGGACGGGATTCTGCTGGCGGAAACCCAGCATGATCGCTTCCTTGAAAAGTACGAAGTGCTGATCATCGATGAGGCTCATGAGCGCAGCCTCAATATCGATTTCCTGTTGGGCTACATCAAGCGCATCCTGCCACGTCGTCCTGATCTCAAGGTGATCATTACCTCTGCCACCATCGATCTGGAGCGCTTTTCGCAACATTTCGACGGCGCGCCGGTGATCGAAGTCTCCGGTCGAACCTATCCGGTTGAAACGCTGTATCGTCCACTGCACGAGATGGAAGCGGATGATGAAAAGGCGGTCGACCTGCAGCAGGCGATACTCGCGGCCGTGGATGAACTGGTAGCGATCGATCAGGATAAACGAAGTGGCGGTCCGGGCGATATTCTGGTGTTCCTGCCCGGTGAGCGCGAGATTCGCGAAACCGCCGAGACCCTGCGCAGGGCTCAGTTGCGCGACACCGAAGTGATCCCGCTCTATGCCCGGCTATCGCTGGCGGAACAGAACCGCGTGTTCCATGAGAATCGCAAGGCGGGGCGGCGAATCGTACTGTCGACCAACGTGGCGGAAACCTCGTTGACAGTACCGGGTATCCGTTATGTGATCGATCCGGGCCTGGCGCGTATCTCACGCTACAGCTACCGCTCCAAGGTGCAGCGCTTGCCGATCGAGGCGGTCTCTCAGGCCAGCGCCAACCAGCGCGCCGGTCGCTGTGGTCGTGTGGCGCCCGGTGTCTGTATTCGTCTGTACTCCGAAGAGGATTTCCTGGCGCGCCCGGAATTTACCGATGCCGAAATTCGCCGTACCAATCTAGCGGCTGTCATCCTTCAGATGTTGCAGCTGAAACTGGGCGACATCCGTGAATTCCCCTTTGTAGATCCGCCCGATACGCGACTGATCAATGATGGCTACAAGCTGCTGGAGGAACTGGGTGCGGTCGATGATCGGCGCGGTATTACCTCGGTGGGGCGGCAGCTGGCACGGTTGCCGGTGGATCCGCGCATCGCGCGTATGGTGATTGAGGCTGCAAAGCAGGGCGCGCTGCGTGAGGTGCTGGTGGTCGCAAGTGCGCTCAGCGTGCAGGATCCGCGCGAGAGACCGCATGACAAGCGCCAGGCTGCGGACCAGAAGCACAAGGAATATGCCGACGAAGAGTCGGACTTCATGACACTGCTTAACCTTTGGCAGCTCTGGCACGAGCAGCGTGAAGAGATGAGTCAGAGCCAGCTGCGCCGCTGGTGCCAGAAACAGTTCCTGTCGTTCATGCGTTTGCGCGAATGGCGTGATGTACATCGCCAGTTGCTGCTTAGTGTCAAGGATCTGGGCTTGAAGGAAAACACGGAGCCGGCCGAGTATCCGGTGATTCACCAATCCCTGCTGGCCGGGTTGCTCAGTCATATCGGCTTCAAGCAGGACAAGGGGGAATATTTGGGGGCACGCAACCGTCGCTTCAAGATATTCCCGGCTTCGGGTGTGTTCAAAAAAGCGCCCAAGTGGGTAATGGCGGCAGAGCTACTGGAAACCAGTCAGCTGTACGCCCATCAGGTGGCGCGGATTGAGCCGGAATGGATAGAGCCCTTGGCCAAACACCTGGTCAAGCGCAGCTGGATGGAGCCGCATTGGGAGAAAAAGCGCGCCCAGGTGGTCGCCAGCGAGCAGGTCAGTCTGTTTGGCGTGATCATCGTGCCGCGCCGTCGAGTCAATTACGGCAGTATCGATCCGATTGTCTCCCACGAGATCTTTATTCGCAGTGCCCTGGTTGAAGGTGAATATCAGACCCGGGCTCCGTTTTTTAGCCATAACCGAGCGCTGCTGGAGGGTGTTGCGGCGCTGGAAGACAAGTCACGTCGTCGTGACCTGCTGGTTGACGAAGAGCAGCTGTACCAGTTTTATGCCGAGCGATTGGAGGAGCTGAAAGGCTCTCATGTGGTCAATGGCAAGGGGTTTGAGCACTGGCGCAAGCAGGTCGAGCAGGCTGATCCTGAGGCACTGTTCATGCGTGAAGCGGATATCCTGCAGCGCAATACTGAACATGTAACCGGTGCGCGCTATCCCGATGTACTGCCGCTGGATGGTGTCGAGCTCCCGCTCAGTTACCACTTCGAGCCTGGTGCCGAGGATGATGGTGTTACGCTCGAGTTGCCGTTGGCACTGTTGCGCGTAGCTCCTTTGCAACGGCTGGAATGGCTGGTGCCAGGGATGTTGGAAGAAAAGGTGGTCGCCATCCTCAAAGGGTTGCCTAAGCAGCTGCGCAAGCATTTCGTGCCGGTACCCAATTATGCAGAAGCCTTCTGCAATGTGGTGGTGTTTGCGGAAGGGGACTTGTACGAGGCGTTGTCGTTGCAGCTGCTGCGCATGACCGGTACGCGCGTGCAGCCGGACGTGTTGCGCGAAGTGAAGCTGGAAGCGCATCTGAAATTCAATCTGCGCCTGCGTGACGATCGCAATAAGGTGATTGGCAGTGGTCGCGAATGGGAGTTGCTCAATAAGCGCTTCGGTGAACGTGCCGAGGCTGCGCTGCAGTCCGGCCCGTCGGAGAGCTGGGGGCAGCAGGGGCTGACGAGCTGGAGCTTCGGAGACTTGCCTGAGAGCGTACATCTGCGCCAGGCGGGTGGGATTGAGGTTGAGGCTTGGCCTGCCTTGATTGATCGTAAGGACAGTGTTGAGCTGAAAGTGCTGCCCTCGGCAGATTTGGCAAGGCATGAAACCTTAAGAGGCGTGGCGCGTTTGCTGCTGATGTCGTTACCGGCGCAGCAAGTTAAGTATTTGCGTCGAGACATTCCCAGGTTAAACGAAAGTCTAATACTTTCCGGCAAGCTTTTTGATCGTAAAACGCTGGAAGACGATGCGCTGGTTTTGGCGGCACAACGGGCGTCCGGTTTAACTGAGGGAAATTCGCCGCGTGAGTCAGGTGCATTTGATCGGCTGCGGGAGCAGATGAGGGCCAATATAGCTGACGAGCTGGAGGCTTTGGGTGGTTTTATTCATGGCTGTCATCAGTCGGTTCACCGGATCAATAAACAGCTTAACGGCAAAATTAACCTTCAGGCGGTTCCAGTGCTGAATGATATCAAGCAGCAGCTGGCCGAGTTGATGAGCAGGCATTATCTGCTTGAAGCAGATGTGAGCTGGTTGCCGGAATATCCACGATATCTTAAAGCGATAGAGTTGAGGCTGGAGAAATACCAGCGTGACCTGCGGCAGCAGTGTCTCTGGTCGGATCAGCTGGCGGGGCTGAGGCAGCAGTATTTAAAAAAACAGCAGGAATATCAGGCGCGCAATGAGCGGCCAGAGTCTCTGGTGCGTTTTCGTTGGTTGTTGGAAGAGTACCGGGTCTCATTGTTTGCCCAGCAACTGGGGACGAAAGAAAGTGTATCGGAGAAGCGTCTTAAGCAGGCGCTGCAAACACTGTAAATCGGTAAAAGGCGAAAGTTTCCGTTTTTCTTGTTGATGGGTGTCAAATAATCATCCAGCCCTTGTGGATAGAGGCATGCAGCGCTTGCGCCGGTCGCGGGGCTGTGGTGTAATGCGGCCAATTTAGGTAGTTGCTCAACTGCAGCGAGCCCAAACCCTTGCTCTTGCTTAATGAGAGCCTCGCTAAGGAAAGCAATTGCCAGGCAACATCGCAGTCAAAATGACACAAAATACAAAATCTTTTTGTGTTCATTGGTTTGCAATAATCTGGATTTATAGTATTTTTCTGGGAGCACCTTGTGTGCTTAAGAAAAACTAGAATTCACTACTAGTATGTTGAATGAAGGGGAAATGTTGATGAAAAAGTCACTGATTGCTCTGGCTGTTGCTGGCGCCATGACTGCTCCGATCGTCGCTCAGGCTGACGCTACTCTGTACGGTTCTTTCCGTGTAGGTCTGCACTCTGCTGAAGATACTGATCTGGACCTGCGTGACGAGTCTACTCGCATCGGTATCAAGGGCGACGTAGATCTGGGCCTGGAAGACACTAAGGGTCTGTTCCACTGGGAAGCCAACGTAGATACTACTGACAACGAAGGCGAAATGTTCGCTGCTCGTCTGGCTTACATTGGTGCAACCGGTTCCTGGGGTACCGCGCTGGCTGGTCGTCAGTACCACCCGCACTACCTGCTGGTTAACCTGCCGACTGATATCTTCGACGCTGCTACTTCTGATGCAGGCGAGTGGAACCAGCTGGGCAACAACGTCCACAAGCGCGTTGATAACACCATCGCTTACCACTCTCCGGTAATGAGCGGTTTCCAGTTGATCGGTGGTGCAGTTGTTGCTGCTTCCGGTTCTGACGACAATGGCGTAGCTGACAGCAACATGGACGGCTACAACATCGCCGCCAAGTACACTGCAGGCGACCTGTACGTAGCAGCTTCCTACGGTGACGTTCAGGAAGACGTTGCTGCTACTGCAAACGACATCGAAACTATGGGTGTTGCTGTCAAGTACCAGATCGCTGACCTGGGTCTGGCTGCCAAGTACGAAACCCAGGAAGTTAAGGGTGACTACGACGAAACAGCTTGGGAGCTGGCTGCTACCTACGACATCGGCGCTACCCAGCTGCAGGCTCGCTACTCTGACTTCGAAGAAGATCTGGCCAACGAAGAAGGTTCTCAGTGGGCTGTTGGTGTTCAGCACAAGCTGGGCAAGAAAGGCCGCGTTTACGTTAACTACTTCGACTTCGATTCCGATGCTGAAGCTCTGAGCACTGCATTCAAAGATCGTCTGGTTCTGGGCTACCGCGTAGACTTCTAATATCACTTGATATTGGGTTTATCCAAAAAAGGCTCCCTCGGGAGCCTTTTTGCGTTGTGGTCTCCGTTATTAATTAGTTCAAATATGATGGCTGGATGCTTTCTTCCCTGTAATAGCCTCGTTAGAATAGCCACATCATATGAATCGGCTTATTAAGGATAAAGTATGCTGACTTCTACACTGCGCTCCAGTTTTCTGGCGACAGGTATGGGTGTGGCTTTGATGGCTGCGCCGGCGATGGCAGAGACCGAGCAGGATCCCTGGGAAGGTTTTAACCGTTCCATTTTCAGCTTTAACGAAACCCTTGATCGCTATGCGGTAAAACCCTTGGCGCAGGGTTATCGTTATGTCACTCCGGATATTGCCGAGAAGGGTGTCAGCAACTTTTTTGATAATCTCAGTGATGTCGGTAATCTGTTCAACAACCTGCTGCAATTCAAGTTCGACGCGGCGGGTAAGACCTTTGCTCGACTGACGTTCAACACCACCTTTGGCCTTGCTGGACTGGTTGATGTGGCGACTCCGATGGGGATTGAGGAGCATACAGAAGACTTTGGCCAGACGCTGGGTCACTGGGGAGTGGGCTCCGGTCCCTATCTTGTGCTGCCGTTCATTGGTCCGAGCACTGTGCGTGACGGTGTGGCTCTGCCTGTAGATTGGGCGGTTGACCCTGTGGGTGAGGTCGATCACGTGCCGACTCGAAACAGTTTATACGCTCTGCGCCTGCTTGATACCCGTAGCCGCCTGCTCAAAGCCGAGCAGATCATCAGTGGCGACAAGTACAGCTTTGTGCGTGATGCCTACCTGCAGCGTCGTGCCTATCAGATCGATGATGGTGCTGTTGACGTGAACTACAACAGCGACTTCTGATCGGCTTGCATCGTCAATGGCATGGGGATACTGTTGAACTTCCTGTATCAGTATCACATGAATGGCTGATCAATGGATCCTAATACGCAAAGGGTGTTGCTGCTTTCGGCATGCACCCACACAATCGATCGAGTCTTTGAGCTGTGTGAACTTTGTGATCATCAGCATCTTCGGCTGGTTGTGTGTTCGGATGCCGATGATGTGGATCGTCAGCTCGAACACTTCGATATTTCTTTGGTCATCTTTGATCTGGCCACGATCGGCAGCAGTCTGTTGATGGACAAGCTGGCTCAGCGAGTCAGCCCGAAGCCGCTGCTGGCATTAATACGTGAAGGCACGGCGGAGCAGTTGGTTGCCGCGCTGCGAAGTGGTGCCGACGATGTATATGTCTCCGGTGAGCTGGACCTGCATCCTGAGCTGTTTGTGCGTTCTGTAGAGCGTCAGCTGCGCCGTGCGCGCTATATCGAGGAGGTGCATAGCCTGCGGGATAGTCTCGAGCGCAGTCTGGATGAGCTGCGTGAGGATCAGCATGCGGCTCAGCAGGTGCAGCAGAACCTGCTGCCACCGCCTCATCAGCGCATCAATGGCATCGATTTTGATTATTGCCTCAAGCCTTCACTGTTACTCAGTGGGGATTTCGTTGATGCGCTGGCCATTAATGACGAATTAAGTCTGTTTTATTTGGCTGATGTGTCGGGGCATGGTACCTCATCAGCATTGGTGACCGTGCTGCTGAAAAACATGACGCATCGCTTGCTGCGTAATTATCGACGTAACTCCAGCTTCGATATTCTTTCGCCTTCAGATACGCTTCATCGGATCAATAAAGAGCTGCTGCTGACCTCGCTGGGTAAGCATCTGACGATGTTTGTGGGGCTTGTTGATCATCAAAAGAACACACTCAGATATGCGGTTGGCGGTCATCATCCGCTGCCAGTACTACAGCAAGCCGGTGAGGTGCGCTATCTTGAGGGTAGGGGGATGCCTCTGGGCTTGTTTGAAAGCCCTGTGTTCGACGAGTGCGAGCTGCCGTTGGCTGACAACTTTGTGCTGACCCTGTTTTCAGACGGTATTCTCGAAGTGTTGGCCGGTGACTCGCTGGTAGACAAGGAGCAGAAGCTACTGCAGTTATGTCGAGATAATATGGGGTCGCCAGCGGTGTTTTTGCAGAGTATGATGCCTGCCGAGCGGGTGCATCCCGATGATGTTGCGATCATGACTGTACGCAGAGAATCTATATGAGTGATGGCGCGATTTATTACGCGTGCTGTGACGGGCACTATGTCCTGAAGTTTGTCGGTGATGTGCGTCTTACCCTGTGCTCAACGATTGAGCGACATCTGGAAGCCGTGCTGCAGCGAGAAGATGTAACCGATACGCTGGTGGATCTGACGGAAACCGAGAATATCGACAGTACCTCCCTGGGGCTAATCGCCAAGCTGGCCATCAAGGCGACCGAGAAAGGGATGCCTCAGCCAACATTAGTGTCGACCAATGAGGATATTAGTCGGATCCTGTTGAGTATGGGGTTTGATCGAGTCTTTGTGCTTCTGCAGGAGTTGCCCAGTAGTCGTTGCGATCTTAAGCAGGTGCCGTTTGTGCAGGAGTCCGAGGATGAAGTGCGAGAGCGCATTCTGGACGCTCACCGGGTGTTGATCGGCCTGAATGATGATAATCGGGCGGCGTTCAAGGATCTGGTGGCCACTCTGGAAAACTGTCGCTGACTGTCCCCAGAATGGCGTGCTGATCAAGCCTGTGCCAGAAGCTGTTCCAATTTGATCTGGTCTGCCGCAAAGTTGCGGATCCCTTCGGCCAGTTTCTCCTGAGCCATTACATCTTCATTCATCGCCCAGCGAAAAGCACTTTCGTTCAGGCTGCTCTTAGCGTCTGTGCTGGCCATGCCATCAGCAAGCTGTTGCTCAAGCGGGCGCTGGTCTTCTGCCAGTGCCTGCATCAGGGCGGGGCTGATAGTCAGGCGATCGCAACCGGCTAGCGCCTGGATTTCGCCGGTGTTGCGGAAGCTTGCGCCCATTACAACCGTATCGTAGTTATGGGCCTTGTAGTAACGGTAGATACGGCTGACGGATTGTACGCCGGGGTCTTTATCGAAGCTGAAGTCTGCATCGGGCTGGCGCTGCTTGTGCCAGTCCAGGATGCGGCCAACGAACGGTGAAATCAGGTAGATGCCGGCCTCGGCGCAGGCCTGAGCCTGAGCGAAACTGAACAGCAGGGTCAGATTACAGTTGATGCCCTCCTGCTCAAGCTGGCGACCAGCCTCAATACCCTCCCAGGTGGAGGCGATCTTGATCAAAACGCGATCGCGACCAATGCCCAGTGCTTCATACTGCTCAATCAGCTGGTGTGCCTTATTGATAGTGGCTTGGGTGTCGAAGGAGAGTCGGGCATCTACTTCGGTCGAAATGCGTCCGGGGATTAGCTGGGTGATTTCCCGGCCAATCAGAACACCAAAGCGGTCGGTCATGCTTTCCAGGCGGCTGTGCGGGTCACCGCCATGTTGGCTGGCCCAGTCGCGGGCTTCCTGCAGTAGTTCGGTATATTTGGGGTCCTGTGCGGCTTTCAGCAGCAGGGACGGGTTGGTCGTGGCGTCTACAGGTTGGAACTGGCGAATGGCATCGATGTCGCCGGTATCGGCAACGACGGTGGTCATCTGTTTGAGTTGTTGTAACTGGTCCATCGGTTGGTGTCCTGTATCCGTTTCCTGAAATTATCGTCAATTCTGGCGTTCTGCAACGCAGTCAAGCGCGGCCTTGAAAGTGTCGACGGCGGCGCCTCGCTTGTGTCCGTTCTCGCTTAGATAGCGGCGGAACTGCTTGCCGCCTCGCTGGCCATGGAACAGCCCCAGCAGGTGCTTGGTGACGGCATAGAGGGGAGCTCCCTCGGCGAGGCGCTGCTCGAGATAGGGAATAAAGGCCAGGGCGGTCTCCATGCGGCTCGGGATTGCGTGATTGTCATCAAAATAGCGCGCATCGACCTGGCTAAGCAGTGGCCAGGGGTTTTGATAGGCTTCGCGGCCTATCATTACACCATCCACGTGTTGCAGGTGTGTGTCGCACTCCTCGAGCGTTTTGATCCCGCCGTTGATGATCACTTCGAGTTCTGGATAGAGCGCTTTGATGCGGTAGACGCGGTCATAGATCAGCGGCGGGATATCACGGTTTTCTTTCGGACTCAGACCATCAAGAATCGCTTTGCGTGCATGGATGGTGAAGCTGTGGCAGCCGCTTTCCTTCACGGTATCGACAAACTGGTGCAGGTGCTCGAAGCTGTCGAGGTCATCAATGCCCAGGCGGTGCTTGACGGTCACCGGGATGCTCACAGCAGCCTGCATCTCGGCCAGGCATTCGGCGACCAGCTTGGGGTGAGCCATCAGGCAGGCACCGATCATGTTGTTCTGTACGCGATCGCTGGGGCAGCCGACATTAAGATTGACCTCGTCATAGCCCCATTCCTGTGCCATGTGTGCGCACTGGGCGAGTGCCTTGGGGTCGCTGCCGCCCAGCTGCAAGGCAACTGGATGTTCACTGTTGTGATACTGAAGATGGCGTGCCGCGTCACCATGAATCAGGGCGCCAGTGGTGACCATTTCCGTATACAAAAGGGTGTGGCGTGACATCAGGCGATGGAAGACTCGGCAGTCGCTTGTGGTCCAATCCATCATGGGGGCGACTGAAAAACGACGATTAACCGGGTCGTTGTTTATTTCTGTGCTTTGGGTTGAGGAATCAGGTGTGTCCGCGGGCTGGTGTACGCTCATCAATTGCCTGTTTTGATCCGTTGTATCGGCCCTGTTGCAGTAGATCGCTCTCTGTGTGGGCGCGAAGAAAATTACTCAATGAGGTGATCATACCATGGCGACCAAAGGGGAGTGTAAGCAAGCGTGCTTGAGATTAAAAAAGCCGGCATGGAAGCCGGCTTTTTAAGTACGGGAAGGGATTACATGTTCGGGTAGTTCGGCCCGCCGGCACCTTCAGGCACCACCCAGGTAATATTCTGGGCAGGATCCTTGATGTCGCAGGTTTTGCAGTGGACACAGTTCTGAGAGTTGATCTGGAACTGAGGGCCGTCTTCGCCTTCTATCACTTCATATACTCCGGCCGGGCAGTAGCGCTGCGCCGGTTCAGCATATTTCGGCAGGTTCTGAGCGATCGGGATACTGGCGTCCTTCAGCTGCAGATGGCAGGGCTGGTCTTCTTCATGGTTGGTGTTGGACAGGAACACCGAAGACAGCTTGTCGAACGAGAGCACGCCATCAGGTTTCGGGTACTGAATTTCCTGGCATTCGCTGGCCGGCTTGAGCTGTTCGTGGTCCTTGTGCAGGTCATGCAGGGTAACCGGAATCTTGCCACCGAACCAGTTCTGGTCAATGTAGTTGAACGCGCCTCCCAAATAAGGGCCGAACTTGTGCATGGCCGGGCCGAAATTGCGGGCACGGTAAAGTTCGTCGTACAGCCAGGAAGCCTGGTAGGCATCAGTGAAGCCGCTCAGGTCCTTGCCGCCTTCATCGCCGTTGGCCAGTGCGGCTGCAATCGATTCTGCTGCCAGCATGCCGGACTTCATGGCGGTGTGAATGCCTTTGATCTTGGAGAAGTTCAGGGTGCCAGCATCACAGCCGATCAGCAGGGCGCCGGGCATGGTCATCTTCGGCAGGGTGTTGAAGCCGCCCTTGGTGATGGCGCGAGCACCGTAGGCCACGCGCTTGCCACCTTCGAGATATTGCTTGATCTCCGGGTGGTGCTTCATCCGCTGGAACTCATCGAAGGGACTCAGCCAGGGGTTGGAGTAGTTCAGGTCGACGATCAGGCCGACAACTACCTGGTTGTCTTCAGCATGGTACAGGAAGAAACCGCCGCTGGCGCCATCGCTCAGCGGCCAGCCGGAGCCGTGCACCACCAGGCCGGGCTTGTGCTTGGCTGGGTCGATATCCCAGAGTTCCTTGATGCCGATACCGTAGTGCTGCGGGTCGGCATCCTTGTCCAGCGCAAACTTTTCGATCAGCTGCTTGCCGAGGTGGCCGCGGCAACCTTCGGAGAAGATGGTGTACTTGGCGTGCAGCTCCATGCCCGGCATGTAGTTGGGACCCTGCTCACCGCTGGCGGTGACGCCCATGTCACCGGTTGCAATGCCCTTGACGCTGCCGTCTTCGTTGTAGAGTACCTCGGCGGCGGCAAATCCAGGGAAAACTTCAACGCCCAGCTGCTCGGCCTGTTCGCCCAGCCAGCGGGTAACGTTGCCCAGGCTGACAATATAATTGCCATCGTTGTGCATGGTTTTGGGCACAAACGCATTGGGTAGCTTGGCGGCGCTGGTTTCGTTTTTGAGCATGAACAGCTGGTCTTCGGTGACCGGGGTGTTCAATGGTGCGCCGAGCTCCTTCCAGTTCGGGAAGAGTTCATCCAGCGCACGGGTCTCCATTACGGCACCCGACAGAATGTGGGCACCGACTTCAGAGCCTTTTTCCACCACACAGACAGTCAATTCCTGCTCGGCAGCCTGGGCTTGCTGCATCAAGCGGCAGGCGGCGGAAAGGCCCGCCGGGCCGGCGCCGACGATTACTACATCAAATTCCATCGATTCGCGATTCACGATTGTTCCTCCATCGGTGTGGATGGTTGATTCTTCTAGTTATTGTGTGCCACAGCGTATGACATTATTGTATGTGGACATAATAAGTAAAAACCCCTATTTGTAAAGTTAAAGGCCTGATATTTGATGGTTAGGCTTTTGTATAAGGGATATTGCTTATTTGTAATCTGTGGTTATGATTCAGAACAACACCCACAAGAGGTGAGGCCGTAATGCACGGCCCATAACACAATCAAAGGGTATGACAATGAAGGTCCTGGTAACGGTAAAACGCGTCATCGATTACAACGTCAAGGTGCGGGTCAAGTCAGACAACACCGACGTTGATCTGAATAATGTGAAAATGGCGATCAACCCCTTCTGTGAAATTGCGGTCGAGGAAGCGGTGCGCCTGAAAGAGTCAGGTCAGGCCAGCGAAGTCGTCGTAGTATCTCTGGGGTCCCAGGCTGCGCAGGAGCAGCTGCGTACAGCCTTGGCGCTGGGTGCGGATCGCGCCATTCTGGTACAGAGTGACGAGAATCTGGAATCCCTCTCCGTTGCCAAGCTACTGGCCAAGATTGTTGAGAAGGAACAGCCTGATCTGGTGTTGATGGGCAAGCAGGCGATCGACTCTGACAACAACCAGACCGGACAGATGCTGGCTGCGCTGACGGGTATGGGACAGGGTACTTTCGCCTCCGAGGTAAAAATCGACGGTGACCAGATCCAGGTTACGCGTGAGGTTGATGGTGGTCTGCAGACCGTCGCTTTGAACAAGCCGGCGGTAGTTACAACAGACCTGCGTCTGAATGAGCCGCGTTACGCTTCACTGCCTAATATCATGAAAGCCAAGCGCAAGCCGCTGGAAACTCTGACCCCTGCTGACTTGGGTGTCGAAGTAAAAGCGCATACCAAAGTGCTGAAAGTTGAGCCGCCGGCGGAGCGTTCTGCGGGTATCAAGGTGGCTGACGTGGCTGAGCTGGTCGAGAAACTGAAAAACGAGGCGAAGGTGATCTGATGAGTATTCTGGTAATTGCTGAACATGACAATCAGGCGCTGAAGCCGTCTACCCTGAGCACGCTGGCGGCTGCGAGCCAGATCGGTGGCGAAGTAACCCTGCTGGTGGCGGGTAATGGCTGTGCTGCTGCTGCTGAAGCGGCCGCCAGGGCCGCAGGCGTATCCAAGGTGCTGCTGGCCGATAATGCTGCCTACGACCACGAAATTGCCGAAAATATGGCGGCGCTGATCGTTTCAATGGCGGCTGGCTTTACTCATATTCTGGCTCCGGCCACGGCCAATGGTAAGAACTTCATGCCGCGTGTGGCGGCCCTGCTGGATGTGGGTCAGATCTCTGACATCATCAAGGTAGAGTCGGCGGATACCTTTGCCCGTCCGATCTACGCCGGTAATGCCATCGCAACGGTACAGTCACTGGATGCGGTTAAAGTGATTACTGTTCGTGGTACGGCATTTGATGCGGTGTCAGCCGAGGGCGGCAGTGCGGCCGTTGAAGCTCTGGCGCAGGTAGAAGACACCGGTCTGAGTCGTTTTGTTGGTGAAGAGATGGCCAAGTCTGACCGTCCGGAATTGACCGCGGCGCGCGTCGTGATCTCTGGCGGTCGCGGCATGGCGGACAGCGAACATTTTCACCTGCTGGAGAAAGTGGCTGATAAGCTGGGTGCGGCAGTCGGTGCGTCTCG
The DNA here is from genome assembly GCF_039523155.1 of Marinobacterium maritimum. Taxonomy (NCBI): domain Bacteria; kingdom Pseudomonadati; phylum Pseudomonadota; class Gammaproteobacteria; order Oceanospirillales; family Oceanospirillaceae; genus Marinobacterium; species Marinobacterium maritimum. The sequence continues at coordinate 1,216,754 of NZ_BAAAET010000001.1, read as the reverse complement.
TGCGGCAGTTGATGCCGGCTTTGCACCGAACGATATGCAGGTGGGCCAGACCGGCAAGATCGTGGCGCCTGAGCTCTACATCGCGGTTGGTATTTCCGGTGCCATTCAGCACCTGGCGGGTATGAAGGATTCCAAGGTGATCGTGGCGATCAACAAGGATGAGGAAGCCCCGATTTTCCAGGTGGCTGATTACGGTCTGGTTGCAGACCTGTTTACGGCTTTGCCGGAATTGGATGATTCGCTTTAAGTGAAACATAAAGCCACAAATTTTATGTGGCGTACACACAAATACCGCGCTGAACAGCGCGGTATTTTGTTCAAGGCCTTGGATGACTACAGGCCGGGGTGGCCGCCGTGCTGAGGATGATTTTCGATGAAATGTCGAAGGGCGCCATAAAGCAGAGCCTGCTTGTTCCGGTCGCCGCAACGCTTGGCACGTTCGATATCATCCAGTATGAAACGTTGAATCCTCTGCTCACCATCATGAGTGATCAGATAGTGTCCAAGTGCAACTGCAATCATTGGGTCCATGTGTTCATGTTCGGCGATTGCAGATATCTCGTCAGATGTCAGGTCGCTCATCTCCAGACACTCTTCATAGGTCAACATACCGCTAGTCCTCCTCGGTTCATCTTCCTGGCATGAAGTGAAAACGGGTTGCTGCTGGGACTCTCAGTTTAGGCCTCCTCGGGCGTAATACGAGAGCTGCCGGGTGCGTATTTTTCATCACTTTCAGGTGGATACGCAGTGAGTCTCATGCTGCGCTTGCACACGGAAGGGGTGCCTCAATGCTCAGGAGTGGTATTCTTTCAGGTCAAATTCGATGAGTGCGGAGCAGCAATGATTTTTTCGGCACACGAAATGGCCCCGGCCGATGTCTATCACACATTGACCCAGATCATAATTCCACGGCCCGTTGCCTGGGTGTTAAGTCCCAATGATGAAGCGGGCGATAGTCTAAATTTAGCACCCTTTTCATTTTTCAACGCCGTCTGCAGCGACCCGCCGGTACTGATGCTTTCGATTGGAACTAAAGCCGACGGGACATTGAAAGACAGTTGCCGCAATCTGTTGGAGCGCAAGCGCTGTGTCATCCATATTGGTTCAGAAGAGCAGGTGCAGGCGATTTCCGATACTGCGCGCGAGCTGGCATTCGGTGACTCTGAACTCGAACTGACCGGGCAGGAATTGGTTGAGTTTCAAGGTGTCGGCATGAAGCGGCTGCAGGGAGCGCCCATCGCCATGGCCTGTAGCCTGCACCAGCATATCGAAGTGGGTAACAAGCCTCAGCACCTGCTGCTGGTTGAAGTCGAACAATTCTGGATCGATGATGCAGTCTGTTATCGGGATGACAAGGGGCGGACCCGGGTTGATGCCGATAAGGTACGGCCTCTGGCACGCCTGGGTGGCTCTGAATATGCCCGTCTTGGTGAGGTGTTCAGAGTGGTGCGGCGCTAAGTCGGGTTTGACAACCGGTCGATGCTGCTGCAGAGTGCAGCGCTTTTTTACCAACCCCCTGAAAATCCGGGAGACAAATTGATGAATGCTGTACTCGCAGCGGTAATCGTGATGCTGGCGCTTAGCCTGTTGCGTACGCCGGTTGTGGTCGCACTGGTGTTGGGTGCGCTGAGCGCCGGCTTGCTGGCGGGAATGGGACTTGAGCAGACCATGGAGGCGTTCTCAAGTGGTATCGGTGGTGGTGCCGAGGTAGCGCTCAGCTATGCCATGCTGGGTGGTTTTGCCGTGGCTATCGCGCAATCAGGCTTGCCGCATGCGATGGCAGACCTGGTGCAGCGCAAGCTGGGTACAGGTGAAGGTCAGGCCGGACGGGTGGTCAAGTATTCTCTGATCCTGGTTTTGATTGCTGTGGCGATCTCCTCGCAGAACCTGATCCCCATTCATATTGCCTTTATTCCCCTGTTGGTGCCGCCGTTGCTGATGGTGATGAGCAAGATGCAGCTGGACCGTCGGTTGATTGCCTGTGTGCTCACCTTTGGCCTGGTGACGCCGTACATGTTCCTCCCGGTGGGGTTTGGTGGGATTTTTCTGAACAACATCCTGCTGAAGAACGTGGCAGATAATGGTCTGACGATTGAAGGCATTAATGTGATGTCGGCAATGTGGATCCCGGCTGCCGGCATGCTGGCCGGTTTGATGCTGGCGCTGTTCAACTACCGCAAGCCGCGACGTTATGACATGGAGCGACTTCAGGCAGCTGAGCGGGTCGAGGTCAACTACAGCACGGCACGTCTGGTGTCGGTGGTTATCGCCATGCTGGTGGCGTTCGGTGTCCAGCTGTGGACAGGATCCATGGTGCTGGGGGCGTTGTCCGGTTACATGATCTGTACCCTGACTGGCATTATCCGCTGGAAGCAGGCTGATGGTGTGCTGATTGATGGCATGAAGATGATGGCGATGATCGGCTTTATCATGATCACCGCAGCGGGCTTTGCCGAGGTGATGCGCCAGACGGGTGAAATTTCGACGCTGGTTAACAGTACTGCCGAGTTGATCGGTGACAACAAGGCGCTCGCAGCGTTGCTGATGCTTTTGGTCGGGCTGCTGGTGACGCTGGGGATCGGTTCCTCGTTCTCAACGATTCCGATCATCGCGGCGATCTATGTGCCGCTGGCGTTGTCGCTCGGGTTTAGCCCGCTGGCCATCGTGGCGCTGGTGGGTACCGCTGGTGCGCTTGGTGATGCGGGCTCCCCGGCATCGGATTCTACGCTGGGACCGACAGCCGGTTTGAACGTGGACGGCCAGCATCACCATATCTGGGATACCGTGGTGCCGACATTCCTGCACTACAACCTGCCGCTGCTGGTGGCCGGCTGGGCGGCGGCGATGATTCTCTGACCCTTTGCCTAACTATCTGGCTGTCGGAACGGCAGCCAGGTGGTCAATTCTGCGATCTGCTGTTCCATCAGGTCGCGCTCTTCCTCCAGGAATGCCTCAATTGCCTGCTGGAACCTTGGGTCTGCAATCCGGTGCAGTGACCAGGTCTCAACGGGTTCAAATCCGCGCTGGATCTTGTGTTCACCCTGAGCGCCTGGGTCGAAGCGCTGAAGCCCATGCTCAATGCAGTATTCGATACCCTGGTAGTAGCAGGCTTCGAAATGCAGGCTGTCGTGGTCTGCGCTACACCCCCAATAACGCCCATATAGGGTCCTCTCGCCGATGAAATAGAGTGCCCCAGCGATGCTAAGATCTTCACGCCTGGCCTCGACCAGTAGCAAGTGTTCCGGCATGGTCTGATGCAAGCGATGGAAAAAATCGGCAGACAGGTAACCTTGGCGGCCGCGTTTCAAGTAAGTGGATTGGTAAAAGTGATAAAACTGGTCCAGCTGCTCGGGCTGAACCTGCGAACCGCTCAGGCATTGCAGCTGGATTCCCTGTTCCTTAACCTTGCGCCTTTCACGCTTGACGGACTTGCGCTTGCGGGCATTGAAGCGGGCAAGAAAATCATCGAATTCTCGATAGTCCCGATTGAACCAGTGGTACTGGCATCCTAATCGCTTGAGTACTGGCTTGGCTGTGTGCTCGACCATATATGCCGGCGGGAAGAGGCAGTGCCAGGAGGAGGCGTTGACCTCTTGCATCACCTGCTCAAGCACCTCGGGGATGAGTGAGAGTGCTTCGGCTTCGGATAGTGAAGTGCCATAACGTGGCCCGCTGGCCGGAGTGAATGGGATGGCATTAAGCAGTTTTGGATAATAGGCCAGACCGTTGCGCTCATAGGCATCGGCCCAGGCCCAGTCGAACACGTACTCGCCCCAGGAGTGTGACTTCAGGTAGAGCGGCATCACCAGCACGCAGGTGTTGTCTTGCATGACTTCAAGGTGCAAGGGCTGCCAGCCGGTCTTGGCACTGACAGAGCCGGACGCTTCAAGTGCATGCAGAAATGCATGGCGCATAAAGGGATAGCTCGGGTCACAAAGGGCATCCCAGCGTGAGGCTTCGATTCCCTCAATGCTTGAGTGAAGATTGACTTTATACATGCTGGCCTATACTAATTCTGGTAGCGATTTTTGTAACACTCGGATTAACAAGCATATTTTAAAGGAGCAGGGTGATGGATGAATTGGAACTGGAATTTGAGCTCGATCCCCGCCTGGTGACTGACACCATAGCGTTGGGGGATTTCCCGCTGTGCCGCCTGCTGCTGATGAACGATAGTCAATACCCCTGGCTGATTCTGGTACCGCGCCGCGCGGGCGTTACTGAACTCTATCATCTGCCGGCCAATGAACAGCAGCAGCTGATGCATGAGGTCAGTGAGCTGTCTGAAACCCTGGCGGACCTGTTCCAGGCTCGCAAAATGAACGTTGCCACCTTGGGTAACATGGTGCCCCAGTTGCATATTCATGTCATTGTTCGTCAGGAATCCGATCCGGCCTGGCCTGGTCCTGTCTGGGGCAAGGTGCCGGCAGTGCCGTATACGCCGGAAGGGTTGGAGCGTGTTCGTGGCAAGCTGGAACGTCTGCTCGATGGCGAGCTCGCGTTCGAACCCCACGACTGATTCATGGTGAATGACTGGTTGTCCCCTTTGGGAGGCCAGTCCCCTGGCTGAAGGGCTGTTTGCGCACAGAGTGCGTTCGAGCAAGATGTACCGTCTCTTGCCATTTGTCGAATGCACGGTTCAGGCTGTTGTGGCTGCTGTCAGGTTCGGCCAAATCGGTTATAATTCCCGCCTTTGATTTCCACGTTGCATTCGGATAACAGGAACAGGACACTATGCGCAGCCATTATTGCGGCGACCTTAGAGCAGACCATATCGGAGAAGACATCACCCTGACCGGCTGGGTTCACCGCCGTCGAGATCACGGTGGCGTAATCTTCCTTGACCTCCGTGATCGTGAAGGGATTGCCCAGGTTGTATTCGACCCGGATCGTGAAGAAAGCTTTCAGCTGGCCGACAGCGTGCGCAGTGAGTACGTGGTTGAGGTGCGTGGTACTGTTCGCGGTCGTCCGGAAGGCACCGTTAACAAGGAAATGGGTACCGGTGAGATCGAGGTGCTGGGTAAAGAGCTGGTCATTCTCAATAAGGCTGAAACTCCTCCGTTCCAGCTGGATGAACACCAGCAGGTAGGCGAAGATGTTCGTCTGCGCAACCGTTTCATCGATCTGCGTCGCCCGGAAATCCAGCGCAAGCTGCGTTTCCGCTCCAAGATCACCCACAACATCCGCAACTTCCTGGAAGAAAACGGCTTTCTCGATATCGAAACGCCGATTCTGACCCGTGCGACTCCGGAAGGCGCGCGTGACTACCTGGTGCCGAGCCGCACCCATGAAGGCAGTTTCTTTGCACTGCCTCAGTCGCCGCAGCTGTTCAAGCAGCTGCTGATGGTGTCCGGCTTCGACCGTTACTACCAGATCGCCAAGTGCTTCCGTGACGAAGACCTGCGTGCGGACCGTCAGCCAGAATTCACTCAGATCGACCTGGAAACCTCGTTCATGGACGAGGAAGGCATCATGGGTCTGACCGAAGGCATGATCCGCAAGCTGTTCATCGAACTGCTGGATGTGGACCTGGGCGACTTCCCGCGCATGCCGTACTCAGAAGCGATGCAGCGTTACGGTTCCGACAAGCCGGATCTGCGTATCCCGCTGGAGCTGGTTGATGTTGCCGACTTGCTGCAGGATATCGAATTCAAGGTGTTCGCCGGTCCTGCCAAGGACCCGAAAGGCCGTGTTGCTGCACTGAAAGTGCCGGGTGGTGCTGAGCTGACCCGCAAGATCATCGACGACTACACCAAGTTCGTCGGCATCTATGGTGCCAAGGGTCTGGCCTGGATCAAGGTTAACGAACTGGAAAAAGGTGCTGAAGGTCTGCAGTCTCCGATCGTCAAGTTCCTGGGTGAAGACGTTGCCATGAAGGTAATGGAGCGCCTGGAGGCCAAGAACGGCGATATCGTCTTCTTCGGTGCTGATAAGGAAACTGTCGTCAACGAAGCCCTGGGTGCGCTGCGCATCAAGGTCGGTGAAGACATGAACCTGATCGAGCGCGAATGGGCGCCGCTGTGGGTTGTCGACTTCCCGATGTTCGAAGAAACATCCGACGGTAGCCTGACGGCGTTGCACCACCCGTTCACCGCGCCGAGCTGCACCGCTGCTGAGCTGCTGGAGCAACCTGAAGGCAAGCTGTCTCGTGCCTACGATATGGTGCTGAATGGTACCGAGCTGGGCGGCGGCTCTGTCCGTATCCACGATCAGGAGATGCAGCGTGCTGTATTCAAGGTGCTGGGCATCAGCGACGAGGAAGCGGAAGAAAAATTCGGCTTCCTGCTCAATGCATTGAAGTTCGGTGCGCCGCCTCACGGTGGTCTGGCGTTTGGTCTGGATCGTCTGGTGATGCTGATGACAGGTTCTTCTTCTATTCGTGAAGTGATTGCCTTCCCGAAAACGCAGAGTGCGGCTTGTCTGCTGACAGACGCACCGGGTGAGGTCAGCGCGGCTCAGCTGCGCGAACTGAACATCAAGCTGCGCAAGACTCCCTGATCGCGCACCTGGGGCGACCACTTGAGTCGCCCCATTTCATTGTAAGACACGTATAAGATCACAGAGCCTGCTGGGCTCTGCAATCAATCGAGGATGTTTTATGGCAGGTCATTCCAAGTGGGCTAACATCAAGCACCGCAAGGCGGCTCAGGACGCCAAGCGTGGCAAGATCTTCACCAAGCTGATTCGTGAGTTGACGGTTGCCGCCAAAGAAGGTGGTGGCAGCGTGGAAGATAACCCGCGTCTGCGTGCGGCCGTCGATAAGGCGCTGGGCGCCAACATGAAGAAGGATACCATCGAGAAGGCAATCGCTCGTGGTGCCGGTGGTGGTGAAGGCGATAACTACGACGAGTTGACCTACGAAGGTTACGGCCCCAACGGGGTGGCGATTCTGGTTGAAGTAATGACCGATAATGTCAACCGTACCGTGTCTCAGGTGCGTGCGGCCTTCAACAAGGCGGGCGGCAACCTGGGTACTAATGGCTCTGTAGCCTACCTGTTCGAAAAGAAAGGTCAGATTACCTTTGGTGAAGGCGCCGATGAAGATGCGGTCATGGAAGCCGCGCTGGAGGCGGGTGCCGATGATGTGGTGACCAACGATGATGGCTCCATCGACGTGTTTGCGCCCTGGCAAGAGTTTATGGACGTTAAACAGTCGCTGGTCGATGCAGGTCTGGAGCCGGTCTACGCCGAAGTGGGCATGATCCCGGCCACCACCGTTGAGTTGGATGTGGATGCCGGTGGCAAGGCGCTGAAACTGATCGATGCACTGGAAGATCTGGATGATACCCAGAACGTCTATCACAACGCCGATATTCCTGAAGAAGCAATGGAATAAGCCTTCCATATTGCGGATCACAAGAACCGGGGGCAACCCCGGTTTTTTGTGGGCAATTTAAAGTGCTTTAGTGTATAAATGTACAGCCTTGTGCATTGAGGCCCGTGGGGCTTTCTGTAGTATCGGGAGGAACCCATGCTGATCCTGGGAATTGACCCCGGTTCGAGAATTACCGGTTATGGTGTGATCAACGCGGTTGGTGCTCGTGTCGAATATGTCGCCAGTGGCTGCATTCGCATCAGCGGTGAACTTCTGGCTGAGCGCCTGCAGCAGGTGTATGCCGGCGTCACTGAAGTGATCGAGCGCTACCAGCCACAGGAGATGGCGATTGAGCAGGTATTTATGTCCAAGAATGCCGACTCGGCTCTCAAGCTGGGACAGGCGAGGGGCGTAGCGATCGTAGCCGGTGCCAATCAGGCGTTGCCGGTCGCTGAATATGCGGCTCGCCGCGTCAAGCAATCCGTAGTTGGCAATGGTGGTGCCGATAAGGCCCAGGTGCAACATATGGTTGCGCACTTGCTCAAATTACCGGGGTTACCGCAAGCGGATGCTGCCGATGCCTTGGCAATTGCGCTCTGTCATGCGCACACTAATGCTGGTCAGGTGCCGCAGGTACGTAGTCGAAGCCGCAGCAGTGGCCGTTGGCGGCTATGATTTTTATGGAGACAGTTGATTCGTGATTGGACATCTCAGAGGTCGAATTCTGGAGAAGCAGCCGCCCTGGTTGTTGCTGGATGTTAATGGTGTTGGCTACGAGGTCGAGGCCTCAATGAACACCTTTTATAAGCTGCCGGAACTTGGGGCTGAAATCGGCCTGCACACCCATTTTGTAGTGCGTGAAGACGCGCAGTTGCTGTATGGCTTTGCTGATCAGCAGGAAAAGCTGCTGTTTCGCTCGCTGATCAAGGTAAATGGTGTGGGCCCGAAAATGGCGCTGGCCATTCTGTCTGGCATCAGTTCCGAAGAGTTTATCCGTAGCGTACACAATGAAGACAGTACGGCGCTGGTGCGTGTTCCTGGTGTGGGCAAGAAAACAGCGGAACGTCTGATTGTTGAGATGAAAGATCGATTGAGCCTGTTGCAACTGCCGACGCTGACCGAGCTGGAATTGAGTTCTGGCAATCTGCCGGTGGCCGAGGTGGCTAGTACGGACTGTCGTGCTGAGGCGGAGAGCGCGCTGGTTGCGCTGGGTTACAAGCCACAACAGGCAACACGGGCCATTGAGCAGGCGGCCAAGGTGGTGGGGGATGCGGCTGTGACCGAAGAGCTGATTCGCCAGGCGCTGAAAACCATGGTAACCGGCTGAGTGAAAGGTAAGGCATGAAGATCGAAGCAGACCGTTTTATCACTCCGCTGACAGCTGCGCCCACGGAAGAGGTTCATGACCGGGCGATTCGTCCCAAGCTGCTGGCCGATTATGAAGGACAGCCCGCCGTGCGTGAGCAGATGGAAATTTTCATCGATGCCGCACGTCGTCGCGAGGAAGCGCTGGATCATACGCTTATTTTCGGCCCTCCGGGGCTGGGTAAAACCACACTAGCCAATATCATCGCGCACGAGATGGGCTCCCAGATAAAGACCACGTCCGGACCGGTGCTGGAAAAGGCCGGTGATCTGGCGGCGTTACTGACCAATCTTGAGCCGGGGGATGTGCTGTTCATCGATGAGATTCACCGGCTCAGTCCCAATGTGGAAGAAGTGCTTTATCCTGCGATGGAGGACTATCAGCTGGATATCATGATTGGTGAAGGTCCGGCTGCTCGCTCGATCAAGCTGGATCTGCCTCCGTTCACGCTGGTAGGTGCGACTACGCGGGCTGGTTTGCTGACTTCGCCACTACGTGATCGCTTCGGCATTGTGCAGCGGCTGGAATACTATTCGGTTGAAGATCTGACCGGCATCGTAATGCGTTCAGGGCAGTTGTCGGGTACTGAAGTTGATCAGGATGGCGCGCGAGAAATTGCTCAGCGGTCTCGTGGTACCCCTCGTATTGCCAATCGCCTGTTGCGCCGTGCACGTGATTTTGCCGAAGTAAAAGGGGATGGTTGTATCAGCAAGCCGATAGCAGATCTGGCATTGAATATGCTTAATGTGGATGAGCGTGGTTTCGATCATATGGACCGCCGCCTGTTATTGGCAATGATCGAGAAATTCGGCGGAGGTCCTGTCGGTATCGACAGCTTGGCGGCTGCAATCAGCGAGGAGCGCGACACTATTGAAGATGTGCTCGAGCCCTACCTGATTCAGCAGGGCTTTATTATGCGTACACCGCGTGGCCGAATTGTGACAGACCATGCCTATGTTCACTTTGGCATCGAAAGGGCTGATTAATATCAACCGATGAGCATTCATCGAGATGTGTGCGAAGAGCAGATGATTGAGATCAACTATTAACCAGCGATCTCGCACTACTATGAAGGCATCCATCAAACGGAGGCCTGAGCAATGGCAGCAGTACTGAGTCACGACGAGCTGGAGCATATGGCGGAAGCCTTGCATGAACTGCTGGCGGCGCTGCATGAAGAGCTTGCCGATGAGCTGAACGAGATTGAGCATGTCCGGCACCTGCTTAAGCGCCAGTCGAGTGGTCAATCTGATCGACAGGCTGTCCTTGAAGTGGCTCGCAGGCTCAATCTTGATCATATGCGGCACCATCTGGAGTCAATTGCGGCCTGCAATCAGGCGTTGGAGCGTATTAATCGTGGGCGCTTTGGTCGCTGCAGTAAATGTGGTGAGGCGATTGAGTTGAATCGGTTGCGCGCCGACCCGCTGGTGGATTCCTGCCTGAGCTGCCATGGCTGAGGCTTTGTTTTAAAACCGGCTGCTGTTATTGTTTGTGCCAATCTCAAACCTGATCGGGTTGCCGGCATGCCATTTCAGTGGCCGATACGCGTTTATATCGAAGATACCGACCTGGGCGGTATCGTCTACTACGTCAATTATCTCAAGTTCATGGAGCGGGCTCGTACCGAGTTACTGCGTCATTTTGGCTATTCCCAACAGCAGCTGACACGTGAAGATGTGCTTTTCGTGGTTACGCATGTGGATGGGCGCTATTTGCAACCTGCGCAACTCGATGATGAACTTCTTGTCAGTGTGGTCGTCGAACGAGCATCCGGCGCGCGCGTGAACTTTCTGCAAAAAATTACCCGTGCTTCAGATTCTGTTCTGCTTTGTCAGGCTAAAGTAGCAGTCGCCTGTGTGTCGGCATCTCGGCTCAAACCGCGACGCTGGCCGGCAGAGATGTTGGAGCAACTGATGTCAAGTTCTGTTCAACAGCTTACCCCTGAGGAGAAATAATGGAAGACAAGCTGTCAATCTGGAGTCTCGTGTTGAATGCGAGCCTGGTCGTGCAACTGGTAATGCTGCTGTTAATGCTGGCTTCCTTCCTTTCATGGGTGATGATTTTTCAGCGCAACCAGGTGATGCGCAAGGCTCGCCGCTCGTTGCGTCAGTTTGAAGACCGTTTCTGGTCAGGTGTCGATCTTGGCGAGCTGTTCAGAGAAGTGAGCCAGACGCCCAATGCCAACAGCGGCGCCGAAAATATCTTTCGTGCCGGTCTGCAGGAGTATACGCGCCTGACTCAGAAAACGGGCAGTGACCCCGAAATGGTAATGAACGGTGTTCAGCGTGCCATGCGTGTTGCCATGGCGCGTGAAGAGGAGCGCCTGGAGCGTCATCTGCCGTTTTTGGCTACGGTTGGCTCTACCAGCCCCTACGTGGGCCTTTTTGGTACCGTTTGGGGCATCATGAACGCCTTCCGTGGCTTGGCCAATGTGCATCAGGCGACGCTGGCATCGGTTGCGCCAGGTATTTCTGAAGCCCTGGTGGCAACAGCTATCGGTCTATTCGCCGCTATCCCGGCTGTTATTGCGTTCAACCGTTTCTCGGCTCAGGCAGAGGGCTTGCTGAATGCCTACGATACCTTTGCCGATGAGTTCTCCAGCATCCTCTATCGCCGCGTACATCGCGCTGCCTGAGGCTGAGCAATGATTCGTAAAGAGCGCAAGAAACGCAAGCTGAATTCAGACATCAATGTGGTGCCCTACATTGATGTAACTCTGGTGCTGCTGGTGATCTTCATGGTGACAGCGCCCATGCTGACACAGGGGGTCAATGTTGAGTTGCCTCAGGCGGCGGCCGAGCCGGTTGAAGACCAGAATGAAGAGCCGGTTATCCTGACCGTCGATGCTGACGGGCTGTACTACATCAACGTAGGTGGTGACGAGAAAGACGCCATCAGCCGTGATGAGGTCGCTGAGCGGGTGGGCAAGATTTTGGCCTCGGCTCCCGAGAAGCTGTTGCTGGTAAGAGGAGATAAGGCTGCCAGTTATGACCAGGTCGTGCAGCTGATGGTTCTGTTGCAGCAGGTGGGTGCCAGCAGTGTCGGACTGGTGACGGAATAGGATAGCCTGTGGAGATCAGAAGCTATATCGTTCCGTTTCTGCTGGCGCTGGGAGTGCATGCCGGAGTGCTGGTGTTGCTGGGTACCCACTGGATTGATCATGCCGAGCCTCGGCGTCAGGTACCCAGGCATATCGAGGCTCAGATGATCGACCTGACCGCCTTGGCCAAGCGTGAAGCGGAGCAGGCGCGCGTTGCGGAAGAAAAGGCGCGGCAGGCCGAGCAGGCCCGACAGGCTGAGCGCAAGCGTCAGGAGCAGGCAGCTGCCGAGAAGCGTCGCCAGGAGCTGGCCAAGCGTCAGGCTGAAGCGGATGCCAAGCGCAAGGCGCAGCAGGATGCTGAGCGTAAGCGTCAGCAGGAGTTGGCCAGGCAGCGAGCTGCTGAGCAGAAGCGCCAGGCTGAACAGGCGGCAAAGCGTAAGGCAGAAGCCGCGGAGCGCAAACGCAAGGCTGAAGAACTGGCACGTCAGCAAGCGGCAGAGGCCAAACGCAAGGCGGATGCGGCAGCGAAAGCAGAGGTTGAGCGCAAGCGACAGCAGCGGCAGGCTGAAGCCGAGCTGCAGCAAGCGTTGCAGCGTGAGCAGCAAGCGCGTGAGGCTGCTGCCAGACAGACTTCTCAAGCCGTGATCGGTGACATTCAGTCGTATATTCAGGCGATGCTGCAAAGCAGCTGGCGGATTCCGAGTACGGCACGTAATGGCATGGAGGCGGTTGTAGCGATCCATTTTTTGCCCAGCGGCGAGGTTGATCAAGCCTATATCGATACCAGTAGCGGTAATGCTGCCTTTGATAACTCAGCAATTCAGGCAGTATATCGGGTACAGCGTTTCCCGCGTGTGGCTGAGATCGATCCGATTCTGTTCGAGCGTCGTTTACGCAAGTTGTTGGTTAAATTCAGGCCGGAGGGACTTAGGTGGTGAGAATGAAGCGCGTATTCATGACGCTGGTGTTGATGCTGGTGTCTGTCATGGCCAGGGCCGAGCTTGTGGTTGAAGTGACCCAGGGGGTAGAAGCTCCAACCGCAATTGCTGTCGTGCCTTTTGGCAATGAGACCGGCAGAGCCTTGAATGAAGATGTGGCGGCCATTGTGCAGCAGGATTTGCAGCGCAGCGGCTTTTTTCAGCCAATGGCACGCGAGAACATGCTGGGCTTCCCGGTGCAGCAGTCTGAGCTCTATTTCCGTGACTGGCGCATTGCCAAGATGGACTATGTGGTGATTGGTCGTGCGGTACCGGTAGGTGCGGATGAAATCAGTGTGCGTTTTGAGCTCTACGATGTGCTCCGTGAGCAGTCATTGCTGAGTGAGCAGGTGACTACTGGCCGCGATAATCTTCGGGATGGAGCGCACTTCATCGCGGACCGTCTGTTTGAGCGTTTGACCGGGCTCAAGGGGGCTTTCTCGACTCGGATTGTCTATGTGACAGCGGAGCAACTTGCAGCTCAGAAGCAGCGTTTCAGGTTGCAGCTGGCGGACTGGGATGGTGCGCGGGCGCGTACTATTCTGGAGTCGTCAGAGCCGATTCTGTCGCCGGTGTGGTCAATGGATGGTTCCAAGCTGGCTTATGTGTCCTTCGAAACAGGCAAGCCGGCTATCTATGTTCAATACCTGGCGACCGGTCGTCGTGAGCGCATCCAGTCCTTCCCGGGTCTTAACGGTGCGCCGGCCTGGTCGCCGGATGGTACTCGGCTGGCGCTGGTGCTGTCGCGTGATGGCAACCCGGAGGTCTATGTGCTGGATCTGCAGAGTCGTCAGCTGCAACGGATTACGCGCCACTATGGCATCGATACCGAGCCGAGCTGGTCGCCGGATGGCCAGTCACTGATCTTCACCTCTGATCGTGGCGGACAGCCACAGATCTACCGTCTGGAGCTGAGCAGTCGCAAGCTGGAGCGCCTGACGTTCGAGGGGAACTATAATGCGCGTGGGCGCCTGACGCAGGATGGGCGTTTCCTCGCAATGGTGCATCGCAGCAGTGGTGGCGGCAACGGCTTTGATATTGCAGTGCAGGATCTGAAAACCGACCGTCTCGATGTACTCACCCGTTCCGGTATGGTGGAATCACCCAGTATTGCACCGAACGGAAGTGTGGTGATCTATGCTACGCAGGAAGGGACGCGCGGGGTGCTTTCGGCTGTGTCACTGGATGGGCGTGTGCAGTTCAGGATGCCGGCGGTCAGCGGCGATGTGCGTGAGCCTGCGTGGTCACCCTATCTTCGCTGAAGTGGTAACAGGTATTTAGTACAGTGACGTCAAAATCTGTGCTTACTCTATTTCTATAATTCAAACTTGGTTTCAAGCATTAATACAGGGGAAACAACATGCAGGCAGGTAACCTGACCAAATCCGTGATCATTTCTGCTGCCATGATCTGGGCAGCCGGCTGTAGTACAACCAGCACCACAACTGACGCAGGTTCAGCCGGAATGGGAGCGAGTGATCAGGCTGGCGGTGCGAGCAGCTATGGTAGTGCTGGTGGCAGCCTCAGCAGTGGTGCGGTTGTTACTGCAGAAGACCTGAAACAGCTGCGTACCGTCTTCTACTTCGATTTCGACCAGTCCGTTGTGCGCCAGGAAGGTTTTGCCGATCTGGAAGCGCATGCTCGCTACCTGGCGCAGAATCCGTCTGCATCAGTGCGTCTGGAAGGCCATGCTGACGAACGTGGAACACGTGAATACAACATTGCGCTGGGCGAGCGTCGTGCGCAATCCGTGGAACGCCTGCTGGTGGTCAACGGCGCATCTGCCAATCAGGTGGAAACGGTCAGCTACGGTGAAGAAAAGCCGGCCGTGCTGGGTCATGACGCTACCTCTTGGTCACAGAATCGTCGTGTCGAGCTGAAATACCTGAGCAAGTAATCGGGTTATGATGAAGGGTTGTCGTCGACTGCTGTTTTCGGCATTGGCGTTGTCTGCGCTTTCCGTGCAGGCAGCGCCAGTGACAGTGGTGGAAGTTTCCGAGGTTGGGGCGGGGGGCGTGTCTTCGTCTCAACCGCGGGCAATGTCAGCGCAAAATGAGATGTTCTTCATGCTGCAGCAATTGCAGGATGAGGTGCGGGCTCTGCGAGGCGTGATCGAGCAGCAGCAGTATCGTCTCGATCAGTTGGAGCGTCATCAGCGAGATCGCTACCGCGACATGGATAAGCGGATCAGCCTGCTGTTCCAGCAGCTGCCACAGGGTGCTGGAACAGCGGTAGTGGGGGGCGCTGACAGCGTTGCTGCCGATACTCAAGCTGCTGCTGAAGCTGCACAGTCACAGGTTGCGCCTGTTGATCAGGCGTCCACGGAAGACGCGGAGCAGGGGGCTGGGGAGCAGCAGGTATATGAAGCCGCCTTTGCCAAGGTCAGGGCGCGAAACTTCGGTGCTGCCGAGGCAGAGCTTAAGGGCTTTATCAACCAATACCCCGATAGTGCTTTGCAACCTAATGCCTGGTACTGGCTGGGAGAAGTGTATCTGGCCCAGCAAAATACAGCTGATTCCGAAGCTGCTTTTGCTCGTGTCGTCGAGCAGTACGCTCAGCATGGCAAGGCGGCCGACGCACTGTATAAGTTGGGTGTCTTGTCAGGGCGTTCTGGTAACGCAGCCAAGGCACGACAGTTGATGCAACAAGTGGTGCAGGAATATCCGCAGGCGCCTGCGGCAGATCTTGCACGTGGTTATCTGAAGCCGTAACAAAGATGGGATTGATGAAACAAGATGTAAAACGAGCGGTCGTGCTGCTATCGGGTGGTCTGGATTCCGCCACGGCCTTGGCCATGGCCAAGGATCAGGGGTATGACTGTTATGTGCTCAGTTTTGATTATGGGCAGCGTTCCTTGACTGAGCTGAATGCTGCCCGGGCGATCGCTGAACAGATTGGCGTTGCCGATCATCGAGTGCTGCGTCTGCACCTGGAAGACTTTGGTGGTTCCGCGCTGACCGATACCAATATAGAGGTGCCGGAAGGCGAAACCGAAGGCGTTCCCGTGACCTATGTGCCGGCCCGAAATACGGTGTTTTTGTCGCTGGCGCTGGGGTGGGCTGAAGTGTTGGATGCTGATGCAATTTTTATCGGCGTTAATGCGGTGGATTACTCCGGCTATCCCGATTGCCGTCCGGAATTCATTGCGGCCTTTGAGACCATGGCTAATTTGGCGACGCGACGCGGTGTTAATGGTGACCCTATTCATATCGAAACGCCGCTGATGCATTTGACCAAGGCCGACATCATCGCTGAGGGAACAAAGCTGGGGATTGATTACGCGCTGACCGTATCCTGTTATCAGGCGGATGAAGACGGTCGGGCCTGTGGGCGTTGCGATAGCTGTCGACTGCGTGCCAAGGGCTTTGTGGATGCAGGTGTGGCTGATCCAACGCGTTACGTGTAAAAAAATTCAAAAGGGGCTTGCCATCTGCCTGAATTCGCGTAGAATGCGCAGCCCATCGGGTCGTTAGCTCAGTTGGTAGAGCAGTTGGCTTTTAACCAATTGGTCATAGGTTCGAATCCTATACGACCCACCATCTACCCTTCGATAAATCAGGCTGTCTGCCTGGTTCTTATGTGGGTCGTTAGCTCAGTTGGTAGAGCAGTTGGCTTTTAACCAATTGGTCATAGGTTCGAATCCTATACGACCCACCATTTTCCCGCTTTTCTGTTACAGTTAATGGTATAGCTTCGCTCGAAATCGAGTGAAAGCCCGATTCGATGCATTAACTGTGGTGCAACTATGGTATAATCCACGCCCCATTATTTTTGCCCTCAATGCCCTCAATGGCATTAATCCGCGGGAAGATAAGAACCAGAACTATGTTGAGTAAGCAAGATATCGATGATCGCATCCTGGTACAGGAGCACTTTGCGCAGGAGCACCTGCCATCACAGATGGGGTCTGCTGAAATCGAAGAGTACAAGGAGAAGATCCGTCGACTGCTGGTCGAGAAGGATGCCTGTCTCGTCGCGCACTATTACACCGATGACCTGATTCAGCAGTTGGCGGATGAAACCGGTGGCTGTGTAGCAGACTCCCTCGAAATGGCACGTTTTGGCTCTCGTCACCCTGCGTCTACTCTGATCGTTGCGGGTGTTCGATTTATGGGTGAAACGGCCAAGATTCTGAACCCGGAAAAGCGCATCCTGATGCCGACGCTGGAAGCGACCTGCTCACTTGATATCGGCTGCCCGGCGGATGAGTTTGCAGCTTTCTGCGATCAGTATCCTGATCACGAGGTGGTGGTCTATGCCAATACCTCGGCTGCCGTGAAAGCACGCGCGGACTGGGTGGTCACATCCAGTATTGCGTTGAAAGTGGTCGAGCACCTGGTTGATCAGGGCAAGAAAATCATCTGGGCTCCGGATAAGCATCTGGGTGAATATGTCCGTAAGGAAACCGGTGCCGATATGATTCTCTGGGACGGAAGCTGTATCGTCCATGAGGAGTTCAAGGCCAAGGGGATTCTGGATCTCAAGCAGGTTTATCCCGATGCGGCGGTGCTGGTGCACCCCGAGTCACCGGATGCTGTGGTGCAGATCGCTGATGCTGTGGGTTCTACCAGTCAGTTGATCAAGGCCGCTCACGACCTGCCGAATGAAACCTTTATTGTTGCAACCGACCGCGGTATTTTCTACAAGATGCAGCAGGCGGCCCCTGGCAAGCGTTTTCTGGAGGCGCCGACGGGCGGCTCGGGTGCAACCTGTCGCAGCTGTGCTCACTGTCCGTGGATGGCGATGAACGGCCTGGATAATATCTTGGCCGCACTCGAAAACGGCACCGACGAGATCCTGGTTGATGATGATCTCAGGGAGCGTGCGCTCAAGCCGCTGCAGCGGATGCTGGACTTCTCGGCAGATTAAGCATCTCGTGATGCAATAAAAAGCCCGCAGATCATTTCGATCGAGCGGGCTTTTTTGTGTCTGCTTGGTAACCTAGAACTGCTCTTTCATCTCCTGGCGTAGCGCGCGCGCTTCCTGCTCACGTTGGTCCAGTCTGGCGATATCGGATGCTGTCAGTCCCTTGCCGCGGCGGGCATAGGTGATCTGTTTGAGTGCCAAGTCTATTTGTGCTGTCAGCATGAAGTACTCGATGCGTGCCTCATGTACGCCGAGTGTGTTACCGGCAAGCCCTTCGGTCTCGGCCAGTTGGAACCAGATTTGAGTATCGTTGGGGTAATCTCGGGCCAGAGATTTGTATTCGCGGAGTGAAGCGGATAATTGCTCATTGCTGCGCAGTACGCGGGCGTTAAGGGAGCGTACTGGCCTGCTATCAGGGTAGAGTGCGAGCAATTGGCGTGTCAGTTCCAGCGCTTTAGTGTAGTTTTCTTGCTGTAATAAACCTTCAATGCGGCTGTATTCAACGTAGGGGTGCTGGCGCAGTTCGACAGGCATTTGTGCGCGAGTCTGCTCAGCGAGTTCGAAATCCTGGTTGGCAATGGCAGCTAGCATCAGTCCGTAGCGACTGTAAGCACTGGTGTTGCGGCTGAGGCTGTTGCGAAAATGCTCGAGTGATGCGACTGGAGATTTTGCAAACTGGACATCCATGCGTGCTTTGATCAGCGAGAATTCGGTACTGTTGGATTTCTCGCGCACGTCAGGCAGTTGGCTGGCACGGTTCAGCGAGTCGGCTATGCGTGATTCGGTCACCGGGTGGGTGAGTAGAAACTCAGGTGGCCGTTGACCGTAAAACTGATAATTGCGCTGCAAGCGGCTAAACATCTGGGGCATGGTATGTGGGTCGAAATTGGCTGATACCAGTGTCTGCATGCCGACCCGGTCGGCTTCCTGCTCGTTACGTCGGCTGAAAGCGAGCTGATTCTGCGCTGAAGCCCCCATCGTTGAGGACATCACGGCCACGCCACCTTCTGTGTCGGCTGCGGCAACCAGGATGCCGGCCAGTATGCCTGCAAGCATCAGAGGGCGATTGCGGCGTTCTTCCTCGAGGCGCTGAGCAAAATGGCGTTGGCTGAGGTGGGCCAGTTCATGGGCAATGACCGATGCCAGCTCTCCTTCGCTTTCCGCAGCAAGAATCAGGCCTCCGTGTACGCCAATCACGCCGCCGGGGACCGCGAAGGCGTTGAAGCTGGGGTTGGCAAGCAGGAAGAGTTCAAGTCGGCGGTCCTGAACCTGGCTGTGCGGCAGCAGACGCCACAGCAGGTCTTCAAGATACTGATAGGTAATCGGGTCCTCAAGCATGGGGGCTTGTCCACGCAGTATCCGGGCCCAGTTCCGGCCCAGCCGGTACTCAGATTCCAGGCTGACAATGGAAGATGTGCCATCATTAAGCAGTGGCAGGTTAAAGGGATCTTCGGCGCGGCTGGGGATTGCAATAAGCAGCAGGGAGAAGAGCAGGCTGCTGAAAATAGTGTTGCGCATGAGCATTACTGATTGCCTTCCGAATTATTCTGGCCTGGGTTTAATGATATAGTGCTTGCCATTCGAATGTGTGGCCAGTGTATCGCAGGAATCGTAGTGATGAGACCTCCAGAACATGATCAGGAACTTGATGCCAGCGGATTAAGTTGCCCCATGCCCTTACTAAAAGCCAAGTTGGCACTGCATCAGTTGTCACCGGGGCAGGTACTGAAGGTAATTGCGACCGATGCTGGTTCGGTGCGTGATTTTCCGGCCTACACCGAGGTGTCAGACCATGAGTTGTTGCATACGTTCAGTGACGATCAGCATTTCATCTATTGGATTCGGCGTGGCAAGGACGCCTGAGGTGTAATATGCGCAAAATCTTCAGCAAATGGATCGACCGTTATTTCTCCGATGAAGAAGCACTGTTCCTGTTTCTTCTGCTGGGTGGTGCCCTGGCGGCTATCTGGATGTTGGGTCAGCCGCTGGCGCCGGTGATTGCCAGTGTCATCCTGGCCTTTCTGATGCAAGGCACGGTCGACTGGTTGCAGCGCAGGGGGGTGGGGCATCTTATTGCAGTAATCTCGGTGTTCCTGGTGTTCATCGGCTTTGTCGCCGCCTTCTTGCTGTTTGTCCTGCCAATTGTCTGGCAGCAGCTGGTCAACCTGTTTACGGAGGCGCCGAGAATGGTCTCCGAAGTGCAGGCACAGTTGTTGGTGTTGCCGCAGCGGTACCCTGAACTGGTTTCAGAAGCGCAGATCCGTGAGCTTTTTGCGGCTGCCGGTAATGAACTGAGCCGTCTCGGTCAGTGGGTATTGACCTTCTCGCTCAATTCCATCACCGGGATAGTTACGCTGTTGATCTATCTGGTCCTGGTACCAATTCTGGTGTTTTTCTTCCTCAAGGATGGACGCAAACTGGTTAGTGGATGGACCTCCTTCCTGCCCGAAAAGCGTCAAATGATGACTCGGGTCTGGCATGAAATGGATCAGCAGATTGCCAATTACGTGCGAGGCAAGGCGATCGAGATCCTGATCGTGGGTGCAGTGACCTACATCACTTTTGTGTTTTTCGGCATCAACTACGCGGCGCTGCTGGGGATAATGGTCGGGTTATCGGTGGTGATTCCCTATATCGGTGCTGCCGTCGTTACCTTGCCGGTGATGTTGATTGCGCTTTTTCAGTGGGGCTGGAGCAGTGATTTTATGTACGTGATGATTGCCTACGGCATCATTCAGGCGCTGGATGGCAATGTGCTGGTGCCCTTGCTGTTTTCCGAAGCGGTCAATCTGCACCCGGTGTCGATCATCGTCGCTGTGCTGGTGTTTGGAAGTTTCTGGGGGTTCTGGGGCGTGTTCTTTGCCATCCCGTTGGCGACGCTGGTCAAGGCAATTCTCAGTGCCTGGCCAAGGGTGACGGAAGAAGCGGAAGCCTCCGCCTGCTAGGCGGAGGCTGGTAGGCTTAAAGGTCTTTAACGGCTTCCAGCACTTCGGCGGCATGCCCCTTGACCTTCACCTTGCGCCATTCCTGGCGCAGGACTCCCTCCTTGTCGATCAGGAAGGTGCTGCGCTCGACGCCCATGTATTCACGGCCGTACAGCTTTTTCAACTTGATCACATCGAACAGCTGACACACGGCTTCGTCCTTGTCGCTGATGAGCTCGAACGGGAAAGACTGCTTGCTCTTGAAGTTCTCATGGCTGCGCAGTCCGTCACGGGAAACACCGAAAATCTCGGTATCAAGCGCCTGAAACTCGGTATAGAGGTCACGGAAGTCCTGGCCTTCGGTGGTGCAGCCCGGCGTGCTGTCCTTGGGGTAAAAATAGATTACGATGTTCCTGCCCTTGAGGGAACTTAGTGCAACCTCGGTTTCGCTGGTGGCAGGAGCGGTGAAGTCGGCAACGGGCTGGCCGATGGCGGGTGCAGTCATGATGAAATGTCCTCGGTGACTAAAAAGTGCGGCGTACTACTACGCTCAGTGCACATAATTCGTTTAGAATGCGGCCTTTACGATATCAAAAAAGTGTCTGCTGGTTGAGGCCGAGAGCCCGCACCGGTAGCATGATGCAACAAGTTGAGAGTTCTCAGACAAATGGAGACAGAGATGATTCGCGGCAGTATTGTAGCGCTCGTGACCCCGATGACAGCCAATGGAGAGATCGATTGGGCTGCTCTGGATAAGATAGTGGATCTCCATATCGAGAAGGGTACCGACTCAATTGTTGCTGTGGGGACGACAGGGGAGTCGCCGACTCTGGATTACGACGAGCACCTGGATGTGATCAAGGCGATCATCAAGCGTGTTGATGGCCGAATTCCGGTTATTGCCGGTACCGGCGCCAACTCCACTAAGGAAGCGATCGAAATGACCGATCGTGCGGCCAAGGCTGGTGCAGACGCATGCCTGCTGGTGGTGCCTTATTACAACAAGCCGACTCAGGAAGGCCTTTATCAGCACTTCAAGGCGATCGCTGAAGCCGTGTCCATTCCCCAGATCCTCTACAACGTACCCGGTCGTACCTCCTGTGACATGCTGCCGGAAACCGTATATCGACTGGCAGAGATCGACAATATCGTCGGCATCAAGGAAGCGACCGGTGACCTGGAGCGTGCACGTGAGCTGATTGCCAAGGTGCCGACCGATTTCGCCATCTACTCCGGTGATGATGCGACTGCAATCGAGCTGATCCTGATGGGTGGGCAGGGCAATATCTCTGTTACTGCCAACGTGGCACCGGCTGAAATGGCTGAGCTCTGCCGTCTGGGACTGGCCGGTGAAACCGAAGCCGCTCGAGCGCTGCAGCAGAAGCTGATGCCGCTGCACACCAACCTGTTTGTGGAAGCGAACCCGATTCCGGTGAAATGGGCGATGGCAGAGATGAAACTGATCGGCGAAGGCATCCGTCTGCCGTTGACTGTCCTGTCTGAACAGTATCAGGAACTGGTACGTAACTCACTGCACGAAGCTGGCATCATCTAACAGGATTTGGCATGACTACACTTCGGACCACCTATCTTCCGCTGGCGCTGGCGGTTTCCGTCGCCTTGACCGGCTGCAGTATGGTCGAAAACAACCCTATCTATGGTGATAGCGGCGTCATCCGCGACCGCAGCCAGGATTATGAGTTGGCACGTAAAAGCGAGCGCCTGCAGTTGCCACCACATCTGCGCAGCAAGGATATGCAGGAGCAGTTGGTTGTGCCGGATGTGGGTGTAACTGCTACCCAGAGCGAAGCCGAGTTCGAAGTGCCGCGGCCGGAGTTCTTCTATGCCGAGTCGGGCAGCGACAGTGTCAACTTTCGTCGGGTTGAGGGTGAGAAGGTTATTCTCGTCGATGAACCAATTGCCGATGTCTGGCTGAAGGCGCAGGACTTCTGGGCCTTTAATGACCTCGATGTTGTTCGCTCCGATCCGCGTCAAGGGGTGATGGAGACTGACTGGATCGTGCTCGATGGCCGCGAGTACAGCTTCATGGATCTTTGGGTCAAGCGTTTGACGTTGCAGGACGTTGAAGGGCCGACCCGTAACAAGCTGCGCATGACGTTGCGTCCGGATCCTGAAAACTATGGTCGCACGGCCGTACGCCTCAAGCATGTTCAGTATCCGGAAGGTGCGGATGTGACTAGCATCGACTGGGACAAGCAGGCGCGTGACGTGAGCTACAAGTCCGACATGATGTTCGAGCTGCTACGCTATCTGAGCAAGGCCAGCTCTCAGCAGGCGTCAAACACACTGGTGTCGCTGCAGCAGCAGCGGGCTGACCGTCCGTTGCTGGGGCGTGATTCTCGCGGCAATCCGGTGCTGAAGATCAGTGCGCCCATCGATACTGCCTGGGCACAGGTCAGTGAGGCGCTGGATGCGGCGCAAGTTGATGTGGGCACTCGGGATCAGGAAACCGGTATCTTCTATCTGACCTACACCACGACCACGCCGTTCGATGATACCGAGAAGATGGGCTTCTTCGAATGGCTGCACTCCGACCGCGGCGAAATCAAACTGGATACCAGTATGATCAGCGCAGCGCTGGGTGGCGACGAGGAGTCCGAGGGCGGTGTGCGCTACAGTGCTGTCGGCACCCTGCCGTCTTCTGAGCGGGTCGAAGATGATGGTGAGCTGACCACGGAACTGTCAGATCCTAATAATCCGGCTAACCAGAAAGGCTACAAGATCTGGTTCGGCGGCAAGGTGGTTTATGTCTTCGGCAGTGGCGAGAGCGGCAACTACAATGCCGAGACCGGCAATTACGAACATACCGGTCGCTATCAGCTGAAGCTGAACCGTACACGTTCGGGTGTTTTCCTTTCGGTTCACAATGCTGACGGGCTTGAAGCGCCGGCAATTGTGGCTGAGGAAATTCTCTGGGCCGTTAAGGACCAGTTGCCGCAGGCGCAGTGATCCATCAGCAGAATGTAAAACGGGAGCTTCGGCTCCCGTTTTTCGTTGTGCGGTCTATAGCTGAGGTTTCAGAATGGGCAGGGGGCTTCGAACGCCATCCATTCCCCACTGACGGGGTGCTTGAGTCCCAGCTGCTCGGCATGGAGCAGCAGGCGATCACTGGCGGTTATATAGGGCTCAGAGGCATAGAAGCGATCACCAATGATCGGGTGGCCAAGCGCTTGCATATGCACGCGTAACTGATGTGAGCGGCCAGTGATCGGATGCAGCAGAACCCGGCAGCGATCGTCATAGCTTTGCACGCATTCCCAGTCGGTAGTAGCAGGTTTGCCGTCGACGGGATCCACCATCTGCCGTGGGCGGTTGTCCCAGTCGCAGCGCAGCGGAAGTTCGACACGGCCAGAGTATCGCTCAGGGATACCGGCGATGATTGCCTGATAGCGTTTGGTTGGAACCCGCTGCTGAAACTGGATGCTCAGGTTGCGATGGGCTTCGGCATCGAGGGCCAGAATCAGTAGTCCTGAGGTTGCCTGATCCAGACGGTGAACGATCCGCGCCGTGGGAAAACGCTGCTGGACGCGGCGCCACAGGCAGTCTTGCTTGTCCTCACCGCGGCCGGGGACGCTAAGCAGTCCGGAAGGCTTGTTGACCACGACGATGCTGTCATCGCTGTAGAGATATTCAGGCATGATCACGCTCAAGCAGCAGCATGGACTCGACATGGGCGGTATGCGGGAACATGTCCATGATGCCAAAACGGGTGACCCGGTAACCTGCCGCGGTCAGCAGTGGCAGATCGGCAACCAGTGCAGACGGGTTACAGGAGATGTAGAGTACTTTGCTGGCACCGTAACCTGACAGCTCCTTGACCGCCTCACGTGCACCCGTGCGAGGAGGGTCCAGCAGGATCAGGTCGAAGCCTTCACGGAACCAGGTTGCGTGGCGGAAGCTGGCGCTAAGGTCGGCTCGATAGAAGAGCGCATTCTCGATGCCAGCACGGTTGGCGTTGTGTCGGGCGCGCTCAACCATCTCCGCTGAGCCTTCGATACCGACCACCTGGGCAGCTTTGTGAGCAAGTGGCAGGGTGAAGTTACCCAGACCGCAAAACAGGTCCAGCACCCGCTGTTCGGGCTTTGGATCAAGCCAACTCAGTGCTTGGTCGATCATCGCCTGATTGATTTCGGCGTTGACCTGGATGAAGTCTGTCGGGCCAAATCCGAGCTCGAGGTCGCTGCTGGGGAGTGTGTAGTGAGCCAGCCCTTCATCAATGCTGATCTCCTGATCATTCAGCCCGATGACCAGTTTCAGTTGCAGCTTACGGCTGATCTGCTTGAGTCGCTCCAGCAGTTCATCTTTGGGTTTGCGGGTACAGCGGAAACGAATGAAGCCGTCTGTGTCGCCGCAGCTGAGATCGACGTGGGTCAGGTTGCGGATGTCTCCGAGGTCATTCAATGCTTCGCGCAGCAGGGCAAAGACCGGTTGCAGGCGCGGTGTCAGTACCGGACAAGTATCGATATTGAGTAGTTTGTTGCTGCCACGGCGACGGAACCCCACCAGAATTTCGCCGTCACGCTGGCGCTGGTTGATGCCGATACGTGCCGCACGACGATAGCCGGTGGCGGAACTGATCAGCGGAGGCTCGATCCGCTCCGGTACTACATCGGCAAAACGTGCCAGCTGGTCGAGCACCTGCTGCTGTTTATGCTCGCGCTGCTGTTCAATGCTCAGATGCTGGAGGTCACAGCCGCCACACTGGGCATAATGCGGGCAGGGCGGAATAACCCGGTGAGGGCTTTCGATCAGCACCTCGATCAGTTCGGCTTCGTTATAGCGCTTGTGCTGGGTAGTGATGCGTGCGCTCAGTGTTTCGCCTGGCAATGCTCCGGCAACGAAGGTGGTTTTGCCGTCAATTTTGGCAATGCCACGCCCTTCGTGGCTGAGGCGCTCGACCTCCAGCGTGAGCGGGGGTTGTGATGGGGTGTTGGCTTTGCGGGCACGTGCAGGCGCACCGAACTGAATTCTTTTACGGCTCATGTCATAATTTCCGCGGGATCAGCCGCCCATTGTAGCAAAGCGCGGTCACTCACGTTAATCCATCGTCCCCCTGATATGAGGAAAACCGATGAACCAGGAGCATCCGTTTGCCCCTTATGTACGCATACTTGGCAAGGGCAAGAAGGGCAGTCGTTCGCTGACAACAGAAGAGGCCGAAACGGCCATGGGGATGATTCTGGATCAGCAGGTGCTGCCGGAGCAGCTCGGTGCTTTCCTGATGCTGATACGGATGAAGGAAGAAGCGCCGGAAGAGTTGATGGGGTTTGCGCAGGCAGTTCGGGCCAGGTTGTCACCCCCGGATATGGCTGTGGATCTGGACTGGTCCACCTATGCGGGCAAAAAACGCCGTTTGCCCTGGTTTTTGCTTGCAGCGCTGGTGTTGGCCGGTCAGGGGATTCGTATCTTCATGCACGGCGCACATGGTCATACGCCGGGCCGAATCTATACCCAGGATATGCTGAAGTTGTTCGGCCTGGACGTTGCGGACGACTGGCAACAGGTTAAACAGCATCTCGAAAAGCACAGCATTGCCTTCATGTCGATTGACACTATGGTCCCGAAATTGGGGGAATTGATTGCGTTAAGGCCGGTCCTGGGCCTGAGATCACCGGTCCATACCCTGTGCCGCCTGCTCAATCCGCTTGCCGCTCCCTGTTGCGTGGATGGCGTGTTTCACCCGCCCTATGCCCCCATGCACCAGCGTACAGCTCAATTGCTGGGCACCCGCTACAGTCTCACCATTCGTGGAGATGGGGGCGAAGCTGAAATGAAGCCGGATTCCGACTCGGAACTGCACTGGGTGTGTGACGGTGAGTTGTCAGAAGAGTTCTGGCCACGATTGTATGACCAGCGTCTGGTCAGGGAAGATGAGTTGGATCCTCAGGATCTTGTGCGTTTCTGGCGTGGCGAGATCAGTCATGAATACGGTGAGGGGGCTGTTGTCAGTACACTTGCCGGTGTGCTGCGCCTGCTGTCAAAGGGAGAGCAAAAGCCGATGCAGGAATGGGTGCAGCAGGCCTTTAAACTTTGGCAGGGGCGCAATAAACAGGCGTTTTGATCAATATCCGATCAATTTACTCGGGTTTGGTTTGGGTGTATCCTGAAGTCATCTGATATACAGAATCTTCACAAGGTTTGGTTATGACAATTACGGTTACAAAATCTGCCGAGCGTTATCTGGCAGAACTGCTCGAGAAACAGAATGTAGAAGGCATTGCCGTGCGCCTGTTCGTGACGCAGCCGGGTACGGCATATGCCGAGACTTGCCTGGCCTATTGCCGTCCGGATGAGGTCAACCCGGAAGATGAAATCATGGACATGGAGCTGCTGCGTTTTTACATGGAGCGCAACAGCATGCCTTACCTGGAAGAAGCCTACATAGATTTTGCTGAAGATCGCATGGGCGGTCAGCTGACCATCAAGGCGCCTAATGCCAAAGTACCCAAGGTCTCGCCAGATAGCCCGATGGATGAGCAGATCAACTACATTCTTTACTCGGACATCAATCCGGGGCTGGCGTCCCACGGGGGCGAGGTAAAATTGGTTGAGTTGGTGGAAGAAGATGCAGGTATGATTGCGATCCTGCGTTTCGGTGGTGGCTGTCAGGGTTGTAGTGCCGTTGACATGACATTGAAGGATGGTGTTGAGAAGACGCTTGTCGAGCGTGTGCCCGGTTTGGCTGGTGTACGTGACGTGACAGACCACAGCGTTCGTGAAAACGCCTATTTCAAGTAAACACCTCCTGCTTTTCCCCACGTGAAGGAGGCGATAGTCTCCTTCACGCTCTCTCCGATCAGTCATTCAGTGAAAAAACCTGTTTAAGCAGTTGTAATTGCTCGATCCACCCCCATTGAAAGACTAACCTGATATTACCCAAGTCGCGTCATTACCCGAATGGCGCCCTGTAGAGAGGCACTCCATCATGGAACAATTTGAAGCAAAAGATGACGCCGTGACCGTCGAGCTTCCGGTTCTGCCGCTGCGCGATGTGGTGGTTTATCCCAACATGGTGATTCCACTGTTTGTCGGCCGCGAGAAGTCTATCCATGCGCTGGAGCTGGCGATGGCAAGCGACAAGCAGATATTGCTGGTGGCGCAGAAGAGTGCTTCCGAAGACGAACCTGCTGCCGAGGACCTGTTTGCAGTTGGCTGTGTGGCCAATGTTCTGCAGATGTTGAAACTGCCCGACGGCACGGTCAAGGTCCTGGTTGAAGGTGACTACCGTGCCCGGATTGAATCTCTGCATGAAGAGCCCGAGTATTTCAGTGCAGCGGTCAGCGTGATGCCGATCGAGACTGTTGGCGTGACTGAAGCGGAGGTCTATAAAAAGACCGCGCTGGATCAGTTTGAGCGCTTCTCTCAGGTCAACAAGAAGATTCCGTCCGAAGTGCTGAGCTCATTGCAGAATATTGACGAGATCGGTCGCCTGGCGGACACCATCGCAGCACACATGTCACTGAAGCTTGATGAAAAGCAGAACATTCTGGAAATCCTCGGCGCCCGTCAGCGTCTGGAGCACCTGATGTCGCTGATGGAAGCCGAGATTGACCTGGTCGAGGTGGAGAAGCGAATCCGTGGTCGCGTCAAGAAACAGATGGAGAAAAGCCAGCGCGAGTACTATCTGAATGAGCAGATGAAGGCAATTCAGAAAGAGCTGGGCGATATGGACGAAACAGGTGCTTCCGATATGGAGGAACTGAAAGCCCGTATCGAAGCCGCCGGCATGCCGCAGGAGCCGCTGGACAAGACCTTGAGCGAGTACAACAAGCTCAAGATGATGTCACCGATGAGTGCCGAGGCAACCGTCGTTCGTGGCTACATCGACTGGATGCTGCAGATCCCCTGGGTCAAGCGCTCCCGTGTACGCCTCGATATGAAACACGCTGAGAAGATCCTGAATGAAGATCACTACGGCCTGGAAGAAGTGAAAGACCGAATCCTCGAATACCTGGCGGTACAGAAACGGGTGAAGAAGCTGAAAGGGCCGATCCTGTGTCTGGTTGGACCTCCGGGCGTGGGCAAGACCTCACTGGGTCGTTCCATCGCGCGTGCTACTAACCGCAAGTACGTCCGCATGGCATTGGGCGGCGTACGTGACGAGGCCGAAATTCGTGGTCACCGTCGTACCTACATCGGCTCCATGCCGGGCAAGCTGATCCAGAAGATGTCCCGTGTCGGCGTGAAGAACCCGCTGTTCCTGCTTGACGAGATTGACAAGATGGGCATGGATCATCGTGGTGACCCGGCCTCGGCGCTGCTGGAGGTGCTTGACCCTGAGCAGAACAGCAGCTTCAACGACCATTACCTGGAAGTGGATTACGATCTGTCCGACGTGATGTTCGTGTGTACCTCCAACTCGATGAATATCCCGGGCCCGCTGCTCGACCGGATGGAGATCATTCGTATCCCCGGCTATACCGAGGACGAAAAACTCAATATTGCACGCAAATACCTGATCACCAAGCAGCTTAAGAATAACGGGATCAAGGCGAAAGAGCTCGAGATCACCGATGATGCTGTTGTCGGTCTGATCCGTTACTACACTCGAGAAGCAGGTGTGCGTGGCCTGGAGCGCGAGATCGCCAAGATCGCCCGTAAGGTGGTGCGTGAGCTGGCCCTTGAGGACAAGGGGGGCTCCATTCGTGTGACCGCGGATGAGCTGGAGCACTACAACGGCGTCAAGAAGTTCAAGTTCGGCATGGCCGAAGAGCAGGATCAGGTCGGTCAGGTGACAGGGTTGGCCTGGACATCCGTGGGGGGTGATATCCTCACCATCGAAGCGGCTGTAGTACCGGGCAAGGGGCGCCAGATCCATACCGGCTCCCTCGGTGATGTGATGAAGGAATCGATCCAGGCGGCGATGACCGTGGTTCGCAACCGAGCGCGCTCATTGGGAATTGCTCCGGATTTTCACGAGAAGCGTGATATCCATATCCACGTACCTGAGGGTGCTACGCCGAA
Organism: Marinobacterium maritimum; assembly: GCF_039523155.1. Taxonomy (NCBI): domain Bacteria; kingdom Pseudomonadati; phylum Pseudomonadota; class Gammaproteobacteria; order Oceanospirillales; family Oceanospirillaceae; genus Marinobacterium; species Marinobacterium maritimum. The sequence continues at coordinate 1,187,281 of NZ_BAAAET010000001.1, read as the reverse complement.
AGATGGCCCCAGTGCCGGTATCGGCATGTGCACAGCCGTCGTGTCAGCACTGACCGGTATTCCGGTACGCTCTGATGTGGCGATGACCGGTGAGATTACCCTGCGTGGACAGGTATTGGCGATCGGCGGTTTGAAAGAAAAGCTGTTGGCAGCCCACCGTGGCGGAATTCAAACTGTGATCATTCCAGAGGAAAATACCCGCGATCTGAAGGAAATTCCCGACAATATCAAGGCTGATCTCGATATTCGCCCGGTGAAGTGGATCGATCAAGTACTGGACATTGCGCTGGCCTACCAGCCGAAACCGCTGCCTGAGCCGGAAGAAGAAAGTGCTTCTGCTGAAACAAACAATGCCCGCAATGGCTCAAGTCAGCTAAGTACGCATTAACGCAAAGCCCCGGCAGAAAAGGGCTGCAGCCAGTTGACACCGGTTTCGGGCAGTTGGTATAAAGTTGCAGACTATGCGCTGGGCAACGACAACGGATAGAAATAGACAACGATTTTTACAAGGGGAACATTGTGAATAAATCTGAACTGATTGACGCTATTGCAGCATCAGCTGACATTCCTAAAGCAGCCGCTGGTCGCGCTCTGGATGCGACTCTGGAAGCAGTTACCGAAGCGCTGCAGCGTGGTGAGTCTGTTGCTCTGGTAGGTTTTGGTACCTTTGCTACCAAGGAACGCGCAGCACGTACTGGTCGTAACCCGCAGACTGGTAACCCGATCGAAATCGCTGCTGCTACCCTGCCGACTTTCAAGCCGGGTAAAGCACTGAAAGACGCGGTAAACAAGTAAGCAGGATCTAAGGTCCTGATTGCGACGGAGCGGTAGTTCAGTTGGTTAGAATACCTGCCTGTCACGCAGGGGGTCGCGGGTTCGAGTCCCGTCCGTTCCGCCAACTTTCGATCATGTTCGATTACGTATCGAATGCTTAAAGTGATCTAAAAAAGCGCATTCGTCAGAATGCGCTTTTTTTATAAATCAGAGTGTACGCAACAATGCTTCAAACCATCAGGGAAAATTCACAGGGGATCATCGCCAAGGTGATCGTTGGTCTGATCATCGTCACCTTTGCACTCTTTGGGGTCGAGTCACTGATTGGTCTTGCCAACAGCGAAAAGGCACCGGCTGAGGTCAATGGAGAAGAAATCAGCAACATCGACCTGCAACGCGAGGTAGAGCTGCAGCGCCGGCAGATTCTGTCCCAGATGGGTGAAAACGCGGACCCGGCCGCAATTGATGAAGTAGCCCTGCGCCGCTCGGTACTCGATCGCCTGGTTGATCGGGAAATTCTGCTGCAGTCAGCGAAGAACCAGGGGCTGTATGTTTCCGAGCAGATGATCGACCAAATGATCGTCGCCGATTCAAGTTTTTATGGTGAAGATGGCCAGTTTGATCGCAACCAGTTCGAAGCGGTGCTGAGAAGTGTTGGCCTGACGCCGCTGATGTACCGTGATCAGCTGCGCAAGGCGCTGATGACTGCGCAGGAGCGCAATGCCTACACCCTCTCGTCTTTTGCAACACCTGTGCAGGCTGAACAGCTGGCCAAGTTGGCAGCTCAGACACGTGACGTTGACTGGATTCGTTTTACGCTGGCGGATGCGTTGGCCAACGTTGATGTGACCGAGGAGCAGCTGCAGGCTCGTTATGATGAAAACCCGCAGCGTTTCATGACCGAAGCCCAGGTGGTGTTGTCTTATATCGAACTGAACCAGGCTGACTTTGCTGATCCTGACAGCGTCAGCGAAGAAGATCTGCGCAGTGCCTATGAGCAGGAACTGGCCCGCTTCCAGGCTGAAGACGAGCGTCAGGCATCCCACATCCTGTTTGAGCTGGGAGAAGGTTCTGAAGCCGATGTGCGAGCGCAGGCTGAAGCGGTGCGTGAGCGCATTCTGAGTGGTGAGTTGAGCTTTGCGGATGCGGCGGCCGAATACTCTGCTGACCCGGGATCAGCTGCTGCAGGTGGTGATCTGGGCTTCAATGGTCGTGGTGTCTTTGTGGGTCCGTTTGAGGATGCACTCTTTGCAATGAAGGAAGGTGAGCTTTCTGAGCCTGTTCGCACCGAGTTCGGTTATCACCTGATTCAGCTGAATGAGATCCGTGCTACCGCAGCGCCGACGTTTGCCGAGCGCAAGGCTGAACTCAAGTCGGAGTTGGCGGATGCAGCGGCTGAAGCTGACTATGTTGAAGCGCTGGAGCGTCTGGCTGACCTGAGCTTTTCTGCTGCTGATCTGCAGGTTCCGGCCGAAGAGCTGGGTCTGAAAATTCAGCAGACCGAAGCTTTTGGCAAGAGTGGAGGTGAGACCGCACTGACTTCTAACGCCAAAGTGCTGCGTGCCGCTTTCGGTAACGACCTGTTGGAAGAGCAGTTGAACAGTGCGCCTATCGAGCTGAGCCGTGAGCAGGCTGTGGTTGTGCGTGTGAAGGAAGAAATTCCGGCCCGTCAACAGAGCCTGGAAGAGGTCAAGGATCAGCTGGTGGCCGAATTGAGTCAGGAGCAGGCGGCTGCCGGCCTGAAGAGCCGTACCGAAGAGCTGGTGAAGCAGCTGTCTGAAGGCAAGACTCTGGAAGAACTGGCCGCTGATCTGGCATGGAGTACGGCCGATGCCGTGGCGCGTGATACTGGCAGCATGCCGCTGGATCTGAATCGTGCCGCCTTCGAACTGCCACGCCCAAGCGGGAATCAGGCTAGTCTGGAAGCGATTGAGCTGGCTGGGGGTGATTATGCAATTGTTCGCGTGCGTGCCGTCAACGAACCGGAGCAGGTTGATGAATTGCTGGCACAGCAGTTGAAGCAGTCACTGGGTGCACGTCAGGCGGATTCGTACTTCCGTGCCCATGTTCAGGGGCTGAACGCCAGTGCAGACGTCGAGCGTAACTGATCGCGCTTGATCGACTTGCAGAAAAAAGAGCCACCCTGGGGTGGCTCTTTTTTTTTTAGGGGGGCTGTAGAAGGGATGGACTTGGTGATTAACCTGAATCAGCCAGGAAAGCCCCGCTGTCCAAAGAAGCAGCCGCCATCAGACGTTGGGTATAGGATTGCTTCGGGTTGGTGTACAGATCTTCGGTTGCACCCGACTCGACAACCCGACCGTGCTGCATCACCATGACTCTGTGGCTCATGGCGCGGACAACAGCGAGATCGTGGCTGATAAACAGATAGCTGAGGCCATAGCGCTGTTGCAGGTCACGCAGCAGCTCAATGATCTGCTTCTGTACCGTCCGATCCAGTGCCGATGTGGGCTCATCCAGAATGATAAGCTCTGGTTTCAGTACCAGCGCACGGGCAATCGCGATGCGTTGACGCTGACCACCGGAAAACTCATGTGGATAGCGGTGGCGTACTTCAGGATCCAGACCAACATCGCTCAGCGCCTGTGACACTCGCGCAATCTGCTCCTGGGGTTCCTTATAGCCCTGTACGCCCAGTCCCTCGGCGATGATTTCAAATACGCTCATGCGTGGGCTTAGGCTGCCAAATGGGTCCTGAAACACGACCTGTAATTGCTTGCGCAATGGGGTGATCTGTTTCTGCTTCCATGACGAGATCAGTTGTTGCTTGAAATGGACTTCGCCCTGGCTGCGGATCAGGCGCAGGATGGCCAGTGCCAGCGTGGTTTTACCTGAACCGGATTCGCCCACGATGCCCAGGGTTTCGCCGGTACGCAGCTGCAGGTCAATTCCATCTACGGCGCGGTGGACCTGTTGAATACGCTTGAATATGCCTTTGCGTTGCTCGAACCTCACTTCCAGCTTGCGAGTGCTCAGCAGCTCGGCAGCATCAGGGCTGAGCGGGTGTGGCATTCCTTCGGGCTCGGCGGCCAGGAGTTTGCGGGTGTAGTCATGCTCGGGGCTGCTGAACAGGGCATCGCAGGGGCGATTCTCAAGCAGCTTACCCTGGTGCATGACACAGATACGGTCGGCTACTTTACGCACCACGTTCAGGTCGTGTGATATCAGCAGGATCGCCATGTTGAATTTCTGCTGCAGCGATTGCAGCAGTTCAAGGATCTGCTGCTGGATGGTGACATCCAGTGCGGTTGTTGGCTCATCGGCAATCAGTAGCTCCGGTTCATTAGCAAGCGCCATGGCGATCATGACGCGTTGACGCTGGCCCCCGGAGAGTTGGTGCGGATACTGGCCAAGGCGTTGTTCGGGCTGGTCGATGCCCACCAAAGAAAGCAGTTCGATCACCCGGGTGCGACAGGCCGTAAGGCTGAGCCCCTTGTGCAGGCGCAGGGTTTCACTGATCTGCTTCTCCAGAGTATGAAGCGGATTCAGGGATGTCATCGGTTCCTGAAAGATGATGCCGACTCGGTTGCCCCTGATCTGTTGCATCCGTGATTCCTGGGCTTGCAGCAGGTTTTCGCCCTTGTACAGGATATGGCCGCTGGGGTAGTGCACCTGGCGATCAGATAGCAAGCGCATCAGTGACAATGCGGTCACGGACTTGCCTGATCCCGATTCGCCCACCAGGGCCAGGGTCTTGCCGGCCTCGATATCAAAGCTGACGTCGTCAACGGCTGGTTCGTGGCTGCTGTTGAACTGAACCGAGAGATGCTTGACCGAGATAAGCGCAGGATTCATGTCAGACTTTCCTTGGGTCGAAGGCATCACGTACCGCCTCGCCGATGAAGATCAACAGGGTCAGCATGATGGCCAGTGAGCAGAAGGCCGTGATACCGAGCCAGGGCGCATGCAGATTTTCCTTGCCCTGTGCGACCAGTTCGCCCAGTGACGGGGAGCCAGGGGGCAGGCCGAAACCCAGAAAGTCGAGGGCTGTGAGCGTCACAATGGCGCTATTGAACACAAAGGGCATGAAGGTCAGGGTGGCGATCATGGCGTTGGGCAATACATGTCGATACATGATGCGCAGATCGCTCAGGCCAAGTGCCTTGGCGGCACGTACGTACTCCAGGTTGCGGCCACGCAGGAACTCGGCACGTACCACGTCTACGAGATTCATCCACGAGAACAGTAGCATGATGCCGAGCAGCCACCAGAAGTTGGGCTGCACCAGGCTGGCCAGAATGATGAGCAGGAAGAGCACCGGCAAGCCGGACCATATCTCGATGAAGCGCTGGAACAGCAGGTCGATGCGGCCTCCATAGTAGCCCTGGATGGCGCCGGCACAGACGCCGATGATGGAGCTGGCGATGGTCAGGGCGAGCGCAAACAGCACCGAAATGCGAAAGCCGTAAATGACCCGTGCCAGCACATCGCGACCCTGGTCATCGGTTCCGAGCCAATTGGTTCCGGTCGGCGGGGAGGGGGCGGGCTGGTCAAGGTCATAATTGATAGTGCTGTAACCAAAGCGGATCAGGGGCCAGATCATCCAGCCATCATTGGACTGAACCATCTCCTGCAGGTATGGATCGCGATAGTCGGCTGGCAGGGCGAATTCGCCGCCAAAATCGGCTTCGGTATAGTCGTTCACCAGCGGCCAATACAGCTGTTGCTGATGGCTGATGAGGATGGGGCGATCATTGGCAATCATTTCGGCAAACAGGCTTAGAGTAAACAGCAGCAAGAAGATCCAAAGAGACCAGTAGCCGCGGCGGTTACGCTTGAAGGTCTGCAGACGGCGGCGCTGGATGGGTGTCAATGTCATCCTTCAGACCTCCCGGCTGGCAAAGTCGATGCGCGGATCCACCAGTGTATAGGTGATGTCGCTGACCAGTTTCATCAGCAGTCCGACCAGGGTAAAGATGTACAGGGTGCCGAAGATTACCGGGTAATCACGGTTAATGACCGCCTCGTAGCCAAGCAGCCCCAGGCCGTCGAGCGAAAAAATCACTTCAATCAGCATTGAGCCGGTAAAGAAGATGCCGATCAGTGCGGCGGGCATGCCAGCGATGATCAGGAGCATGGCATTGCGGAACACGTGTTGATAGAGCACGGCGTTCTCGCTCAAGCCCTTGGAGCGCGCTGTAAGCACGTACTGCTTGTTTATCTCGTCCAGGAACGAGTTTTTGGTCAGCATGGTCAGTGTGGCGAAGCTGGAGATGACAGAGGCCAACACCGGCAGGGTGATGTGCCAGAAATAGTCGCCAATCTGCTGCCACCAGGCCAGCTCATGGAAGTTTTGCGAGGTCAGGCCGCGCAGAGGAAACCACTCCAGATAGGTGCCGCCGGCAAAGAGTACGATCAACAGAATGGCAAACAGGAAGTTGGGGATGGCGTAGCCCAGGATGATCGCGCTGCTGGTCCAGACATCGAAAGGTGTGCCATCACGAACCGCTTTGCGAATGCCCAGCGGGACCGATATCAAGTATGTGAGCAGGGTTGTCCAAAGTCCCAGAGAGATGGAGACTGGCAGCTTCTCCACGATCAGTTCGGTCACGGTCTTGTCGCTGTAAAAGCTCTTGCCGAAATCGAACTGGAGATAGTTGACCAGCATCTGATAGAAGCGCTCGTGAGGTGGCTTGTCAAATCCGTAGAGCTGCTCGATCTCGGCTACCAGCTCGGGGTCCAGTCCCTGGGCGCCACGGTAACCGGATTCATTCTGGCTGCCCGCTGCAATATCTGACTGGGGACCGCTGCCGATGCGGTTGCCTGCGGTTACACCCAGCCCCTGCAGCTGCGCCAGTGTTTGCTCGACCGGGCCGCCGGGCGCAAACTGAACCAGCACAAAGTTGAGCAGCAGGATGCCGAACAGAGTCGGGATAATCAGCAGCAGGCGACGAACGATATAAGCGGCCATCAGGGCTTCATCCACCAGGTATCCAGGCCCAGGTCATAGGTTGGACTGACCTTGGGATGTTCGAATTTATTCCAGTAGGCAATGCGCCAGGCGCTGATGTGGTAGTGCGGGATCACGTAATGGTTCCACTGCAGTACACGGTCAAGGGCGCGGGCACGAAGCACCAGCTGTTCGCGGTCAGGTGCGGTGATCAGCTGCTCGACAAGATAGTCGACGGCCGGATCCTGGATGCCAATCAGGTTGCGGCTGCCCGGGGTCTTGGCTGCCTCGGAACTCCAGTAGTCGCGCTGTTCGTTGCCGGGTGAGCTGGATTGGCCAAAGCCGTACACCACCATGTCGAAATCGAACTGGCGCAGACGGTTGATATATTGGGAGACGTCAACGATGCGGATGTCCGCGCTTATACCCAGACGTTCCAGGTTGCGGATGAAGGGTGAAACTACACGTTCAAACTCTTTCTGCACCAGCAGAATTTCGAAATGAAAAGGCTTTCCTTCCGCGTTTACCAGCTTGCCATTCTTCAGGGTCCAGCCAGCCTGTTGCAGCAGGTGAAGTGCCGTCCGCAACTGCTGACGGTTGCGGCCGCTGCCGTCGGTGCTGGGGGCCTGGTAGACCTGGGTGAATACTTCCGGCGGCACCTGGTCACGGACCGGCTCAAGGATCCTCAGCTCGTCCGGGCTTGGTAACTCGGTAGCGGCCATCTCTGAATTGGAGAAATAGCTGTTACTGCGAGTGTAGGCGCCATAGAACAGGTTGCGGTTCGTCCACTCGAAATCAAAAGCGTTGGCCAGCGCTTCGCGTACCCGTTTGTCGCTGAACAGGGGGCGGCGGGTATTCATGATGAAGCCCTGCATACCCCGTGGATTGCTGTGTGCAATCTCTTCCTTGCGGATACGACCGTCATCGAAGGGAGCGCCGGTGTACCCGGTTGCCCAGGCCTTGGAGGCATTTTCACTACGGAAATCGTATTCCCCTGCCTTGAAGGCTTCCAGCGCAACCGTGCCATCTCGGTAGTAATCGAATTGGCGTTGATCAAAATTGTATCGGCCGCGGTTCACCGGCAGATCAGCAGCCCAGTAGTCGCGGCGTCGTTCATAGGTCAGGCTGCGCCCCGGATCCAGTTGGCTGATTGTATAAGGACCGGATCCGACCGGGATATCCAGCGAGGGGGCGGCAAAATCACGCCCAGCCCAGTAGTGCGCCGGCAGAATGGGAATCTCGCCCACGATCAGGGGCAGTTCGCGATTGAGGCTGCTACCGAACTCGAAACGAACGCTGCGTTCGGAGAGTGCCTGGATATCACTGATGCCGGCATAGTAGCTCTTGAAAAAAGGGCTGCCCTTTTCCAGCAAGGTCTCAAAGGTGAATACCACGTCTTGAGCAGTGACCGGCTGGCCATCACTGAAACGTGCTTCGGGGCGCAGGTCGAATTCAATCCAGCTGCGATCATCGGCAACGCGCAACTGTTCAGCCAGAAGGCCGTACAGCGAGAAGGGTTCATCCAGTGCGCGGCTTAGCAGGGTGTCATAGAGCAGGCTGGTGCCATCGGCGACAGTGCCCTTGATGATGAAAGGGTTCAGGCTGTCAAAAGTGCCGATGGAGGCTTCCCTGAGGCTGCCGCCTTTGGGGGCTTCAGGGTTTACATAGTCAAAATACTGAAAATCGGACGGGTATTTAAGCTGTCCATGCATGGCGATCCCATGCCGGGCTTCGGCCGCCGTGGTGAGCGTGGAGAGCAGGCTGAACGCGATGAATGCACTAACCGCAAGGAGGTAGCGGTGGATGTTGACTGAGTCGGACACAGTATTCCCCTCAAGGTCATGCGTGTGATTTTTATAATGAATTCAATTGCCTGTGACAGTTTAATTCCGTTCAGGTTCGCTGTTGCGGGCGAATTGATGCAGGCGGTCATGACGCTCAGACCGCTTGACGCCGTCCGCCTTGAGTTGTTGGTGATGATCATGCAGTCGGGACAGCAACTCCTGGTTGCCGCCGGCGAGCTGTTTGATCAGGTCCTGATCCATCCAGTGCTGGATCTTGCGGAACAGCACCCATTTGAATGCGACCGCCAGAATGACCGAAACAACAATGATGAAAATACTCAAGCTATCCATGGTTTAGCTCGCATCGGCAATGTTGACATACAGGGTCAGGGGCTGGCCGGGACGCAGCAGTTGATCAGCGTTGATCTGGTTCCAGTTGATGATGTCGCTAACGCTCACGCCGAAACGGCTGGCGATAGCTGAAAGCGAATCCCCCTTGCGGATACGGTAACCCACTTTCCGCGTCATGTCGCGGGATTGCATGCTCGGGAGTGTCGGCAGGGTGGCGGCGGCCTGTTCCGCGCTGACGTTAAGTACCAGCAGCTGCTGGCCGGTTCGCAGCGTATCGCCGGGCGCCATCTGGTTCCAGCGTGCCAGCTCGCGTACACCCACGCCGTATTTTTGGGCGATGCTCCAGAAGCTCTCACCGGAGCCGACCTGATGGTAAAGCTTGCGGCTGTGACGTTGCTCCAGCTGCTGGATGCGGGCACGTTTGCGCTGGCTTTCGCTGAGCGCGTAATGGCTTGCGTCATGAGCCGGCTTTGGGACAACCAGTCCCTGACCGATACGGATGGTGTTGCCTTTGAGGTTATTACCTTGGCGAATAACTGCGACCGAGCTATTGAAGCGCTTGGCAATGGTGCTCAGGGTGTCGCCGGCCTGCACTTTGTAACGATGCCAGCTGACACGCTGCTCCGGTGGCAGTTGTGCCAGATGCGCCTGAAGCTTTTCCGCGCGGTCGACCGGAATGAGCAGTTGGTGCGGGCCTTCAGGGTCTGTTGCCCATCGGTTGAAGCCCGGGTTGAGCTGGTAGAGTGCCTTCAGCTCCATTTCAGCCATTTCGGCGACCTGGGCCAGATCGATCTGGCCACCGGTTTCAACGATCTCGAAATGAGGTTCGTTGTCGATCTGTGTCAGCGTCAGGCCAAGCTCGTCTGCATCACGCACCATTTTGGCCACTGCCAGCAGTTTGGGGACATAGGCCTTGGTTTCACGAGGCAGGTCTAAAGACCAGAAGTCGGTCGCTTTGCCCTGCTCGCGATTGCGACGGATCGCTCTGTTAACCGTGCCGCCACCGGCATTGTAGGCCGCGAGGGCTAGCAGCCAGTCACCGTCAAAGCGTTTGTGTAGCTGTTGCAGATAGGTCAGTGCGGCATCCGTAGAGGCGAGGATGTCGCGACGGCCGTCATACCACCAGTTGGATTTGAGGCCGAAGTGGCGTGCGGTACCCGGGATGAACTGCCAAGGCCCGGCTGCGCGGCCATGGGAGTACGCAAAGGGGTCGTAGGCACTTTCGACAACCGGCAGCAAGGCGATCTCAGCGGGCATGTCGCGCTTGAGCACTTCGTTGAGAATGTAATGGTAATACGGCTGTGCACGTTCGGTAACGCGTGTCAGGTACGACGGGTGGCGGTTGTACCAGTTCAGCTGCGTCTGGATGCGAGGCTGTTCAAGGTCGAGCGGCAGCTGCATGTGCTGCCGGGTCAGGGTCCATAGATCAGTCTCAGCCGGGGTGGGCTTGGATGCAACGATGCGGGCCTGGGCGCTTGCTTCGGTTTGCGACAGTGGCTTGGTGGCGATCGCGGATTCTGGTTTTACGGAATTGGTTTGACAGCCGGCAAGTAACATTCCCAATGTCGCGGCCATGGCGGCGGCAGGCACAAGTCGCATCGAATTTCAGTCCTGAAATAACCTTAAAAAACATGATTCTATGGACCCCGGACTTGAGGGTCAATCAGAACTGGTTTTTCCACTCGCGCAGGGCTGCCAGAACCTCGACATCGGTCTGCAGCGGGTTGCCACAGAAATGTTCGGCTGCACGTACGACGTCAGTTTCGCTGGTTCGCATAAACGGATTGATGCGCTTTTCCTGCCCAATGGAGGATGGCAGAGTAGGTTTGTCTGCCTGGCGCAGCTGGTGACAGTGCTGGCGTGCCTGTTGAATATCACTGTTTTCCGGTTCAACGCTGGCGGCAAATGTCAGGTTTGCCAGGGAGTATTCGTGGGTGCAGTACACCTCGGTGTTATCAGCCAGGGAAGCGAAGTACTGCATGGCGGTCAGCATCTGTTTTGCAGTGCCTTCGAAAAGGCGGCCGCAACCGGCCAGAAACAGGGTGTCACCGCAAAACAGCTGAGGTGTCGTGTCCAGGTGCAGGTAGCTGATATGGTCGCGGGTATGTGCCGGTACCTCATGCACGTTCAAGGTTTGTCCGAGCAATTCAATGCTCTCACCGGTTTTGAGCGGGTGAGTGATGCCGTCGTAAGGTGAGTTGGCCGGTCCGTAAACCGGAGCGTCGTACTGTTCGTGCAGCGCCTTGGCCCCGCCAGTGTGATCGTTGTGGTGGTGCGTAATCAGGATCGCTTTCAGTGTTTTATGCTCCTGGGCCAGCCATTGCTGAACGGGTGTCGCATCACCCGGGTCTACCACTATGGCGGCGTCAGGGTCAGCAGAAGTGCTAAGCGCCCAGATATAGTTATCGTTGAAGGCAGGAATGGGAGTGACGATAAACATGATGGTTTCCTGTTGGTTGTGGCGTGGACAGGGCAATTCCTGGTTCAGGGCCTTTTGTGGGTACTGTATACTGAAACGAGTTTACATTCAGGCCAGTACAGGGGCTTTGCATGAAGTTTACTGAGCAACTGCCATACTCGCAGCTGATACCCTTGCTTAGCCATTGGTTTGACAGTCCGCTGGGGCAGGAGTTGCTGCAGCAGGAGCAGGCGTTTGCGGAGGAGGTCTTGCCGACGCTCTTTGGTTATCACCTGCTGCAGGTTGGCTGGGATCATCGTCAATGTCTGTTTCCGGCCAGTCCCGTGTCTCGCAAGGTGATGTTGATCCCCCAGATGCAGCTGGGTGCGGATGCCCGTACGTTGATTGCTCACCCAACGGAGCTGCCAGTTGTGTCCAATGAGATCGATGTGGTCATTCTGCATCATGCCCTGGACTATGCCGACAACCCGCACCAGGTATTGCGTGAGGCAGCGAGGGTGCTGCGCCCGGGTGGGCACGTGTTGAGCTTCAGCTTCAATCCTGCCAGTTACTGGGGGCTGTGGCGGTTTTTCAAGCGTCGCATGCCGCCACTTTGGGGGGGGCATTTCATCAGCCAGGGGCGTCTGCATGACTGGTTGGGGTTGCTCGAAATGACTGAGCTGAAAACGGAAAGTGCCTGTCACCACCTTCCTATTGAAAGCGAGCGCTGGCGTCGACGCCTTGGGCTGTTTGAATGCTGTAGCCGGCGCCTGCCACTCACCAGTGGTGCGGTGATGATGGTGTTGGCGCGCAAGGATGTGGTTGGCATGACTCCGTTAAAAGCCGAATGGAAACAGAAACGCTTGCTTGGCATGCCCGTGCCCGAGCCGAAACCGACCGCCAGAGGATGAACGATTTGAAAGCAGTAGAAATATTTACCGACGGCGCCTGTAAGGGCAACCCCGGGCCGGGAGGCTGGGGGGCGCTGCTTCGTTATGGGGAGCAGGAGAAAGAGCTATATGGCGGTGAATGCGAAACCACGAACAATCGTATGGAACTGCAGGCTGCCATTTCGGCGCTGGCCAGTCTGAAGCGCTCCTGCAAGGTGGTGCTGACAACTGATTCCCAGTATCTGCGGCAGGGGATCATGAGCTGGATGGCAGGCTGGAAGCGCAATGGCTGGAAGACGGCATCCAGGCAGCCGGTAAAGAACCAGGACCTGTGGCAGGCACTGGATGAGCAGGTTGCCCGACACGAGATCGACTGGCGTTGGGTCAAGGGGCATAGCGGCCACCCTGAAAACGAAAGAGCTGATCAGCTGGCTAACCGAGGTGTAGAGGAGTACGGCAAGTCGTGAGTGTACGTCAGATCATACTGGACACCGAAACAACCGGTATCGATCCGGAAGCTGGGCATAACATTATCGAGATCGGTTGCGTCGAGATGGTGCGCCGTAAACTGACCGGTAATACCTGGCACAAATACCTGAAACCGGATCGGGATGTGGAAGCCGAGGCGATTGAAGTTCACGGTATTACTAATGAATTTCTGGCCGATAAGCCCAAATTCGTTGAGTTGGGTGCTGAATTCCTGGAATTTGTGCGTGGCGCCGAGCTGATCATCCACAACGCGGCGTTTGACGTTGGCTTCCTCGATACCGAACTGGCACGGAATGGTTTCAGTGAGCGGATCGAGCAGATCTGCACGGTGACCGATACACTGGCGTTGGCGCGCAAGAAGTATCCAGGTCAGCGCAACAGTCTTGATGCGCTCTGTCGTCGCTATGGTATCGACAACTCGCACCGTGAGCTGCACGGGGCGCTGCTTGACTCCGAGATTCTGGCGGATGTTTATCTGGCCCTGACTGGTGGTCAAACCAGTTTGCAGTTGGGGCAGTCCGGGCAGGACGGTGAGGGCGGAGATGAGCCTATCCGTCGTGTGAACACTGAGGGAATGACGCTGAAAGTGTTGCGAGCGTCTGTCGAGGAGTTGGCCGAGCATGATGCCTTTCTGGATTTGCTGGACAAAAAGAGTGATGGAGCGGTCTGGCGTCAGCTGGACGCCCCAGGGCAAGGGTGATCGATGAAGCGTATGGCGCAGGCGGAACACTACTATCTTTGCCATGAAGGTCGGCTCCTTTGGCGGGATACGCAGCTGGAATTTGCATGGCCGGAAATTCAGGGGGTTCGGGAAACCGTCGAGTGCAGTCTGGAGGTTGAGGATGGCTTTGGCCTCTGGGTGCTGCGCGAGTGCCCCGAAGGCATGACCTCCGAGATGAGCCTGCGCCGAGCGCTGGCACAGGCTGTCGATGAGGCTGAATATGCGCGACTGGCACGCGCGGCTCAGTTGGCGACCTGGTTTGATCAGCACCGCTATTGTGGCCGCTGCGGTTCCTCGCTCGCAGCGCATGGGCAAGATCTTGCTCAAGAATGCCCGCAGTGCAAGCTGGTGCAGTATCCGCGTATCTCCCCCTGCATCATCGTGCTGGTTCGTCGAGGAAGCGAATGTCTGTTGGCGCGTTCAGGGCGCTTCCCGCCCGGTCGTTTCAGTACGCTGGCGGGCTTTATTGAAGCTGGGGAGAGTGCTGAAGCAGCAGTACAGCGGGAAATTCGTGAAGAAGTCGGGATCGAAGTAGAGAATCTGGAATTTTTCGCCAGCCAGTCCTGGCCATTTCCGCATCAGCTGATGCTGGGCTTCTTTGCTGACTATGCCGGTGGGGATCTGGTGCCTGATGGTGAGGAGATACTGGAAGCAGACTGGTTTGGTCGGGACAACCTGCCGGACCTGCCGCCTCCGTTCAGTATCTCACGTCAGTTGATCGATCGTTTCTTTGCTCTTCAGGCGGAACTCAGCGACTGAACAGTTTGCCAAGGCGCGTGGCCAGCATCACGTTGCCTTCGGCGCGCAGTTGTCCCTTCAAATAGGCGCTCATGCCGTCTTGCTCGCCGTTGATGACACGGATGAGCGTCTCTTCATTCAGGTGCAGCACCAGGTTGGGATCCTCATGTTCACCGAAGCGGCTCTGGCAGCTGTTCTCCTCTATGCTGATGAAGAATGACTCGGCATCGGAAAGGCGGAACTGGAACACTGCATTCAGGCCACTGGCCTGGTCGGGGTTGAATTTTTCCGGCAACTTGTTGACGATGCGTTCGAGCGTCAGAGGCGAAGTCATGTTGGGTCTTGTCCTGAAGTGCTTATGGGCATGATCTGTATCGGGTTTATGGTACAGTAGCCCGGACTCTGAAGCGAACCCCTGTGCATGTGCGGAGAGATAGATTGACAGCCTTTTTTGCGGAGTATGGCCTTTTCCTGGCCAAAGTAATCACCCTGATTGCCGGTGTGCTTTTGCTGGTTGGGGGTATAGGTGCACTGATAGAGCGTCGACGTGAACATCGTGAGGGACATATCGAGGTCAAAAGCCTTAATGATCACCTCGAAGATATGAAAACCGATATTGAGGCAGCCGTCGTTGACGAAGCGCTGGCCAAGCAGCATGAAAAGACTCGCCGCAAGCAGGAGAAGGCTGAAGCCAAGGCGCTGAAGAAGACGCTAAAGCAGGGCAAGGAGCCCGAAAAGCCACGCAAGCGCGTCTTTGTGCTCAATTTCGATGGTGATATTCACGCATCAGGGGTAGAAGCCCTGCGTGAAGAGGTCACGGCTGTGCTGACCATTGCGGACAAGGATGACGAAGTGGTGATTCGCCTTGAAAGCCCGGGTGGTCTTGTGCATGCCTATGGTCTGGCCAGCTCCCAGCTGGAGCGGATAAAGAAAAAAGGTATTCGCCTGACAGTCTGTGTGGACCGCGTGGCCGCAAGCGGTGGTTACATGATGGCCTGTATTGCGGATCACCTGGTCGCAGCACCTTTTGCACTGGTAGGGTCCATTGGCGTGGTGGCGCAGTTACCGAACTTCCACCGCCTGCTGCAGAAGCACGATGTGGACTATGAAGTCCTGACGGCCGGTGAATATAAACGCACGCTGACGGTGTTCGGTGAGAATACCGATAAGGGCCGTGAGAAGTTCATCGAAGAGCTGGAGGATACTCATGATCTGTTCAAATCATTCGTATCTGAATATCGTCCGCAGCTGAACGTGGAAAAGGTTGCGACCGGTGAGGTGTGGTTCGGGCGCAGGGCCTTGAACGAACAGTTGATTGATACCATCTCAACCAGTGATGACTACCTGTTCGAGCTTTGTCAGGAGCACGATGTTTTCGAACTGCACTATGAGGTCAAAATCGGCCTGCAGGAGCGCCTGGGGCAGTTGGCGGTCAATACCTCGGATAATTTGCTGCTACGCTGGTGGCAGCGAGTCATGAACAGTCGCTTGATGTCGCGTTAACTTGGAGAGGGTTGGCATGGATGAGTTGCCAAGGCCCAAGTGGAGAAAGACTAATAATATGTCCGCAGATAATACTTTCATGAACTCGACTTCGGATACGTCCAGCCGCATCGTTCAGGCAGCCGAAAAGCTGTTTGCCGAGCAGGGCTTCAAGGAAACCACGATGCGTCAGATCACCACGCTGGCTGATGTGAACCTGGCGGCGGTGAACTACCACTTCGGCTCCAAGAAGGGGCTGATCCACTCAGTGGCCGCGCAGTCCTTGACTCCCTTGTGTAATGCAATTGAGGAAGGTCTGAGCAAGCTGGGTGTCAACTCGCCAGCGCCAGGCTTGCCAGAGCTAATGCATATACTGGCTGTCGCGTTGGTGCGAGTGCATCATCGCACTGATTACTCGCTATCTGTGCTGATGCGCCTGCTTGATCAGGCCTATCGTCCGGCCCAGCAGGATCTTCAGCAGTTTATTCGCGAACAGTATGGCAAGCGAATTGCGGTATTCCTGCACTATCTGCGCAAGAATACATCCGCGCTGAGTGAGCGCGAGTTTTTCTGGCGGCTGCATTTTCTGATGGGATCAGTGATTTTTACATTGTCCAACATGCATGCGCTGGTTGCGCTGGATCAGCCAGATGCCGTGGAAGAGATCGAAGTGGAAGCGATCCTGCAGCGGATGATTCCGGTGATCTGTGCCGGCATGCAGGCACCGGGACAGGAGCACTGATGTCGCTCTGGCTTCGGGTCTCTGTAAAGCAGCAGTTGCTGGAACTGTTGTGCCAGGATGGTGTCACTTGTAGCTATCCAGTGTCGACGGCGCTGGCCGGACCTGGAGAGGCTAATGGTTCAGGTTGTACGCCTCGCGGGCGTCATTACATCCGTGCCTGCATAGGTGCAGGTCTGCCTTCGGGTACCGTTTTTGTGGCGCGACGGCCGACTGGGGAGATATACAGCCCGGAACTGGCCGTACAATACCCGGAACGGGACTGGATCCTGAGCCGAATTCTCTGGTTGTGCGGGTTGGAAAAAGGTTTCAACCGCGGCGGTGATATGGATACACAGCGCCGCTATATCTACATTCATGGTACCCCTGACAGTGAGCCCATGGGGGAACCGCGTTCTCATGGCTGCATCCGGATGCGCAATGCCGATCTCATCGAGCTATTTGATCAAGTGCAACCGGGTACGCCCGTTTTGATTGAAGAGTGATCAAATATGACCACAGGTGTTTTGATGCTGGACCTGGAGGGGCTGGCGCTCACTCCTGAAGAGGCCGCTATTCTGCAGTCCCCTGAAGTGGGGGGGCTGATTCTGTTCAGTCGTAATTATGACACACCCGAACAGTTGCAAAGCCTGATGCAATCGATCCGGCAGATTCGACCAGACCTTCTGGTTGCGGTCGATCAGGAAGGTGGGCGTGTGCAGCGTTTCCGTAACGGGTTCACCCGGCTGCCGCCGATGTCGGTGTTGGGTAAACGCTGGCTGGACAATCCTCACCGGGCGATCGCCCAAGCCCATGAAATCGGTTGGCTATTGGCGACTGAGCTGCGTCAGTACGATATCGATATCAGCTTTGCGCCAGTTCTGGATCTCGATTGGGGGAATAGCAGCGTAATCGGTGATCGTGCTTTCGGTCAGACGCCGGAAGCAGTGACAGAACTTGCCGGTGGTGTCATGGCTGGCATGCATGAGGCAGGCATGGCGGCCACCGGCAAGCATTTCCCGGGTCATGGCTGGGTACAGGCTGACTCCCACCTGGAGCTGCCGGTAGATGAGCGCAGCTTCGATGAGATTGAGCAGCAGGATCTGCGACCCTTTGACGCATTGATTCGCCGAGGGCTTGATGGTCTGATGCCAGCCCATGTGGTGTACCGCCAGGCCTGCTCGGCTCCGGCGGGGTTCTCCACCTTTTGGTTGCAGCAGATCCTGCGCCAGCGCCTGCACTTTGATGGTGTCATTTTCAGTGATGACCTGAGCATGGAAGGTGCCAGCATGGCCGGTAGCTATGCGGACCGCTGTGACCGGGCGCTGGCAGCCGGCTGCGATATGGTGCTGGTCTGCAACCACCCGGAAGGGGCGAAAGAGGTCCTGAAGCACCTGCAGCACCATCCGGTTGATGCTTCTCATCGTCTTGCCCGGATGCGTGCGCGCCCGGCCAGGGTGCCAGATGAGGAACGTCTGCAGCAAAGTCGCACATTGGCAGCGGAGCTGATCAAGGAGGCCTGATGCTGGAACAGCTGCTCGAGCCCATACTCACCCCTCTGTTTCATCAGTGGCCGGTGTTGAGCGATTATGCCTGGCAGGTTGCTGCCACGGTGGTGGTCGCGGCTGTATGGCTGTTGACCGTGAGTTTTAACTGGATCACCGCGCGCATGATCAGACACCTGAGCCAGAAGGCTCCGGTCTGGGATGAGCTGTTTTTGCAATCGATACGTACGCCGCTGCGTTTGTTGATATGGGTGATTGGCCTGTCGCTATTGCTGGAGATTTTCAGTCGCAATGGGCTTCCGGTCGGTACCGGAGTAGGCAGTGAAGTTCGACGTTTCGGGGCAATATTGATTGTCGCCTGGGGACTGCTGCGCTTTATTACTACTGCCGAGAACTTCTTCACGACTCCGGTGAAGGGGCGCAAGCAGGTAGATCGCACAACCGCTGATGCCGTGGCAAAACTGCTTCGGCTGGTGGTAACGATCCTGGCGGGCTTGACCTTGCTGCAGTCTGCCGGCGTCAGCATCTCGGGCATCCTGGCCTTTGGTGGTATTGGTGGTATTGCAGTCGGTTTTGCCGCGAAAGACCTGCTGGCCAACTTTTTTGGCGGGTTGATGGTCTATATGGATCGGCCTTTTCGGGTCGGTGACTGGATTCGTTCACCGGACAAGGATATCGAGGGTACGGTTGAGTATATCGGCTGGCGCCTGACCCGAATCCGCACCTTTGACCAGCGGCCGCTATACGTGCCCAATGCGACCTTTGCCAATATTGCGGTGGAAAACCCCTCTCGCATGCGTAATCGGCGCATTTACGAGCATATCGGTGTGCGTTATGACGATGCTGCCAAGGTGAAGCCTATTGTCGATGATGTACGTGCAATGCTGCAGTCACATCCCGAAATCGATACGCGTCAAACGCTGATCGTGCATTTGAACCGCTTTGGTCCGTCGTCACTGGATTTCATGGTCTATACCTTCACCAAGACCACGCAGTGGGTGAAGTTTCATGCAATCAAGGAGGATGTGATGCTGAAGATTGCCGACATCATTTTCTCGCACGGTGCCGAGTTCGCGTTCCCGACACAAACCATTCACCTCGCGGGTCAGGAGTTGCCAGAGCCGGAGGCTCTGCCTGGAATGGCTCAAGAGGCGGCTGATGTCATCCGCAGCAACTAGTACTCAGACCCGCTGGCTTAAACAGCTGGCGCGGTCCGAAAAAGCCTGGACCTGGATCAGTATTCTGGCAGGTGTTGGCATCGGTCTAATGCTGATTGTGCAGGCACACCTGCTGGCAACCCTGATCAGCGATACCCTGTTTGATCCTGCCTCTACATCCATTGCCTGGCCGCTGATTGGCGGCCTGTTGGTGGCGCTGTTGATGCGTGCGTTGCTGGGTGTGTTGCGTGAATGGGCGGGACAGCAGAGCTCCATTCGTGTTCGGCGGAGGCTGCGCGCGCAATTGTTGCAACAGTTAACTCGCCTGGGACCGGCTTATACCAGTGATCAGCGCAGCGGTGAGCTGGGCAGCGAGTTACTCGAGCAGGTTGAAGCCCTGGATGGTTTTTTTGCCCGTTACCTGCCGCAGATGGCCCTGGCTGCGATGTTGCCACTGATTATTCTGGCGTTTGTCTTCCCGGTTAACTGGGCTGCGGGACTGATTTTTCTGCTGACGGCACCGCTGGTGCCGGTGTTTATGGCCCTGGTGGGCACCCGGGCAGCCGAAGCCAATCGGCGCAATTTTGCTGCGTTGTCGCAGCTCAGTGCCCACTTTCTGGATGTGGTCCAAGGTATTGTGACCCTGAAACTGTTTGATCGGAGTAGGGGGCAGGCTGAATTCATTGAGCGTGGTGCTGAGGAGTTTCGCCAGCGCACCATGCAGGTACTACGGCTTGCCTTTCTGTCATCGGCGGTGCTTGAGTTTTTCGCTTCCATTTCCATCGCCGTGGTGGCGGTCTATCTGGGTTTCAGTTTTCTGGGGCATCTGGACTTTGGTTACTGGGATGCACCGGTTAACCTGTATCAGGGGCTGTTCATTCTGTTACTGGCGCCTGAGTTCTATCTGCCGCTGAGAGAACTGGGTACCCATTACCACGCCAAGCAGGAAGCGGTTGCCGCGGCCGAGCGGCTGCGTGTGCTTCTGGAGGAAGCTCCTGTTGCCATTGATGAGGCAGGACAGGGAATCGATGGTCGGGTAACAGAGGTCAGTATCATCGATGCCCGGCTGCAATATCCGGGGCAAGCGGATCCGGTCTTTTCCGGTGTCAGCCTGAAACTCAAGCCCGGTCGTATCGTTGCACTGATCGGCCCGAGTGGTGCAGGCAAGTCCAGTCTGCTGCAGGCTCTGCTGGGGTTTCGTCGGCTTGATCAGGGCGAAGTTAAGGTCAATGGGTATTCACTGGAGCGTGTTGGTCTGCAGTCGTGGCTTGAGCAGGTGGCCTGGGTCAGTCAGCACACCACACTGTTTCCGGGCACGCTGCGTGACAATTTGCTGCTGGCTGACCCGGATGCCGATGAACATCGTCTTTATGTGACCCTTGAGCAGGCCAATGCGCTCGAATTCGTACAGCGTCTGCCCGAAGGCCTTGATACGGTGGTAGGTGAGCGTGGTACCGGCTTGTCCGGTGGCCAGATCCAGCGCCTCGCGTTGGCGCGTGCCTTTCTCAAGGATGCGCCTGTGTTGCTGCTGGATGAGCCGACTGCCAATCTGGATCGTGAGAGTGAAAGCCTGGTGCTGTCGTCCCTGAAGCAGCTCTGTGACGGGCGAATGGTATTGATGCTGACGCACCGAAAAACCTCGATGTTGCAGGCCGATGAGGTCTGGCAACTGGAGAAGGGTAAGCTGCAGCAGGTTGACGGGGTAATGTCATGAAGGTGCTTTGGCCATTTGTTCGCATGCTGGGTGTCCATCGGGGCTGGGTTGCCCTGGGAGTACTGCTCAGTCTGATAACCCTGTTATCCGCCATTGGCCTGTTGACCCTGTCGGGATGGTTTATCTCGGCATCAGCACTGGCGGGGGTAACCGCGCTGGGGGCGAAGCAATTCAACTACTTTACACCGGGGGCCGGGGTTCGTGGATTTGCCATTTTCCGCACGGTGGGTCGTTATTTCGAGCGTATTACCACGCATGAGGCTACTTTCCGTGTGCTGGCTCATCTGCGCAGCTGGTTCTATCGTCGCCTGGAGCTGCTCGGGCCGGCGCGTTTGCAGTCGTATCGCTCTGCTGACCTGCTGAATAGACTCGTCACTGATATCAATGCGCTGGATAATCTCTACCTGCGGGTGCTGGTGCCGACGCTGGTTGCAGGTGCTGTTGGCTTGCTGGTGGTGCTGTTTCTTGCAGCCTTCAGTGTCGCAGTGGCTCAGGTGACGGCGGTTGCCCTGCTGCTGGCCGGTGTGTTGTTGCCTTGGGGGGCGCAGCTTGCCGGACGACGTGCCGGTCGTACCCAATTGCTCGCGATCAGTGCACTGCGAACTCGGCTGTTGGCACTGGTACAGGGGCAGGTGGATCTGCAGATCTACGGCGGTGTGGCGCCTGCAGTTGAACAGGTCCACCAGGCTGAGGTCGTGCTACAGAAAACACAGCTGCGTATGGCGATGATCAATGGCTTGACCACGGCCATGATGACGCTGATTGCCGGGGGCGCGGGTATTGCGGCGCTGATTCTGGGGATCGAACTGGTACATGAAGAGGTGTTGGTGCCGGCTCAGCTGGCGATGCTGGTGTTCTGTGTACTGGCGGTGTTCGAGGCGGTGGCCCCACTACCGTTGGCGTTTCAGTATTGGAGCAAGACATCGGCAGCTGCAGGGCGCCTGGTAGAGATTACTGAACAAAAGGCCGAGATTAACTTTCCCGATCAGAGTGTGGAGCCTGAGCAACCGGGGCGGGTGGAGTTCAACGATATCTGCTTTCGCTATGACAAGGCTGCGCCCTGGGTGCTGGAGCATTTTTCCTTGTCAGTGTGTCCCGGTGAACGCCTGCTGATTCTTGGTCACACTGGCAGTGGTAAAAGCAGTTTGATCAATCTGCTGGCTCGTTTTCATGAGCCTGACAGCGGCAGTCTGCACCTGGCAGGGCAGCCGATTCAGGCATATGACGAACCGACCCTGAGGTCGCAGATGAGTGTGCTGTCACAGCCCGTCCAGCTGTTCGCCGGCAGTGTGGCGGATAATCTGCGCCTGGCGGATGTTGACGCAACTGATCAGCAGATGTTGCACGTGCTGGCGCAGGTCGCGTTAAACGATGAGCTGGGTGAGGATCCACTGCACTATCAGGTGGGGGAGTCGGGCAGTCGTCTGTCAGGTGGTCAGCGCAAACGTATGGGGCTTGCGCGTGCTCTGCTCAAACCGGCGCCACTGTTATTGCTGGATGAGCCTACTGAGGGGCTGGATGCGAGAACCGAGGCGGTTGTTGTCGGAGCGATGCTGTCGCACTTTAGGGGACGTACGTTGCTGATGATCAGTCATCACCTGCAGATGGCAGAGCATTTCGATCGCATCATCGTGCTGGATCGCGGCACGGTCATCGAGCAGGGAGCGCCAGAAGAACTGATGGCACGCGCTGAGAGTCGCTACAATCAGCTGCGTGCCGTTTGAGGCATTGAAGCTCTAGTTCAGCGAGCGAATGCGCAGCAGAACGCCAAAGCGCGGGTGGTCAATGTAGTGGGTCTCGTTGGATCGCATGCGGCGTGATTGAGTCATGCGCCAACGGTCTGTGCTGCCTGTCAGGTTATCCACTGGGGTGACGACTTCAATAGAGGAGTCCGTCTCGGTTGGGTTCAGTCGCTCTGGCTGTTGTATCGGTAATGGCGCGGATGCCGTTAGTTCCAGTGTCGGCTGGGCATGCAGGAAGCGGTTTTTGTAAACCTTCAGGCTGCCATCCAGCTGGTAGTCGTCAAAATCGGCCTTGATGCGCACCTCTCGCGCCCCGGACTTGCCCCCGATCGACTGCAGCCAGCCGCGATGGTACAGCAGCTTATAGCCACCGCTACGTGACAGCGCGGCAGCATCGCCACCCAGAACCAGGTCGTTCTGGGGCAGTTCTTCAAAGTTGGCCAGCGGATAGCCATCCCAGGGTTGCGGGTAGAGGCTGGCGCTCAGATCCAGTGGTGGCTGCTCTGGCCAGTATTCCTGCTCGACCCCGTTAGAGTTTTCATGGCTGAATACCAGCATTTCCACCTTGTACAGATCTGCAGCCTGGACGACTGTCGGCAGGGTGGTAAGGGCAGCCAGTGCCAGTGAGCGGCGCAATAGGGAGGCCATGAGTTACGAATTCTCCTTGGGGGACAGTTGGGTCAGCAGGCGTTCAACCGCTTCGAAGCGGGAGGCGACCTTTTCCATGGGCTGAGTAAAACGCAATATGCTGGCGCCGTCCAGACGGAAACGGTCCGGCTGGCGCTGAATCATGGTGATCAGCGTCATGGGGTCGACATTCGGCTCGGCTTCGAACTCGATGCGGCCGCCCTTGTCGCCGGCATCCAGTTTGACGATGCCAAGCACTTCTGCGCGCAGTTTGAGGTGGGTCAGGCGCAGCAGGTTTTTGGTAGGCTCCGGCAGCAGGCCGAAGCGGTCGATCATCTCGACCTGCAGCTCGTCCAGTGCCGCGGCACTGTCCGCATTGGCGATGCGCTTGTACAGGATCAGGCGGTTGTGTACGTCCGGGATGTAGTCTTCCGGAATCAGGGCCGGAAGGTGGAGGTTGATCTCACTGCCGTGATGCAGCGGCTTGTCCAGGTCGGGTGTCTTGCCTTCCTGGATCGATTTGATCGCCTGGTCCAGCATCTCCATGTAGAGACTGAAACCAACGCTCTGCATCTGACCGCTTTGCTCTTCACCGAGTAGTTCGCCAGCTCCGCGGATCTCAAGATCGTGGGTGGCGAGGGTGAAGCCGGCGCCGAGCGTGCTTGATTGGCCGATCGCTTCCAGGCGCTTGACCGCATCAGGTGTCATTAGCTTCGGTGGCGGTGTCAGCAGGTAGGCATAGGCCTGGTGGTGTGAGCGGCCGACACGGCCACGCAGCTGATGTAGCTGGGCCAGACCAAATTTGTCAGCGCGGTCAATGATGATGGTGTTGGCACTGGGGACATCAATGCCAGTCTCGATAATCGTGGTGCAGACCAGTACATTGAAACGCTTGTGATAGAAATCGCTCATCACCTGCTCCAGCTCGCGCTCACGCATCTGGCCGTGACCGATGGCGACACGGGCTTCGGGCACCAGGTCATTGATCTCGGCGGCGACCTTCTCGATCGTTTTAACCTCGTTATGCAGGTAATACACCTGACCACCACGCAGCAGCTCACGCAGGATTGCTTCCTTGATCATTGGTTGGTCGCTTTGGCGCACAAAGGTCTTGACCGACAGTCGACGCGCAGGTGGTGTCGCAATGATGGACAGGTCACGAATGCCGGACATGGCCATATTCAGTGTGCGCGGGATCGGGGTTGCGGTCAGGGTGAGGATGTCGACCTCGGAGCGCAGGGACTTGAGGCGTTCCTTCTGCTGTACGCCGAAACGATGTTCCTCATCGATGATCAGCAGGCCCAGATCACTGAAACGGATGTCGCCCTGCAGCAGCTTGTGGGTGCCAATGAGAATATCGACCTTGCCTTCGCCCAGTGCCTCGACGGTGGCCTGTTGCTGCTTGGCGCTTTTGAAGCGCGAGATCAGCTCGACCTCGACCGGCCAGTCGGCAAAACGGTCACGGAAATTCTCGAAATGCTGCTGCGCCAGCAGCGTTGTAGGTACCAGGATCGCGACCTGCTTGCCACTTTGCACCGCGATAAAGGCGGCGCGCATGGCGACTTCGGTCTTGCCGAAGCCGACGTCGCCACAGACCAGTCGGTCCATTGGTGAAGGAGCGCGCATGTCCGTTACGACGGCATTGATGGCGTTGGCCTGATCTGGAGTCTCCTCAAACGGGAAGCTGGCGGCAAAGCGAAGATACTCGTCCTCAGTACACTCGAAGCTGAAACCCTTGCGTGCGGCGCGACGGGCATAGATATCGAGCAGCTCGGCGGCGGAATCCCTGACCTTCTCAGCGGCCTTGCGGCGCGCCTTGCTCCACTGCTCGGTGCCAAGTTTATGCAGCGGGGCGGACTCGTCGCTGGCTCCGGAATATCGGCCGATCAGGTGCAGGGAGGCGACGGGTACGTAGAGCTTGGCCTCATCGGCATACTCAAGTACCAGAAACTCATCGGTCTGTTTATCGACGTTGATGGTTTGCAGGCCCAGATAGCGGCCAACACCGTGATCAATATGAACCACAGGTGCGCCGATGCTCAATTCAGACAGGTGGCGAATGGCCTGATCGGCATCGATCTGTTCTTTTTCGCGGCGACGGCGCTGGAAAATCTGGCGTCCGAACAGCTGGCTCTCGGTGACCAGTTGCAACTGATCATCAACGCAGAGGCCGAGCTCGAGCGGGTAGGTGGTAATGCCCAGAACGGGACGCTGGCTGGCAAAGTCCTGCCAGTCCTTGCATTCGGTTAACGACAGTCCTGACTTGCGAGCATGCTCCAGCAGTGCCTCGCGACGACCGGCTGATTCAGCGCAGATGAGAGTTGGCAGCGGGTGGTTGTCCAGTTCTGCCTTCAGGCGGGACAGCGGAGTCTGGGTCTCGCTGCTGCCAAGGTCCGGTGGCTCCGTGCAGGGCAGGTTGTCCCGGCCTGGCTTGACCTCTTCGGGATCGGTATTGAGGCGCGTTACCGGGTAATCACGCAAGCGGGTAAACAGCTCATCCGTGGCCAGAAAGAGTTCATCAGGGCTCAGTACAGGCCGTTGCAGGTCGCCGCTGCGTTCATCGTGGCGAGTGCGTGCGTCATTACAAAAATGATCAGACGCGGTTTTTAGGGCCTGGTCATGCAAAACCAGGGTGTTATCCGGCAGATAATCGAACAGCGTTGCGGTCTGGTCGAAAAACAGCGGCGCGTAATACTCGATGCCAGGCGGTGTCAGTCCGCTGGAGACATCCTGATACACGGGACAGCGTGTGTGGTCCACGTCGAAGCGTTCGCGCCAGCGCTGTTTGAAACGGGTAATGGCGTTCTGGTCGAACGGAAATTCCCGGGCAGGCAGCAGTCGCACCCGTTCAACCTTGTCGATGGAACGCTGGGTCTCGGGGTCGAAAGTGCGGATGCTGTCGATCTCGTCATCGAACAGGTCAATGCGCAGCGGTTGGTCTGACCCCATAGGGAAGAGGTCGATGATCGCACCGCGGATGGCAAATTCTCCATGTTCATACACCGTGTCCACGGCATGGTAGCCGGCATCGGTAAAGCGTTGGCGCAGGGCGATGCTGTCCAGGCGTTGGCCGGTTTCCAGGAACAAGGCATTGGCCGTCACGAAACTGGCAGGCGGCAGGCGATGTAGCAGAGTGGATGCGGGAACGATCAGGACGCCGCGTTGCTGGTCCGGCAGTTGGTGCAGGGTCTGGATACGGTTGGAGATGATGTCCTGGTGTGGAGAAAAACTGTCATAGGGCAGTGTTTCCCAGTCAGGCAAAAGGGATGCGGGCAGGCTGTCACCACAGAAAAACCGTACTTCCTGCAGCAGGCGCTCAGCACTTTCCATATCCTGGCTGATCAGCAGGATCATGCCGGTATGCTGCTGACTGATCTGTTCGATCAGCAGGCCGGTGGCACTGCCGATGACCTTTCCCAGTCGCTTTTGATCGCCCGGGCCTTTGGGGGTAGGGATGCGGAATAGCGCTGACAACTTGGGCTCCTTGATCCTGCTGAAAAGAATGAAGTTTACCTGTTGCCGGGCATTGGCGCAGCCTCGGAATAAGGTCGGGACCAAAGTCTAGGAACTTGGGTTTGCTCCGGGTCGCTGAAAAGAGGATAATGCGCGCACCCAAATTGAGCGATGACAATTTCGGAGTTACCCCGTGAGCCAAGAACTGATTTTTGCAGACTGGAAAGCCCGCGAAGCAATCGCAGAAGCGATGGTGCCCCTGGTCGGCCGTCTGTACCGTGACCGTAACATTGAAATCTCTGTTTATGGTCGTCTGATCGTTAAACGGTCTGTGATCAATATCCTGAAAGCACACCGTTTCGTGCGCCAGATCGAAGGTGAAGAGATCTCCGTGGTCGATACCTTTCCGGTCCTGGAAGCTGTTGCTGAAATGGATGTAACCAATGCGCACATCGATATTGGCAAGCTGGCGGTAAAATTCCGCGACGAAGGCAATGGTCGTACTCTGCAGGCGTTCCTGCAGGAAGAGCTGGCAGGTGCTTCAAATGAGCCGGCTGAAGCTCATGAGAGCACCGACGTTGTGCTGTACGGTTTCGGTCGTATCGGCCGCCTGCTGGCGCGCCTGATGCTGGATCGTGCCGGCAGTGGTCACTCTCTGCGTCTGCGTGCCATCGTGGTGCGTAAGGGTAAGGCCGACAACGATCTGGAAAAACGCGCCAGCCTTCTGCGTCGTGACTCCGTACATGGTTCCTTCCAGGGCACCATCCAGATCGATGAAGAGAATAACGCGATCATCGCCAACGGCAACTACATCCAGGTGATCTTCGCGGATGGTCCGGACCAGGTAGATTACACCCAGTACGGCATCAAGAATGCGCTGGTAATCGATAACACTGGTATCTGGCGTGACGAAGCTGGCCTGTCACTGCACCTGAAATCCAAGGGCGTTGCGCGTGCGTTGCTGACGGCTCCGGGCAAGGGTGTGAAGAACATCGTAATGGGTGTGAACCACAACGATGTCAACGATGATGATCGTGTCCTGTCTGCGGCATCCTGTACCACGAATGCGATCGTGCCGGTACTGAAGGCGGTCAACGATCAGTTTGGCGTGGTTAATGGTCACGTTGAGACCGTTCATTCTTACACCAACGACCAGAACCTGATCGACAACTACCATAAAGGTGATCGTCGTGGTCGCGCTGCCGCGTTGAACATGGTTCTGACCGAAACCGGTGCTGCCAAGGCGGTTGCCAAGGCTCTGCCGGAGCTGGAAGGCAAGCTGACCGGCAACGCCATTCGCGTACCGACTCCGAACGTTTCCATGGCGATTCTGAACCTGAACCTGGGTAAGGAAACCAGCAAGGAAGAGCTTAACAACTACCTGCGTGACGCTGCGCTGTATTCTGAGCTGCAGAAGCAGATCGACTACAGCAACTCGCCTGAAGCCGTGTCTTCCGACTTTGTCGGCTCGCGCGCTGCTGGTGTTGTGGATGCGCTGGCGACCATCGTTGATGGCAATCGCTGCGTACTGTACGTGTGGTATGACAACGAGTTCGGTTACAGCTGCCAGGTAATTCGCATGGCCCAGCATCTGGCCAAGTGCACCCTGGACGCGTTCCCGAAAGCCAAGCACTGATTGCTGCTGGTTGATGAGAAGGCCGCTAAGTTAGCGGCCTTTTTTGTGCGATTAATTTTATATTTCCAAGCAGAATATATATATATCCTAAAAGTCTATCGTACCGATTACAATTTATTCGCCATTCGCCTAAGTAAAACAGTGGTTTGTAGCAAAATGACAACCGACTCGGTTATACTTGCAGGGATTTTTTGGTGGGAAATCTTTCGGTTGGTCGATCGATGACGAAGCATGTTTCATGCAGCGTTCAGCTTCGTTCGAGCAACAGAAGGCCTCCTGAATATTTTAGAAAGTTGGGTGAGACGAATGATCAAGATCAATAAGGGTCTGGATCTACCGATCGCAGGCGCGCCTGAACAGACCATTCACGATGGTTCCAAGGTGCGTACTGTGGCCCTGCTTGGCCAGGATTACATCGGCATGAAGCCGACAATGATGGTCAAAGAGGGTGACCGGGTGAAACTCGGTCAGGTGATCTTTACCGATAAGAAAACAGAAGGGGTTCAGTACACGGCTCCCGGCGCCGGCACCGTGCGTGCCATCAATCGTGGCGAGCGTCGTGTTCTGCAGTCCGTGGTCATTGAACTGGATGATCAGGAAGAGTCTGTTGAATTCGCCAGCTATCCCGCTGCCGAACTGGGCAAACTGTCCCGCGAACAGATTGAAGAAAACCTGCTGGCGTCTGGTTTGTGGACTGCATTCCGTACACGTCCGTTCAGCCGTGTACCGCAGGTTGGTACTACTCCCAGCTCCATCTTCGTTACGGCAATTGATACCAACCCGCTGGCAGCTGATCCGGCACTGATCATCAATGATCAGGCTGAAGCGTTCAGCAACGGCCTTAAACTGCTGACTCGTATGGGCAGTAAGCAGGTCTTCCTGTGCAAGGCGAGCGGAGCCAATGTTCCGACTGTTGACGGCGTGCGTGTCGAAGAGTTCGGCGGTAAACACCCGGCCGGCAATGCCAGTACTCACATCCATTTCCTGGACCCGGTTTCGCAGACCAAAACGGTCTGGACCATCGGCTATCAGGACGTGATTGCTTTCGGCAAGCTGTTCACTGAAGGCTGTCTGCCAACTGAGCGTATTGTTGCTTTGGCAGGTCCCCAGGTGGACAAGCCGCGCCTGCTGCGCACTCGCGTAGGTGCTTCTACCGAAGAGCTGTCAGCAGGAAGCCTTAAAGCAGGCAAGAATCGTGTCATCAACGGTTCCGTCTGGAATGGTCGTACAGCTATGGGGCCGCAAGCCTTTGTGGGCCGTTATGCCAACCAGCTAAGCGTGTTGCTGGAAGGTGATAGCCGCGACTTCATGGGCTGGATTGCGCCGGGCAGCGACAAGTTCTCCGTGCTGAACATGTTTGCTTCCGTGTTTTCTCCGAGCAAGAAGTTCAATTTCACTACAACGACGAACGGTTCCGAGCGGGCAATGATTCCGGTTGGACAGTTCGAAGCGTTGATGCCGCTGGATATCCTGCCGACACAGTTGCTGCGTGCACTGGTGACCGGCGATATCGTGACCGCGATGCAGCTTGGTTGTCTTGAGCTGGATGAAGAAGACCTGTCTCTGTGCACCTTCGCGTGCCCAGGTAAGTACGAGTACGGTCCGATTCTTCGCGACAACCTGACACGCATCGAGCAAGAGGCGTAAGAGAGGCTGGTCATGAGTTTGAGAACCGTTCTGGATAAAATGGAGCCGCATTTCCATAAAGGCGGCAAATACGAAAACTGGTACGCACTGTATGAGGCAGTGGATACCATTTTCTACACTCCGGGTCATGTGACCAAAACTGCGGCACACGTACGTGATGGTGTTGACCTGAAGCGCATCATGATTCTGGTGTGGCTGTGTACCTTCCCGGCGATCTTCTTCGGCATGTACAACGTTGGTCTGCAGGCCAATACTGCTATGGCCGAACTGGGTCTGACCGAGTCCACTGGCTGGCGTGGTGCCCTGGCGGCATCCCTGACCGGTTTTAGCCCGGACAGCATCTGGGATAACATCATTCACGGTGCGGTCTACTGGTTGCCGATCTACATCACGACTTTTGTGGTAGGTGGTTTCTGGGAAGTGCTGTTCGCCATGAAGCGTGGCCATGAAGTAAACGAAGGTTTCTTCGTAACCTCTGTGCTGTTTTCCCTTATTCTGCCGCCGACTATTCCGCTGTGGCAGGTGGCGCTGGGTATCAGCTTCGGTGTGGTAATCGGCAAGGAAGTGTTCGGTGGTACCGGCAAAAACTTCCTCAACCCTGCGCTGACCGGTCGTGCTTTCCTGTTCTTCGCTTACCCGGCGCAGATGTCTGGTGATGCGATCTGGACTGCGGTTGACGGTTTCTCCGGTGCGACTCCGCTGGGTCTGGCGGCCATGGGTGGTGTTGAAGCGATCTTGAATGCCAATGTGACCTGGTTCGATGCTTTCATCGGTACTATCCAGGGCTCTGTAGGTGAAACTTCGACACTGGCGATTCTGATTGGTGGTGCGGTCATCCTCTTTGCCCGTATTGCGGCCTGGCGCATCGTTGCTGGCGTGTTCCTGGGTATGGTGGCGATGTCCACCGTGTTCAACATGATCGGCTCTGAAACTAACCCGATGTTCAACCTGCCGTTCTGGTGGCACCTGGTACTGGGTGGTTTTGCCTTTGGCATGATCTTCATGGCAACCGATCCGGTATCTGCTTCCATGACCAATACCGGCAAGTGGTTCTTCGGTGCCCTGATCGGTGTGATGGTCGTTCTGATCCGTGTTGCCAACCCGGCCTTCCCGGAAGGCATGATGCTGGCGATTCTGTTTGCCAACCTGTTTGCACCGCTGATCGACAACTTTGTTGTACAGGCGAACATTAAGCGGAGGATGAAGCGTAATGTCGGCTAATAACGATACGATGGGCAAAACTCTGCTGGTCACCATTCTGCTGTGCGTAATCTGCTCAGTTGTGGTGTCTTCTGCAGCGGTTATCCTCAAGCCCAAGCAGGTTGCCAACAAGGAGCTTGACCGTAAGAGCAATATTCTTGCGGCTGCCGGTATCTCTGATCCGAGCAAGAGCGTAGACGAACTCTTCCAGCAGATCACCACGCGCTATGTTGATCTCGATAGTGGCAAGTTTGTCGAAATGCCGGCCGGTTATGACGACACCAAGGCTGCCAAGGATCCGCAGCAGGGTACTCAGTTGGCTCGCAAAGATGATATTGCCGGTATCAAATACCAGGCGAACATCAAGCCGGTTTACCTGGTGCTGAATGCTGAAGGTGGTGTGGCTAAAGTGGTTCTGCCGGTACATGGCAAGGGTCTCTGGTCTACGCTGTATGGCTTCCTGGCACTGGAAGGCGACCTGAACACTGTTGTCGGTCTGGGCTTCTACTCCCATGCTGAAACTCCGGGTCTGGGTGGTGAAGTTGACAACCCGGCTTGGAAGGCGCTGTGGCCCGGCAAAAAAGTGTACGGCAACGATACCACTGATCCCCAGATCGGCCTGATCAAGGGTGCGGTTGATGCGTCTACGCCGAATGCCGAGTTCAAGATCGATGGTCTGTCCGGTGCCACGCTGACCAGTAATGGTGTAACCCACCTGGTTCAGTTCTGGATGGGCGAGAATGGCTATGCGCCGTTCCTGAACAACCTGCGCGCAGGGGAGGCTTAATCCATGTCCAAGACTAAAGACGTTCTGGTAACGCCGATTTTCAAGAACAACCCGATCGCACTGCAGATTCTGGGTGTATGTTCTGCGCTGGCAGTTACCTCCAACATGTCAACTGCCCTGGTTATGACCCTGGCAGTAATGGCCGTAACGGCGTTCTCGAACTTTTTCGTGTCGCTGATCCGTAACCACATTCCGGGCAGCATTCGAATCATCGTTCAGATGACCATCATTGCCTCTCTGGTAATCGTGGTTGACCAGTTCCTCAAGGCGTTTGCCTACGAGATTTCCAAGCAGCTGTCGGTATTCGTTGGTCTGATCATCACCAACTGTATCGTAATGGGCCGCGCGGAAGCCTACGCCATGAAGAATCCGCCGATCCCCAGCTTCATGGATGGTATCGGCAACGGTCTGGGCTACGGTGCTGTACTGATGTTCGTTGGCTTCTTCCGTGAACTTTTCGGTTCCGGTTCCCTGTTCGGTATCGAAATCCTGCCGTTGATCAACAACGGTGGCTGGTACCAGGGTAACGGTCTGCTGCTGCTGCCGCCGAGTGCGTTCTTCCTGATCGGTATGTTCATCTGGATCATCCGTACCTGGAAGCCGGAGCAGGTTGAAAAACCGGAGTATGAAATGGCTCCGAACACCAAGAAGGAGGCTGCGTAAATCATGGAACAGCTGATCAGCCTTGCTGTTAAGGCGATTTTCGTTGAAAACATGGCGCTGGCCTTCTTCCTCGGGATGTGTACCTTCCTGGCGATCTCGAAGAAGGTTCAGACTGCAATTGGTCTGGGTATTGCCGTTATCGTGGTGCTGGTCATCACCGTGCCGGTCAACAACCTGATCTTCAACTATCTGCTGCGTGAAGGTGCGCTTGCTTGGGCCGGTTATCCTGACGTGGACCTGAGCTTCCTGGGCTTTATCTCCTACATCGGTGTAATCGCCGCGATCGTTCAGATCCTGGAGATGTTCCTGGACAAGTTCGTGCCTGCTCTCTACAACGCGCTGGGTGTATTCCTGCCGCTGATCACCGTGAACTGCGCCATCATGGGTGCAGCTCTGTTCATGGTGGAGCGTGACTACAACTTCGGCGAGAGTGTTGTGTACGGTGCGGGTGCTGGTATCGGTTGGGCGCTGGCGATTGCTGCCCTGGCGGGTATTCGTGAGAAGCTCAAGTACAGTGATGTGCCGCACGGCCTGCGTGGCCTGGGCATCACCTTCATCACTGTGGGTCTGATGTCTCTTGGCTTCATGTCGTTCTCCGGCGTACAGCTGTAAGCGATCGACACGGAATGCTTAAAGGATAGGATAAACTGATGAATACAGAAGTCATTATCCTCGGCGTTGTGATGTTTACGGCGGTGGTGCTTGCACTCGTTGCCGTAATCCTCGCAGCCCGAGCCAAGATGGTCAGCTCCGGCAATGTGACCATCGAGATCAACGATGATCCGGAAAAGTCGATCACTGTACCGGCTGGTGGCAAGCTGCTGCAGACCCTGGCTGACAAGGGGATCTTCCTGGCCTCCGCCTGTGGCGGTGGTGGTACCTGTGCGCAGTGCAAATGTCAGGTGACTGAAGGTGGCGGTTCAATGCTGCCGACCGAGGAGTCTCACTTCACCCTGCGTGAAGGCAAGGAAGGCTGGCGTCTGTCCTGCCAGGTTGCCGTTAAGCAGGATATGAAGATTCACGTTGAAGACGACGTCTTTGGTGTGAAGAAGTGGGAATGCACCGTCGAGTCCAACCCGAACGTTGCAACCTTCATCAAGGAGCTGACCCTGCGTCTGCCGGAAGGCGAAAACGTGGACTTCCGTGCTGGCGGCTACGTTCAGCTGGAAGCGCCGGCTCACGTCGTGAACTACAAGGATTTTGATATCCAGCCTGAGTTCCGTGGTGACTGGGACAAGTTCGACATGTGGCAGTTTGTGTCCAAGGTTGATGAGCCGGTTATCCGTGCTTACTCCATGGCCAACTACCCGGAAGAGAAGGGTATTGTTAAGTTCAATATCCGTATCGCTTCGCCGCCTCCGGGCAGCCAGGGGATTCCGCCGGGTCAGATGTCGTCCTACGTGTTCAGCCTGAAGCCGGGTGACAAGATCACCGTGTACGGACCCTTCGGTGAGTTCTTCGCCAAGGATACCGACAACGAAATGGTCTTCATCGGTGGTGGTGCCGGTATGGCTCCGATGCGCTCGCACATCTTTGACCAGCTCAAGCGTCTGAACTCCACCCGCAAGATCTCCTTCTGGTACGGTGCGCGTTCTGTACGCGAAGCCTTCTACGTGGAAGAGTTCGACCAGCTGGCGGAAGAGAACGAGAACTTCACCTGGCATCTGGCACTGTCTGATCCTCAGCCTGAGGACAACTGGACCGGTTACACTGGCTTTATCCATAACGTGCTGTATGAGCACTACCTGCGTGACCATGATGCGCCGGAAGATTGTGAATACTACATGTGTGGTCCGCCCATGATGAACGCATCCGTAATCAAGATGCTGGAAGATCTGGGTGTCGAGCCTGAAAACATCCTGCTGGATGACTTTGGTGGCTGATATTGATGGTTGATCAGATACGTCTGACTAAATGGCTGGCAGCTTCGCTGCTGGCCGTTTTTGTTTTGGGGGTGTTGGGTTGTAACCAGGCACCCAGGGAGTCGGTTATTGGCTTCCAGGGTTTGACCATGGGGACCAGTTTCAGCATGAAATGGGTCGATACCGATGACAGTCGCCTGGCCGGTATCCGCAGTGAAGCGGGAGTGTTACTGGCTAAAATCAACCAGCAGATGTCCACCTATATTGATGACTCCGAGTTGTCTCTTCTTAACCAGGTCGGTACTGGTGTTAAGCATCCTGTCGGTGCTGAATTAATGCAGGTGCTTTTGCTGGCTCAACAGGTCAGTGACAAAACCAACGGGGCTTTTGACGTAACCGTGGGGCCGCTGGTCAATCTGTGGGGTTTCGGCCCCGATGGGCGCATTACCCATCAGCCCGAACAAGCGGCCATTGACCGTTTGAAAGAAAAAATAGGCTACCGATTCCTGCATTTGGATCCTGCTGCTGGCACGGTGCTCAAAGAGCATGATCAGTACGTCGACCTGTCGGCCATCGCCAAGGGCTATGGTGTCGATCAGTTGGCTGCGTTGCTTGAAGTTCATGGCATTCAGCGCTACCTGGTTGAAATTGGTGGTGAACTGCGCATAAAAGGCTTGAAGCCGGGTGATGAGCCCTGGCGCCTGGCGATTGAAGCGCCCCAGGCGGGTGAGCGTCAGGTACAGCAGGTGATCAGTATTCAGCAAGGGGCGGTAGCGACTTCGGGTGATTACCGCAATTACTTTGAAGAGGGTGGTGTCCGTTATTCCCATACCATAGATCCACGGACCGCTCATCCGATTCGGCATCGGTTGGCTTCGGTCACGGTGATTACTGATAATTGTGCTGAAGCGGATGCATTAGCAACTGCCCTGATGGTGATGGGCGAGGAACAAGGTTACAATTTTGCCATCGAACAGGGTCTGAAAGCCCTGTTTATTAGCAAGGCAGATGAGGGATTTGAAACCCGATATACACCTGGATTTGATCCTTATCTGCAAGAATCCATTGGGGGGTAGTGATGGAGACGATGATTCTGACTTTCGCGGCATTGTTGCTGATAGTGGTTGCCATGTCAGTTGGTGTTTTACTCGGTCGTAAACCGATCGCAGGATCCTGCGGCGGCATGGCTTCGTTGGGCATGGATACCGTGTGCGATATTTGCGGTGGCGACCCCAACAAGTGTGACGAAGAGCAGGAGCGCCAGGGTGCGGTGGCACCGGCGGAACTTGCCTACGAAGTTAAGGCTAAAGGTTAATTGTTGTTGTAATCGGGATCTCTAAGCTGGTGTTCGGCCGCAGGTTACTTGGGTCAGCATCAGATTTGATCAACTAAGGGGAAAGTAATGGCTGTATATGACTATGACGTCGTGGTAATCGGTTCCGGTCCTGCGGGTGAGGGGGCTGCAATCAATGCGGCCAAGCAGGGGCGTCGGGTGGCAATTGTGGAGGAGCAGGATACCGTTGGTGGCAACTGCACCCACAAGGGCACCATCCCGTCCAAGGCGCTGCGTCATTCCGTCAAACAGATCATTGAGTTCAATACCAACCCGATGTTCCGTGATATCGGTGAGCCGCGCTGGTTCTCTTTCCCCAAGGTGCTTAAGCGTGCGGAGAAGGTGATTTCCAATCAGGTTATGCTGCGCACTAACTTCTATGCGCGTAACCGTGTCGATGTATTCTTCGGTCATGCCAAATTCCTCAAGCAGGGTGAGATCCAGGTTGAAGGCCGCAGCAGCGGTCGTGAAATCCTGCGGTCGAAGAACTTTGTCATTGCGACTGGTTCCAGCCCCTGGTGCCCGCCGGATATCGACTTCAGTCATCCGCGTATCTATAACTCCGATACCATTCTGAAACTGAGCCATACGCCACGTACGTTGGTAATTTTTGGTGCCGGTGTTATTGGTTGTGAGTATGCCTCCATCTTCAGTGGCCTGGGTGTCAAGGTTGACCTGATCGATATGCGAGACCGCCTGCTGTCATTCCTTGATGACGAGATCTCTGACGCGCTGAGTTACCATCTGCGTAACAACGCGGTGAAAATCCGTCACAACGAAGACTATGAGTCGGTTACGGGTGATGCTCACGGGGTTACCATCTCGCTGAAATCCGGTAAGCGTATTCGCGCAGATGCTTTCCTTTGGTGTAACGGCCGCACCGGTAATACCGCGGGTATGGGGCTTGAAAATATTGGTCTGGAAGCCAACAGCCGTGGTCAGCTTGGTATCGATGAGCACTACCGCACTGCAGCCGAAGGTGTTTATGCTGTTGGTGATGTGATTGGCTGGCCAAGCCTGGCGTCGGCGGCGCTTGACCAGGGGCGTTCCGCTTCTGCCGATATGCTGTCCGAGGATGATTTCCGATACATCAACGATGTTCCGACCGGTATCTACACCATTCCTGAGATCAGCTCTATTGGCAAAACCGAGGAAGAGCTGACTTCAGAGTGCGTACCTTACGAAGTGGGACAAGCGTTCTTCAAGGATACAGCCCGTGCTCAGATTTCCGGTGAGCCGGTTGGTATGCTGAAGATTCTGTTCCACCGTGAAACGCTGCAGATTCTGGGTATTCACTGCTTTGGTGACCAGGCGTCCGAGATTATCCATATCGGCCAGGCGATCATGCGTCAGGAAGGTGAAGCGAATACGTTGAAGTACTTCATCAACACGACCTTCAACTATCCGACCATGGCGGAAGCCTACCGTGTTGCGGCTATTTCAGGTCTCAACCGCATTGCCAATCTGTAACCCCGGCAGCTATTTAAAAAACCGGAGCAATCAGCTCCGGTTTTTTTTGTCCTGCTTCGGCGGCAGATATACGTCATCTTCCAGATAACGGCCCTTGACCTGCAAGCGGGCCTCAATCCAGCGGTTATACAGTTTCCACAGCAGGAAGCCGGGCGTCATCATCAGCATGATGGCAACCATCAGGCCGGCGCCGGCGTGTGATGCCGGAAAAAAATCCACCATCCATTGCAGGATGCCGAGTTCGCGGCCGGCATAGAACCAGAGGATCAGGCCAATGAACCCGATAGCAGTGGCCAGCAGATAGAGGCGGGGGTGGGGCGTATCCAGAGGTTTTTGACTCATCTATAGCGGTCCAGTGGGCTGATCGAAAAGTTTCGACCGCCATCATAGCAGCTACGCATTCGCCTGCTAAGGCATGTGATGTTGCAGGGCGCCGACGTAAATGCCTGCAGCGGTTATGAATTTTTCGATTCTGTTAGAGCTTGCGCAACAACTGTGATTTAATCCTGCACCATGTTTAGACCATTATCGATATTTGTCGGCTTGCGCTATACCGCAGCGAAGCGCGGCAACCACTTCATTTCGTTCATCTCTCTGGTGTCCATGCTCGGACTGATGCTGGGTGTTGCGGCCCTGATCGTCGTGTTGTCCGTAATGAACGGCTTTGACCGTGAATTGCGCCAGCGCATTCTTGGCATGGTGCCTCATGCCACTCTGGCCGGTTATGGCGATCAGGGGCTGGAGGACTGGTCGCCACTGCGTGATCAGGTGTTACAGCAGCCAGGTGTTGAGGGCGCTGCTCCTTATGTGCAGGCGCAAGGCATGCTGACTAGCCGTGGTCGTGTTCAGGGGGTATTGGTTAACGGCATTGACCCTGAACTCGAATCGACCGTATCCATTATCAGCCAGCATATGCAGGAAGGCGATATCGCTCAGCTGCAGTCTGGCAGTTATGGCATTGTGTTGGGGGAATTGCTGGCGCGCTTTCTGGGTGTTGGTGTCGGCGACAAGGTGACGCTGGTGTTGCCTGAGGCTTCAATCAGCGTGGCCGGTGTAATACCCCGGTTGAAACGTTTTGATGTTGTGGGTGTTTTCTCCGTCGGTGCCGAGCTGGATGCCAATCTGGCTTATATCCATTTGGCGGATGCGGCACGTATCAAGCGTATGACAGCGGGTCATGTGGATGGCCTGCGTATCAAGTTCGATGATCTGTTCAGCGCCCCCCAGCAAGCGCGCGCCATTGCGCAGGGGCAGTCCCGTCCGCTCTATGTCAATGACTGGACC
Organism: Marinobacterium maritimum; assembly: GCF_039523155.1. Taxonomy (NCBI): domain Bacteria; kingdom Pseudomonadati; phylum Pseudomonadota; class Gammaproteobacteria; order Oceanospirillales; family Oceanospirillaceae; genus Marinobacterium; species Marinobacterium maritimum. The sequence continues at coordinate 1,148,948 of NZ_BAAAET010000001.1, read as the reverse complement.
CGCACCCACGGTAACCTGTTTCAGGCGATTCAGATGGAGAAGCGCATGATTGGCTTGCTCCTGTTGCTGATTGTCTTTGTTGCGGCGTTCAATATTGTTTCAACCCTGGTGATGGTGGTGACTGACAAACAGTCTGATATTGCCATTCTAAGAACCATGGGGGCTACGCCGGGTGTTATCCTGCGCGTGTTCATGGTTCAGGGGATACTGATCGGTGTTATTGGTACTGCTCTGGGAGTGTTGCTGGGTGTTACGCTCGCACTGACGGTCACCGACCTCGTGGCCTGGATTGAACGCATGCTTGGCATTCAGTTTCTGTCCGCCGATGTTTACTTCATCAGCTATTTGCCGTCGCAATTGATCTGGTTTGATGTTGGAGTTATCACGCTGGCAGCCCTGGCGATCAGTTTTGTGGCGACGCTCTATCCCGCGTGGCGGGCATCACGCACTCAACCGGCGGAGGCGCTGCGTTATGAATAAGGCAGTTCTGACCTGTCAGGGTATCGATAAAAGCTATCAGGAAGCGGGCCAACCGATCCATATCCTGAAATCAATCGATCTGACAGTGGCTTCGGGAGAGCGGCTTGCCATCGTGGGCAGCTCCGGCAGTGGTAAAAGCACGCTGCTCAATATTTTGGGTGGCCTGGATAAGCCTGACGCCGGAGAGGTGCAGGTGGCGGGGCAGTCCCTCTACGGGGTTAATGAACGCCAGCGTTCAAGCCTGCGCAATCACCAGCTGGGATTTGTGTATCAGTTCCATCATCTGTTGCATGAATTTAGTGCGCTGGAGAACGTTGCGATGCCGCTGTTGATCGCGGGAGAAGCCAGCGGCAGGGCAGCCGAACGTGCCGTTGAATTGCTGGAGCGTGTTGGGTTGCAGCATCGCCTTAGACACAAGCCCGCACAATTGAGTGGCGGTGAGCGTCAACGTGTTGCGATTGCGCGTGCGTTGGTGAATGAGCCTGCTTGCGTGCTGATGGACGAGCCTACCGGTAACCTGGATCGTCATACGGCCGAAGATGTGCAGAACTATCTCAACGAACTGAATGCAACGCTTGATACTGCGTTTGTCATTGTCACTCATGACATGCAGCTGGCGGGGCAGATGGAGCGTGCACTGGAGCTGGTTGACGGTGTTCTGAGCGAGTGCCGTACAGCCTGATTCAATGCGAATTGTGCTTGCGCTTGCTGCGCAGTTGAACTCGCTTGCGCCAGCTTCTGCCGACGTGCCAAATCCAGAAGCGGCTTATGGTGACATAACCCAGAAGGCTGAACGCAATTCCGCAGACCAGGCTGCCCAGCAGCAGGGGCCACCAGATGGAGGCGAACTCGGCCTGCATGGTTGCCAGGTCCCATGACCATTGGTGGGCAGGCCCCGACTCCATCCCCAACATCCAGGTACCCAAACGATAGCACGCGTAGAAAATGGGTGGCATTGTGAATGGGTTGGTTATCCAGACCAGACCCACGGAGATGGGCAAGTTGCTTGAAACAAGAATTGCCAGAAGTGCCGCCACGATCATTTGACCGGGAATGGGTAAAAAGGCACAAAAAATTCCAACCAGGAAGGCGCGAGCAACGGATTTGCGCGTCAGGTGCCAAAGGTTGGGGTCGTGAAGGTGTCGGCCAAGCCAGCTGAGATGACGGTGTGACTTTAGCATCTTCTCATCGGGCATGTATTTTTTAATCAGCTTGCGAGGCATTGAGACAGATTCACTGGTTCTGGCGAGTGCGCTCATTATGCCGCCAGAACTTGGTTAAGCCAACCGTAAGGATCAAGGATGATCGCTTATCTTCTTGGAATCATTGGTGTAGCTTTTGCTCCTTCGCTGAGTTGGGCCTGGTGGGGAGTGCTGGTTGGACTATTATTTGCCTGCCTGAAACCGCTTCGCAAGATGGCGTTGTTATTTGCCTGTGGCGGCTTGATAGCCAGTCTGTATGGTCATTGGCAATTGGCACATCGTTTTGAACTGCCGCCACGTGATGTGGAGTTGGCAGCGGAAGTCGTCGGCTTGCCCGATTATCGCGCGGGGCAATACAGCCTTTTGCTGCGCCCCTCGCATACCTCCACCCTGCCGTCAGCCGTTCGACCCTTGCGCCTCATCAAAGCAAGCTATTACGGTAATGATCACTCGTTTGCGGTGGGGGATCAGCTGCAGCTGATTGTCCGACTCAAGTCGCCGCAAGGCTTGAGCAACCCGGCTGCATTTGATCTTGAGCGTTACTACCTCAGCCAGGGGATCGATGCGCGTGGCTACATCCGGCAGGTGATCGATCAGCACTCGGCTGCGCCTTCGCTAATGCAGGCGCGACAGTACCTGGCCGACTGGTTTGACCAGATATTCAGCGAAACGGGCTCGGTTACACTGAGAGCTCTGGTGCTCGGGGATCGCAGCCGTCTGACCTCGGCGCAGTGGGATACCTTGCGTGTCACGGGTACTGCGCACCTCTTTGTCGTCAGTGGGTTGCATGTGGCTATCATTGCCGCGTTGGGCTGGTGGCTGGGGCGCTTGCTGCAACTACCAGCACTCATGCTGCGCTTGCAAGGCTCTTGTTTGCGAATGCTGCCTGGGTTGATTGCGCTCTGCATCGCTGGTGTCTATGCCTGGATGTCTGGCTGGGGAATTCCCGTGCAGCGTGCCTGGCTGATGTTGGCCGTGTTTATCGCGGGTGGCTGGCTGCTTCAGCCCCTGTCTGGTTGGCAGCGCTGGCGCATGGCGTTGTTGGTCATCGTCAGTTTACACCCCTTATCCGTGCTCGAAGCTGGCCTGTGGCTGTCGTTTGCGGCCGTGGCGTTGATTCTTTGGCTATGGCAATGCTCCGCCCAGCCGGGAGGAATTGCCGGGAAGCTCGGTTTTGGTGTGAAACTTCAGCTTGTGCTCTTTATTGGCATGATGCCGTTGATGGTATCGCTGTTCAATCAGTTCAGCCTGCTGTCGGTTCCGGTTAATCTTGTCGCCGTTCCGCTACTGACCCTGTTGCTTTGGTTTTTGCCGGCGTTGCTGATGGTATGTATGTTTAGCGGCGATATCGTCTTACTGGTTGATGAATCCATAGCAGGGATCTGGGGTCTGTTGAGCTGGTGCGCTGAAGTGCCCGGCTTGCACACTGAGGTTTCAGTCTCATTCGGTTATCTTGTGCTTTTGGCGCTGGCCGCGGTGCTCTTGTTGTTGCCGATGCCTATGCTGCAGCGATTCATGATATTTCCCATGTTGGCTCCGGTACTATCGGCTCAGAACCCACAGCTGGATGAGGGTGCATTCACGGCATGGATATTTGATGTGGGGCAAGGGCAGGCGGTGTTGATAGAAACGGCCGGTGGTGCCCTGTTGTATGATACCGGGCCAGGCTATCCCGGTGGTGGTGCTGCTTTTCCATTCGCGATCCAGCCACTGCTCGATATGCAGGGTATACGCCATCTGGATGCCCTGGTGGTGAGTCATGGCGACAGTGATCATGCCGGTGGTTATGATGCTTTAAGCAATAATCTGACGGTTGGTCGGTTTTATGCTGGAGAGCCTACGCCGTTGCCCGGTGCTGTTCAGTGTTCGCAGCAACAGTGGCAATGGGGCGGTGTGCTGTTCAGGTTTCAACGTGCGTTTGTGCAACGGCCCGATACGCTCAGCAGCAATAACCGTTCATGTGTGCTACGTGTCGAAAATGACCGGTGCAGCCTGCTGTTGACCGGGGATTTGGATGCCAGTGGCGAGTACCGGCTTCTCTCAGGTGGTTACCGTCTGCCGGTTACCTGGCTGGTAGCGGGGCATCATGGCAGTCGTGATTCAACCACGGGGGCTTTGCTGGACTGGTTACAGCCGGACAAGGTGTTAATTAGCGCGGGTCGAAACAACCGATTTGGCCATCCGCACGCAGCGGTTGTCAGCCGTTTGGGAGTGAGGGGCATCCCCTGGATGCAAACGGCCGAGGCCGGGGCGATTAAATTGGTTGCCGATTCGGAACACTGTTCGGCTGAAGCCTATCGACGGACAAAAAAGCGTTATTGGACAGCCAGTTAACGCCTTACTCCGGGTAAGGATGCTGTGATAGAGTTGACTCATTAACAGGAGGTGAGTTCAAGGTGTTTGAGATTATTGTTGCCGGTGGCTGGTTGATGCTGCCTATCGTAGCCTGCTCCATTGTGGCATTGGCAATCTGTGGCAATCGACTGCTGGTTTTGCGCCCGCAATTGATCACGCCGTCGGGTCTGTTGGCTGAGGTCTGGGAATTGACCCAGAGTCGGCAGTTGACGGCCGAGCGCCTTGCAGCAATCCGTGCTGCTAGCCCCTTGGGGCGAATCATCGTCTCTGGTCTGAACAACTCACGCCATGGTCGTGAAATCATGAAGGAGAGTATTCAGGAAGAAGCGTCTCATGTGGTGCATGACCTTGAGCGATTTCTGAACCCTTTGGGCACTATTGCTGCCATCACGCCTTTGCTTGGCCTGTTGGGTACCGTCATCGGTATGATCAAGGTGTTCATGGAAATCATGATCCAGGGGACGGGCAATGCCAGCATACTGGCCGGGGGCATCTCCGAGGCCCTGATCACCACGGCGGCGGGCCTTTCGGTGGCTATCCCGGCGCTGGTCATGCACCGTTATTTTCAACGCCGTATCGATAGTCTTGTACTAACCATGGAGCAGGAATCAATCAAGCTGGTTGAAGCCATTCATGGCGATCGCGAAGTCGATATCCACTAAGCGCGGAGGTGGCGGTGAAATTTCAACGTCAACGACGTGAAGAGATCAACATCAACCTGACCCCATTGATCGATGTGGTGTTCTTGCTGCTGATCTTCTTCATGATTACGACCACCTTTACTCAGGAATCTCATCTCAGTATAAGCCTGCCAGAGGCGTCTACTGAGGCCCGCGATATGGCAGATGAAGTAGAGTTCATTGATGTGGTTGTCGGGGCAGAGGGGCAGTTTTCGGTTAACGGCCAGCCGCTGGTAACCAGTGACGCGCTGACGTTGAAGCGGGCCATTTTGAAGCTGGCAGGGGAGCAGCGTGATCTTCCCTTTGTCATTACGGCTGATGCCAATGCCCGGCATCAGGCAGTGGTGATCGTGATGGATGTGGCAGGACAGCTTGGCTTCTCCCGCCTGAGTATTGCGACACAGAAAGCTGGCGACTGATGTCACTGGAGCGTTCATGGTATTCAGGTGCTGGCTGGCTCAAGCTATTGCGCCCCCTGTCATCTCTGTTCAAGGCTCTGGTATTGAGGCGATTCGAACGCCAGCGTCGTACAGGTGCGGCTGCCGCCTGTAATCCTGTGCCTGTGGTGATCGTTGGTAATATCAGCGTGGGCGGTACCGGTAAGACTCCTCTGGTTATTGCCCTGATTGAGATACTCAGGGCTCAAGGCTACCGCCCCGGGGTAGTGAGTCGTGGTTACGGCGCCAAACCTGAATCCCATCCCTGGCTGGTGACGCCCCTTACCCCGCCTGGCGAAGGCGGCGATGAACCCTGTCTTATCGTTCAGCGTACCGGCGTGCCGCTGGTCATCGACCCCGATCGGCCGCGTGCGGTCGAAGCTCTGTTGTCAGGGCATGATTGTGACCTGATCATCAGTGATGACGGGTTGCAACATTATGCTCTTGCGCGGGATCTCGAGATTGCAGTGATTGATGGTGTGCGTGGCCTGGGAAATGGGCGCTGTCTGCCGGAAGGGCCGCTTCGTGAGCCGCCGGAGCGCCTTGCTCATGTGGACTGGGTACTGATCAATGGTGCGGATCGTTGCCCCGGTCTTCCTGAGCTTGCACAGTCACCGGTGAAAATGCAGCTGGTTCCTTCGATGCTGGTACCATTAACCACGGGACCGGAGTTGAACCCTGCACACTGGCCTCACGGGCAACAGGTTCATGCCGTTGCCGGAATCGGCAATCCTGTCCGTTTTTTCGATACACTGAGGGCATTGGGGTTTGAGCCAATCGAGCATCCGTTGGCAGATCATGCCGAGATTACACCGGAAATGCTCGATTTTGATCCGCCATTACCTATTATCATGACGGAAAAGGATGCCGTGAAATGTCGTGCCTTCCAGACGACGGGATGTTGGGCGCTTCGAGTCGATGCGCAGCTGGGGGCGCAGTTCCAATCACAATTTTTACAGCGACTGGCACAGGTGTCAGCGCAACATACAGGACAGCAAAATGGATCCGAAACTGCTTGATATTCTGGTATGCCCCGTATCCAAGGCACCACTGGAGTGGAACAAAGAAACCAATGAGCTGATCTGCCGTAGCAGTGGTCTGGCCTATCCGATTCGAGATGACATTCCTGTAATGCTGGAATCGGAAGCGCGTACTCTGACGACTGAAGAGCGCCTGAAGGAGAGTCAGTAAGTCATGAGCTTCTCCGTTGTCATCCCGGCGCGCTTTGCGTCCAGTCGTTTCCCGGGCAAGCCTTTGGCAGATCTCGCCGGCAAGCCGATGGTGCAGCATGTCTATGAACGTGCCTGCGAGAGTGAGGCGGTGCGTGTCATCATCGCGACCGACGACGAACGCATCGCCCAGGTGGCCAGGGACTTCGGTGCCGAAGTATGCATGACATCACCGGATCACCCTTCGGGCACTGATCGACTGCAGGAAGTGGTGCATACACTGGGTTTTTATGCCGATGATATCGTGGTCAATGTGCAGGGTGACGAGCCGTTGATTCCGCCACGCATCATTAATCAGGTCGCACATAACCTGATGGCCCTGCCGACTGCCGGAATCGCGACACTTTCGGAGCCAATTGAGACCGTTGAAGCCTTGCTGAACCCTAATGTGGTGAAAGTGGTAACCGATCATCAGGGTATGGCGCTGTACTTCAGTCGCGCTCCTATTCCCTGGCCGCGTGATGCATTCATGCAGCAGCAGGACAGGATGCCCGAAGGTTTCTCCTGGCAGCGTCATATCGGCATGTACGCCTACCGTGTCAAGATGCTTAACGACTTTGTGGGGTGGTCGCCGGCACCGCTGGAACACACCGAGTGCCTTGAGCAGCTGCGTGCGCTTTGGCATGGGGTGGGAATTCATGTGGACGCCGCAGATGAAGCACCGCCGACCGGTGTTGATACGCCTGAAGACCTGGCACGTATTGCCGAGCTGCTGGCGGCACAATAAATTTGCCGCCATCTTTGTAAAGAAGGTATTTCCGTGACCAAGAAAACCTCCGTTCTGTTTGTTTGCTTAGGCAATATTTGCCGCTCGCCGACCGCACATGGAGTGTTCGAGCAACTGATCGAGCAGCAGGGCGCATCTGAACGTTTTATGATCGATTCCGCCGGGACTGCAGCCTACCATGTCGGTAAGCCGCCGGATACTCGCACCCAGGCTGCGGCCCGTCGCCGCGGTTATCCGCTGGAGCATCTCAGGGCGCGCGCTGTCGAATTGGCCGACTTCGACAGCTTTGACTACATCCTGGCAATGGATGCAGCCAATCTGCGTGAACTGCGCAGTCTCTGTCCGCGTGGTTTTCGTGGTCATCTTGGGCTGTTTCTCGATTTTGCTGAGAGTATCAAGCACAAGGAGGTGCCGGACCCCTACTACAGCTCAGGTGAGCAGGGGTTTGAAGAGGTGCTTGATCTGGTCGAGAAGGCCAGTCAAGGGCTCTATCGCCACCTGATGCAGGAGTCGCAGTGTTAACAGGATTATCTGCCGAACGCGAGGCTTCGCTGACCGGGCTGAACACCTTCGGTTTTGATGTCGTGGCTGATCAGTTGGTCAGCATTACCGACACTGAGCAGTTGGCGCAATTGATGCGACAGTTGGAGGTTGATCCTCAGCCGCTGCTGGTGCTTGGTGGTGGCAGTAACCTGGTGTTAAGCCGTCGCATACCCGGTGTCGTGGCCCGAATGGCGATCAGGCGCTGGGAGTCCAGAACTGAGGGTGATGAGGTCCTGCTTTGGGTCGGTGCGGGTGAAGGCTGGCATGAGACGGTTGAGCGTACCTTGCAGCAGGGCTGGTACGGGCTTGAAAATCTGGCGTTGATCCCGGGTACAGTCGGTGCTGCCCCAGTGCAGAATATTGGTGCCTATGGCGTTGAGTTGAAGGATTGTCTCAATCGGGTTGAGGTGTACGATCGGCAGGAGCAACGGCTGCGATTACTGGAGGCTGAAGCTTGCAACTTTGCCTACCGTGACAGCCTGTTCAAATCCGGTGAGCCTGGTCGCTATATCATTACGGCGGTTGAATTCAGATTGAGTACCAAGGCTCAGGTCAAGTCTGGTTATGCCGCCTTGCGCGCTGAGTTGGAAGGGCAGGATGATCCTGCACCGGAACAGGTATTTGCGGCAGTGTGTCGGGTGCGTCAGCGCAAGTTGCCAGCGCCGGAGAGACTGGGAAATGCGGGTAGCTTCTTCAAGAACCCGGTGATCAGTACCGCGCAGTGTCACCGCTTGCGTGAGCAGGAGCCTGATCTTGTGTTCTACCCGGATCCGTCAGGCGGCTGTAAGCTGGCAGCTGGCTGGCTGATCGATCGCTGTGGCCTCAAGGGGTATCGCCAGGGAGCAGTGGGGACCTATCCTGAACAGGCTCTGGTGCTGGTGAACTGGGGTGGGGGTGATCGAGCGGCTATTGAAGGGCTGGCTGGCTATATCCAGCAGCAGGTCAAGCGACGCTTTGATGTTGAACTGGAGCCTGAACCGCGTTTCTATCCCTGATACACGTCGGTAGTCAAATACTGAAAAGCCGCTGCAGTTTAACGCTGCAGCGGCTTTTTTGTAGGTTGTAGCGACCGTCCCACGGTCGCTACTGTCTGCCAAGTTCAGCTGTCTTGCGACTGCTGGCGGCGGCGTACTTCACGAGGATCGTTAGGGGCGCGGCCGGCACGACGGCGACGTGTGCGAGGCTCTTCGGACTTGTCCGTGTCTGCCTTGTCCTGATCCTGTTCCGTTGCTTCGTTTACTGCTTCCGGCTGGGCAGGGGCAGTCGCTTCAGCTTCGATTATGGTCTCAGTTTCAGTCTCGGTTTTGGCCTCGGCTTGGGCTGGAGTCTCGACTGCTTCCTTTTCGGCTACCGGCTTTGTGTCTGCCTCTGCCTTTACCACTGGCTCTGCTTTGGCTTCATCCATGGTTTTGGCTTCTTCGGCCTCTACTGGCTGGACTTCAGCTTCAGGCTGGGCTGTCGGTTCTGCCTGCTTCTGAGCGGGCTCGGTAGTGGGTGCTTCGACAGCTTTGGCTTCTTCAGTACCAAGTGTTTCGAGTGGCAGCTCCTGCTGCGTTTCCTCTGCAACTGGAGTGACTTCGGGCGTATCAGATGTAGCCTGTTCGGCATTATCCTGCTGCTTGTCCGATTTGCCACGGCCGCGCGCGGGGCGGCGACGACCACGTGAGCTGCGCTTGGGCTTTTGCTTGTCGTCAGCGTCAGTGTTGGCTTCTTCCTCAGACTGCTCCGTGCGCGTAGTGTCTTCTGTCGGCTGAGTAGCAGTTTCATCTGCAATTGCGGTATTGGTGCTGTCCGGTTCGGCCGTTTTTGCGGCCTCTGCTACTACGCTCTCCGTTGCCGCTTCAGGCGCTGCTTCTGTCTGCTTGGCTGTGGCATCTACTTCGGAAGTGGGTGCCTTTGCCTCTGTCGTCAATGATTCCTGTTGCTCAGCGGTCTCAGAGGTTGCGGCAACAGTGGTTGTCGCTTCTTCGCTGGACAGTGTCTCATTGGTGACTTTTTGTTCACCCAGCAAGGCCTGGATTTCCTGCTCAGCAGCATCATCACGCATCTCTTCCGGAAGCGGGGTGCGAGTAGCCTGGCGCTCGTCGGTATTACGGCGGCGGCGACCGCGGCGACGGGAAGCGCGGCTGCCGTCTTCGCGGCTCTCGGATTTTTCCTGCTTGCTCTGCTGATCATCCTTGTCCGGCTGCTGCTGTTCTGTAGCAGTGGCGTTGTCGGGTGATTTGGCTTCCTGAGTGTCGTCACGACGGCTGCGGCGGCGACGACGGCGGCTGCCTTCCTTCTTCTCGCTACCTTTCTCGCCACCTTTTTCGACAACTTCGCTGTCACCGATCGCGGGCAGATTCTGATCGCGCTCTACGGTGATGATTTCGTCATTGTCGCGCTTATCACGGTTACTGCGGCGACGATCGCCATCGCGACGGTTGCGAGAACGACGATCACGTCCGCTTCTGGAGTCGCTGCTGCGGGCTTCACGGCGGGGGCTCTTGTCCTCAGAGGGCTGTTCCTCTTTGGCTTCACGCTTAGCAGGTTTTTCATCCGCTGCAGCCGGTTTGGCCGTCGAGGTCTTGCTGCCACCGAACAGACTGCGCAGTGCGCCCAGGATGCGTTCGCCAAACGAGGTGGCTTGGATGGGCTGGGGGGCTTCGGCTGCTTTTGCAGGCTCGGCTTTCTCGCTCTTTTGCGGTTTCTCGGCCTTGGCTTCCTGCTTTTCTTCAGCGGCAGGCTGGGGGGCGCGAGTTGGCGGAACTACGGCCTTGACCGCGGCCTGCTCGCGCTTGGCTGCTGGCGCACGGCCGCTCTCTTGCGGTGCGGCTTCAGTTTCCGGCTGCAAATTGTAGCTGGCGTCCTGGGTCGTGGTGACCGTGTGGTCTTCGCGCAGGCGCACAACTTCGTAGTGCGGGGTTTCCATGTTCGGGTTCGGTACGATTACGACGCGCACCTGGTGTCGCATCTCGATGCCGTGGACTTCGTGACGTTTCTCGTTAAGCAGGTACGTAGCCACCGAAACTGGCAGGATGGCCCGGATTTGAGCCGTGCGATCCTTCGAGGACTCTTCTTCAATCAGGCGCAGGATCGACAGTGCCAGAGACTCGGTATCACGGATGCTGCCCTGACCATGGCAGCGAGGGCAAACACTGCCGCGCGATTCTGCCAGCGAGGGGCGCAGGCGCTGGCGAGACATCTCCAGCAGGCCAAAGCGGGAGATGCGGCCCATCTGTACGCGTGCGCGATCCAGCTTGAGCGAGTCACGCAGACGGTTTTCCACTTCACGCTGGTTCTTGATCGGTGTCATGTCGATGAAGTCGATCACGATCAGGCCGCCGATATCACGCAGGCGTAGCTGGCGTGCAATCTCTTCCGCCGCTTCCAGGTTGGTCTGCAGGGCCGTTTCCTCGATATCGCCGCCGCGGGTCGCGCGGGCGGAGTTGATATCGATGGAGACCAGTGCTTCAGTCGGGTCGATCACGATGGAGCCGCCAGACGGGAGTTTGACCTCGCGTTCGAAAGCGGTTTCGATCTGGCTTTCGATCTGGAAGCGGTTGAACAGCGGTGTTTGTTCCTTGTACAGCTTGATGCGGTTTTCGTAGCTGGGCATCACCTGCTGTACGAACAGCAGTGCCTGTTCGTAGACGCTGGGGTTATCGATCAGTACTTCGCCGATATCCGCCCGCAAATAGTCACGCACGGCACGGATGACAACGTTGCTTTCCTGATACACCAGGAAGGGAGCTGGGCGCTCATTAACGGCCTGGACTGCATCCCACAATGTGATCAGGTAGTCCAGGTCCCACTGCAGCTCTTCAGAACTGCGGCCGATGCCGGCGGTGCGCACAATAGCGCCCATGCCATCGGGGATGTTAACGCCTGACAGTGCTTCCTTGAGCTGAGTACGGTCGTCGCCTTCGATGCGACGGGAAATGCCGCCCGCACGCGGGTTGTTCGGCATCAGAACCAGGTAGCGGCCTGCCAGGCTGATGAAAGTAGTGAGTGCGGCGCCCTTGTTGCCACGCTCTTCCTTGTCAACCTGAACGATGACCTCGGTTCCTTCCTTAACCACTTCCTTGATGTTGGGGCGCTGTCCACGTTCCGGCTGTTTGCAGAAGTATTCGCGGGAGATCTCTTTCAGTGGCAGGAAGCCGTGGCGTTCGGCACCGAAATCTACAAAAGCGGCCTCAAGGCTGGGTTCCACACGTGTAATGCGGCCCTTGTAGATATTGGCTTTCTTCTGTTCACGGCTATCAGACTCGATATCCAGATCGAAGAGGCGCTGGCCGTCAACCAGCGCTACGCGCAACTCTTCAGGCTGAGTTGCGTTGATTAGCATTCTTTTCATGTTGTGTGCGTTCTCATAAACGCAACGCTTCTCGCCCTGCTGTGAGGGAGAAAAAATAATGTCCAGTCTTGGGATGCGGCTGCCGATGATGCAAGCAACCTGTGCAGCCACGCAAACGGCGGGCTGTCACGATCGTCAGTGAAGGAAACGCAGACCTATGTCGTTATTGTCTCTGGCTGTGGCTGCCTGGGTGTAAGTACAGGCAGGTTCCTGGTCAGCGTGCGTCTTCACCTCCAACTGAACCTTCCGTCCGGCGAAGGTCGTGAAAGCGTTACGTGAAAGTGTTGTATTTCACGATAAATCTTGTGTTCTGCCATCGATCGGGGCTTGAGCGGCCACTCGTCCAAAAAAAAGGCGGGGCCTGCTGCATGGATTTGAAATTTACTAAAGCCAACCGACCGCAGCATCGCTAGAATATAACAGTTAACCCCCAAAGGCATCAATTGAGAGTCAATCCGTCGGTATGACGCATAAACAACAGCAGCAACAGCAACAACAGGTTCGTTTCGTGGAAGTGGATGCGGACCAGGCAGGGCAGCGCATCGACAATTTTCTGCGTACAGCGCTAAAGGGCGCGCCCAAGAGTCTTATTTACCGCATCCTGCGCAAGGGTGAAATCCGGGTTAACAAGAAGCGTGTGAAGCCGGATACACGGCTCAATGCCGGGGATCTTATCCGTATTCCACCGGTGCGTGTTCCCGAACGGGGTGAAAGTGCGCCTGTTGGTACCGGCCTTGCCGAACACCTGGAAAGTGCCGTGCTTTACGAGAGTGACAGCCTGATTGTGATCAACAAGCCGGCAGGACTTGCTGTACATGGTGGCAGTGGGGTCAGTCTCGGGCTGATCGAAGCTCTGCGTCAAATTCGTCCAGACTGTCGTTTTCTTGAGCTGGTACATCGGCTGGACCGAGATACGTCCGGCTGCATTATGGTGGCCAAGAAGCGCAGCATGTTGCGCTACCTGCACGATGCTTTGCGTATGCGTAAGGTCAACAAGGTCTATCATGCTCTTGTAGTGGGACGCTGGCCGAGTCGTCGCAGCAAGGTGGATGCACCATTGCAGCGTTTTGAACTCAAGTCCGGGGAACGAATCGTCAAGGTCCATCCTGAAGGTAAGCCATCAGTAACTGAATTCAAGGTGCTGAAACGTTATCAGGATATGGCAACACTGGTTGAAGCCCGGCCACTGACGGGGCGCACGCACCAGATTCGTGTGCATACTCAGTTCGCCGGTCATCCGATTGCCGGTGATGTGAAATACACACCTGACGAGGACAACCGCGAGTTCCGTCAGCAGGGGATCAGACGATTGATGCTGCATGCCGCTCGTCTGGAGCTGTCCTTACCGGATGGTGAGCGTTTGCGTGTTGAAGCCCCTTTGGATACCGATACGGAAAGTGCCTTGTCGAGGTTGGCTGCCGAGCAGGCTGTGTGAGTACAGGAAAGGATAGTGATGGATTTGCAGCGCAGGACCGAAATTTTCACGGTTGCCGATCAGTGTTTGACCTCGGGAGAGGTGCCCAGCTCTGAACGTTTGATAGCACAGATGCCGGATGTCGCGCCGGCGCATCTGGAGCAAGTGCTGGGAGAGTGGTGGCAGCAGTTGCCCGTGCGGGTGCGGCTGCAGGAGATGCCGGGCTCAGCCGTGCCAGAGGTGCCCGAGTCAATGCAGCATCTTTTTGCCCGAGTCTGGCGCCAGGCTATGGATGAAGCCTCCAGGCTACATCAGCAGCAGGCGCAGGAATCAGCCCCTGATACAGCAGAACAGCAGCGTGTCTGTGATGATGCCTTGAAACGTTCTCGAGATGAAATCGTCGAGCTTGAGCAGCGTTATCGTGAGCAGTCATTCAAGCTGGATCAGGCACAGGAGCGTCAGACGGCTCTTGAGGGTGAGCTGCACCAGTTGAAGCAAGACCGTGCTTCGGAAGTGACTGAGCTGCAGAAGGAAAAGCAGTTAAGGGTCAATGCTCAGCAGGACCTGGAGCAGCTGCGGAAAACCTACGAGGACGCACAGCGCGTGTTTGATCAGCGCGTCCGTGATGAGCAGCTGCACAACCTGGAAGCGCTGGCGAAGGCGGAAGTGGATACGCGGCACTATCGAAACGCGTTGGACAAGTTGCGCGATGAGAGCGGTCGCAAGGAAGCAGATCTGGCTCGAGAGGCGAATGAGCTGCGAAACCGCCTTTCTCGAAGTGAGGCCAAGGTCGAGACCCTGTCCAGCCAGGTGCGTGCTCAGGAAGAAGCCTTGCGTGAGCTGCAGTCACAGGATGCTCAGCAGCAGCGGGAACAGGCGCAAATCAGTGCGCAATTGCTTTCTGCCAACAACCGTAACAAGCGCAGCGAGGAGCAGTTGCGCCAGCTTGAAGATCGCCTGCAGGGTTTGAACCAGAAACAGGCTGAAACCAGTAGTGACAGTGCACGCCGAGAGGCGCAACTGCGCACTCAATTGCAGCAGCGCGAAGATGAGGTGCAGAAGGTTCAGGCCAAAGCTCAGGCGTACGAGATGCGCGTTGAGGCTCTGGAGGAAGAGATTCGGCGTCTCAAACAGCGTGGCTAGCAGGGCGTTGGAAGTCACTAATTTGACTGTATATTCCCAAGTGTTATATTAAAAAAATCTTTATAACCCGAATAGAGTAAAGTCGATGAAGCTGCAGCAGTTGCGCTACATATGGGAAGTGGCTCGCCACGACCTGAACGTGTCGGCCACCGCCCAGAGTTTGTATACCTCCCAGCCTGGTATCAGCAAGCAGATCCGTCTGCTTGAAGATGAGCTGGGTGTTGAGGTGTTTGCCCGCAGTGGCAAGCACCTGACACGTGTCACGCCGGCGGGTGAGGCGATACTGGCGATTGCTGGAGAGGTGCTGCAGAAGTGTGATGCCATCCGTCAGGTTGCTCAGGAGTTCAGCGATGAGCGTAAAGGCAAGCTTGAGGTGGCAACGACACATACTCAGGCACGTTACGCTCTGCCGGCTACCATTCATGATTTCATCAAGGTGTACCCCGATGTGTCTTTGCACATTCATCAGGGTACTCCGATGCAGATCTCCGAGATGGCAGCGGATGGAACGGTCGACTTTGCCATTGCGACCGAGGCGATGTCCCATTTCAGCGACCTGATCATGATGCCCTGCTATCGCTGGAACCGTTCGGTGGTTGTGCCAGAAGGGCACCCGTTGACTGAACTGCCGGAGCTCACGCTGGAAGCCTTGGCCGAATGGCCGATTATCACGTATGTGTTCGGTTTTACAGGTCGTTCCAAGCTGGATGATGCCTTCACCAATAAGGGCCTTGAGCCTAAGGTGGTGCTGACTGCCGTGGACTCTGACGTGATCAAAACCTATGTTCGCCTTGGTCTTGGCGTAGGTATTATTGCCACCATGGCGTTTGAGGAGGGTAAGGATGACGGGCTGGTTGCACTGGATGCCAGTCATCTGTTCGAGCCCAGTATTACGCGCATCGGTTTCCGCAAGGGCAGTTTCCTGCGTGGCTATATGTATGAGTTCATTCAGACCTTCGCGCCACACCTGACGCCTGATGTTGTTCGCAAGGTTCAGGCGTGCAGCAACCGTCATGACATTGAGGCGCTATTTGAGGGGCTGGAACTCCCTGAGCATTGAAAGGGAATAGGCGACAGGGTACATTGTGGCGCAATTTATTAACTGACTGGAGGCGTCCCGCGTGGAACTGGCTTGTCTTGACCTGGAAGGTGTTCTGATCCCCGAAATCTGGATTGCGTTTGCTGAAGAAACCGGTATCGAGGAGTTGAAAGCCACGACCCGGGATATCCCTGACTACGACGTGCTGATGAAACAGCGCCTGCGCATTCTGGATGAGCACGGCCTGACTCTGCCTCAGATTCAGGACACCATTAGCCGCCTGTCGCCGCTGGAAGGCGCGCGTGAGTTCGTTGATTGGCTGCGCGAGCGTTTCCAAGTCGTCATTCTGTCCGACACCTTCTATGAGTTCGCGGCTCCTCTGATGAAGCAGTTGGGTTTCCCGACGTTGTTGTGCCACAAGCTGGAAGTCAATGGCGAAGGTCGAATCACTGACTACACGCTGCGTCAGCGTGACCCCAAGCGTCAGTCCGTGCGTGCATTCCAGCTGCTGAACTACCGCGTCATTGCTACCGGCGATTCCTACAACGATACCACCATGCTGGAGCAGGCCGAATCCGGTATCCTGTTCCATGCCCCGGATAACGTGATCGCGGAGTTCCCGCAGTTCCCGGCCGTCCACAGCTATGAGGATCTCAAGGCTGAATTCGTCAAGGCCAGCGTGCGTGATCTGACGATCTAAGTCGTTGCAGTATCCTGCCTCGGGCATCATATGCTCGAGGCTGTTCGGAGGAGGTCCTGATCAATGAAACGTTATTTGCGCAAGCCGTTGATGCTGGGTGTATACCTGCCTGCCGCGGCGCTTACGCTGGGGGCCTTCTCATACCAGCCTCTGGAATACTCGCTGCCACTTGAACTGCCGGAGCCCAAAGTGGCTGAAGTTCAGCTGGAAGAGCCGCACACGCTGGCTGAAGTGAGTATTGCTGACTTTGTCTACACCATTCAGCCGGGTGACACGCTTAGTACTATTTTTGAGCGTCTTGGTGTTTCTCAAAAAGAAATGTATCAGGTGTTGGAGAGTGATGTTTCCATTCTGGCGCTGGATACGTTGAAGCCGGGCGACAAGCTGGGTTTTTGGCTGGAAGAGGGCAGGCTGCAGCAGCTTGAACTCAGGTTTAATGTTGCGCATCAAGTCGTCTTCAGTCGTGCTGCTGAGGATACCTTCGAATACAGCGAAGTGCTGGTCGAAGGGCAGTGGCGCGAGCAGGTGGTGTCCGGTGAAATTAATGGCAGTTTTTACACCTCTGCCAAACGGGCCGGTTTGAATGCTGCCGAAATACAGCGCATTTCTGCGCTGCTTCAGGACAAGATTAATTTTCGTCGTGATCTGCGTGCCGGTGACCGTTTCCAGGTTGTACGTGCCGAGCAGTATATCGATGGTGAGGCAACCGGTAATACACGGCTTGAAGGTCTGCGCGTGTTCAATCGCTCACGTGAGTTGACCGCCTTCATGTTCGATGGCAATTACTATGACCTCAATGGCGAGAGCCTGGCGCGTGCCTTCATGCGGTATCCGACCAAGCGTCGTTTCCGCCTCAGCTCCCAGTTCAACCCCTATCGTAAACATCCGGTGACGGGGCGCGTGCGTCCACATAACGGCACCGACTTTGCCACGCCGATCGGAACGCCAGTTTTGGCAACCGGTGATGGTGTGGTCACCCGTGTGACCAAACACCCCTATGCTGGCCTGTATATCGTTATCGAGCATGGCGAGAAATACAAAACCCGCTTCCTTCATCTAAGCAAGGCGTTGGTGCGCAAGGGGCAAACGGTCAGCCGTGGTCAAAAGATTGCGCTGTCGGGAAATTCAGGTCGTTCCACGGGGGCGCATCTGCATTACGAATTGCATATCAATGGACGTCCGGTAAATGCGATGAAAGCCCCGATCCCGGTCGCTGATGCCGTCGGCAAGGATGACCGTATGGCTTTCAATCAGCTTAAGGATCGTTTGCTTGAGCAGATGAATGCCAATCAGGGCTGAGGTCTGATAGCCCCAGCCCTCGTCAGTGGTTAGTCAAGCCGCTGCAATCCGTTGATCAGGTTGTTAACCTTGTTAAAGGTCTCCTGATATTCCTCATCGATCTGTGAGTCGGCGACGATACCACCTCCGGCCCAGCAGTAGATCGCCCCTTCCTGACATAGCAGTGTGCGTATGGTGATGCTGGTATCCATGCGTCCGCAGCTGCTGATATAGCCTATGGAGCCGCAGTAGATTGAACGGCGCTGGGGCTCCAGTTCATCAATGATTTCCATGGCTCTGATTTTGGGTGCTCCGGTGATGGAGCCGCCCGGAAATGCATCGCGCAGGAGCTGCAGAGCGCTGGTGTCGGCGCGCAGTTGTCCTGTAATAACACTGACCATGTGATGGACATTGGGATAGGGCTCGATACTGAACAGCTCGGGCACCTTGATGCTCCCGGGTGTGCAGTTGCGGCTGAGATCATTGCGCAGCAGGTCAACAATCATCAGGTTTTCGGCACGGTCCTTGGCAGAGTGCAATAATTCGTTTGCCAGTGCCTCATCTTCAGGCGGTGTCCGGCCACGAGGGCGGGTGCCCTTGATTGGTCGGGTCTCTACCTGTTCATTTCGATCGCTGAGCAGAAAGCGCTCTGGAGACAGGGACAGAATGGCGCCTTCTGGCATATCCATGAAAGCGGCGAAGGGTGTAGGCGCAACCTGTCTCAGTGCCTGGTAGGCCTGCCAGGGATCACCTTCAAATGTCGCTTTGAAGCGCTGTGCGAAGTTGATCTGATAACAATCTCCCGCATGGATATAGTCATCGATTCGCTGCAGGGCATTGCGATAGTCATCTGCACTTAAATTACTGGCAAAGGGGGTGGTCAGCCGAAATGTCTGTGGTTCGAGGCTGGCTGGTGCTGCCAGTCGTTGTTGAATCTGGTGCAGCAGGCCCAAATCTGCGAGGGGGTGGCTGATCAGGCGACAGGTGCGCAGCTTGTGGTCAACGACAATGGCCCAAAGATATCGTCCGACCAGTAGCCAGGGGTAGTCAATGTCCGCCTCGGCATGTTGTGGCAGTTGTTCAACTGCACGCCCAAGGTCGTATCCGAACAGGCCGATAAGGCCGCCACAGAATGGCAAGTCATCTACGGGTTGTGCAGTGCCCAATTCAGCGAGGCAGTGATCCAGGTAGGCGAAGGGGTCCCGGTGTTCAGTATCCAATGCTCGCTGTTGACCATCGAAAGCCTTGAGCCCTTCAGGGCCAAAGCGGATGATGCGATCCGGTGCGGCTGACAGGATGTCATAGCGGCCACCAAGGGCATCCGGCTGGCTGCTGTCGAGCAGAATGGCGTGTCCAAACGGACGGATACGTTCCAGCAGTTCGTGGGTACTTTGACCGTATTCAAGGAACTGCTGATGAATCAACTGTTGAGTCAACCCGGGTCCTCGGTAAAAGCGAATATTCTATCATCCTTCAGCAGTATGGGGGCGTTCATTGTGACGATGGGGCGTATAATGCACGGGTTGTTTTGGTTGGAAGGTCGTCATGAAACACCCTTGTGAAATTAAGGAAGCTTTGCTGGCATTGCCGGATCAGCAGTTGCATTACCGTATATACCGCAATCGACATGCGATGACTGATCGCCGCTTGCTGTTGATACACGGGGCTGGCGTGGCTGGAGAGGACACCTGGCACATGCTAACGGCCTTTTTGACCCAGTGGAGTGAAATTCTGGTACCGGACCTGCGTGGTGCCGGAAACAGCTACTACCCCGATCGCCAGGAGCATGCCTTTGATGTGTATGATCTGGTCAGCGATATGGGGGCGCTGGTCGACCATTTGGGTTGGTGGCAGTTCGATCTCGGCGGCTATTCCCTGGGGGGGTTGGTGAGCATGTTGCTGAAACAGCGCTATAGCGACCGTATCGGTAAACAGTACCTGCTGGAGTCGGCAGTACTGGATCGTCCAGACTGGGAAAGTACTGTCGAGCTGCGTCGGCGGTATTCCGAGGCGGCTGTTCATCTGCGTTCGACAGATCGCGATCAGGGGATTCGTCAGTTTCTCGATACCATCTCGCCTAATCGCAAGGTTTCACCGCAAACTGAGTCGGTTGCCGTCAGCCGGCTGGCACGCCGGCCATTGGGTTTCGCCCATTCGCTTGATGCTGTTACTTCTGCCATCAATAGCATCGACCGTGAAGCATTGCTTGCAGCTCAAGGAGATGTCAGCAGTTTCATTGGTGGTCAGAGTGTCGAGTTAATGCATCAGCTACACTTGAGTCTGGCTGAGCAGATGGCGAACTGGCACTACTTTATGGTGCCGGGAACCGATCATTCCTTGCCGTTTCAAAAGCCGCGCCAGATTGCGCGCATTATGAATGAGGAGCTTGAACGCTACCTCTAACGGGCTGTTGAAGACCTATCTGCATTGCCGAATGCTTCGATTGAACAGGCCTGAAGTGCCCATTTAGTCCACTAGACTGTGACTTTTCGCCTGTTTTTGTCTTGCCTCGGTTGCTTCGATAGTGGCTTCAATCAGCTGCTAAGCTGTCTGAGGGAATCCCCCTAGACTTTTGTCTGATGTTGACAATTTTTCTCTATGGTTGAGTTGACGCTCGGTTTTGGCACCGGTATTGTTGCTTCTGAAAATATTGTCGACAATCTTGATCAGGGTTGTGCAGAACGTGAGTAAAAAAAGCGGAGAGCTGAAAGTGGTTCCACTGGAACCTGAAACGCGAACACTGGCAGATCGCGTCTGCCGGCAGATCGTGACGGCCATCGTCAAGGGAGAGATCCCCCCGGGCCAGAAGATCAGTGAGCCGGAACTGGCGCGTACCTACGGCATCAGCCGGGGGCCACTGCGTGAAGCGATCCGTCGCCTGGAAGGATGGCGGCTGGTAGAGCGCAAGGCCCATGTCGGCGCTCGAGTGGTTCAGCTGTCGACACGTGAGCTGATTGAGATCTATCGGGTGCGTGAGGCACTCGAAGGCATGGCCTGCCGCCTGGCAGCGAAGAACATGACGGATGAAGAGATCGCCAGCCTCAAGCAACTGCTCGATGAGCACGAAGCCTCGGTTGATCAGCGCGAAGGGCGCTCTTACTTTCAGAAAGAAGGTGACCTCGACTTCCATTACCGAATCGTACAGGGCAGCAAGAACGCCAAGCTGCTGGAGCTGCTTGGCGATGACCTGTACCACCTGGTACGTATGTACCGTTATCAATTCAGTGTTTCCAGTTCCCGTCCGAAACGGGCACTCAAGGAGCATCGTCAAATCATCGATGCAATCGAGTCCCGGGATGAAGAGCTGGCCGAGATGCTGATGCGTCGCCATATCAGTGCGGCCCGTCGCAATATCGAAGCCAAACTGGATACCGAGACCAAACCAGAAGGGGATAAACATGGCTGAGAAACTGACTGCAGGTGCACGCTTCCGTAAAGCTCTGGCTGAAAGCCAGCCGCTGCAGATCGTGGGTACCGTCAATGCTTACAACGCAATGATGGCGACTCGTGTAGGTCACCAGGCGATCTACCTGTCCGGTGGCGGTGTTGCCAACGCTTCCTACGGCCTGCCGGATCTGGGCATGACCTCCATGAACGATGTGGTTGAAGATGTACGTCGTATCACCAGCGCTGTTGATACCCCGCTGATGGTTGATATCGATACCGGTTGGGGCGGTGCATTCAACATTGCACGCACCATCAAGGAGATGGAAAAGGGCGGCGCTGCAGCTGTTCACATCGAAGACCAGGTTGCGCAGAAGCGTTGTGGTCACCGCCCGAACAAGGAAATCGTCTCTCTGGAAGAGATGGTCGACCGTGTAAAGGCGGCTGTAGATGCACGTACCGATGATGATTTCTTCATCATGGCGCGTACTGATGCGTTCCAGATGGAGGGTCTGAACGCGGCTGTTGAGCGTGCTCAGGCATGCCTGGAAGCGGGTGCTGATGCGATCTTCGCTGAAGCGGTTCACACTCTGGATGATTACCGTGCATTCTCCAGCGGCATCAACGGTGCCCACCTGCTGGCGAACATTACTGAATTCGGTGCCACGCCGCTGTTCAATAAGGCTGAACTGGCTGAAGCCGGTGCCACCATGGTGCTGTACCCGCTGTCTGCCTTCCGTGCCGCCAACAAGGCTGCACTGAACGTATACGAGCACCTGCTCAACGACGGTGACCAGAAGGCCGTAGTCGATACCATGCAGACTCGCATGGAACTGTACGATTTCCTCAACTACCACGACTTCGAACAGAAGCTGGACGCCCTCTTCAAAGAAGGCAAAAACAAATAACGATAAGTCATCATCCGCCTTGCGGATCGAGATAACTGGTACAGGGAGGCCTTGCCTCCCGGCAACAGATTAAGGAGATACAGATGGCAGAAGCAAAGAAACTCGGTGGTGCTGGTCTGCGTGGACAATCCGCAGGTGAAACCGCTCTGTGTACCGTGGGTAAAACCGGTGCCGGTCTGACCTACCGTGGCTACGACATCAAGGAACTGGCCGACAAGGCACAGTTTGAAGAAGTTGCTTACCTGCTGCTGTACGGCAAGCTCCCGAATCAGGCGGAGCTGGATGCCTACAAAGCCAAGCTGAAAGGCATGCGTGGGCTGCCGGAAGCGCTGAAGGTCGTACTGGAACAGATTCCGAAAGATGCTCACCCGATGGATGTGATGCGTACCGGTTGTTCAATGCTGGGTAACCTGGAGACCGAAATGGACTTCAGCGAGCAGCATGACAAGGTCGACCGCATGCTGGCCGTGTTCCCGTCGATCATCAACTACTGGTACAACTTCGCCCACAACGGCAAGCGTATCAATACCGAGACCGACGCTGACTCCATTGGCGAGCACTTCCTGTGGACCCTGCATGACAAGAAGCCGGATCCGCTGCACGTTCAGGTGATGCATGCATCCCTGATTCTGTACGCTGAGCACGAGTTCAACGCCTCTACCTTCACTGCACGTGTCTGTGCCTCTACGCTGTCCGACATCCATAGCTGTGTAACCGGTGCTATCGGTTCCCTGCGTGGTCCGCTACACGGTGGCGCCAACGAAGCGGCCATGGCGATGATCGAGCAGTGGAAATCTGCTGATGAAGCTGAAGAGGCGATCATGGGCATGCTGGCGCGCAAGGACAAGATCATGGGCTTCGGTCACGCGATCTACCGCGAATCCGACCCGCGAAACGCCATCATCAAGGAATGGTCCGAGAAGCTGGCCGAGCAGGTGGGTGACAGCGTGCTGTACCCGGTTTCCGAACGTGTTGAAGCGGTCATGTGGCGCGAGAAGAAACTGTTCTGTAACGCGGACTTCTTCCATGCGTCTGCTTACCACTTCATGGGTATTCCGACCGAGCTGTTCACGCCGATCTTCGTGTGTTCGCGTGTCGCCGGCTGGACCGCTCACGTAATGGAGCAGCGTGCCAACAACCGTATCATCCGCCCGTCCGCGGACTACACCGGCCCTGAATCGGCCGAGTGGGTACCGATCGAAGAGCGCGCCTGATGCGCCGGGGTGTAGTCATCACTGGCTACACCCCTTTTATTATCGGTATACCGGCCTGGATGCAGCGTGCCCCTGGGGTACAGATGCATCTTCAAGGCCCGCGTCAATGAATACTACTTGATGGACACCCGACGCCATGAATACAGAATTTCGTAAATCTTTGAAGGGCACTGACCTGGATTACTTCGATACCCGCGCGGCGGTCGAAGCGATTGAAGCCGGTGCCTACGCCAAACTGCCGTATACTTCTCGTGTACTGGCCGAACAGCTGGTTCGTCGCTGCGAGCCGGAAGCGCTGACTGCTTCCCTGAAGCAGTTGATCGAGCGCAAGCGCGATCTGGACTTCCCCTGGTATCCGGCCCGCGTGGTGTGTCACGACATCCTGGGTCAGACCGCACTGGTCGACCTGGCTGGTCTGCGTGACGCCATCGCCGATAAGGGTGGTGACCCGTCCAAGGTCAACCCGGTGGTACCGACTCAGCTGATCGTTGACCACTCTCTGGCCGTTGAAGCACCAGGCTTCGACCCGGAAGCGTTCGAAAAGAACCGCGCCATCGAAGATCGTCGTAACGAAGACCGTTTCCACTTCATCGATTGGACCAAGACCGCGTTCAAGAACGTGGACGTAATCCCGGCCGGTAACGGCATCATGCACCAGATCAACCTGGAGAAGATGTCTCCGGTGATCCAGGCCCGTGACGGTGTTGCTTATCCGGATACCTGTGTCGGTACCGACTCCCACACCCCGCACGTGGATGCGCTGGGCGTTATCGCCATCGGTGTTGGCGGTCTGGAAGCCGAAACCGTGATGCTGGGCCACCCGTCCATGATGCGTCTGCCGGATATCGTCGGTGTTGAGCTGACCGGTCAGCGCAAGCCAGGTATCACCGCCACCGATATCGTGCTGGCCATCACCGAGTTCCTGCGTCAGGAGCGTGTGGTTGGTGCTTACCTGGAATTCTTCGGTGAAGGTGCCGACAGCCTGTCTATCGGTGACCGTGCCACCATCTCCAACATGACACCGGAATACGGTGCGACTGCGGCGATGTTCTACATCGACGATCAAACCATCGATTACCTGAAGCTGACTGGTCGCGAGCCGGAACAGGTAGCGCTGGTGGAGCAGTACGCCAAGGAAACCGGTCTCTGGGCTGATGACCTGAAGACCGCGCAGTACGAGCGTGTTCTGACCTTCGATCTGTCTACCGTTGAGCGCAACCTGGCTGGCCCGTCCAACCCGCACCGTCGTCTGCCGACTGCGGCACTGCAGGAGCGTGGTATCGCTGACGAAGCCAAGCTGGCTGACGCACGCAAGGAAGAGGAAGAGGGCCTGCTGCCGGATGGCGCTGTCATCATCGCAGCGATCACTTCCTGCACCAATACCTCCAACCCGCGCAACGTGGTAGCGGCCGGTCTGCTGGCGAAAAAAGCCAACGAGCTGGGTCTGATCCGCAAGCCCTGGGTCAAGTCTTCCTTCGCGCCGGGTTCCAAAGTAGCTCGCCTATATCTGGAAGAAGCTGGCCTGCTGCCGGAACTGGAAAAGCTGGGCTTCGGCATCGTGGCTTACGCCTGCACCACCTGTAACGGTATGTCCGGTGCGCTGGATCCGCAGATCCAGCAGGAGATCATCGATCGCGATCTGTACGCCACCGCTGTACTGTCCGGTAACCGTAACTTCGACGGTCGTATCCACCCTTACGCCAAGCAGGCTTTCCTGGCGTCTCCGCCGCTGGTTGTGGCCTACGCCATCGCCGGTACCGTGCGTTTCGATATCGAGAAAGACGTGCTTGGCACTGACCAGAACGGTAACCCGGTTACCCTGAAAGATCTGTGGCCGTCGGACGAAGAGATTGATGCGATTGTCAAGGAAAGCGTTAAGCCGGAACAGTTCAAGCAGGTCTACATCCCGATGTTCGACCTGGGCCAGGTTGAAGAAGCGGAAAGCCCACTGTACGACTGGCGCGAGATGTCTACCTACATCCGCCGTCCGCCGTACTGGGAAGGTGCCCTGGCCGGTGAGCGTACTCTGAGCGGCATGCGTCCGCTGGCGGTACTGGGTGACAATATCACCACCGATCACCTGTCACCGTCCAACGCGATTCTGGCCAGCTCTGCTGCCGGTGAATATCTCGCCAAGATGGGCCTGCCGGAGGAAGACTTCAACTCCTACGCGACTCACCGTGGTGACCACTTGACCGCTCAGCGTGCAACTTTCGCTAACCCGAAACTGCTCAACGAGATGTGTCTGGACGATAACGGCGAAGTGATTCAGGGTTCTCTGGCTCGTCTGGAACCGGAAGGTCAGCAGATGCGCATGTGGGAAGTGATCGAAGCCTACATGAACCGTAAGCAGAACCTGATCATCGTTGCCGGCGCTGACTACGGTCAGGGCTCATCCCGTGACTGGGCGGCCAAGGGCGTGCGTCTGGCTGGCGTGGAAGCGATCGTCGCTGAAGGCTTCGAGCGTATCCACCGTACCAACCTGGTCGGCATGGGCGTACTGCCGATGCAGTTCAAGGAAGGTGATACTCGTCACACTTACGCTATCGATGGTACTGAGACCTATGATGTGAAGGGCGAAATTGCTCCGGGTGCAGACCTGACGCTGGTGATCAACCGTCGCAACGGCGAAACTGTTGAAGTGCCGGTGACCTGCCGTCTGGATACCGCTGCTGAAGTGGCTACCTACAAGGCTGGCGGTGTGCTGCAGCGCTTCGCCAAGGAGTTCCTGGAAGCGGAAGGCGCTGCCTGATTTCGAACTCTTGAAAACTGCCCGGGCCATCCATGATGGTTCGGGTATTTCCCGGAGCAGAAACTGGTTCCGTGCCGGGATGTAACTGCATCGGAGACGCCGTAAACCCATTCATGGGGGCTCGCTGTTGCCATCCATGGCGACAGACGGTCCGCTGCAGCCATACCCCGTCACTTCCTCATATTCCTCAGCGGCTTTCTGCATTCGGCAACCGACTTATTTTGGAGCATTTACATGTCCAGTGTTCCCCAGATCAAAGTACCGGCCACCTACATCCGTGGCGGTACCAGCAAGGGCGTTTTCTTCCGTCGTCAGGATCTGCCTGAAGCCTGTCAGGAGCCCGGAGAAGCCCGTGACAAACTGCTGATGCGCGTGATTGGCAGTCCCGATCCCTATGGTCAGCAGATCGATGGTATGGGTGGTGCCACATCATCCACCTCCAAGACTGTCATCCTCGACAAAAGCACTCAGCCTGACCATGATGTTGACTATCTGTTTGGTCAGGTAGCGATCAACAAGGCGTTTGTTGATTGGTCCGGCAACTGCGGTAACCTGACCGCAGCCGTGGGCGCGTTTGCCATCAGTGGCGGTCTTGTTGACCCTGCGCGCATCCCGGAAAATGGTATCTGTACCGTGCGTATCTGGCAGAAGAACATCCAGAAAACCATCATCGCGCATGTGCCGGTCACCAATGGTGAAGTGCAGGAAACCGGTGATTTTGAACTGGATGGCGTCACTTTCCCTGCAGCCGAAGTGGTGATTGAGTTCATGGATCCGGCCGATGGCGAAGGCTCCATGTTCCCGACCGGTAATCTGGTCGACGACCTGGAAGTGCCGGGCGTGGGTACCTTCAAGGCGACCATGATCAACGCTGGTATCCCGACCATCTTTGTTAATGCGTCTGATATTGGTTATACCGGTACCGAACTGCAGAAAGACATCAATGGCAATGCCGAAGCGCTGGCGCGTTTCGAAACCATGCGTGCCTATGGTGCGGTGAAGATGGGCCTGATCAAGGACATCGAAGAAGCGGTTGCCCGTCAGCATACGCCGAAGATCGCTTTCGTGGCGCCAGCGACCGACTATGAAGCGTCCAGTGGCAAGCAGATCGGTGCAAATGACATCGACGTCTGCGTACGTGCGCTGTCAATGGGCAAGTTGCACCATGCCATGATGGGTACTGCATCCGTGGCCATCGCAACCGCTGCGGCTGTTCCCGGCACTCTGGTCAATCTGGCCGCCGGTGGCGGTGCGCGCGAAGCCGTAACCTTCGGCCACCCCTCTGGCACCCTGCGTGTCGGCGCGGCGGCGGAAGAAGTAAACGGTGAATGGACGGCCAAGAAGGCTGTCATGAGCCGCAGTGCTCGCGTGTTGATGGAAGGTTTTGTCCGCGTACCGGGTGATACTTTCTGATCTGCTACCTGTGCTGAAGCATCCTGGCTTTATCCTCGAACGCCTGATGAGTAATCATCAGGCGTTTTTATTCTGTGTCTTGCAAATCAGCTGTTTATTCGCTACTGCTAATAAGCTGTATCCGAAAGACATCACTGTCTGAATTGCGTAAACTGGGAGACATCATTCAAATAGAGTAGATCCCTGTATGACGCGCACGCTACTGCGCTCGGGCTTGAAGCCGAGGGTTGTATATCTAATTATTGTGCTGCTGTTAGTAGTTGGCGGAATTCTGACGGAGTATGTTGTCGGAATGGCCAAGCAGCGTGCTGCTCAAATACGCAGTATGGAGGCAACGGCGCTGTTGGCCAGCATGCGAGCCCAGCTGGAAACCGAAGTCAATTCCGTACTCTATCTGTCCCGCAGTCTGACCACATTTGTTTCAGCCTATCCAGATAGCTCACCCGAACGCTGGTATGAACTCTCGCGCGAAATTATTGGCGACGCGCCGCTGGTACGCAATATTGGTCTGGCCCCTGATAATGTCATGCAGTTTGTATATCCGCTGGAAGGGAATGAAGCGGTCATCGGGCTGGATTACCGTACCAACAAGGAGCAGTGGCCAGCTGTTGAAGAGGCGATCATCAGCGGCAAGATGAAACTTGCTGGCCCCGTGAATCTTATCCAGGGCGGGCAGGGGGTCATTGCCCGTGCACCAATCCATTACCGTCATGGAACAGCGCGGCATTATTGGGGGCTGGCATCGATCGTGCTTGATTTTGACACCTTGATGAACAAGTCAGGCATAAAAGAGACCGCTTCAGGTTTCGAGATCGCTATCCGCGGCCGTGACGGTACTGGTGAAACAGGTGATATATTCTTCGGTGATCGGGCGGTGTTTGTCGACCCTGTAGCCAAAATGCAGATATTTTTCCCCGGTGGTGTCTGGGTGATTGCGGCCAACCCCATTCATGGCATCAATGCGTCCGTGATCTGGATGCGGCTGACTGCTTGGGGGCTGCTGGCAGTTCTGGCAGGCTTGATCATGCTGATGTACCGCTTGTACCGTCTTGCTCACCACCAATCGAACACGGATAGCCTGACCGGTGAGGCCAACAGGCGCTCACTGATGCACCGTGCTGAGCACCTTGCCCAGCTCTATCCTCGTTCCGGAATAGGTTTTGCCCTGTTGTTTATCGACCTGAACCACTTCAAGGCGGTTAATGACACCCATGGGCATCACATGGGTGACCTTTTGCTGATTGCCGCTGCCCGCCGGCTGCGAGATAACTGCCGCGCCACCGACACGCTGGCACGTAATGGTGGCGATGAGTTTATTCTGTTACAGCCGGGTGTTGGACTTGAGGATGTGCGCAGGCTGGCTGCCAAGCTTGAGCAGCTGATGGCAAACCCCTTTGAGATAGCTGGCCTTGAGTTGAGTATTTCAGCGAGCGTTGGATATGCCGTATTTCCAAACGAATCCAATGACTGTGAAACCGTAATCAGCCTGGCCGATAGCCGCATGTATGCTCGCAAACGCAAGAAGAAGGCGTTGGAGCAGCGGGGCAGGCAAGATGATATCGAGGAAGTGGTCGTCGTCGAGTAAACACGAAGTGGTGTTCAAAACTGGGCGGCACGAATGGCCGCCCAGAGGTTGGATCAGCGATCGTTCAGCTCATCCTTGAGTTTTGCATCCATTTCACGCATGCACTTTTCAGTGGCTTCCCAGTCAATGCAGGCATCGGTCACGGACACCCCGTGCTTGAGCTGAGTCAGGTCATCAGGGATGGACTGGTTACCCCATTCCAGGTTGCTCTCAATCATCAAGCCGACAATGGATTTATTGCCTTCCAGAATCTGGTTCGCCACATTCTCAGCGACCAGCGGTTGCAGAGCAGGATCCTTGTTGGAGTTGGCATGGCTGCAATCCACCATGATGTTGGCTTGCTGGCCCGCTTTTTCCAGGGCCTGTTCGCACAGCTTTACGCTGACAGAGTCATAGTTCGGCTTGCCGTTGCCGCCACGCAGGACTACGTGACCGTAGCGGTTACCACGCGTGCGCACGATCGATACCTGACCATCACCGCTCATGCCGAGGAAGCTGTGTGGGTGCAGCACGGACTTCATGGCATTTACAGCGACGTCCAAGCCGCCATCGGTACCGTTCTTGAAGCCAACTGCGCAGGACAGACCTGAAGACATTTCACGGTGTGTCTGCGACTCAGTGGTACGTGCGCCAATCGCAGACCAGCTGATCAGGTCCTGCATATACTGCGGGGTGTTCGGATCCAGAGCTTCAGTTGCCAGCGGAAGGCCCATTTCGGACAGGTCGAGCAGCAGTTTACGCGCAATGTGCAGGCCTTCTTCGATATCGAAGGAGTCGTTCATGTGCGGGTCGTTGATCAGGCCTTTCCAGCCCACGGTGGTACGGGGTTTCTCAAAATAGACGCGCATGACCAGATACAGGGTGTCTTTCACTTCCTCAGCCAGGGCTTTCAGCTTACGGCCATATTCGAGCGCTGCTTCAGGATCGTGAATGGAGCAGGGGCCCACAACCACGAACAGGCGCTTGTCCTTGCGGTCGAGGATATCCTTGATTACCTGACGGCCTTCCATCACGGTTTTGGCAGCGGCTTCAGTCAGCGGCAGCTTGGCCTTGAGGGCTTCCGGCGTGATCAGCGGGATATTGGATTCAATATTGAGGTCTTCTACGCGTGTATCGGTCATCTTATAGTCCTGGCAGCGGCATTTAATGCTGAATGTCGGCTTTATTGGCTAGCCGATCCGTTCTGTTTTACCACATCGCTGCGGCGGTTATAAGTATCTGAAGGTGTGAGATTTAGTGGCCGATACCGGTGCTATGTGCAGGAGTGTTAAACTTGCCATACGTTCAGGACCTGTTGAGAACATTTCGATGCTCTTGAGGTCAGACCTGAGTGATGTGACGAAATAAGGATGATCGCTTTGTTGACACGTGCGCTATTGCAGCCCTTGCTGGTGCTGTTGGTAACCCTTTCTACAACGATGACAGCCCACGCAAGCCTTTTTGGCGGGGTGGCCAGTAATCAGCCTTTGGACGTGGATGAGGCCTTCCGACTGCGTGTCGAAGCAGCGGATGCCGGTATCACTCGGTTGGTCTGGGATGTTGAGCCTGGCTATTACCTGTACCGGGAGCGTATCCAGATCGATATGCCCGAGGGCGTCGAGCTGGTTGAGCGGCACGATGCCAGCGGTGACATGAAAGATGATCCCCTGTTCGGCCAGGTTGAGGTGTA
Organism: Marinobacterium maritimum; assembly: GCF_039523155.1. Lineage (NCBI taxonomy): Bacteria > Pseudomonadati > Pseudomonadota > Gammaproteobacteria > Oceanospirillales > Oceanospirillaceae > Marinobacterium > Marinobacterium maritimum. The sequence goes on along the minus strand of NZ_BAAAET010000001.1, from coordinate 1,118,460 downwards.
TCACAATCTGGCTGAAGTGGCATTGTTGCTGGGGCATAGTGAGGGTGCGAATGACAGTGCCGATCTGCAGGTCAGCTATCAGGGCTGCTGGGAGGGGGGCATCTGCTATCCGCCCGTCACCAAAACGGTCAGTGTCAGCGATTTGCCGGCGGCTGCTGGGCTGAGTTGGCCGACTGACAAGGCATCTCAGGTTGAATCAACGCCTCAAGAAGTAGCTGAGTCAGCGGTCCCTCTGAGTGAGCAGGATCAGTTTGCACGGCTGCTGGCTGACGGCAACTGGCTGCTCATGCTGGGTGCCTTTTTCCTGGCAGGCCTTGCGTTGTCATTAACTCCCTGTGTTTTGCCGATGATCCCGATATTGTCCAGCATCATCGCGGGACAAGGGCATCATCTCAGCACCATGCGTGCCTTCCTGCTGTCACTGGTCTATGTGCTGGCGATGGCGCTCACCTATACTCTGGCAGGTATCGCCGCAGGTCTTTTTGGGGCCAATCTGCAGGCCGCGTTCCAGAATCCCTGGATTATCGGCAGCTTCAGTGCGGTGTTCGTACTGCTGGCCTTTTCCATGTTTGGCTTTTACGACCTGCAATTGCCTTCTGCATTGCAGAGCCGGCTCAGCAATGCCAGTCATCGGCAAAAGGGCGGCACGCTAACCGGTGTCGCGGTCATGGGGCTGCTGTCCGCCCTGATTGTCGGACCCTGCATGGCGGCTCCTCTGGCGGGCGCGTTGATCTATATCGGACAGAGTGGTGACCCTGTGCTTGGCGGCAGCGCACTGTTCAGCCTGTCCATGGGGATGGGCGTTCCCTTGCTGCTGGTGGGTGCCTCTGCCGGCAAGTTACTGCCACGTGCCGGTGCCTGGATGGAAGCAGTCAAGGCGGGCTTTGGTGTCCTGCTGCTGCTGATGGCTGTCTGGATGCTTGATCGGCTGCTGCCGACATCGGTCACCATGTTGCTGTTCAGTCTTGTACTGCTGGTCAGTGCGGTATATCTGGGCGCACTGGATCGTCTGCCGGAACATGCTCGCGGCTGGCACCGTTTCTGGAAAGGAATGGGTGTGGTACTGCTGGTGTATGGCGTGGCTCTGCTGGTGGGGGTGCTCTCAGGTGGCAAAAGTCTGCTCTATCCGTTGCAGGGGGTTGTGGGCGGTGTAGTGGCTCAGAATACTCAGTCTGCCAAGCTGCCATTTGAAACCGTCAGCCGCGAAGCTGACCTGGATCGTCTGCTGGTGCAGGCTCGACAGCAAGGGCAGCCGGTCATGCTGGATTTCTATGCCGATTGGTGTATCTCCTGCATCGAATTGGACTATGTTACTTTCAGTGATGCAGGTGTTCAGCAGTCGTTGGCGCCGTTCAAGCTGATCAAGCTGGATGTTACCGCGAACGATGAGGGAGCCAAGTCCCTGTATCGCCGTTTCTCTATCATCGGGCCGCCGGCACTGATCTTCTATGATGCCAGCGGTCGGGAGCGGCCTGAACTGACTCTGATCGGGGTAATTGACCCGGAGGACTTTATTGCGCAGGTTGGCCGCGTCCAGTTGTAATAATCAACCGGAGGTGATGCGTGAACAGGGGAGTTGCACTGCTGCTGGCGGCTTATGTCGGCAGCTTGATGGCTGCAGATCCGGAGCAGGGCAAGGCGCTCTATTATGGTGTCGAAATTGAACGCACTATTCAGGGCGAGCATTATACCGATGCCAACTGCGAGACCTGCCATGGCGAAGATTTCTATCAGCGCCAGGAGCGCAAGGTGCAGAGCTATGCAGCTTTGGAAGCCTTTGTGGAAGGCTGTAACACCAATCTGGATGTGGGCTGGTTTCCCGATGAGGTGACCGATGTCAGTGCCTGGTTGAACCGGGAATACTACCGTTTCGAGGAGTGAGTCAGAGGCCCCGCAATGAGCGGGGCCTCTGCGTTCAGGGTCCAGCTGAATTCAGGACCCATATACGCTCAGGACTGCAGTTCCGGCAGGTTGCGGAAAAGCTCCAGTGCTTCGGGATTGGCCAACGCATCCTTGTTCTTCACTTCTTCGCCCATGACCACCTTGCGTACGGCCAGTTCGACAATCTTGCCACTGATGGTGCGCGGGATGTCGCTGACCTGCACGACCCGTGCGGGTACGTGGCGAGGAGTCGTGTTGGCCCTGATGGTATCCTTGATCGTCTTGATCAGGTTATCGTCCAGCTCCAGGCCATCCTGCAGGCGCACAAACAGCACCACACGCACATCATTATCCCAGGGCTGGCCGATGCAAAGGCTCTCCAGTACGCCGTCTACCTTTTCCACCTGGCGGTAGATCTCAGCGGTACCGATACGTACGCCGCCGGGGTTGAGCACGGCATCCGAGCGGCCGTGAATGATCAGGCCGTCATGCTCGGTGATTTCGCCATAGTCGCCATGGGCCCAGATATTGTCGAACTGACCGAAATAGGCATCGTGATACTTGCGGCCCTCAGGGTCGTTCCAGAAGGCGACAGGCATGGACGGGAAGGGCTGGGTACACACCAGTTCGCCTTTGTCCCCGCGGACTGGTTGGCCGTTGTCGTCGAAGATCTCTACGGCCATGGCCAGGCCACGGCACTGCAACTCGCCGGCATACACCGGACGGATTGGGCAGCCCAGAGCGAAACAGGAAATGATGTCGGTGCCACCGGAGATAGACGAAAGCTGCAGGTCGGCTTTTATGTCCCGATAGACGTATTCGAAGCTCTCGTGCGCCAACGGTGAACCGGTAGAGAGCACTGCTTTCAATGCGGAAAGGTTGTGGCTTTCGCGCGGTTTAACACCGGCTTTCTCCAGTGCCGCAATATATTTTGCGCTGGTGCCGAAAATGCTGATCTTCTCCTGCTCGGTGATATCCCAAAGTACGCTGGGTTCTGGCGCAAAAGGGGAGCCATCAAAGAGTACAAGTGTACATCCGGTGGCCAGACCGCTGACCAGCCAGTTCCACATCATCCAGCCACAGGTGGTGTAGTAGAACAGGCGGTCATCACGTCCGACATCCGTGTGCAGGATATGCTCTTTCAGGTGCTGCAGCAGGGCGCCGCCCGCGCTGTGCACGATGCACTTGGGCACGCCGGTGGTGCCGGAGGAGTACATCACATACAGTGGATGATCGAACGGCAATTGTTCAAAAACGACCTCTTCAGCCTCGGCATCGATAAAGTCGTCCCATAGCACGGCCCGATCAAGGCCGCTGATATCAGGCTGAGCCTCTATGAACGGCGCGACTACGATGGTTTCCACCGAGTGCAGTTGATGGGCGATACCCTGAACCCGCTCCAGGCTGTTGAGTACCTTGCCGTTGTAGCGATAACCATCGGTGGTGAGCAGTACCTTGGGTTCCACTTGGCCGAAGCGGTCCAGTACACCGTTGATACCGAAGTCCGGGGAGCAGGAGCTCCAGATGGCGCCGATAGAAGCCGTTGCCAGCATGCCGATCAGCGTGGCCGGAACATTGGGCATGAAGCCTGAGACTCGGTCCCCCTGGGTAACCCCCTGTTTACGCAGTGCGCTCGCCAGGCGGGCAACCTGTTTATACAGCTCGGCATGGCTCAATTCGATGCGTGTTTCGTCCTCACCACGGAAGATGACGGCGGGGCGGTCGTCGCGGTAGCGAAGCAGGTTTTCGGCAAAATTGAGTCGAGCTTCAGGGAACCAGCGTGCGCCCGGCATACGGTCAGGGTGCTCAAGCACTGTCTCGCCGCGATTTGAAGCAATTACGCCTGCGTAATCCCAGAGATCGCTCCAGAATGTTGGGCTGTTCTCGATACTCCATTGGTACAGACTGTCATAGCAATCCAGAGACAGGTTGTGCGACCGGTTCAGCTTCTGCATGAAATCGTAAATGCGGGTGCGTTCGCAACGGGACTGGTCCGGTGTCCAGAGTGGCGCTGTCATCGACCTCTCCTGATCTAATTTTTATGGATGAGATATCGTAGCGGTATATCAATGAAAGTTTACGTTTACGTAAACTTTCATTGATCTGTGGATCAGAGTCAAGAGCAGCCAGGGAAAATACCTGACAGAGGGTGTTAACGCAGGTAAGTTTTGCTTATTTCGCGGAAACGGTCGGTCCCCGCACAGCGAAGCCATTCGAAAGCAACCATTTCACGGGTGACCACATAGATGCCGCATTGGCGGAAACGAGCCAGTGCCGCAGCCTTGTCGGCAGGCGAGCGAGAGGATACGCAATCCTCAACGATATACACTTCTCGGTCCTGCTGCTGGAGCTCCAGCGCAGTCTGCAAAACGCAGACATGCGACTCCATGCCGACGAGGATGACCTGATTACGTTCGCCGGCGTTAATGACTCGGCTCGGCTCTTCATCGGACATGGCCGAGAAGTGAATTTTCTCAATGATGTTTTCAGGCCGGATTCGTTCACGAATGCTTGGCAGGGTCGTGCCCAGTCCCTGGGGATACTGTTCGGTTGCAAGGACAGGTACATCCAGCTGGTTGGCGATATCGATCAGCCAGGCGCAATTGGAGACAGTTTGCTCGGCCTGGTGGATGACTGGAGCCATCCGTTCCTGAATGTCGATCACCAGCAGGCAGGATCTGTCGGGATGAATCAGCATAGTCTCTTCCTCCTGTTATGACTGGCTGCAGCATAGCCCGAACAGAACCGGCAGGGAATTGCACAACGGATACGAGCAGGACAGGATAGAAAAAAATGGCAGACCGAGGTCTGCCATCTAAGGGCAAAGTATTATTGCTTGCTTCGGATTAATGGTAACCCGAAGGGAAGATGAGAGTGTCACCGAACCTGAACTCGGCAACATTTTTGTATGCTAGCACAAACCTAAAAGAGATACAGTTTTATGCATTAAAAAAATAATTGTGTATCGTAATGTTTGGCTGTGTACATAATAGGGTGCTGGAGCCCTGTCGCTTTGCATGTTAGAACTGAACAGAATAATGATAAGCCTGTAGCCAAGGAGAACCCATGAAAGTCTACTCAATTGATAGCATCACCCCAGTGATCGATCCAACCGCCTATGTCCATCCCAGTGCTGTTCTGATCGGGGATGTAATCATTGGGCCGCGTTGCTATGTGGGGCCGGCGGCCTGTTTGCGTGGGGATTTTGGCCGTCTGGTACTGAAGGAAGGCGCCAATATCCAGGATACCTGTGTCATGCACGGGTTCCCGGGCACGGATACAGTTGTTGAAGAAGACGGGCATATCGGCCATGGCGCTGTGTTGCACGGCTGCGTGGTCAAGCGTAATGCTCTGGTGGGCATGAACGCGGTGATTATGGATGGCGCAGTCGTTGGCGAGTCATCGATCGTTGCGGCCATGGCGTTCGTCAAAGCCAAATTCGAGGTTCCGGATCGCAGCCTGGTAGCGGGCTCGCCGGCGAAGGTCATTCGTGAACTGGGTGAGCAGGAAATTGCCTGGAAATCAGCCGGGACACGACAGTATCAGGATCTGGCCGTTCGCAGTCTGAATACCATGCAGGAGGTTGAAGCGCTGACTGAGGTTGAGCCGGACCGTAAACGGTTGAGCTTTGATGAAGACGTGGTTCCGCTGTATCAGGTCAAGCAGAAGTCAGAGTAGTCGCGAGAAAGTGGAGGCTGGCGCCTCCACTTGAAACTTACTCTTCAGGCTTTTGATCATCGCCTTCATAAAACTGCGGCCAGTAGCGCTCTACGACCGGGCCGTGGGTATCGAAGGTATGGCAGGTGTTGAGCATTGGCGGCCGTTTGTCGCCATGGGCGCCAAAATCTTCCCGTTTTTCACGTTCGTGATGGGTCGTCTGGTAGGCTGTTGTAGCCAGCACGCCCAGCATTTCCAATAGATGGGTACAACCCTGAGTGCCGCCCAGCAGCTCGCGGGTCAGGCGGGTAAAACCCGGTGCGATCTGGTGGCCGATGAGCTTACGGAAGCTGTCGGCAATCTCCGGACAATAGCGGAAAGGCGTGTAATCCATACAGGCCTCTACGTCGAGGATGTTCAGGTCGTAATCGATAGTCAGACGTAGTGACATCTTGTGCAGAGGCTCGCCGGCCGGAATAACACCATTGTTGCGTTCGGCAACTTGCAGGTCAAAACTCTTGATATCAATGAGTTCGCCCTCGATATCCCAGAGGCCGTCCTTGCGTTTGTAGCCATTGCAAGTGACATGGCGGGTGTGCACCGACTCGCGTTCAGCGGGCGTAGACAGGGGCATGGTAGTTTACCTCGATTGTGTATACGGGCTCAGAGGCCACCAAACCGCTTGTAGAAGCGTGGCGCCGGTTCAGGCAGGGGGCCGTCGGCCGTTTCCTGGGTTTCAGAGAGCCACTGATCAGCCTTGGCATAGATCAGTCGATAGATATTGCGGCATAAAACGCGTGCCGAGGTGCCAGCCCAGTCTGCCGGCAGAAGTTTCTCCGGTAGCAATGGGTCACGCAGCAGCAGGCGTCGGTAGTGATGAATCAGCAGAGTGCGCAACTGGAAACACTGCTCGGGTTCAAGTTCATCGGTCGCTTTCAAGGCGCGCAGAATGGGGCGGAAGCGGTCGAGGAACTGCTGATAGTCCTCAGCCAGCTGCTGCAGGTTCCAGCATTCGTGAACCAGTTGCTTCAGAGCGTCTGATGTTTGGGTGCCAACCATTTCGGCACGCATGTGAATCACTTCATTCTGTACGCAGAGCTCTTGTAAGGTGTTGCTCAGCTCCTGGGCATCGGCCATCGGATGCGCCATGATGCTGGGTGATATGTTGCCAAAACCTTGCCATTCCAGCTCCTTTTTCAGCACCTTGCGCAGCTCGTTATCGAGCTGGTTGGCCAGCACCATGTCCCATTTGCCGTCCCATTCGGGATAGAGTTCAGCATAGATACGACGGAAGGCGCTTTCAAAGCGGCGGCGACCCGAGTCGGTCAGACTGTAATAGCTGCGTCGTCCAATCTGGTTGGAGGTAAGCCAGTTGTCCTTGGTCAGGCGAAAGATTGAGGTTCTGACCAGGCGCTGGTTGAGCCCAAGAGGCTCGAGCAGGTTGATCAGGCTGCCAAGCCAGACTGTACCGCCACGAGCTGCAATGGCATCACCAAAAATGGTGATAATCAGCGAGCCCCCGCGAATGGGTCTTTGTTCCTGGAACTCCTGAACGAGCTCTTCAATACAGCGTATTTTGGTCATGCCTCGAGTCTGTTTGGTCGATACTGGCCGTCGTGCCGGGTTGACCCGTGGTCATTCAGCAACCAGCGGGCAGTGGATTCTAAGTTGCCCAGCGCAGTTCATCAAGGATTGGGCCAGGCTGGAACTGCGATGATTAACAAATGATACAGTTAAAATACTAATAATAAATATAAAGTGTCATATTCATTTGTCCAACCCGAAACGTACTTTCAGCTCATCAGCTATCTATGGCATATCTTGTTGAGGCCGAACGTATCTGCTGTTTGCCAGAAGCGCATTGGAACTATAGCTGCTATCGACAATTGGAAAACGGCAGTTTAATGGGAAAATTCTGGTTTTATGGTGGTTGACTTTACGCATATGGCAAAGTAGCTTTCATCGCAAGCAGGATGCTTTCCATGCAAAATGCATGGGTATTGAAAAGGAGTTCACATGCCTCAAGACGGTTCAGTCGCGCCTAAAGAGCGTATCAATATCAAGTACGTCTCCTCTGCTAAAGGTCAGCAGAGCGAGATGGAACTTCCCTTCTGCACAAGCCGTTCAAGTTCACCGTAGCACTGAACAAGGCTGTCCCGCTGATGTACAACGCCCTCTCTTCGGGTGAGAAGCTGACCAAGGTTGAACTGAAATGGTACCGCACCTCCATTGAAGGCAAGCAGGAGCACTTCTTCACCACCTCGCTGGAGGGGGCAACCATCGTCGACATCAACTGCCATATGCCTCACTGCCAGGACCCACAGAAGGCGGATTTCACCCAGCTGATTGAAGTGTCCAAGGCCTACCGCAAAATCGACTGGGATCACGTCAGTGCCGGTACCTCCGGTTCCGATGACTGGCGCAAACCGATCGAAGCCTGATGCAGGCAGGCGCCTGGCGCTGTCCAGGCGTCTTCACTGGTTTCCAGTCATCCAGCAGTCTTGATCCCACCATTCAAATGTCTGCTGTATTTTGTATGTAGTGGCTCAAAAATCCCGGACACCCATTTAGGTTGTACAGTCGCCACCGAAGAATAGGTGTCCAATGGAAAACAACGTCGTTCGTTTTCAATTGAGTTTAAGCGCGAAGCCGCCAGTCTGGTGGTCGATCAGGGCTATTTCGTTGCCGAGGCAGCTAGAGCAGTTGATGTTGGAGCCAGTCCATTGTGTCGCTGGGTTAAGCAGCTTCGAGAGGAACGGGATGGTGTGCCCCCGGAGTCCAAGGCAAGTACGACGGAACAGCATAAGATTCAGGAGCTGGAGGCTCGCATCAGCCGTTTGGAGCGGGAGAAAACGATCGTACGGGCTGATAGACCAGTCGAGTCAGCATGAGCCCTTCGAGCTGGTCTGTAGCTCCTTTGAGATTGCCCGCTCCAGTTATTACGAGCAAGCATGTCAGGCTTTCGGCACCTGAAAAAATGCTATGAAAGCCAACAAAAAGCCAGATGCCAGGCTGAAGATAATCAGGACTTGCGCGCTACCTGCTCTGAGTTGAATCCCATCAGTGCCAGTACGGTGAATACCAGCGTCGTACCCAGGGTGATTAGCAGCGCCTGCAGGTTCAGCTCCATGTACAGTGCGAAACGCACCAGCTCTACGGCGTGGGTGAAAGGATTAACGCTGCAGATCCAGTACAACCATTCGCTGGATTCGCGCATCTTCCACAACGGGTAGAGCGCAGAAGACATGAAAAACATCGGGAAAATGACGAAATTCATCACCCCGGCAAAGTTCTCCAGCTGGCGTATACGGGACGACAGGAATAGCCCTATGGCACCCAGCATCAGTGCCGTCAGCAATAGTGCTGGCAGCACTGTCAGCAATCCCAGTAGTGGCGGTTCCACATTGACCAGAAAGCCCAGCGCGATAAAGGCATACACCTGGGCCAGCGACAGCAGGGCGATGGCGACCAGCTTGCAGAACAGCAGCCAGGCCCGCGGCAATGGGCTCATCAGCAGCACCTTCATGCTGCCCATTTCACGGTCATACACCATAGACAGCGAGCTTTGCATGCCGTTGAACAGCAGAATCATGCAGCAAAGCCCCGGCAGGATGTAAGTTTCGTAGGTGATGTAGGTTTCATACGGCGGAATGATCGAAACACCCAGTGCGGCACGAAAGCCGGCGGCGAACACCACCAACCAGAGCAGGGGGCGCACCAGTGCGCTGAGAAACCGGGTGCGCTGATGGACAAAACGCAAAAATTCGCGTTTAAGGATCCCTTTCAGAGCGATAGCGTAAGCGGTCATGCGCATGCGGTATTGTCCTTGAGTCCGGTGATCTGCTCGAACGCTTCTGCAAGGGTCGCTGTCCGTTGTTGCCGGCAAATGTCATGGGCCTGTGCGTTGGCCTGAATGCGTCCCTGATGTAACACCAGTACAGGATCGTCTGCGGCTATCTCTTCGATCAAGTGGGTGGCCCAGAGAACGGTTAGTGAATTGTCGCGGCAAAGGTCGCGTACATGGCGGTTGATCGACTGACGGGCTGCCGTATCCAGTCCGACTGTCGCTTCATCCAGTAGCAGGATGGGGGGGCGGTGCAGCAGCGCGCGTGCGATCTCAACACGACGTCGATGGCCGCCATTGAGGCTGCGGATACTGTCGTTGAGGCGGTCGCCCAATCCCAGCCGCTCCAGCAACTCGGCGGCTTCACGTTTGACCTGGCAAGACGACAGGCCGTGCAGGGCGCCGTGGTATTCCAGGTTTTGCAGCACACTCAGGTCGAGGTCGAGGGTGCTCTGCTGGAACACAACCCCAAGCTGTTGTTTGAGCTTGCGTGATTGACACGTGATCGATTGGTCATCCAGCAGTATTTCCCCCTGTTGCAAGCTGTACAGCTGGGTCAACAGGGCATACAGCGTGCTTTTACCGGCCCCATTGGGGCCGAGCAGGGCATTGAGCTGGCCATCGACGAGGCGGAAGCTGACATCCTGCAACGCCTGCCGGGGCCCATACCGAAAACTTAACTGGCGTACTTCAATGCCCATCTGTTACTCCTGATCAATCCACCGTGTCTACTTAAGCGTGTCTAATTCAATGTAACGACGCCCCAGGGGTAGCGGCCAACCTTGATTGACTTGATCACCTTGAGGTCATTAACCTCGATCACGGATACGTCACCGCTCACGCCATTGGTCGTCAACAGATACTTGTGATCAGGTGTGAACTCCATGTGCCAGACCCGGCGGCCTACGAGCAGATAGTCCATTACCTCGTAGGTTTTGGCATCCACTACGGCAACATGGTTGGCCGGGCCCAGGGCTACGAAGGCGTACTTGCCGTCATCCGACAGCTTCACACCGACCGGCTGGATCTTGTCCGGGTGGATGCCACGAATCTGAAAGGTCAGTTTCTTGATGATCTCGCGGCTGGCAACATCCACGACCGATACCGTGCCGCCGATCTCGGACGAGGCCCAGAGAGTGTCTCCCTGCTTGGTGAACTCGACATGACGAGGGCGCTGATCCACCAGCGTATTGTCGATCAGTTCATTGGTTTCGGTATCGATCCAGTGCAACATGCTGGTGGTTTCACTGGTGTTCACCGCCCAGCGCCCATCCGGACTAACGGCCATTCCTTCAGGCTCTACACCCACATCGATCTGGGCCAGTACTTCATGGCTTTGGGTATCGACCACGGTGACCAGGGCGTCATCCTCGTTGGAGATGTAGAGGCGGCGGTTGTCCGGGTGCAGCGAGAACTGTTCCGGGTCCTCGCCGGAAGGCAGGTTGGCGATAATCTTGTGAGTCGCCAGGTCGAGCACCTGGACCGTATCCGAGTCACTGGCACAGATATAGAGCTTGCTGTTGTCCTTGGACAGGGCGATGCCACGCGGTCGCTCGCCCACCTCGATGGTCTTGGTGACTGCCATGGTGTCCAGGTCGATCACCGACAGGGTGTTGTCCTTTTCGTTGGACACATACGCCGTGGCTGCCTGGGCCGCCGGGCTGGCCAGCAGGGCGGTGATCAACAACGATTTCAGGAAAGGGGGCTTGTACATCAGGAGTCTCCTTTGACAGAACACTGGCTTTCGCGCTGGTCAAAACCCAGCGTATCCAGATCGGTAGTCGGGTGCAGATAGCCAGCCTGGGGTGACTGGGATACCAGGGCGCGCGGGTGGATCAGAGGAATGGGCTGGCGCAGTTGTCCACTCCAGTCACGGTATGACAGCTTGCGCCCCTTGAAGGCACCGAGCTGAAATTGCTCGGACAGGATGAAGTTCTTGAGCACAGCTGGATCGGTTTGACCCGTCTGGGTGACCGCTTCAGCCAGCGTCCGTACACCGGCCCAGCTAGCGTAGTCGTGACTGTTCATCCAGCGATCAGCCAGTTTCTCGAACCGGCTCTGCAACTGGGCAGCCCCCCAGGCTTCCACGACACGATGCCAGGTAACCGGGGACATCCCCTGGGTACCGACCACCGGGCGTGGATACCAGGTGTTGAAGGGCACGTATTCACCGAAATCACCACGTTCGTCAGCAACCACGACGACATCATACTCGTCGGTCTGGGTGAATGGGGGCAGCTCTTTCTGCGCGGTACGGCGCAGATCGGTATCGAAACTCCACTGCTTGCGTTCGACGATGGTTGCGCCCATGCGTTCTGCACTGCGCACGACGGAGTCGGCGTACGCCTTGTCTTCCTGTGTCTGACCTTCCAGCAACAGCCAGCGATTCCAGCGCTTGCTGGCCAGCCATTGCGCCAGCGCATCAGTCAGCATGGCACGGGACGGGATGCTGTGCAGCATTCCCGGTACACACTGTTGGGTACGCAGCACATTGTCCTGGCTGCCAGCATTGATCAGCAGTACATCAGCCGGCAGCTCTGCGGCAACAGACACCAGCTGATCCCGTGTCAGGTTAAGCACAAACAGGCGCACACCCTGCTCGTAAAGTGCACGGGTGGCTGGAAGAATTTCTTCCGCCTGATCGGTGCTGTTGGCATGGAGGGTGTAGTGCTGTTTAAGAAAGCGGCCCGTGGTGTTGCTGTCCTTGATGCCAAGTTCAGCGCCCCTCAATCCGGCATCTGCAGGTTCAGGCAGGATGTTGGATAAAACAGGGCCATGGTCCGGTTCAAAACCGATATAGCCAATCTCGATCTCCAGGGGGGCAGGCGTGGCGCTGGCTAGCGAAGACAAAGCCAGGGTCGCGACGCTCAGTAGTCGGGGCAGCGTGTTCATCAGGTTACACTCGGGCGTTATCGTTGTTATAAGTTGAGCTATGAACTGAGCTTAGGGGGGAAAGGGGTGGGTTTAAATATTCAGAAAGTCTGAAACAATCAGTACCGAAGTAGTATGTTTTCGTGAGTGGCGCTCACTAGGATGTTGGGGGAAGATCACAACAAGAACAGGAAATAGCCATGAAATCCCCCATTCGTACCCTGACACTCGCCCTGACGTTGGCCAGTGCAGCGCTGTCCACGACGACCGTCCAGGCAGAGGGTGACCTTACCACCCGTCCCGAGCGCCTTCCCGATCTGGTACTGGGCAGTGAGGTGACTGACTATGCCATGTCTCAAACCCGTTATGAGATGGAAACCGGCAAAGCCTACCGGCTCAAGGTTGTCTCCAGCGGGCTGAAGGAATATGCGATGCAGTCGCCGGAGTTCTTCACTTCGATTTTCCTGCGCAAGGTTGAGGCCGGCGGAATGGAGATCAAGGCGATTACCCTGACTGAACTGGAATTCGAACAGGAAGGCGAGGCTGAGATCTTTTTCGTACCGATCAAGCCGGGCGAATATGAATTCTACATGGAAGGCTTGGAGCACAAGGGCATGGAAGGCGTGTTCAGCGTCCGCTGATAAGGACTGGATCGAATGCGTGCGGTCGTTCGTCTGAATGTGCTGGTGGCAGCTGCCTTTCTGCTGGCCTTGATGCTGAGCCTGTTTGGCCTGATGCGTCAGGCGAAAACAGATATACAACGTGAGCTGGAAGCCGGTATGGCGGTTGCTGGCCAGTTAATTGAAGATGTACAGCATAATCCCGCACGCTTGCCGTCATTACTATCGGTCGACCTGCGTCATCTGAAGCTCTACAGACTTTCAGCGGGCATGTCTCCGCCTCCCTTGCGGATAGAGGGAGTACCTGGCTGGTTTGCACGCTGGATCTGGCCTGTCAGCAGCCCCCAAATCGAGCGTCGAATGTTTTTGCCGGACGGGCATACGCTGGTGTTGATCGCCGATCCCGAGGACGAATTGGAAGAGGTTTGGGAATCCGCACTGCAGGTGTTTGCGTTGTTTATCGGTGGTGCTTTGCTTTCGATTGGCGCCATTACCTGGGGGCTGTCGCAAGGCATGAGGCCTTTTGGCCAGGTGTTGGCAGCGTTGGACCAAATTCAACGGGGTCACTTTACTGCACGGCTGCAGGCCTACTCGGTGCCCGAGGCCAACCGCCTTGCCAGCCACTTCAATCGTATGGCTCAGGCATTGGAACAGGAACAGGCCGACAACCGACGCCTGACTCGTGAGCTAATGGCCTTGCAGGAAAAGGAGCGTGCCTATCTTGCCCGTGAATTACACGATGATCTGGGCCAGTACTTGACCGGTATCAGCGCCCAGGCGTACCTGATCGGCCAAACCGCCAATCAGCCCGAACTGGTCGCCAAAACTGCGCCCAGGATTGTCACTGATTGTGAGGCGATGCAGAAGGGTTTCAGACGGCTGATACGCTCGCTCCATCCGCTAATACTGGAACCATTGGGGCTGGAGGAGTCTCTGCGCAGCCTGGTCGAACAATGGCAACAAAGCAGCGGTACCCATTGCCAGTTGTCGATCAAATCCCTGCCATTACTCAGCGATGAGACTTCGACCCACCTCTATCGCCTGCTGCAGGAAGCCTTGAACAACGTTGCCCGGCACGCCCAGGCTACACGAGTGGTGATCAGCATCGAAACCCGGGGCCAGCGCCTTTATGTAAACGTCATCGATGATGGTCAGGGGATTCCTGTTGGTGTCCGGCCAGGGGTGGGTATCAGGTCCATGCATGAACGGGCTCGCTATATGGATGCGACATTGACCCTGTCATCAGAGCAGGGAAACGGCCTGAAGCTGATGCTGGACTTGCCAATAGTAACCGGAGTGGAAGCATGAGAATTTTGTTGGCCGATGACCACGCGGTCGTACGCCAGGGTTATGCCAGCCTGTTGGCGGCCATGTTGGAAGAATGTGAAATTATCGAGGCCTCCTGCGGTTGGGAATCGCTGTCGCTGTGGCAGCAGCATCAACCTGATGCCCTGGTGCTTGATATTAACCTGCCGGATATCAGTGGTATCGAAACGGCTAAACGTATCCTGCAGCGTGACAGTGGAGCCCGCATACTGTTCTTCAGCATGTATGACGAGCTGCCGATGGTGCAGCAAGCACTCGATGTGGGCGCTCTTGGTTATATCACCAAGTGCAGCAGTCCCGAGGTCCTGCTTGAAGCAGTACGCAAGGTACTGGCAGGCCAGCCATATGTTGAGCACGACCTGGCCACACGGTTGGCGATGCAGCGAAACAGCGGTATGGACCCGCGGCTGGAAGGGATGACCCAGCGGGAATTCGAGATCTTTGTCATGCTGGCCCGGGGGCTTACGCCCAAATTGATCGCTGAGCAGCTATGTATCAGCGTCAAGACAGTCTCCAATCACAGCACGCTGCTGAAAAACAAGCTCCAGGTTTCCTCTACGGCGGAGTTGGTTCACTTGGCAATCCAATGCGGATTGCTGAAGCTTGGCAACACCCTGACCGGATAGTCTTGCTGAGGCTAAGGTTCAAAACATCTAGCATATAGCTAAAAGAACTAAATTCTTTCTTGTAGCCTTAAAATCATTATATAGCATGAAAGATCATAGCCTTTTAAAGGAGTGGTCTCTCATGCGTACCTTAATCTCCATTCTATTGGCCACTGTGCTTGGCTGGTCGTCAGCCGGCATGGCCGCGGAGCCCCTTGAAGTAGGCTACATGCCTATTATTCCTGTTTCTCAGGCCTTTGTAGCACTGGAAAGCGACCGACTTGCTGAAGCCGGCATCAAGGATCCAGAGTTGATCCAGTTCCAGAATGGCCCCGCTATGGTTCAGGCATTGCTGGCAGGCCAGCTGGATATCGCCTACCTGGGCATAGGACCAGCAATGGTAGCCAGAGCCAAGGGGGCCGATATCAAGGTTGTTGCCTCCAATATCGTTGAACAGATCAGTCTGGTAGCCCTGGGTGAACTGGCACCGTACTTTGAGTCAGGCGAGCAGAATACGGCATTCAGCCGTTTTACGGCAGACAAGGGGCGCAAGCCGGTGATTGCGACCTTCCCCGTAGGATCGGTTCCTGAAACCGTGCTGCAATACTGGTTGCGTAAGCAGTTACAGATTGATCCGACACAGATCGAGGTGATATATCAGGGTGCTGCACAAGTTCAGCAGTCCCTGCTGACGGGGGCTGTGGATGGTGCCGCCATACTGGAACCTGTCGTCAGTATCAGTCTGGATCGATTGCCTGAAGCCAGAGTGGTTGCCAGTGGTTCGCAAATGTTTCCCAGCCAGCCTGGGGCCGTACTGATTGTGCGTGAATCTCTGATAAACAATCAGCCAGAGCTGGTACAGGCACTGGTTGCGGTACATGCAGATGTCTCCCGGTTACTGCGTGAGCATCCCGAGCAGACGGTCGCCGCCGTGAAGCGATATGTCGGTGGTGGCAGGCTGCCGGAAGCGATCGTGAAACGTGCTTTAGAGAACTCAAGTGCGCATTTCATTGACGACCCTCGTAAAATCATCGGCGGTACCCAGGCCATGCATGACTTCCAGGCCGAGATCGGGACACTCAAGGCTCATGTAGACCTTAATGAGCTGTTCGATACACGTTTCTACGAGGCGCTTGATCGCTGATGAACCGCGAGCCGAAGTTATCCTTGTGGGCCCGCAGCCCATTGGGACGAGCAGTGCTTGGATTTACTGGGCTGGTTTTGTTCGTGGCGGGCTGGAAACTGGCTCAAGTGACTGGATGGGCGCAGGCCGGAACCATTCCGGACCCTTTTTTGCTCCCCCAGACCCTTGAGGATGAGTGGTCCACTGGGCGCCTGTTACCTGCGATCCTCTCAAGCCTGGTGCATTATGTTTGGGGCCTGGGTCTGGGAACATTTCTTGGTTTTCTGATTGGTGCGGTTACGGCTTCATCCCATTGGGCTGATGCCCTGCATGCCTGGCTGGCGCGTATTCTGCGACCCATTCCTCCTCTTGCCTGGGTTGTCTTCGCTATCGCCTGGTTCAAGGTAAGTCATGCTGGTGCCGCATTTGTAATCGCTATCGGTGTCTTCTGGGTTAATTATTTTGCCACCTGGTCAGCGGTCAGGAACGTTGAGCCCAAATACTACGAGTTGGCCCGCGCTTTTGGTCAGCAAGGTCACCTGAATCAAGCGCTGAACGTTACGCTGCCGGCTTCCGCACCCGGAATACTGGCGGGCATGCGCACAGGAATCGGTCAGGCCTGGATGACGTTGATTGCTGCCGAGTTATTAGGTGTGCCCGGCATGGGGCAGGAGATGAACGCCGCAGCCGGCGTTGGTGCCTACGAGGCAGTCGTCATCTACATGTTGATCATCTCTCTGGTCTACACACTGAGTGATACGCTGTTTGCCCGAATTGAAAAGCGAGTGTTGCAATGGCGCCCATCCTGAACATCGACAATCTGAGTTTTCATTACGGCAACAGCGCAGAGCCGGTGTTTGCCGGCTTGAACCTGCGTATTGAAAAAGGAGAATTTGTAGCGGTTGTGGGCGGATCAGGCGTCGGCAAATCAACGTTACTCAAGTGCGTTGCCGACCTGGCAGACAGCAGTGCAGGATCAATTTTTCTTGATATTCCGGAACGCCGTTCCTGCCGCCGGCGTGCAACAGTGTTCCAGGATGGGCGTTTGTTGCCATGGAAACGACTGAAGCACAACATCGCCTACGGTCTGAAAGGACTTGACCTTAAGCGTGAAGAACGTGAAGCGCGGATCGCCGAGGTGCTTAGCCTGACACGCCTGAGCGAACTGGCAGACCGCTGGCCACATCAACTGTCAGGTGGTCAGGTCCAGCGTGCAGGTATTGCACGCGCATTGGCTGTGCATCCGGAATTGCTGCTCATGGATGAGCCCTTCAGTGCCGTTGACGCTATTACCCGTCAGCACCTTCAGGATGAATTACTGCGGATCTGGGAAAAAACGGGGGCAGCGGTCATGTTCATTACCCACGATATCGAAGAGGCTGTCTATCTGGCTGACAGGGTTGTGGTATTGTCTGGAACCCCGGCACATCTTGCCCTGGATCAGGAGGTAGCACTGCCTCGCCCACGCGGACGAAATGCAGAGGATTTGCAACAACTGGCACATGCCATCGCACAGGAGCTTTAACCATGGAAACACTGAAAGTGTTGATACACGCCCCGACACCGGAAGCTCTACACAGAGCCCAATCCAATGTACGCAACCTGTTGAAACTTGAGCCTGGTGCGGAGGTGGAGCTGGTGGTGAACGGCCCAGCCGCCGCTATCGCCGCAGGGATTGCTGACACTGAGATACTGTCGCGCCTGGTGCTTTGCAGCAACAGCCTTGAAAAACAGGGAGTGAGTGCACAGGATGGGGCAAGAGTGGTGCCGGCTGCGGTACAGTATCTGGCCCGGCAGCAGCAACAAGGTTGGGCGTACATAAGAGCCTAAGGCACAGATTTACACGCCAAAGGTAAACTGCCCAGTGTTGCCGTGCTCAGGTGATTAAGACCAGAACCCGATCAGCAATGCTGACCGGGTAAGATCCATCAATATAATTCGGAAACTCAGGCTGCCTGATGCCATGGACGATGTAGTCTCAAGCCGAGACGGTTGAGGTCCGGTACCAACAGATTCGCTACCAACACCGCAAAGCAAAGACCGTCAGCATAGAGGCCAAACTCTCTGACCAGTTCTGTCACAACACCTATCGTAGCCCCGAACAAAATGCGCGCACTCCGGTTGTCCGGGCTCGTTACCGGATCTGTGGCGATAAAGAACGCTGTGAAAACATAACCGCCCAGGCTCAGGCTGTGGAGGCTTTCCTGAGCACTATGACCGGCCAGAATACACAGAGAGACCGAACAGGTGATCATTGCCAGAGGTATTTCGAATCTGATGACCCGCATCGCAGCAAGCAGCAGTCCTCCGCCTAGATAACCTATCCATGAAAGGAGAGGGGCCGGCTCATCCAAGGCACCTCCAGAGAGTGGTGTTGCACCCGTCATGATATCGACGGGGTAACGAGGTTCTAGCTGCAACTGATGCAGCAATACTTCCTGGGCAGTCAGCCCGAGCGTCCAGGGAGTATTTAGATCCGGAGCAGGCATCAGTTGTTGGTAAAAACAGATGGCAACAACTGCAAGCCCGGCCATGGCGGGGTTTAACCGATTTGCACCCAGCCCGCCATTTGCATGTTTCACCAGTCCCAAAGCTACAACACTGGCGATTGCCATCATCCAAAGAGGTGTCATCAACGGCAGTGCACGAGCAAGAATCAGCGCACACACGAGCCAGCTGAGGTCACTCAGTCCTCTGGCCAATGATTTACGGCAAAGGTATAGCGCTCCCATCTCGACCAGAAGTGCCAGTAAGAGGCACCAAATGACCTGTAACCAGACCACAGGACCGTATTGCAGACCATACAGCCATGTCCCCGGCAACATGGCCAGGGTTACCGTGGCCATGATTCCCTGTGTGCTCCGGGGCATCAAACTCATCCGGTACGACATATCAGGGCTTCCTTTTTTATGGCTCTGAAGCTGTCACGCAGCGGCAGATTGCTGGGACAAACCTGACTGCACGCTCCGCATTCAATACAGGCATCAAGCCGCAACTGTTTCAGGTCATGTTGGTTTCGTGAGCGGGCAGCTTCCAGTAATGACATGGGCTGCAATGCCATTGGGCATGCATCGACACAACGGTTGCATCGAATACAATCAGATTCATCGCCTTTTGCAGGCCAGAGCCGATTGGCACCAAAAATCAGGCAACTGCTGGTTTTACCGGTTACTGCATCAATTTCCTCCAGTTTACGCCCCATCATGGGGCCGCCGACATGAATATCACGGGCGTCAGAATCTGGTTCAGCTATCTTGCGAAGCAGATTGACAGGGTAGCCAAGCGGGACTTCGTAATTGCCGGGGTGTTTACATCTGCCTGTCAGTGTCACTACACGTGATATCAGTGGTTCACCATGAAATACGGCTCTGCCAAGCGCGTAAAGAGATGCCACATTGAGAACCTGAACACCGATTTCGGCTGGCAATTGTCCCGGCCGCAGGCGGCGCCCGCTTAGTGCACGTACCAGCATGGGTTGCCCACCGGCAGGATAGCGCGCAGGCAGCGTTCTGATTTTGACAGAACTGCCTGCAGCGGCAGTGGCCTGGCGAAGGGACCGAATTGCCTCGGGCTTGTTGCTCTCAACGCCGATAAACGTATTAGATACACCTGACAGCTTGGCCAGATAATCGGCCGCCTGGATGACATCGGCAGCCCGTTCGCGCATCAAACGGTCATCACAGGTGAGAAACGGCTCGCATTCAGCACCATTGATCAGCAACAGATCGGGTGTACCAGCACCGCCAAGCTTAAGTCCGGTAGGGAAACCCGCACCACCAAGCCCCGCGAGCCCCATGCGCATCGCATACTCAGCCAGTTCCGACAGGCTGGATGGAATATTGGCTTGTTCACGTGGTCCCCAGCGATCAAGTCCATCGCTCTCAAGCAAAATGGCTTCACTAGTATGGTCACGATCGGCGACAGGGATGCTGACAACGCCACGGACGGTGCCAGAAGTGCTCGCATGGGCCCACAAGTTTTTGCTGTCTCCCGTGGCAATTACCTGTCCCTTAAAAACCTTTTCGCCGGCTTTTACGCAGGGTGCAGCACGGCTTCGTCCTTGCTCGACTGGTATGGTCAGAAGCATACGACCGATGGAAACAGAACGGATTGGAACCTGGTTAGACAGTGATTTATGGTCTTGCAGTCTGACGCCGCCGTACCATTTTTTTGGGGGAATCAGGCTCAAGTTGAATAGGGTGCGCCATTTGAAACCTTGTCGCTGTTCTCTTGGAGCATGGGTAATACATTGCATCAGATGGCTCTGCTTTTACCAGTTAGGCATTTTTGTTGGGCGGGGAATATTATGAAATACCCAAGCCAAATGCAACGCATTAGCATTTGCATTAATGTTTGTGGGTTGATGATGTAAGATACGCTCAAGATTACGGACGTAAGCTGCAGATTTTGTTCAGTGATTGGGCTGACTGATAGGCTGTACTCAAAATCGGCCAGGGTTAATATGCTTCAAAGACGTCCCTGCTTGCGGAGTCGCCGGGTAACCGACCAATGGTATAGGCGACTGGCGAGGGGTCTGAGCAGTGGTAAGCCAATAAGCCAGCCGAGGAGTCGATAGTGGGGTATACGTGTCATTAACACACGATAGGCATCCAGTTCAGACAGGATACGGCCATCGGCCGTGCGAATATGAAGTTCGGTCAGTGCCTTGCGTGGGTCGATTCCCAGCTCAACCAGTTCCTTGTCGCGGCCGGTGATATCAAACCATTCCACCTGCGTGTTGGCATCGGGATCAAGACGTTCATAGTTCTCCCGGTCCTGGATGCATCGTGGACAGGCACCATCATAAAAAACGGTAATCTTGTCGTCTGATTCCGGCATGGCGCGACTTCTATTCGGTTCAGTATCTAACTAATCCTAAGAGTAGCCGATTCTGCTCAGGTACGGTTTTGTATCACCCGCGTCCTAAGACTGAACTTCTTGGCTATGGAGAGGAAGAACTCTGCCCCTGGGATCTGGGTGTGATGCTCAGAGTCGACGACACAATGCATTGCAGAAGACTATGATTTTGTTGTCACACTATCTTCACCAGGACTTTCAGGCACGGTTTACCGCCAAGTCGCTACCTGCAAAATGAGGATTTCAAACGACCCTATGGTGGTTGTGAGTGCGCGCTGAAAGGCGAGGGAGGAAGGTTTACGCGTAGTAGACAGCTCGATAATGCCCTCCATTGTGGGCGGCAATACCATGGCACCTACCATCATGATTGCGGAAAAAGCCGCTGATATGATCAAGGCGGACTGGCAATAGAGTGAAAATGGCAGGAATGGCGTTTAGAACATGAACGCCATTCTGGTTGTTTATTGCATCTGATGCTTGGGCACCATCCAGTCCTGCGGGCAGTTTTTACAGCCTACCATGTGTGTGCCCTGGAAAGTTGCAAAACGGATGCTGGCGCCACGCAGGTCAGTCCCTTGCATGTTGGCGTAATTCAGCTTGGCCTCCTGAAGATTGGCGTTCTGCAGGTTGCAGTTGATGAAGCGGGTTTTGGTCGCCCACACCATCTCCAGGTTGGTTGCATAGAGCACGGCATCAATAAAACGGGCGTTGCTCAATCGGGCGAATGAAAGGTCGGCGCCATCCAGTCGTGTTTCCTTGAAAGAGGCGCCTTGGGCATGCATCGCCCAACCCGCCACGGCAACCATGTTGGCATAATCCAGTATTGCGCCTTTTAGATTGGCCTTTTCAAAATTAGCTCGGCTGAGCAGGGCGTAGCTAAGATCGGCACCACTGAGGTTGGCACCACGAAGATCGGCGTGGCGAAGATCGGCGTAGCGCAGGTTGGCACCACTCAGATCGATACGGTCCAGTTGCTGGCCGGACAGGTCAGTTGCGGGAAGATCAGCACCGGCACACTGGGCTTCAATACCGGGCTCACATTGAGCGGCCACCGCAGATGACAGCACCAGAGTCAGCACGCCGGTTGAAAGCAGGCTAGCTTTTGCCATGATCAGGTCTCCAGAAAAGGGGCCTGCCTGGGAGGCAGGCCCGAGGACAGCATTAACCGTTCACGCGGTCATTGCTTCTTGGCCACCTTGTCTGCCCACTTCGGCAGTTTGAAGGCCCAGAAAGAACCACCTTGGGGCACCGGCTTGGTCAGGTCGGCCATATCGCCACCCCACAGCGGTACGGCACCGCCGTAACCCGACGCAATACCGACATACTGCTCGCCATCCATCTCCCAGGTCACCGGGCTGGAGACGATGCCGGAGCCGGTCTGGAACTTCCACAGTTCTTCACCGGACGTTGCATCAAAGGCTTTCAGGTAACCATCACCGGTACCGGTGAACACCAGACCGCCCTTGGTGCTCAGGACACCCGCCCACAGCGGCAATTTTTCCTTGTGTTCCCATTCGATCTTGCCGGTAATCGGGTTCATCGCGCGCAGAATGCCGACATGGTCGTCATACATCTTGCGGATACGGAAACCCTGCCCCAGGTAGGCAGCACCTTTCTGGTAGGTGACCTCTTCGGTCCAGTAGTCTTCTTTCCAGTGGTTGCCCGGCACATAGAAGAGCCCGGTATCCTGGCTGTACGCCATCGGGTTCCAGTTCTTGCCGCCGAGGAATGGCGGTGATACTTCGATGGACTCACCTTTCTTTTCGCCCGGCTGGGGGGCTGGCGGACGCTGGCCTTCTACTTCGACCGGACGGCCCGTGTTCGGATCGATATGCGTGGCCCAGGTGATGTTGTCGACGAACGGGAAGGCGCGGATGAAGTCACCATCTTCGCGATCGACGACGTAGAAGAAGCCGTTACGGTCTGCGTGAGCGGTGGCCTTGACCGTTTTTCCGCCATCTTCGTATTCGAACAGCACCAGCTCGTTGTTGCCTGAGAAGTCCCATGCATCGTTCGGGGTGTGCTGGTAGAACCAGTCTACTTCACCGGTGGTTGGATCGACGGCTACTTGGCCAGAGGTGTAGAGGTTATCGTAATCCTGGGGATTGCCACCCTCAGAGGTACGTTCCCAGGTGTTCCACGGAGCCGGGTTGCCGGCACCGACGATGATGCGGTTGTTTTCAACATCGAAGCTGGCGCTCTGCCAGGGGGCGCCACCACCGTGGCTCCAGGCTTCAACCTTGCCGGTCTCTGTATTGGGGTCATCCGGCCAGGTCGGTGCACGCGGATCGCCGGTCGGGGTACTTTCCTTACCATTGAGGCGTCCCATGTGGCCCTCAACGAACGGACGCATCCAGATCTCCTTGCCCGTGTCCGGATCGCGCGCAAAGAGCTTGCCTACCACACCGAACTCATCACCGGAGGAGCCGTGTATCAACATCACCTTGCCGGTTTTCTGGTCCTTGATCAGGGTAGGAGCACCCGTCATGGTATAACCGGCCGTGTGATCGCCGAATTTCTTCTTCCAGACGACCTTACCGGTGTCCTTGTTCAGGGCGACTATGGTTGCATCCAGGGTACCGAAGAAGACTTTATCGCCGAAAATGGCGGCGCCACGGTTAACCACGTCGCAGCAGGGGCGGATATCATCCGGCAGGCGTGCCGTGTAATCCCAGAGTTTTTTTCCGGTCTTGGCATCAATGGCAAAAATACGTGAATAGGAGCCGGTGATGTAAATGACGCCATCATGTATCAGTGCCTGGGACTCCTGACCACGCTGTTTCTCATCACCGAAGGAAAATGACCAGGCCGGTGTCAGCATCTCGATGTTCTCAGTGTTGAGCTGGGTCATCGGGCTGTAACGCTGGGCCTTGGGACCAATACCATAGCCAAGAACATCCTCAGGTGTTGCCTGGTCATTGAGAATGTCATTCCAGGTCACTTTCGCGGTGGTGGCCTGTACAGCGGTACTGCTCAGTCCGATGGCGGCACCTAACATGAGTGCCTGTATTTGCTGGCTCAAACCTTTGCGACGGGGCGCTGTTCTTGTTGTTGTCATCATTTCAATACCCTGTTGGTGAATGGCATCAGCGAGGCAATGGCCAGGCTGGTGTGTGCAAGGGCATTGTGCGAATCAGAACTGTATGACGGCCACGGCAAAGCGCCCGCAAGGATCGGGGGTCAGGCAAAGGGGTAAAGGGATATCAACCTGGGTGAGCGGGATTTATTCCCGACAAATCATAAGCTTATGCGTAAGTTTTACGACTTTGGGCGGGGTGTGTCAAACCTTGGTCCTGTTCCTGCTCTGAATTTACTACCAAGGGACCATATTTTGCCTGCCAAGGTGTAATTCTGAGACTGGCGTGCCTGGTTCATCATGAAGTCATCAAAGTCGGGCGGCTGCGCTCGGCATTCCGATTAGCCGATAAAAATAATGGTGACCCCGCATGTCCAAGCTGAACAAGATCACAGGTCTGATGGCCGCTGCCGCAATGGCTACCGCAGTTTCCGGTACTGTTCTGGCACACGGTGATGTGACGCCTCAGGCTGTCGATACAGAAGGCCTCACACCACTGGGTGAAGAGTGGGCTGATACCAACCCTTATCGTGACAGCGATGATTTCGACCGTGCTGTTGAAATCGGTGCCTCTGCTTATAACCAGAACTGCGCCCGTTGTCACGGCCTCGATGGCATTTCCGGCGGGATTGCACCTGATCTGCGTTATCTGACTGCCGACTACGATGGTGACGAGTGGTTCAAATACCGCGTCATCAATGGCGCAGTGCGTGACGGAGCCGTTTACATGCCGAAGATGGCGGAGACGCTGAGCCAGGAAGCGCTTTGGTCAATCCGCAGCTGGCTGGAGACGAAGTATGTTGAGGAATAAGCTGGCCGCGCTGCTTATACCCCTTCTGACAGGCCTGCTCGCTTGCGAGCAGGCTTTTGCGCGTCTGTACGATGATGTCATGGCGTCTGGTTACATCCGCATGGGAGTTTACAAGGACTTCCCGCCTTACTCGTTCATGCGAGACGGTGAACCAGCCGGGGTCGATGTTGAGATCGCTCAACGGGTAGCCAAAGCCTTCGATCTAGAGCTGCAACTGCACTGGATCACCCCTGACGAAAATCTCGAAGATGACCTGCGCAACAACGTATGGAAGGGACACTACCTGGACAAGGACGAAGAAAATCCGCTGGCCATGAAGCATCTGGCTGACGTAATGCTGAGGGTGCCCTACGACAAGGCCTATGCCTACAAGCAGGACTCTCTGGGCTATTTGATCAATGAGCAGGTCGTGATGAAAGCCCCTTATCAGCAGGAGCGGTGGCAGGTTGCTTACGACAGCAAGAAGCTGGAGGCGGTTCGCACCGTTGCGGTATTCCAGTATGAACCCATAGGGGTTGAGGTTGATAGCGTACCCGCTTTCTACTTTACCTCGGCCATGGGGGGGCGCATGCGCAACATGACGCACCATTACGCCTCACCACGTCTGGCCTTTGAGGCCATGCAGCAGGGCAAGGTGGCCGCTGTCATGGCGATGCAGTCAGAAATCGACTGGCTGCTGGGTCAGGCAGGCAGTGCCCAATATCGTCTGGCCGAAAACGGCTTCCCGACCATGGGTAAGCAGACCTGGGATATTGGCATCGCCATCCGACAGACCGACCGTCAGCTGGGTTATGCCGTCGAGGAAGTGCTGGATAGAATGATTCGTGACGGCGAAATGGCTGAACTCTTCGCTGCTTACGGCCTGCGCTATACCAAGCCGGAGTTCTATCAAGTGATGGCGGAGGGAAGCGCTGCCAACTAAGCACCTGCCTGAACAATAAAAACAACACGAGGTAGAAAACATGACAGGAATTTATCGTCTGCTAACAGGGCTTCTGGCCCTGTTTGTCTTTAGCGCTCAAGCGACCCAACCGGATGACCCGCTTGAGTCCGTCATGTGGGATTACACCCGCAAGATTTTTATCGGTAACACAGACTACCGATTCGATCCGAACATCCGGATTGAAGTCCCCGCCTTTGCGGAGGATCCGACCCAGGTGCCTATTACGGTGGATGCTCGTGCTCTCAAAGGGAATATCGACCACATTGTCGTATGGGCTGACCTGAACCCCATCCAGCATATCTTTAACTATTACCCCAGCGAACAGGCCAGTCCCAAGGTTTCATTGCGCATCAAGGTGCAGCAAAGCACGGCCATTCGTGCAGCGGTGCTGACCAAAGATGGCAATTGGCATATTGGTTATGCGCAGCTAGAGGCGGCCGGCGGTGGCTGTACCACACCTAGTATGGGTAATGCCGATCCGTACTGGCAAAGCCATCTCGGGGAAGTAAAGGCCAGGCGATTTAACACCGAAGAAGAGGGCGGGGCGCGCTACAAGTTTCGTGTGATCCATCCCATGGATACGGGGCTGGTCGATGCGATCCCGGAATTTTACCTGCAGCAGGTGGAGCTCAAGGGGCCAAATGGCGACACCGTGGTGCGTATGGAACTGTCACCGCCGGTTTCGGAGAATCCGGTCATCAGCTTTGATCTCAATGATCGCCGTGACGGATACCAGCTTTGGATACGTGATAACGGTGGCAACGAGTTCAGCCAGGCGCTTTAAGGAGGCCACATGAGAATTCTGACAATACTGCTGGCGCTGACACTGGGCCTGCCAGCCAGTGCAGCTCAACTGACATACGATCTCAAGGCTGAAGAAGTTGCCAAGGATACCTGGTTTATTGAGGGCAAGACGGAAGACTTCAGTTTTGAGAACGGTGGCAACATCGTGAATACCGCCTTCATCGTGACTACTGAAGGCGTTCTGGTACTGGATACCGGGGTATCAAAACGCTACGGGGAAGCCCTGCATGAGCTGATCCGCAATACGACGGATCAGCCAATCAAGCTGGTCATCAATACCCATCAGCATCCCGATCACTTTCTTGGCAACCAGGCCTTTGTGTCTGCACCTATTGCATCGCTGCAACAAACACAGCAACAGATCCTGCAGAACGGCAATGCGTTCGCGGAGAACATGTACCGACTGGTGGGCGACTGGATGAGAGGTACCGAGGCTGTAGCTCCCAATCAGCTGATTGAGCCGGGCATGATGCAGATGGGTGATCATCAGCTTGAATGGATTGAACTGACCGGCCACAGCGGTGCCGACCTGGTGCTTTATGACCATACAACCGGGGTGCTTTTCCCGTTTGATATGGTGTTTTATCAGCGCGCACTGACCACTCCTCATACGCCGGGGCTCAAGCAGTGGCAGAACGAGCTGGAGCAGCTGCGGCAGATACCGTTCAAGCTGATGTTGCCGGGCCATGGACCCAGGGTAACCGACCGGCGCGCACTGGATCAGATGAAGGATTATCTGATGTGGCTGGATAGCACGCTGAGATCATCGGCGGAGCGTGGCATGAGCATGACGGAGGTGATGGCCCAGCCCATTCCTGAACGCTTCAACAGCATTGCGCTGCGTCGTGCCGAATTCGAACGTACCGTATTTCATCTCTACGCAAACTACGAAGAATCTGTTTTCGACCAGTGATAGCCCTGAAAAGCCCCATATTTCGGGGCTTTTTGGCGAGTATTACTACCAAGTGAGGAGAAAACTGCTTCGCCGGTTCAATTGTTGGATCTGTGGTCAGATTCAAAAATGCCTATACGGATCGGGAAAATTTCCCGATTTCTCCTGGAAAACAAAAAAATCCTAAAAGGGGACAGCAATGAAGAAAATTGGCCGCAGCAAAGGCTTTGCCCTGACCGCTCTGGTTGCTGCCATGTCCTGTGCCAGCGTTGCACAGGCAGGCATCACCGACAAGGATATCCTTGCCGACCAGATGACCACTGAAGACGTGGTATCCAATGGTCTGGGTCCGCGCGCTCAGCGCTACAGCCCGCTGGACAAACTGAATGCTGAAACCGTCAAGGAACTGCGTCCGGTATGGTCGTTCTCCTTCGGCGGCGAGAAACAGCGTGGGCAGGAATCTCAGCCGATGGTTAAGGACGGTGTCATGTATGTCACCGGCTCCTATTCCCGCGTATTTGCCATCGATGCCAAGACCGGTGAAGAGCTGTGGGAATACAATGCTCGTCTGCCGGACGGCATCATGCCCTGCTGTGACGTAATCAACCGTGGTGTTGCCCTCTATGGCGACCTGGTGATCTTCGGCACCCTGGATGCCAAGCTGGTAGCCCTGAACAAGGACACCGGTAAAGTTGTCTGGAAGAAGACCGTAGCTGACTACAAGGAAGGCTACTCTCTGACCGCCGCACCGCTGGTGGTTAAAGGCAAGATCATCACCGGTGTATCCGGCGGTGAGTTTGGTGTTGTCGGCAAGGTAGAAGCCTATGACGCCAAGACCGGTGACATCGTCTGGACGCGTCCGACCGTTGAAGGTCACATGGGCTACATCTGGAAGGATGGCAAGAAGGTTGAAAACGGTATCTCCGGTGGCAAACCGGGCGAAACCTGGCCGGGTGACCTATGGAAGACCGGTGGTGCAGCAACCTGGTTGGGCGGCACCTACGATCCTGAAGTCGACCTGATGTTCTTCGGTACCGGTAACCCGGCTCCGTGGAACTCTCACCTGCGCCCGGGTGACAACCTGTTTTCATCCTCCCGTCTGGCGATCGACCCGGACACCGGCAAAATCGTTTGGCACTTCCAGACCACTCCGCACGATGGTTGGGACTTCGATGGTGTAAATGAGCTGATCTCCTTTGACTACAAGGACGGTGGCAAGACTGTTAAAGCAGCAGCAACTGCTGACCGTAACGGCTTCTTCTACGTACTGAACCGTGAAAACGGTGACTTCATCCGTGGCTTCCCGTTCGTTGACAAGATCACCTGGGCGGAAGGTCTGGATGACAAGGGTCGTCCGATCTTCAAGGAAGGTGGGCGTCCGGGTAATCCGGCGGATGCCAAAGAAGGCAACAAGGGTGAGCCTGTAGTCTCTGCTCCGTCCTTCCTGGGTGGCAAGAACTGGATGCCGATGGCGTTCAGCCAGGATACCGGTCTGTTCTATGTGCCGTCCAACGAATGGGCCATGGATATCTGGAACGAGCCAGTATCCTACAAGAAGGGTGCTGCTTACCTGGGTGCTGGCTTCACTATTCGTCCGATGAATGACGACTACATCGGTGTGCTGCGTGCGATCGATCCGAAGTCAGGTAAGGAAGTGTGGCGCTACGAGAACTATGCTCCGCTGTGGGGCGGCGTTCTGGCCACCAAGGGTAACCTGGTGTTCACCGGTAACCCGGAAGGCTACCTGATGGCGTTCGACGCCAAGAGCGGTGAAATGCTTTACAAGTTCCAGACTGGTTCCGGCATCGTCGGCTCTCCGATCACCTGGGAGATGGATGGCGAGCAGTACGTGTCCGTCGTTTCTGGCTGGGGTGGTGCGGTACCGCTTTGGGGTGGCGAAGTGGCCAAGCGCGTGAAGCACCTGAACCAGGGTGGTTCCGTGTGGACCTTCAAACTGCCGAAATAACGCTGATTATCAGCTGAAGCTCTGTTGTTCAAAGCCCTGCCGGGTAACCGGCGGGGTTTTTTGCGTTGAACTTTTGCAGAGTATTAAATCTAATTAAAACAGCGGGTTATCATGACTCTCTAATGTTGCACCTGCTTCTGCTACCTTGGGTCAGGGTCGTACGACCGGGGCAGCACTACCAGTATTGCTGCACCTGGTGAAACACCAAGGTGGCAATCGATTCCCTCCTGTGCAGCATGTGTTATCTCCTCATCAAACGGGATGATCAAGCCATCGTAATCACGATGTCATGACTGAAGTTTGAATCTGGGGGAAACCATGAAAAATAAAAAAATGACCACCAAACTGCTGCCCGCGATGATCGCGTTGGGCATGGCCACACAGGCACACGCTGGCATTACACTGTACGACAAGGAAGGGACTACCTTCAGCACCGATGGCCTGATCAACGCTTTCTATGTTCAGAGCGACAACGACGGTCGTCAACAGTCCCGCGTCAAGATGGGCTTCCTGCCCAACTGGATCGGCTTCAACTTTGGCAAGGAAACAGGCGATCTGAAGTTGGGCGCTCGTTCCTCATTCTGGGTCAGCATCAACGATTCTGATGTCGTACGCGCCAACAACCAGGGCCGCGGTGAATCTCTGGGTACTGACACCGGTATCGATGTGCGTCAGTTCTACGGTACCGTTGACGCTGACTGGGGTCAGGTGTTGATCGGTAAGGATTTCGGCCTGTTCAACCGCACCAACATCATGTCCGACGAGCTTTTGCTCGGCTACGGCCAGACCTCTGATTCCCTGGGGCTGATCGACGGCGGTAACGTTTCCTTCGGTAACATCGGCAGCGGTTACACCTATCCGTTCCCGAAGGCACAGATCACTTACCGCACCCCGACCAAGAATGGCTTCCAGCTGGCAATTGGTATTCTTGATCCGAGCAAGGCCGATACGGATTCCTCAGAAGAAGCACCCCGTTTTGAAGGTGAGCTGACCTACGGTACCGACTTTGATAATGGTTCTTTCAAAGCCTGGCTGGGCGGCCTCTACCAGAGCTCTGATGATCCCGATGGCGCTGACGTAAATAGCATCGACTCGACCGGTGTGTCCTATGGTGCCAATGTTAAATTTGGCGACCTGTCATTGACCGCGTCCGGCTTCCAGAGCGAAGGTATTGGTACCATTGCTGCCATCGACAACCTGGTGGTTGCTGAAGATGTAGAGCTCGAAGGTTACCTGGTACAGGGTTCCTACACCTTTGGCCCGAACCGTGTTGCTCTGTCTTACGGCGAAAACGATGGTGATAATGGCGTAGACTTTAACTACGAAAATACAGCCGTTGCCTGGTTCTACACTGTGAACAGCAACCTGAAACTGGTTGCAGAATATGACCAGACTGAAGTGACCGTCGCCGGCGTGGAAGCTGAACAGAACGACACTGTAGCCTTGGGTGCCGTTCTGACCTGGTAAACCGCGTTGTTGTAAAACTGGACCGCACAACTGGACCCCTTCACCGGTTGTGCGGTTTTTTCATTCATGCCGCTAGACGAAACTACAATACGCATTTCTCCTCCGGCCCAAGCTGAGTCCTTGCGAGGACGCAGCTACCTTCTGAAATTTTGCTAATGCTTCATTGTCGGCTAGTGCTTTGGTAGTAGTTTTACAAAAGAAAGATCTTGTCCAATCTTCTGCGAATCATTTTCCTATACATATCAAATAGATATCTTTTGTTTTTATTTTTGAACAAAGTACTGAAGTAGAATTACCTGTCCATCTGGGCCCGATTACAATTTAAATTGCCATGTTTTTCAGCGCGAGTGCCAACCAATGAACGCGCCCTTGTTCAAAGAACCGATACGTTCCGCCATGTCATCCTCGCGCGATCCACATCGTGCTGCAGCTGAACTGGCGGCTGAACTCAACAACATCGAGCTGGGGTTTGTGCTGTTTTTCTGCTCCGCCGAGTATGATCTTGAATTGCTATCCTGCGCCTTGACGGCCGCCTTTCCGGATGTGCAGGTCGCAGGATGTACGACTGCAGGTGAGCTGACTCCCCGTGGCTATGACCAGGGGACGGTCACGGCCATAGGTTTCGACCGCAATCTGTTTTCCATTGAGGTCGGGCTGGTCGAAGAACTGGACCAGTTTACGCTGACCGAAGCGCAGGCACTGATCGACAAACTGGTTGCCGGCTGCCGTGAGAGAAGAGTGGCGCCCACCAAGGGGCATACCTTTGCCCTGACGCTGCTCGATGGCTTGTCTAGTCAGGAAGAGCTGGTTTTGCTCACACTTGACTCGGTGCTGGGCAGTATCCCTCATTTTGGTGGTTCAGCAGGAGACGATATCCACCTGACAGGCACTCATGTGTATTACGATGGTGCGTTCCGTACCCGCGCCGCAGTAGTTGTAATGGTAAACACGCCGCTCGATTTCGAAGTGTTTACGACCCACCATATGCGTAGCCTGGAACAGAAACTGATTGTCACCCAGGCGGACCCTTCCACTCGCACGGTTTATGAGCTGAACGCAGAGCCGGCCGCCATCGAGTATGCGCGACAGCTGGGCTTGAATCCCGATGAGCTCGACTACCGTGTCTTTGCACTTAATCCGCTGGCCGTTCGTATAGGGCAGGAGTATTACGTGCGCTCGATCCAAAAGGTTAACCCGGACATGAGCCTGACCTTCTACTGTGCCGTGGAGAACGGGATTGTGCTGACCGCAATGCAGCCTGATGCGATGCTCGCCAATCTGGCTCAGCGCTTCGAATCGATCGAGCAAACACTGGGTGAGCCGTTGATCACCATTGGCTGCGACTGCTTCCTTAGACGATTGGAAGCGGAATATACCGGGCGCACGGAAGCAACATCTGATTTCCTGGTCGAGCACAATGTGATCGGTTTCAATACCTACGGCGAACAGTTCGATGGTATGCACCTCAACCAGACCTTTACCGGGGTCGTGATTGGCAGGACAGCAAATGAGTTCTGATTCTACGCACGAACAGTTATTGGCAAGGATTGCTCAGCTTGAGCAGGAAAACGACAAGCTGACCCGGATGAAAGATGCGCTGATCGAGCGTGTCGAGTCGAGCAGTACGGTGCGTACGGCACCTTACGCCGCCTTCGAGCACTCGGTAGTACTAGCAGAACAGGTTCGTGAACGTACTGAAGCACTGAATACCGCACTGGCCGAGCTCAAGCGCAGCAATTTCGCTCTTAAACAGGCCAATCAGGAGGCTGCAACTGCGCATCAGCGCCTTATCGATGCCATAGAGAGCATTTCAGATGCTTTCGTGCTTTTTGACAAGCAGCGACGGATCCTGTTGTTCAACAGTCGTTTCCGTGAATACTGGGAAGGCACGGGTACTGAGATCGAACGCGGCACCACGATTCAGGATGTCAGTAGACTGGCGATTGAGTGTGGTGTCATTCTCGAAGAACATGTCGGGCGAGGGGATGAAGCCACCGTTTACCGGTTGGCTACAGGTCGCTGGGTGCAGGTTAGCGAGCGTCATACCGGAGAAGGTGGTCTCGTCATTCTGTACACCGATATCACCGACCTCAAGGCCAGTGAAGCGGCACAGCGGGAACAGGCGTTGGCGCAGAAAAGCCGACTGTTGCAGAGTACGGTCGACAACCTGTCTCAGGGCGTCGCACTGGTCAACCCGGATGGCTGCCTGGAAGTATGGAACGACCGTTTTCTGGAACTTACTCATGTGCAGGCCGCTGACGGAATGCCCTTTGACCAGCTGCTGCAGCAATCCGAGGTTGCGCTGCTCACCCCTGAGCTGCGTGACAGCACTGGTAAATGCCTGCATGAGATGGAACAACGTCTGTCTGATGGACGCGTGCTGGAGATTCGTACGCACCCCATGCCATCGGGTGGCTTCGTCAACACTTATACCGATATCACCGAGCGCTACCAGTATGCTGAGACGCTGCGCGAGAACGAGCATTGGCTGCGCCTGATTACCGACCATGTACCGGCCCTGATCGCTTACGTGGGTGAAAATGGCTGCTTCCAGTTCACTAACCAGGTTTACGATGACTGGTATGGCTGGCCACGTGGCACCCTGATTGGACAGAGTATTCGCCAAGTACACGGCGACCAGCTGTACGGACGACTGGAGCCCTATATCCAGCGCGCGCTGGGGGGCGAGAACACCACATTCGAGATTGACGAATACAATGCAGCTGGCGAGACACGCCATATGCTCAAGTCCTACGTTCCCAACCTGGATGGAGAAGGGCGTGCGGTCGGGTTCTTCGTGCTGATCCGTGACATTACTGAACGCAAGCGCACCGCGATGGCACTGCAGCAGGCGTATCAAAATCTTGAGCAACGGGTTCGTGAGCGCACTTCTGAACTGACTGAAGTGAATCAGCAATTGCGCCAGGAGATCGACGAGCGGCGCGAAATTGAGGCACGCCTGCTTGAAGCCAAGCAGGATGCTGAACAGGCCAATCTGTCCAAAACCAAATTCCTGGCGGCCGTCAGTCATGACCTGCTGCAGCCGCTGAATGCCGCCCGGCTGTTTACCGGCGCCCTATTGGAGCAAGCCATGCCGGAACGGATCGGCTCTCTAATCTGTTCAGTCAGCAACTCGCTGCAGGACGTGGAAACCCTGTTGGGCACCCTGGTTGATATCTCCAAGCTGGATGCCGGTGTAATCAAGCCAGACATCAGCGCTTTCCGTCTCAATGAACTGCTCGACACCCTGGCTGCGGAGTATAACCAGGTCGCGGCGGCCGAAGGGCTCAGGTTTCGGTTCCGTGGCAGTGATGCCGTCGTCGTTAGTGATGCTACGCTGCTGGCGCGTATTCTGCGCAACTTCCTGACCAATGCCCTGCGCTATACCCCATCTGGAGGTGAGATACTGCTCGGTTGCCGCCGTCGCGGCGACAAATTGCTGATTGAGGTTTGGGATACCGGATCCGGTATCCCTGCGGACAAGCTGACCGAAATTTTTCAGGAGTTCCGCCGCATACCCAATACCAACCATCAACAGGACAAGGGGCTGGGTCTGGGGCTGGCGATTGTCGATAAAATCAGCCATATGCTGGAGCATCCGATCAAAGTCCGCTCTCGCGAAGGGGTTGGCTCGGTATTTTCTGTAGAGCTGCCAGTCGGGCGGCTTAATCCGCAATCCTTTACCCCCAGATTCAGGGAGCCCGGCATCGATAACCAACTTCAGGGTGCCCGTATCTGGATGGTCGACAACGATGCTGCCATCTGTGCCGGCATGGCAACGCTCTTGGGTGGCTGGGGCTGCGATGTAGTGACCGCGCTGGGGCTTGAAGATCTTCAACAGCAACTCTCGGTTGGCAGTGAGCCACTGGACTTGTTGATCGCCGACTACCACCTGGATGATGGCGCCACCGGCATCGATCTGGTACGGGATATACTCCAGCAGAGGTCAGATACACCACCGGTCCTGATGATTACGGCGAATTACAGTAATGAGTTGAAGCAGGAGGTGAAGGAGCAGGGTTATCTGCTGATGAACAAGCCAATTCGACCATTGAAACTGAAAGCAACACTGGCGCACCTGTTGCAGGGCCGGAGCTAACCGGCCCAGACTGGAGTCGTTTAACGACGGAGATACTGCGCGAAATCGATATCACTGGCAGACAGGATCGCCTGTACGCGGTTATGGACACCAAGCTTGCGCAGAATGGCGGAGACGTGTGCCTTGACCGTTGTTTCGGCGATATGCAGGTTATATGCGATCTGTTTGTTGGACTCTCCCTTGGCCATCCGTTCCAGCACCAGCAGTTGGCGACGTGTCAGGGAGGAGAGAAGTTCAGGTGCAATTTGGGGGTGCTCGCTGGTTCGGCGGTTACGACGACTACTGTCCTGATCACTCTGACGAATGATGTCAGAAGGCAGGTAGACATTGCCATCCAGAATCTGCTGCAGTGCTTCCGTCATTTGTGCACGCGGTGATGACTTCGAAATGAAACCGACAGCACCACAAGTGATAGCCTGAAGTACGACCTGCTTGTCATCTTCGGCAGAAACGATCACGACCGGAATGGTCGGGGCTTCGTTACGCAGAGAAATCAGCCCGTTGAGGCCGTTCATGCCCGGCATGTTCAGATCAAGAAGTACCAGATCAAGATCATCGTGTTCCTGAGCCAGCGCAAGCGCACTTTCGAGATCTTCGGTTTCGATGGTTTCAGTATCAGGAAATCCGGTTTCGATTACGTTGGTAATCGCTTCACGGAATAGCGGATGGTCATCGGCGATGAGTATTTTGTACACGTTAATTTCCCCATTTATCGTTATTATTCAGTCACTCATGGACCATCCGTGTCAAATAGTTTGTCTCATTTCTGGAGTCCGACCGCAAGTTGAAAGGGTAGTGGGGTCGCCTTTTCCAAACTAAGATCCGCCTCTTGCCAGCCATCCGTACCTTCGGCATACCAGTACACTTGGCGATAACCCCATTGCGATGCCCGTTTAACGGCGTTCCACGACATCCAGCAATCCGCTGTGCAGTAAAAGACCAATGGATAATCCCTATCCCCTGAACTGGCCTGTAACAGCCCCTGGCGGAAATATTCGGCCCAGTCGGGCGCCAACTCTCCCAGCCCCACATTGGGCATCCAGAGGCTGCCAGGCAGGTTGAAACGGGGCTTGGTCAGCAGAAAGATGCCATCCTGCCAGCGTACCGGCTGAACATCGATCAGTGCAGGGCGGGGCTGCTGGCGTATCAAAGCCTGCAAAACGCTAGTGTCGATTCGTTCTCCGCCCTCTGCTACATCTGGTGTCGGGCTGCGATAGCGGGCGATCCTGAACCCTTCCCAGGAAAACATGAGATCGATATTCGAGCCACCAGTGACAGTCTCGGCGTGTGTCTGTCCAAGGGTAAGCCCTGCTAAAGCCACAACAGCCAGTCGTTTCAAAATCGAATTCATATAGGTTTCTCCATGATGCTATTACACCTTGGAGTGCTTTTAGGATGAATTCGACGTTGGCGGCAAAAAACCAACACCTAAGTAGTAAGTGCACTCATGTAGTGTAAGGTATTGATCATGCAAACATGACTTTGAACATTGCTGCGCTGGATAAGCCTGCATATGATTAAGCAATTGCTGTATCAATGAGTAAAAAACATGTTTCAGGAACG
Source organism: Marinobacterium maritimum (assembly GCF_039523155.1). Taxonomy (NCBI): domain Bacteria; kingdom Pseudomonadati; phylum Pseudomonadota; class Gammaproteobacteria; order Oceanospirillales; family Oceanospirillaceae; genus Marinobacterium; species Marinobacterium maritimum. Next base: position 1,082,055 of record NZ_BAAAET010000001.1, on the reverse strand, counting down.
ACGTATCTATCCCCGTATCCCCTGCAAGGTGGATGCTGAACTGGAAACCACAACTGGCCAGATGTTCGATGTTCGACTGATCAATATCAGTCGCAGTGGCTTTTATATTGAAGGCGGCGATGACCTGTCCGACTTGCAACCACCCGAGGGGCTGGGTGCCACCGAAATTTGGCTGCATTTCGGCCTGGAAACCAGTGCGCTGCATTGCCATTGTCGAATCATCTACAAGCGCCGCAATGCACATGACAGTATTGGTCTTGGCCTGCATATCATCTCTACTGATGAAGCAGCGTTGAACACCATTGAGCATTATGTTACCGCCAACCTTAACTGAACGCGTATCCGAGGCCTGTTTTGATCAGACCTTTTCATCTGGTATTACTTGCAGCGTTACTCATCGGATTCTGGGTGACCGATCCCTTCTCGGGCTCGCAAACCACTGTTGAAACACCACGGCTCGATGTGGCGGTCGATCGCAACCAGCCAGTGCAGAAAAACCTGTCGCCGGCACCCAGCGTTCGCTTCAATGAGTATCAATTGACGCTGCTGGCCGAGTTCTCGGTTGATGCGCGTGTGTTGGGGCGCGAAGATTACCGCTTCGGCCGTGAAGCTGAACTTTCCCCCTGGGACTTCGCACTGGGGTGGGGCGAAATGGCCCGCCCTGAAATTGCCGAGCAGTTTGAGATTCGCCAGTCAGGTCGTTGGTACTACTGGCGCAGTAAACAGCTGCCGATACCGCAGCAGAAGGTCCAGACCAGTAGTGCCAACATGCATCTGATTCCAGCAAATGCTCAGGTTCGTGAGCAGCTGGAGCAGATCGATGAAGAGGACCAGCTGCGCCTGCGCGGGTTTCTGGTTGAGGCCAGAGGTGACGACGGTTGGCGCTGGCGCAGCTCGTTAACTCGGAGTGATACCGGCAACGGTGCCTGTGAGGTTATTCTGGTGACCGAGGTGCTTTAAGCGCTTCCGTTCGCAGTGGCGCCTTGCGCTGCTCGGCCCGGATGTTGATCAGGTTGCCGGCCAGCATCAAGCCCGCGCCAAGGGCAACAGGCAGGTCGATGACTTCCTCATAGAACAGATAACCTACCACCGCGATCAGCGGCAAGCGCATGAAGTCCATGGGCACCACCACTGTGGCATCAGCCAGTTTGAATGCGCGCGCCATGCAATAGTGTGCACTCATCGCGGTCACCGCTACCAGTAAAATCCACGGCAGGCTATTCAGTTCCGGCGTTTTCCAATCCATCAATGAAGGCACCAGGCCGAACGGCAGCTGCATCATTGTCATGTAGAACAGAATGCACAGCGGTGTTTCCGAAGCTGACAGCGACTTGGTCTGTATATAGGAAATGGCATAGCCGACCGCACCCGCCAGCACCGCCAGGGCTGCCGGATGAAGGGAGCCCATCCCGGGGCGCAAAATCAGTAACAGACCGGATATGCCGAACACCAGAGCGGTCAGCCTTGGCAGAGTCAGGCGCTCACCCAATACCATCCACGCCAGCAGTGCAGTCCAGATCGGTGTCGTGAATTCAATCGCTATCACTTCGGCCAGCGGAATAAACGCCAGGCCATAAAACCAGCCGTACTGGCCACCAAAATGTGCAATGTTACGCATCAGGTGTCCACCGGCCCGGTTTGTCTTAAGCTGCGCCCAGCCACTTCTGGCAACCAGCGCGCCGATCAGCAGTACACCGATCAGGCTGCGGAAAAACAGGATTTGAAATGTGGTCAGATCCTGGGACAGCTCACGTCCGGAAACGGCCATGGCCATGAAGGAGAAGAGGGCACCGGTCATCCAGAAAGCGGCAACCAATGCGGGGTGTCGATCCTTGAGCATGTTTAGACTCGCCAAAAAATGGGCAAGGTTAGCAACTTAATGACGGTGATGAAACCGGCGCTCCAAAACGCAGGCCGTGCCGGGCACGCCTAGAGTTCCTCAACAGCGATTAGCCGTTCACGCATGGGCTGGTTGCTCAGCAGATCGGCCAGTGTATATTGCGACAGGCTGTCAAAAAAGGCTCGTTGTGCCTCGGCTAGCACTGACTGGAGGCTGCAATTGCTGGCCAGACGACAGGGTGAACGGTGGCAGTCCACCAGGGGGGATGTGCCCTCGGTCTGAGCAATCAGAGCGCCGAGGTTGATCGCTTCCGGTTCCAGAGCGAGGCGAATACCACCTTTCTTTCCGCGGTAGGTTTCCAAATGCCCACTTTTGCCCAGGGCGTGAACCACCTTACGCAGATGCTCCAATGAAATGTCATAGAAGTGAGCGATTTCACTCAGCGTTGCAAGCCTGTCCGGGTTCATGGCTACATAGAACAGGACACGAAGAGAATAATCGGTAAAGCGGCTCAATTGCATTGATAGGGTCTCAATTCGGCTCTGACCATCGATGATACAAGATAACAGCCGCAATTATAATCATGGCCATAAAGGTCAAGGTATGCGTAAAAAGATATTGGCATGCTTGCCTTTTAGCATTGAAAGAGCTATCAATAGCAACATGTTCATACGGAATCAGAAGGCGCTTTCACGGCGCCTTTTCATGTTTTAGAGCCTGCGACATGCACAACCCGATCAGATCGAAAACGTACCCGGCCTGCAGTGTTTCAGGCCCGTTAGCCCGCCTTTGAATCTGATCTGCCTGCATCAGATCGGTGCAGGCTCACGGGTCTTTCCACTTAGCAATCTGTTTCCTTACGTTGTCCCCAAGACAGGGGGGCATCTTTGTATATCAATGGAGTAAAAAATGGCTGATATGCCCGGTATCAAGGTATCTGAAAAAGATATCGACCAACTCGAGGCCATGCTGGAGCGCAAGGAGTATCGTGATAACTCCTCACTGGATGGGTTGCGCGCTGAACTGGACCGTGCCGATGTTGTGCATCTGGACGAGCTGCCAGAGAACGTTGTGCGGATGAACTCGACCGTAACATTTGAAGTAGTGGAGAGTGGACAGAAGTTTCACCGTACTCTTTACTTCCCACACCAGATGGCCGGCAAGGAACATGCAATCTCGATTGTCGCGCCTATTGGCTCTGCCTTGCTGGGCCTTGAAGTCGGTCAAACCATCGACTGGACACTGCCGGGAGGCAAGCACAGCCATGTCCGCATCATCGAAGTGAGTCATGCCTGACTTCCCGTCATGACTAAAAAGGCCGGTTCGTGAGAACCGGCCTTTTCATTTGCAGTCAGATCAAGTTATCTAACAATCAACCTTTACGCTGGTCGAAAACACGCTTGGCTTTGCCCTCTGAGCGGGGGATGCTGCCAGTCGGTACGATATCGATCTTGGTGCTGATACCGATGTAAGACTTGATGTGGTGCTGCAGTTCCTTGATCACCGCGGCCTCGTCAGCGCCTGAGGCTTCAGGGGCCAGCTCGACTTTGACATCAACCAAATCCAGGTTGCCATTCTTGGTGATGACGATTTCATAATGCGGTGCCAGAGCGGAAACTTTCAGAATCTGCTCTTCAATCTGCGTCGGGAACACATTCACACCACGGATGATCAGCATGTCATCAGAACGGCCAGTGATCTTGTCGATGCGGCGCATCGGGCGGGCAGTACCCGGCAGCAGTCGAGTCAGGTCACGGGTACGGTAGCGGATAACCGGCATCGCTTCTTTGGTCAGTGAAGTGAAAACCAGTTCACCGTATTCACCGTCAGGCAGGACTTCGCCGGTGTTCGGGTCGATGATTTCCGGGTAGAAGTGGTCTTCCCAGATGGTGGGACCGTCTTTGGTTTCGATGCATTCCATCGCAACACCCGGACCCATGACTTCGGACAGGCCGTAGATATCAACGGCGTTGATACCGGCACGCTGCTCGATATTCTTGCGCATTTCATCGGTCCAGGGTTCGGCACCGAAAATACCGGTACGCAGCGGCAGTTCACGCGGATCGACACCCTGACGTTCCATCTCATCCAGGATGTTCAGGAAGTATGACGGGGTCACCATGATGATGTCCGGTGCAAAGTCCTGAATCAGCTGAACCTGCTTCTCGGTCTGACCACCGGACATGGGGATCACGGTGCAACCCAAACGCTCGGCACCATAATGTGCACCCAGACCACCGGTGAACAGGCCGTATCCGTAGGAAACATGTACCTTGTCGCCACGATGACCGCCAGCTGCACGAATAGAGCGCGCTACGACATTTGCCCAGGTATCGATATCGCCCTGGGTGTAGCCTACGACTGTCGGCTTGCCAGTGGTACCTGAAGAAGCATGGATACGGACAACCTCATCCATAGGTACAGCAAACATGCCGTACGGGTAGTTCTCGCGCAGGTCGTTCTTGGTGGTAAACGGAAAGTGCTTCAGGTCCTCAAGCGATTTAAGCTCAAAGGGGTGAATGCCTTTCTCGTCACACTTTTTCTTGAAGTGAGGGACATTGTTATAGCTGTGCGCAAGGCTCCAGCGCAGTCGACGCAGCTGCAGGGCACGCAGCTCATCGATGCTTGCGGTTTCGATTTCTTCCAGGGATCCGCGCAACATTGGCTGTTGATTACTCATGCTTATTCTTATCCCGTTGTCTGTAATAATTATGTTTTGATTCTGGCACCTGATTGGGGATCAGACGCGTTCGATGATAGTGGCGATACCCTGACCGACACCGATACACATCATGCAGAGTGCATAGCGGCCACCAGTACGGTGCAATTCGTACATGGCTGTGGTGATCAAGCGCGCACCGCTCATGCCCAGCGGGTGGCCCAGGGAGATGGCGCCGCCATTGGGGTTGACGTGTGCAGCGTCGTCAGCGAGGCCGAGGTCACGGGTTACCGCGAGCGCCTGAGCGGCGAAAGCTTCATTCAGCTCGATCACATCCATATCATCCAGCGTCAGACCAGCCTTGGCCAGCACCTTACGGGCAGCCGGAGCGGGACCAAAGCCCATGATGCGCGGCTCAACACCTGCAGTTGCCATGGCAACGATGCGGGCTTTCGGCGTCAGGCCATGCGCCTTGGCAGCTTCAGCAGAAGCGATCAGCAGGGCACAGGCACCGTCGTTGACGCCTGAGGCGTTACCGGCTGTTACGGAGCCGCCGGCACGGAAGGGCGCTTTCAGCTTGGCCAGGGTTTCCAGTGTGGTACTGGCACGCGGGTGTTCGTCGGTATCGAAGATGATCGGATCAGCCTTACGCTGCGGAATGGTGACCGGCACGATCTCTTCCGCCAGCTTGCCGTTCTGCTGAGCGGCAGCGGTGCGCTGCTGGCTGCGCACGGCGAAGGCGTCCTGGTCTTCACGGCTGATGTTGAAGTCTGCAGCCACGTTTTCTGCTGTCTCGGGCATGGTGTCCACGCCGAACTCGGCTTTCATCAGCGGGTTGATGAAACGCCAGCCGATGGTGGTGTCATACAGACCGTTCGGGTTGCGAGAGAAGGCTGATTCGGCCTTGCCCATCACGAAAGGTGCACGGGACATGGATTCAACGCCACCGGCAATCATCAGCTCGGTGTCGCCGGACTTGATTGACCGTGCCGCCAGGCCAACTGCATCCATACCGGAGCCACACAGACGGTTTACGGTAGTGCCCGGTACGCTGGTCGGCAGGCCGGCCAGCAGCGAGGACATGCGCGCTACGTTTCGGTTGTCTTCGCCAGCCTGGTTGGCACAGCCGTAGATGACATCGTCAACCTGATCCCAGTCTACCTCCGGATTGCGCTCCATCAGCGCTTTCATCGGGATAGCACCCAGGTCGTCAGCGCGTACGCTGGCCAGAGTACCGGCATAGCGACCGATCGGGGTGCGGATCGCATCACAGATAAAGGCATCTTTCATTGGGTATCTCCTCAGATGGCAGACTCATCTTCCGGCAGCAATGTCCCCTTGATCTGGTAGGACTTGCCACGGAAGAAGGCCAGCTCTTCATTGTTCTGGTTAAAAACAGTGATGTCATATACGCCGGTACGACCCTTGCGCTGACGTTCTTCTGCCACTGCAGTCAGGGTATCCTCAAGAAAACCCGGAGCGACATATTCGATGCTGCAGCCGCTGGCAACGGTTACCTTGTTGTAGCTGTTGCAGGCGTGCGCAAACGCGGTGTCGGACAGAGCAAAGATGAAACCGCCGTGGCACATGCCGTGACCATTGAGCATATCCTTGCGAATCTTCATACTCAGGCGGGCATAGCCCGGACGTGTCTCTTCGATCTGGATGCCCAGGCCCTGGGCCGCATAATCGGTTTCATGCATGGCGGAGCTGCAGGCTGTTGCCAGCTGCTCCGGGGTCATTTCGGATGTACTCATGACTGGCGACCTCTAGCAACCTTGCGCAGCAGCAGGGGAGACGGACGGTAACGATCTTCACCGTAGCTGCCACCCAGATTGCGCAGTACATTGAGGATACGGGACAGGCCAACGGCATTAGCCCAGCTGATCGGTCCGCGCGGGTAGTTAACGCCGCCCTGCATCGCGATATCGACCGCTTCTTCGTTACACACCTGCTGGTTAACGGCGTCGAAGCCCTCATTGGCCAGCATTGCCAGTGTACGCATCACGATCATGCCCGGAATGTCATCGATCACGCTGACCGCCTTGCCCGCAGCCTGGAACAAGCCTGTCGCCTGTTCGATCGCCTTGGCATCGGCCTTGTCGGCCGGGGCAAGCGCGATACGGCTGGCTTGAGCGTAATCCAGCGCCAGATCAAAATGGATCAGGTTCGGGTTGCTGATCTCGGTGGCACGTACGGTAGAGAACTGGCCATTGGTCAGCATCAGCGTGGCATCGCCAACCTGAATGCGGCCGTCACCTTCTGTACGAACCACTTCTACACCCGCGGCCTCAAACAGAGCCACCAGCGGCTCGGCAACACCCAGCTCGCCTTCGATGGTTACGCTGGCAGGCTTGGCAGCCGGAGCCGCTGTTTGCGGCTGAGGTTTCTCGGCGCCTTCGCTGTAATCATAGAAGCCCTTGCCAGTCTTGCGACCGAAGTGTCCAGCATTGACCAGTTCAAGCTGAATCAGGGACGGCAGGAAACGCTGGTCGTTGTAGTAGGCCGCAAACACGGAAGAAGTAACGGCATAGTTGACGTCGTGGCCGATGAGGTCGGTCAATTCAAACGGACCCATGCGGAAACCGCCGGCTTCACGGATGACAGCGTCGATGGTGGCGTTGTCGGCACCGCCTTCCTGGGAGATACGGAAGCCTTCCGCATAAAAGGGGCGTGCGACACGGTTAACGATAAAGCCGGGTGTTGATTTGGCGTGAACAGGCTTTTTGCCCCAGCTGGCAGACAACTCGAAGATAGCATCGGCAATTTCCGGCTTGGTATCCAGGCCGCTGATCACTTCTACCAGCTTCATGATCGGAGCCGGGTTAAAGAAGTGCATACCCACCAGGTTCTGCGGACGCTTCAGCGTGCTGCCGATGGCAGTGACAGAGATAGAGGAGGTGTTGGTAGCCAGTACGGTCTGCTCGGAGCAGATATCTTCCAGCTGGCCAAACACACTCTGTTTCACGTCAAGGCGCTCAACGATGGCTTCGAGTACCAGTGCAGCCGGTGCCATCTCCTCGAGGGAGTTGATCACCTGAATGCGGCCAACCAGAGCGTCAACTGCTTCCGCGGTCATCTTGCCACGGGACACCAGCTTCTGCAGGCCTTTCAGGACGCCTTCACGGCCACGTGCGGCAGCACCTTCGGCGGCATCAAACAGCAGCACAGGGTGGCCAGCCTTGGCGGCGACCTGGGCGATACCTGCACCCATGGTGCCGGCACCGATCACTCCGATAACGGATTCAGTGGTAAACATGCTCATGCTCACTTGCCTTTAAAGGTGGGCTGACGTTTTGCCATGAAGGCCGAAACACCTTCGCGGTAATCTTCTGTGCGACCGGCAAGTGTCTGCAGGTCACGCTCCAGATCCAGCTGCTCGTCGAAGCTGTTGTCCCAGCTGGACTGGATTGCACGCTTGATCAGTGCCAGTCCTTTGGTCGGCTGAGTCGCCAGCTGCTTCGCCATGGTCAGAGCTTCGTCTTTCAGGGTCTCGTCATCAACACACTTCCAAATCATGCCCCAGGCCATGGCCTGCTCGGCGCTGATCTTGTCACCCAGCATGGACAGTGCCATGGCGCGGGCATGGCCTACCAGGCGCGGTAGTGTCCAGGTACCGCCGGAATCCGGAACCAGACCGATCTTGCAGAACGCCTGGATGAAGGAAGCAGAGCGTGCAGCCAGCACGATGTCACAGGCAAAGGCGATGTTGGCACCGGCACCAGCCGCCACACCATTAACCGCACAGATCACCGGCATTTCCAGTGCCTGCAGGCTGCGGATCAGCGGGTTGTAGTTCTTCTCGATGGACTCGCCCAGGTTGGGCATTTCCGCATTGGGATCGACATTACGATCACTCAGGTCCTGGCCAGCACAGAAGCCACGACCATTACCGGTGATCAGCAGACAGCGAACCTCTTCGCTTTTTTTGGCTTGCTTGATCGCATCACGAACTTCAGCGTGCATCTCGGTGTTGAAACTGTTCATCCGGTCCGGACGGTTCAGGGTCAGAACCGCAACCCCGTCAGTAATCTCGAATTCAATCGTTTCGTAAGCCATGTCTTATTTTCCTGTGAAGTTCGGTTTACGTTTTTCCATGAAGGCGGCGATGCCTTCATTGCGATCTTCGGTAGCAGCCAGCAGGGTGAACGCCTTGCGCTCGAGGCTCAGGCCGCTGTCCAGTGTGGTTTCGTAAGCTTTAAGCAGTACTTCTTTCGCCTGACGGACGGCGATCGGTGGCTTGGTGGCAATTTTGCGGGCCAGCTCTGAGGCGCGCTCCAGTGAGCGCTCCGGAATGGTGACCTCGCTAACCAGTCCGAAGTCACGGGCCTGAGCAGCAGAAATGAATTCACCGGACAATACCAGCTGCATCGCCATGGACTTGCCTACAGTACGCAGCAAGCGTTGAGTGCCGCCGGCCCCCGGGATGATACCCAGATTGATTTCCGGCTGCCCGAATTGAGCATTGTCACCTGCGATGACGATATCGGCGTGCATCACCAGTTCACAGCCGCCACCCAGGGCAAAACCGTTAACAGCCGCGATCAGCGGTTTGGTGAACTGTGCGATGGTGCGCCAGTGCAGGACACGGGGATCATTAAGTACACCCACGGCATCCAGCGCTGCCATTTCCTTGATGTCTGCACCCGCGGCAAAAACCTTCTCGTTGCCGGTGACCACCACTGCGCGTACGTCATCATTGCCGGTCGCCCACTGCAGGACATCAGCTATTTCGCTAAGGAGCTGGGTGCGCAGGGCATTGTAGGCTTCAGGGCGGTTGAGAGTAATGGTCAGCACACCATCAGAAACCGCCGAGACAAGAATGTCCTGATACTCGTGTTGCATAGAAATACCGTCATCTGTGTTTTGTTATTGTATCCGGTGCGACCCGTTACGACCGAACCTGACACTTTTGGCGTCGCAGGCGCTGTATTCGCGGGATGCAGCAATTTCTGATTCCGCTATAGTTGAGAGGCCATACGACACTTGCAGTTACGGCAAGATTAACCCAAAAGCGAAAAGAGATACAATATTTCGGGAATACATTGTTCTTTTCGTATCACAATGTTTGTTGTATCGTGTGGTTCACGATCATGAATACTATAGACAGGATCAGACAGCCGCGCTGAGCTATGCGGTCTGCAGGCCAGATGACGTTTATTCGGACGACTGGCGATCCTGAACTGGACCCAATAAACAGAACAAGTCAGCGTCGTATCATGTCGGCGCCAAGCACAATGGGAGATCCCTGATGAGCGAGAATCTTTTTGCCAAGCACAAAGCGACACTGGATGGTGCGCTGGCAGCGATCCACAGCCGTGATTATTTCAGCCCCTGGTCTGAAAACCCCAGCCCCCGCGCTTATGGCGAAACTGCCGCTGCGGATGGCGAAGCTGCATTCAAGGCTCATCTGAACAAGCCGTTCGAACTCGAGATGCCGGGCATCAGTGGTCGTGTTGGCGGTGAAGTTTCTCCTTACGGTATTGAACTGAATGTACAGTACCCGACTGTCGACATGGATAAGCTTCTGCCGGCGATGGATGATGCTCGCAAGGCATGGCGCGATCAGGGTGTAGAAGGCCGTACTGGCATTTGCATGGAAATCCTGGATCGCCTTAACAAGCGCAGTTTTGAAATCGCCCACGCCGTAATGCATACCTCTGGCCAGGGCTTCATGATGGCGTTCCAGGCCGGTGGCCCGCACGCACAGGATCGCGGCCTGGAAGCAGTGGCCTATGGTTATGAGACCATGGCGGGTGTGCCGGCGCAGGCTACCTGGACCAAGCCTCAGGGCAAACATGATCCACTGGTCATGGAAAAGAAATTTACTGCCTGTGGTCGCGGTGTTGGTCTGGTCATCGGCTGTTCCACTTTCCCGACCTGGAATACCTACCCGGGCATGTTCGCTTCTCTGGTGACCGGCAACCCGGTTGTGATCAAGGCGCACCCGGCTGCAGTGCTGCCGGCGGCCATTAGCGTCCAGGTCGCGCAGGAAGTCCTGAAAGAGCAGGGGTTGCCGCCGCACATCGTTTCCCTGTTCGTTGATGCTGATCCTGCCAAGCCGGAAACAATGACGCTGGCCCAGCGTCCGGAAGTCAAACTCATCGACTTCACTGGCAACACGGCTTTCGGTGACTGGCTGGAGCAGAACTGCCCTCAGGCTCTGGTTTACACTGAGAAAGCCGGTGCCAACACCATCGTTATCGACTCTACCGATGACTTTAAAGGTATGGTCCGCAACCTGGCATTCACTCTGAGCCTGTATTCCGGCCAGATGTGCACCACGACTCAGGACATCTTCGTACCTAAAGAAGGTATCGAGACCGATCTGGGCCACAAGAGCTTTGATGAAGTCGCTGAGGCCATCGCCACTGGTGTGACCAAGTTCCTGTCCGATCCTGACCGCGCTGCCATGGTTCTGGGTGCCATCCAGTCCGAAGCAACTGCACAGCGCATTCTGGACAGCAAGGGCTTGGGCAAGGTTGTACGCGATTCCGAAGAACTGACTCACCCGCAGTTCGAAAACGCACGTGTACGCACCCCGCTGATCATGACCATCGATGCTGCCAAGGAAGATGTATGGGGTCAGGAACTGTTCGGTCCGATCAGCTTCATCATCGCTACCGACAGCCGTGACCACAGCATTCAGCTGGCTCGCGACGTGGTCAAAAAGCATGGTGCGATCACCATGGGGTGCTACAGCAGCGACGAAGCTCAGCTGGACAAGATTGAAGAAGCGGCACTCGATGCCTGCGTTGCACTGAGCATTAACCTGACTGGTGGTGTATTCGTCAACCAGAGTGCTGCTTTCAGTGACTTCCACGCGACCGGTGGTAACCCGGCTGCAAACGCGTCCCTGTCTGATTATGCGTTCGTGGCTAATCGCTTCCGTTTCGTACAGAGCCGTCGTCACCCGAAGTGAGTGAGGAGCAGGTAATGGAATTCGAAACTGTATTGGTTGAGATCCGTGACGGTGTTGGCATCGTTACGCTCAACCGCCCCAAGGCGATGAATGCGCTCAACCTGCAACTCACTGCAGAGCTGGGTCAGGCAATCGATGCGTTGGAAGATGATGCGAATGTGCGCTGCATTCTGCTCACCGGGGGTGAGCAGGTGTTCGCGGCCGGTGCTGACATCAAGGAGATGAAGGAGCACGACTTCGCCTCTTTGTATGCGCTTAACTTCCCGTATGTGAAGCGGGACTGCTGGCGTGCCATTGATGAGGCTCGTACTCCGGTCGTGGCTGCCGTTGCCGGTTTTGCCCTGGGTGGTGGCTGCGAGATGGCCATGGCGTGCGATTTCATTATCGCAGCCGAAACCGCCAGGTTCGGTCAGCCTGAGATCGGTATCGGCACCATGCCGGGTGCCGGTGGTACTCAGCGCCTGACCAAGGCGGTTGGCAAGGCCAAAGCGATGGAGATGTGCCTGACTGGTCGCATGATGGATGCCGAGGAAGCTGAACGCAGCGGCCTGGTGTCACGTATTGTGCCGGCAGAAGAGCTGCTTGAAAATGCTTTCAAGACAGCGCGCAAGATCGCGTCGAATTCTGCACCGGCTGTCAGCATGATCAAGCAGGCCGTCAACATGGCGGTGGATGCGCATCTGGCTGATGGCCTGCGACACGAGCGACATGCCTTCCAGTCAACCTTCGCTTTCGAAGATTGCGCTGAAGGAATGAACGCTTTTGCTGAGAAGCGCAAGCCTGAATTCAAACACCGCTGATCATCCTGCCTGATCCAATCCGAAAACCGCTGTCGCTTTCGTCAGCGGTTTTTTCGTTATGGCGAGCGGTAGACGCTGATTGGGCCATGGGTCAGAATACGCACATCCCAAGAATTGAAACACGCTTAACTTAAATGGGTAACCAGATGAAATTCAAAGGAAAGCGCGCCTGGGTAACAGGTGCCAGCTCAGGAATTGGCCAGGCAACAGCAAAGGCTCTGGCGGCTGAAGGTGCTGAGCTTGTGCTCTCGGCGCGTCGTGCTGAGCGCCTCGAGTCCCTGGCAGAAGAGCTGCGTCAGCAGGGAGCTGACGTCCATGTTGAGTCCGTCGATGTCTCGAACCGCAGCGCCATGGAGGCGCTTGGTGAACGTCTGGCGAGCATGGGTGGAGTCGATATCCTGATCAACAATGCGGGCACCATGCCGATCAGTCCTATCATCAATGGTCGCGTCGATGAATGGGATCAGATGATCGACGTTAACATCAAGGGCGTGCTCTATGCGATTCATGCGGTCTATTCAGGCATGGCGGAGCGCAAGCGCGGCCATATCGTCAATGTCAGCTCCATTGCGGCGCGCACTACTTACCCGAGTGCGGGAGTCTATGCCGGCACCAAACATGCCGTCCGTGCCATCTCTGAAACACTGCGTAAAGAGGCTATTCGCTTCGGCGTCCGCGTCACAGACATTCAGCCAGGCTCTGTTGATACCGAGCTGCCGGACAGTATCGGTCATGACAAGATTCGCGGCATCGTGAAGAGCAACATGTACGGTGATGAGGCCAGCATGCTTAGACCCGAAGATATTGCCAATGCTGTCATTTATGCACTTGAGCAGCCACAACATGTAGATGTTGGTGAGCTATTGATCTGGCCAACACGCCAGGAAAACTGATTAAGCGAGTACACCGTAAAGGAGCTAAGCTTGTACAAGCTACTGATATTCGACTGGGACGGTACCATCATAGACTCTACAGAGCGCATTGCATCGAGTATCCGCTCGTCGGCGCGAGATCTTGATTTGCCGGTACCGACCTGGGAAGCAGCCAAGGATATTATCGGTTTGGGTCTACCTGAGGCGATCAAGACACTGTTCCCGAATGAAGGGGATAGCATTATTGATCCTGTACGTGAGCGTTATGCGCACTATTACCTTGAGGCGGATGAGACACCGACCGAGCTGTTTCCTGGCGTGCAGCACGCGCTGGAAAGCCTCAAAGGCAAGGGCTACCGTCTTGCCGTTGCGACTGGCAAGAGTCGTGCGGGCCTTGAGCATGTGTTCGCAGAAACAGGCTTGGGTGCGCTGTTTGAAACCAGTCGCTGTGCGGACGAAACGACGTCAAAGCCTGATCCGCACATGCTTCATGAGTTACTTGAAGAAACTGGCATTGCACGTCAGCAGGCATTGATGATCGGTGATACGGAATATGACCTCGAGATGGGGCAGCGTGCCGGTATGGATACTGTTGCGGTTAGCTATGGCGCGCACCATCTGGACCGGCTCAGAGTGCTTCGGCCGGTGAAAGAGATCCACCACTTCATGGAGCTGGAGTCATGGCTGGATGATCTATCAGCGTAAAGTCACTGAATGAGGGAATGTTGTGAACGATAACCACTGGGGCGAATCCGATCAGCCTGCCGGCAGTAACGCAGGTAATCCGTCATCTACTCAACAAGGTGATGGTCGACCAACGACGCAGAAAGAGTGGCGCCTGATCGAAAAAATGGTCAACAGTCTGCATGTTGAGCATCGACGCTCTCGACGCTGGGGTATTTTCTTTAAGTTGCTGACCTTTGTATATCTGTTCTCGCTATTGGCGATTTTCTATGTCGGCAAGAACTTCGATGCCGATAAGGTCGTTGCTCAGGATCACACGGCGATCGTAGAGGTGAAAGGCCCAATCATGGATGAGGAGCAGGCCAGTGCTGATAGCATTATCTCTGCTCTGCGCGATGCCTTTAAGGCGGATCATAGTCAGGCAGTCATACTCAGGATCAACAGTCCCGGCGGCAGTCCTGTGCAGGCAGGCTACGTCTATGACGAAATCAAGCGCCTGCGTAGCCTTAATCCTGAGAAAAAAGTATATGCGGTCATAACTGATATCGGTGCCTCGGGGGCCTATTATATTGCCGCAGCGGCCGATGAGATTTATGCCGACAAGGCGAGTCTGGTGGGCTCTATCGGAGTGATCTCATCGAGCTTTGGCTTTGTTGACCTGATCGACAAACTGGGTGTCGAGCGCCGTACGCTGACAGCAGGTGAGAATAAGGCCTTCCTGGATCCCTTCTCGCCGCTTAAAGATAAGGATCGTGCATTCTGGCAGAGTGTACTGAATACCACCCACCAGCAGTTCATCAGTCAGGTTAAGCAGGGCAGAGGTGATCGCCTCAAGGGCGGCGACGAACTGTTTTCAGGACTGGTATGGAGTGGTGAGCAAGCGCTCGAACTCGGTCTGATTGACGGCTTGGGCAGTAGTTCGATGGTTGCACGTGACATTATTGGTGTCGAAAAGCTGATTGATTACACCGCACGGCCGAAACCACTCGACCGTCTGATCGAGCGGCTGGGTATCGGTGTAGCCAAGGAGCTGGCTCTACAGATGGGCTTGCGTGACGATTATCAGCTGCGCTGAAACTGAAACGGCGAGACCCCTTCCGCCTCAAGCATCCGCACCAGGCGGATCAGCGGCAGGCCAACCAGTGTATTGGGGTCTTCGCCCTCGAGGCGCTCGAAGAGCACAATGCCGGCACCTTCTGAGCGAAAACTACCCGCACAGTTATAGGGTTGTTCATGTTGAAGGTAGTCTTCGATCAATCCATCAGACAACTTTCTGAAATGAACATGAAAGGGGACGACTTCCACATGAGTCTTGCCTGTTGCTGTGTTCAGCAGGCACAGGCCTGTCAGGAATGTGATTGAACGGCCGGAAAGCGCACGAAGCTGCTCGGTAGCGCGCTCATGGGTGCCGGGCTTGCCGATAATCTGTTCATCCAGAACGGCCACCTGATCCGATCCGATCACTAGTGCATCCTTGTAAGCCGGTGCTACAGCTCTGGCTTTTTCTTCCGCCAGGCGCGACACTAGCGCCGCCGCCGATTCATCCGGTAGCGGAGTCTCGTCAATTTCGGGATGCTTGGTACGATAGGGCAGGCCCAGCTTGTCCAATATTTCCCGTCGCCAGGGTGAACTTGAGGCGAGTACCAGGGTGGGTAACATGATATTTCCTTTCAAGACCACGGTTTACAAATCTTTCTGGTATCATATTAACCCTAAATTTAATCGCTTAAACCCCTATTTTCTTTGACAGCAAGGGGTTCTAACCATAGAATTGCGCGCTTATGTCGTACGGTCCATTACCGAAAAAAGTTGACCCTCGCAAACTAGCCGAGCGGGAAGCGGTATTTAAAGGCCCAGCAGCTGTTGCTGATATGCCTCGTCTTGCGTCCTTCTTGGTTGATGACAGCGGCAGTATTGATGTCGAAGTCGCGTTTGCCAAGGATGAACAGAACCTGCGGGTTCTAAGCGGCAAGATGCATGGCACGGTCAGTATGACCTGTCAGCGCTGCTTGGAACCGGTCAGTGTTGAGATTAATGCTACGCTGAATCTCGCGGTTGCATTGACGGAACAGCAGGCGGAGAATTTACCCCGTTACTATGATCCCTTGATCATGGAAGCGGACGAGATTGAACTGCTGCCAGTTATCGAGGACGAGCTGATGCTGAGTCTGCCGCTGGTTCCTTATCACGATGACTGCAGTATTCAGACCTCGTTCGGTGACGTGGAAACGGCCCGGACGCAGGAAGAAAAACCCAACCCCTTTAGTGTATTGGCCCAGCTTAAAGAAAAGGCCGATAAGAGTTAAACCAGGAGCTAGATACCATGGCAGTACAGCAGAACAAAAAGTCTCGTTCACGTCGCGATATGCGTCGCTCTCACGATGCCCTGAGCAACCCGACTCTGTCTGTTGACGCAACTACCGGTGAAACCCACCGTCGTCATCACGTCAGCGCTGACGGTTTTTACCGTGGCCGTCAGGTAGTTGCCAAAGGCGACGAATAAGCTTGACGGCACAGTATTGCATCGCTGTTGATGCAATGGGCGGGGACTTCGGTCCCCGCGTTACAGTGCCTGCGGCACTGGACGCACTTAAGCGTCACCCCTCCCTGAATATCCTGCTGGTCGGCCATCAGCAACAGATCATCCCTGTACTTGAGCGCCTTGGGCAACAAGAACACCCCCGCCTGGAGCTGCTGCATGCAGAGTCCGTGGTGGCGATGGATGAGCGCCCGACCTTTGCCTTGCGTCGCCGCAAGGATTCCTCCATGTACCTGGCTTTGCAATCCGTTGCCGAAGGGCGTGCTCAGGCCTGTATCAGTGCAGGCAATACCGGTGCGCTGATGGTCATGGGACGTGGCATTTTACAGATGCTGCCCGGCATCGACCGTCCAGCCATCACGTCTGCCGTACCCACGCTGCGCGGACATAGTCATATGCTCGACCTGGGTGCGAACGTTGATTGCTCAGCCGAACACCTGTTGCAGTTCGCCATCATGGGCTCAGTGATGTTGAAAGCCGTGGAGCAGATAGAAGCACCTACGGTTGCATTACTGAATATTGGCGCTGAAGAGATCAAGGGCAATGAACAGGTCAAACTGGCCTCACGATTGCTGGCGGAACAACCAGATCTCAACTACATAGGCTTTGTCGAAGGTGATGGTGTCTTTTCCGGCAAGGCAGACCTGATCGTTTGCGACGGTTTTGTTGGCAATATTGCACTCAAAAGCAGTGAAGGGCTGGCACGATTGATTGGCCGTAAGGTTCGCAAAAGCTTTACCCGCAACCTTTATCGCCGCCTGGTGGCTTTGCTGGCTCGCCCCGTCATCATGGAGCTGCAGCAACAGCTTGACCCCGGCAAGCAAAATGGCGCCAGCCTTCTGGGGCTCCAGGGTATTGTTATCAAGAGTCACGGCGGTGCCAGCCGCCATTGCTTCTCTCACGCTATCGATCAGGCCGTCTCGGAAGTTGAGATGAATATTCCTGAGCGGATCAGCGAACAGCTGGAGCGGTACCTGCACAATTCGGCAGAACCGGAATAAGCCGGACGTTCTAATTACCCCTGAATGTTGTACACTAACGGCCTTTAAAAGCTGTGTTTCTGCACCAGATGCGCAGCATGGAAGTCACTTGTACAGAATATGGGGAAACCATGTCGCAAACGCTTGCTTTCGTTTTTCCTGGCCAGGGCTCTCAGCAGCTGGGAATGCTCTCAGAGCTGGCTGCAGCACACCCGGTCATTCAGCAGACCTTCGCTGAAGCCTCCGATGCTCTCGGGTTTGATCTCTGGAAAATGACCCAGGAAGGGCCGGAAGAGGCTCTGAACAGCACCGAAAACACTCAGCCAGCCCTGCTTACAGCCGGCGTTGCTCTTTGGCGTCTGTGGCAGGAGCAGGGTGGTGCCAAGCCGGCCATCATGGCGGGACACAGCCTGGGCGAATACACTGCACTGGTCTGCGCCGGCGCCCTCTCCCTGGCTGACGGTGTCCGTCTGGTAAAACTCCGCGGCGAATACATGCAGCAGGCCGTGCCGGCAGGTACCGGTGCCATGGCTGCGATTCTCGGTCTGGATGACGAAGCTATTGCCAAAGCGTGCGAAGAAGCGGCTCAGGGCGATGTGGTATCGCCGGTGAACTACAATTGCCCTGGGCAGGTTGTCATCGCCGGGGAGAAGGCTGCCGTTGAGCGTGGTATCGAAGCCTGCAAGGCTGCCGGCGCCAAGCGCGCTGTCCCGCTGCCTGTCAGCGTTCCCTCGCACTGCGCGCTGATGAAGCCCGCTGCCGAGAAGCTGGCTCAGGCATTGAGCGAAATCGACCTGCGGCAGCCGGAGATTCCGGTGGTGCAGAACGTGGCTGCAAGCGTTGCTGCAGATCTTGACACCCTGCGCAACAACCTGCTGGCTCAGCTGTACAGCCCGGTTCTGTGGACCGCATCCGTACAGAAAATGGCTGCAGAGGGTGTTGAAACCCTGGTCGAATGTGGCCCAGGCAAGGTTCTAACCGGGCTTAACAAGAAGATCGACCGCGCGCTGGCCGGTGTTTCCATCAGCGATCCCGCCGGGCTTGAAAAGGCGCTGGGCTGAACATCAACGGATATTAGGAACAGGATCATGAGTATTGAAGGTAAAGTTGCACTGGTGACCGGCGCGACTCGCGGTATCGGCAAGGCGATCGCGATCAACCTGGCATCCCAGGGCGCAGTCGTGATTGGTACTGCAACCAGCGAAAAAGGTGCAGAAACCATCTCTGCCTACCTGGCTGAAGCCGGTAACAAGGGCGTTGGCATGGTGCTGGATGTTTCCGACTCGGCCTCCGTTGAGTCTGTCCTGAAAGGCATTCAGGCCGATTTTGGCACCATCGAAGTCCTGGTCAACAATGCTGGCATCACCAAGGACAACATCCTGATGCGCATGAAGGACGATGAGTGGGATGGTGTCATCAACACCAACCTGAACTCCATCTACCGCCTTGTAAAAGGCTGTCTGCGTGGCATGACGAAGGCTCGCTGGGGTCGTATCATCAGCGTCAGCTCTGTTGTTGCTTCCATGGGTAACGCCGGTCAGACCAACTATGCCGCTGCAAAGTCTGGCATGGAAGGTTTTACACGCGCTCTTGCGCGTGAGGTGGGTTCCCGCAACATTACCGTTAACTGTGTAGCACCGGGCTTCATCGACACCGACATGACTGCAGGTCTGGCGGATGAGCATAAGCAGAACCTGCAGGCGCAGATTCCGATGAACCGTTTGGGTCAGCCGGAAGAGATCGCCGCTGTGGTAGGTTTTCTGGCCGGTAACGGCGGTGCTTATGTCACCGGCGATACCATTCATGTAAACGGCGGAATGTACATGTCCTGATTCCAGACAAACTCGGGCGCATAAAGATTTGTGTTTTTCCCGGATTTGTTGATAATTGGCCGTCAGTTGACGGATTATGAAATTCACACCGTCACGCTTGTTGCCAGAGCGTAATGGGTTTTCTAAAATTCCGAATCACATCCTGCGATGTGATGGTATTGAGAAAAAATAGGAAGAGATATGAGTAACATTGAAGAGCGCGTAAAGAAAATCATTGCTGAACAGCTGGGCGTTAAAGAAGAAGAAGTTGTTAACTCTGCTTCCTTCGTCGAAGATCTGGGCGCTGACTCCCTGGACACTGTTGAGCTGGTTATGGCTCTGGAAGAGGAATTCGAGACTGAAATTCCTGACGAAGAAGCTGAAAAGATCACTACTGTTCAGCTGGCGATCGATTACATTAACGCTCATCAGTAATCAATCCCGACAGAATTAGTCGAAAAGCCGCATCTATATGCGAATATAGTGCGGCTTTTCTTTTGCAAGGCCTGGTAAGGCTGGAGGAGTAGGATGTCTCGCAGAAAAGTTGTTGTGACCGGTATCGGTTTGCTGACACCCGTAGGTAATACCGTCAAGGACACCTGGGACAATATCCTGGCCGGTAAAAGCGGGGCCGCGCCAATTGATTTTTTTGACGCTTCTCAGTTTGCAACGCGCTTCTCTGCATCGGTAAAGGATTTTTCCCTGGAGCCTTACTTGAGCGCGAAAGAAGCGCGCAAGATGGATCTGTTTATTCAGTACGGAATGGTCGCTGCAGCCCAGGCCATCGATGATTCCGGCATTGAAGCCAATGAGAGCAACTCACACCGTATCGGCTGTGCCATCGGTTCTGGCATCGGCGGTCTGCCGATGATCGAGAAAACCCATGATACGCTGAATAACAGCGGTGCTCGTCGTGTTTCACCGTTTTTCGTACCCGGCAGCATCATCAACATGATTTCCGGCAACGTGGCGATCAAATACGGTTTCCGCGGCCCGAACATCGCGATCACTACGGCATGCACCAGCGGTACCCATAATATCGGACATGCCATGCGCATGATTCAGTACGGTGATGCTGATGTCATGGTAGCAGGTGGTGCCGAAATGGCTACTACGCCTCTGGGTGTGGCAGGCTTCTCTGCTGCTCGCGCCCTGTCCACACGTAACGACGACCCGACAGCGGCCAGCCGCCCATGGGACCGTGACCGTGACGGATTCGTACTCGGCGATGGTGCCGGCGTGCTGATCCTGGAAGAGTATGAGCATGCCAAGGCTCGCGGCGCCCGGATTTATTGCGAACTGTCCGGTTTCGGCATGTCCGATGACGCATTCCACATGACCTCTCCGCCGGAGGATGGCGCGGGCGCAGCATTGTCGATGCAGAATGCGATCAATGATGCGGCTATTGCCCCTGAGCGCATTAACTACATCAATGCTCACGGAACCTCTACACCTGCCGGTGATATTGCTGAATCCAACGCCGCCAAGCGTGTGATGGGCAGTGCTGCTGAACAGGTCCGCATGAGCTCAACCAAATCCATGATTGGTCACCTGCTGGGGGCTGCCGGTGCGGTTGAGGCGGCGTTCTGCGTGCTGGCACTGCGTGATCAGGTTGCACCGCCGACGATCAACCTGGACAACCCGTCCGAGGGTTGCGATTTGAACTATGTTGCTCATACCGCGCAGGAATGTGCCATCGATGCAACCATGTCCAACTCCTTCGGCTTCGGCGGTACCAACGGTACCCTGATCTTCAACCGCATCTAAGGAGCGGGGAGGGTGTCCAGCCCTCCCTGTGTTTCGATGCAAGTGCAAACACTGATCAATGGCGAGTTCTCTGACTGTATCGGCGTGGCCGATCGTGGTCTTGCCTATGGTCATGGCGTATTTGAAACCTTTCTGGTTCTCAATGGCACCCCCGTCTTCTACACGGAGCACCTTCAGCGCCTGTTGACAGGGTGCAAGCGGCTCGGCATTCCTGTCGATCAGTTGCCACAGCGGCTCGAGCACGACCTTATGCAACTCGACTACCCGGCAGGCCGTGCCGTGCTCAAGCTTATTGTTACCTGCGGTTCGGGCGGGCGTGGTTATCTGACGCCCAACCCTGCCTCCCCCGTACGTATACTCATGCTGTCTCCATTACCAGAATACCCAGGCCAGCCGGAACAGGGCATCCGAGCGCGCTGGTGTCAGACCCGCCTGGCCTGTCAGCCACTGTTGAGCGGCATCAAACACCTGAACCGCCTGGAGCAGGTTTTGGCACGCAACGAATGGCAGGACCCGGCTATACGGGAAGGGCTGGTCTGCGACAGCCGCGGGTTTGTGGTGGAGGGGACCATGAGCAATCTCTGTTTTATAGCTGGCGGTCGTTTTTGCACGCCCGCACTTGACCAGAGTGGTGTCGAAGGGATCGTTCGCAACCAGTTGCTGCAATTAGCAGCCCTTCAGGGGCTTGAGGTGGAAGCTGGCCGCTATACACCCGACGACGTTCATTCAGCTGATGAGCTCTTCGTCTGCAACAGCTTGATTGGCATTTGGCCTATCGTACAGCTGGGAGATCGTTCATATGAATGGGGAACCTACACACGCCGCCTGCAGTCAGCCCTGAATCAACGGATGGTGCAATGCTGAAACGACTATTTATTGTTTTATTCCTTCTTTTTACCCTTGTAGCGGGCGTTGCCGTCTGGCTGGGGCAGCAGCAATTGCAACGCACTCTGAGTGCCTCGCTCCCGATTAGTGAATCACGCCAACTAGTCATTGAGCAGGGGACCTGGTTCCGCAAGTTTGCCCTGCAGCTGGAGCAGGAAGGGCTGATCGACTCTCATCTTTGGCTGCGCCTTGAAGGCCAGCTGAATCCGGCTGTAACGGCCATCAAGGCAGGGGAGTATCAGCTCGAACCCGGCATGACCCTGCAGCAGCTGCTGGACAAGGTCATCAGCGGTGACACCATCAGTTACACTTTCACGCTGGTAGAAGGCACAACGTTCAAGCAGCTGCGTCAGTCATTGTTGAATAACCAACAGCTGAAGCATGAGTTGACCGGGCTCAGTGAGGCGGCGTTGCTTAAACAGCTGGGCAGTGATGCTGTAGCCGTGGAGGGCTTGTTCCTTGCGGAAACCTATCACTTCAAACGCGGCATGAGCGATCTTCAACTGCTCAAGCGTGCGCATGCTGACCTGAAGCAGGTGTTGGAAAGCGCCTGGGCGACCCGCTCCAAGGATCTGCCTTATGATTCACCTTATGCCGCATTGATCATGGCGTCGATTATTGAAAAGGAAACCGCCGTCCCGTCTGAACGCGGCCAGATCGCCGGCGTGTTCGTGCGTCGTCTCAAGCGTGGCATGCGTCTGCAGACAGATCCGACGGTTATCTATGGCATGGGCGATCGCTACCAGGGCAACATTACCCGCGCCGATTTGAAACGCCCGACCCCCTGGAACACCTATGTGATCAGCGGGCTGCCGCCGACGCCTATCGCTCTGGTTGGACGGGAAGCCATTGAGGCCGCCTTGCACCCTGTGGATGGCAAGGCGCTCTACTTTGTTGCCAAGGGCGATGGTTCGCACCAGTTTTCCAACTCGTTGCAGGAACACAATCGTGCCGTGCGCCGCTATCAGCTCAAGCGTCGTGCTGATTATCGCTCTTCACCGGAGAATTGATGTCGATGACCCAAGGATGCTTTATCACCGTAGAAGGGACGGAAGGTGTTGGCAAAACCACCAACCTGGATTTCATTCAGCGCTGCCTTGAGCGGCAGGGGATCGAAGTCGTCCGAACCCGTGAGCCTGGCGGAACCCCGCTGGCTGAAGACATCCGTGAGCTGCTGCTAACGCCGCGTGAGGAGCCGGTCGCAGAGTTGACCGAGCTCATGCTGATGTTCGCAGCTCGTGCCCAGCATCTGCAGCAGGTTATTCGACCCGCACTGGGCGCAGGTAAGTGGGTGCTTTGCGATCGTTTTACCGATGCGACCTACGCTTACCAGGGCGGTGGCCGTGGTATGGATACAGCCCAGATTGGCACTCTGGAGCAGTTGGTCCAGGGCGAACTGCGTCCTGATTTGACCCTGCTACTGGACCTGCCCGTCGCTACCGGGTTGGCAAGGGCTCGAGCGCGCAGCACACCCGATCGTTTCGAATCCGAGAAAGTCAATTTTTTCGAAGCTGTTCGCCAGCACTACCTGGAACGCGCCGCGAAGGAGCCTGAACGCTTTGCTGTCATTGACGCCGAGCCGGAACTGAAGCAGGTGCAAGCGCAAATCCTTGTTGCTCTGAAGCGCTTGGGAGTCAATGCGGATGTCTGACCTGCTCCATCCCTGGTTCATGCCACAGTGGCAGCGGCTGTGTGCGCAGCAACAGTCGGACCGCCTGCCGCACGCATTGCTGCTCTCAGGCCCCATCGGTGTTGGCAAGCGGGACTTTGCCAGGGCCCTCGCCAACCGGTTGCTTTGTCATCAGCCTACGCCCGAAGGACCCTGTAATCACTGCCATAGCTGCGAGCTTCGCATCGCAGGTCATCACCCAGACCTGGTACAGGTATCACCGGAAGCAGAAGGCAAGCCGATTAAGGTAGATCAGGTGCGCCTGCTGATCGATCACCTGCACAGTACCGCGCAGCAGGGCGGCTACCGTGTGGTGATCATGGAGCCGGCCGAAGCGCTGAATACCTCGTCCGCCAACGCGCTGCTGAAGATTCTGGAGGAGCCGGGAGAAAGCACACTGTTGATTCTGGTTTGCCACCAGCCGGGGCAGCTGATGCCGACGATCCGCAGCCGTTGCCAGCGTATCGACTTCACTACACCGTCTCATGAGCAGGCAGTCAGCTGGCTGTCTGACAAGCTCGGGCTGGAAGCTGACCGAGCTGACCAGCTCCTGCGGCTGTCGCATGGTGCGCCCCTGAAGGCGAGCAGCCTTTATGACAGTGACCTACTGGAGCAGCGCAAGAAATTGATGTCCGGTTTGGCTGACTTGCTGCGCGGACGCGCTGCAGTTACTGACTTGGCGCTACAGTTCAACAAGTTCGACCTGTTACAATGCCTGGACTGGTTGAACAGCCTGCTCAGCGACATCGTGCGCATGCAAATGGCTGGCCTGCCCGAGCCTGTCGTCAACCCAGACATGACACGCATGCTTCAGGCAGTTGCCAAGCAGGCTCACAGCGCTAAAATCTTTGCATTGGCTGACCGAATCCAGGAAGAAAGAGTCAGCCTGATGCTGCGCCAGAACCCGAACCGGCAGTTGCTGCTGGAACGACTCTTGCTGCAATGGTCCGATCTGGCACGAAAAACATAGGAGTGTTGAGTTCATGTCCATCATACCGCGTATCAGCCACGGTATTCTTTCACTGACCATCGACAACAAGGAAAGTCTGTACAAGGCGTACATGCCCTATGTGACCAATGGCGGCCTGTTCATTCCTACCACCCGCACCTATCAATTAGGCGAAGAGGTTTTCATGCTGCTGATGTTGATGGACGAGCCGGACAAGGTGCCGGTTACCGGCAAGGTCGTCTGGGTAACGCCCAAGGCCGCGCAG
Source organism: Marinobacterium maritimum (assembly GCF_039523155.1). Taxonomy (NCBI): domain Bacteria; kingdom Pseudomonadati; phylum Pseudomonadota; class Gammaproteobacteria; order Oceanospirillales; family Oceanospirillaceae; genus Marinobacterium; species Marinobacterium maritimum. The sequence goes on along the minus strand of NZ_BAAAET010000001.1, from coordinate 1,057,413 downwards.
GGCGGACGCACACCCGGTATCGGTATTCAGCTATCCGGTGACGACACGGCACTGGTTCGCAAGATCGAAACCTATCTCGCTGGCATGTCTGGTACAGGTCGGCGCACCAACACTTTGTAAGCACTCAGAGATCCGATGCTAATAGACTCGCACTGTCACCTTGATATGCTGGACCTGGCCCGGCACGACAACTCTCTTGATAACGTAATCGCCACCGCACGGGAACGAGACGTGGAGAAAATGCTCTGCGTCTGTGTCGACCTGAACAAGTTCGACGCTATGTACCAGACGGCATCGCGTTTTGATAATGTCTGGTTTTCGGCCGGCATTCACCCCTTGCATGTCGAAGAGAGCCCCTTTGATCGGGACCAGCTGGCCCGTCTGGCAGCTGATCCTCGAGTTGTGGCGCTGGGCGAAACAGGCCTGGATTATTACTACTCCACTGAAACGCTCGAACAGCAGCAGGCGAGCTTTGCCGGCCATCTGCAGCTGGCAGGCGAGCTGGATCTGCCGGTCATCGTGCACACGCGTGACGCACGGGACGATACCATTCGTTTGATCCGTGAGCACGGCAATACCGAATCGGCAGGTGTGCTTCACTGCTTCACCGAGTCACTCGAAATGGCGAAATCTGCACTGGACCTGGGGTATATGGTCTCCTTTTCCGGCATCATCAGTTTCCGCAATGCGGCGGAACTGCGTGAAGTGGTCAAGGCGGTGCCTCTCGATCGCATGCTGGTCGAAACCGATTCCCCTTACCTGGCACCTGTGCCTTTCCGAGGCAAGCAGAACCAGCCGGCATATGTCGCTGAAGTAGCTGCCTGTGTCGCCGAGCTCAAAGGTGTTTCGGTGGAGCAGGTGTCTGAGCAGACCACTGCCAACTTCCATAAGCTGTTCAAGCGCACACGTACCAGCTGATCACCATGTACTATCAACCTCCCGTCGATTATATCGAGCCGGTCTTTCGTCCGCCGAGCGAGGCCGACTCGCTGATTCTGCAGGTCACTAACGGCTGTAGCTGGAACCGCTGCACCTTCTGCGATATGTACACAGACGAGCAGAAGAAGTTCCGCCCCAAGCCAGAGGCCGATGTGTTGGCCGAGATCGAGCGCTGCGGCCAGATGATGCCTTGGGTAAGGCGTATCTTCCTTGCTGATGGCGATGCCATGGCCCTGTCGGTACGTCGCCTGACGGCTATCCTTCGCGCGATTCGCACCCATATGCCGCAGGTTCGCCGGGTCTCGGCCTACTGCCTGCCGTCCAACCTGAAACGCAAGAGTGTGGAAGAGCTGGCCTTGTTACGTGAGCTGGGACTGACTCTGATCTACATGGGCGCGGAAAGCGGGTGCGATCAGGTGCTGCAAGCCTTTGACAAGGGTGAGACCTTCGACACTACCGCAGAGGCTTTACTCAAGGCCGGTGAGGCGGGTATCAAGCGCTCGGTAATGCTGATCAATGGAGCTGGTGGTGAGCTCTACTCCGAGCAGCATGCGCTGGAATCCGCTCGGTTGGTCAACCTGGTACAACCTGAGTACCTCGCGACGCTGGTCCTGTTTTTCCGCCGTGATGCTGAAGCAAGGGTAAGGGCAGGGTATGAGGGCAGGTTCAAGCCGCTGGATGCGCAGGGGCTATTTCGTGAAATGCATACGTTGATTGGGGCAACTGACCTCAGGCAGACAATTTTCCGCAGCGATCACGTTTCCAATCGTCTGGTTTTGAAGGGCGTTCTGGGGAAAGACAAGGCCAGCATGCTGAGAGAAATCGAAGCAGCCATTGATTATGCTGGTGGTCACGAAATTCCGCTTTATCACGACAGCGGATTTTAAGTGCCAGCCGCTCCGGTCAAGGAGCGGTTGGCAAAAGAAGGGTAGTCTCTGTTTAGTAACTGCCCTTCAGCTCTTCTTCGCTCAGTGGTGTAATGCTGAGCAGCATCTTGGTCAGATCCAGCAGAATGATCAGGATGTTGTTGTAGTAGCAGACGCCCTGAACAAACCGCTTGGTGGAATCATCACCGGACACGCTGGGCGCACGGTCAACCTCATTATGCGGCAGGTTGATAACTTCATCGACACTGTCCACGACCAGGCCGATCACCTCCTGCTCATTGAACTCAACCACAATCACGCGCGTGTCATCATCATAGGGCGCCAGTGGCAGGCCAAACATCTGCCGGGTATCGATTACGGTAACCACGTTACCACGCAGGTTGATAATGCCAAGAATGGAGCTATCAGCACCCGGTACGGGCGTGATTTCGCTGAAGCGCAGTACTTCCTTGACCTGCATGACATCGATGCCATACAGCTCGTTGTCGACACGGAATGTAGCCCACTGGTGATAGACGACCTCATCCTGCTGGGTCCGCCGGGCGTGCTCCGATTCGGCCTTCTGACCATCCTGCAATGTTTTCAGGTATTCAGCTGCTGCATTCAAGCTCATTGCGTTCGTCCTGTGTCATCCAGGTAGCCAGCCAGCCTAAACCGGCTTCTGTCTGGCCCTGGGGGATATATTCGAGGCTGATGTAGCCAGGGTAACCCTGGCTCTCAAGTGCCTTGAAGAGATTGGTAAAGTTTATTTCACCCGTCCCGGGCTCATGACGCCCGGGAACATCGGCGATCTGTATATGTCCGATTTTGTCTGCATTCTGCTGCAAAGTCGAGATCAGATTACCTTCCATGATCTGCATATGATAGACATCATACTGCAGTGCCGCAGCCGGCAACTCAAGCTGGCTGATCAACTTCAGTACCTGTTCACTGTGATGAAGGTAAAACCCAGGTATATCGCGGGTATTGATCGCTTCGATCATCAGCTCAATACCGGCTTGCCGGCAGCGCTCGGCTGCCAGTTTAAGGTTACCGGCCAGCGTTCTCGCCACCTGTTCTGCCGTGGCATCCTGTGGCATGACGCCCGCAAGACAATTCAACTTGCCAACCTTAAGACTACAGGCCCACTCAATCGCCTGATCAAGACCGGCTGCAAACTCTGTCTCCCGGCCGGGAAGGCAGGCCAAACCACGCTCACCGGCCTCCCAATCCCCTGCAGGAATATTGATCAGTACCAGGTTCAGCTCATGCGCATCAAGCTCCTGCTTGATCTGTTCTGGTGACAGGGTGTAGGGAAACTGAATCTCGACTGCATCAAAACCGGCTGCACGTGCAGCCGCAAAGCGGTCAATCAAGGGGCGCTCGGTGAACAGCAGGCTCAGATTGGCGGCAAATTTCAGCATACTCATTACAGACAGTTGTCCGGTTTGGGTAGCCCAGCGAGGCGAGCCGCCACTTTTGCCGGGCTGCCAGGGAAAAGCTGCATCAGATAAATACTGCGCCCCTTATCCTTGCCCAGCTTGGCTGCAACAGCCTTGACCAATGGGCGCATGGCAGGGGAGAGTTGATACTGCTGATAAAACTCACGCAACAACTGGATGATTTCCCAGTGTGCTTGGGTCAGTTCCAGTTGTTCATCTTCAGCGAGCAATCGCGCCACTTCGGGGGTCCATTGATTGAGGTCGTACAGGTAGCCTTCGTCATCCAGAGCAACGCTCTGGCCATCCACATTCAGTTGCATATCAAAACCAGCTCACTACTCGTTCATGCTTGACCGTCAGCTCGACAAAGCCTGCATCGTCCACTTCGATCAGGTTTTCCGCTTCAATACCACGCGCCTGACGATCAGGCGACAGTGCCACTACCCGAGCAGGGATGCGAGCAAGTTCAGCCCGGTGGTGCGGCAGCAGCCAATAGGTGCCGTCCTCTATTAGGAGCAAGACATCCTCTTCCGCCAGCGCATGGCTGCAGCTAAGGAAAGTATTACGGTCACTGGGCGATGTGTTCAGAATATGCAATGTCATACAGTCAGCACCATGTCATGGCGTTTGATCAGGGCTTGCAGTTCAATACTGTCCAGCGCAATGGGACTGGGCTCAAGGCGCTGCGCCTCCAACCCGTGTAGCGCCAGACTTTGCAGGCTGGTATACACCTGATCAATATCATACAACGGCAGCGCGCCCAGCATCGCATTCAAATTCTTTTCCCCGATAAGGCCGGTATTCTGACCAGGCAGAAGTTGAAGTACCGCGTCATCAAGCAGCAGCAGGGAAACTTGAAGGTCAAATACAGCGCCGCTCAAGGCTATATCCAGTGCTTCGCGGGCAGCAGATGAGCCATAAGGTGCCTTGCGACAGATCACCAGAACCGATTTCTGACTCATCGCTGACCTCCAAACGTGATAACACGATCAGACTGCAGGCCGGCTTCGATCAGTTGCCCAAGTCCCGAGAGTTCAAAGCCATCCGCCAGATTATGGTTGGCTTTTTCATAGCGTTTGGCTTCAGCGGCATCAAGCACGCCACGACGTACAGCTGCGGCTATGCACACCACCATGTCAAGGTCATGCTCCTGCGCCAGCTGCTGCCATTGTGCCGGGATGTTCTGCTCATCACGAGGTGGAGACACAAGTGCGCTGGCGTTATGTACACCATCACGGTAGAAAAAAACCCGGTGAATGGAGTGTCCTGCAGCGAGTACCGCCCTGGCGAAGCGGAGTGCCGTGCCTGCAGAAGCCGATTGATAGGGAGCTGAATGTACGACAAGGGTATAAATCATGCTGCCTTGAACCATGAAGAAAAAAGAGCCCTGAATGAAAAAAGCCCCGCAATCTTAACAGATTTGCGGGGCTCTGGTGGTCAAACCGGGGTTTAGTCGTCGCTGAAGGCGCCGACCAGGCTCAGCAGGTGAACCAGCAGGTTGTAAATACTCAGATAGAGACCAACCGTTGCCATCACGTAGTTGGTATAACGACCGTTAACGATGTTGCTGGTGTCATAGAGGATGAAGCCGGACATCAGCAGAACAACCGCACCGGAGAATGCCAGCTGCATGCCGGAAATGTCGACACCAAACAGCGGCAGTACAAACAGTGCAATCATGGCCACGATCAGGATCATGGAGCCGGCAGCCAGGAACCCGCCCATGAAGCTGAAATCCTTGCGAGAAGTCAGTACATAAGCGGACAAGCCCAGGAAAGTTATCGCGGTCATGCCCATCGCAGTCATTACGATCTCACCACCATTCGGCAGGGCCAGGTAGTGGTTCAGAATCGGCCCCAGACCGAAGCCAAGCAGACCGGTAAATGCGAAGGTCAGCGGCAGGGCAGCAGCGCTGTTCTGCTTGCGGTTAATGACGAACAGCAGTACAAAGCTGATCAGAACGCTGCCAAGGTATACCAGAAACGGCGGATTGATCGCCATGGATACACCGGCAGTTGCGGCGCTGAACACCAGCGTCATCGCCAGTAGCATATAGGTGTTACGGATGACCTTATTGGTCTCCAGTACCGCCTGCGACGAGCGGGCTTCCATTGTACGTACGTTATCCATCATGAACCTCGTTAGTTATTTCCTTCTGCCAGCAATGATGAGGGTTTACACTTTTTTTTCAACACTTTTGGCGGTTTGACTTCAAAAAGATTCCCAGTAGAATTTCCCTTGTGCGGAGGGGTGGCTGAGTGGTCGAAAGCACCGGTCTTGAAAACCGACGAGTCGAGAGGCTCCCAGGGTTCGAATCCCTGCCCCTCCGCCAATCTTTCTTCTAAGACTGTCCTCTCCTCTACGAGTTCCCCGTGTCCGAATCTACACTGCTCGATATTCTGTACGAAGACGAATACCTGGTTGCCGTCAATAAACCCGCTGGGCTTCTGGTACACCCGAGCTGGATCGCGCCAGCGCGTACGCCCAATCTGGTTTCGATGCTGAAGAAACGCTATCCGGGTGAAACCGTGCATACGGTTCATCGCCTGGACCGGGCTACCTCCGGAGTCATCCTGTTTGCTCGCAATAAAAGTGTAGCCCAGCAACTGCAGCAGCAGTTCATCGACCGCGCCATCAAAAAAACCTACCTTTGTGTTGTGCGCGGTTGGACCGATGAAGAAGGACTGATCGATTATCCGCTCAAGGTGATTACCGACAAGCGAGATGACCCGCGAGCTGACCAGGATAAAGAGCCTCAGGATGCAGTTTCGGCCTACCGGCGTATCGCAACCGTCAGCTTGCCTATCCCGGTTGGGCGTTATCCGGAAGCACGCTACTCACTGGTCGAGGTAAAACCCACGACCGGGCGTAAGCACCAGATTCGCCGCCACATGAAGCACATCCTGCATCCTATCGCCGGTGATACCAAACACGGAGAAGGGCGTCATAACCGGTTGTTCCGGGAGAACTTTGATCTGCACCGCATGCTTCTGATGGCGACGGCTGTAGAGTTCATTCATCCGGTTACAGAGTGCACAATTCGCATCGAAGCCGGGGTGGGGGAAGAGGTTCAAAAGCTGTTTGAACGATTTGGCTGGCTGGAGGGTTATCCGGTTACCGCCAGGGTGGATCAGCGGTAACCGGTGGAACATCAGGACAGCCAGTTGTCCGGATCGTTCTCGTCAGCAAATACCTGTGGCCACTCGTCACGGCGATTGAGCATATCGCGAGCGATCGCCTTGGCGCCTTCCAGGTCGTGGCTGGCAGCCCAACCGCACTGCAATTCATTGCAGGCCGGTACTTCAGTTGCTTCCAGTACATCTTCAAGCGTGCGCGCAAATACATCGAGAATTTCGCTGTAGTTGTCATGGTTGAGGACAGACAGGTAGAAACCGGTCTGGCACCCCATGGGGCTGAAGTCCAGCACGCAATCCAGGTGGTTGCGGATCAGCTCAGCAATCATATGCTCCAGCGAGTGCAAGGACGGCATCGGCATATGCGCCTTGTTGGGCTGGCAGAAACGCACGTCGTACTTGTGAACACGGTCCTGCTGACCTTCGGTAACACCGACCAGGCGGACATAGGGGGCCACAACTTTAGTGTGGTTGAAGTTAAAGCTTTCAACGTTCATCAAAAAACCTTTAAGGCTGGGTACTTAGGAGCATTAATTCACCTGTTGCGCCAAAAATGAATGAGCAGTTCAAGGTGATGCCGTGGTCGTATCTTAGCAAAGCCCGCTCGGAAAAGCAGAGACTGTTCGATAGTCATGGCGAACCCGGCTCGGCTACTGTAAGCTTGGCGCCACAACAGCCCCTGTCCCGAAGACTGTTCCCGATTCAGAGCTGCCTGCGCAGACCTCTCCTTACACAACCAAGAGATCACTGAATGAGTTTTGCCTCACTGGGGCTTTCCGCTCCATTGCTTAAGGCTGTTGCTGAACAGCAGTACACCACCCCATCACCGATCCAGCAGCAGGCAATTCCTGCTGTACTGTCCGGTCGAGACGTCATGGCAGCCGCCCAGACCGGCACAGGTAAAACCGCCGGCTTTACCCTGCCCATTCTTGAGCAGCTCAGTCGCGGCACACCAGTGAAGGGCAACAGGGTGCGCGCCTTGATTCTGACACCGACGCGTGAGCTGGCTGCTCAGGTTGCTGAAAGCGTAGCAGTGTATGGCAAGCATTTAAGGCTAAAATCAGCAGTCGTATTCGGCGGGGTCAAGATCAACCCTCAAATGATGAAGCTCAGGGGAGGGGTTGATGTACTGGTAGCCACACCGGGACGTCTGCTTGATCTCTATCAGCAGAATGCGGTGCGCTTTGACAACATCGAAACATTCGTTCTCGATGAGGCCGACCGCATGCTGGACATGGGCTTTATTCACGATATACGCAAGATTATCCAGCTGCTTCCGGCAAAGCGTCAGAACCTGATGTTCTCCGCCACCTTTTCTGACCCGATTCGTAAGCTCGCCAAAGGTCTTATCCATGATCCGGTTGAGGTTTCGGTCACGCCGAGCAACAGCACGGCCAAAACGGTCGCTCAATACGTATACCCGGTCGACAAAAAGCAAAAGCCCAACCTGCTGCTGAAACTGATCGAAGAGCAGCAGTGGCAGCAGGTATTGGTGTTTACCAAAACCAAACATGGTGCCAACCGCCTGACGCGTTTCCTTGATGAGGCCGGGGTTACTGCAGCAGCCATCCATGGCAACAAAAGTCAGGGTGCACGCACCAAGGCTCTGGCAGGGTTCAAGACCGGAGAGGTGCGTGCTCTGGTTGCAACCGATATCGCCGCGCGCGGCCTGGATATCGATCAGTTGCCTCAAGTGGTTAACTTTGAGTTACCGAATGTGGCGGAGGATTATGTTCACCGCATCGGTCGTACTGGCCGTGCCGGTGCAAGTGGTCAGGCTATATCGCTGGTATGTGCTGATGAAAGCGATCTTTTGGGCGGGATTGAGCGCCTGACCCGGCAAACCATTGAGCGCCGGTTGATTGAGGGCTTTGAGCCCGTGCATCCGCTGCCTGAGAATGCACAAAAACCGCGCGGGCACAGTAAGCGCAAACCTCATCACAAGAGCCACAAGACAGACCACCCCGAGCACAAGGATGGTCAGCGTGCACCGGCGGCGCACAAGCCGGCGCGTCGACGCCGTCCTCGCCCCAAGAACGCAGGGCAGAACAATAGAGGACAGTAATAAGCAGGCACAAAAAAAGCGATCCTGAGATCGCTTTTTTTCAATCGGCTCTATGTAAAAAATTACAGAGCAACGATGTTCTCAGCCTGAGGACCTTTCTGGCCCTGAGTTACAGTGAACTCAACCTTCTGGCCTTCCTGCAGGGTTTTGAAACCGCTGCCCTGGATAGCGCTGAAGTGAGCAAAAACGTCCGGGCCGTTTTCCTGTTCGATGAAGCCGAAGCCTTTAGTTTCGTTGAACCATTTTACAGTGCCGGTAGTAGTAGACATTCTATCTTTCCTAAATATCTGAATTATATCGGGCTTGCCCGAGAAAAATGCTCTAAAAGTGGTGCGCTATCTACTCTGTAAGGCTCAGGACGAGTCAACTCAAGGCGGACTTCGAAATGGACGCTGGTAAATATCTTCTTACTTTAAAGCGTTATTCATTCTATAGGGTTACCAGCAAGAGTCAAACATTTATCACAACACAAAAACCCATAGATACCAAGTACATATCATGTATCAATAGTATCATTAAGGTTTCGCCACCAAAGATCAGAACGCCAGTGTCCGAAAGAATTGCCAATTGACCTCACCGTGGTAGCATGCGTTTTTGCATACAATCACGCCATAAGTACCTACAACCAATGACAACAACATCTTCATTCTCAGAGCTGCTTCAGGAACTTGATCGCCCAGCCCGTGTTGCCTTGATCGGCGCCATGGATCAGGAAGTAGAGCTTCTGAAAAACAGCCTTGAAGACCTGCAGGCGCAGACGCTATCCGGCTTTGATTTTTATACCGGTACACTTAACGGGATCGAGATCACTCTCCTCAAGTCCGGAATTGGCAAGGTCAATGCCGCCATTGGCACTACCTTGCTGCTACAGACTTTCTCGCCGGACTGTGTGATCAATACCGGCTCGGCAGGGGGCTTTGACAGTCGCCTGAATGTTGGCGACGTGGTCATTTCGGATGAGGTGCGTCATCACGATGTCGATGTAACCGTATTTGGCTACGAACCCGGCCAGGTACCCGGGTTGCCGCCGGCATTTACGGCTGATCCGCTGCTGGCTCGAATGGCGGAGGAGTGTATCGCCCAGCTGCCACACACCAACACGGTGCGCGGCCTGATCGCAACCGGCGATAGCTTCATGAACTGCCCCGAGCGTGTTGCCCATACCCGAACCCTGTTCCCGACCATGCAGGCGGTAGAAATGGAAGCTGCCGCAATCGCGCAAACATGCCACCAGTTCAATACCCCATTCATTGTCATTAGAGCCCTGTCCGACATTGCTGGTAAAGAATCCAACCTGTCGTTCGAGCAGTTCCTCGAAACAGCGGCAGAGCATTCGGCACAAATGGTCATGGCACTTGTACAGCGCATTGCGGAATACCAGAAAAAACATTAAATAAATAACATAACCATCTGTTTTTAAGGAATAAGCATGATCAAGTCCTTCTACCCGCCACTGCGGACCCTGATGGGGCCTGGCCCTTCAGATGTTCATCCTCGCGTGCTTGCAGCCATGGCCAAGCCAACCATAGGACATCTGGATCCCGCATTTATTGGCATGATGGATGAGGTCAAGCAACTCCTGCAATATGCCTTGCGTACCGAGAATCCTCTCACCATGCCGGTTTCTGCACCTGGGTCCGCCGGCATGGAAGCCTGTTTCGTCAACCTGGTTGAGCCGGGCGATAAGGTCATCGTATGCCAAAACGGCGTGTTCGGTGGTCGCATGAAGGAAAACGTCGAACGCTTCGGTGGCACTGCCCTGATGGTCGAGGACGCATGGGGTACCGCGGTCAGTATTGAAAAAGTACGCGCGCTCATGGAGCAGCATGACGACATTAAAGCCCTGGCCTTCGTGCATGCTGAAACCTCTACCGGGGTCTGTTCTGATGCCCGCGCACTTTGCCGTCTGGCACAGGACTATGGCTGCCTGACGATCGTAGATGCGGTGACATCTCTGGGTGGCGTCGAGCTCGAAGTGGATCAGTGGGGTATCGACGCCCTCTACTCAGGCACCCAAAAATGCCTCTCGGCTCCCCCGGGGATTTCACCTGTGACGTTCAGCGAACGCGCATTGGACAAAGTTCGTCAGCGCACCAGCCGCACTCCGAGTTGGTTCCTCGACAAGACACTGGTGATGGGATACTGGGGGGGCGGTCAAAAGCGCGCCTACCACCACACCGCGCCCGTTAACACGTTATACGGCTTGCACGAAGCGCTGGTCATGCTCCAGGAAGAAGGTATTGAAAATGCATGGCAACGCCACGCACTCCATCACCGCGCCTTGCGAGATGGATTGGAAGCGATGGGTCTGCAGATGGCTGTCGCGGCCGATATTCGCTTACCGCAGCTTAATTCAGTTACCATTCCCGAGGGTGTTGATGATGCGCAGTTGCGCAGCCAGCTGCTGGAAAGCTACGGCCTCGAGATCGGTGCAGGTCTGGGCGCCTTGGCTGGCAAGGTGTGGCGCATTGGCCTGATGGGCAGCTCCTGTACTCGACGTCATGTCATGCTCTGCCTGGATGCGCTGGAAAATACCCTGCTGGAGCAAGGTGCTGATATTCACAGTGGTCGTGCTTCGGCCGCGGCCGCAGCGGCGTATACCAATCCGGAACAATAAGCAGGCACTACAGGAGATCATCGATGGCAAAGGTCGCATTTATCGGGCTCGGCGTAATGGGCTTTCCAATGGCTGGGCATCTGGCCCGCGCCGGGCATGACGTTTGTGTCTATAACCGTACAGCTCAAAAGGCGGAGCAATGGACGCAGGAATACGGCGGTACTTCAGCTGCCACTCCTGCCGCAGCAGCCAATGGCGCCGACTTGGTTTTCACCTGCGTCGGCAACGATGATGATCTGCTGGAAGTGACTACCGGCAGTGAAGGTGTGTTTGCCGGCATGAAGCCTGGCAGCTTGCTTATTGATCACACCACTGCATCGGCAGAAGTGGCGCGCAAACTGGATGCGCTGACCCGCTCTAAAAACATGGGCTTCCTGGATGCTCCGGTATCAGGTGGCCAGGCGGGTGCCGAGAACGGTGTTCTCAGCGTCATGATTGGCGGAGCAGAAGACGACTATGCTCGTGCAGAACCTGTGCTTGAGGCTTATGCCCGATCGCAGAAGCTGCTGGGGCCTGCCGGTAGCGGCCAGCTGGCCAAGATGGTTAACCAGATCGCCATTGCCGGTCTCGTTCAAGGGCTGGCTGAAGCGACACACTTCGTCCAGCAATCAGGCCTGGATGGCGAGGCTGTTTTTGATGTTATACAGCACGGTGCTGCCGGCTCCTGGCAGATGGTGAATCGCCACAAGACGATGCTGAAAGGGGAGTATGATTTCGGCTTTGCCGTAGACTGGATGCGCAAGGATCTGCAGATTGCACTCAATGAGGCACGTCGCAATGGCGCGCGCTTGCCCGTCACGGCGCTGGTAGACCAGTTCTATGGTGACATTCAAGCCAGTGGAGGTGGTCGCCTGGATACCTCGAGCCTCTTGAAAAGGCTTGAGAAAGAGGGGTAAAGCTCCGATAATGCTGCGTTTTGTGTATCCCAACTAGAATGATTACAACCGAGGTAGTTCTATGTTCGATATCGACAAATACAGCATGATCTCTTTTGCCCCGAGCATCCTGATCGTTGCAGCCATGCTGGTGATCAGCTTCTTTGGCCTGCGCTTCATGAAGCGCGAAATCGCCAAAGACGCTGCCAACGCTCAGCAGAAGTAATTCTGCACCGTGCCGGCCCATCTGCCGGCACACGCTCCACCCCTTGCGCTCAAGCTTTAAGGAACTGTTATGACCGTCAATAGCCGAACCAGACTGGAATCAGCCTCACAACAAGCCGAAAAAGAGCGCCACCCTCTACTGTCGGACAATGACATCAACACCATTCTTGTTAATGGTGCCCAGATTTCGCTGAGCAAGCTAAAGCGTGCGCGCTCCTTCGATGCCCGCCTGTACTATTACGCCGAGATCGGCGTTTATCTTGAGGTTTCGTTGTCCCGTGGCGCCGGCATTCTGGATACCACTCGTGAGCAGCTGCAGAGGATCCATACCGAGGCAACGCACCTGCACATGGATGCCAACAAGAACCTCAACGCCGTGGGCTAACACGCTTAGCAGCCCCCGTGACCGAATTTGACAGCAAAGCCTTCCTGAAAGACCTTACCCGCCGGCCCGGCATCTATCAGATGTACGATGAAGCGGACAAGATTCTCTATGTCGGCAAGGCCAAGAACCTGCGCAACCGCGTCAGCAGCTATTTCCGCAGTACGGGCCTGAGCCCGAAAACACAGGCTCTGGTTGCGCGCATACAACGTATCGAAGTTACAGTCACCGGCAGCGAAACCGAAGCCCTGCTGCTGGAGCAAAACCTGATCAAGCAGCAACGCCCGCCGTACAACATCCTGTTGCGCGATGATAAATCCTATCCTTACATTTTCGTATCGGACCGAGACGAGTTTCCGGCTATTCGATTTCGACGCGGCACTGGGCGACAGAAGGGGCGCTACTTTGGCCCCTATCCGAGCTCAGGGGCCGTCCGCGAAAGCCTTAATCTGTTGCAAAAGGTCTTTCGCGTGCGTCAATGTGAAGACAGCTTCTTTCGCAATCGGTCACGGCCATGCCTGCAGCACCAGATCAAGCGCTGCACGGCTCCTTGTGTCGGCCTGATATCGGAAGATGAATACCGTCAGGATTTACAGCATGCCATGCTGTTTCTGGAGGGTCGCAACCATGAAATCATGCAGACCTTGGGCGCCGAAATGGATGCCGCTGCACAGCGATTGGACTTTGAACGAGCCGCCCAGCTGCGTGACCAGATCAGCGCCTTGCAGCAGGTCCAGGAACAGCAGTATGTAACCGGACAGTCCGGCGATGCCGACGTCTTTGGTTGCGCCATACAGCCTGGAGGCGTATCCATCCATGCACTTTTTGTGCGTGGCGGTCGTGTCATTGGCAGCAAGGCCTACCACCCCAGAGTATCGATTGAAGACACCGCGGACCAGGTTTTGGCAGCTTTCATCGCCCAGTTTTATCTAACCGGTCCACGAGAAATACCGCCTGTGATAATCACTGCAGTCGCGATCACGGACGCAGACTGCATGCAGCAGGCACTGGAAAAGCGGCGCGGCAGAAAGGTCGCCATCCAGCACAATGTTCGCGGAGAACGTGCCGGCTGGCAGCGACTGGCACAAACCAATGCCGAGCAACAGCTTGGTAGCCACCTGGCCAGCAAGCAAAATGTTTATAATCGCTTCCTGAGCCTTCAGGATGCTCTGGCACTCGACAACCTTCCGACACGACTTGAGTGCTTTGACATCAGCCACAGCTCGGGCGAGGCCACGGTTGCCTCGTGTGTTGTATTCGATCGCCAAGGTCCGAAAAAATCAGACTATAGACGCTTCAATATCGATGGCATCACTCCTGGGGATGACTATGCCGCCATGCATCAGGCCCTCACACGTCGTTATACCAAGGTGAAGAAAGGGGAGGGTATACTGCCCGACTTGCTCATTATCGATGGTGGCAAAGGCCAGGTTACTCAGGCCATGGATGTACTGGAGGAGCTGCAGATCAACGATGTTGCCGTCGTCGGTATCGCCAAGGGCCCGACACGCAAAGCCGGTTTCGAAGTCCTGATTAGGGGCGACACTGGAGAGGAAAGCATCCTTGCGTCGGATTTACCTGCGCTACACCTGCTGCAGCACATTCGAGACGAGTCCCATCGATTTGCAATCGCGGGGCATCGCGCCCAGCGGGGCAAGGCGCGCCGACAATCAAGGCTGGAAGAGATCCCAGGCGTTGGGCCCAAACGCAGGCGGGAATTACTGCGCCACTTTGGCGGCCTGAAAGAGGTTGAACGTGCCAGTATTGAAGAAATCGCCAAAGTCTCTAGTATAAGCCGGACGCTCGCACAGGAAATATATGCAGCGCTCCACCCCGAAAGTTGACCAGGATGTAACGGGATACTCTTTTGCTAAGAATCAAAATACCCAATTTACTTACACTGCTGCGTATTGTACTGATACCGGTTTTCATACTGATATATTACTTGCCATACAGCTGGGCCCCTTGGGTTGCCTCCGGCATTTTTGGCCTTGCTGCTGTTACCGACTGGTTCGACGGCTACTTGGCTCGTCGCCTGAACCAAAGCTCACCCTTTGGCGCCTTTCTCGACCCGGTAGCCGATAAGCTTATGGTTGCGGCCGCTCTGGTGCTGCTGGTTGAAGCCTTCGCCTCACCGCTCGTTACCATTCCAGCCATCATAATTATCGGACGTGAAATTGTTATCTCCGCTCTCAGAGAGTGGATGGCCGAGCTTGGCCAACGTGCAAGCGTTGCAGTTTCAATGATCGGCAAGATCAAAACCACCCTGCAGATGATTTCAATTCTGGTGCTGATCGCAGCCCCCTTGTACTCAACATTATCCTGGGCTGGCATCGTTGCACTCTATGGTGCCGCGCTGCTGACGCTTTGGTCCATGGTTGTGTACCTTCGTGCTGCATGGCCTCACCTGAGCGAAGACATATAAGTAAGTGGTTAATATTTAAGCAGTTTTTTGTAATTTTTTTCGTAAAAAAGTTGACACGCAAACTTATCTCTCTATAATACGCTCCATTGTTGAGGCGCGGGAATAGCTCAGTTGGTAGAGCACGACCTTGCCAAGGTCGGGGTCGCGAGTTCGAGTCTCGTTTCCCGCTCCAACTCGACAATGGTGAGGCTGGATGGCAGAGTGGTCATGCAGCGGACTGCAACTCCGTGTACGCCGGTTCGATTCCGACTCCAGCCTCCATTTCACTCAGCTGATTGCCTGAAAGGTAATTAGATCAAACATAACCTCGAAACAAAGTTATGTATTTGTTTTGTCGACTGTTTGAATGAGTTCAAAGAGGCATTTTCAAATGCCTGTTGACAGAGTGGCGCATAGATCTATAATGTGCCCCCCACTGTTGAAAGCGGGAATAGCTCAGTTGGTAGAGCACGACCTTGCCAAGGTCGGGGTCGCGAGTTCGAGTCTCGTTTCCCGCTCCAATTCAACAGTATGAGGCTGGATGGCAGAGTGGTCATGCAGCGGACTGCAACTCCGTGTACGCCGGTTCGATTCCGA
The DNA here is from genome assembly GCF_039523155.1 of Marinobacterium maritimum. Classification (NCBI taxonomy): domain Bacteria; kingdom Pseudomonadati; phylum Pseudomonadota; class Gammaproteobacteria; order Oceanospirillales; family Oceanospirillaceae; genus Marinobacterium; species Marinobacterium maritimum. The sequence continues at coordinate 1,041,867 of NZ_BAAAET010000001.1, read as the reverse complement.
CTCCAGCCTCCATTTCACTCCTTGCGCCATGTATAACAAAGGCGCAATCTTCTGTAAAGCTACCGCAATAGTATTTAACAATACTCACCCCTTCCGGTAGCGTATAAATATATGCTCAATCCAGCGGTTCTATGTAATTGCTCTATCGGCGAATAGTGCTATTTACAAAAAGGGCACCCAAAGGCACCCATCGGAAACGCTCATTTCCAGCGATCAGGCTCGTAACAGAATGTCGGTAGCGACCAGCGCCAGTACAGTGCCGCAAGTCGAATGCTCAAGCCAAAGGCAAACGAGGCTGCAATATTGATGTCCTGATCCAGTCCCATTGCATTCAGCTGCAGGTAGAGCAGGGCAACCAGCAAGGAAACGCTGGCATACAATTCATGACGAAACACCACCGGTACCCGCTGGCAGAGCACATCACGCAAGATTCCGCCAAAAATGCCCGTTATCATCCCGGCCATTACTACAACGGCCATGTTGTATTCCAGGCTGAGCGCAACATTGCAGCCAATGATCGTGAAGGCAATCAGCCCCATTGCATCAAGCAAGAGAAAAAGTTTATGCAAATGATGCATGAAGCGTGCGATGAGAATGGTCGTCAATCCGGCCGAAACAGTCAGATAGATATAGGAGGGGTGTTGCGTCCAGGAGACCGGGAAGTTGCCCAGCAGTATGTCGCGTATAGTGCCGCCACCCAGAGCAGTGATGAAGGCGATCACGCCGACACCAAAGACATCCATATTACGACGGCCGGCAGCAAGCGCGCCTGACATGCCTTCAGCAGTGATAGCGATAAGGTAGATATAGGTGAGCACGAAAACACCTCCCTGATGGGTGAATTTCGCCTCTCCCTCTGTCCGGTTACCTGAGAGTTTGTGCAGATAACTGCATTGCCCCTTCGGTGGACTGGTCGCTGACCAATCTCTCTCCAGTCGACGTATTCAGTTGATATCGCAGTACATGAGCCTGAGCGATTATGGGAGTTTGCGCCTTCGGCGGGATGGTATGACAACCAGCCACTCTCCTGCGATGGCGAGATTATAAAGGCACCAGGCCTGAAGACCAATAGGGGAGCTGCATCAACTGCGACGTTTTATGTCTTTGATAAGGCCGCTAAGGTCAAGGCCGGTATTGGCTGCAAGTGCATCAAGATCGTGGAAGGTGGGGGGGAGTTTCGGGCGGTTTCGCTGCTCTTGTTGCAGCTTTTGTTTTTCTTCCTGCTGTTGTTTTAAGGTCTGCTCGAGTTTCAACTTAATACTTTCCAGCTGCTCGAGCTCTAAACTCATCAGAAAAGCAGAGACATCACAAGTATCGGTCATATTGATCAAACCTGGCAGCCCGTTGCTACCGACAAGAGAGAATGAACAGATATCGAAAATGAGAAAAAAGGCGTAGCGCGATACTGTGTATCATTTGGTGCCCGGAACCGGACTCGAACCGGTACAGCCAAAGGCCGAGGGATTTTAAATCCCTTGTGTCTACCAATTTCACCATCCGGGCTGGAGGAGACGCTGTAAAAAAGCAGGGCCTTTTTAATCAATGCGTTAAGCGCGCATTGTGACTCTCTGATGATAGAAAGTCAATAATCAATGCGCGCCCTTGTCAATTAAAGCCGAGCCATACAGGCCGCGGTATCCAGCATTCTGTTAGAGAATCCCCATTCGTTGTCATACCAGGCGAATACTTTCACCATGGAGCCTGCAACCTGAGTTTGCAGGCTATCAAAGATACAGGACGCACTGTGATGGTTGAAATCGACGGATACAAGCGGCGTATCGTTATATTCGATAATATCCTTCATCCGGGTTTCCGCAGCCTGTCGCATCAGCGCGTTCACCTCCTCAACTGAAGTCTCGCGCGTAGCAGTAAACGTCAGGTCCACCAGGGAGACATTGGCCGTCGGCACCCGCACAGCCAAGCCTGAAAGCTTTCCGTTGAGCTCGGGCAGCACCAGCCCCACAGCCTTTGCGGCACCGGTCTTGGTGGGAATCATCGACAGGGCTGCTGCACGGGCACGATACAGGTCCGTGTGGTAAACATCGGTCAGGTGCTGGTCATTGGTATAGGCATGGATGGTGGTCATCAATCCTTGCGTAATCCCAAGCCCTTCGTTAAGCACCTTCGCCATGGGCGCAAGGCAGTTGGTGGTACAGGACGCGTTGGATACCACTTGATCATCATTGGTCAATGCTGCCTCATTAACACCAAACACTATGGTTGCATCCGCACCTTTGGCGGGGGCTGAAACCAATACCTTTCGCGCACCTTGCTGCAGATGGACCTTGGCTTGTTCGCGTGATGTAAAGCGCCCCGTGCATTCAAGCACGATATCGACATCATAATCACGCCAGGGGAGAGCATGCGGATCCGATTGCTGCAGCATGGGAATGCGATACTCCCCGACCAGCAAATAACCGTCAGCGGTACTGACAGGCCACATGAAGCGACCATGGACCGAGTCAAACTGAGTCAGGTGCGCACTAATGGAGGCGTCACCCAGGTCATTGATGGCAACGATCTGAAACTCCTCCTGACGCCCGCTTTCAAACAGTGCGCGCAGAATATTGCGGCCAATACGACCATAACCATTAATCGCGATTCTAATCGGCATCTGAAATTCTCCTTTGCCACTTTATTGTCATATTAGATGAAATCGCTCGCCAGGGAAGTCTTTGCAATACCGCCACTTGCGGAAAAGCATGATAGGGCGTTAAATACCAATACAAACCTATTGATACGTATTAATCATACATATTGAGTACCGCATGGCCAGAAAGAACGATACTCACAGCCGCGCCATTGAGGTGGCCGACAAACTGCTGGAAGAAGGCATCCGCCCGACGCAACAGAATGTTCGAGAGCGACTAGGTACCGGCAGCCTGACAACCATCAATCGCGCCTTGAACGACTGGTGGCATACTCTCGCAGAGCGGGTACAGCGACGCAACGAGCACCCTGAACTCCCGGAGCCCGTCGTACAACTGGCCAACCAGACCTGGAACCGCGCCCTGGCTTATGCCGAGCACCGCTTCAACCAGCAACGCGCCGAAATCGAGCGCCAGCAGGCCGAGCTTCGCCAGTCAGCAGATGCACAGCGCTCCGGAGGAGAGGCGGCCCTATTGGAGGCCCAGAAACAGAACGCACGCCTGCTTGAACGGTGCGAACGCTTGGGTGACGATAAACATGCACTGGAAAAGCGTATTCTCGAACTTGAAGAGCAGCAGATCCGACTCTGTATGGAGCGTGATCAGGCACAGTACGAAATCAAGCGACTGGAGAAACTCGGCAGCCATCAGGGCATGCATGATGAAGCAATGATTGAACTTCGTGTGCGTTCACGAATTCAGGAAGAAGAGTTGCAACGTCTGCGTCGTCAGAATGATCAACTTAGCAAGGAAAATGCGGCCTACAAGACACGGAACTGATTCGCTCATCAATTAATGTATAGCCCTTAATTACAGCTGCAGGGTCATGTTTTTATGGAGTTTTACCTAGAGTCCGACGCCAAAATCAAGGACATAACGGAGCGCCTCAAGGCATGCCGTTACGGAGATGTGATAAGCTGCACTGATTCAGGGCTGTTCGAAGTTGCCAAAGCCATTCTGGTTCGTGAAAAACTTCCCGGACTGACCATTCAGCTACTTGATAAATCAGAGTACGTCCAACGCTCCGTAACAAGCCACAAACGCCGAGACAGCAGTCAGTCAGATCGATTCAATGACCGCCAGGAAGCCGTTCTGCGAGCCCTGGAGAAAGTCCTCGCGCACTGTGAGAAAGAAGGAATCAGGCTAATCGGCTTCAGCGATGACCTGGTCGCGGTACCGGCCCACCTCGATGACGGCAGCGGATTGTCGGCTGAGGCGGTCGATCTGGATACCTCAGGCGTCTATCGCGGCGCCGAATTTCGAAACAACTAGACCAAAGGGTAAGACGGCCTGAATGTGGAGTTAACATCAATCTGTTAACCTGTTCAGTGTCTAGCACAAGAGGCCCCACCATGAACAACAAGATCCGTATCCTGCTGGTAGACGATCACTCGATTGTACGCGCCGGTTTCCAGCACATGCTGCTTAAGGAGGCGGATATGGAAATTGTGGCCGAGGCTGAGAACGGTAGCCAGGCCGTGGACCTATATCGCAACATAAGACCGGATGTCGTCGTGATGGATCTGGCCATGCCTGCCGACCAGGACAACCCGGAGGCATCATCAACCACCGGCGGACTGGATGCCATCAAGCGCATCATGCTAAACGACCCTGCCGCTCGCATTCTTGTACTTACCATCTGGGAAGCCAGCCCTTATCCACTCCGTGTTGCTGAGGCAGGAGTACAAGGTTACGTTACCAAGCGTTGCGCCCAGAACGAACTGGTTCACGCTGTCCGTGAGGTCTATGCCGGACGCAAATACTTCTCTCCCTCCGTAAGTGAGCAGATCACTCAGGATGCCGAGGGAGGGGCAGAGTGCTCACCCATATCCCAGCTCACCCGTCGCGAGCTGGAGATCTTCACCTTGCTGGCCGAAGGACGCAGCGTCAACGCCATTGCAGAAACTGTATTCCTGAGCCCGAAAACCGTTCACGCCCACCGCGCCAACATCCTGCGCAAGCTCAAGCTCAACAACGGTTCGGAAATCATCCACCTGGCATTGCGCAGCGGCATCATTCAGGCCTGACACCACCGTGTAGGCTATACTGAACAAGACCCAGCAGCAGCAGGTGACATTCCATGTGTGCGCTCAGCCCCGAAATCATCGACATCGGGACGGAGATGGTATTGGAATCCCATCAGCTATGGAAAGCGATCCCGATCGGCAGCCTGATCCAGGTCGAAGCGGACCTGATCGATCATAACCATAAGGTTCTGACGCGAGGACGATTGTATGAAGTTCTCGCCAAGACCGATTTATCACCATGCCACCAGATGTTTGTGGTGCAATCAGAGCTGACCAGCGAGCTGGTAGAGCTGCATCCTGGCCTGATCTGCAATTACCTCGACAGTCCTGCGGATGTTTATCGAGCATAAGCCCACGCCTCCATGCACCCTCCTGGATAACGGCATTACGCAACCCCGCAGCGGAAAAAGGAGGGCAGGTGGGTATGTCTGCAGCATTGCTAAGGATGACTGTTTAAGGGGGTTATCAGCAACACCCGGCTGCACCCCGCTAATGGCATATACCAGTCCTCGCACAAGCATGCATGGTTTTTAAAGAACACTTGATGCATGAAGCCTATCTATCAATAGGTTAAACAAACAAATGAGAATCCACGTTACCAAGAAACTGTCTGACAAACTGATCAATGCTGGAGTCATATTAGCCAGCTCACCTGAAGAAGCCTCATCAGCATTGGGCGACTGGCACGCCAGTATTATTACGATTCAGCAACGACAATGCCTGGTATTCACTCATGATCAGACTCGATTCAGCCTGGTACTGACAGGCGTGATGCAGGAAGAACTCCAGGCGCTGACACTCAGGTTCAAGGACGTGCTGGCTAACACCATGTTCAAACTGGGGTTTCCGGATAAGCTGATTTCACGTGCTACCGGCCATATAAGTGAATTGAGCTTTGACACTCAATGTAGCCGATCAGTCCAGGCCTCATTGCGCACTAAGGTTATAGACCTTGAATCCTATACTTGGGATGGCACCGACATCATGGACCTGAGCCCGTATTCATTATCAGCCAGCCTGTGCGAACGACCATGTCGCACCAAGGGGATGAAGAAAAGCGAATGCCTGTGGCCAGCCAGCGAGATGCGCAAGCTCCTTGAGCATCTGCCTGACACGAATGAAACCGTTCATTAGGAAGCTGTCAGAAACAAGTGAGGCTTATAATCGTGTAGTAAGAAAAGACTGATCGAGTGGCGGTTACATATGAAATACCTGGTGCTATCATGATTATTCAAATACCGTATTTAACATAATATACATTATGCGAACTTATAGTGATGGAGATTAGGGAGCCTTAAAGCAGGCTTTCCAAGGGCACTCTCGGGTTCCATCAGTAACTGCGCTCAGTGCCGATAACCTGATTTATCGGCACCATTATAACCATGTGTTTCTGCACCAATTCACATGCTGTTTCACCAAGTCCGAATGCTTCGCATATTTCAATGCTCATCAAACAAGTGTCCAGCTAATCAGTCATGCGTAATCACTTTTGCAATCACCGTCATAACGATTTGCCGCAAGCCTATACTTGTACATACCAAGGATCATGTGACCGGTTTTCTTTATGTCGATTATCTGGCGCAGCTGGCTGAGTGTTTCAGTCATCATTGGCTTCATGTTGGGTATTCTGGGGGTTCTAATCAGCCTGCAGCACGACGCTATCCTGGCGGCCTTGATCAAACAGCGCCTGGCAGTCGTTGCTCAGTCAGCCGCGAGCAATTTCCAGCCAGCGATCGATATCGGTCTTCCGGTGTCTATGCTACGTAACTCCCAGGTACTACTTGATCGAGCCCGAGGGACGGATCCAAATGCACCGCGTATCTGGATCATCGACAATACTGGCCGCTTAAGCGGCAGTTCGCCGCCAACCAAGCGTCAGACTCTGCATGCTTCCATGTTGCGCACTATGCGCGACAGTACTCGCAGCTGGACGCACGAAACAGATGACGTTTTGTTCAGTGGCATCAATCTTCGCGCATCTGATAGAACTCTGGTCGGTGCAATCCTGGTGTCGTATTCCAAGCAGCGCTTCCATGCCATTAGCCAGTCACTGTCCTATCAGCTGATCCTTGGCGGTCTGGTTATCTGGGCTTTTTTTGCCACTATGGCCTGGCTTCTGCTGTACTTAAAGCTCAGGGATGCCAGCCGAGGCTACAACCAGATCCTCGAATTATTGCATCAGTTCTCAGTTTTAACGGTTGAAGCCCCCTTTCCTTTCCCCCCACGTAATATGAACTGTGGCTTGTTTGCCAAAGTCATACCTGACCTGTATCAGAAGTTGGCTCAGGCCGAAGCACACTATCGACAACACAATACAAGTGTGAGTAACGAAGCCGGTACCCCGTTCGTTACTGTGTATCCTCAGCACAACTCCCTGGCTTATTCGATGATCCGCCACCTATCACCCAGCATAGCCGTGCTGCTCCTGGCGGCAGTGCTCAGTTTCGGCTTCTATGCATACCACGAAACACAGAAATCATTCGAGCCTGAACAGTCAGCCCGACTTGAACTCATTGGCGCCATTGTGAATGCCGATATCCAGCGCGCAGTCAGTGCAGGCATACCCCTGGAAAAACTTGTCGGAACAAATCATTATTTCAATGAGTTACTTAGCTATTTTCCAGAGGTTTCTTACTTTGGTATCGCGAGCGACCATCTCCTCACTGAAGCCGGCGCTCTCAAACAAAGCAGCTTTTGGTCAATTGACTCGCACGAACTTCCGGCTCTTCCGATCACAGATGGCCGGCAACAGATTGGTGAAATACTGATCAAGGCCAATCCTCATTATTTCACTTTGCAGTTTCGTGATGTGCTCCTTGACCTGAGTGTCATCATTCTTGTCGCCATACTGCTGGCTTCTCAGGTACTTGTCGTCACATTCAGTACCTCACTCACCGGTCCGTTCAACCGCCTTGATTATCTGGTCAGCCACCAGGCGCAAGGCGACTTTTCTGTACGTTTGAACCAAAACAGACGCAGTGAAATTGACCGGGCGGCCCGCTTTCTGTCTCAGCGAGCAGAACAAATAGCCGTCACGGCAGCACCTTTGCTTAAAAATGCCTGCCCCCCAAGAATTCTTCAGTTTGCATATTTGAATGATATTCGCCTGCCGGTTTTCTTGTTTGCCGGCGTCGACGCACTTTCGATTTCATTTCTGCCGGTCTATACACGCACCTTGCATAATGCGTTCGACTGGCTGGACGGCACACTGGCCATCAGCCTGCCATTGGCCGGCTACCTGCTTGCAATCACGCTGATCTCTCCCTTCGTTCGCCCCCTGCTCACTCGTATCGGTCACAAGCCTTTGCTGCTCTGGTCTACAGCCCTGGGTCTCTTTGCCTATTTCGGCCTTTGGTCATCTACAACCGTTGCAGAGCTGACAGTCTATCGCGCACTTGCCGGGCTGACTTTTGCACTTGCTACACTGACTTGCCAGGACTACACCCTGGATATCGCACAAAAATCCATGCGCGGCCAGGCTTTAGGTTTTTTCACCAGCGCACTATTCAGTGGCATATTCACTGGCGCGGCTGTCGGCGGAATCCTTGCTGACCGATTGGGTGCTTCATCTGTATTCGCCATTGGGGGAGCAGGAATCATGATTGCAGGTATTCTCGTTAGCCTGCTACTCCCCAGGCATCAGCAACCCGAGCACACGCCCCGCTCCTTGCGTATTAAGATCTGGCAACCCATGCAAAGCATTCGCTTCTGCCTGTTGGTGGCCTGCGTGGCAATTCCGTCCAATGTACTGGTACAGGCCTTTATTGCTTTTTTACTTGCCCTCCAGCTGGACGCGCTTGGGGCTTCGGCTGCGGATATTGGACGCACCCTGATGCTGTTCTATCTGATCATTCTGATCTTGAGTGCAGTTGCTCCTCGACTGCTTTCACCCTGTTTAAATGATTGGGAGAAAACGCTCATCGGTCTTATTATTTCATCAGTGGCCCTGGCTGCAGCGGCCGCATGGCCTACATTTTGGTCAATTGCCAGTGCCGCGATTGCTGCCGGGGTTGGCCTGGCCCTGATTCGTGACCCCGAAGTCTCGCTTGCATTATCGTTGGCAGAGCATGAGTTGCGGCACCTGGGCAACGACTCTATCCTCAGTAGCCTGAGATCCATCGAGCGTGCCGGTAGCCTGGCAGGACTTGTTTTGATCGCCTTGCTGAGCAGTCAGCACGGCTATCCAGTGGCCATGGCGACGATCAGCAGCTGGTTGGCACTGGGTGCTGCCGGCATACTGATGGCACGCAAACATCTTGATGGATTACACCAGGCTTAATCATTAACTGTTTCTATGAACTGCAGCATCTCTACGGACGGAAAGATTCCCAGCCTGCGAGCCGTCTCCATATTCACGACATACGCAAAATTCTTCATTCGTTGAATCGGGATATCACCCGGAGGGATTTTTTCAATCAGGATTTTTCGTGCCAGTTCGCCCGCCAGCTGCCCGACGTCATAATAGCGTGCCGACACGGACATCAAGGCACTGGATTCTCGTACCAGGCGTTCATAGGGGCTGAACAGTGGAATTTCCTGCTGCAGCGCTGATGCCGCCAACAGATCACGGTGCGTATCAAGAAACGAGCTGGACCCCAGATAAAGAAAGTCGACATCACTGCGCTTAAGCGCCTTAATCTTTTCAGGTATATCTTTAGCCACTGGCTGACCTTCTTCATCCAGCGCCAGCTCCAACGCAACCAGGTCAATCCCCATGCTCGGCGCCAACTCGGCCAGCTCTTCCTTTTTCAATACCGAGTTGGGTTCATTGGTGTTGTAGATCAGCCCCAGCCGCTTGAATGAGGGCAAGTATGTACGCATTGCATTGATATTCACCCTTTCCGGCACTCGGTTAAGGGTGCCTGTCAGGTTGGGCCGACCCGAGTAATCCAGGCTGTTTACGATACCCGCACCCACCGGGTCTGCCACGATAGTAAATATCTGTGGTATTTCATGATTGAAGCGATCATCACCCAGCTCGCTCATGCGCCCTGCCAGCGCCAGGCTGACACTGGTCCCCCATGACAGAATCAGATCCGGTTGTATTGCTCTGGCTTCCGCCAGAAATTCGGCCAATCGCTCTCTCTGGCGCGCTGCATCCCGAATGATCAACTCGGTTCCAGGCAGGTGCTTTTCGAGGTAGTCCTTGAACCCTTGGCAGGACTCTTCACAGCCACGCCAATAGACGGCATATATCTGCTTCCCTTTTACCTCTGCAGCTTCGGTTGCCATGAATGGGGTCAGGGTTGCAAAAAGGGTGAACAATAGAGACTTCAGTACTGACATTTTCCGCTCCGCACTTCCTTCGCAGTTTATGCTTAAGCGTAGTATGTGCGAGCGCCCCTGTTGTCATTATTCATGCGCTTCCAACTCCTGCAGCCGATCCAGCTTCTTGCCTGCCGCTGATTCATGACGTTCCACACGGCTGGTATGCAGGTAACGGGATGTCGTATCGATACTGTCATGCCCGGCATCGGCCTGCACATGCGATAACGGACGCTGGTTCAGGTTGATGTCATGTGTAATACCCGTATGCCTAAGACTATGAGATGTCATCTGCCTGATCTCGCTGGCATCTTCGATGAACCCCTCAGCCTCCGCCAGCATGGCGGCTCGCGCAAATAGATCATCCAGAAGCTCTCGAATCTGGCGTATGCCCAGGTTGGCATTTCGGATGCCGGCATCTCGGCCTCGTCCCGCGGGTCGATGTCGAGTAAACAGTGGTGTTTCATCGCCCGGAGGCGGCAATTCAGTCAGGCCCAAGTGGCGACGGTAGCGTTTGAGAGCGGCGAGCAACGCTTTGGATACTGCGACACTGCGCTGCTTGCCCCCCTTGCTGCGCGGGATCTGATAGCTCCATATTCCGGTCTGGCTGTCACGCCGGAACTGCCCCATGATCGGTGCAAACCCCGGACGCGCCGAGACCTCTGATATACGCAGATAACAGCCGTACATCAAACTGAGCAGAAACAGCGTGCGCTCATGCAGCTCTGGCTCATCCTGAGCCAACTGGCGTGCTACACCCATCACATATGACCATTGCAGCTCACTGAATGCCTTGCTGTTCTCGTTATCCTCGCCACTTGCCTGAAATTGGCTGCCAGCCTTGAAGATGCCGCTTTTGAGGATTTGACGTGCCGGGTTACGCTCAGTCAATTCTTCATCGATCAGGTAGCTGTAGTAGGCAGACAGAATCGCCAGTTTGGTTCGCAACGCCTGCTCGCTCAACCGGTAAGGCAGTATCTCACCCTCCTGTCGCCGCCCCAGAAATGGCCGCCAAACCGGGTTCGGGTAGCGCTCGCCGGTTTCCTTGTGGGTCTTGAACTGCGCCGTGTTGAAATAGGCAATCAACTCATCCGGTGGCTGTCGGCAAAACTCTACATAGCGGAACAGGCTGCGCCGGGTAACTTCGAGCGGGCTTGTCTTTTCAATTTCAAAACACCAATACAGAAAGGTGGTCAGCTCAGATCGATAGGTTTTGAAATTGTTCTCGCTCGTACGCTGTTCAAGCAACCAGTCAACCGAATACTCATAGACAAAAGCGGCATCATCCAGCCGATGCAGAGTCAGCGAGGCCAGGTATTCATTGACCTGCGCATTGCCTTCCTCGAGGTATTCCACCGCATCAAACAGCGGTATGGCAGTGGGTATAGTTTCCATTTAACAATCAGTTAGGCTCAATTATTAATGTTTAACATTATCAGTATAACCTTCACCCTGCACCATTCTGTTGTTTCATGCCGCTATTGTTTCCATGAGGCATGCTGGTTAATATATGAGCATTAACTAATAAAGGACAAGAAATCCATGATGATTGTAAACTTCACCCCTCTTCCAGCACTGCTGGGGGGCGCGCTCATCGGCCTTTCTGCCGCTTTTCTGCTGTATGCCAAAGGTCGTGTCGCCGGTATCTCGGGCATAGCCGGTGGCATCATCTACCCGGAAGCAAAGGACGATATCAGCTGGCGTCTGGTGTTTGTGATCGGATTGGTATTGGGTGGTCTTATCTATCAGGCAATTGGTCTGGGCGCGAACGTTGAACAGATTCAGGCCGTCGTCAGCAAGCCCATGCTGATTCTGGGTGGGCTGCTGGTCGGCATAGGGACCCAAATAGGCACCGGCTGCACCAGCGGTCACGGTATCTGCGGCCTCGCACGGAGGAGCCCCCGCTCACTGGTGGCAACACTATGCTTTATGGCCAGCGCTATCGTAACTGTTTATATCACCCGCCACCTGATCGGAGTCGCCTGATATGTCATCTGCTTTTCGCTTACTGCCCGCACTCTTTGCTGGCACCCTGTTTGGACTCGGACTATCGGTTGCACAAATGATCGATCCGGCGAAGGTGATCAACTTCCTTGATTTTGCCGGAACCTGGGATCCATCGCTCGCCTTCGTGATGGCTGGTGGCCTGATTGTCAATCTGATCGTTACGCCTTTCATTCTCAAACGCGGACGCCCGCTGATGGCCGAGTACTTCCGCCTGCCAACCAAAACCGAAATTGACAAGCGCATCGTGATTGGCGGCATAATCTTCGGCATCGGCTGGGGGCTGGCCGGCTACTGTCCTGGCCCCATGATCACGTCACTGAGTTTTGCTGACAGCGATATCCTGACGGTCGTCGCCGCTTTTGTGGTTGGCACTTTTATCAGCCGCTGGGTGTTGGCACATCGTACGGCATGAACCGGGTTGTATCAGAACGCAAAAAGGCAGCCAAAGCTGCCTTTTTTGTTTTTCACCACCTGGGTACTAATCAACCACGCTGTACCAGCCCGCGCTCATCCATCAGCGCTTCAATCTCTGCCAGACTGCTCGGGTCATCGATGGTGGAAGGCACAGTGTATTCCTGACCATCCGCGATCTGACGCATCAGCTTGCGCAGGATCTTCCCGGAGCGGGTTTTCGGCAGACGCTGCACAACCATCGCCTTGTTGAAGCATGCGATCGGGCCGATCTCCTTGCGCACCATGGCGATCAGCTCTTTTTCCAGCTCCTCTTCATCGATATCAACACCGTCCTTCAGCAGCACCAAACCAACTGGTGCCTGGCCTTTCAGACTGTCATTGATGCCGATTACCGCACATTCAGCTACCGCCGGATGGTCAGCAACAATCTCTTCCATCTCACCGGTAGATAGGCGGTGACCCGCTACGTTGATCACGTCATCGGTGCGTCCCATGATGAACACATAACCGTCTTCATCCTTGTAACCACCGTCACCGGAGGTGTAGTAGCCCGGGAAGTCGGACAGGTAACCGGTACGGAACCGCTCGTGGTTATTCCAGATGGTCGGCAGACAGCTAGGCGGCAATGGCAGCTTGATCGCGATCGAGCCCTGCTCACCCGCCGGCAGTTCGTTGCCTTCAGAGTCCAGAATCTGGACGTTGAAACCCGGAATCGGCAGGGTTGCAGAACCCGGCTTGGGCTCCTTGGCCTCGATACCCATCAGGTTGCCGCAGATTGCCCAGCCGGTTTCAGTCTGCCACCAGTGATCGATGACCGGCTTACCGGTTTTCTCGACCGTCCAGTGGTAGGTCGGCGGATCCAGACGCTCACCGGCCATGAAGATGATTTCCAGGTTGCTGAGATCGTACTTGCCGATCTCCAGCCCTTCCGGGTCTTCCTTCTTGATGGCACGGAAAGCGGTCGGTGCCGCAAAGATTGCCTTGATTTTGTACTCGTCACACAGGCGCCAGAAAGCGCCGGCATCCGGCGTACGTACCGGCTTGCCTTCATACACGATGGTGGTAGCGCCAGCCAGCAGCGGAGCGTAAACGATATAGGAGTGTCCCACGACCCAACCTACATCGGATGCCGCCAGGAACACATCCCCTGCGTCGATGTTGTAGATCGCTTTCATTGAGTAGTTCAGCGCCACGGCATGACCACCATTGTCACGCACCACACCCTTCGGCTTGCCGGTAGTACCAGAGGTATAGAGGATATACAGAGGATCGGTACCCTTGACCGGTACACAGTCCGCCGGCTCAGCTGCGGCTACCGCCGCTTCCCAATCCAGGTCACGACCTTCAATCAACTCGGCTTTCGCCTGCGGGCGCTGCAGGACAACACAGGCATCAGGCTTGTGCACCGATTGCTTGATTGCTTCATCCAGCATCGGCTTGTATTCAATGACCTTGGAGACTTCGATACCGCAGGAAGCCGTCACGATCACCTTGGGCTCGGCATCTTCGATACGTACCGCAAGCTCGTGCGGGGCAAAGCCACCAAACACAACCGAGTGGATCGCACCCAGGCGTGCAACGGCATACATGGCGATCAGCGCTTCCGGCACCATCGGCATATAGATGACAACACGGTCACCCTTTTCAACGCCCTGTGCCTTGAGTACACCGGCAAACTTCGCAACTTGGTCGCGCATCTCGCGATAGGTCAGCACCCGCTTGCTGTTGGCAACAGGAGAATCGTAGATAACCGCCGGCTGATCTGCACGGCCATTCTCTACATGGTGGTCCAGTGCCATATAGGCTGTATTCATCTCACCGTCGGCGAACCAGCGATCGATACCGTTCTCATCCCTGGACAGGATCTGCTCCGGTTTCTTGAACCAGGGCAGGTCGGCCGCTTTCTCCGCCCAGAACGCTTCGGGGGCCTCAACTGACTGGGTGTACTCTGCATGATAGGTCATTGCAGCATCCTCTAACTCTCGGTAAGTGGTCTTATTGGATTCTATTTTTATTGTTGACACTTCTGGTCATTTGACGAGGACTTTAACGAAAGTTTCGTCACAGGAAACTAAGACGAAAGGCTTACTAGATACTTAAAACGAACATTAATCCTATATATTTCAAAGCTTTAAGTGGTTTCCCCTGTACTTTGGTATGAGCCGTGAGAATTCGGTGCAACAAAGAGATGCATGATTACTGTCAACATACGGCAATAAAATAAGGGAAAGCCTTGGTTTGACTGACAGTACATTAGCCATGCCTCCAGCAAACCGGGTCATCTCCGGCCAAACGGCTATCAATTAGCCTATATGCCGCGCATCCAGGGCAGACACAAACCCGCAACGGGCACGGCGATACTGCCCGGTCACCACCACCAATCTCCCACGCGCCGTAGCAAACTTTAAATATTTTCAATCATGTATGACCAGCACTCAGGCAAATCCGGTGCCATTTGGACTACAATGCGTCATCTTTAAAAAGGTCACTAATGGATGTACACGTGAACGACAACAATCTGCATGCGCAACTCAGTCACTCTCTGAACCAACGTATCCTGATGCTCGATGGCGGCATGGGCACCATGATCCAGGAGCGTCAGCTGACCGAAGCGGATTTTCGTGGCGAGCGTTTTGCCGATTGGCATCTGGATGTCAAAGGCAATAACGACATGCTGGTGCTGACCCAGCCAGATATGATCCGTGACATCCATACCGCCTACCTTGAAGGTGGTGCTGATATCATCGAAACCAACACCTTCAACGCCACCCGTATCGCCATGGCCGATTACGAGATGGAAGAGCAGAGTCGCGAGATCAACGTGGCCGCCGCTCGCCTCGCCCGCGAAGCCGCCGATGCCATGACCGCAAAGACACCTGATCGTCCGCGTTATGTAGCCGGGGTGCTGGGTCCGACCAACCGTACCTGCTCCATCTCTCCAGACGTGAATGACCCGGGCTTCCGTAACGTAACCTTTGACCAGCTGTTCGAGGCCTACACCGAATCCATCGACGGTCTTATCGAGGGTGGCGCCCAGATCATCCTGATCGAGACCATTTTCGACACCCTGAACGCCAAAGCCGCCATCTACGCGATCGAGCACTATTTCGACCAGCATGACATCCGCCTGCCGGTAATGATCTCCGGTACCATTACCGACGCTTCAGGTCGTACGCTGTCTGGCCAGACCACCGAGGCATTCTGGAACTCCGTACGCCACGCCCGCCCGATCAGTATCGGTCTGAACTGCGCCCTGGGTCCGAAGGAGCTGCGCCAGTACGTGGAAGAGCTGTCCCGCGTGGCCGATACCTTTGTCTCCGTGCATCCCAACGCCGGTCTGCCCAATGCCTTTGGTGGCTACGATGAAACACCTGAGCAGATGGCCGAAGAGATCCGCGAGTGGGCCCAGTCCGGCTTCGTCAACATCGTCGGCGGTTGCTGCGGTACCACACCAGAGCATATCCGTGTCATTCGAGAAGCCCTGCTGGACCAGGCACCACGCCAGATTCCCGAAATCGCCGTTGAGTGCCGCCTGTCCGGCCTGGAGCCGATGAACATCGGGGCCGACACCCTGTTCGTCAATGTCGGTGAGCGCACCAACGTGACCGGTTCCGCCAAGTTCCGTCGCCTGATCAAGGAAGGCGACTACGAAACCGCGCTGGAAGTGGCCCGTCAACAGGTGGAGAACGGTGCCCAGATCATCGACATCAACATGGATGAAGGGATGCTGGATGCCGAAGCGGCGATGATCCGCTTCCTTAACCTGATCGCGTCCGAGCCCGATATCTCGCGTGTACCGATCATGCTCGACTCTTCCAAGTGGAACGTGATGGAAGAAGGCCTCAAGCGCATCCAGGGCAAGGGTGTAGTTAACTCCATCAGCCTCAAGGAAGGTGAAGAGAACTTTATCGCCCAGGCGCGCAAGATCCGTCACTACGGCGCCGCCGTGGTAGTGATGGCGTTCGATGAGACCGGACAGGCTGATACGTACGAGCGCAAGATCGAGATCTGCGAACGTTCCTACCGTGTACTGGTGGACAAAGTCGGCTTCCCGCCGGAAGACATCATCTTCGACCCCAACATTTTCGCCATCGCGACCGGTATCGAAGAGCATAACAACTACGCCAACGACTTCATCAACGCTACCGGCTGGATCAAGCAGCACCTGCCCTATGCCAAGGTCTCCGGCGGCGTGTCCAACGTCTCCTTCTCCTTCCGCGGCAACGACAAGGTGCGTGAAGCAATCCACTGCGTATTCCTCTACCACGCCATCAAGCAAGGTATGGACATGGGCATCGTGAACGCCGGTCAGCTGGCGATCTACGATGATCTGCCTGAAGAGCTGCGCGTACATGTTGAAGATATTGTGCTGAACCGCCGCGAGGACGGCACCGAACGGATGCTGGAGCTGGCCGAGAAATACCGCGGCGGTGCTTCTGAATCTTCGGTCAAGCAGGATCTGGAATGGCGCACCTGGGACGTCAACAAGCGCCTGGCCCATGCGCTGGTCAAGGGCGTTGCCGACTACGTCGATGAAGACGTGGAAGAGTGTCGTCACAACTACGAGCGCCCGCTACAGGTAATTGAAGGTCCGCTAATGGACGGCATGGGTATCGTCGGTGACCTCTTCGGCGCCGGCAAGATGTTCCTGCCGCAGGTGGTGAAATCTGCCCGCGTGATGAAAAAGGCCGTGGCCTACCTGATGCCTTTCATCGAAGAGGAAAAACAGGGCAACGAAAGCAGCTCAGCCGGCAAGGTGATTATGGCCACCGTTAAGGGTGACGTGCACGACATCGGCAAGAATATCGTTGGCGTGGTGTTGCAGTGTAACAACTTCGAGATTGTCGACCTGGGCGTCATGGTGCCAGCAGAGAAGATCCTGCAGACTGCCCGCGAGGAAAACGCTGACATCATCGGCCTGTCCGGCCTGATCACGCCGTCACTGGACGAAATGGTCCATGTCGCCAAGGAGATGCAGCGCCAGGGCTTCGATATCCCGCTGCTGATCGGTGGCGCGACCACCTCCAAGGCGCACACGGCAGTCAAGATCGAACCCAACTACAAGAACAACCAGGTGGTCCACGTTACCAACGCTTCCCGCTCTGTAGGTGTTGCTTCCTCCCTGCTCTCTGCTACCAAGAAAGAAAGTTTTATCAAAGAGATACAGGAAGAGTACGAAGCAGTACGTGAACGTCATGCGGCCCGCCAGCACGACCAGCGTCGTGTCACGCTGGAAGCCGCTCGCGCCAACCGTCAGCCGATCGAGTGGGACGGCTATGCAGCACCCGTACCGGTCAAACCCGGCATTCAGGTATTTGAAGACTACGACCTGGAAGAGCTGAGCCAGTGCATCGACTGGACCCCCTTCTTCCAGTCCTGGGAACTGGCAGGTCGCTTCCCGCGCATTCTCGACGATGAGGTCGTGGGTACGGAAGCCCGTAAGCTGTATGAAGACGCCAAACTGATGCTGCGCGATATCATCGACAACAAGAAGCTGCGCGCCCGTGGCGTCATCGGTCTCTTCCCGGCCAACAGTACTGGTCATGATGATATCGAGATCTATACCGACGACAGCCGCGAACAGGTCCGGATGAAGGTGCACCACCTGCGCCAGCAAACACAGAAAGTGGAAGGCCGCTACAACCACTGCCTCAGCGACTACGTGGCTCCCAAGGATTCCGGCGTTCAGGACTATGTGGGCGCCTTTGCAGTGACCGCGGGCATCGGCATCGACAAGCTGGTCGAGCAGTATGAAGCTGATCACGACGACTACAACAGCATCATGATCAAGGCATTGGCTGACCGCCTGGCAGAAGCCTTTGCCGAGCGTCTGCATCAGCGCGTGCGCACCGAGTTCTGGGGCTATGCTGCAGACGAGAACCTGGACAACGAAGGCCTTATCCGTGAGCAATATCAAGGTATCCGCCCGGCACCGGGCTATCCGGCCTGTCCTGATCACACCGAAAAGGCATTGCTCTGGGAACTGCTTGATGTGGAGCACAACGCCGGCATGACGCTGACCGACAGCTTTGCCATGCTGCCGACCGCTGCCGTCAGTGGCTGGTACTTTAGCCACCCGGACTCACGCTACTTCGGCGTAGCCAAGATCAGTGAAGATCAGGTGGAAAGCTATGCCAAGCGCAAGGGCATGAGCATGGATGAAGCTGAACGCTGGCTGGCACCCAACCTGGGTTATGAGCCGGAAGAAGGCTAACCTGGAATGGACGCAACCACTCGGTTGCGTCCTTCCCGCTTGGCCTGATACAGCGCCGTATCCGCGATCGACCAGGCCTGATCAAACCCCTCCGCCGCCACCATAGTAACGCCAAAACTGGCCGTGACACCCAAACCATCAGGCAGGACCACCAATTCTTCAATCTTGCTGCGTAGCTGCTCTGCCACGGCTATAGCCTGCGGCAGGGAGATACCGCCCAGAACCAGCAGAAACTCCTCTCCGCCAATACGGGCTACCAGATCACCTTGGCGAACATGGCCCGACAAACACTTGGCCACCGCCTTCAGCACCTGATCACCACACTTGTGGCCATACTGATCGTTGACATGCTTGAAGTGGTCGATATCCATCATGACCAGCGCCGTCGTGCTGTCCAGTGTCTGACCGACCAGCCAGTCCTGTAACTGGAATCGATTGCCAATCCCCGTGAGTGCGTCCTTCCGAGCCAACTGCTGCAGCTCCCGGTTCAAGCTGGCCAGTTCAGCAGTACGCTCAGCCACCTGGCGCTCCAGCTGCTCATTACTGGCTTCTATTATCCGGTTGGTTTCCGCCAGACGTTGTTCTACTTCCTTGCGCATGGTCACATCCGAAATACTGCCCACCATGCGCACGGGTTCACCGGAGCCCGAGTATTCGACGACCCGGCCTCGGTCATACACCCAGATTTCGCGACCATCGTTACACAGCATTCGGTGTTCATGCGTATATTCACCAGCGCCGTCCAGTGCATGCTGTACCGCTGTCATCATACTGTTTCTATCATCCGGATGGATCAGATTCGCCAATACCGTCATATCGTGCATGAGCAACTTGTCATCCAGGCCCAGCAACTCGCACCACTTGGGGTTGTGACGAACACGGTTATTACGAATATCCCAGTCCCAGATTCCCTCGCCTGCCGCCTCCATGGCATAGGCGTAGCGTTTTTCCTTCTCTTCAATCAGCTGATAGGCACACCTTAGCTCTGTCACATCGTGCGCGATGATCAGAATGCGATCACTGCCATCTGGCCCCTTCAGTGGCTTTTTGATCGACTGAAAATAGCGCACCTCGCCCGTGCTGGCATCTGTCGACGTTTCTTCGACGATTTCCAGCTCGCCGCCGCGCATTACTGTCTGGATATTTTCCCGATAAAACCGCACCTGTTCGGCATCCGGGTTGTAATCCGCGTCCGTCTTGCCAACCATTTCCTCCGGCGTTGAGCCGTAGAGGCGCGCCAAAGCGCGATTACAGATCAGGAAATGGCCATCCCAGTCCTTCAGCATGATGATATCCGGTGATTCATCGATGACGGTTCTCAACAGGCTTTCACTGCCAAAGCCGGGCTGAAGGCTGGCTTCCTGTTGGCTGGGAGCGCCCGGCCCACGGGCACCGCACTGGTCGCAGCCCAGAAAGCACCGACCCTGCTCGTCTTCAGAAAAAACAAGGTCTGAGGAGCCGCAGTACGGGCATACTTGCTGGCTTATTTCCATGACATATTTCCTACAAAAAAGGGGGCGGAGGCAGCTTATTCCATTATGAAGCAACCCCTGGCTGTTATAGTACTACAACACAGCGTTGCCGCTAAAAAGGTCAAAATCGATCTTCGTTAGCCCTAAGTCGATACTCCCCGGGTAGGAAATCACACATTCAGGCATTATAATTTGTAGCCGTTTTACAAGCGCCGGGCTCTTATCTGGACAGCGCAGAGCGATTATCCATCGCTCGAATGAGCCTTTGGCAATCCAGCCATAAATCATTTCGGGGAAAAACATGCCTACAAAATCAAAAATCATCTACACCCTTACTGATGAAGCACCGGCACTGGCGACCGCATCGCTGCTGCCGATCGTACGCACCTTCGCCTCTACCGCTGACATCGAAGTGGATCTGAGCGACATTTCTCTGGCTGGCCGTATCCTGGCCGCCTTCCCCGAGCGCCTGACCGAAGATCAGCGCGTTGAAGATGGCCTGGCGGCACTGGGCGAGCTGACCAAGGACCCGGAAGCCAACATCATCAAGCTGCCGAATATCAGTGCTTCCGTTCCCCAGCTGCGCGCTGCCATCAAGGAGCTGCAGGGCCAGGGTTACGACATTCCCGAGTACGCTGACAATCCGCAGACTGACGAGCAGAAGGATGCCAATGCTCGCTACTCCAAGATTCTGGGTAGCGCGGTAAACCCGGTTCTGCGCCAGGGTAACTCTGACCGTCGCGCACCGGCTGCCGTTAAAGCCTTCGCGCGCAAGTTCCCGCACTCCATGGGCAAGTGGAGCAAGGCTTCCCGCTCTCACGCTGACTACATGCGTGAAGGCGACTTCTTCTCCAGCGAACAATCCATCACCATGGCAGATGCCGGCGATGTGCGCATCGAGTTCGTAGCCAACGGCGGCCAGCCGGAAGTCAAGAAAGAGCTGAGCCTGGAGAAAGGTGAAGTACTGGATAGCATGTGCATGAGCGCCAAGGCGCTGGATGCCTTCTTCGAAGACACTCTGCAGGACTGCAAAGAGTCCGGCGTAATGTGGTCTCTGCACGTCAAGGCGACCATGATGAAGGTGTCTCACCCGATCGTATTTGGCCACGCAGTACGCGTTTTCTACCGCGAAGTGTTCGACAAGTACGGTGAACTGTTCGACGAGCTCGGCGTTAACCCGAACAACGGCATGAGCAGCGTTTACGAGAAGATCAAGACTCTGCCGCAGTCCAAGCAGGATGAGATTGAAGAAGCGATCCACGCTTGCTACGAGCACCGTCCGGAAATGGCGATGGTTGATTCCGTCAAAGGCATCACCAACCTGCACATCCCGTCTGACGTTATTGTTGACGCCTCAATGCCGGCCATGATCCGCAACTCCGGTCAGATGTGGGGTCGCGACGGCAAGCAGAAAGACACCAAGGCGGTAATGCCTGAGTCTACCTACGCGCGCATCTACCAGGAAGTGATCAACTTCTGTAAGACCAACGGCGCTTTCGATCCGACTACCATGGGTACTGTACCCAACGTTGGTCTGATGGCGATGAAAGCCGAAGAATACGGTTCTCACGACAAGACTTTCGAAGTCCAGGCTGACGGCGTAATGCGCGTTGTCGATGCTGCCGGTAACGTCCTGATGCAGCACGACGTTGAAAAAGGTGATATCTGGCGTGCCTGCCAGACCAAGGACGCGGCAATCCGCGACTGGGTCAAGCTGGCTGTTAACCGCTCCCGTCAGTCCGAGACCCCGGCCGTTTTCTGGCTGGACCAGGAACGTGCACATGACCTGGAGCTGACCAAGAAGGTCAAGGAATACCTGAAAGAGCACGACACCGATGGTCTGGAAATCCACATCATGTCCTACAACGAAGCGATCCGCTTCTCCATGGAGCGCATGATCCGTGGTCTGGACACCATCTCCGTTACCGGTAACGTACTGCGTGACTACCTGACCGACCTGTTCCCGATCATGGAGCTGGGTACTTCTGCCAAGATGCTGTCCATCGTTCCGATGCTGGCCGGCGGCGGCATGTACGAAACCGGTGCTGGCGGTTCCGCACCGAAGCACGTACAGCAGGTTGAGCAGGAAAACCACCTGCGCTGGGATTCCCTGGGTGAATTCCTGGCACTGGGCGTTTCTCTGGACGAGCTGGGCATCAAGCAGGACAACCCGCGCGCGCGTGTTCTGGCCAAAGCGCTGGACAAGGCTACCGAGACCCTGCTGGAAAACGGCAAGTCTCCGTCACGTAAGGTCGGCGAACTGGATAACCGTGGCAGCCACTGCTACCTGGCGCTGTACTGGGCTCAGGAACTGGCCGCTCAGACCGAAGATGCCGAACTGGCAGCCGAGTTCAAGCCGCTGGCTGAAGCACTGAGTGCAAACGAACAGAAAATCATTGCTGAGTTCATCGAAGCTCAAGGCAAGCCGGCCGAACTGGATGGTTACTACCACGCCAGCCTGGAAAACGTTGCCAAGGTCATGCGTCCAAGCGCTACCTTCAACCAGATCATCGACGGCTTCAAGAAGTAATAGCTGAAGACTCGATAGTAAAAACCCGGGCATTGCCCGGGTTTTTTTATATCCGAATTACCTGCCCTACCCCTTTCTTTTCAGTACTAGCAACCCGCCGGCCACGATCAGGCCCATTCCCGCCAACGTCGCAATGCTTAACGCCTCATCCCAGATCCACCACCCCGCTATAGCCGCGAATGGAATCGACGCATAGGTAAAAGGACCCAGCGTACCTGCACCGGCCAGGCCATAGGCGCGACTCAACAACAGCTGAGCCAACGTGGAAGCGGCGGCCAGCGCCATCAGCCAGAGCCAGTCATACCCTTGAGGCGTCACCCAGTTCATCCAGGCAGGAAGTGCCGCAAAAAACGAGCCGAAAAGTGCAAAATAAAACACGATCTGCTGCGGTGATTCTGTTGTGCGCATGGCGCGGATGCACACTTTTGCCGTAGCCCCCAGCGCTGCACCCGCCAAAGCGATCAGCATGCCCCACTCCAACGCGCCTGCACCCGGCTGCAGAATCAGCATCACACCGAGAAAGCCCATCAGGATGGCCCAGCGCACAGCACCCCCGATGCGCTCCTGCAGCCAGATAAAAGCGATCAGTGGCACAAAGAAAGGTGATGTTTGCTTCAGAAGAGCGGCCTGCCCTAATGGCAGGTTGGCCCAGGCGTAATACAGGCAGGACATTGCCGTAATACCCACCAAAGCCCGAACCAAATGCAGATGGATTCGCCGTGTCGGAAGCTCTCTTCGCCCGCGACGAATAATCCAGGGCAGCAGCCACACCAACCCCAGGCTGTTGCGCAGGAAAACCAGTACTTCGGTCGGCAGACTGTCACTCAACTGGCGGATGATGATGCCACTGGCTACCAGCATCCATTCCGACAGCAGAATCAACAGGGCACCCTGCAACAAAGGATTCGCAGTCACACATATCTCCAAACACAAAAAGGCCACCTGGTGCTCCAGGTGGCCTTATCACAGGGTGAGGGCTGGTCAGATTTCGATGCGTTCGAAATCGGCCGGCAGGGACTCAGCTGTTTTCTGGCTGGTCACAACAGCCACACTGGCCCGCTCAGGCTGCAGATAGGTGCTGGCTACACGCTTGAGGTCATCCAGGGTTACCGCCAGTATCTGTTGACGGAACGCTTGACGCACTTCAGGCGTACGTCCAAAGAGGCTGCTGTGATAGGTGGATTTGGCTTCACCGGCCGGAGAACCGGGCTTATCCATGGAACTAATCACACCCAGAATCGCTTCCTGCAGGCGCTGCTGCTCATCTTTGCAGCTTGCCAGCCAATCAACGGCCTGAACGAAATCATCCAGCGTTCCCTCTACGCGCGGGTCACGGTAGGAGAAGAAACGGAACACTGCATCGCCGTTATCCTGCCCGGCACCAGCACCATAAGCACCACCTTTTTCACGGATAGCCCGGTGCAGATAGCCGTTGCGCAGGAAGTCACCCAGTACTGTCAGTGCGGCTGCATCCTCATGACCGGTCGGCACCGTCGGGAAAGCACAGGCACAGAAATTCACCTGGGTACTGGTTAACCAGAGCTGCTTGACGCCCTCGCGGGTCGATGACAGTGACAGTGGTGCAAAGCTCTCGGCAGTCGACAACCCACCCCAGTACTGGTTCAGCTGCTCCAGCATCGCCTGCTGATGCTCCTCTTCCGCCACCAGCAGGTAGCGGCGTGGCGCCACCTTGATCCGTTCATGCAGCGCAGCCAGTTCACCGGCCAGCGCGGCCAGCGCATCCGTGTCCTGCACCTGCTTATCGAGTACCTTGACGCGGCGTACGCCCTCGAGGCCACGCGTCAAATGGCTGAAGCGTGCAACCGGTGCAAACTGGGCGGTAGCCGCCATCATTGCAAGGGCGTGTCCTGAGCCTGTGATGCCCTGCTCACGCCGTGCGCGCTGCTGCGCCACGATCTCACGAATGCGTGACTGCTCGTCAAAACGCGCCTGCTCCAGCGTTTCCGCCATCAACGCTGTCAGCTTGTCGCTGTTGACGCTCAACGCCTTGCCCGACATCACCAGATAACCGGCCACACGCTGCTCGTCATCCACGCCGCCACGCAGGCTGGTATAGGCACTCAGGCCACCCGTGATCTGGCTCTGGTAGGCCTGATTGGCACGGTAATCACGCTCGCCGCAGCCGAGCTCGGTCAAGCAGTAGGTATACAACGGCAGCAATGCCTGTTCCTGCTCGCTGAGTTGCGGCAGGTCCAGAATGACCTGCTGGTATACCAAGCCATTGGTACCGGCACTGAACCAGGTCGTGTCGAGCTTACCCTGCGCCAGGTCAGCGGCGGTTGGCAGATGCAGTTCGGCCGGAACGTCTTCCAGTGTTACGCAAGGCAGAATACTGTCATCATCCACCTGCTGCTGGCGTGCTTCCAACGCTTCCGCCTGTTCGATGACCGCCTGCTTTTGCTCATCATTCAGGGTCGACTTGATCTGCTCCAGTCGTGAGGCTTCAGCTGCGTCACGTCGATCAGCCAGTTCGGCGTCCGGTCGCAACGTCAGACGGACACGGTGAGGGTTGTCGAGCAGCCAGCGTCGAATCAGCCCCGGAATGAACTGCGGGTCCTTGATCTGTTCGCGCAGCTTCTCAAGCGCCGGATCAATATCCAGCACGCCGATCGGATTGCCACGGTGAATAGCGGCCGGCATGGACGCCAGGATCAGCTGCAGGCCGAAAGGATAGCCGTCACCAGTGATTTCGCGCTGACTCAGTTCCAACTGGTGCAGTTGTGCCTCAACCATATCCTGGGGCACACCCTCTTCGGCAACGGTATTCAGGGTATCGATTACCAACTGCTCGAACGCGGCAGCGTGCTCGGGCTCGCTACCTTCCAACCCGCACATAAAGCCCATCTCGCGATTGGAGTCTTCCAGGCCGCACAAGGGGGACGGGGCACTGCCCAGCTCGGTCGATTCAAGTGCGGCACGCAACGGAGAGCTGGAGTTATCCAACAGGACCCGACTGAGTAGATGCGCCTGCATCAGGTCATCCAGATCGATGGAGCGCGGTAGCAGCCATCCCATTACATGATGGGTCGACTGGCTCAGATCGTCCTGCGACAGGGCATACGCCTCTTCGACGCGGACCGGCGCGAAGTAACGCTTCTCGTCATCAACGGCAATCACCTCATCACGACGCTCAAAGCGAGACAGGGCATTGTCTTCGAAACGTTGCTGCAGCTCAGCCACCGGCAAGTCACCGAAGGTCATGAACACGGCGTTGCTGGGGTGGTAATGACTGCGATAGAACTCGATCAGGTCTTCATAGCTGAGGTCCGGAATGCAATCGGGTTCACCACCACTGTTGTGGTGATAGGTGGTCGTCGGGAACAGATAGCGCGTCAAAGTCTGCCAAAGCGTCGACACCGGCGAACTCATCGCACCTTTCATCTCGTTGTAGACCACACCCTTGTACACCAGTGGCGATTCGGCGTTGCCAGCTTCGGCAAATTCAACCCGGTGCCCCTCCTGTGCAAAGTCCAGCGGATCCAGGCGTGAGAAGAAGGTCGCGTCCAGGTAGACATCCAGCAGGTTAAAGAAATCCTTGCGGTTCTGGCTGGCAAAGGGATACGCCGTCCAGTCACTGCTGGTAAACGCGTTCATGAAAGTATTCAGCGAACGACGCGTCATCATGAAGAAGGGATCGCGTACCGGGTAGCGCTCACTGCCACACAGCGCCGTGTGTTCCAGAATATGCGCAACGCCACGGGAATCTTCAGGCACCGTGCGAAAGGCCACCAGGAAAACATTTTCGTCGTGATCCGAGGCTATATGGTAATGCCTCGCTCCGGTCTCGATATGTTCATACTCGGCCACTTCGATGTTGAGGGCTTCCACCGCCCTGCTCTGCAGGAAGCGAAAGGTGGGATGACAAAGTTCTGCGTGCATGAGAGGCCTTATCAATTAACTATTGAGAACTGTTTTATCTCATTGTAACGATTCCCGGTCATCATTGCAGTCCGGTACATCACAGAGATGCACTGTTCTTCCGGCTGTCGTGTTCGAGCAGCCAACGGTGAAGCTTTTACCCGGATGTTCAATGCACTCCTGCATGGCTTTCCGGCCATAAAATCTTTTTGTGCAATGCACAAAAATGCTTGACAGTACATTTCGCGATCAATACAGTGAACACCATGTTGCAATGCACAAAAAAGCAGTACACCCACTGTTAACGTCATTGAGAGGTGACACCATGTACGAGAAGATGAAAGATTCCATGAAGCCTGTTATGGACATGGCCGAGATCAACAAGAAAACCACCGAAAAGCTGATCGCTCTGCAGTCTGCTTACGTGTCTGATTTCGTCAACGCCAGCCTGAATCAGATGAAGACTCTTTCTGAGGTGCGTGAGCCCAAGGCAGCTGTTGAACTGCAGGTTAAATACCTGAAAGAAGTTGAAGCCAAGCTGACCGACGTCGCTGAGAAAGAGATGGCCGCCCTGGTTGAAGCCCGCGAACAGCTGACCGGTCTGGTCGAGAAGAGCGTTGCTGATCTGGGTGACATCAAGGAAATGCCGTTCATGGCTGAACTGGAAAAGTTCATGAAGCCGATGGACATGGCTGCCAAAAGCGCCAAGTAAATGCTTTGCCAGCGCTGCCGCAGTCACTGCGACAGCGCTTTCCCGCTTTCGGGTTGACCTGCAAGCATGTGAACTCCTGAAATGAGCAGGCACACAGTGCTCTCAAACAGGGACACATATCAAGCATGATGCAGTTGCCCAGATTATGAGATTGCAATTCCAGGCGGGTACCACTTAGGATAGCGATTGCTGCACCGCAGTAATCACAAGGAACAGTATACACGTTTCAATTGCATGAAAATAAGGTGAGTGATTATGTACGACAACATGCTTAAAGAGATGCAGGACAAGATGAAGCCGGTTACTGATCTGGTTGAACTCAACCGCAAGGCCGCCGAAAAGATTTTCGCCCTGCAGTCGGAACTGTTTACCGAATCCGTCAATGCCGGCCTGGCTCAAGTCAAGGCGCTGTCTGAGGTGAAAGAGCCGAAGGCTGCCTTCGAATTGCAGATGACCTTCCTCAAGGAACAGGAAGCCAAGTGGAGCAACACGGCTGAACAGGAACTTGCTGCGCTTAACGAAGTTCGTGAAGAACTCACCTCTCTGATGGAGCAGGGTATCGAGTCCATGAACGAACTGCCCTACTTCGACATGAGCAAGTTCGAGCTGCCCGCTTTCGATCTGAAAGGTTTCGACTTCAGCGGTTTCATGCCGAAAGCAGCTGCACAAGCACCGGAAGAAGAGAAGAAGCCGGCACCTGCTGCCAAGCCTGCAGCACGCAAGGCCTCCTCCGCCGCCTCCAGCAGCAGCGCTTCCGCCTAAGCAGAACGACCTTTCTGCATGAGATAATGACCGCTCCTGGCGGTCATTTTTGTTTCAGCGTGCCAGTTCAGGTACCGAACCACGAATTCCCATGGCAAATTCCATTACCCGCTTGCGTGCGGGAGGAACACGCCCAGCCAATCCCAATCCCAGATTGCGCAGCAGTTTCAGGGGCGCAATATCATTGCTGAACACGTGATAAAAACCATCCATGACCTGCATCATCAGCAGATTATGGCGACGGCGCTGCTCTTCGTAGCGTTTCAGGGTTGCCAGAGACTCAATTGCCTCTCCCTGTGCATGTGCAGCCAACAACACTTCAGCCAGTGCAGCCGCATCCAGTAAACCGATATTGACCCCCTGCCCGGCCAGCGGGTGAATCATATGCGCGGCATCCCCTACCAGGACAAGCCCCTCAAGGGCATACTGCTGGGCATGCTGACGACGTAACGGGAAACTGCTGCGACCCTGAATCTCGCTAATCTGGCCCAACTCAGACGGGAAGCGGGCATGCAGCTGCTCAAGGAAAATATCATCCGGCAACGCTCGCAGCCGCTTCACCTCGTTTGGCGTGTTATACCAGACGATAGAGGCGTTATGTCCGCTCAAGGGCAGAAATGCCAAGGGACCCGTGGGCGTAAATTGCTGCCAGGTAATGTCTTCCTGGCCGTAGGCGGTTGTCACGCCCGCCACCAGCGCCTGTTGATGGTAATCCCACTTGGTAACACCAATGCCGGCAGCCTGGCGCACCATGGAATCGCCGCCATCGGCCGCCACCACCAGACGCCCGACTACCTGTTCGCCAGTCTCTAGTTCAACCAGCGTCGCACCGGGAGAGTAGTCAATGCGGCGGGTTCGGGCCGGCGAGATCAAATCAACATTTTCCAGCTGGCGTACCCGCTCAAGCAGCGCGAGCTGAACGACACGGTTCTCGACAATATGTCCCAGATGACTGTAGCCGCTGTCGGCAGCATTGAACTCGGTCGCGCCCTGCTGCGAACTGCTTTCCCAGACTTTCATCCGCTTGTAGGGACAGCTGCGACGGGAGCTGATCCCCTCCCAGGCCACGATATTCTGAAGGAAACGCTCTGAAGCAATGCTCAGGGCCGACACACGAAGGTCATGAGGCTGTTCCGGCGAGTACGCTTCGGGCAGGCTGCTCTCCAGCACACCGACCGACAGACCGCTGCCACCCAAGGCACAAGCCAGTGCCGAGCCGACCATACCGCCGCCCACTATCAGAACATCGTAACGCGTTTTCATCGCTGCGCTCCTTAAGACCGATGATGCAACCCAAACAGTCTGTTGAATATCTATCTACGTTGCCGAATGCGGCGTTAAAAACAGGCTCACAGGCTTTGCCTGAACGCACTTTAGTGCGGCCCCGAAGGGGTGAGCGAAGCGAATAAAATGCTCATTTAGTCCACTAAACTCCGCTTTCTCGCCTGTTTTTGCCCGGGCGGCGATCCGCTAGCCTCGGCCGCCTCGATAACGCTTTTCAATAAACTGCTAGCGCGCCAGTATACCCGATGGCCCTGACGACCGCTTGCCCGAGGTCATTCCCATAACGAAAAAGCCCCGCAAATGCGGGGCTTTAACGAAGCGTTTGAGCTTAGAGCTCGGTCACTCCACCCATGTAGGGCCGGAGCGCTTCAGGCACACGTACTTTGCCTTCCGCAGTCTGGTAGTTTTCCAGTACCGCTACGAGGGTGCGACCAACTGCCAAACCAGAGCCGTTGAGAGTGTGAACCAGTTCCGGCTTACCGGTTTCCGGATTACGCCAGCGCGCCTTCATACGGCGTGCCTGGAAATCGCCCATGTTGGAGCAGGACGAGATCTCACGGAATTTGCCCTGACCCGGCAGCCACACCTCGATGTCGTAGGTCTTGGCAGCACTGAAGCCCAGGTCGCCACCGCAAAGTGCAACCACACGGTACGGCAGTTCCAGCTTCTGCAGGATCGCTTCAGCGTGACCGGTCAGTGCTTCGAGCGCATCCCAGGACTTGCTCGGCTCGACCACGTGAACCAGTTCCACCTTGTCGAACTGGTGCTGGCGGATCATGCCGCGGGTATCACGCCCGGACGCACCTGCTTCGGAACGGAAACACGGCGTATGACAGGTGTACTGCAGCGGCAGGTTGGCCGCATCGACGATCTCGTCACGTACGGTGTTGGTCACCGGCACTTCAGCGGTCGGGATCAGGTAGTAGTCACGCTCGCCGAACGGGATGCGGAACAGATCTTCCTCAAACTTGGGCAGCTGGCCGGTACCCTGCAGGGATTCGGCATTGACCATATAAGGCACGTAGATCTCTTCGTAGCCATGCTCACCGACATGGGTATCCAGCATCAGCTGTGTCAGTGCACGGTGCAGACGCGCCACCTTGCCTTTCATTACCGCAAAGCGGGAACCGGTCAGCTTGGCCGCGGTTTCAAAATCCAGTTCGCCATTCTTTTCGCCCAGCGCTACATGGTCCAGCGGCTCGAAGTCGAGCTCAGCCGGTGTACCCCAGGTGCGTACTTCAACGTTGTCTTCTTCGTCAGCCCCCTCAGGCACGGAGTCATGCGGGATGTTGGGCACACCCAGCAGCAGATCGTCCAGCTGTGCCTGGACTTCGTTCAGGCGCTCCTTGGCGGCATCCAACTGATCGCCCAGATTCTGCACTTCCGCCAGCAGCGGCTGGATGTCTTCCCCGGCCGCCTTGGCCTTGCCGATCCCTTTCGATCGGGTGTTACGCTCGTTCTGCAGGGTCTCGGTTTCGGTCTGGATAGTCTTGCGCTGGTTGTCCAGCTCGACAAATTGCTCCACCGGAAACTCGTAGCCCTTCTTCTTCAGCAGATTGGCCACCTCTTCCGGGTTGGCGCGTACATATTTGGGATCCAGCATGAGATCAAACTTACCTTGTTATCAGAACAGTTGTCAGAACACGTGCCGTCAGAACACGTGTTTTCAGAACAAGCGGGTCAACCACAATCCGGCACCAAGTGCCGCAATGCACAATGAAACGCTCAATAATATATAAATCAGCGCCGACATGACATGCCCCTCACCGATCATCGCCACGGTTTCCAGCGAAAAAGTAGAGAAGGTGGTGAAAGCACCCATAAAACCGACCATTAGCAAAGGCCTGAGCTCCGGTGATAACCGGGCACGCTCCAGAATCAGCACGAAACAAACACCCATCAGGAAAGAGCCCAGCACGTTTACGGTCAGCGTCCCCATTGGCAGGCGGTGCTCGGCATTGTTCAGTACGCCACTGACCCAATACCGCCCAAGCGCACCCAAAGCCCCACCCACTGCTACGGCCACCAAATGCATCATCGTCGTCTCCTGTAACGCTGCTTGGGGCTCTGTGCATCCTGCTGTCGCAGGCGCTGAAGCTTCTCCCGAATTTTGATTTCAAGCCCGCGTGGTTCGGGCTCATACCAGCGCCGGTCAGCAATAGCTTCAGGCAGATAGTTTTCACCCGCCGCATAGGCATCCGGTTCGTCATGGGCGTAGCGGTATTCGGCGCCATAACCCAGATCCTTCATCAGACTGGTCGGTGCATTGCGCAGATGTTCGGGTACCGGCAGCGAACCTTCCTGACGCACCTCCGATTGACACTGATTGAACGCGCGGTACACCGCATTGCTTTTCGGCGCACAGGCACAATAGATCGCCGCCTGGGCGATCGCCCGCTCACCTTCAGCCGGACCAACTCGTTCAAAGGCATCCCAGGCAGACAGTGCCACCTGCATGGCACGGGGGTCGGCATTACCGATATCTTCCGAAGCGATCGCCACCAGACGTCGGGCGACATAAAGTGGGTCGCCACCGCCATCGAGCATGCGACAGTACCAGTACAGCGCACCATCCGGCGAAGAACCGCGCACTGACTTGTGAAAGGCCGAGATCATATCGTAAAAATGATCTCCGCCCTTGTCGAAACGACGACCGCCGGCCTGAAGCACCTCTGTCAGCACTTCAGGCGTAACCTGACGCGTACCATCAGGCTGTTCCTGCGCCAG
This sequence comes from Marinobacterium maritimum, assembly GCF_039523155.1. NCBI lineage: Bacteria > Pseudomonadati > Pseudomonadota > Gammaproteobacteria > Oceanospirillales > Oceanospirillaceae > Marinobacterium > Marinobacterium maritimum. The sequence continues at coordinate 1,009,926 of NZ_BAAAET010000001.1, read as the reverse complement.
GTCAGCGGCGATCTCCAGCAGGTTCAGGGCCGTGCGGGCATCACCATCAGCGGCCAACACCAGTTGATCACGCATCTCGGCCGGAATCTGCAATTGTTGCTGCCCCAGACCCTGTTCGGCATCGGCCAGCGCTTGCTCAACAACCCGGCCCAGTTCCTCCTGTGTCAACGAGCGCAGCAGATAGACACGCGCCCGTGACAGCAGCGCGTTGTTCAGTTCAAACGAGGGATTTTCCGTGGTAGCACCGATAAAGATGACGGTGCCATCCTCCACATAGGGCAGGAAGGCATCCTGCTGCGACTTGTTGAAGCGGTGTACCTCGTCCACAAACAGGATCGTCTTGCGCCCACTCTGAGCCTTTACCTGACGTGCCTCATCCACCGCCTGGCGGATCTCCTTGACCCCTGCCAGCACCGCCGAAACCGTCATGAAATGGGCATCCACTTGATGTGCCACCAGTTGCGCCAGCGTGGTCTTGCCAACACCTGGTGGCCCCCAGAGGATCATCGAGTGAATGGCACCCTGCTCCAGCGCTTGACGCAGAGGCTTGCCCGTCGCCAGCAGGTGGCTCTGCCCGATATACCGCTCAAGCGTTGTCGGGCGCATCCGGGCGGCCAGCGGCTGATAACCTTTTACCTGGTCACTGAACAGATCCTGCATTACTGGCCCGGATCCAGAATAACGTCAGATCCCTCCGGGGGGATGAATTCGAACACACCCTCCGGGAGCTCAGGGTCATATTCCAGATCATGCAGTACCAGCATGCTGCGCTGACCGAGACTGTCCTCCATCGACAGTTCGGTGATGCGCTGCTGTTCGAACAACAGACGGATACGCGCAAAGGTGGCGTTCTCGGCATCAAGCGGCTTGAGTTCATACAACGCGACACCACTTTCGTTACCGTCGATTCGCTCGATGCTGAAACGCTCGCTCAGCTGCTCGATCTGGCCATTGAGAATCATCGCCGGAGCACTGTTGTTTTGCCCTGTGGCCGGCTTGCGAGTAACCTGCTCCAGATCGGGATCATGAATCCAGATATAGTCACCGTCGCTGACGATCTCCTGCATGAAGGGCGCTTCGGTCACCCAGCGGAAGCGGTTGGGACGTGCCACGACGAAGTAACCACTGGAGTCTTCGGCACGATCACCATCACTGCTGAGTGCAAACTGGGTAAAGTCAGCCTTTGCCGATGCGTGACCGGACAGCAGATTACTCAACTCCTTGACCGGCCCATCAACAGGATACACCGCCCCATCCGCCGGTGCGGCATTGACAGTACTCACGCCCAGCGTAAATGCGGCCGTTGCCAGCGTTTTTGTCACAAAGGATTTCAACATCGATTAGTCCCTCGGGGGTGGCGGGGCCAGCACTTCACGCTGGCCGTTGCTGCCGGCTTCAGATACCACACCGGCAGCTTCCATGGATTCAATCATCCGGGCAGCACGGTTATAGCCGATCTTCAACTTGCGCTGCACGCTGGAGATGGAGGCTTTGCGCGACTCGGTGACGAATGCTACGGCTTCGTCATAGAGCGGATCCTGCTCATCGTCGAAACCACCACCGCCACTGCCGCCGGATTCACCTCCCCCATCGGACAGGTTGACGTCGATATAGTTCGGCGTCCCCAGCAGCTTCCACTGCTCTACCACCCGATGCACCTCGTCATCGCTGACGAAAGCCCCGTGAACACGGTTGGGAATACTGGTACCTGCCGGTACATACAACATGTCACCGTAGCCCAGCAGGCTCTCGGCCCCACCCTGGTCCAGAATGGTGCGCGAATCGATTTTGGACGAAACCTGGAAGGCGATACGGGTCGGGATGTTGGCCTTGATCAGGCCGGTGATCACATCCACGGACGGGCGCTGCGTCGCCAGGACCAAATGGATACCGGCGGCACGTGCCTTCTGGGCGATACGCGCAATCAGCTCTTCGACCTTTTTGCCCACCATCATCATCATGTCGGCGAACTCGTCGATCACCACCACGATGTAGGGCAGGGTTTCCAGCATGGGAGCCGGCTCGTCATCGGGGTAACCATACTCCTGCGGGTTCCAAAGCGGATCGGGAATTGGCTGCCCTGCCTCCTGAGCATTGATCACCTTGTCATTGAAGCCGGCGATGTTGCGCACGCCCATTTTCGCCATCAGGCGGTAACGACGCTCCATCTCGGCCACACACCAGCGCAGGCCGCCAGCGGCTTCCTTCATGTCGGTGATAACCGGCGTCAGCAGGTGCGGAATGCCTTCATAGATCGACAGTTCCAGCATCTTCGGGTCGACCAGTATCAGACGGACTTCGTCCGGCGTCGCCTTGAGCAACAGGCTCAACAGCATGGCATTCACGCCTACGGACTTACCGGAGCCAGTGGTACCGGCCACCAGCAGGTGGGGCATCTTGGCCAGGTTGGCCACGACCGGATTGCCGGCGATGTCATTCCCCAGCGCCAGCGTCAGGCGCGAAGAGGCTTCCAGATAGGGCTTGGCATTGAGCACCTCGCTGAGCTGCACGGTCTGGCGCACCTCGTTCGGAATCTCGACCCCGACCACTGACTTGCCCGGGATCACCTCGACCACGCGCACACTGGTGACAGCCATGGAGCGGGCCAGATCGCGTGACAGGTTGGAGATTTTGCTGGCCTTGACGCCCGGCGCCGGCTGCAGTTCGAAGCGGGTGATCACCGGCCCCGGATTGACTTCCACCACCTCTGCCTTGACGCCAAAATCGTTCAACTTTGCTTCCAGCAGTCGTGACATCTGTTCCAGATCATCTTCACTGTAGCCTTGTTGCTGCTGTAGCGAAGGCGGATCAAGCAGATCCAGAGATGGCAGGCGCGGCAGCTGCTTGCGCTTCTGCGCCGGCTCTTGCTCGGCCTCCTCAGCCAGAGGCTTATGCGTCTCCGACAGCGGCACGATTTTAAGGCTTTTCTTGGCCAGCACGTCGTCGCTCGCGGGTGTCGCCGGTTTGGCAGGTACGGCCGGGCGCGAAGGAGCTGCCACCGATTCGGTTGCTGGCATCTCGCGGGTTATCTCTTCCACCGACTGCTTGGCTGAAGGCGGCTCTGCCGCCTGCTGTGATTCCGCCTGCGACAGGAGGTGATCGAATGAGGGCTCTACCCTCTCGGCCACCTTCGCCACCGGCAGGTCTGGCTCCTTGATAACAGGCTTGGCGTTGACCACTTCGGCCGCACGCGGCGCCCGCTCGGCTCGCTCTTCCTGCCAGGGAGGCTCTGTTTCCAACGCGTCATCGGGCATCACACCGCCCGCAAAGCGTTCGCGTACACGATCCACCAGGCCCAGGATACTGCCACCCACTTTCTCCAACGCATCACGCCAGGAGATCTCGATAAACAACGTCAGGCCCAGCAGTAATAGGGTCCAGAGTACCACTGAACTGCCGGTGACACTGAACCAGCTCACACTCCAGTCTGAAAGTGCCTCACCCAGAATCCCGCCAACGGTAAAGGGGTAATGCAGCCCTTCATTGGACAGGTGAATGGATGCCAGTGCACAGAGACTGAACAGAAACAGCAGCGCGCCACTGGTACGCAGCATTAAAAATGGCAGGCTGTCGATCAGACCATATCTTGGCCGACGCAGGAAACGCCAGGCCGGCATCAATAACAATAACGGCAACAGGTAAGCGCCAATGCCAACGGCGGAGATGGCGCCATCCGCCAGCCAGGCACCAGCTGCACCGGTGAAATTTTCCACTTGGGGCTGATAGCCCAGATGGGACCAACCGGGGTCTCTCGGGTCATAGCCAATCAGCGCCAGCAACAGAAAAATATTGGCGCCCACCAGCAGAATAAGCCCACTCTCGCGCACTATACTGAGCAACTGTTCCGCCAGAGGGGGTGGGGTTTTGGGCTGGTTATCACTCAATCCGGTTATCCTTACACTCTACAGATCAACAAGCTACGGCAAAAATAACATAATCCGACTCCAGACGCCGAATATTGCCTGCAGCCAAAGCCGCAACATGGACAATCGACCTCAGCGGGTTTAGAGTCAGCTCCATTCTGCCGATGGTTCAGTATACTTGAACCAGCTTACGAACATCTTAATGTGGAAACTGAACACTCATGAGTGAAGTACAACACCATCGTCTGATTATTCTTGGTTCCGGCCCTGCCGGTTACACTGCTGCCGTTTACGCCGCCCGTGCCAACCTGAACCCGGTCGTTATCACTGGCATGCAGGCAGGTGGTCAGCTGACCACCACGACCGACGTAGACAACTGGCCCGGTGATGTTGATGGCGTTCAGGGACCTGAACTGATGCAGCGCATGCAGGCCCATGCCGAGCGTTTCAACACTCAGGTGATTTTCGACCACATCAATGAAACCGACCTGCAGAACCGCCCCTTCCGCCTTAAGGGCGACATGGGCGAGTACACCTGTGATGCACTGATCATCTCGACCGGTGCTTCTGCCCAGTACCTGGGTCTGGAATCTGAAGAAGCCTTCATGGGCAAGGGTGTCAGCGCCTGCGCCACCTGCGATGGGTTCTTCTACCGCGGCCAAAAAGTGGCCGTTATCGGTGGCGGTAACACCGCAGTCGAGGAAGCGCTTTACCTGTCCAATATCGCGGCCGAAGTGACGCTGATCCATCGCCGTGACAGCCTGCGTTCTGAAAAGATCCTGCAGGACAAGATCATGGAGCGAGCCGAGACAGGCAACATCAAGATCCTGTGGAACCACCAGCTTGATGAAGTTCTGGGGGACGATTCTGGCGTTACCGGTATTCGTGTCCGCAGCACGCAGGATGAAAGCACCCAGGAGCTGGAATTGCAGGGTGTATTCGTCGCAATCGGCCACAAGCCAAACACCGACCTGTTCACCGGCCAGCTGGACATGCAGGATGGTTACCTGAAAATCCGCTCAGGCCTCGATGGCAACGCGACCCAGACCAGCATTGAAGGTGTCTTTGCCGCTGGCGACGTCTGCGACCACAACTATCGTCAGGCGATCACCTCGGCTGGTTTTGGCTGCATGGCCGCGCTGGATGCCGAAAAATATCTGGATAATCTCGAAAAATAATGATCCCTTGGCTGGCTGATGACAGCCTGGAATTCCCCCCGCTCGAGCAGGCACTGGTCGAACCCGACGGCCTGCTCGCCGCGGGTGGCGACCTGAGCGAGGCCCGCCTGCTCAGCGCTTACCGCAATGGCATCTTCCCCTGGTACAACCCCGGCGAGCCCATTCTCTGGTGGAGCCCCGATCCTCGCTGTGTACTCTTCCCGCAGGACCTGTACCTGTCGCGCAGCATGCGCAAACGACTGCGCAAGACTGACTACGCTGTCACCTTTGATTGTGCTTTCGCCAAGGTCGTTGCCGCCTGCGCAGCCCCCAGGCGGGGGCAGGAAGGCACCTGGATCAGCGAAGACATTTTCAAGGCTTACTTGAACCTGCACCGTCGTGGATACGCGCATTCAGTAGAGGTCTGGATCGATCAGAAGTTGGTGGGTGGTTTGTACGGTTTGGGTATCGGCAAAGTGTTCTTTGGCGAGTCGATGTTCTCCAGTCAACGCGACTGCTCCAAAATCGCCTTTGCCTGGCTGACCACTCAGCTGCAATACTGGGGGTATGAGCTGATCGACTGCCAGGTCTACAACGATCACTTGGCCAGCCTCGGTGCAACCGAGATTCCCCGTGTGATTTTTGCCCGGGAACTGGCCAGGCTGCGTGACCTGCCCAACGAGCACGACTGGGCATTTTCGATCAGCCGTGATGACGTCACGGGGGGCACAACATGAGCAATCTGCGCACGCTGAGGTTCTACGCCACACCGGAGCACGACTGCAGCTATCTTCCCGATCGACAGGCACGCACCCTGTTCGTCGACCCACGCGCCACCATTGATCGCACCCTGTACAGCCAGCTGTCGGACCTTGGCTTCCGCCGCAGCGGCAGCCATATCTACCGCCCTCACTGCGAAGGCTGTCAGGCATGCGTCTCCGTACGCATTCCGGTGGAACGTTTTCACCCCTCGAAGACGCAACGCAGAATCGCTAACCGCAATGCCGACCTGGTCGTGCGGTCTGCCCCCTGCATGCTCACACCCGAGTACTATGATCTTTATGAGCGGTATATCTGCCATCGACACGCCGACGGCGACATGTATCCGCCCAGTGAAGAGCAGTTCGTCAACTTTCTGGCCGAAGGCGGCACTGACAGCTGCTTCTATGAATTTCGCACACCTGAAGGCAAGCTGATTGCCATCGCGGTATCCGATCGCCTCGAGCACGGATTATCCGCACTGTACACCTTCTATGACCCTGACGAACACAAACGCAGCCTTGGCGTATTCGCTATCCTGTGGCAGATTCGGCAGGCCCAGCGTTTGCAACTGCCTTTCCTGTATTTGGGATACTGGGTGAAAGATTGCCGTAAAATGAACTATAAAACGGCCTATTCACCGCTTGAAATGTTGGTCGACGGTGAGTGGCAAACAAGGTAATTACTTGGTAACACGGATAGATTTTGAATTCGGGCGCAACTTCAGGCAAAATATTGCGCTTTCCAAACAGGCAATCCAGCCTCAAAGGTAGGTAGTGAATGGCTAAAGAAGATTCATTTGAAATGGAAGGGACTGTTATCGATACCCTTCCGAACACCATGTTCCGTGTTGAGCTCGAAAACGGCCATGTGGTGACTGCTCACATTTCCGGCAAGATGCGCAAGAACTACATCCGCATCCTGACTGGTGACAAGGTCAAGGTTGAGCTGACCCCGTACGATCTGAGCAAAGGCCGTATCGTATACCGCGCCCGCTGATTCTTCAGGCGCGGCTGCGGTGGATGGCAGCCATCAGGCTGCCACCGCTGCGACCTCCACACTGATATCCCCGTCGTCCCCAATACCGATTTCCACCTCGCCACCCGACTCGGCCAGGTCGCCAAACAGAATCATCTCGGCCAGCGGCTTCTTCACTTTTTCCTGAATCAGACGCTGCATCGGGCGGGCTCCCATTTTCTCGTCGTATCCATTCTCGGCAAGCCACATGCGGGCTTCATCGCTCACATTAAGCACTACATGTTTCTCATCCAGCTGCGCCTGCAGCTCGGTGAGGAACTTGTCGACCACGCCCTTGACGATATCCAGCGTCAGCGGCTTGAACTGAATCACCGTATCCAGACGGTTGCGGAACTCCGGCGTAAACAGACGCTTGAGTGCCTCCATCGCGTCAGAGCTGTGATCCTGCTGAGTAAAGCCGATCGACGGACGACTCTGTGCCTCGGCACCGGCGTTGGTGGTCATCACCAGGATAACATTGCGGAAATCCGCCTTGCGGCCGTTGTTGTCGGTCAGGGTACCGTTATCCATCACCTGCAGCAGCAGGTTGAATACTTCCGGATGTGCCTTCTCGATCTCGTCCAGCAGCAATACGCAGTGTGGCGACTTGGTGATCGCCTCGGTCAACAGACCGCCCTGATCAAAGCCAACGTAGCCCGGAGGCGCACCGATCAGGCGAGATACCGTGTGTCGCTCCATGTATTCGGACATATCGAAGCGCACCAGCTCGATACCCAGAATACGGGCCAACTGCTGAGTCACCTCGGTCTTACCCACCCCTGTCGGGCCAGCAAAGAGGAAGCTGCCCACTGGCTTATTGGGCTCTTTCAGACCGGCACGGGACAGTTTGATTGCTGACGCCAGGGAATCGATCGCTTCATCCTGCCCCAACACCACCATCTTGAGGTTATTTTCCAGCTTACGCAGCTGGTCCTTATCGGACGTGGAGACACTTTTCGGCGGGATACGGGCGATCTTGGCCACCACGGCTTCGACATCCCCCACATCAATGACTTTCTTGCGGTGTTCCGGTGCCATCAGGCGCTGATAGGCGCCAGCTTCGTCGATGACATCGATCGCCTTGTCCGGCATGTGCTTGTCGTTGATGTAACGCTCGGCCAGCTCAGAAGCCGCCCGTAAGGCCGCATCGGTAAATTCCACTTCATGATGCGCTTCGAAACGGGACTTGAGGCCGTGCAGGATACGGTAGGTATCCTCGACACTCGGCTCCAGCACATCGATCTTTTGGAATCGACGTGCCAATGCCCGGTCTTTCTCGAAGATGCCACGAAACTCCTGGAAGGTGGTCGAGCCTATGCAGCGGATCTCGCCAGAACTGAGCAAGGGCTTGAGCAGGTTGGACGCATCCATGGAGCCACCGGAAGCAGCACCGGCACCGATGATGGTGTGGATCTCGTCAATGAACAGGATCGCTTTCGGTTGCTGCTTGATCTCGTTGAGCAGTGCTTTCAGTCGTTTCTCGAAGTCACCGCGGTACTTGGTACCAGCCAGCAGTGCCCCCAGGTCCAGCGCATATACCACGCTGTCGGCGATGATATCCGGCACCTTCTCCTCAATTATCAGCTTGGCCAGGCCTTCTGCAATGGCGGTTTTGCCCACGCCAGCTTCACCCACCAGCAGCGGGTTGTTCTTGCGACGGCGTGAAAGGATCTGCACGACCCGTTCCACCTCTGAATCACGCCCCACCAGGGGATCGATACGGCCCAGTGCCGCCTGCTGGTTCAGATTGACAGAGTATTGGGCCAGCGCGCTCTTGCTGTTGTCTCGAGCCTCTTCACCTTCGGTTTCCACTTCATGATCGGTGGCTTCACTCTCGTTGATACGGGAAATGCCATGTGAAATGAAATTCACCACATCAACCCGCTCGATGCCCTGCTGCTGCAGCACAAATACGGCGTGGCTTTCCTGCTCACTGAAAATTGCGACCAGCACGTTGGCGCCGCTGACCTCAGTCTTGCCAGATGACTGCACATGGAAGACCGCACGCTGAAGCACACGCTGAAATCCCAGCGTGGGCTGAGTTTCCATGTTGGGAATATTTTCCGGCAACAGTGGCGTGGTTTCGTCAATGAATACGATTAATTGCTGGCGCAGCCGATCCATATCAGCTCCACAGGCATTCAGTACCTCCGCGGCCTGACGGTTGTCGAGCAGCGCCAGCAGCAGATGTTCGACTGTCATGAACTCATGTCGCTTGTCCCGGGCGGACCGGAACGCAACGCTCAGGGTATCTTCAAGCTCTCGATTCAGCATGGCGTTTGCCTCCGTCAGACCGTTTCTACTTCACACAACAGCGGGTGCTTGTTCTCTCTGGCATATTGATTCACCTGTGCCGCTTTGGTTTCAGCCACATCGCGAGTAAATACACCACAGACGCCTTTGCCTTGAGTATGGACGGCCAACATCACCTGTGTCGCCTTTTCCTGGTCCATACCGAAAAAAATCATCAATACTTCGACGACAAAATCCATTGGTGTGTAGTCGTCATTCATCAATACCACCCGGTACATCGGGGGCCGCTTCAGTTGGGGCTTGGTTTCCGCAGTTGCCAGACCGCCAGCGCCCGAATGATCGTCATCCGCGTTATGATCGGAACTCATTAACCTGAACTCATGTACCTTCTGCAGCAACATCTCTACCTTCGATATTAGTCTAAATCCCGCCGGAAAAACCCTGACATCTCTAGTGTCATAAGCAGCAAGTGCTATACTCGGCCTGTATACAAGGAGAGGTTAAAGGCAGCCTGCCGATAAGTCTACGCCGTCGTAGGCTATACAGCTTACTGCCACGCCTGAAGTCCCTGGTTCAATCATAAACACAAGGAACACCGCTTGTACGAACAGGCGGGCAATGACCTAAGAGCCAAGCTCTGAATGTCGCAGGAGGAAGTAGTGATGCAGTTAGGGACTGTGAAGTGGTTCAACAACGCCAAGGGCTATGGTTTCATCCTCTCGGATGCATGTGAAGAGGAGCTCTTTGCCCACTTCTCGGCCATCGTCATGGACGGGTACAAGAGTCTGAAAGCCGGCCAGGCCGTCAAATTCGAAATTCAACAAGGCCCCAAGGGGCTTCATGCCGTCAACATACAATCGGCTGAGTAGCACATACGTATATTAGATGTCGAAGATCCTTCTTTTCAACAAACCGTTCAGAGTACTGACGCAATTCACTGATCAAGAGGATCGCTCGACACTCGCCGATTTCATCAAGGTTCCCGGAGTCTACGCCGCAGGTCGGCTGGATTATGACTCCGAGGGCCTGCTGATCCTGACAGATGACGGCCGTGTACAGCATCAATTGGCCAACCCTGCGTTCAAAATGCCGAAGACCTACTACGCCCAGGTCGACGGCCTGATCTCGGACGAGGCAATCGAACGGCTCCGTCGCGGCGTCACCCTCAAGGACGGCCCTACCCGCCCCGCTCAGGCACAGCGCGTGAGCGAACCGGACTGGCTCTGGCCTCGCACCCCGCCGGTACGCTATCGCAAGGAGCAACCCACCAGTTGGCTGCAATTGACCATTACCGAGGGACGCAACCGACAGGTACGGCGCATGACCGCAGAGGTCGGCTTCCCTACCCTGCGTCTGATTCGCTGGTCGATCGGCTCCTGGTCTCTGGAGCAGCTGCCCCCCGGGCAATGGCGCGAAGAAACCGTGCACTTGCCAAAGAGCAAACCCGCTCTTCGCTCAAAGCCCGGGGAACGCCCTCGGTCAGCAGGGGCACGTCGGCAGCGTCGCTAGCCTAGAGCTTCCAGCGCTCAGCGGCTGCTTGATCCGAGGCCTTCTGTTCCACCCAGTGTTCACCAGCCCGGGTACGCTCTTTCTTCCAGAAAGGTGCGTCACGCTTGAGGTAATCCATCAGGAATGCTGCCGATTCGAAAGCTTCAGCCCGATGCGGGCTGGAGACCCCGACGAAAACAATATTGTCGTTAGGCTGCAACCAGCCCACTCGGTGACAAATCATCACCCGCTCCAACGTCCAGCGTTCCCTGGCTTGGCAAACGATGGCTTTCAGTGCCCGCTCGGTCATGCCCGGATAATGTTCCAGGTACATCCCCTCAAGGCCACCACCCGCCAGTTCACGCACGATACCGGTAAACGTTACGATGGCACCGGCCTCGGCCCCTGCCTCCTTGAGCCAGTCATGAAATTCGCCGGGGTTGAAATCGGCAGTCTGCACCCGTATTAAATCGTTCACCCTGTTTGCCCTCCTATCGGGTACAACAGACAAGGATTGAGCCAAACTGGTATCATTGGCTCCCAGTAAAGCAGAGTATCATGGAGTTGTAATGCGCTGGACACCCCACGCAACGGTCGCATGCATTATTGAGCAGGATGGCCACTTTCTACTGGTTGAAGAAATGGCCAGTGGCCAAAGAGTCATCAACCAGCCAGCCGGCCACCTGGAACAGGGTGAAAGCTTCCTCGAAGCTGCCAAGCGGGAAACACTGGAAGAAACCGGCTGGCTGGTAGAACCCGAAGCGCTGCTCGGCCTCTATACTTATTACGCGCCCTCAAACGGCGTGACCTATCATCGCTTCTGCTTCATTGCACGCGCCGTACGCCAGGTGCCCGATGCCCGTCTCGATGATGGCATCATCGGCCCCCTTTGGCTGACCCGTGAAGAGCTCGAAGCACGCCGCCCCGAGCTGCGCAGCGAGATGGTCACCCGTTGCATCGATGATTACCTGCGTGGCACACGTTATCCGCTGGACTTTATTCAGGAAACCGCTTGAACATGACTGCACCCAAGCCCAACGCCCAGACCAAAGTGATCGTCGGCATGTCCGGCGGCGTGGACTCTTCCGTTTCTGCCCTGCTGCTGATGCAACAGGGCTATCAGGTCGAAGGCCTGTTCATGAAGAACTGGGACGAGGATGACGGCACCGAATACTGTACCGCCAAGGAAGATATGGCCGATGCTCAGGCGGTCTGTGAAAAGCTGGGCATCCACCTGCACTCTGCCAACTTTGCCGCTGAATACTGGGACAACGTGTTCGAACACTTCCTTGAAGAGTACAAGGCCGGCCGCACCCCTAACCCTGACATCCTCTGCAACCGCGAAATCAAGTTCAAGGCGTTCCTTGAATACGCGCAGATGCTCGGTGCCGACATGATCGCCACCGGCCATTATGTGCGCCGCGGCGAGCGCGACGGCCACACCGTATTGCTTAAGGGGCTGGACCCGAACAAGGACCAGAGCTATTTCCTGCATCAGGTTGGTGAAGAGGAGCTGAAACTGACCCTGTTCCCGGTCGGTGAGCTGGAGAAGCCTGAAGTACGCCGCCTGGCAGAAGAACATGGCCTTGTGACTCACAACAAGAAGGACAGCACCGGCATCTGCTTTATCGGTGAGCGCCGCTTCAGTGACTTCCTCAAGCAGTACCTGCCGGCTCAACCTGGCAAGATCGAAACACCCGACGGCGATGTCATCGGTGACCATCAGGGGTTGATGTACTACACCATCGGTCAGCGCCAGGGGCTGGGCATCGGTGGCCTCAAGGACTACCCGGAAGAACCCTGGTTTGCCGCCGCCAAGGACCTGGATCGCAACGTACTGATCGCTGTACAGGGCCAACACCCGCTACTGTTCGCCGATTGGCTACACGCCGGTGATATCTTCTGGATCAGTGGTGAAGCGCCAGAACTACCACTGCGCTGCAAGGCCAAGGTGCGCTACCGCCAGTCCGATCAGGACTGCACCGTGGAAGCCTCGCCAGAAGGCGGCTACAAGGTCGTGTTTGACCAGCCTCAGCGCGCCGTTACCCCGGGCCAGTCCGTGGTGCTCTACCTGGATGATCTCTGCCTGGGTGGCGGCGTGATTGAATACACCTCGCGTCACTCGATTGCCGGATCGGCTAAGGAGGCCTGATGTCGCGTCAACATGATGAACAAACCGTCGCCCTGGCCGGCATGTTTCAGGCCGCCAGCCTGGTGGACCAGATTGCCCATCGTGGCATGGTGCCGCAAAACAGTTACGAAGCCTGCATCGCCAGCCTCTTCGTCACCAGCCCCAAGTTGACCGAAGACGTCTACGGCGGTGTCAGCGAAGTCCCCTACAGCCTGAGCTTGGGACTGCGCCACCTGCAGGATATGGTCGACAAGAACGAAAGCGCCCAGAACAAGCAGATTATCCAGTATGTACTGGGCATGATCATGCTGGAGCGCCAACTGAACAAGCACCCGGACGTGATGGCAAAGGTCGGTGAAGGCATTGATGCCATTGCTGCCAAGGCACGTTACTTCAACAGTCAGGAAGAGACATCTTCAGCCGCACTTGAGCCTGTCGCCTATACCCACCGCAACGTGATCGCAGCGCTGGACAACCTCTATCAGGAAACGATCAGCCATTTCAGCTTCCGCATCCAGGTTGGCGGCGACCCGCGCCACCTGCAGAACAGCGAGAATGCCGCCCGTATCCGTGCCCTGCTGCTGGCCGGCATCCGCGCCACCCTGCTGTGGCGCCAGGTCGGCGGCAAACGCTGGCACATGCTGTTCTTCCGCTCGCGCCTCAAGCCCTCACTGCGTCGCATCATTCGGACTTGAAGCGCGAACATCTATAATTCAGGAGCTTTTCGCCTCCATCTTGTATGGATTTTCCGGCATCAGCTCCCGGGGCAGCGGCTCCCGTCGCGCCCCCTTCTTCGTGCCGTACTGGGTCGACAGGTAATCCAGTATCGTCTCCTCGGTAGCCGCGTCGAACTGCCATAGATTCTGGGTCGCCTGCATCCAGCGAATCAGACCAAGCCAGTAGTTACGCGACCCGCTGTTCTGCGTAACAATACTGGCGGAATGACAGGCAGTGCAGTTATTACGCACCACCTCCCAGCCATCCGCTATGATAAACCCGGTATCAGGGTCCTTCTCCGCCGCCATGACCGGCAGCGGCATGAGTAAAGCCAGCATCAGGCCAGCCAAGAGTAAGGTCTTCATAGTCCCTTCCTCATGCCACCTGAACCGCGATGCGGTGGCAGGCATTATTCAGATAGCCGCGCGGGTTCCAGCCCGGCACCACCATCGGCTGAGAGTGTCCCTCGCTGTCCACGGCGCGAGCCCAGATCTCGTAGTAGCCTTTTTCGGGGAATACCACCTGCAGCGACCAATGCTGCCAGGCCAATCGGTTGGCCGGCTCCTCCAGCTCGGCCCGCTGCCAGGTTGCTCCGAAGTCGATGGATACATAGACATCCTGCACCGACAGGTCTCCCGCCCAGGCATGCCCCCTGACGGCAAGTGCCTGCCCCATTGCATGCGTAATGCCGGATTTGGGGAAGGTAACAAGCGATTTGACCGGCATGGATTCGATAGTCACCATGTCAGATTTCGGCACCTCTGTACCCGGGGCCACCGGGTATTTCGGTACTGAATAGGACGGGGCTGACATTTTTGGCCCATCATGAACCTTGTTACGGATCACGATCTTCTTAAGCCACTTGCCGGATACTGAACCCGGCCAACCACCACAGACCAGACGCAAGGGATAGCCGTTAAGCAGAGGAATATCCTCGTCGTTCATCGCCCAGGCGATCAGCGACTCCTCCTCCAGCGCCTTTGACATCGGCACGCCACGGGAGATCGCCGCCTTGTTCGGATCACGACTCAGGTGCTCGTCGGCACCATAATAGCCAATATAAACAGCATCGGATTTGATACCACAGGCTTCGAGCACATCACGCACACGCACACCGGTAAAGCTTGGGCAAGCCACAGCCCCCACCGTCCACTGGTTACCACTGGCGGACGGCACAAACTCGGAGCGGCCATTGCCACCGCACTCGATCTGCAATTGGTATGTGTAATTCTTGAACTTCTCTTTCAGTTCGGCGATGGTGAACGTCATCGGCTTTTCACAGGACTCGCCTGCGATCTCCAGCGTCCAGGTCGCCGGATCAATCGACTCCATTGCCGGTGGCAAACCATTATTGCGCACAAACATGCGACTCCCCGGGGTCACCCGATCATCTAACAGATGGGCCGGCGTTTCGGCATTGATGGGACGATCATTGAGCACCGTCAAACCATCCTTACCCTCAAGCGTGAACGGTTCCGTAGTGTTGGCGAAAGCTGCAGGAATCAACCCGCCCGGCATCTTGTCCCCGAAAGGAATGGCACTGGCTCCCAGCGCCGACGCCATCGCCAGCAGACTGGAGCGCTTGAGAAAGCCTCGACGTGATGTCGCATCTACTTCACGATCCCAGAGCTGTTGATCCGCCTTGACCGGATCTTCGGCGTAAAGTTCGTGAATGCCACGTGTATCGCTATGCCCGGCAGAGTCGGGTGTTTTCTTGCTCATGGCGAAAACTCCTCACGCCCGGCGGCTGCGCAGTCTCGATCCATATCGAGGGAATCAGTCTGCCAGGCTGTTCTTATTGGTATTTCCATTCAGGCCAGCGCAGCGCACCGGTCTGGGCAGTATCTCGATTTTGAGCGTAGCAGTTTTTTTACAGTTGACTAATTTATGAACTGTGCAAGCAGTTCCAGGGATACGGAAATGAACCCGAAGTGTAACGGCATACCCAGTTGCGGCCGTTTTCCGTATAATCGCCCCTTTAATGACACAAGCTGATAAGTGAGACTGTGTAACATGGAGCTTTCTGCCCTTACCGCCGTATCCCCGGTTGATGGCCGCTACGGCAGCAAAACTGCTGACCTGCGTGCTGTGTTCAGTGAATTCGGTCTGATCCGTTTCCGCGTACAGGTTGAGATCCGCTGGCTGCAGCAGCTGGCCTCCCACCCGCAGATCCAGGAAGTGCCGGCTCTGAGTGCAGAAGCCAACGCCCTGCTGGACAACCTGGTCGACAACTTCAGTGTCGAGCATGCCGAGCGGATCAAGGAGATCGAACGTACCACCAACCATGACGTGAAAGCGGTTGAGTACTTCATCAAGGAGCAGATCGCCGACAACGCCGAGCTGATGGCGGTCAACGAGTTCGTTCACTTCGCCTGCACCTCTGAAGACATCAACAACCTGTCTCACGCGCTGATGCTGCGTCACGGCGTTGAAGTCACTCGCAACCAGATGCAGCAGGTGACCGATGCCATCGCCGCCCTGGGCCGCGAACATGCTGATCAGCCGATGCTGTGCCGTACCCACGGTCAGACAGCTTCTCCGAGCACCATGGGTAAGGAGATGGCCAACGTTGCTTACCGTCTGCAGCGTCAGCTGAAGCAGATCGACAACATCGAATACCTGGGCAAGATCAACGGCGCCGTAGGTAACTATAACGCTCACCTGTCTGCCTACGCGGATATCGACTGGGAAGCCAATGCCAAGTCCTTCGTTGAGAGCCTGGGCCTGACCTGGAACCCGTACACCACTCAGATCGAGCCGCACGACTACATCGCCGAGCTGTTCGATGCCGTTTGCCGCTTCAACACCATTCTGATCGACTTCGATCGCGATGTCTGGGGCTACATCTCGCTGGGCTTCTTCAAGCAGAAGACAGTGGCCGGCGAAGTGGGCTCTTCCACCATGCCGCACAAGGTCAACCCGATCGACTTCGAAAACTCCGAAGGCAACCTGGGTATCGCCAACGCCATCATGCAGCATCTGGCCGCCAAACTGCCGATCTCCCGCTGGCAGCGCGACCTGACTGACTCTACTGTGCTGCGTAACCTTGGCGTGGGCTTCGGTCACAGCCTGATCGCTTACCAGGCCAGCCTGAAAGGCATCGGCAAACTGGAGATCAACGCTGCACGTCTGGCTGAAGACCTGAACAATGCCTGGGAAGTCCTGGCTGAGCCGATCCAGACCGTGATGCGTCGTTACGGCATCGAAAAGCCGTACGAGAAGCTGAAGGATCTGACTCGCGGCAAGGAGATGAATCAGGAAACCATCCAGAACTTCATCGATACGCTGGAAATGCCGGAAGCGGCCAAGGCCGAACTCAAGGCCCTGACGCCTGCCCTGTACATCGGCAACGCCGCCGATCAGGCAAAGCGCATCTAAGCGATTATACGGGGCCTTCTGGCCCCGTTTTCATATCTGCACCGGAGTAGCACGTATGGAAACCCTGCTCAGTTCCGACCAGCACCCAATTCGTTACATCAGCCTTGGCCGAGGCCAGACGATCATATTCCTGCATGGCTGGACTTCTGGCTCCCGCGAGTGGCTGCCCTTTGCCAACGAGCTGAGCGACCGCCAGCATACGTTCTGCTGGGATGCCCGCGGCCATGGTCAGCACCCAACGCCCCCGCTGGAAAGCATGCAAATGAGTCGCATGGCCGATGATCTTGAATGCCTGATGGAGCATCACGGCATTCGCGATGTCGTACTGGTCGGTCACTCCATGGGCGCACTGATCGCGTGGGAATATATCCGCAACTATGGATTGGGGCGCCTGGCCGGGCTCTGCATCGTCGACCAGTCACCCAAGCTGGTGACCGATCAGGACTGGCCACTGGGCATCTACGGCGACTTCGACTACGACCGCAACCAGGCGTTTATCCAACGGCTTGACGAAAACTTCGCCGAAGGCGTACTGGAACTTGCCGCCAACGGTCTCAACGCACGCAGCCGTGACAACTACAGTCAGAACAGCCGTGGCTTCCAGCAAATGCGTGACTACCTGCGTGGACTCAACGGGCCGGCCCTGACTCACTGCTGGGATTCGCTGACGCAACAGGACTACCGCGACCTGCTGCCCAGGATCGACCGGCCAACGTTGATGGTCTATGGCGATACCAGCCAGTTCTATACCCGCGAAGTACCGGAATGGATCGAGGCCCAACTGCCTCACCCCGAGCTGCACATCTACTCCCAGGCCGACCACTCGCCCCACCTGTGGCACAAGGAGCAGTTTGCTCACCACCTCCGCCAGTGGCTGCGTAAGCTGTAACTGCCCCCTCTCATAAGGCCGCGCAGCACCGTTGCCGGCCTATACCTGCCAATGAGTTTTCCTGCACCCGCTAGACCCCTATAATGCGGCCCATTCCAAACTGCGAGGCCGTTATGCTCGAAAACATCCGCATTGTCATGATCAACACCTTCCACCCCGGCAACATCGGCGCAGCCGCCCGGGCGTTGAAGAATATGGGCCTGGGCCAACTCTGGCTGGTGGATCCGGTCGAATTCCCGCATGAAGAAGCCGACTCCCGTGCTGCCGGCGCCAAAGATCTGCTGGATAAGGCTGTCGTCGTCAGCACCGTGGAAGAAGCCATTGCCGACTGTCAGCTGGTGATCGGCACCAGCGCCCGCCAGCGCAGCTTCGACCAGCCGCTGATGGATGCGGAGCAGGCCGCCAGTATGATGACCGATGAAGCACGTAATGGTCAGGTCGCCATTCTGTTCGGTCGCGAGACCATGGGGCTGACCAACGAAGAGATGATGCTCTGCCACCGCCACCTGTATATCGATGCCAACGAAGACTACCCTGTGCTGAATATCGCCCAAGCGATTCAGCTGGTCTGCTACGAGCTGCGCCGTGCATCGAAACAGGTCGATAAGCTGCCGGAGCCGGCGCCCTACCCTCGCCAGCAAGAGATGGTGCTGTTCTACGAACATCTGGAAAAGGTACTGCGCCGCACCAGCTTCATCATTCCGCAGCACGAAGGCCGAGTGATGGACAAGCTGCGCCGCTACTTCAACCGTACCCGTCCGGAGAAGGCCGAACTGGGCATGCTGCGTGGCATCCTGACCTCGGTCGAAGAGGTGCTTGAACGCGAAAAAACTGACCGGGATTAACCCGCTCCGGATATCCGTACTGATAGAGTAAGAATAATCAACCAGATTGGAGAGTAACGGATGAGTCACGCACAATCCCTGCACACCCTGGCTGCACAGGCAGAAGCCCTGCGCGACCAGTTGAGCCGAACTGCCAAGGATTACGAGCAGTTCGAATTCAATGTTACCGGTGTCCACCAGTGCATGCGCCGGATCCAGAAATGTGTCCGCATGGTCGGCAACGACCGCAAGGCCGCCCTCTCCCAGCGGGATACCCGCAAGGTGATGGCCGAACTGGAAGACGCCGTCACCGAAATGGCGGAGCTGTTGAATCTTAATGACTGAAATACACTGGGGCGACCTGAGCGCCGAGCAGTTTCTGCGTGACTACTGGCAGAAAAAACCTCTGCTGATCCGTAATGCCTTTCCTGACTTCGCCCCCTGCATCAGTGCCGATGAATTGGCGGGCCTGGCTTGTGAAGAGGACGTGGAATCACGCCTGATTGAAACTGATCCAGTCAATGGTGACTGGTCGCTGGAGCACGGCCCCTTCGGCGAAGAGCGCTTCGCATCTCTGGGGCAAAAGCCCTGGACCCTGCTGGTGCAGGCAGTCGACCACTGGGTGCCGGAAGTAACGCCACTGATGCAGGCGTTCGACTTCATCCCCCAGTGGCGTCGTGACGACCTGATGATCAGCTACGCCAGCGATGGCGGCGGCGTTGGGCCTCACTATGACAACTATGATGTCTTCCTGCTGCAGGCGGAAGGCGTTCGACGCTGGGAATACGGCGGGCTGTACGGCGAAGACTCCCCTCGCCGCGAAAATACGCCGGTGATGATCCTGCCGGAATGGCAGGCCGAACAAAGTTTCGAGCTGCACCCCGGCGACATGCTCTACCTGCCGCCCCGTGTCGGCCACAACGGCGTGGGTGTCGGCGATGGCTGTATGACCTGGTCGATCGGCTTCCGGGCTCCCTCGCACAGCGAGATCCTGCAGGGTCTGACCCAAGCGGTATGTGACGGGCTCAGCAGCGACCTGCGTTATGAAGATCCCGATCTTGCTCTGCCCGCCCATCCGGGCGAGATCGACCATCAGGCGATCAGCCGTGTGCAGGAGATCATCCAGCACTATTTGAACGACCCTGAACAGCTGACCCGCTGGTTCGGCCAGTCGATGACCGAGCCCAAGTACCCGGACCTGTCCGGCAATGAAGAGCCCTATTCTCTCGACGAGCTCCGTGGGGCCTTGAGTCAAGGCGCTGTACTGCATGCCAACGAGGGTTCCCGATTTGCCTTTACCGGCAATGATGACCAGGCGCTGACACTGTTCGCCGATGGCCATGCCTTTGATCTTAACGCACCTGCAGCAATCCAGTTTGCACAGCAGCTTTGTGCTCGGGATGAGCTAATTGTCCCGGCCGATGAAGCGCTGGAAACGCTGATTTTGCAGCTGCTGAACCAGGGCAGCCTCTACCTGGATCTGTAGTGCGACATCCGAACAAACCCCAAAAGCCACTCCTGACAGAGTGGCTTTTTTGTATGGACTCGACTTTGGTCGTAAGGAATAAGCAGCATAACCCATTGAAATGGAAAATATTTCGCAATCTGTAGTGAATATATTAATTATTAATTTGGAATAAAAAGATTCTTTTTAATAACTTTAAAGTCATGTAAAAACCTGTTTATTCCGCTACGACCAAAGTGGCTACAACTTAAGGTTTAGCCCCTCAAAACTGCGTGGTTACTCGCCTTCAGCCGTTTTTCACCGAAAACCATGCTGTAGTGATTTTACAGTTTTGTCACGATCCCGAGTGTAGTCTGACTACATCCATTTTGCTCTGCACAAAATCGCTTTGACTCCTCGATTTGGGAGGATCATCATTCGCTTCAACACATCGGGACCGACCCCAAACGGTCCGGATGCAAGATAAGGGACTGGCTTCCGTCTAGCCCGTCCCGACATTACCTAAACACAAACACTGTGAAGGAATGACCATGTCAGATTACAAAACTGAAATCGATGCGATCTCCAGCCTGCGTGCTGCTAACGGCGAAAACTGGGGTATCGACCCGGAATACGCCGCTCGCATGCGTCTGCAGAACCGTTTCAAGACCGGTCTGGACATCGCTCGTTACACTGCCAAGATCATGCGCCAGGACATGGCTGAGTACGACGCTGACAGCGCTCAGTACACTCAGTCTCTGGGCTGCTGGCATGGTTTCATCGGTCAGCAGAAACTGATCGCTATCAAGAAGCACTTCGGTAACACCAACAAGCGTTACCTGTACCTGTCCGGCTGGATGATTGCTGCACTGCGTTCCGAGTTCGGCCCGCTGCCCGACCAGTCCATGCACGAAAAGACGTCTGTACCGGCTCTGATCGAAGAACTGTACACCTTCCTGCGTCAGGCTGACGCTCGCGAACTGGGCGGCCTGTTCCGTGAACTCGACGCTGCCAAAGAAGCTGGCGACGCTGCCAAAGAAACTGAAGTACAGGGCAAGATCGACAACTTCCAGACTCACGTTGTGCCGATCATCGCTGACATCGACGCCGGTTTCGGTAACGAAGAAGCGACTTACCTGCTGGCCAAGAAGATGATCGAAGCGGGTGCCTGTGCGATCCAGATCGAAAACCAGGTATCTGACGAGAAGCAGTGTGGCCACCAGGACGGTAAAGTAACCGTTCCTCACTCTGACTTCCTGGCCAAGATCCGCGCCGTACGCTACGCGTTCCTGGAGCTGGGTGTTGACGATGGTGTTATCGTTGCCCGTACCGACTCTCTGGGTGCCGGCCTGACCAAGCAGATCGCTGTAACCAACGAACCGGGCGACCTGGGTGACCAGTACAACGCCTTCCTGGACGGCGACTACGTTGAAAGCGCTGCCGACATCGACAACGGTGACGTGGTTGTTAAGGCTAACGGCAAGCTGCTGAAGCCGAAGCGTCTGGCCTCTGGCCTGTTCCAGTTCAAGAAAGGTTCTGGCGAAGACCGCGTAGTTCTGGACTGCATCACGTCTCTGCAGAACGGTGCTGACCTGCTGTGGATCGAAACCGAGAAGCCGCACGTTGGTCAGATCGCTGGCATGGTTAACCGCATCCGCGAAGCAGTGCCGAATGCCAAGCTGGTGTACAACAACAGCCCGTCCTTCAACTGGACGCTGAACTTCCGTCAGCAGGTATTCGATGCCATGGTTGAAGCTGGTCAGGACGTATCTGCCTACGACCGCGCCAACCTGATGAGCGTTGAGTACGACGAAACTGAACTGGCTGCCGCTGCAGACGAGAAGATCCGTACCTTCCAGCGTGACGCTGCTCGCGAAGCCGGTATCTTCCACCACCTGATCACGCTGCCGACTTACCACACTGCGGCCCTGTCTACTGACAACCTGGCCAAGGAATACTTCGGCGAAGCTGGCATGCTGGGCTACGTGGCTGGCGTACAGCGTAAAGAGATCCGTCAGGGCATCGCATGTGTTAAGCACCAGAACATGGCTGGTTCTGACATGGGCGACGATCACAAAGAGTACTTCTCTGGTGACGCTGCACTGAAAGCCTCTGGTAAAGACAACACTATGAACCAGTTCTAAATTGGTTCAACAACCCCTTGTAAATCAGGGGGTTGTATTTTCGAGCTATTTCGTGCGTCATTCATGTGCCGAAATTCTCATAAGAGCCGCGCCATTCTTCCCCGAGATGGCGCGGTTTTTTTTGTCTGCCCACACCCAGTCAGGTCAGCCATAGCCATACCCGCATGATTCGCTATAATACTGTTTATATATACAGTATATGGATTCATGCTTATGAACGCAGTCATTCTGGCCCGCGCCACAATACACGCCTCTCTGACGATTCCCCTTTTCCTTGATCGCGTTCCGGCCGGTTTTCCCTCCCCTGCCCAGGACTACATCGAAAAGACACTGGATCTGAACGATCTGTGCATCCGTCATCCGGCTGCGACCTACTTCGTACGCGCAGAGGGCGACTCCATGATCGAAGCCGGCATTTTCAGCGGCGACATTCTGGTCGTAGACCGCTCACTCACGGCAGAGCACGGCGACATCGTCATCGCCAGCATCAGCGGCGAAATGACCGTCAAGCAGCTGGAAACACGACCGCAGGTACGTTTGATGCCCTGCAATCCCAGGTATCGGGCGCTCAACGTGCCCGAAGGGTGCGACCTGGAGATCTTTGGCGTCGTCACCAATGTGGTTCACCGCTTCAGGCGCGGGAGCGAACGATGAGCTCGGTTTTTGCTCTCGTCGACTGCAACAACTTCTATGCCTCCTGTGAACGCCTGTTCCGGCCGGACCTGGCGGGCAAGCCCATTGTTGTGCTGTCCAACAACGATGGCTGTATCGTGGCACGTTCTGCCGAAGCCAAGGCGCTGGGCATCAAGATGGGCGTTCCGGTATATCAGGTTGAGCGTTATCTGCAGCAACATGATGTCGCCGTCTTTTCATCGAATTACGCCCTTTATGCCGACATGTCGGCACGCGTCATGAGCATTCTGGAGGAGCTGGCGCCACGGGTGGAGATCTATTCGATTGATGAAGCCTTTCTGGACCTGACCGGTATCGACTCCATCCAGTCACTGGACGCATTCGGTACTCGGATCAGGCAACAGGTAGGCCAGCATACCGGCATCCGCGTCTGTGTCGGCATTGCGCCGAGCAAGACGCTGGCCAAGCTGGCCAACCATGCGGCCAAGCAATACCCGGCCACGGGCGGCGTTGTCGACCTGACGAACCCCGAACGCCAGCGGCGCCTGCTGGCCCTGGTGCCCGTCAGCGAGGTCTGGGGCGTGGGCAGACGCTTGCGCCAACGCCTGGAAACCGATGGCATACGAACGGCACTGGATCTGGCCTCTGCCAATCCGAAAAGCATCCGCCAGCAGTACTCAGTGGTACTGGAGCAAACCGTGCGAGAGCTGAACGGCGAATCCTGCCTGTCACTGGAAGAGATCACCCCGGTCAAGCAGCATGTCATCTGCAGCCGTTCGTTCGGTGAGCGCATCACCACCTTCCAAGCGATGCGGGAAAGCTATCTGTGAATACACAGTACGTGCGGCAGAGAAGCTGCGCCAGGAGAAACAGATGGCCAAGCGGATCTGCATTTTCATGCGCACCAACCGGTTTAACCAGGCAGAGCCTCAGTACATGCCTTCAGTTAGCGCCGAGCTTCCCTTTCCCGCAAACGACACCCGGGACTTCGTGGAAGCCGCCATGCGCCTGCTACGCGCCAGCTGGTAAGGATGGGTACCGTTACATGAAGGCAGGCGTCATGATGACCGATTTCTACGAGCCTGGGGTGTATCAGCCTAGTTTGTTCGATGATGCCAAGCAGAAGCCCAACTCAAAGGCCTTGATGGCGACTCTCGATCACATCAAAAACAGTGGTAAAGGGCATGTGTACATTGCGAGCCAAGGAGTACAGAAGGACTGGAAAATGAAAAGGCAGAGATTATCCCCTGCCTATACTACAAATTGGAAAGACCTACCGGGCGCTATTTAATCACAGCAACCGCTATAGAACTCGTCAAAGTAGATTTCATCCTCACTCCATGGCCCACGTTCAAGTACATATTCGATTGCATGATCTAGAGCTATCCTGGGGTAGGTGTTCTGTAGAGAGCAGTTCAAACTGCGAATAACAGCGTCATCACCCGACGAGGAACCACCAAATGCTGAAGGACTGAAGTCTTCAGCGATAATGCTATATGCATCTTTCTCCGCGAATCGGATACACCCTTTGGGCAAAGCTTTGAACACTGCTTCCCTTACACGCTGACGAAGTAGCGCTTCTTTTTGAAATATATCTTCATAGGGCTTCTTTGGGTTCCATTGGAATTTCCCAGCCGAATCAAGCGTCTTCATCAAAAGGGACCAGTTATTGAAGCCAGCATGCTTGGCTACGAGGTTTTGACACTGGCTTAACGTATTACCGGAGTGTCGTTTTTCCTCTTTTGCTGCTTCTTTGATCGCACTAACAAGGTCTTCGAAACAGTGCTTCTCGAAGAAGCTACGATGCTCATAGGGAGGGAAGTTGGGCTTTTTCATATCCTTATCACTCTTATAGCACTCAAATTACGCAAGAATGCCAGCCCGCAAGCAAACTGCTCTGAGTAAAAAAGAATGATTAGGTTGTCGATGAGGCTGTTCAACTTCGCAACGCGGGCTTGCAGGCGTGCCTCCTACACCTACACACAGATTACTTAAACCAGGTTCAGAGCTCAAGCATAGACAAGGCAACAAGCAAAACCTGCCTCCTGCCAGCAGGATGTACTGAGAGGCGCCTCTAAGGAATTATTCTGCGACTACTTATACCTACACAAGCAGACATCCATATGGGTGCAACTCAGCAAACCCGCCTAAGCTACGCTTAAGTAACGATTGCTCATCCTTTTGTGTAGTAGCCTTCTAACGTTGGCGTTCCACTAACATCACCGGCTGTAACACAAGCCACACCGCCTCTCTCAATAACACGTTTGCGCGCACCTCCGAGGGAAACAGCGATTCTTGGGTAATCCGCTTCTAGGTCGGGGTATTCCTCTTTCAGCCACTGAGGAAAAGCTTGGGTTTGTACAAGTTTCAACTCCTTGCCGTGGGCCTGAACGGTCCCTTCAGCCAGAGCCTTCACCATCGGTAGGGCTGCCCCACCTCCAGTTAATGCTAAACCCAAAGCCCCGTGCGGAGCTCCCTTAACAAAGCTAGGGTGAACTCGGCTTAAAATACGATCTCGACAAGCTTTCAGCGAATCACCAAACTTAACAACTTGTTCTAGCGAGAGGAATTCATCCAACTGAATCGTGACCAACTGATCATTGAACAACCGCACCACCACTTCCTCATCCCTAAACAGGCGCTCTTTATAGTCCCTGAGGTCAAGCTCTAAGTTTCCAAGAATATTAACCCAATGCGCGTGATTAGAGTCCACTCCCGCCTTTTTCAGAATCAGGCCTCGCAGTAGTCCATCAAGATGGTTACCTGCCTCCGTGATCCCTTCTACAGAGCTTTCCACCTCCAACGCTGTACTTTTTCCTGTATTCTCGTCAAAGTGCATACGATATAGACTGAAATCACTGGTACCGGCACCAACATCGACAATCATAATCAGAGAATCAACGCGGTTTTCCCAGCTCATAATTGAACCAGCAACCCCCAAAGGCTCAGTGATATCCTCCATCACAAAGCCAAAGCTACGTTTTTCCTCCCGCAATTTGGTAACTGCCTGTAGAAAGCTGCTAAGCGGAATTCCTTCCTGAAAGCTTCGATCAAAGGTATCTGCTAGAATTTGTGCTTCACCAAGCATAGAACGCAGTATTTGAGCTGAGTCGCGTGCCTTACTACCCTCAAAACATGGCATTGCAAACCGACGAAGAAGGTTGCGGGGCTCACCGCTTTCCTCCAAACACTGGTTTACCGTCCAGGTTAAAAACATCAGGTAAGCAAGAACCATATCGCCATAAGTGATGTCATTATCTGTAGGGTTAAACTTGGCCAGTACTTTGTTGGTTAGACCTTCCTCGGATAGATATCGCTTAATGTTATCCAAGCGCTGGCGAACCCCATCCTGCGCCTCCAGTGCCGAGCGTTGAACTGCCATCTGGCCGAACCAGAGCAAGCCGCCGCCATCAATGAACACGGATGAGACCAACATATTTTCACTGACCTCCTCTTGATCTCCTGGTACACCAAGCTCAAGGACTTCAATATCCTCATAACCACGTGCTTCAGTAGCGTCCTTTACCAAGGTGACTTTCGACATAGCTGTACCGAAATCCAAACAGAGTCGGCGATCAGCGGGTGGATCGGGCAGGTCGAGAGTACTTGTGTCAAGTTCAATACTCGGCGTGGCCGTTGAGATTTCTTCTGGGTGAGTAATATCTATTACTGGCTTCGCTTGGGAAAGGTCTGATTGTGGCGCGAGTTCGGGTGTGGGCTCCAGAGGTTTTACTGGCATCTCTGGCTGTGTAAGCGCAGGTTCATGATTTGCTGCTGGTAGCGTTGCACCATCTAGCGATGCGAGCGCCACCTGGAGCGCCCGCATCTCATCATCAGTTAGTGAACCACTCAACTCGTAACTATCCTTATCCACCTGTCGAATACGTTTCAGCAGGTTTTTAAGTAGAATTTTCGCCTCAATCGCTTCCATACTCATAGCTCCAAACTCTTAGTCAGCTGGTGTCACCCTAGGCTTCACCAATACTTTAATTTTTCCGCCAAAATCTTTCTGTATTCCGTCGCGCTCTACCCTGATCTTACGCACGCCAAGTTGATGCCCACCAAGCATTTCATGCTGTAATGGGTTGTACTCCAATAATGCCCCTTTCAGGTCCATATGCTTCAACTTACGCATAGTAGCCAGCTGCCTCGCAGCTAGCGCAATTTCGCTGTACCTTGCCGCAGCCTTTTTCACGGTCTCTGCCAACGGAGGGTCTGAGATTTCCAAAAAGGGAACTACCGCTCGTTCCAACTTCTCCATTACAGTTTTGCTTTCTTCCACATTGATCAACAAAGAGCCAATCTGTTGATCCTCCGAATTACCCATTCTATGCTCAGCTTTTCGCTGGCTCTCTGTAATCTGACCACCTTGCTCCCACCAAGCCCTAACCTCCGGCTCAATTTCATGCGCATCAGAAAAATGTGCGGTGATTGCAGGCATAACCTGTGCTCGGGAATGATAGGCGCTACACAAAACATCCATTACAGCCTTGTCAGTACGATTTTGCCGAGCCAATACCAATGCAGCCTCTTTCAGGGCGGTACGTACCTTGTCCAAATTATTTGAGTGACGAATCACCTCTTTCCACAGTACACTCCCAAAAGCTGTCCGAGCCTTATCCAACATGATATAGGTTGGGGCTAATAAAGCGTGTGAAAAACGTAATTCGATGATACGCAACAACATGGCTAGCGCATCATCGAGAATATCCGTCAGTACGGCCGTTTCGGCGTCTTTTTTGCTGGTTTTTGTCATAGCTGCGACCCAGTCAGCCAACGCCAAACCTGCATCAGGACCAACTTCACCTTCCCAAACGCGCACTACTTCATTCATGGTGCTGCTTATACGGCGTATGCGCTTGTAGCGCGTGTCGTCACTCTCAATGACTCTTAGTGTCTCGAAGGAATGTTGACTCTGTTGCCAAAACATCGACAGAGAGCCTGAGGATTTAAGTGCCGTATGTAGGAGAACACGGCGTGCCTTTTCCGCGGTATCAGTTAGTACTGCTTGCGTTGTGCAATATTCAGTTATCCAAGATGACTTTAACGCTGAAAAACTAAGGGCTGCATAGTATTTCTCGTCACCATCAGCAAGCTCTTCAATGGGTAACGGGGGCTCATCATACAGCTCCGGCAACCTGGCGAAGACCTCATTCTCGCGACCACGAGCCACCGCAGATAAACGCCCTAACACCGCTGCAGCAAGCAAGCGATTTTCAGCATCATTCCCATCACCCATCAGGGCAAGATCCATTACCGCATCGCAAACGGTAGTAAGGTTGCTATCTTTGATCAACGCTTGGATTTTCTGTTTCGCCATAACGCGAGTCAGCAGTGCATTAACTTCTCTCAGATCGCCTGCTTGCTGGATAAATTCCATTTGCGCCTCAACGCTAAGAATGACCTTAAGCCCTATTTTTATATCTTTGTTTTCCATGCACTAGAGTTCTCCAATGGAATTAGGTGACTGAGTAAATTCTCCAATGATATCTATAAGAATCACCTATAGTGATTAGTGCCTTTCAGTGGTCACAACGTACCGTATAGCTGATTGCTATCAAGAATCTTCTCATTCGCAGAAACTACCTCGTTGAGCTCCCTAAGTTGCTTCACGGTGAGAGAAGCCGATTTCTTCCCGTCTCTTTTTTTGTCAATGTAAGATCCGGGGCCATCATAGAGAACGTTATACGTAGCATCTTCGTGGATCTGAATAACGATTAGGTGCTCAAACGATCTTTTGTCCAAGCCTAGTCCTACGCCCTTACCGTTTTGGATGTGTTGAGTCGTCTTGATCTGCACACTGATCCCAGTGCCGGTCATCACATCGTGTGTTTTGGAATTCGATGGTAACTGCTTGAGGCCCCAGTGCGTTGTTGCAATTGCCTCTCCAACATCCCCTATCATGCGACCATCGAGTGTGAATGGCAGACTTGGGAAGTGCCTGCGCAACTCATTACGAGCCGCATAAAGCTGTTTGAGTGCTTCTGCTGGGGTCATCTCTGTCCTTGAGGCCATCTCACAATCCAAGCCAAGTCCCTCCTGTTCACTACTAATGTAGAGTCCATCACCGCTTACGCCTAACATGTCGGCATCTACTGCACGTAAGCGTTTTTATTACCCTGAATCCGTTCGATTGTTGCTGCACGCTCACGCTCAGCATCGTTAACTGGGTCCATGCGACTCCATGCTTCAAACAACTGCCGCTGTTTGCGGCTGATACTTAGACCGTACTGGTCTGCCATGTAGAAATAAGTTCGCGCTATGTCGCCTCGCACAGATTCAGGTGGCTCTGCTACGCGCTGTTTGAAGTCCACTTCAAAGTCACAAGCACCATAGGCACGCGGCTCACTAGCGATCATGCCAAAGCGGAAGTTGGATCGGTCACCGTTGAGTTCACCAACAGCAGGCACAAGATTGTACAGATCCGCTTCCATCTGTTTGAAGACGGGGTCCTTACCACACCCCTTGCGCCCCCCGTCCTGCCAACACTGCAACTGATGACCAAACTCCCAGGCAGGCACCACATGCTCCCATTCAATGCGGGCCGCTCGGTTGGCGTTCTTGCGCGGTTGCAGACCACAACTATCGGCAAGCGGGGTCAGACGCTTTCGGTCAGGTTTATCTGGATGCGGCGCTAGAGAGTAATCACAACCACAATAGAAGGTTACCCGGTCGGCACCGGTGTAGACCTCACGATCTAGGATCTTCTTGGCGGCGCTGAAGGATGATGGGTGGTCGGCAAATGCCACTGTTGAAGTCAGCAGCAGAACGACGGCCAGATGGTAACGCATGCTATCTCCTTGCATCTCAAACTCCTCGGAAATGTCTCCATTCCCATGCACCAGTAGTGTACCTTATCATCACGGAACCACAATCTAAGGACAGATAGGAATTACAGATGGAAAACCGGATCCCTCTACCAACTGATAGCCTCTACAAATTCTGTGCGCTCTTCGGAACGTTGATCGTTATCTTCTCTTTCGGTGCACTGCTATATGTGAACAAAGCTAAGAATGACCTGGTCTTCTCCTCAGTAGTTCGGTTAGGGGAATTGCAGGACATCCAAAGCCAGCGTGATCTAAAAGCAGCCGAAATAGCCGACAAGAAGTCCATAGAACGCATGCTTGAGATTGCAGGACAGGACCATGACACCCATGTTTTCCTGATTGCTCTCGGGATCGTTGTTGGAACGATTGTGGGCTTGTTCGGTTATCTACGCTGGTACCACAAACTGCAGCGTTACCAGGATGAGATGATGAAGCTGGAGTATTACAAGCTTAGGCGCGAAGTTTCAAAGCTCTGAAGCACAGCACCACTTGTCCCTTGAATCCTCCCCCTCATGACCTCATGTAGATTGTTGGCAATCAAGCCTTATGGAAAACTAAAAAGGACTTTCATGACAATTCAAACCGTCTTGCCTGGTAACGTTGTTGTTACCGATTTTGGCGCATATCAGCATTTCTCCCTGGCGTCCGATCAACTCTCAAGCAACGGCTTCCCCAAACTCATTTCTGCCACTAAACGGACAGGAACTGTCCAGGAAGAAGAATGGGATGCTGTAACCCAGGGCAAAACCACTTTCGTTGCGAAGGTGCCCGAAACTGACTTAGCAGTTTCTGTAATTCTTGAGCGTGCTAGATCTCATATCGGTCAGTGGAAGTACAGTATTACAGGCTCAAACTGTGAGCACTTTGTGAATACAGTACGCGGCCTAAAATTCGATTCTAAGCAAGTATCAGCCGGCGTATCTGGAGCTATGCTGGGCGCAGCTCTGGTTGGCACTCTGTCGGAAAAACCAACTACATTTAAATTCCTGTTAGGGGCTTTGGCAGTCGGTGGTATAGCTGTAGCAGCGAGCAAAGTGAAGTCACAGGACAAACCGCAGTAATAAATTACGAGACGCACAGGGAGGTGCATCGTGACAAGACGTACAAGACTTACCCTGACGAGGAAGAAAGCTCAGGCAATTATCATCGATCATGACATTCGCGTGATCGTCAGAAACGCTCAGGGCGGCAAGGCGAAAATCACCATTGAGGCGCCTGAAGATGTGGACATTATCAGGGAGGAGTTAGATGGCATACTAGATGTTGAAATACCATCTCAAAGCTAACGCTTTGACACCTCTTCTATTAATTCCACGAGAGACTTACCGTTACTTGGTAGTCGGGTGACCGCTTGATCGAACTCTTTGGTGGTAGCTAGCGGCTTATCTTTCCATGGCTCTTGGAAGACTTTGGCATGCTCTGCTGGGATATCCTCAGATGCAACAAATCCATCATCCGGTACACCTGGGTACACGCCAACAACCAGACTTGAAAAAACTGGCAAGTTATTCAAAATACAGTACGACTGTATTGGTTCTAATAATCCACCACTGCTCTTGCTGGCACTTCACTCAACTGCTCAATAGTATTCATAAGTGATCGTTTGCCGCTAGCTTGCCAGCAATACCAGCAAAGGCCATATCTGCTCAGCCCGATGCCCCCTTTTAATCTAACCCTCCCATTCGCTCCATCCTGTTTCTATGATTAAGCATTCCACAGTCGAACAAATGTGATCACTGCAACTCCAACCCCTCCTAGTACAAAGAACACAAGCTGTGCCCAGAAAAGTCCCAATGTTCTCCGGCCTACGAGCCGGGTATCGCGGTGCAGATGACGTTGCCCCTTAGATCGATGACGCGCATTCTGAGCGGTCACTCGAAAGTCATGAAGCCTGTTCAAGGCACAAGCCAAAGCCAGTATGACTGACACACCCAAGGTTACTAAGCAGAAACCTGTCCAAAATTTCAGGTGGGTACTGAACGAATACTCGGGGGAAACGCCAGAAGCAACGAAAACCACTAAACCGATCGACAGCCCAAGCACCAGGTTGGTGACTGCTGATAGCTGAGCGAGCGATATGGCCTGCCAACGCACGAAGCTATCATTGTACCGTTTGCACTCCTCTTCTGATTGCACACCCTCGTTCCCCACCTCAATACTCCTTCAAAGTACTGCATCCCTTCTGAAAGTAGTAATCAAACACCGGCATCGCAAGCCAGAGGAGACAGTAAATGCCATCATCCACTTGTACTGCACCGTGCTGGCTGTCTGGCTTGGATACATCATCCTCTCGATTTGGCAGAACGCTTCTGTACTCACTTCAAGCGGCATAACTCCTTCAAGATTCTTACAGATGGAGTGCAGGCCTGAAAAACATACAGGTGGAGTTGGACACTCAACAGATCAGGGCACTGTAGGTTGGCTGTAACGCCTTACAAAGCTGAAATAGTTGGGATCTGATCACTCATTATTCACTTATGCCGCCTCCTGCCTCCGCTCCCGTCCTCCTTGCGCGCCTCGCTGCGCTCGGTGCTCGGGGACTGCGCTCGGCAGTTCGGCTAAGTAATTTACAGAGCTATTTAGAGATCAGTGATGAGACGCCCTCCGGGCGTTTTGATAGATATTAATATATAAGGATAAAATATCTTTTATAAACAATAGGTTACATACCTAAAGGCAACCAATTGACGTTTCTTAAAACTACAAAAGAAACACTTATTGGTTTCTATCTTAAGGATAAACCGCTAAATTCGTGCTCCCTAAATTCAAATAATACTCTTTACCAAAAACAAGTAAGAAGATTACATGTCAACCACACCCACCCAAAATGAACACATGCAAAAAAGCATCCTAGATGCAGTTACGACCTTAGCCCAAAGAGTCGACAACCAAGACAAGATATCCATCCCATCTGGATTTCGCGGTACTATTGAGCAACGTCCTAAAGGGGAGCTAGGTCAATTCCAGGCAATTGGAATCCTTAGAGATAGTCCATTCGGCCCGCCAGATGTCTTCGATGTATTGGAAAAGACTTCGAAGGGAGCTTTCAAGCTCTTCAATCAAATCAAACTTCACTATGACCGGAAAACTGGACTTGCCAGACTACCGAAGCCCTACGAAACCAAAGGAGAGCAAGTAGTCTTCAGTCGTTACATTTCAGAGCTGAATCGTAACGATCTTGTGAGAAAAGTAAAAAGCCGTAAAACCGCAGACGGCACGGAAGAGCTTGTATTTATGATTAATCCAAGCTTCATAAAGTGCTTCGAATTTAAACGTGCTAAAGCCTTGTGGGACAGCCTTCCTTCAAAAGCCCCCTAACGAACTTTGGGTATGACGATACGATTAATAGCTCTTGCCCAATCCCCAGAGGTAAGGAACCAGGCCTGGAGACCGCCGCGCAGCGGTGGAGGGTCTAGGCCGCCTGTTCCGGCACCGATGGGGATTGGCACTGGGCTCACCTAGCTGCAACGTTCCCAAACAATGGGTATCATTGCCTCCATACACACATCGCACTCAAGGACAGATCCACCCCATGTTTGAACAAGCCTTTAAGAACATCGACGACATCCTGCACAAGGACGCGGGTTGCTCAAGCGAGCTGGACTACACCGAGCAAACGTCATGGATGCTGTTTTTGAAGTACCTGGACGATCTCGAACAAGAGAAGGCGATGCAGGCCGAACTCTACGGCCTGCCCTATGAGTACATCCTGGATCAGGACTACCGCTGGGGCACCTGGGCCGCACCCAAAACCCCGGATGGGCAGTTCGACCATAACAACGCCCTCACCGGCGATGACCTCAAAGAGTTCGTGAACCATGAACTCTTCCCCTATCTGGCTCGCTTTAAACAGAGTGCCGAGAGCCCCAATACCATCGAGTACAAGATCGGGGAAGTCTTTAACGAGATCCGCAACAAGCTCCAGAGCGGCTACACCCTGCGTGATGCCCTGGAGATCGTGGACGGCCTGCGCTTCCGCTCCCAGCGGGAAAAGCACGAGCTGTCCCACCTGTACGAAACCAAGATCAAGAACATGGGCAACGCCGGCCGCAACGGCGGTGAATACTACACCCCCCGCCCGTTAATCCGCGCCATGATCAAAGTGACCCGCCCCACCATCGGGGAACGGATCTACGATGGCGCGGTGGGCTCCGCTGGCTTCCTCTGTGAGGCGTATGACTACCTACGCTATGACGAGCAGGGCAACACCCGCGAAGACCTCTCCACCGGCGACCTGAAGATCCTGCAGGAGGCCACCTTCTTCGGTAAGGAAAAGAAGAGCCTCGCCTACGTTATCGCGATCATGAACATGATCCTGCACGGTATAGAAGCCCCCAACATCGTCCATACCAACACCCTGGCCGAGAACATCCGCGATATCCAGGAGAAGGATCGCTACGACGTCATCCTCGCCAACCCACCCTTTGGCGGGAAGGAGCGCAAGGAGATCCAGCAGAACTTCCCGATCAAGACAGGGGAAACCGCTTTCCTGTTCCTGCAGCACTTCATCAAGATGCTGAAGGCCGGAGGCCGGGCCGCTATCGTCATCAAGAACACCTTCCTGTCTAACACCGACAACGCTTCCATCGCCTTGCGTAAGGAGCTGCTGCAGAGCTGCAACCTGCACACGGTACTGGATATGCCCGGTGGTACCTTTCTCGGGGCCGGTGTAAAAACGGTTGTGCTGTTCTTCACCAAGGGCGAACCCACCCAGAAGATCTGGTTCTATCAACTAGATCCGGGCCGAAACCTCGGCAAAACCAACCCGCTCAACGACCGGGATATGGAAGCCTTCGTGAACCTGCAGCGGGACTTTGCTGACAGTGAAAATTCCTGGTCAGTGGACGTATCCGACATAAATACCAGCACCTACGACCTCTCGGTGAAGAACCCCAATCGTAGTGATGAAGTGGCGCTACGTGATCCAGTGGATATCCTGGATGAGATTGCGGCACTGGATGCTGAAGCGGCAGAGATCCTGGCGGGTATCAGGGGGATGCTGTAATGACTTTTTGGCAACCAAGGAAGCTGTCAGAAGTTTGTGTAATAGACAAACAGCAGGGAAACCACATCGGACTACCCTACGTAGGCATGGAACACATAGAAAGCGGTACGGGACGTTTCATCGGAGACTTGGCACCGGTTGAAGTAAAGAGCACCACCTTCAAGTTCTCATCGGATCATGTACTTTACGGTCGTCTCCGCCCCTATCTAAACAAAGTGATGGTGCCCGACTTCGAGGCGGGACATTGTTCAACAGAAATTTTCCCACTACGTCCAGTTAAAGAGCAACTCTGCAAAAAGTTCTTGTTCTATTGGCTCACCATGCAGTCTACGGTCGATCATATAAATCGAACCTGCACCGGTGCGCGGATGCCAAGGGCAAACATGAACGAAGTTTTAACATTCACTATTTCTGTACCGCCACTGCCCGAACAACAACGCATCGTCACCCTTCTGGACGAATCCTTTGAAGGGATTGAGGCGGCGACCGCGAAGGCAGAGCAGAACCTGAAGAACGCCCGAGGGCTGTTTGATAGCTATCTAAATTCACTATGCAGGAATCATAGTGGAGAAGGCAAAATTACCACACTTGGGGAAGTCTGCGATCTTTACCAAGGACTAGCAATCAATAGTAAAACTAAGCATCTACTAGACGAAAACGGGAGTATTCCATTACTAAGAATAAAAGATCTTAGAAATGGAACCTCTGAGCAATTTGTGAAGAATGAAGGCTGGCCGTCTAATGCCTATATCGAACCCAACGATTTGGTTTACACACGAACAGGACAGATAGGTTTAGTATTCAAAGGGCGAGAAGGCGTACTACATAACAACGCATTTAAAGTATCACCCAGAAGCGAGCTTTCTCCGGAGTATTTGTATTGGTGGCTACAGCATACTGATTTTAAAGATTTAATAATCAGTCTTGCATCCCGCGCGGCTCAACCTGACATAACACACAAGCTATTCAAAGAGCAGAAGATATTTCTTCCAACTATAAATGCACAATTATCAGCAGCAGAAAAGCTCGACCTTCTCAACGAAGAAGTTAGTCAGCTCGCCACTATCTACCAGCAGAAGCTCAGTGCACTCTCCGAGCTAAAACAGTCCATACTCCAGAAGGCCTTCGCCGGAGAACTCCACTAAGTTTGCGATCCAAGGATGGAACCATGAACGAAGCCGAAACCCGCGCCGAACTGATCGACCCCGCCCTGGCTCAAGCCGGCTGGGGTGTTGAGCTGCACAGCTACATCCGGCGCGAATACCCCATCACCTTGGGTCGTCTGCAAGGCTCCGGTAAACGCGACAACCCCAAAGCCGCTGACTACGTGCTGGTCTACCGTAACCGCAAGCTGGCGGTAGTGGAGGCCAAGAAGCGCAGCCTGCCCGATACCGAGGGTGTAGCCCAGGCCAAGGAGTATGCCGAGCGGTTGCAGGTCCGCTTCACCTACTCCACCAACGGGGCCGGTATCTATGAAATCAACATGGAGACCGGGGAGGAGCAGTACGTCGAGCGTTACCCCACTCCTGAGGAGTTGTGGCACCGCACCTTCTCCGAAGAGAACCCCTGGCGCGACCGCTTCGCAGACGTCCCCTTTGAGGATAAGGGCGGCTACTTCCAGCCCCGCTACTACCAGGACGTCGCCATCGAGAATGCCCTGGCCGCGATAGCAGACGGACAGCAGCGCATTCTACTCACCCTGGCCACCGGGACGGGTAAAACCGCTATCGCCTTCCAGCTCGCCTGGAAGCTCTACCAGAGCCGCTGGAACCTCTCTAAAGAGCCCAACCGGCGACCGCGCATCCTGTTCCTGGCGGATCGCAACATCCTCGCGAACCAGGCCTTCAACAGCTTCTCCGCTTTCCCTGAGGATGCCCTAGTTCGAATAGCCCCAGACGAGATCCGCAAGAAGGGTCGGGTGCCTAAGAACGGCAACATATTCTTCACCATCTTCCAGACCTTCATGAGCAAGGAGGATGGTTCCGGTGAACCCTACTTTGGTGATTACCCGAAGGATTTCTTCGACTTCATCATGATCGATGAGTGCCACCGAGGCGGAGCCAATGATGAAAGCACCTGGCGGGGTATTCTGGAATACTTCTCCCCCGCCGTTCAGTTGGGCCTCACCGCTACCCCCAAGCGTCAGGGCAACGCCGATACTTACGCCTACTTCGGCAAGCCGGTCTACACCTACGCCCTGAAGGACGGTATCAACGACGGCTTCCTGACCCCGTTCAAGGTGAAGCAGATCGCCACCACTCTGGATGATTACCGCTACACCTCAGATGATCAGGTGATCGAGGGCCAGGCTGAACTGGGCAAGCTGTACCAGGAGAAGGACTTCAACAAGATCATCGAGATCCGCGAGCGCGAAGCCTACCGGGTCAAGCTGTTCATGGACCTAATCGACCAGAACCAGAAAACCCTGGTGTTCTGCGCCACCCAGAACCATGCCCTGCTGGTTCGGGATCTGATCAACCAGACCAAAACCAGCAAAAACCCGAACTACTGTGTGCGCGTCACGGCAGAAGACGGAGCCATCGGGGACAACTTCCTGGAGGCGTTCCAGGACAACGAGAAAACCATCCCCACGGTACTCACCACCTCACAGAAGCTATCCACCGGCGTGGATGCCCGCAACGTGCGTAACATCATCCTGATGCGCCCGGTGAACTCCATGATCGAGTTCAAACAGATCATTGGACGCGGCACCCGCCTGTACGATGGTAAGGACTACTTCACCATCTACGACTTCGTGAAAGCCTACGAACACTTCAGCGATCCAGCTTGGGATGGTGAACCTGCGCCCTGTGATACCTGTGGCGCTTCCCCCTGCGAGTGTGAACCAGGACCAACCCCACCGCCTCCCGGAGAGTGCGAAAAGTGTGGCCAAAGCCCCTGCATTTGCGAACCAGAACTCTGCCCGGAGTGTGAGAGCACCCCCTGCGTTTGTGAGCGCGTATGCAAAGTCTGCGACCAGACCCCCTGCATCTGTGAGAATAAGCTGAAGGTGAAGCTCTCCGATGGAAAGGTGCGCACCATCCAACACATGATGATCACCACCTTCTGGGATCCAAGCGGCAAACCCATTTCCGCCGGTGAGTTCCTTGAGAACCTCTACGGCCAGCTCCCGGAGTTCTTCAAAGATGAGGATGAACTGCGCGCCCTCTGGTCCGATCCAGAAACCCGCCGTAAGCTCCTCGATAACCTCGCAGAAAAAGGCTTCGGCACCGACCAACTCAACGAGATGAAGCTCATCATCAATGCTCAGGACAGCGATTTATTCGATGTACTGGCTTACGTTGCCTTCACCCTTGACACTCAAACTAGGCAACAGCGCGTGATGGATCGCAAGGCTCACATCTACAGCCACTATGACGACAAGCAGCGTACCTTTATCGAGTTTGTACTGGATCAGTACATCAAGGAAGGTGAGGAAGAACTGGATCAATCCAAGCTGGGGCCATTGCTAGAGCTGAAGTATCACTCGGTGAGTGATGCGGCGGCTGTGTTTGGAGGGGTGACTCAGATCAGAGAAGTGTTCAAAGGCTTCCAGCGGTACCTCTACGATCGAGGATAATCAGAAATAACAAAACGTTTGTCTATCAGGTATTTCCTGAAGCCGATACATACCCGATAGGCTAACAATGACTACACCATCGTGAGGCCATGTAACATGTGACCTCCACGCTGAACCTAGCCCTAATAGAACTCTGGTGACGATATACTAACTCCCTAGAGTCACCTGCCTTCTGCGATATACAGCCGATATCCTATGCCGCGGGTTTTGGGACAATACCGAATAGACCTACGGGGGTTGCGCTTACAGTTACGTTTACAACACAGAGACCTCCCCCCCCCCGAGGGCTTGGCTAGTTTTTCGTATACCCACCCCACCCTCTAATGCACATCCTGGGCTTCAAGCGGCCGGTACGACTTCTCATTCTGCTCATCCTAACCCTAAAACATGCTGACTCGATAAGTCGCAGCTATTACACGAGTTAACTGGGTGGGTAAGGCGACTCCGCCGCTCCTATGGTTTCAATACCGAAGATCAGATCATAAGACTGAACTGGGGCAACTCTCAAACCACTACACGCCCATAGACAGACATCTACCTAGAGGCATCGAATCGGACGGACAAACCAGCCTCTTTTCCACTAATTTCAAGCAATCAAAGACCATTTGAATACCGGCTTCAAGCACCACCTAACGCGGCATTTCAGTCGCATCGAGTAATCAACCACGAGGAAAAAACCATGACATTCAACCAGACTAAGGAAAACAACAATGAGCAGTGACATGCTGTGGGTACGGCTTAATAAGTACCTCAAAGATACCGGAGAAGCCAGGAGCACCTGGTATGCACTCAAGGATAACGGTGAACTGCTCGAAGGAGTGCACTTCCGTTACGACAGTAAGAATCGAGTTTGGGTCAATTTAAAGGCAATGGCAGCATGGGTAGAAGGCAAACAACCAAAGAGAACGCGCAGCCGATAAGGGGCGTCACTATCCGCACAACAGCAGCCGGCACGGAGCTCATCCAGCTGGCTTTCACCTACAAGGGTAAGCGTTACCGTAAATCCCTGAACGTATCACCCACTCCCCAAAACATCTTGGCAGCCAACCGTAGACTCGAGCAGATCCGTCTGGAAATACAGATGGGCTCCTTCCAACTCGAAAAACATTTTGAGCCAAACGACGAATTAGCTACTCTGAAAAAAACCCCACTCAGGGAGCTGATCAAGGAACGAATGGACCGTAAGCTGCGACTGACCGGTCGCAGCGGGTGGGAGCAATCAACCTACAGCGAACGGCTGAAGATGTTCAATC
The DNA here is from genome assembly GCF_039523155.1 of Marinobacterium maritimum. Taxonomy (NCBI): domain Bacteria; kingdom Pseudomonadati; phylum Pseudomonadota; class Gammaproteobacteria; order Oceanospirillales; family Oceanospirillaceae; genus Marinobacterium; species Marinobacterium maritimum. The sequence goes on along the minus strand of NZ_BAAAET010000001.1, from coordinate 970,564 downwards.
TACACATCGAGCCAACATTTGGTCACCTCACCGTTACCGAGCTAACAGCAACCCACGTAAAAAACTGGCTCAAGAAGAAAACCTTCTCTCTAACCTATGGCCAGCTGCTTATGTCGATCATGAACCCTGTGATCGAGGAAGCTCTAGCGGATGGAGTTATCGATAAGCACCCCTATAAACATGTGAAGTTAGCAGACTACCTGGGGCAGAAGACTACCAAGGAACGTAAAGAACGTATTGATCCCCTTAGTGAGGTCGAGATTTCTCTACTCCTTGATAAGACTAAAGATTCTCAGGAACGTAACTACCTTCAGTTCATGCTGTTCAGCGGACTACGCATGCAGGAAGGTGCTGTGATTCGCTGGGAGGATGTGGACTTCAAGCAGAGGACAATAACTGTCTGCAGGGCTGTGGGACACGACAACAACAAGGAATACCTGAAATCGACCAAGACAGGAGAAGAACGAATTGTCGACTTGATCCCACCGGCGTGGGAGGCTCTTATGAACCAGAGAAAACACACCAGACTCTCCGCTGGCTTTGTATTCCTGCCGACATACTCACGTAGGGACCGAGGCTATGAATGGCCAGCACGGACGTATATACGCAGCATGTGGACTCGGGCACTCAATCGCGCCGGTATCCGCAGTGTCAACCGCTCCCCAAAACAAACCCGCCATACCTTTTGCTCGCTGATGATTGCAGCTGGCAAACCTCTTACTTGGGTGGCTCAACAAGCAGGACACTCCAGCCTTGCGATGCTTGAAAAGCACTACGCCAAAGCAGTCCGTCTAGCGAGCAACAAACACCACGATTACGACTTCAGCTCCGCCCTCGAGGAAGCGCGTCGGCGCGAAGAAGAAGATCAGCAGCACCTCGCCTAAAAGCTGTGTGTCATGCATGTGCTAGTTTTGCATTCTCAACTGTACATTGACAGACAACCTCTCCCATAAAAAACCCTCTTTAACTTATTGAATAATATGTATTTACTGGGCTTCAGAGGAATCTTTGTAGACCATGAACCAGTTCTAAGAACCGGTTCCCCGGGTGCTCTCTGGGCACCCGGAGTGTTCAAAAAGACCGCACCATTCTTCCCCGAGATGGTGCGGTTTTTTTATTCCTGGGCTGCCCCGCGTTACACACGTCTATTCGCTGGCGTCATGCCCACACATTTCTCACAGCAATCCACACTCTCAAACAGAATTGCCGCAACCGTCAGTGCCGTACGGTGACAATCGAACTCTCCCGACAACCGACGAGCTTCAAACTCGGCAATCTGACCGCAGTCCTCTCTGTGCACCAGGTGACACCCCTCCGCTTCAGGGGAAAGGTCAACATAGTACATGGTCATCGTTCATCTCCCGTTCAGATTTAACAGCCCTGCCCTGAAAAGTAGTTGGCAAACTCCTGTCTGACAATGTCCCGGCCTGCTTAAATCACCTCATGGGATCCCGGGTGATGGTCATATTCGTCTGAATCGCTATAATACTGTCTATATATACAGTATATGGATTCGTGCTTATGAACGCTGTCATTCTGGCTCGCGCTGCGACTAACGCCTCGTTGGCAATCCCCTTCTTCCTTGAGAGTGTCCCGGCAGGCTTCCCCTCGCCTGCCCAGGACTATGTGGAGCAGACACTGGATCTTAACGATCTGTGCATTCGCCACCCGGCAGCCACCTACTTCGTGCGTGCCGAAGGCGATTCAATGATTGAGGTCGGCATATTCAGCGGCGACATCCTTGTGGTGGACCGCTCGCTGACGGCCGAACACGGTGACATCGTCATCGCCAGTATCAGCGGCGAGATGACCGTCAAACAGCTTGCAACTCGACCACAGGTGCATCTGTTGCCCCGCAACCCGGCATACCAGGCAATCAATGTGCCGGAAGGGTTCGAACTGGAGATCTTCGGCGTCGTCACCAATGTGATCCACCGCTTCCGGCGCGGGAGTGAGCGATGAAGCCTGTGTTCGCGCTTGTCGACTGCAACAACTTCTATGCGTCCTGTGAGCGCCTGTTCCGCCCCGACCTCGCTGGTCGGCCAATCGTCGTGTTGTCCAACAACGATGGCTGCATTGTGGCTCGCTCCGCCGAAGCCAAGGCACTGGGCATCAAAATGGGCGTACCGGTGTATCAGGTCGAGCGCTATCTTCAGCAGCAGGGCGTGGCCATATTCTCATCCAATTACGCGCTCTATGCGGATATTTCGGCACGCGTTATGAGCATTCTGGAGCAACTGGCTCCGCGGGTGGAGATCTATTCGATCGACGAGGCCTTCCTGGATCTGACCGGCGTGGCTGCCAGCACCTCGCTGAGCGAATTTGGCAGCCAGATCAGGCAGACAGTCGGCCAGCACACCGGTATCCGCGTCTGTGTCGGCATCGCACCGACCAAAACACTGGCCAAGCTGGCCAACCACGCCGCCAAGCAGTACCCGGCCACCGGTGGTGTAGTCGACCTGACCGACCCGGCACGCCAGAGCCGTCTGTTAGCCCTGGTGCCCGTTAACGACATATGGGGCGTGGGGCGACGCCTGAGCCAACGCCTGCAGGCAGATGGCATCAGAACCGCACTGGACCTGGCCGCGGCCGACCCGAAAAGCATTCGCCAGCAGTATTCCGTGGTACTGGAACGGACGCTTCGTGAGCTGAACGGTGAACCCTGCCTGTCCCTGGAAGAGGTGACACCGACGAAGCAGCAGATCATCTGCAGTCGATCGTTCGGGCAGCGCATTACAACTTTTCAGGAGATGCGTGAGGCGATCTGTGAATACACAAGCAGGGCCGCCGAAAAACTGCGTCAGGAAAAACGCATTGCCAAGCGCCTGTCGATCTTCCTGAGAACCAACCGCTTTAATGCCTCAGAGCCACAATACATGCCTTCGCCGGGCGCTGAGCTACCCATCCCGACGGACGATACTCGCGAGCTGGTTGCGGCCGCCGCACGATTACTGCGCACCTGCTGGAAAGACGGCTACCGCTATATGAAGGCGGGCGTGATGCTGACCGATTTCTACGAGACGGGCAGCTTCCAGCCCGACCTGTTCAGCTCCGGCAGCGCCCCCCTCCGCTCAAAAGCACTGATGAGTGTACTGGACACTATTAATCAGGGCGGCCACGGCCGTGTTTTTCTGGCGGGCCAGGGCCTGCACCAGACATGGAGCATGCAGCGCCGCAGCCTGTCCCCTGCCTACACAACGCGCTGGCAGGATCTTCCTGTCGCGAAATAGCCCCGAGACACATGACAACCGTCATTTCAAGGCTATCTTGCTCTTGCCATGACGGGCTAACCAGCTGATATCATTACATCCCTCGGGAACTTCCACGCCAGTTGAGCGTCTCTCCTGAAGCTAAAAATGAAGCCCCCAGTACAAGGAGCATAACAAGTGATTAAAGCTGTAATCGCTTTCCAGGACGGAAACAAGGAGATCGTCTGCCTGCTGACTCGCCCCGTGGCTGGTGAGTATATCGAACACGCCGGTGACTACTACCTGGTCAAGTCGGTCATCCAGCATACCGCCACCAAGGGTGGCGACACGCCTCCCAGAATGGAAATTACAGTCGGTATGGGACGCAGAAAAGGCTCGCACGGACGCGCGATGGAAGACTCCGAATGCGGTTTTTTCACTGGCGTATAAGGCGCCAGCTGGCGCCCTTGGTCTATCCGCTACCGCATCAACAAACAGAACAGAGTATCAATGCCCAGCGGCCTGCATAACCTTGGGCTCCACAAAAGGATTGGCATGCCCCTGAATGGCCGCAATACGCTGGGCGCGCCGCTGTTCAGCCTCATCCACCGGGTCCTGTCTTGACCAGGCCTCGAACAACTGCCGCTGCTTGCGACTGATCTCCAATCCGTAACGGTCTTCCATGTAGAAATAGGTACGCGCGATATCACCACGCACCTGCTCCGGCGGCTCCGCTACACGCTGCTTGAAGTCCACCTCAAAGTCACAGGCACCATAGGCCCGAGGCTCACCTGCAATCATGCCGAAACGGAAATTGCTGCGATCTCCGTTCAGTTCACCCACAGCAGGCACCAGATTGTACAAATCTGCTTCCATTGCCTTGAAAACATCATCCTTATGACAGCCCTTGCGTCCACCTTCCTGCCAGCATTGCAATTGATGACCAAACTCCCAGGCCGGCACCACATGCTCCCATTCGATACGGGCAGCACGATTGGCATTCTTGCGTGGCTGCAGGCCGCAGCTGTCAGCAACAGGCGTCAATCGCGTGCGGCCAGGTTTATTAGGCACCGGCTGCTCATCGAAACGACAGCCACAATAGAAGGTTACTCTGTCATCGGACGGGTACAGATCACGGGAGAGGATTTTCTTGGCAGACGAAAAGGATGTGGGCGGCTCTGCCGCCGCTGAAACCATCGTCAGAGCGGCGATCAAGCCGAAGATCAAGCGCATGAAAACTACCGTATGCAAAGAGGTGAATACACATCCCTGTACACACATGCGTTCCTTGCTGCGGCAGCATCTTCAATGGATTTTTGCCTGGAATCAACACCCTTTTGTGAATCACTTCTGATATGCTGATTGCCAACAGCACAGCAGGAATAGATAACAATAAAGAAGGGGAACACTGATAATGGCTAACACCCCCACCCTTAGGGATGCCCGCCTGACTCTGGAAGAGCGCGTCGCCGTACTGACGCTGGACCGTGACGACCTGCGTAACGCACTGACCGGCACAGCACTGATCGATGATATCGTTGATACGGTTACCTGGGCCAATCGTTCCGCAGACGTTTCAGTACTGATCATCACCGGCAATGGCGGGGCCTTCTGCGCAGGCGGTAATATCAAGGAGATGCAATACCGCGACGGCGACCATCGTGCCGGCCCTTTCGGCGGCAGCGCCCTGGAACTGGAGCACAAGTACCGCCACGGTATTCAACGCATCCCCTTGGCCATCCACCAGGCCGAAATACCCATTATTGCAGCTATTAACGGCCCCGCCATCGGCGCCGGCTGCGATCTTGCCTGCATGTGCGACATCCGCCTCGGTTCCGAACGCGCCACCTTCGGTGAAACCTTCGTCAATCTGGGCATCATCCCCGGTGACGGCGGCGCCTGGTTCCTGCAGCGCCTGATCGGGTACCAGCGTGCAGCCGAGATTACCCTGACCGGACGCCTGGTTCATGCCGAAGAAGCCGTACAACTGGGGCTCATGATGGAACAGGTGCCGGCAGACCAGTTGATGCAAAGGGCCTTGACCCTGGCCAGCCAGATGGCGGCCAAACCGCCACACGCCTTGCGCATGAGCAAGCGACTAATGAAACAGGCTCAGCGCCAGGAGCTGCCTGATTTCCTTGAGCTTTGCGCAGCCTGGCAGGGAATGTTGCATAACACCGATGACCACGCAGAAGCGGTCAACGCCTTCGTAGAAAAACGTGAAGGTAATTACAGAGGGCGCTAAGCGCCCTTTTGTATTAATAATACTGAGTACGTACAAAGGAAATCTCCTACCCCCGCCCTCCTTCTCTTTTGGCTTGGCGCCAATATAGCAAGCACGCAAACACGCCCCTGAAACTGTCCGTTTACGACATTTAATTGACCGATAATGTCACTCGCAATTGACGCAAACTGACTCCAGAACTCTTTGATATTCCGAACGTTCAAGCCCGTGGCCACATTTGCCATGAAAACTGGTGGCATTTGTCATTGGCCCCAACAGCACATTGAACGATTCTTTAGAACACGAAGGACAGCCATAAGCGACCTGTCCTGCTGCTTGCAGCCAAACCATAACAACAAAGAGGGTCGAGTCATGCCCGAGTACAAGGCACCCCTGAAAGATATCCAATTCGTGCTCAACGAACTGCTGTCAATTGATCAGCATTACAGCCAGCTGCCCGGTTGCGAAGAAGCAACCCCCGACATGGTGAGCGCCATCATCGAGGAAGGCGCTCGCTTCTCCGAGCGTGTACTCGCTCCACTGAACCAGGTGGGTGACCGCGAAGGCTGTCAGTTCGACAATGGCACCGTGACTACACCCACCGGTTTCCGCGAAGCCTATCAGCAGTTTGTCGAAGGCGGTTGGCCGTCCCTGTCACACAGCCCGGAATGGGGTGGACAGGGCCTGCCGGACTCCCTGGGCATGGTGGTCAGCGAACTGACCAGCACAGCCAACTGGGCCTGGGGCATGTACCCGGGTCTCAGTCACGGCGCCATGAACACGCTGGAAGAGCACGGCACCGACGAGCAGAAACAGACCTACCTGACCAAGCTGGTATCCGGTGAATGGACCGGCACCATGTGCCTGACCGAACCCCACTGCGGCACCGATCTGGGCCTGCTTCGCACCAAGGCCGAACCCAACGCCGACGGTAGTTACGCCATCAGCGGCACCAAGATCTTTATCTCCGCTGGCGAGCACGACATGGCCGACAACATCGTGCATATCGTACTGGCACGCCTGCCGGACGCACCGGAAGGGACCAAGGGCATCTCCCTGTTCATCGTACCCAAGCACCTGCCGACCGCTGATGGCGATGCAGGCGAACGTAATGGCGTCAGCTGTGGCTCCATCGAGCACAAGATGGGCATCCACGGCAACTCCACCTGCGTGATGAACTTTGATGGCGCAACAGGTTACCTGATCGGCCCGGCCAACAAGGGCCTGAACTGCATGTTCACCTTCATGAACACGGCCCGTTTGGGTACTGCAATGCAGGGCCTGGCACACGCAGAATGGGGCCTGCAGAACTCAGTGACCTACGCTCGCGAACGCCTTCAGATGCGCGCACTGAACGGCCCGGCAGCTCCCGAGAAGGCCGCCGACCCGATCATTGTGCACCCGGAGGTGCGCAAAATGCTGCTGACCCAGAAAGCCTTCGCCGAAGGTGGCCGCGCCCTGATCTACTACTGCTCCATGCTGGTCGACAAGGTCAAGCATGCCGAAGGTGAAGAAAAAGCCAATGCCGATACCCAGCTGGCCTTCCTGACACCGATCGCTAAAGCCTTCCTGACCGAGGTCGGCTACGAGAGTGCCAACCATGGCCTGCAGGTATTCGGTGGTCACGGCTATATCAGCGAATGGGGCATGGAGCAGAACGTGCGCGACTGCCGCATCTCCATGCTGTACGAGGGCACAACCCAGATCCAGGCACTGGACCTGCTCGGCCGCAAGGTGCTGATGACTCAGGGCGAAACCCTGAAGAGCTTCACCAAGGTCATTCATACATTCTGCAAATCCGCAGCAGAAGACCCCAAACTTCGCCCCTTCACCGGCGCGCTGGGCAAGCTGAATGCGGAATGGGGTGACCTGACCCAGCAGATCGGCATGAAAGCCATGACCAACCGAGATGAAGTCGGTGCTGCATCCGTGGACTACCTGATGTACTCCGGTTATGTCACCCTCGCCTACTTCTGGGCTCGCATGGCACAGACTGCACAACTGAAACTGGCCGCCGGTGAAGGCGATGCCGCCTTCTATCGCGCCAAGATCACCACCGCTCGCTTCTACTTTGAGCGCATCCTGCCTCGTACACGCAGCCTGGTGGAAACCATGCTATCCGGTGCTGACAACCTGCTGGAACTGCCGGAAGACCAGTTCGTTCCTGAGTGAGTCTATGAGCCATACTGAAACAGCATGGCCTTAAGCGCACTGACTCCGACCGGCGGAGACTCGCCGGTCGGACATGTGGACCCTGAAACAACAATAAGCAGATGGGCAGATCATGAATAGCGTTAATCAAAACGGTCAATGGATACCTGACCAGCTCAACCCCGCAGGCTACCGGAATATTTCAGAGTTCCTCGCGGATGTCTGCCAAAAGCATAGTGATAAACCGGCCTTCACCAGCTTCGGCCGCACACTGAGCTATGCCGAACTTGATCGACTTTCAACCGCCTTTGCCGTCTACCTGCAGCAGGAAACCGACCTCAAACCCGGCGACCGTATCGCGGTCCAATTGCCCAACCTGATTCAATACCCCGTCGTCCTCTTTGGCGCCTTCAAGGCCGGGTTGGTCGTGGTCAATACCAATCCTCTGTATACACCAGCCGAAATGGAACATCAGTTCCGTGACAGTGGCGCCAAGGCATTGGTCATCCACAAAAGCATGGCGCACAACGCCGAGAAGATTCTTGCCAACACCGAAATTCAGCATGTATTCCTGACCCAGGTTGGCGATCTGCACGGTTTCGTCAAGCGTCATCTGCTCAACGCAGCAGTGAAATACATCAAAAAGATGGAACCCGGTTTCAAGCTGCCGGGGGCCATTGGCCTGCGTGAAGCTCTGCTCAAACACCTGGATCAAAGACCTGAACCGGCCGACCGCAAACCCTCAGACCTGGCGGTATTGCAGTACACCGGCGGCACCACCGGCGTATCCAAAGGCGCCATGCTGACCCATGCCAACCTGCTGTCGAATATGCTGCAGGGTGTCGCCGTCATCAGCAAAGTGGGCAACGACTGGGCCGATAACGTGCTGTCGCCGCTGCCGCTGTACCACATCTACGCCTTTACCGTCGCCCAGATCATTCTGGCTTCGGGCGGGCACAGCATACTCATACCCAACCCGCGCGATCTGCCCGGTCTGGTGAAGGAAGTCAGTCACTGGAAAATCACCACCTTCCTGGGGCTGAACACCCTCTTTGTCGGCCTGTGCAATAACGCGGAGTTTCGCGCCCTGGACTTCAGCAGCTTGCGGATGACCCTGTCCGGCGGCATGGCCCTGACTCACGCCGCCGCCGACCGCTGGAAGGAAGTGACCGGATGCACCGTACTCGAGGCCTATGGCCTGACCGAGACATCACCCGCCGTGTCGATCAACCCACCACATGCCATCCGCACCGGCACCATTGGCCTGCCAGTCCCCGAAACCGAGGTTGCCATCATCGGCCCCAAAGGCGAACACCTGCCGGAAGGCATTCCAGGCGAACTTTGCGTCCGCGGCCCCCAGGTCATGCCAGGCTACTGGCACAACGAAGCTGCAACACAAGCCAGCTTTACCGATGATGGCTACTTGATCACCGGTGATATCGCCGTAATGGAAGAAGGTGGCTACCTGCGCATCGTCGACCGCGCCAAGGACCTGATTATCGTCTCCGGCTTCAACGTCTACCCTAACGAGATTGAAGACGTTGCCACCGATCATCCCGGAATTGTGGAGTGTGCCGCTATTGGCATCGCTGACCCGACCTGTGGCGAGGTCGTCAAGCTGATCGCAGTCCGCAATGACGACACCCTGTCAGAGCAGGACGTTCGCGACTGGTGCCAGGAACGCCTGACCCGCTACAAGGTTCCGAAAATGGTCGAGTTCGTACCCGAACTGCCCAAATCCAATGTAGGCAAGATATTGCGTCGAATGTTGAAACAGGACGATCAGAATGTTGCCTGACAGGAGGTCAATATGCCCTTGAACAAGCCCGTTCGCCGCAAACTGCACCACACACGACAGGTCCAGTGCCAGGGTTTTGAGCGCGAAGACGGCCTTTGGGATATCGAAGCCCATATGACCGACGTGAAGACCCATAGCGTGGACAATACGGAACGGGGCTACGTTGATGCGGGAGAGCCCTTCCATGACATGTGGATGCGGCTGACCATCGACAAGACGATGAAGATTCACCAGGTCGAAGCCGAGGTCGACGCATCTCCATTCAGGCACTGCCCGGGGATCGCCGGCAACTTCCGCCAGCTGGAAGGCACCCGGATAGGACCCGGATGGCACCGCATGACCCGTGAGATGTTCAGTGGCATCCAGGGCTGTACCCATCTGCATGAGCTGTTAACCCCGCTCGCCACAACAGCCCTGCAGACCATTTGGCCCATTCTGGCAGAGGGTCTGACCATCGAAAGAATCACCGAGAAGATGCTGGACAGTTGCCATGGCTGGTCAAGCCAGAGCGAATTTGTTCGCCAATACGTGCCACACCTCTTTGTGGAAGCCGACAACACACAACCAAATACTTCGGAGACCTGAGTAATGGGTATCGAAACCATCATTCACGACAATACGCTGCTTGAGATCAGGCTATCCCGTCCCGGCAAAAAAAACGCCCTGACCCTCGACATGTATTCCGGTCTGATTGAGCAACTGGACGCGGCCGCTGCATCTGAGGAGATCAACGTGGTTATGCTCAGCGGTGCCGGCGACAGCTTTTGTGCCGGCAATGATATTGCCGACTTTCTGGCTGGTGGCGACAACCCTGACTCTCTGAGCGATGTTGTACGTTTTCTCCACACCCTTGTCGATTTCCCCAAGCCGCTATTGGCTGCAGTACAGGGCGATGCCGTTGGCATAGGTACCACCATGCTGTTGCACTGCGACCTGGTCATTGCCGCTGATGACCTGCGCTGCTATCTCCCGTTCACCCGCCTGGGGCTGGTACCTGAAGGGGGGAGTTCTCTGCTGCTGCCGGGCGTACTGGGGCAACGCAAGACCTTTGAATTACTGATCGAAGGCAATCCCTTCGACGCACAGTGTGCCCAGGATGCCGGAATCGTTAACCAGATCGTACCGCGTGAGCAACTGGAGCAGACCGCGCTCAAACGTGCTCATGCACTGTCTCAGCTGCCGACAGAAGCCCTCAAGCTCAGCAAACAGCTGGTGAGGGACCTGCAAAGAGAGCAGTTGCATACCGTGATTGATCAGGAAGCCAAGCTGTTTGCCGAGCGTCTGGCTTCATCGGAAGCCCGGGTAGCCTTCAGCAATTTCCTGAAGGCAGGCTGAGATCTACAGCAGCAGGCTGCACAGCAACCTCTGGCACCTTGTTTTAACAGAAGTAAGATTTCCACGGATGCACAATAATGTCATATATCGATATGAGACCAAGGCTTGTAATAAGAAAAAATGACTAAAAATGTCATCGATCCTGACAAGTCCTGCCATTGTTGCAACCGCACAATTCACTAGACTGAATGCACAGAACCTATAACAACAATTTCCGGTCGCCTCCACACGACCGCGATTGCCTTGGAGTCTGACCATGTTGATGGAAGGAAAAACAATACAGGTTGCCGCAATCGAACCCGGACTGTATGAGCTGGTTTTTGCCAACCGGGACGATAGCGTCAACAAACTGAACCAGGCCACCATGGCCGAACTGCAGCAAGCAGTGAGCACACTGAGCGACCAGGATGATCTGCGTGGCCTGCTGATTCGCAGCGACAAGGACAGCTTCATCGTCGGCGCGGATATCACCGAGTTTGTCGGGCTGTTCTCCGCCGGTGAAGAAGAGATCACCACCGGCCTCAAGCAGATGAACGCGATTTTCAACAGCATTGAAGACCTGCCCTGCCCGACGGTTGCCGCCATCAATGGCGTTGCCCTGGGGGGCGGCTTTGAGCTGTGCCTGGCCTGTGACTACCGTGTCATGACCAGCAATGCCAAAGTCGGCCTGCCTGAAGTCAAACTGGGTATCTACCCGGGCTGGGGCGGTACTGTACGTCTGCCTCGCCTGATCGGTGTCGACAACGCCAACGAATGGATCTGCGGCGGCAGCGAGCAGCGCGCCAAGAATGCCCTTCAGGTTGGTGCTGTGGACGCCGTGGTCGAGCCTGAACTGCTTCGTGACGGTGCGCTGGATCTGTTGCGCGGCTGCATCGCTGGCGAGTTCGACTATGCCGCCCGTCGTACCGAGAAGCAGAGCCCAATCAAGCTCAACCAGGTTGAGCAGATGATGGCGTTTGAATCCGCCAAGGGCATGATCGGCGCCAAGGCTGGCCCTCACTACCCGGCCCCACTGACTGCCCTGACCAGCATCCAGAAGCATGCCAATATGACCCGCGACGACGCCCTTTCAGTGGAAGCCAAGGGTTTCGCCAAGCTGGCTACCAACGCAGTAACACCAGCACTGGTTGGCCTCTTCCTCAAGGACCAGCAGATCAAGCGCACCACCAAACGCTATGAAGCCAATGCCGAGCCCGTACGTCAGGCTGCGGTACTGGGTGCCGGCATCATGGGTGGTGGCGTTGCCTACCAGAGCGCCTCCCGTGGCACACCGATCCTGATGAAGGATATCAATGAAGACGCCCTGCAGCTGGGCCTGAGCGAAGCCTCCAAGCTGTTCAACAAGCAGCTGGAACGTGGCCGACTCGATGGCCGCAAGATGGCCGCAAGCCTGGCGCGCATCCGCCCGACACTGAGCTACGGTGACTTCGGCAACGTGGACCTGGTCGTCGAAGCCGTGGTCGAAAACCCGAAGATCAAGCAGAGCGTACTGGCCGAGGTGGAAAGCCACTTGCCGGAAGGCGCAATCCTCACCTCCAACACCTCTACCATCTCTATCACCGAGCTGGCCAAGGCCTTGAAAAAGCCCGAAAACTTCTGTGGCATGCACTTCTTCAACCCGGTACATCAGATGCCGCTGGTTGAGGTTATCCGCGGCGAACAAAGCTCAGATGCGGCGATTGCACGCACCGTAGCCTACGCCAAGGCAATGGGCAAAACGCCCATCGTGGTGAACGACTGTCCGGGCTTCCTCGTCAATCGTATCCTCTTCCCCTACTTTGCCGGCTTCACCGGGCTGCTGCGTGATGGCGCAGACTACCGCCAGATCGACAAGGTCATGGAACGTTTCGGCTGGCCCATGGGCCCGGCCTTCCTGCTCGACGTCGTAGGCATCGATACGGCTCACCATGCTGGTTCAGTCCTGGCAGCAGGCTACCCCGACCGCATGGGCAAGGATGACGAAACCGTGATCGATCGCCTCTACCAGCTGCAGCGCCTGGGTCAGAAAAACGGCAAGGGCTTCTACAGCTATGAACCGGATCGCAAGGGCAAGCCGAAGAAACTCATTGACGAAGCGCTGCCTGCTCTGCTCGAAGGCGTGGTCGGCCCGGCACGCGAATTCAGCGACGACGAGATCATTGCCCGCATGATGATCCCGCTTTGCATCGAAGCCGTACGCTGCCTCGAAGATGGCATTGCCGAAACAGCGGCCGAAGTGGATATGGGCCTGGTATATGGTATCGGCCTGCCGCCGTTCCGTGGTGGCGCCCTGTTCTACATCGACCAGATGGGTCTCCAGGCCTTCTGTGACCTGGCCGACCAGCACGCCGACCTGGGCAAACTCTATCAGCCGACCGACAAGATGCGCGCCATGGCGGCCGCCGGCCAGACCTACTTTGGATAAGGAGAGCAAGCGATGAGTCTTAAACCAAACGATATCGTCATCATCGACGGGGTACGTAGCCCCATGGCCCAGTCCAAGGGCGGCTCTTTCCGCAACGTCCGTGCCGATGACCTGTCTGCTGCACTGATGCAAGGCCTGCTGGCACGTAACAGTGCAATTGATCCCAAAACCATCGACGATGTGATCTGGGGCTGTGTCAACCAGACCCTGGAACAGGGTTTTAACGTTGCCCGTAGCGCCGCATTACTGGCAGGCCTGCCGCACTCCGTAGCCGGCCAGACTGTTAACCGTCTGTGTGGCTCCTCGATGTCTGCCTTGCATACCGCCGCTCAGGCCATTGCCAGCGGTAACGGCGACACCTTCATGGTGGGCGGCGTCGAACACATGGGCCACATTTCCATCCTGCACGGCATTGATGTCAACCCGGCCATGTCCAAGCAGATCGCCAAAGCCTCGATGATGATGGGCCTGACCGCAGAGATGCTGGGCAAAATGAATGGCATCTCTCGCGAAGAACAGGACGCCTTTGCTGCCCGTTCCCACCAGCTCGCCCACAAGGCTGCCATTGAAGGCCGCTGGGACAACGAGATTGTGCCGCTGGAAGGCCATGACAAACAGGGCTTCAAGCGCCTGGTGACCCGGGACGAGGTCATTCGCCCCGAAACCACCATCGAGACACTTGCTGACCTCAAACCGGCGTTCATGCCGAAAGGTGGCACTGTCACAGCTGGCTCCTCCTCGGCTTTCTCCGATGGCGCTTCAGCCATGCTGATGATGTCCGCGGCTCGCGCTCAGGAACTGGGCCTCAAACCGCGTGCACGCGTTCTCAGCATGGGTGTGGCTGGCTGCGACCCCTCTATCATGGGGTACGGCCCGGTACCGGCGACAGAGAAAGCGCTGAAAAATGCAGGCCTGACCATCAGCGACATGGATGTTGTGGAACTGAACGAAGCGTTCGCCGCTCAGGCCCTGGCCGTCATCAAGGGCCTGCGTTTGCAGGACGTGGTGGATGATAAGGTCAATCTGAACGGCGGCGCCATCGCGCTGGGCCACCCACTGGGCTGCTCCGGCACCCGCATCTCCAACACCCTGATCAACGTGATGGAACAGCAGGACGCCTCCCTTGGCCTGGCCACCATGTGTATCGGCATGGGTCAGGGCATCGCGACCGTGTTCGAACGCCTGAACTAAACCGCTTGCACCTTCCTTTCAGCCCGGCCTTGTGCCGGGCTTTTTTGCCTGGGCTCTAATCGCTTCTTCCGCGCAAAGGGAAAGCCTGCAGCAGCCAGTCAACTCAACGAAAACCGACCACAACGTCCGTTTGTCATTACAACGCCAAGGGTGTCTGACAGAATTGCTCCATGTCTAATGGGCCACATGATGGCGTGAACTTTAGTTGATCGGGCATCCCTTGCGATCAACAAGTCCAACCGCACCTTCTAGCAGGCACTTATCCCGGTTATTTGGGACACCATCACCATCGAGATCATTATCACAAACATCACCGGTGCCATCGCCGTCAAGATCATCTTGTGTGGGGTTGGGCGTTAACACGCAGTTATCTGCCGAGTCGATCCAGCCGTCCGCATCCGTATCTGGGTTGGAAGGCGTGTCATCACACACATCTCCTGTGCCATCACCATCACTATCAAGCTGATCGGGGTTTACGACATAAGGGCAGTTGTCTTTCCGATCTGCGTGACCATCACCGTCTGAGTCGTCGCTTCCTGTTGGGGTGTCACAGGGATCACCAACGCCATCGCTGTCAAAGTCCTCTTGCCCCGGATTATATATCGCAGGGCAGTTATCCTGACTGTCAAAGACGCCATCACCATCGCTATCGGTGGGCGAGTCACAGGCATCACCGATACCGTCACCGTCAATGTCAGCCTGATCAGGGTTGGAAGTGGATGGACAATTATCGTGTCGATTGACGACTCCATCTCCATCAGAATCATCTCCGCCAGAGGGGCCCTCAGAGTCACAAACATCACCCACCCCGTCACCATCTTTATCAGCTTGGTCTGTGTTCGGTGTCAGAGGGCAGTTGTCCATATCATCCGGAATGCCGTCTCCATCTGTATCCGCTTCACATGCATCGCCGACTCCATTCCCATTACTGTCTGTCTGATCCGGGTTGAAATCGAAGGGACAATTGTCAAGCTCGTCCGGTACACCATCACTATCCGCATCAAACGGTTCAGGATCGCACTCATCACCAATACCGTCATTATCACTGTCCAACTGGTCTGGATTAAAGTCGAAAGGACAGTTATCAAACTCATCCGGCACACCGTCACTATCCGTATCAAACGGCTCAGGGTCGCACACATCACCAATGCCATCATTGTCACTGTCTAACTGGTCTGGGTTGTATGTATCGAGGCAGTTATCACAAACGTCACCAACGCCGTCAGCATCTACATCAATTTGCTCCGGATTGAAGGCAAACGGACAGTTATCCAGCTCATCTGGTACACCGTCAGGGTTGTTAAGCCAGACGCGGTTGGGTTGCTGGAGGTTGGCAACAAAGGCATCCAAGTCACCGTCGTTATCCAGGTCACCAATGGCCACATCAACACTGTTTGACTCGCCAAGATACTGGCTATTAGTTAAACCGGCATTCCCGTCGTTTAATAAAACCTGGTTGGAATCATTTGAATTGGCGACGAATACATCTGGAAACAAGTCCTGATTGAAGTCACCAAGCGCAACACCACGACTCAGAAATTCACCTAGTAGTTGCCCGCTATCGACGAACACACCCGTTCCATCGTTGAGCCATATACGATTGGCTCCCGGGATACTGACGCTGGATATGAAAGCATCCAGGTCACCGTCGCTATCCAGGTCGGCCAGCGCGATGCCGTACCCATTGGAGCCAAGGTCTTGGCCACTGTCCGTGAAAAAGCCCGAACCGTCATTGAACCACAGACGGTTGTGGTCTATTGAAGGGCCATTGGTCACCAGCGCATCCAGGTCTCCATCCAAATCCACATCTCCCAATGCAACTCTACGGCTACCGGAATTGCCGATCGCTTGCCCTGTTGAAGAAAAGATAGCGACGCCATTATTGAGCCAAACTCGATTAGGTTGTGCCAGGCCTGCAGCTGTTGTGCCAAGGTTTGCCACAAAGGCGTCAAGATCGCCATCGCCATCAAGATCGCCCAAAGCAACGCGCACGCTGGCTGAGTCGCCCAATAGCTGGCCGCTGTCTGTTAAATTACCGGCCCCGTCATTCAGCCAGACCCTGTTGGGTTGCAGCTCGTTGAACTCAGCCATAAAGAGATCCAGATCACCGTCACCATCCAGATCCCCCAAGGCAGCGTGATAACTGTCGGGTCCCCCGACCAGCCTCTGACCTTCGCTGAACATTCCCGTGCCGTCATTCAACCAAATGCGGCTGGGATTAAATCGATTAGCAACCACAGCATCAAGATCACCATCATTATCGAGGTCGCCCAGTTCAACGCTGACACTTGCGGGGGGCAACGAACCCGTCCCTAATAGCTGGCCGCTATCGACAAATCGGTCGGACTCCGCCCGAATGCTGCTAGAGGCCACTAGGAATAACCCGATTAAATACTTTACAACTTGGCCTAAGTGCTTATTCATGGCCTGTCCCCTCAGTATCTGAGGTGAGAAATCAATATTGAAAGGGTAGTAACCTTCACTTACTGGCGTTACTACCATTTTTGGTAGGGAGTCCGCACAATCTCCGGCGTTACCAGCCCAAGTCGAATTGCTTTCGTAATCGCATAGCTCCTCCCATTCACATTCAGCTTTCTGAAAATCTGTCGCCAATGAAAGCGGACAGTGTGGAAGGTGATGCCCAGGATAATGGCGATTTCCTGGTCGGTTTTGCCTTCAGCCGCCCAGAGCAAGACGTCATGCTCACGCGCTGTCAGCCCTGGCATTTCCACGTGCTTTTGCTGCTGGTACATGGTCCGATAGGTTTCGTGGAAAAAGGTCCCTAGGAGGTATAGGCGGGCCATCAAGTCGTAGTCATTCTTCGCTGGCCCCGGGTCCGAGCGAGCAATTGCAAACCCAGCGATTTCACCCGCAAGGCTGACCATCGGAAATGAGATGCCCGATCGTAGTCCAGCATCTGCGCCTTCATGTATAAGGCGCTTGGCATCTTCGGAAAGGTCAGTACCGGCAAGAATGTCATTCCAGAAACACGGTCGTCCCAACTTCAGCACTTCTTGTACTACCGGGTCGATTCTGAGGTATTCCTTCTCCAGGTAATACTTCATCCAGTCTTCCGGGTAGCTGGAAGCAAGTCCGTGCAATTTCGGTAATCCCAGCGAGGGATGATCGGTGAGCAAACTGTATACGACCCGATCATAACCACTGTCTGCAACGATCTTGCAGAAGTAGTTGAATGCTTCATCTGGTGTCTTGGCGGAGTGAATTAACGCTATGCAGAGTTCAACATCATCTAGATCAGGCACATGAACACCCTCAGTTCTCCCAAGGTGTGTGTGCTTCTGACCTGATGGGTCATGCTGTGCAGGCATGGCGCAGGCACCCAAACTCTTTTCCGGCGACTGTTTCCCTGACGCCTCGAGAGCTTAACCTGTTAAGGCGATCATTCCAGATTCGCACATTGCATCTGTCATGGAGGCTGATAACAGCATCATCACAGGCTCAATAGTGGCCATGAGATACGAGGTTAGAGCCATGCACGAACTGCAATCCTGACTTCCAACAGGGATCTACATCCACCGTAAACGAAGTGCCTGGCAACCCGGCCATTCCAAGGGAATCCGAGGCTTTGCGTAATCGACTGCTTGGCTGATCGTGCCTTTTCAAACACAAATGAGATAAGGCAATTTAGATGCCACTTTGAGCGGGTAAGAACTTAAACAACAGGTTGCGGTCGGTGCTTATTCGCCGACCGCATGTAAAGCGGAAAGAATTGTCAACCGTATGAAAGTCACAATAACATCATGAAACACACGCCACGCCTGTTGAGAGCGGTATTCCTATGCTGGTTTAAACTTCTAGCTGCACCAGAGTCAGGAACAGTTGGGGTGCCCGTATGTAGCAGCTTTGGCTCAGAACCCTTTTAGAGCGAAGGCAGTTCACACCATGAACCCCAATATCAGTGGGCTCTACACTCCTTGTCAAGCTTTAACGACCTTCACTGATTACTTTCATACCCTACACAAACTGCCCCGCACAAAAACCTGACGCCCAGGCCCACTGGAAGTTATGACCTCCCAGATGACCGGTCACATCCAGGCACTCACCAATAAAAAACAGTCCCGGTGCCTTTTTGGCTTCGAAAGTCTTCTGCGAAATTTCGTTGGTATCGATCCCGCCCAGTGTTACCTCGGCGGTGCGGTAGCCTTCGGTACCCGAGGGTTTGACGCGCCAGTGCTTGAACTGCTGAACAACCTCCTGCAGACGGGCATTGCTGTACTGCCCCACTTCACCCTCGAAGCCCCAGAGCTCACACAACGTCTGCGCCAGTCGTTTGGTCATATGCTGGGCCATCAGGGTGCGCAGCTCCGCCTTGGGGCGCTGCTGACGCTGCTCTTTCAGCCAGTCTTCCAGCGCCAGCTGCGGCAGCAGATCGATCTCAATCTCGTCACCGGCATGCCAATAGGAGGAGATCTGCAGAATGGCGGGCCCACTGAGGCCGCGATGGGTCAGCAACAGGTTCTCGCTGAAGCTCATGCCGTTGCAGCTCACCCTCACCGGCTGAGATACG
Source organism: Marinobacterium maritimum (assembly GCF_039523155.1). NCBI lineage: Bacteria > Pseudomonadati > Pseudomonadota > Gammaproteobacteria > Oceanospirillales > Oceanospirillaceae > Marinobacterium > Marinobacterium maritimum. Next base: position 951,745 of record NZ_BAAAET010000001.1, on the reverse strand, counting down.
CCGGATAATGGCTTCAGGTGTTCCAGCAGATCCGGCTGCAGGGTAAACGGTACCAGCGCCGCCTGTCGCGGTGTAACCTTGAGGCCGAACTGCTCAGCAACATCGTAGGCAAAACCGGTAGCACCCCCATTGGGAATTGACAGGCCTCCAGAGGCGATGACCACGGACTCGACATCGAACTGTCCACGTGATGTCCTGACATGGTAACCCTGCGCACCCTGCTCCACTTCGAACACACTGGTTTCGGTCATGATCTCGACACCCGCCCAGTCGCACTCGGTCAGCAGCAGCTGCAGGATCTCCTTGCTGGATTCGTTGCAGAACAACTGTCCCGGGGTTTTTTCGTGGTACTCGATACCATGACGATCAACCAGCTCGACAAAGTCGGCAGCCCTGAAGCGACTCAAGGCAGACTTGCAGAAATGCGGGTTGTCGGAAAGAAAGTTGGCCGGCGAATTGTGCAGGTGGGTAAAGTTGCAGCGTCCACCGCCGGACATCAGGATCTTGCGCCCGATCTTCTTGGTATGTTCCAGCAGCAATACCTTGCGGCCCCGGTAAGCAGCGGTAGCGGCACACATCAGCCCTGAGGCGCCCCCGCCGATAATCACAACATCGTAGTTCACAAATGAGCTCACTAATGATTCCACCGGGGCCACCCGGTACGAATTTTACTCTTCAGCCGCCTGTTCCTGCTCACGCTTTTCGGCGTTCAACTTGCGGATCTTGTCAGCCAGCGGACCGCCATGGCGGGTGCCCTTGCGGCCCGCTCTGGTATCACGTTCCTGAGCTGTCATGGTCGCGTCTCTTTTCCTGTCCGCGACCGCCTGATGCTTCTTGCGCTGCTCCTGAGCTTTTTTACGACGGCTTTCCTTACTGGTCGGGTCTGCCAAGAGTTCCTGCTTCTTGGTCTTGCGTTCCAGCACCGTCATCATGCTGCCCAGTTTGCGTGATTTCTTGTTACGACTCATTACTTCTGCTCCTCCGCCTCAGCGGCTGCCGCTTCTGCCGCAGCGGCTTCAGCTGCAGCCAGTTCGGCCTCTATACGTTTACGCTCCCACTCTTCGACGGTTTCGAAGGTGATTTGACCGAGCTTGCCGGCACGCATCTCGGTCAACAGAATTTCCGATGCCTTGTGGCGATCAACCACACCACCCGGACGCAGACAGCCGCGCTTGCGACCAATCTCGTCGAGCAGCTCATCCTGTCCCTGCGGCAAGGCTTTCAGCTTGTAGCGCTCCTGCAATCGCTCCGGATAGTCCAGCAACAGGAAGCCGGCGGCATAAGCAGCCACCATTTCATGCTCGATGGCGGTATCCTTGATAGCACCGCTGGCGGCCAGGCGGTAACCGGAATCTTCGTCCTCGATTTTGGGCCAGAGAATCCCGGGCGTATCCGACAGTGCCATGCCGTTATGGACGCTGTACTTCTTTTGAGCCTTCGTCACCGCCGGCTCATTGCCTACCTTGGCGATTTTGCGACCCAGTAGCGCATTGATCAGTGTAGATTTACCCACGTTGGGGATACCCATGATCATCGCGCGTACCGGCCGATCCTGACGGGTACGTGCCGGTACCATCTGTTTGCACATCTCAGGGATACGCTTGATCAGAGCCTTTTGCTGGGTATCGAGCGCTACCGCGGTGACATCTTCACGGGCATTTAAGTAGTCCAGCCACTCCTGGGTCCGCTTGGGGTCAGCCAGATCCTGCTTGTTCAGCAACTTCAGTACCGGCTTGCCCTTGCGCAATTGGTCCACCAACGGGTTTTCGCTGGACATCGGCAGGCGGGCATCGAGGACTTCGATCACGACATCGATCTCATCCATTACTTGCGCAATTTCCTTGCGCGCCTTGTGCATATGGCCGGGAAACCAGTTGATACGGGTCATGCGTTATCCAGTACTTGTGTTCGGAAGGCCCGACATTATACCTGCGTGTGGGCTTCAACCATACCGGAAAGCCCAAAAGTGGTGATAAAATCCCCCTTTAAATTAAGCTCTACCCGGGGAGATCCATGGAAAGCACAACGGAAAAGAGCCAGACCCTGCTGGCACGGCAACCCATTTTCGATCAGCAGCAACGCGTGATCGCTTATGAGCTGGTTGCCAACGATACGGGTCACCTGAATGCCATGATGGAACTCGACCCCGAGGCCGAGTCCGGCTCCGAACTGCTTCTGCATGCATATACGAGCATCTCTGACCAGGGTGAGATCAAGCGCGTTCCCGCCTTTATCCGGGTCAGCCAGAAAATGATTCTGGACGGCAGCATGCCCACATTACCTGCCAAACAGGTCGTTATTTCAGTTCGCATTACCGAGCCCGACAATAAGGACCTGCTGCGGGCCATCCACGCCATGGTCAAGGAAGGTTATCGCTTTGCCCTGCACGACTTCCGCTATAGTCCGGCTTACGATACCGCATTAAAGCTGGCCAAGATCGTCCGCATCGATGTCAGTGACATGAATGCCGACGAGATCCGTGAACAGGCTCAGCACCTGGAGCCATACAAGTCCACTCTTCTGGCCAGCAACATCTCAACTTTTGAGGCTTTGGATGAGTGCATCCAGTGCGGCTACAAACTGTTCCAGGGCAGCTTCCTGAGCAAGCCCAAGGTCGTCAAGGGCCGCAAGGTCAGTGCTAACCAGATCGCCCTGATGCAACTGATACAGGAGCTTCAGAAGCCGTCAGCCACACCGGAAGCGCTGGAAGACATGATCATCCGCGACCCCATCCTGACCTACAAGCTACTGCGTATCGTTAACTCGGCGGCCTATTCACTGGTGCGTCAGGTCGAGTCAGTTGCCGAAGCTGTTGTGCTGCTGGGAATGGAGCAGGTGCGCAAGTGGGCAACGCTGATCGCCATGTCCGCCAACAAGGATAAGCCGGAAGAACTGACCCGTATTCTGCTCACACGCGGCCACATGTGCGAAATGATCGCGCAAAGCCAGAACCTGCCCAATCCATCCGGTTTTTTCATGGTCGGCATGATGTCCGGTCTGCATGCCATGCTCGACATTGATCAGCCAACACTCCTGGAGCAGCTGCCCCTGGGTGAGGATATCAAACTGGCGCTCAGCGAAGGTCAGGGACCAATGGGGCAGCTACTGACGCAAGTGATGGCTTATGAGTCTGGAGACTGGGACCTGTTGCCGAGCAATTTCGACGTTTCACTCTACGAGGCCGCCTACCGTCACAGCCTGAAATGGACCAAAGAGTCCATGCAGGCGATGTACGAATAATACTAAGTACGGACGGTAAAAAGTACAGACGATAAAAGGCACGCATTCGGTGAAGGGGAAGCCCGAATGCGTGCAACGTATGTCCATATTCTCCTGTCTGGGCAGGTCAGCACACGTCCCGTGCGCTGTTGAATATCAGTATAGACAGCGTTGAAATTTTTTCGCGTCAAAAAACGCCTATTTTTTATACTTTTTTACAACGCCAATTAAAGCAACCGGTTATAGCTGCTGTTTGAAGTTGCACATGAAAAAGTATCAGGAAGGAAGGGAAAATATGAGGGACTGGCGGACGCCAGCCCCCGGCAGGAATCAGCTTTCAGGCAGTTCCAGTTTCTGCGGTGATACCAGCACACCGTTGTTGTCGGCGTAGACGTACTCGCCTGGGCGGAAGGTGACACCACCGAAAGTAACCGGCACGTTCAGCTGGCCAACTCCCAGCTTCTCGGTTTTCATCGGGTGAGTACCCAGCGCCTGTACACCCAGGTTGTCCAGCTCAGAGATCGCATTCACATCACGGATGCAGCCGTAGATGATGATACCTTCCCAACCGTTGTTCTGAGCTTTCTCGGCCAACATGTCACCCAGCATGGCACGACGCATGGAAGCGCCACCATCCACGACCAGCACCTTGCCCTCACCCGGCTGAGCGACCTGTTCGCGCACCAGTGAGTTGTCCTCAAACGCCTTGATGGTGACAATTTCACCACCGAAGGTTTCACGACCGCCATAGTTGCCGAACATGGGTTCAACCACCTGAACCAATTCTTCGAAGTGATCGCAGAGCTCGGGCAGCAGATCTTCCATCGGGGTACTCCTTCAATATCGGTTGAATAATGCCGGGCATGATCGCCGATCCATGCTGCAATTGCACTACAACTTATGCAGTAGAATCGGCGCCCCGGTTTTGCTTATCAATCCTGCAGCGCGGCCAGCAGCGCCTGCACCGGGTGTGGCAACTGCTGAGCGTCGAAACGTTTCACCTGAGAACGGCAGGAATAGCCGGTTGCCACCAGCTTGCCCTTGTTGCCCGGCTCGTTAACGATGCCACGCCAGCTTAGCTCGTAGATATCTTTCGAACGCTGCAGATTATCGCTTTCGTGGCCAAAAGTACCGGACATGCCACAGCAGCCGGTCGAGATCACTTCCAGCTGCTGACCCAGCGCTTCGAAGATCGCCTGCCACTGACGAATGGACGGCGCGGCCGAAGTTTTCTCGGTACAGTGCGCCATCAGACGGTATACGTTGGACGATGCAGCAGGACGTTCAATATTGTCGAGCTGTGCACTCAACCACTCCTGGATCAGCTGTACCGGCGGCAACTCGCCTTCAATCACATCCTTGTACTCCTGACGGTAGGTCAGAGTCATCGACGGATCGATACCAACCAGTGGCACCTCATACTCGGCAAGCTGCTGCAGCATCTGCGCGTTTCGATTGGCCGCCTTGTCGAAGGCTTTCATGAAACCGTGAACATGTAACGGCTTACCGTTGGGCATGAACGGCGCCACCAGTACGTAGAAGCCCAGCTTGCCCAACAGATCGATCAGATCCAGCACCAGACGGGTCTCGAAATAGCTGGTAAAGGCATCCTGCACGATCACCACGGTACGCTGACGCTGGGCGTCGGTCAGGCTTTCAATGGCTTCCGGGGTTGCCCATTCGATACCGCGAGCCTCCAACCCCTTACCAAGGGTATTGGTGCAGATCACAGGGCTGTCGACCATGCCGCCGACGCGACGCATGAAGCTGCGTACCAGCGTGTTGCGCATGGCCCAGTTGTAAGGTGCCGGAAATTTGGACAGCGTCGGAATCATGTACTCCAGGCTGCCCACCAGATAGTCCTTCATCGGGCGCAGGTAACGACCGTAGTAAACCTCAAGGAAGCGGGCACGGAAATCAGGTACGTTCACCTTGATCGGGCACTGACCGACACAGGACTTGCACGCCAGGCAGCCCATCATCGCTTCATGGACTTCGTTGGAGAAATCGTAATCGCCGTTGCGCTTGGCCATCGTATTGCGAATTCGTCCCGGCAGCGAACGGATAAAGCCTCGCTGACGAATCTGTTCGGCCTCAGCCGTCACATCTACACCACGATTGGCCATCAGCCGCAGCCATTCACGAATCAGGGAAGAACGCCCTTTTGGCGAGTGCACACGCTCACGGGTGCCTTTCCAGCTCGGACACATGGCATCGTTCGGGTCGTAGTTGTAGCAGGCACCGTTGCCGTTACAGTTCATCGCTGAATCGTACTGCTCACGAACCGGCTCACTGATCTGACGATCGTGCTGGCCACGAGTGGCAACATTGTCGATCTTGAGCAGTTCGGCACCCTCGATCATCGGCGTGGCGATCTTGCCCGGGTTGAGCTGGTTACGCGGATCGAAACAGCCCTTGATCTGCTGCAACACGGGATACAGCGGCCCGAAGAACTCCGGCGCATACTCTGAACGTACGCCCTTGCCGTGCTCTCCCCAGAGCAGACCCTTGTATTCCTGCGTCAGGCGAACCACTTCGTCGGTGACTTCACGGATCAGGGTTTCCTGTGCCGGGTCTTTCATATCGATAGCGGGGCGAACATGCAGCACGCCAGCATCAACATGACCGAACATGCCGTAGGCCAGCCCCTTGTCATCCAGCACCTTGCGGAACGCCATGATGAAGTCGGCCAGATTTTCCGGCGGCACGGCGGTGTCTTCCACGAAGGGAATCGGGCGCTTCTGCCCCTGGGCGTTACCCAAAAGGCCCACCGCCTTCTTGCGCATGCCCCAAACCTTGTTGATTTCGGCAGCACCGTACACAACGCTGTAGCCAAAGCTCTTGCCCGCCTCACCGTTGACACTCTCCAGGTGTTGGCACAGCTGCTCTACCTTGGCACGCAGCGCAGCTTCATCATCACCGGTGTACTCCACCAGGTTGATGCCCTGAATCGCGGGATCACCTTCTTTTTCCGGGAAGTAGTCACGCACCGTATCCCAGACGATATCGCCCATCGCCAGGTTCAGTACCTTGGAGTCGATGGTCTCGATGGATGTGGGCTGCCACTCCATCAATGCCTTGGCATCGCGCAGCGACGTTTCAAAGCTGTCATACTTGATGTTCACCAATGCCGCATATTTCGGAATAGGCAACACATTGAGCCTGGCTTCAGCAATGAAGGCCAGTGAGCCTTCGGCACCACAGAGGACCGAGTTCAGGTTGAATCGGCCGGACTCGTCACGAATATGAGCAAGGTCGTAACCGGTCAGACAGCGGTTCAAAGTCGGAAAACAGGCGTCGATCTCGGCCTGTTTGGTCTGCTGAATCTCGTCCAGCAGGCGGTGGGCTTCACCCACACGATCTTTCCGCTGCTTGATGCTGCTGAGCTCAGCGTCATCGATCGGGCCGGACTCCCATACAGTGCCATCCAGCCAAACACTGGTAAGCCCCAGAACATGATCACGGGTCTTGCCATACAGCACGGAACCCTGACCACTGGCATCGGTGTTGATCATGCCGCCGACCGTAGCACGGTTACTGGTGGACAGTTCCGGCGCGAAGAACAAACCATAGGGTTTGAGTGCGGCGTTGAGCTGATCCTTGACCACCCCGCCCTGTACGCGCACCCAGCGCTCGTCCGGGTTAATCTCCAGAATACGGTTCATGTGCTTGGAGACGTCGACGATCAGGCCATCGGTCAGGGACTGGCCGTTGGTTCCGGTACCACCACCTCGGGCGCTCAGGACCACATCCTTGAAACGCGGGTCATCGGACAGGGTGGCAATCATGACCAGATCGTCAGTGTTCTTGGGATAGAGCACTCCCTGCGGCAGCACCTGATAGATACTGTTATCGGTTGCCAATACCACACGGTTGGCGTAGTCCGGACTCAGATCACCCTTGAAACCCTGTTGCTGCAGGGTTTCGATAAAGTCCAAATACAGGCTTTGGGTATCATCAATCTTGTCAATGCGTGGGATCATGGTGCTCTCCGGGGCTTTATTCTGTGCGCTCTGGCTTGGCTGCTGATCAGTCTGTCAGCCGGCAGTTACAGCCATTGTTCGATGGTGGCTAATAATGCAGAATCATCATTTATCATTCAAACGATTAAATTCTATCAATTAACAAATATCACTGATCAATATGAGCAGCCCCATCGGCATCCGTCACCTTCACGCCTTTATAGAGGTGTCCCGTTGCGGCAGCTTTACCCGCGCAGCCGGACACCTGCACCTGACCCAATCAGCGTTGACCGCCACTATCAAGCAGCTTGAACAGGATGCAGGCTTGACGCTGTTTGATCGCACCACGCGCAGCGTAGTGCTCAGTGCCGAGGGTGAGCGTTTTCTGCCGGTCGCCGAGCGTCTCTTCTCTGACTTCAATGCCGCGCTGACCGACTTGCGTGCCCGCGCCCAGCTACAACAGGGCCATGTCAGCGTAGCGGGCTCGCCATCTGTGGTGACACGTTTGCTGCCCAGCGCCCTGTCGCAATTCAGCCGCCAGTACCCGTCGATAAAGGTGAACATTCGTGACGAAAGTGCCGGGAACCTTGAACAGAGAGTGTTGAGCAACGAAGTCGATTTTGCCATCGCAGGCAACCACTCTCAGCAAACCGATCTGGACTATGCCCCCCTGATTCGTGATCGCTACGGCCTGGTGGTTCCCTGTGATCACCCTCTGGCGACTCTTCGATCACTGCAATGGCAGCAAGTGCCTGATGACAACCTCCTGCTGCTGTCCGAGGATACCGGTATTCGCGCTCAGCTGACCCGTTTCAGTCAGAGCGGACAGATTCCACTTAAACTTGATCGGGTCCAGATCGAAGTGTCCAACCCGGCCGGCATGGCCGCTCTGATCAGCCAGGGACTCGGGATAACCCTGTTACCGGCCCTGGCAGCGGACGTGCACTCCTTCGCCGGGCTTGCCTTCATTCCTCTTGACCAGCCAGTCATTGAGCGCGAAATCTGCATTATAACCCGCAAGGGGCGTGCGCTCAGCCCTGCTGCAGCCGCTCTGCTTGATACCCTGCGCCAGCACCTTGAACACATCGCACTGCCTGAATGGGTACACACAACCGAATAGGTGTTTTGCGACCGGGCTGCAGCCGTCATATCCGGCCTCGTGCAAAATATAATTGGTCTATGCTGATGCGTGTGCGGAGCACGTCGGTCCGCCAATCTCGACAGAACGCGGCCGGGTCCGCCAATCAAAGGGGAATACCAATGTACAAGACAGTTCTAGCACTGGGCCTTGCGGCCCTGCTAAGTCAAGGCGCGCTGGCTGATGAAATGGCTACGTCAGCGCCTGCCGATGCACAGGTCTACATTATTTCACCAGAGAATGGCACAACCGTTCCACAGACGTTCAAGGTCCAGTTTGGTCTCAGCGGCATGGGGGTAGCGCCAGCCGGGATCGATAAAGCCAACACCGGCCACCACCACCTGATGGTCGATGGCCAGCAGATGCCCATGTCAGGCAAGGCAATGGGCAAAGAGGTAATGCACTTTGGCGGCGGCCAAACCGAAACCATGCTCACCCTTCCACCCGGGCAGCACACATTGCAGTTGATTCTGGGGGACATGGGGCATGCGCCGCACAACCCGCCGGTGATGTCGGAGGTGATTACCGTAACCGTCGAATAGACAGTCATATACCTGACGGGCCTGCTGGCCCGTCAATGTCATCGGCCATGTGTTCCGCCTTGGCCACACTAACCCGATAAGGCCATTACTGCCCCTCCCCATATATTGACGACTCATCTCGTAAAAGCCCCGTGATAGTGACCAAATTGTAAAAGCACCACAGTTATGCAACCATCGGCCCGCGCTTTCACAATCAGTGAAGGCCTGTTTACAGGTTCAGGATTCGAACCTCTATCTCGTATCTCATGGAGGACACATGAAAAGAACGCTCGCCCTGATTTGCCTTGCCACCTTTGCAGCCAACGCCCACGCAGGCGTCAAGGAAAAGAAAGCGCTGCGCGCAGCCGATGAGAAAGTCGCCGCTGCTGCCACCCAAATGCAGACAGCCTGCGGCAATGGTCAGCTAGAAGTGAAGATCGACTGGAATGCAGTCGACGCCATGGCAGAGCAAAACAGTGAAATTATCAAGTCGAAAGGGATGCGACTTGAGTGGGTCTATACCCAGCTTGGTGATCGTACCGTTTCGACCATGGAAGCACTGGGCAAAATTTGTGCAGATGATACGGACTACAAGGGCGCCATCGCAGAAATCAGCATCATTCAGGTGCAACCCAAACCGAAATACGATGACTACAAGTCAGTCTTTTCGTTAGAAGGTACTACACTCAGTATCGATAATGGCTGGTACATGACCCGTTCTGCCAGCGATTTCCGCACCCGTCTGCTAAATCTTTTCTGACCGCAGTAACAAGGCCAAAGCTGCATCGCTTCAAGTCTGCGATGCAGCTTTGATAGCGAGAAGAACCAGCTGAGCCTGTTTCCCGCACGAAAGGCAACAAGGGCCAGAAGTCAGCCCGCTTACCCTTTCAGTACTCTTGCCATTGATAGTCTATGCTGAAGAGTGCAGAAGACCTGCAGCAATCCGAATCCGATATTTCGGGGGAGGCTAGCGTTATGTCCCTTGCACCCACTGTGCAGATGTTCCTGGACCGCCAGCATGTGCCCTATCGCATGTTGCATCATACCTACGCGGAAACCATGATGAGTTCGGCCATTGCCGCTCAGCTGCCCGCTCGTAAAGTCGCCAAGGGCGTGGTACTCAGGGATGAAGAAGGTTTCGTGATGGCCATGGTGCCGTCAGATCGCATGGCAGACCTTGACGCCATCAATCGCAGAATGAACCGCCTGCTGGAACCCGCCTCACAACAGGATGTCAATCTGCTCTTCCGCGACTGCAAACAGGGCGCTGTCCCCTCTTTGGGACAGGCCTACAACATGCCGGTTATCTGGGATGATGCCCTGGCACAGGAAGAAGACTGCTATTTTGAATGTGGCGACCATATGGACCTGTTACGCCTGGACAAGGCCTCGTTCGAGCAACTCATGCACTCGTATCCTCACGGGGCCATCAGTCACTGACTGACTACATCGGATGATTCAAAACGGCGCCTGATGGCGCCGTTTTCTGTTTCGAGGCACAGTATTTCATCGCTGGACTCAACCCACAGCAACAAAGATCCCCCCATAAATTCCAACGCTTTGGTCTACCCCCCAAACCCTACTTTGGGCCCCTTTATCAAGCTGCATCTTGATGCATCTGGAAACGAAGCCTAAAACTGCTCAAGCATGGTGGACTCGCCTTTGCCTGGACACAACGTCTGTCATGTCAGCCCAAGGCTGTTTCGTCTGGAAAGCTGCCATGCAACGGAGAGCGGTACCGGCGCTTGCCGCTTGATTGCTCAACAACATTTACCCGCCCGCAAACATTATCAGAAGGAATCTGACATGTTACACAAAACTACAATAGCCACTATTGGACTTCTGCTTCCCTTATTTGCTTTCGCCGATGAAGCAACCAGTGACCTCAGTTATGAGGCCTATATCGAATCCGACAAGCGTATCAAGTGCCTTTATGGCTATGCCGCCGACAAAACCGGCAACCATGAAGCCGCCATTCGTATCTTTGAGGACTGCATTGAACGCTGGAGCGATGTCTATTCCATGATCTGGCTGGCGCAGATCTACGAGTCCGGGATAGGTGTACCTCAAGACCTGGCCTATGCCACGGCATTGATGAAGAAAGGTGCTGAACTCAATGACGAAGCCGGCTATTCGGTACTGGCACGTTACCACTACGGCAGAGCTCTGTATGAAGGAACAGGTACACCGAAAGACCCGGCTGCAGGCCTCAAGTGGCTGCGTCAGGCCGCTGACGAGGGTAGTGTGGACGCCCAACAATATCTCAGCAAGCTCAACGAACAGTGACTCACACACACTCGTGTGCTTCATGCGTTCAGGGCCTCATTTCCTCCAAAAGGTCGATGAGGCTCTGCAACGCCAGGCTGGGCTGCCCTTGCCACACAAGATGAGTACAGTTTTGTGTCAGGCCCTGTGGCAGCCTGTGCTGCTGCACATGCGTTCCTTGTACCGCGGTCGAAAGTACTGATGCCGGCACTATACCCACGGCAGCGCCGGCAGAAACAGAAGCCACAATGGCGTGATAGGAGCCCAGTTCCATGATTCGCCTGGGGGATACACCTCCTGAGGCCAACCACTCGAGTAGACAGCGCCGATAGGAACAGCCATGAGGAAAGGCAGCAACGGCTCCAATTTCCAACTCCGCAGGTGAACTGACTGGCGGATGTCCAAGCGCAGTAATCAGCACCAGCTCTTCCTGAAACAACGGCAAGGTATTCATCTGTGCCGCATCAAAGGGTTCGGACACCAGTGCCGCTTCTATTTCGTGGTCCCTCAGCATTGCCAGCAGTGCGCCGGTACTTCCTGTCTTCAGGTCCACAGAGACGTCTGGATAGTGCCTATGAAAGCGGGACAGGACGGCGGGCAAACGAACAGCCGCTGCACTTTCAAGCGAGCCCAGGCGCAAGGCCCCAGCAACCCCAATGCCTGTTATCTCCTGTACCACCTCATCCGCCAATCGCAACATTTTATCGGCATGCCCCAGCAGCCGCTGCCCGGCCTCAGTCAGCACCAGATTCCGTCCCTGGCGCCTGAACAGTGCACGACCCAGACGATCTTCGAAGCGTTTGATCCGTGTTGTGATGTTGGACGGTACCCGGTTCAGTACTTCTGCAGCTCGGTGTATGCCTCCTTCGCGCACCACGGCTTGAAAAATCTGAAGGTCTTCAAGCGTTATTGTTCTCATTTAGTGAACCTTAAAAATCGATTATTCAATTTTTAATTATATGCAGCTCCTGTCTAATGGCGAGCATGAACATGCACACAGACATCAAGACGCACAGCCTGTCTACTTCCGTCATCATTACCACCGGCATACTGGCACTGGCCGTTGCCATGGGAATCGGCCGCTTTGCATTTACCCCATTACTGCCGCTAATGCTCAGAGGTGGCACTATTGAGGGCGACGCAGCACACTATTGGGCAAGCGCGAACTATCTGGGTTATCTGCTCGGCGCACTTACAGCTGCAAGACTGCACCGACACACAGTGAAAGGTCTAACGTACGGACTTTTGGGTACAGCCCTGATGACACTCGCACTGGGCTGGGTGGACACGACGACCCTGGCCCTGATCGGTGCCATGCTGCCGTTCAGCTGTAGCATGGCAGCGCTCTTGCTCATCGTTTCATCCCACTGGCTGTGTCAGCAGCCCAGCGCGTCAACCTGATTAGGACGGAGTTTTATGTCTTCACTGACTACCCTCTTCAACATACAACACCCGGTCATCCAGGCCCCCATGGCCGGGGTACAGGGCTGGGAGCTGGCTGCGGCCGTGTCCGAAGCTGGAGGGCTGGGGTCCATTCCCTGCGCCATGCTATCCCCGGATGATCTGCGCCAAGCCGTACGCAATTTTCGCGAGCAGACCTCAAACCCTTTGAATCTCAATTTCTTCAGCCATCAACAACACATTGCCGACCCTGCCAAACAACAAACCTGGCTCGAACGCTTCCTGCCCTATTATGAGGAGTTGGGGGTTGAGCCACCGCCAAGCTCAGCCGCCCCCGGGCGCCAGCCATTCAATCAGGCCATGGCTGACATCGTGACTGAGTTGAAGCCGGACGTTGTCAGTTTTCACTTTGGCCTGCCTGACGCCCATTTGCTGCAACAAGTGAGGGATGCCGGTGCCAGGGTGATTTCTTCAGCCACCACGACCGAGGAAGCCTGCTGGCTCGAACAACAGGGTGTGGATGCCATTATTGCCCAGGGGGTTGAGGCTGGCGGTCATCGCGGAATGTTTTTAAGCGAGGATATCACTCGCCAAATTGGCACTTTTGCCCTGCTGCCGCAGGTTGTTGCGGCGGTTAAGGTGCCGGTCATTGCCGCTGGGGGCATCGCCGATGCGACGGGCGTCCAGGCGGCACTGGTATTAGGCGCAGCTGGCGTACAAGTCGGCACTGCCTATCTGCTGTGCCACGAAGCCAACACCTCATCGATCCACCGCGCCGCCTTACAGAGTGAAGCAGCACACCATACCGTGCTAACCAATGTATTCAGTGGCCGTCCAGCACGTGGCATTGTAAACCGCATGATTCGTGAACTGGGTCCGATCAGTCCGTTCGCACCACCTTTTCCACTCGCGACGGCCGCATCGGCGCCATTACGCAGCAAGTCAGAAAACATGGGCAGTGGCGACTTTACACCACTCTGGGCAGGACAGAATATCAGTGGCTGCCGGATATGTCCGGCAGCCGATTTAACGCGTCACCTGGTCTCGGGACGCCCCACTACCTCCGAGAAATAACCCCCGGCATGTGTTGCATAGCTCCCGGCACTAGCCGGGAGCCTTCAGGAGCACACGTACACAAAGCCCTCCGGCTTCGGCATGATCGAATTCAAGCCGACCATTGTAGCTTTCAGCGATGGACCTGCAGATCGACAGGCCCAAACCGCTGCCTTCACCACTGGTCTCATCAATACGCACGCCGCGTGCCGCCAGGCGCTGCAGGTTTTCATCCGCTACGCCCCTGCCATCATCTGCAACACTCAGACACCAATTACCGTCATCCAGCGCTGGCGCCACGATGCTCAACTGCACGCGCGATTTCGCATGGCGCCAGGCGTTATCCAGCAGGTTGCCCAGCAGCTCAAGCATGTCATCACGATCAAAAGGGATGGCGTCATTCGGCAGGTCAGCATTAAAAGCAAGATCATTGCGCCCAATACGTGCCAGCAGCTGTATAAGGTGTGGAACTTCCTCCCGCGGTACAAACCGCCGCCCGGGGCCTGGAGCACCCGCAATACGTGCTCGTCTTAGTTCCCGTTCAACGCGTTGGAGCAACTCTCTGTACAATTGCATCAGTTGCTCACCCTGCTCCCGGTCCGGATGCTGCTCGGCCATCCACTGTAATTGTTGCAACGGACGTTTCAGCTCATGCGCCAGATTTCCCAGTGCCATGCGTGAACGACTGATCTGCTGCCCCGACTGATGCAACAGCTGCGTGATACTGGCCACCAGGGGGGCGACTTCATCAGGTACATCGCATGGAAATTCCACCGCCTCGCCCGCCTGCTGCTGAGCCAGCGCCCGACGCAGAGGTTCCAGTCGTGCAAAACCCCGATGCAACACCCGCCGCTGCAGCAACAGCAACACCGGCACACTCAGCCCCAGTAACAGCAGCAGAGTCAGCTCAAAGTGCCGCTGATCATGCCGCAGCTGAGCAATATCTTCTGCCAGCCAGAGGGTGAACTCCTGTCCCTGTTTGACGAACCCCTGCTCCACCACCAGCCAGTGCTGATCAGCAACCGGCGCCAGCAGGCTGACAGTCAGCTCTCCGGGTTGCTGAGGCGTTATCCTGGGCTCCACATCCCACAGAGATCGAGAACGGTAAATTCCTGCCTCAGAGACCAACATATAGTAATGACCGGAGTGAACGCGCCGATAGGCTTGCCCCAGCCCCTCGGTATTCAGTCGCCAGGCCCCTTCTGCCGTTCGCTCCAGCGCCGCGATCAGATTTTCGGCCTCATCATCAAGCCGACTCACCACAAAACTTTGGGTAAGCCGGGTCACACTGATATGAACTACTGCCAGCAACAGTAGCAAGACGACCATGAGTCCCAACAAGAGCTGCCGGCGTATGCGCCATTCCAGCGAACCGGGTTTCCGCTTCATATCAGGACGCCGAAGCCGTTGACGACGGCAGACAGTAGCCCTGACCACGCCGGGTCAGGATGACGTCCTTGCCCAGCCGCTGTCGCAACCGGTTGATATAAACTTCGATCACGTTGCTGTCGCGCAGGTGCTCTTCCTCGTAGACATGCTCACTCAGTTCGGTCTTTGACAGGATGCAATCCGCGTTTAGCATCATGTATCGGAGCAGACGGAATTCGGTGCCAGTCAGCTGATGAAGCTGACCTTGTGCATCAGCAACGGTTTGAAGGTTCATATCCAGTTGCATGCCCGCAATCTCGAGCTGGCTGCTGGCATGGCCATGATTGCGTCTTACCAGCGCTTCCAACCGTGCCACAAGCTCTTCCACATGGAACGGCTTGCCGAGATAGTCGTCGGCGCCGGCCTTGAGTCCATCCACTCGTTCATGCCAGGCATCACGCGCGGTCAGAATCAGCACCGGCATATCACGCCCGGCCTGGCGCCAGTGCTTGAGCACCTCCATGCCAGGCTTTTTGGGAAGGCCAAGGTCCAGAATAGCGGCATCAAATGTCTCCTCAAGCCCCATGAACTCGCCATCAACACCATCAAAAGCCGCTTCGACGGCATAACCCGCCTTTTTCAGTGATGATTTGAGACGCTCGACCAGTTCAACATCATCCTCAACCAGCAATAGCCTCATGCTCAGTCCTCAATCTCTTCCTTTAGCACCACACCGGTCATCGGATCCAGTTTGAACTCCCGGACCACCCCATCGGGGTCCAGTATTTCAATCTCATAGATCAGAACGCCATCCTCATATTCGACCTCCACATCGAGCAGCTGCCCCTTGAACCGCTTGGGGTTAAGCGCCATCAACTCGGACAGGGGCCTAATCTCGCCGGCATGAACCCGCTTGAGCACTTCATCCTGGTCCAGGTGTCGGCTGGCAAATGCGGCTGAAGAGGCCAAGGCACCCATCATCAGGACGGGCCATGCGAGCATGTACCTTAACCAAACCATAGAATCCTCCTCAGCCATTATTCAAAAAGACAATGTCAGTCCTGGTCCGAACCACTCGGCGCACGCTTTCGACCGGTCACCATTGATTTCACCAGGCTTTCCCGGTGCCTCAGACTGGCAAGCACGACCCCACCCAGGTGCAGCGCCACCAGTAGCAGCAACAGGTTACCCATCAGCTCGTGAACTTCCTCTATCCAGTCCTCACCCCAGAAGAGATCAGTTCCCAGCCATCCACTTAATGTCAGCAGTGCCAGCGACCCCAGGAGCATCAGCACCATCATCCCACCGGCCGGATTATGGCCGATATGACGTACTTCCTGTCCGTTGCCAATCGCCTTAAGGTAACTTATTACTTTCTCCGGCGAACGTACAAATTGGCTGAAACGTGCATAGCGGGTACCAAAAAGCCCCCAGATAACGCGAAAGACGACTAAGGCCGCCACCGTATAACCGGCCAGTTCATGTAAGTCCTGCCACTCATCCGCGCTCAGCCAGGCCACTGTGAAGCAGACTACCAGCGCCCAGTGAAATAGCCGTACAAACGGGTCCCACACTTTCACAGTGACCATCTCAGCCCCCTTAGTCCTCTACTTCCATCTTAACGATCTCGAACGTTTTCGGATTGAAATAGGCTTCAACCCGACGTTGCTTTTCGTCATAGCCATAGATTTCATAGCAACCATCATCGACCTTGAACTTCTTGACCTCCCAGCCCTTGGCCTGGACGGCATCGCGGAAGGCCTGTTCGCTCTGCCACTCGTTCTTGGGTACATTGCACTTGTCACCGGCCATGGCCGGTGCGGAAACGACGGCGGTTGAGATCAGCAGAGTTGCAAGCAGTGATTTCATAGATCTGACTCCTGTGTTGGTTGACAGGAGCCAGTGTAGAGGGAAGGACTTAAATGAAACTTAAAGGACCGAACCAGGACGGCATCAGTCGTTCAGGTGGATACCCGTTTCATCCTGACGAATTCGACCAGCCTTCAACAACTGACCGAGGGCCATTTTGTATGCCTTTTTGCTGACACCAAAGGTCTCGCGGATAGCATCGGGATCACTCTTGTCACCCAGAGGACAGTGGCCATTTCGTGTTTCAAGGTACTTGAGCACCTGCTGTGCCAGCGGGTCCACGCGCCCATAACCAGGCTTCTCCAGCATGACATCGATCTTGCCATCTTCACGCATCAGCTTGATAAATCCGGACAGACGCTGTCCCGGACGTACCGGGCGGTGAATATCCTGCCGGTGCAACAGCCCCATGGCACGGTTATCGATGATCACCTGATAGCCGATGTCGGTCGGACGGACAACCAGTAGCTCTACCAGTTGAGCCTGCTTGTAGTCCTCACCACTTTCGAGATGCTTTTCCAGTTTGGCAGTAGCCGCGATACGGTTGGTGTTGTCCAGGTACAGGAATACGGTGACGTAATCACCTGCCTGCAGTGGTTTAACCTGCTCGTTGAACGGCAGGAACAGGTCTTTGGGCAGCCCCCAATCAAGAAAGGCACCGATTTTGTTGACCTCAACCACTTTCAGGTTGGCGAACTGTCCCACTTGGGCACGCGGGCGTCGCATGGTCGCGATCGGTTCATCGTTGGAGTCCAGGTAGACAAATACCGACAGGCGATCACCGAGACGGGTATCTTCAGGGACCTCGGACTTGGGTAATAAAATCCCCCCAGCATCACCGCCATCCAGATAAACGCCGAACTCCACTTCGCGAATGACTTTCAGCTTATTGAACTGCCCCGTTTCGGCCATGTACCACCCCTGATTGCATCTGCAGACTCGCCGAAACGTCCTGTGCAGACGCGGCGACAATAAAAAAGGCACTCTTGTGAGTGCCTTGCACAGTATACCCGAGTTTTCAGCCATTGCCGCCGGATTGAGGTAATAGCCGCTATTCAACTGATTCGAACAGGCATATGCTGTTGCGGCCAGACTTCTTGGCCTGGTACATCGCCTGATCGGCCTGCCGGAGCACTTCACTTTTACACTCTTGTACCCCCGAAAACAGCGTCACACCAATACTTGCCGAGCATGTATGACTGACCCACTCAAGCTCCCCCTGATCTGAATCGACAACCAGCCGAAAAGGTTCCACTACTGACTTGCGAACGGCCTCAGCGATCTCCAGTGTCACGAGTTCTGCTGCCTCAGCACAGCCCCCCAGGGAATCCAGAACCACGACAAATTCATCTCCTCCCAGACGGGCAACCAGGTCCGTATGGCGAACACTTCGACTGAGGCGCCTGGCAACCTCGACCAGCAGCTGGTCACCAACCATATGCCCATATTGGTCATTGAGGGGTTTAAAGTTGTCCAGATCCAGCAACATCAAGGCGCCATACTCACCCGTATTCTGACCAGCCGCCAATGTCTCAAGCAGGTGCTCGTTCAGCATCCTGCGGTTTGGCAGGGCTGTCAGTGCGTCATAATAGGCCAGCTCTCGAATGGTATGCTCCGCACGTGTTTTTTCAATCGCAATGCTTGCCAAACGGGCTGTGTGCTCTATCAGCTCGATCTCGGTGTCAATGGGTATCGCCGAGCGGCGATGGTAGATCGCAAAGGTGCCCAGGATGTCACCGGAACCGGCCTTGATTGGCTGTGACCAGCAGGAAACCAGCCCTGCCCCGATTGCAACCGAGCAGGCACCTGCCCAATTCGGGTGAGATGCAATATTTTCAACGATGACTCGCTGACCAGTACAGGCTGCGATACCGCAGGGCCGGCTGTTGTGCCCAATGGCGACCCTGCCCAATGCACGCGTGTACGATTCTGGCAGGCTGGTCGCCACACGGTTCCCAAGGTACTGGCCCTCATCATCTGCCAGCAGGATACTGCACATCATGTCTGGGCACAGGGTTTCAACACCCTGCACTATCGCCATTAAGATCGGGCGCAACTCCTCGCCGCCGGCCAGCATCTCCAGTATGCTGCTACGGAAGCTTTCCAGCTTTTCGGCACGTTTGCGTTGGGAAATATCGACGATGAGACCCAGCATGCCGCCCTGACCATCTCCCAGCTCGAAGGTTTTGCGCTGATATAACACGGTCCGGACACACCCATCCCCGAAGGCCAGTTCAATTTCTTCTCGGGTTTCACCCCGCTCGCGCAACAGTTCCAGATCGGCCTTCTGAAAAGTATGGCGAGACAATTCCGGCAGATAATCGAGATCCATCACCGTTTTGCCAACAAACTCCTCGCGGGCAATTCCAAAAGCCTTTTCATAGGCAGCATTGCACGCAATGAAGACGGCGTTGTTGTCCTTGACGAAGATCGGGTTGGGCAAGGCATCAAGAAAGGCGGAGAACAACGTGACCTGATTTTTCAGTTCACGCTCGCTCTGTGCCAGGCTTTCGAGCAACTGCTTGATTGAGGCGGCATTACCAAGCAGCTCGTGCGATACTCCATCGCCATAGATGTTATCCATAACAAAACCATAGTGCTTAATAAGGAAGCGTTCAGGCCTGAACGCTCTTAGCATACTAGACAAGCTTCAGAAGTAGCTCAAACACTTTTCAGCCCGCTGGTGGCCCCAAGCCAGAGCGCTAAAGCTGGTAAACAGCTACCTCAACCTTTTTTCTTGGCCCGCTTTTTCTTGAAGTAGTCCTTCACTGGGGTGGGTTTGCTTGGCAGGGCCGCTGCGAATCGCTCACGCAGGGCATCTACTCGGCCTTCCTTCTGCTCATGCTGCCTGCGATGCCGGTGCTTGTCACCCGCTTCGCGGAAATCGACAATCTTAAGATCAGTCATGATTCAATCGCTCATCATTTCACTGACCAATATCATCGGCAATGATGTCAGCGTTGTCGATATGCAACACTACACCTTTAGGCGCATAGTGTCGTCATGAGACGCTGTTACAGGCGAGTGGTTTCTACTCGCTCGGCCATCACGACCAGCCGCAGGCTGCCCCCGGTGGTAATCGCATCAAACGGGTAACAGGTCACCAGTAACAGGCCCTTTGGATAGGCTTCAGGACGCAGCTGTACCCTTGCCGAGTCCACAATCTGAACCGCCTCTACCCGGTAAGCCACCTGCCCATCAGTATCCGTCAGGTACAGATTTTGACCAATGGCAATATCTTTTAAAAATGCAAAGTGGGTATCGCGGTGGCCACTTATAATCCGGGCACCGGCTTCCAGCGCCTTTGCCTGCATGTTCTCGCCCGGCCCAAATGCCAGTACGCTACCCGTATCACCCGCCAGTACGATCTGGTTGAGGCCGATTTCAGGCATGCTCAGTTGCGCCACCGGCCAGTGGTCGGCCCAAGGCCATGGCTTGACTGGCTCACCATTGTGCACCGAACGTTCCCAGGCGTCGGCCAGCAGCCATTGGGCCACCTGCGCCTTGGCCGGTATCCAGAGCGCCTGACCGATAAGGCCCAGGCCGACGACACACATCGCTGCCAGCCCTGCCTTGATCAACCACCGGCTCATGCCGAAACCTCGGACTTGCGCTGCACTGCGATCAACAGGCCACCTGCCGCCAGCAGCATTGCCATGCCGATCATCAGTGTCCACTGGTAACCGGTCGCGCCCTGCGCCATCTGCAGTTGCAGACCATGAGGCTTGGCTGTCGGAACCGCCTGCGAGTCTAGTGTCTCGGACAGCGGTCGCACCGGTGTCCGGTCAACCGCGACCATGCTGGTATAGGGCGTTACCAAGTGATACTTCAGACCCAGCTCAATGATGGCTTCACGGATACGCGTCTCGCTCTCGCCATGCAAATAGCGACGACGCCAGTCCTGCACCGCCCGCTGTGCCCAGTCCACCGAAATGCCGTGACTGTCATTTGTTGACTGAATATTCACCGTCTCGGACCAGACGGCATCACCAATACGACCGCTGATCTCCACCTGAGCACCCGATTCCAGTTTCATCGCCAATGCCAAAGGCTCACCGGCATAGAGGTCGGGCACTCGGGATGGCATCACTTCATGCACACCGGCACCGCTAATGCTGATGTTGGCCAGCACCGGTTTGGCCAGGCGATCGAACAGAGCCTGCATCTGCTCCTGCGCTTCACCCGCTGATGCGATATAGCGGTAGGTGCCACGACCTGCAACGGCAGCCTCTTCCATGAAAAAGCTGTTGGGCGCACTGCCAATACCAACGGTGTAGAGTCGAGCATCACCCAGCCTGTCATTAATCAGTTCAAACAGCTCTTTTTCATAGGAGACACTGCCATCGGTGATGAAGATCACCTGACGCAGATGCTGGTTATCATCACTGTCGACCAGTGCCGCCTGTAAAGCCGGCCACATTTCGGTACCGCCACCGGCACTTAAATGTTCGATGAAGTTTATGGCCTGCTGTTTATTACGTGCATTGGCCGCAACCGGAGCCCGATAGAGAGATGAGGTGTCGGAATTGAATTCAATCACATTGAAGGTATCACCCGCCGAAAGCCCCTGTATGCCCGCTATCAACGCAGCCTGTGCCGCCTTGATCGAAGTCCCGCCCATGGAGCCGGACGTATCGATAACGAACGTCACCTCTCGATCAAACACCTTTGTAGCCAGGTCCTGCGGCGGCATCAGCATCAACAACCCGTAATTATCTCCCCCTTCCGTCTGTTCGGAGAAGAAAGCTGCGCTGGGCTGTGCCGAGGCGACCGGCGCCCAGCTCAATACGAAATCCTTATACTCGTCGGCTTCATCAATCAGCACACTGACGACCTGCTGGCGGGTTTCCTCTTCCTGCCTTGTCACGTCATGAGACGAGCTGTTGATATAGCCCAAGGGAAAGCCGGGCTGCAGCGCGACTTCAATCGCCACCTTGCCCTGCTTGTCCTGCTCCTCGGCGCCGTTGACCATACGTGTTTCACGCTCACCGGGCAGTATCTGCCAGCCCTGAGCCAGATTGACCTCTCGTGTTACTTCTCGCGCGGCCGACTCAATCAGGCCCGAATAACGCGGTGTAATCGCAAGCGGGAATCGCAGTGAGAAAGCCCCTTCCTGCCAGACAAGCGTCTGCTGATATTCAATCCGAACGGTGACCTCACCTCCAGGCGGAATATTAGCGACCGATGTATGAAACAGGTTGGGGCGGTCCTGCTCCACCAGCGCCGCCTGTTTGCCTTCGGTTTTGGCCGCTTCGTAAGTTGCTTTTGCCTCTTCCTTTACTTTGATTTCGCCGGCCACGACACGGTCACCGATAATCAGCTGCATATGATCGACAGCAGCTTCGTTAGGCAGCGGGAACAGGTAGAGCGCCTCAGTCCAGTTGCTACCGGGGTTGCTGAACGTTTGTGTCACCTCGGCTCTGAGAATCGGGCCAGTGACCGTCATTTTGACCTGCGTATCCAGCAAGGGCATCTCGCTCATCCGCCCTTCCTCATCCCTCGAGACCAGAGAACCACGTGTTACCTCGCTGGCCTGCAATGTGTCGGCCCTGAGTCCTGCAGCCTGCAGGCATAGCAGCAACCAGCTCAAAACCCATGCCGTGCGCCCGATCTGTGATAACGTACCCATCTCGCTTTCCTCCATCCTGTTGATACCGGCAGGATCGGATACGGGTTTGAGAAAAGTTTGAAGTGAATGTGAAGTCGGCCGTGGAATTGTGAGGGAGCACGGGATGCATGTACTGA
Organism: Marinobacterium maritimum; assembly: GCF_039523155.1. Lineage (NCBI taxonomy): Bacteria > Pseudomonadati > Pseudomonadota > Gammaproteobacteria > Oceanospirillales > Oceanospirillaceae > Marinobacterium > Marinobacterium maritimum. The sequence continues at coordinate 929,204 of NZ_BAAAET010000001.1, read as the reverse complement.
TCGTCGAGGATGAGCCATCAATTGCGGATACGGTGCAGTATGCCCTGCAAACTGAACATCTTCAGACGACCTGGGTCACGACGGGTCAGGCGGCACTGGAACGACTGCAACAGGATAAGGTCGACCTGATCCTGCTCGATATCGGCCTGCCCGACATGAGTGGTTTTGATATTTGCCGCCACATACGCCAATCCTCATCAATACCCGTGATCTTCCTCACCTCTCGCCACGAAGAGATCGATCAGGTACTGGGGCTGGAGTTGGGCGCCGACGACTACGTCACCAAGCCCTTCAGCCCACGGATACTCACCGCCCGTATCCGCGCTCGTCTGCGCCAGCCGCAAGAAGCCAAAGTAGCGGACGGCGGTTTCGCCCACGACGCCGAGGGCTGCCGCATTACCCTGAACGGTTCGCTGCTTGAGCTGAGCCGGTACGAGTATCGCCTGCTGTTGCTGTTGATGAACCATCCCGGCCGGACCTACTCACGCGAACAGTTGATGGAGCAGGTTTGGGAAGAGCCGGAACGCAGTTTCGATCGCACCGTGGATACCCATATCAAGACCTTGCGCCAGAAGATCCGTGCCATCAATGCCGAATGTGACCCCATCCGCACCCATCGTGGTTTGGGGTACAGTTTCGAGGTAACGGCATGAGCCTTCGCCTGCGCCTGCTGACCGTGTTTCTGGTCAGTGTCCTTACCGGCCTGGGTAGTGTGGTTTACTGGGTACTGGACGAATTGGAGCCCCGCTATCAGGAGGCCCAGGAAGATATTCTGGTCGACTTCAGCGAGTTTACCGCGGCCTTGATCAGCCAGCAGGCCGTAGAGCTTGATGCCGACGGCAGCGTCCAAATCGATACCCGGCTGATGGAGCAGACATTTGCAGCGATTCAGCCCCGTACATTACACGCCCAGATCTACGACCTGCTGAAAACCGAAATCGATATCCGTATCTATGTAACGGATGCACGGGGAACTGTCATCTTTGATTCAGAGGGACAGCAGGATCTTGGCAAGGATTACTCACAATGGCGTGATGTCTACCTGACGTTGCGTGGTCGCTATGGTGCTCGCAGCTCCGACGATACCCCTGATGACCCCGAGAGCGAACGACTCTACACCGCCAGTCCCATTTTGTACCGGGGTGATACGATCGGTGTGGTTGCGATCGGCAAGCCGACCCGCAACATCAACCGCTTCATCGCCCACCTGAGTAACAACCTGGTGTACACCTCAATCGTAATTGCGCTGGGAACCTTACTGGTCGGCCTGCTGATCACCTTCTGGATTACCCGTCCGATGCACCGGCTCGAAGCATATGCTCTTGATGTATCTGAAGGCAAACGGGTTGCCCTGCCGTCACTGGGTAATAACGAAGTTGGCCGTGTAGGCACTGCACTGGAAAGTATGCGGGTCGCACTGGAGGGCAAGTCATATGTAGCTGACTATGTGCAAAGCCTGACCCATGAGCTCAAATCCCCCATTGCAGGGATTCGAGGCGCGGCCGAACTGCTGCAAGAGCCCATGTCGGACGAGCAACGCAACCGCTTTCTCAACAACATCATCGAGCAGGGTTCCAGAATGCAGTCCCTGATCGAACGCCTGCTGGACCTGGCGGCCATCGAGCACCTGAACACCCTGAGCAATGCAGACAGCTTTGCCGTAACCGATCTCATCGATGGGGTGTGTTCTGGCCTTGAAGACTACGCCAGTCAACATCAGGTAGTACTGGATAAACAATGTGATCCGGAAATTAATGCCTACGGTGACTTTGCCTTGCTGAGCGATGCATTGGGTAACCTGATTAAAAACGCCATCGAGTTCGCGCCGGCCGATAGCACCGTAACCATTCGTGCCGAACTCAGCGATGCAGGCATCGGCATTGAAATTCTGGACAGCGGCCCCGGCGTACCCGCCTTTGCGGAAACCAAACTGGTACAAAGGTTCTTTTGTCTGCCTAAACCCGATGGAAGTAAAGGCAGTGGCCTGGGGCTCAGCTTCGTCCACGAGATCATGCAGCTGCATGGTGGTGCACTAAGCTACCGACGTTATACCGAGGTTGCGCCTTATTTGACGGGCTTCAGGCTCGAGTTGCCGCAGGGTGATTAGAAGCCAATAGGGGCCCGTTCATCCCCGCTTGCTTGAAACAGTTTATGGATAATCCCGTGTGTTTTCCGGGTAAATTGGAACCTACCCTCAACGGCCATTGAGAGACTTCACTCAGCGGCTCGATTGAGCGCCAGCTCCTCTTCCGAGAGAGCGATAACAAATGTGTAGCGTTGCATGACTCTTTAGCGATAACTCGAACAGTAATCGGGGCCCCGAGCCCGCATAGCAAGGCAGAGTCAGCTTATTACCATGAACACGCCTTCGTGTTTGCCTGTGAGCAGACCAACCTTCCCATTGTCGTGGTCAATCCAAACAGCATCAGGCGCTATGCCCAAGCCATTAGTGTACTGACAAGATCGATGCCAGTGTCATCGCCCGCTTTGCCGCCACCATACAGCCCGACATTAAACCTACTCCTGACAAACAATCCCTTCTAATCAATGACTTACTAATTCGCCACAGCCAGCTGCTTGAGATGCAAACCATGGAGAAAAACCGACTCCAGATCTTGCCCAACACTACATCGTTCCATCAAAACACTACTGCGTTCGTTACAAACCTTATTCAGGACGGGACACCATCACCAAATAGATCGATGAAGCGGTCATGCAGGTTAAACACTGGCGCACCAAAACCGAGATCCTGACCAGTGTGCCGGGCGTCGGTAAAGTCCTCGCCTACACCTTGCTCAGCGAGTTACCAGAACTCGGCAAACTCAACCGCAAAGAGATCGCTGCACTCGTCGGTGTCGCATCCATGAACCGTGAAAGCGGTACCAGGAGTGGCAAGCGGCGCATCCGTGGAAGCCGTCACCGTATACGCACCGTCATGTTCATGGCGATGCTCCGGGTTGCCGCTAGATTGTTTTAGCCACGCTCGGCGGCGCTTCCAAGCCCAAGGGTTGCCCCCCAAAAAATCGCCCCCTAACCTCTCTAACAAATAGAGTAACGTCACTATTGTTGTCAAAATCCCTATGATTATATGCATGATCTATCCTTTATCGTTTAACGTTTTAATCATACGCATGCGTTTTTTACTCACGAGAGGAGCCGAAAAGAGGGGCTAAGTGGCTGTATTGGTGGGATAAATGGTGAATCACAGCTATTTTCCTCCGTTGAAAACGAGCATGCGCTTTTTCCTGCTGATCCTGCGTGGTATCACGCAACGGTCAACCCAAAATGCCTTGATATTGGACCAATTCCTCGAGTGTGACCCGTCAAAAATGAGCATACCCAAGTGGTAAACCATGCATTGGAGAAGGCTAGCGCCCAATAGACTGTCTAAAAGCCAGAAACTCTGTACACCCGCTCATCAGCCCCAGCTGGCCGGAGCAACAAACCGGTTCCCAAACCCGTACGCCATGTTTACACTCCCGCCTTCTGATGAGCAATAACGGACCATACGCAACATGCGTTATCGTATTTCCACATCCTATTACCGGAAACAAACCGCCAGCCATTTGCTCTGGATGCTGTTCCTGGCCGCTGCGGTACTGGTCAGTCTTTATTATCTGTTTGAAGCCTCTACGGTTGCCGACTTCATTCTGCCGGTGCTGGGAGTAGCCGCCTGTTCCGCCTACTTCATCAAGCTGTTTCGTCATCTCCGACTGGGCCGCCAGGCTTACCCTGAGGTCGAGCTAAGTCCGGAAGCTAAAACTCTGGCAGTCATCCAGGGTGAGTCCCGCGTGGAGGTTGATATCAGCCACATCCTCAACCTTAAACTGCAGTTCAGAGGCAAGCAGCTGGAAGGGATGCAGGTGACAACCGGTGAAGGGGAAGTCGTTCGATTGGAAGGCTATGAGGACATTGCAGCCCTCGGGGAAGCACTTGAGCAACTGACGCCCGACAGCAATGTGACCCGTTCGCGCCTGCGCATTCGCTAACAGAGCGATATTGCGTTCATCGGTCCGAACGGGTGCCGGACCTTATTCTGCAGTTGATTCTGTTTGTCTGTTGATCAGATGCGTCATCAGCGCCCGCATCTTGCCCGGTTTGACCGGTTTATTCAGCACTTGAACGCCCTGCTCACGAAATGCCTTGCGGGTATCGTCGCTTCTATCTGCGGTCAGCATCACCATCGGTATCTCAGCCATACCGGCATTGTTCAGCCAGGATCGCAGCTCAAGTCCGGTTTGCTCATCTTCAAGGTGATAATCCGCCAACACGAGATCAGGCGCCTTCTCGCTGCATGCCTTGCGAGCTTCACTCAAATCCTCAGCCAGCATCACCTCACAGCCCCAGCCACCCAGTAATGCCTGCATGCTGACCAGAATGGCCGGATCGTTATCGAGCACCAGAACACGACGGCCATCCAATAGGTCGCAGCTAGTGACCGGTGTGGGTGCTTCATTGAGCCGGATCTGATGCACCTGAGCTACCAGCGGCACACTGACTTCGAAGCAGGACCCTGCGCCGATGACTGAACGCAGATTGATGGGGTGCTCGAGCATGCGTGCAATACGGTCGACGATGGCCAACCCCAAACCGACACCACCCTTGCGGGTCTGATGGTGGCTCAGACGACAGAACTCCTCAAATATGGCTTCCTGCTTGTCACCCGGGATACCCCCGCCCGTATCCCAAACCTGTATCACCAACACGTCTCCGCGGCGGCGGAATGCCAGCAATACCCCGCCATTGTCGGTATAGCGGAATGCATTACTGAGAAAGTTGCGCAGAATACGGGTCAGCAGACGCAGGTCGCTGGCGATCCAATGATCACGACTGTGAACCTGGAAGCTTAACCCTGCCGCATTTGCGACCGGCTCAAATTCGCTCCTCAGGCTGTCGGCCAGGCGGCTGACAGGGAAGCTCTGGATTTCTGGCTGAACCGCATTCTGGTCCAGTTTGGATATATCCAGCAGGTCGGTCAGCAGGTGTTCTGCCCCATCCAGCGCAAGGTGTACCCGGTTTACAAGATCGGCCTCGGCTTCGGGGAGGTTACGCTCCTGAAGCGCGGCCACCAGCAGGCGGGCCGCATTCATCGGTTGCAACAGGTCATGACTGGCAGCAGCAAGATATTTATCCTTGCTGAGATTGGCCTCTTCCGCCGCTTCCTTTGCACGCAGCATCTCCTGCTCAGCCTGCTGACGGGTGCGCACCTCACGCCACAGACGGTCGTTCAGCTGAACCAGCTCGCGAGTACGTTCATCGACACGCTGTTCCAGCTCTTCGTTCAGTGAGAGCATGCGCTGCTGGACTCTCTTACGCTCGGTAATATCCGCCACGAAGGCCACGATAGCGGCTTCCTCTCCCTTGCGGCGCAGCAGTATGTTCATTGAGACCTCTACTATTTCGCCGGTTGCCTTGCGCAGCCGGGTCTCGTAGAGAAACAACTGGCCATCATTGACCAGCCGAGCCAGCATCAGGCGAAACTCCTGCTCGCTGAGAAGCAGGTCAGTGGCGAAATTCACCTTCTGCGCCATGGACTCCCTGTCGGGATAGCCACAGATTCGCGCCAGTGCTCGATTTGCCTTGCCGATCATACCGGTCAGGTCAGCCTGAAAAATGCCATGCAAGGCGTTGTCAAACAGCCATTTGTAGCGGTTACGCTCTGATTCCAGCTCTTCGATTTTACTGAGCAGTTCCGGGTAATAGCTTTTGCGCGCTGACTGTCCCCCCAGGCCAATCAGGTGCTCAACTGTCAGTTCAGTGGTATCAGAGGGCTTCTTCATATACGGCCTCAACATCACGCCGACTGGATTTTCGCGGATTGGTCAGAATGCACGGGTCCTTAATGGCGTTTTTACTTAAATACGGGATATCGGTCAGATGTACACCTTGTTCTGCAAGCTTCTGGTAGAGACCGACTTCATGTTTGAGCGAGATGACATGTTGCATCAACCGGCGTTTGATCTGGGACTGGCTCAACCCTCGCGGGTCTATCCCCATGGTTTCCGCTACCACGCGGAAACGGTCGGAAGCAGACTCATAGTTGTAGTCGATAACATGCTCAAGCAACATCGCATTGCACAGCCCGTGCGGCAGATCCAGATAGCCGCCCAGGCTGTGTGACATGGCATGAACCGCACCAAGAACGGCATTGGAAAATGCCAGCCCGGCTTTCATCGAACCGAGCATCACCTGCTCACGCAAATGAGTATCCTCGGGTTGCTCTACCAACAAGGCGAGATGAGTATTGATCAGCCGAATCGCATCCAGCGCATGCATGTCGGTCAAAGGACCACTGGCCGTAGACACGAAAGCTTCGATGGCATGAACCAGAGCATCTACACCGGTACAGGCTGTCAGGAAAGTATCCATGGTTCGCGTGGTATCAGGGTCGATCAGCGCCACATCCGGCACCACCGACTTACTGATGATGGAGAACTTCATCTTCTCCTGCTGATTGGAGATGATCGCGAACTGGGACACATCGGCGGAAGTGCCGGCCGTGGTCGGAATACAGATCAGTGGGGGGATTGGGATCTCAATCCGATCCACACCCTCAAACTCAAGAATGCTGCGCCCATGAGTACTGACAATGCCAATGCCTTTGGCGCAATCCATCGGGCTGCCGCCTCCGACAGCCACGATCACGTTACAGCCTTCTTCGTGATAGAGCTCCGCCCCTTTGGCAACCTGCTCTACCCGAGGGTTGGGGGACACGTCGGTGAAAACCACACTGGGAATATGCTGCTCTGCCAGTAACTGCTCGACTTCATCGACCCACCCTGCCTGGTGTACACCAGGGTCGGACACGATCAAAACCTTGCGCGCGCCAAATGTAAGGGCGTAGTTGCCCACCGTTTTGCGAGCACCACTGCCGAAAATAATTTCAGGGGATACAAATTTTCGGAGCCGGGAAACTTCACTCATGAGGATGGCCTGTCTTTTGGCACCGATGCTTGGCCAGTGCCTGATAATTATTATTCACTGCAATCATTATACCCTCGCTCCAAACGACAGACAGTGTACAAACGGATACATAAAGCTACAAAGTTGCACGATATGTACTAGGGGTACAACTTTGGTATTAGGTACCATAGGCGGCAAGAAATCTCGCCAAGGCAGCAGATAAAGGCTGCCCAAACTTCAGGATAATCGCTGTTATGGAACAGACATCTCCTCTCTATCAACATGTGGTCGTAGTCGGCGGCGGTGCCGGCGGCCTGGAACTGGCAACACGGTTGGCACGTAAATACCGGCGCAAGGGCCTTAAAGTCACGCTGGTCGACCGTGAACCGACCCATATCTGGAAGCCCTTGCTGCATGAAGTAGCAACAGGCTCACTGGATGCTGGTATCGATGAATTGAGCTACAGCGCTCAGGCACGAAGTGCCGGCTTCAAGTTTCAGGTCGGCCAGATGGAGTCGATTGACCGCGAACAGCGCTGTATCCATCTCGCAGCGGTCAAGGGACAAAACGGGCAAACCCTGCTGCCGGTACGCACCCTCTACTATGACTACCTGGTCATGGCCGTTGGCAGTGTCACGAACGATTTTGGCGTCGATGGTGTTGCCGAACATTGCACCTTCCTGGACAGCCGCAAACAGGCGGAACAGTTCCGTCGGACTCTGCTCGAGACCTGTCTGAAGGCCAGTAACTCCGATGAACAGCGCTTGCGTATCGCTATAGTCGGTGCCGGGGCAACTGGTGTTGAACTCTCGGCAGAGCTGTTCAATACCGCAAAAGAACTGTCCGCATATGGTATCTCCAAGCTGGATCGCAATCGTCTGGAAGTGATTCTGATCGAGGCCGGCCCGCGTATTCTGCCCGCTCTGCCGGATCGGATCTCGGCAGCGGCCCGGCACGAGCTGGAAAAACTGGGCGTCAGTGTACGTCAGGACACGCGGATTACCTCGGTCAATGAACAAGGGCTGATGACTGATACCGGTGAACTGATCGAAGCAGAGCTTAAAGTTTGGGCCGCTGGTATTCGTGCTCCGGAATTCATCACCCGCCTGGATGGTCTTGAGTTCAACCGTCTAAACCAGCTGCTTGTTGGGCCTGATCTTCGTACGAGCCGGGATGAGCGCATCTTTGCACTGGGTGACTGTGCCGCCTGCGCCCGAACGGACGGTAACGGAAACGTGCCACCCAGAGCCCAAGCGGCTCACCAGATGGCATCCTTCCTGTTCAAGAACTTCCGCCGCATTGTTAAGGGTGAGTCACTGCCCGCGTACGAATACAAGGACTATGGCTCGCTGGTGTCACTGAGCCGCTTCAGTACCGTCGGCAGCCTGATGGGGAACCTGACCAAGGGCAGCATGATGGTGGAAGGTCGCCTGGCGCGGCTGGTGTATGTCTCGCTGTACCGCCTGCATCAGCTGGCCGTCTATGGTTATACCAAAACGTTTCTGATCACCCTGGTTGATCGTATCAACAAGGTGATTCGTCCCCGTCTCAAGTTGCACTGATTCACCGGGAGCCTCGGTCGTACCGAGTATGCAGCACTGAGCCTTGCCGGCCCTTCGGGGCCGGTTTTTTTCATCCTGCAATGCACCCGCCCAGTTAAGCAGTCTGGACCGCTTCTGCTAAGCTTGATGCAGTGCGTGTAAACCGGGTAACCCCATGATGATCGAGCCGCAACGCGTCGCATCGCTGATTCAGGCTGCGCTTATAGCTGACAGCTATTCTTTAGGTTTGCACTGGATCTATGATCATGAGCTGTTGGATCGCCAACCACTTAACCTCAATGAACTCCATCCTCCACTGAGTCACTGGCACGGCACCAAGGCCGCGGGGGACCTGACCCATCACGGGGACCAGCTCTGGCACCTGTATCAATACCTGCAGCAGGATGAACCCGATATCGAACGTTATCTGGATATCTGGGCAGGTTTCGTTGAGCATTACCACGGCTATATCGATAAGGCCACAGCGGCCGCCTACGACAACATTCGTCACGGCATTAGCCCTTCAGGCTCTGCCACGACCGAATTATCGGTCACTTCACGTGTCGCCTGCCCGTTGTTGTATACGACATCAAACCAGGCATATCTGGAACAAGTCGAAGTGTTGACACGGATGACCCATGAATCGGACATCGCGATCGCGAGCTGTCGGTTTTTTGGTGCTGTACTGCTGGACTGTCTGGCCGGCACAGCTGTTGCCGACGCGATAGTCTCTCATTTGGCCGAGCTGCCGTCCTCCCTTCAGACATCCGCACGGCAAGGTATAGCGTCCGCAGATGAAGATACTCGGACAGTTCTGCGCCAGTTTGGTATCGCCGGTGAAATACGATATGGCCTGCCGGGGATCATGCATCTGATTCACCGCTATCAGGATCCAGTGCGGCTACTGCAGGAAAATGCGCTGGCCGGTGGTGACTCCAGTGCCCGCGGCATGATCAGCCTGATGCTGATGGTTGCGGAGCAACCCAAAATACTGAAACAATTGCCGCCGGAATGGATCGAAACCATTCTCAATCGCAGGCAAAAAAATTGATCTGGGTCAGCATATTTCCCGTGTTTTAATTTGACATGATAAATACCTTTCTAACACAGCAGTAAGTCTCTTAGATGAAACATTTGTTGCATTGACATTGCCATGTATAACCCTAGAATGCGCGCTTTATGCGCCTATAATTGGGCGTGATCCAGGCTGGCCCTGCTTCCCCCTCAGCGCATGTTGAATGTGAATGAATTTTGAGCCTCTTCCTGCTCGCAAGGAGCACGCAGGTATAAGCCATTGAAACGGCCGCCGCCAGATAATGCCGAGTTAACCGAGTAATGAAAAAAAACCTGCCTGTTACCGATAACGAAAAACGTTTTCTGGAAAACCAAAAACTGATTTCGACAACCGATCTCAGTGGCAACATTACCCACTGCAATGATGTATTTATCGAAGTCAGTGGCTATTCCAGGGACGAGCTGATCGGGCAACCGCATAACCTGGTTCGTCACCCCGATATGCCCCCAGCCGCTTTCCAAGTGATGTGGGAGCATCTCAAAGCAGGCAAACCCTGGATGGGGCTGGTCAAAAACCGTTGCAAGAACGGCGACTTTTACTGGGTCAATGCCTACGTGACCCCTATCACTGAGAACGGCGTAACCGTCGGTTATGAATCAGTTCGTGTCTGTCCGTCACGTGCCGATGTCAAACGTGCTGAGCGCGTGTATGCCGGAATCAACAAGGGCAAAATGCCCTTCCAGCGCTCATCTCTGCCAACGTTATGGATGATACTGGGCGCTATTCTGGTTGCCGGTGCATGGCTATTCAGCAGTGGTTTCGAGCTGCCGGCTGTAGTGCTGCTGGGGTTGGCTCTTATTGCTTTCCAGGCTCAGGAATACAGGATCCGTGTGCAACGGCAAAAGGGCATACTGGAACTGATGCCTGCAGCGTTTACGCACCCCGTAGCCGCGGCAACCTATACCGACGACAAGGGAGAATTGGCCGCGCTGAAAGTCGCCATTCTCAGTGAACAGGCTCATTTGAATACGGTTTTGACCCGAATTGAGGATGCCGCGCAGATGGTATCCCGGCAGGCCGGCAGTAGCCTGGAGGTGTCTGAAAGCTCGTGTGCGGCCATGCGTCAGCAGCAGCATGAAACCGATCAAGTGGCAGCGGCCATGCATGAGATGACGGCGACCATCGCTGAAGTGTCCAGCCATGTCCAACAAACGGCCAATCAGGCTGAAACGTCAAACGGTACGGCCATCAAAGGCCGAGAACTAGCCTCAATTACCAGTAATTCGATCGCCCAGCTGGGCCAGACAGTAAACGAGATTGCCAAATCTGTGACCGGCCTGGCCGAGCAGACTGGTCAGATCGCTCAGGCGGCTGAGATGATCGAACAGATCGCCGATCAAACCAATCTGCTGGCACTGAACGCCGCCATCGAAGCCGCTCGTGCCGGCGAACATGGCCGAGGCTTTGCCGTCGTAGCTGACGAAGTGCGCCAGCTGGCACTGCGCACTCAAAACTCCACCAAGGAGATTCACGATATCGTTCGTGACTTGACGGCACGTACCGAGGTTTCTGTCACGATCGCCCATGAAGGCCAAAAGGAAGCCGAGGCCGGACTTGAACAGGTGAATGAAGCGGGTGAATTGCTTAACAGCATTTCTGAGATGATGAGCACCATCGCCAACATGTCGATCCAGATGGCAGCTGCCATTGAAGAGCAGGCGCAGGTGTCAGAGGAGATCAATGGTCAGATCGTCAATATTTCCAACCTCTCCACCCAGAGCCTGAACCAGGCAGAAGAGTCAGCCACCACGACCCGCAAGTTGCAGTCAGTGGCGGCAGAGATGCATGAACTGGTGTCAGGCTTTAAACGCTGATCTCATACCAGAATCAGCGCAACGCAGGCGGCGGTCAGTCCGCCCATCGACAGGTTGAACAGGCGCCAATGGCGCGCCGTTTTCAACAGGCGACCGACCGCCACGCCAAATCCGGCCCAGATAGAAATTGCCGGTATCGTCACCAGGGCCATCAAGCTGATCAGCAATGCGGCCGATAACAGAAATCCGTCACCAGCCAGCGTAAACGAGGCCACGCCAGAGATTGCCATGACCCATGCCTTGGGGTTGGCAAATTGGAAGGCCGCAGCCTGTAGTACCGACATGGGCTGCCCCTGCTCTGCTGAGTTTTTACTGGGTGGTGCTGCCGTAGCTATTTTCCAGGCCAGCCACAGCAGATAGGCACTGCCAACCATCTTCAATCCGGTTTGTAGCATTGGCCAGGCGGTAAACAGACTTCCCAAGCCTAATGCAACGGCCGTCATCAAACCCACGCAACCGAGCATCACGCCCATAATGTGAGGCAAGGTTCGTTTAAAACCGAAGTTCGCGCCAGATGCGGTCAGCATCATGTTATTGGGGCCTGGTGTCGCGGTCATCGTAAAAGAAAACAGAATGACCGGGGCAATCAGGGCTACCAGTTCTCCAGTAGCCGTCTCCATGGGTGGTCTCCATCAATTGTAAGGGTTCATTTGGATTCAATCGGCTCTATCATCCGATACAATTAACGTTAATACGGCGCAAACATAACAGCAATTGTTACTTTGTGACTGCTACAATCAATTGTAATCATGACAAATGCAGACAACGGACAGGGTGATGGGAGTGGATATGGATCTGCAGCAGAAGGCGCGTGAACGTTGTAACTGGCTTCCCGAAAGGGAGTTACCCCCCGGGCCAATGTATAAGGCTCTGGTGGATCAACTGGCAAGCGATATCGCCAGCGGAAAGCTTCTGCCCGGCGTACGCCTGCCGCCCCAGCGCCTGCTGGCGGATGCACTAGGGGTTACGGTAGGCACAATTACCCGCGCCTATCGTGAAGCGGAGCGTCGTGGTCTGGTCGAAGCAAGAGTGGGCAGCGGAACACGGGTAAAAGGCAAGACCGAGGCACTGCCCCACTTCCACCACCTCACTCGCGCCGGCCAAGATAGCATTGATCTTTCCTTAAGCATTCCTATACCAACACCCCTGCGCCAACAACAATTGGCTGCCAGCCTGCAGCGCGTATCCTCACGACCAAGCGCAGTTGACGAGGCCCTGGTCTATCAGCCAGAACAGGGTTGCCCGACCCAGCGGGATCAATTGTGCCAATGGCTCGAGTCTCAGGGTCTGCAGATGGATCCGGAGGAGCTGATCCTCACCGAAGGTGGCCAGCATGCGGATTTTCTCGCTTTACAGGCACTGGTGAAGCCCGGAGAAGCCGTCGCCTCGGCGGCGCTGACCTATCCCGGCATGATCGCGGCGGCTCGCCAGCTTGGGCTGAAGCATCTTCCGGTCGGTACTGATTCCGAGGGCATCAGGCCCGACATGCTGGAACGGCTGTGCCAGCAACAACGCATTCGTCTGCTGTACCTGATGCCCGAATATAACAATCCGACCGGCCAACGGATGAGCGAAGCACGTCGATCAGCAATCGTTGAAGTCGCACGCCGACATGACCTTCTATTGCTTGAAGATGGTGTCCAGTTTGTTACCGCCGAATATCGCGGCACACCACTGTATAAGCTTGCACCGGAACGTGCGCTCTATATTTTCAGCGTGTCCAAGCTGTTGGCTGGAGGACTCAGGTTCGGTGCTCTGCGCGCTCCGGCTAACCTGATGGCACATCTCCGTGTTGCCTTGCGTGCCCAGTGCTGGTCGTCCCCGGGATTGATGGGGGCGGTGACCTGCCAATGGCTGGCCGATGGCGGTGCCGATGCATTATTGAACTGGCAGTGGGAGGAAATTCGTGCTCGCCAGGCTCTGGTACAGGAGATTCTGGCACCCTATGAACTCTCGGCTCACCCCTGTGGCTTCCATGCCTGGTTGCGGCTGCCAGAAGGTCTTCGCGCTGTTGATTTCGTGCACCTTGCCGATGGTCGTGGCGTTACACTGATTGCATCGGAGCCATTTTGTGTTGGCAGCCAGCCGGCCCCTCAGGCCGTACGTATCTGTGTCACGCCACCGGCCAGCCGTGAAGCACTGGCGGAAGGACTACAGCGGATCAGAATCCTGCTCGATGAGGCCCCCGCGATTCCGGCACCACTGTTGTAACAACATTCCTTACAAGCCGTGTTATATTCGAATTGTCCCACAACACAGGGAGAACAATATGTTGAGTGTGGAAGTCAGTGGCCTCTTCGGCCTGCTTATCCTGGTTCTGGATGTGCTGGCAATCATCAAGACGGTTCAGAGCCGGGCAAGTACAAGTACCAAGGTTATCTGGGTAGTTGTGGTCCTGCTGCTGCCGGTATTCGGCCTGATTCTGTGGTTCCTGTTCGGCCCCAAGGATTGACCCGACTCTGAAAGCATCACTACATGGCGTCGTGTTTTGGCATCGGCGCCATGATGTGCACGTAAGGTGTATCCCGCCACATCACCCAGGGACCACCATTGTCATGCTCAGTTGGCAGCCCTTCCAGCATGCTGGCATCCGGTACCACAATCATCAGGTGTGGCACACCTTCGCTGATCCATTCATTATCCGCCGTAGCTTCCTTTGCGTAAGGGTCCAGATTACTTTCAGCGGTGCTCCCCTGCAGCATATAACCGAAACCCATCTGGTTGTATTGGGGTTCTGTATGGTTCATCCAGCCCTCGGCCCAGGCCATCCAGGGCGCATCCAGGCACATGGGATCATTGCCCGGGGTAGCCGGCATATCCGGCAGGCAGGTCCAGCCATTGCTGCCGGCCCTCAGCTCCATCATTTCACCGCCCTCTTCCGCCGGCCAGTCCATGATGCGAGCTTCCATTGAGATCGAATCCGGTGCTGCACTCATCGCACTTCTGATTTTGTCCTCATCGGCATAGGCGGAGGTCGCCATCAATGCAGCGACCACTAACGATAGCAGCCCACGCTTGTACACGGGGTTGTGATTAGTTGACATGATCAACTCCCGTTATCTGGTAGCCTGCAACAACTCCCTGCCTCACCTGCTGTCAGTCGGGCGGAGGGGCTTCCGCTTACACTGTGGTATAGCACAGGAGTTGGCAGTTAGAAGCAGTAAATAGGAGGGTGATCGATTTAATGCCTTAACCGGCTGTTCAGGGCATGATGACTGGATTTTCAACAAATACGCGGCAGCATCTCCCCAACCGGCAGGTCCAAGAGCCGCTCGCCCCCCATCAGAGTACGTACCTGGACCCGGCCTCCGGGTCCATCCAGTATTTCACCGATAATGCAGGCATCCAGCCCGGCTGGATGCTGCTGCATTCTGGCCACCAACCCGTCTGCCTGGGCCGCAGGCACAACGGCGACCAATTTACCCTCATTGGCAAAGTGGAGTGCATCCAGGCCCAAAATCTCGCAAACGCCCCTCACCTCGGGTTTCACGGGCAGCTGATCTTCGAACAGGCGAACCGCACACCCTGATGCTTCGGCAAACTCATGCAGAATCGCCGCAACGCCACCACGGGTTGCATCACGCATCGCCCTGATTTCAGGACATTGGTCGAGCATCAGTTCAATCAGCCCATGCAGTGAGCGGCAGTCACTTCTCAGCTCCGCATCCAGCGCCAAGTCACCACGCGCCTGCAAAATGGCCGCGCCATGATCGCCCAGGGTGCCGCTAACGATGATCCTGTCACCGGGCTGGCAACGGCTTGCCGCCACCTCTATACCCTTGGGTATGACACCTATGCCACTGGTGTTGATGAACAGCTTGTCGCCCTTGCCATGTGGAACGACTTTGGTATCCCCAGTGACGATACTGACCCCTGCTTCCTGGGCTGCATCACGCATGGCATGAACGACACGCCGCAGCAGAGCGACTTCAAGCCCTTCTTCGATAATGAACGCACAGGAGAGATAGAGCGGTCTGGCTCCGCCAACCGCCAGGTCATTCAACGTGCCATTGACCGCCAGCGTCCCGACATTGCCGCCGGGAAACTCCAGCGGATCAATCACATAGCTGTCGGTAGTAAAGGCAAGTCGGTCGCCTTGGGCTGCCAGCCGTGCCATATCCAGCCTGGCCTGATCTTCCATTCGCGCCAACTCGGTACTGCCGAAAGCCTCGATAAAGACGGACTCGATCAGGCTGCGCATGGCGCGGCCGCCCGCGCCGTGGGCCATCGTAATACGGGTCTGATCGGTGATTGTTGGCGTCACGAAACGTCGGTCCTTTTATACTGATAGCAGGCCGCACAGGCGCCTTCCGAGGACACCATCAGCGCACCCATTGGGTTTGACGGCGTACAGTAAGTGCCAAATAGCGGGCATTGTTGTGGCTGCAGCTGACCCTTGAGTACCTCGCCACAGTGGCAATCTACGGGATCATCAGCTTGTCGCGACTCAAGCGCGAAGACGCGCTCGGCATCGAAGGCCGCATATGCCGGTTTAAGGCGCACGCCTGAATGCTCTATCTCGCCCAACCCACGCCAGGCGAAGCGTTCACGCAGCTCGAATACCTCGGCCACAGCCTGCTGTGCCTGAGGGTTGCCGCTTCTGCTGACCACGCGGGTGTACTGGTTTTCAACTTCTGCCTGACCACTGTTCAGCTGTTCCAGCAACATCTGGATCGACTGCAGGATATCCAGAGGTTCAAAACCGGAGATGATAAACGGCTTGCCATATTCACGTGCGATGAAGTCGTAGGGTTCCAGACCGATCACCATGCTGACATGCCCGGGACCGATGAAGGCATCCACGCGCACATCCTCATCATCCAGCAATGCCTGGAGGGTCGGCACGATGGTGATGTGGTGACAGAGCAGGAAGAAGTTGCCTACACCTTCACGTGCCGCCTGTTGCAGCGTAAGTGCGGTGCTGGGCATGGTGGTTTCAAAACCCAGGCCGAAGAACACCACTCGTCTGTCGGGGTTCTCTCGTGCGATCTGCAATGCATCCAGCGGCGAGTAGACCATGTGGATATCGGCACCCGCGGCTCGTGCCTGCTGCAGGCTTTGCTCTGAGCCGGGTACGCGCATGGCATCGCCAAAGGTGGTAAAAATCACACCGGGTTCAGCGGCAATCGCCAGACAGTCATCGACCCGCTCCCGCGGCAATACACACACCGGGCAGCCCGGGCCATGGATCAGCTCTATCCCCTCGGGCAGCAGTGCTTCCAGACCGTAGCGGAAAATGGAGTGGGTATGACCACCGCAGACTTCCATAATACGGATCGGCGCACGCGTATGCAGTGCAGGTGAGTTCATCAGAGATGCAATACGATCCAGCAACTGACGGGCAAGGGCCGGATCACGGAATTCATCAACGTATTTCATTGAGACCTTCCCCGCCGGTGCTGTTTTCGTCGGCAAAACTTTCGAGCTCAGCCAGTAATGCCAGGGTCTTGCGTGCTTCCTCAGCATCAATCAGGTTCATTGCAAACCCCACATGCACCAGCACCCACTCACCCAGCAGCGATTGCGGTGACACGCCTTCACTCAGTACACAGGCAAGATTGACACGCCGGCGCACGCCCGATATTTCGACGACAGCCGTCAGGTTATCCGCCTCATCAATGGCGATGATCTTCCCGGGTACACCCAAACACATACAGGGCTCCTTATATGGCTGCCTGATCTGGCGACTGCCTGGTTACGACTGGTGTTACAGCTGAAGTTACAACAGCAACTACAGCTGGGCCTTCAGTGTCTGCAGCTCGCTTTCCAGCTGTTCGACACGCGTTTCAATCTGCTCTCGCCTGTGCCGGCCAAGCCAGTCCAGCCAGCTATCCATCCCCTCACCAGTTCGGGCTGACAGCTGCACCACCTCAATTTCGGGGTTGATGCGGCGGGCATACTCGATGCAGGTCTCGACATCAAAGTCCACGTACGGCAGCAGATCGGTCTTGTTCAGGATCATCAGTCGGGCCGCATGAAACATATCCGGGTACTTGAGTGGTTTGTCGTCGCCCTCGGTGACCGACAGCACCACTACCTTGGCCGCCTCGCCCAGATCAAATCCGGCGGGACAGACCAGGTTGCCCACGTTCTCGATATAGAGGATGCCATCATGGAGCTCAGGTAGCTGCTCCATCGCATGACCGATCATATGTGCATCCAGATGACAGAGTTTTCCGGTGTTGATCTGCACCGCGGCGGCGCCGGTTGCGCGGATACGATCTACATCATGATCGGTTTGCTGATCCCCCTCGATCACGGCGAGCGGTACCTGCCCCAGCTGTTGCTGGAGTGTTTCGGTCAGCAGCTGCGTCTTGCCCGAGCCTGGGCTTGAAACCAGGTTCAACACCAGCAGATTGCGGCGTGCAAAGAGTTCGCGGTTGGCTATTGCATAACGGTTGTTCTGGCTGAACAGGTCCAGCTCAACCTGCAGCCGGCGCTGCTGCTCTGTTTCATGCCCTCCCCCCTGACCATCTTCGTGCTTATCATGATGAGAGTGGTCATGAGAATGACCAAGCGCATGTTGATGTTCGTGGGGCTGACCACAACCGCAAATACCGCACATCACTCCACCTCCAGTTCCCTGATTCGTAACTCCTCGCCCGATAATACCTGCAGTTGATACTGGCCGCACTTCGGGCAGGCCTGGTACCACTGCGATATTGCACTCTCGATGCCACAGGCACGGCATCGGGCTCTGCCGGGCAGTTCCACGACATGCAACCGCGCGCCCTGTGCCAGGGTGCCACGGCTGGCAGCCTCGAAGGCAAATGTCATCGCCTCCGGCACCACCGCGGCCAAAGGCCCGGCTTCGAGCCAGAGCTGCTTCACCCTGTTGAACTGATGCAGTTCGGCCTGTTGCTGCAGCTGCTCAATCAAGGCTCGACACAGGGACAGTTCATGCATCGCTTCCACCTCCCTGTTGCACCCGTGCCAGGGCGACCAGTGCCTGGCCCAGGCTCAATCCCGAATCATTACAAGGCACTTTCCGATGTCTCATAACACTCAGTCCTGCAGTGTCAAAGCGTGACTGCAGCTGGTCGGCCAGGAGGGCGTTCTGCATCACACCGCCGCTCAACACCAGGCTATCGAATGGGCGGTCGCAACGCACGCGCATGGCCAGGTCGAACAGCCCCTGCGCCAGCCCCAGATGAAAGGCTCGTGCCAGTTCCGCTATCGGGCGCCCTGCTCTCAGGTCGCTGATCACCCGGGGCCAGAGGGAACGGGTATCCAGCTGCCATCCACTCTCATCCTCCAGGATTGGAAAAGGATAAGGCACGACCGAGACTAGATCACCGCTGCGCTGTGCCAGCGATTCCAGCGCGATCGCGGCCTGGCCCTCATAGCTGATACCCTCAGCATAGCAGCCCAGTGCCGCGGCCAGCGCATCGAACAGACGACCAGCCGAGCTGGAGTGCGGCGCATTGACGCCCTGCTCGATCATCTGCTGCAGCGTTGCCAGGGGCTTGTTTGCCAGCAGAGGCCAGATATCCCTGGTGGTCACCGGGTCGATACCGGCCTGCAGCAGTTGTGCTACCAGTAGACGCCAGGGCTCGCGAATGGCCGTCTCGCCGCCAGGCATTGGGCAAGGCTTCAGGCAGGCCAGCCGCTCGACATGCCCGTAGCCGCCGTAAAGCAGCTCACCACCCCAGAGAGCGCCATGTTCCCCATACCCTGTTCCGTCCAGGCAAATTGCCAATACCGGGTTTCCACCAAGCGGATAACCGTGCTCACCCAGACAGGCCGCCAGATGTGCTTGGTGATGCTGCACCTGGATCAGCTGACAGTCGTGGTTCCGCAGAGCCTGCTGAGTCGAGAAATAGCCGGGGTGCTTATCACAGGCGACAATGTCCGGTTTAAGCTGGTACAACTGCTGGTAGTGGCCAAGGGCCGTGACTGCCGCCTCATATACCGCCAGTTGCTGCAGGTCGCCCTGATACTGGCTCAGAGTGGCATGCCCGTCCTTGAGCAGACAGAAGGTGTTTTTCAGATCCCCGCCTATGGCCAGGAGTTCTGCGGTTGCTGAAAATCCCTGAGGCAAGGGCAAACTGATGGGCGCAGTCCCGCGCCCCGGCCGCAACACTTCCGCTTGACCTGACCGGGCCTGCACACGCATCACCGTATCATCGATGCGGCTGACAATGGGCCGATCGTGCATCACCAGCAGATCGGCAATATCTGCCAGTTGTACCCGGGCTACATCATTATCGATCACCTGGGGCATCCCCGATCGATTGCCACTGGTCATCACCAGGGGGCCATCGAATGCCGCAAGCAGCAGGTGATGCAGCGGCGTGTAAGGCAACATGCAGCCTAACCAACTTGAGTCGGGTGCGATGGCCTCTGCCAGGCGCTTGCCCTGATCCCGTGGACGCATCAGTACTATTGGGGCCTGCGGCGACGTCAGCAGCTCGGCCTCCTCCGGTCGGGCCTGCACGTATTGGCACAACTGATCCAGGTCGCGGAACATCACCGCCAGTGCCTTGGCGGGCCTCTGCTTGCGCCGACGCATACGCTGCACGGCGTTCTGATTACTGGCATCACAGGCGAGATGGAAGCCGCCCAGCCCTTTCAAGGCGAGTATCTGCCCCTGCTGCAGTTTTGCAGCCATGGCAACAAAGGGGTCACTCGGTTCAACCCGTTCCCCGCTTGCCATTTCCAGCCATAACTGGGGACCACACGCCGGACAGGCGTTGGCCTGCGCATGAAAGCGGCGATCCTCAGGATTGGCATACTCCCGCGAGCAGTCTTCACAGAGGTCGAAAGCCGCCATGCTGGTTCGCACCCGATCAAAGGGCATCCCTTCAATGATGCTGAAGCGAGGGCCACAGTGGGTACAGTTGATGAAAGGATAGCGGTAGCGGCGGTTGTGAGGGTCGAATAACTCAGTCAGACAGGCACTGCAGGTGGTCGCATCTGGCAGGATGGTAGTCATCCGGTCACTGGTGAGTGAGGGCAGGATACGGAACCCCGGCGACATAGCGGCCACCTCATCCGGTGGTAAGGGGTCAATACGCCAATGGTCGATCCTGGCAAGTGGCGGCAGGTTCTGATTCAGCGCCTGCCTGAACAGGGGCAATGCAGATTCAGTGCATACCAGTCTGATCTCCACGCCGGCTGTCGTATTACGCACATGGCCCCACAGGCCAAGCCGTGATGCCGTGCGCCATACATGGGGGCGAAAGCCCACCCCCTGTACGTACCCGTCGATATGAATCCTGTATGCTGCTTGTGGACAATGCCCTAGTGTTTCAGCCAAGGTATCCCTGCTTGTGCTTTATGACCTTGATCGCACTTTAGCACTCTTTGTCGTTTTCGCGGCAGCACCCGCTAGGATTCAATCAGAATTCAGCCGGCCTGCTTTCGCTCCTGTGGCACATCCTTGCGTCTCGCAACCTGTTTTGCCTTGAAGGCTGCAACAGCCTGAGTGAACTCTTCTCCTTGCAACGCTTCAACCAGGACCTCCAGTTCTGCGCTCATGGCACGGTCAAACTCTGATCGTTCGGCACGTCCCATTAACTTTTTGGTCGCCTGGATTGCCAACGGTGCTGCCGCGGCCAGCCGTTGCGCCACCTCAAGCGCGGCTTTCATGACCTGGTCGTCCGGTACCTGGCGATTGATAAGCCCCAGTGTCTCGGCGGTTGCCGCATCAAAGCGCTCGCCCAACAGGAGCAGCTCCGCAGCACGTTGCCGACCCAATAACGCCGGCAGGATGAAAGTCGAGCCGAACTCGGGACAGATCCCCAGCTGTACGAACGGCATCTGGAAAAAAGCGCTCTGCCCGGCGTAGACGAAGTCGCAATGCAGCAGCAGCGTACAGCCGATGCCGACAGCATGCCCTTCAACTGCCGCAACCACCGGCTTTTCGAACCGGCTCAGCTGATTCATGAACCGATACACAGGATGGCCGGCATCTCGGATCGGATTATCCAGAAAATCATCCAGATCGTTACCACTGCAGAACACCCGGTCCGTTCCTGTCAGCAACACCACGCGTACAGACTCATCTTTATCGGCTGCCTGCAAGGCGAGGGTCAGTGTGTTGTAAAGGTCGCTGGTTAATGCGTTCTTGCGGGCCGGATTATCCAGGCCAAGAATTCGTACCGCACCCACACCTTCGACTTTCAGGCCGACTGTATCCATCGCGTCCTCCAATGCTCCCAATTGACGGGGCGAGGGAGCCGTTTCAGGCTCCCCCACCGAACCTGTCCTAGACGGATGTACCGAACTGCTGGCGCAGCGCACGCTTGAGCAGTTTGCCGGAGGTATTCTTGGGCAACTGCTGCACGAAGTGCACATGCTTGGGTACCTTGAAGGGCGCCAGGTTCTCCCTTGCGTGGCGGATCAGTGCTTCAGCATCCGGTTCTGCATCCTGCTTCAGCACCACCACTGCAGCGATCGCCTCGATCCATTTTTCATCGGGCACGCCGATCACCGCCACTTCGTCGACACCCGGATGGGTATAGAGCGCCTCTTCCACATCGCGACTGGCCACCAGTACACCACCGGTATTGACGATGTCCTTGATGCGATCCACGATCCAGATATAGCCCTGCTCATCGCGGTAACCGAGATCCCCCGAGTGGAACCAGCCCCCGGCAAAGGCTTCTGCCGTTTCCTCCGGCTTGTCCCAGTAACCGATCATCAGTTGCGGTGAGCGGTGTACCAGCTCGCCCTGCTCACCGGGCGCACACTCCTCACCGGTTGCGGGATCGATGATGCGGGTTTCCACACTGATGATCGGGCGTCCGCAGGATGCCGGGCGGTCCTTGTGCTCCTCCGGTGCCAATACCGTTGCCAGTGGTGCAATTTCGCTCTGACCGTAGCAGTTGTAGAGGCCTGACAGCGGCAGGCGTTCTCCCAGTTCCTTGACGATCGGCTCCGGCATGATGGAGGCACCGTAGTAGAGCTTCTGCAGATGCTGCAGCTCGGATTCAATAAACTGATCATGGTGCAGCAGCGAGATCCAGACCGTGGGCGGTGCAAAGAAACTGTTCAGCTGTTTTTCCTTCAGCAGCTGCAGGATCACAGCGGGTGTCGGTGTATCCAGCAGACAACTGAACGCTCCCGCCAGTAAAGAGGGCATGGTAAACACATGCATCTGTGCCGAGTGATACAGTGGCAGTGCCGCCAAACAACGGTCCGATGGTTTGATATCCAGGTGCAGCAGACAGCTGGAATATTCCGCCATCAATGAACGGTGAGTGTGCATGGCCCCCTTGGGATCGGAGGTTGTACCCGAGGTGTAGAGGATCTGTACCACGTCGGTATCGGCCAGCTCGACCTCTGGTGCCTGATCACTGCCACTTCCTGTTGCCACAGCCAGGATGTCAAAACCCTTCGCTGCCGGCGTTGTGCTGTGCAGGCTGCCCTGAATGGCCAGGTGCAGCTGATCACCGATCTCGTCGATAAAGCCCTTCAGGCTGTCGTCAGCAAACAGCGCCCGCGCCCCTGACTGAGTCAGCACATAGACCAGCTCGCGTTCGGTCAGCGAGAAGTTGACCGGTACATGGATCAGCCCGGCACGGGTACACGCCAGCCATAGAATCAGGTAGGCGTCCGAGTTCTTGCCATAGGCCGCAACCCTGTCCCCTTTCTGCAGCCCCAGCGCCAACAGGTGATTAGCCACCCGGTTAACCGCTTGATCCAAAGCCTGATACTCCCAGCTGCGCTCAGCGTAGGTCAGTGCGGTCTGGCTGGGGCGCTGCATCGCCGTGCGACGCAAGGCATCGCCGATGGTGTTACGAGTGGCCTGCTGGATCAAAGTCTGCGTTTCAATTGCCATATGCATGTCACACCTCAATTCTTATTGTTTTAGCGTTTCCGAGCATTCAGTTACGTAACGGTTTCCCGGTTTCCAGAAGCGCCTGCATACGTTGCAGGGACGCCGGGTTTTGCAACAGGTCGAGGTTGCACGCGCGTTCGAGGTCACCGAATCCCTCGAACCAGCCGGCACGGGTTGCTTCATTCAACAGAGTCAGCAGGCGCTGTTCCAGCACAGCCTGATAACTGCCTTCTGCGGCTTCAAGCTCCGGGGTCGCCTCAAGCATCGCCCCCAAGCCATCGAAGCCTTTGCCTTGTGCATTCTCGCGCAGACTGCGCGCCTGGGCTATAGCATCGGTCAGTAACCGATCCCGGTTCATGCTGATGCCATCAGAGTCACGCAGCAAGCCCATCTGCCTAGCCTCCAGCGCTGAACCCGTCACCTTCGCTGCAGCGATGAGGTCAAACGTCTTGGCAATGGCCTGCTCAGCACCGAAACGCTCGGCGCAGCGCGCCAGCAACTCCCGGCACCCGCCCCAGCCTGGTACGATGCCAACGCTTGTCTCGACCAGCCCCAGATTGCTTTCCGCATAGGCCTGGATGCGGTTGCAATGGAACATCAGCTCCAGCCCGCCACCCAGTGCCTTGCCAGCCACAGCCGCTACAACCGGTACGGGTGCCTGGCTGATGGCACAGAACAGGCGCTGGCCACGACGCATGTAGGCATCAATGGCACCGTCCTGCTCGACCATGGACAGGAACTCCTTGAGATCCGCACCGGCCGCAAAAATACCGGTATCGCTGTACAGGATCAGGGCCTTGTTGGCAGCGATGGCTTCGGACAGTGCCGCCTCGATCTCATCCAGCAACTGGTTGCTCAAGGCGTTGACCCGGCTGTTGAATTCAAGGCACCAGGCATCAGCGTCCAGCTCGCGCAGGACAGAACGCTCGAACTGATGAATCGGTGCTTTGCGCACAATACGGCTCCAGTCGATGATGCCGGCCGCCGGTTCTCTGGGCTGATATTGACCCTGTTCGTCCAGCTGCTGACCATCCCTGTAACAAACCTGACCATCAGCCTGCTGCAGGAAGCTGCTGCAGTCCTGGCCATCAACCCTCATGCGAGCCATAAATTCAGCCGTACCGATCAGGTCGAGCAGCTCGAACGGGCCAAAGCGCCAGTTGTATCCCAACCGCATCGCCGCATCGATTGAATCAATTTCCGCGGCCACATCCGGCACCATTCGACTGGCGTAATCCAGCACGCGTGACAGCACTCGCCAGGCATAAAGACCGCCTGCATCTTCAGTTGCAATCAGCTCCCTGACCTGCCCCGGTTTCAGCTGGGCCGAAGCCAGCTCGGAGGCTTTGGGGGCACGATGTGCAACGGTTGCCAGATCCAGCACTTCGCGGACCTTGCACCCATCATCTGAAACTGACTGGCGATAGAAACCCTGGAGTACCCGCCCCTTGCGCCCGAACCAGCCGTTGCTGACCATCTGCTCGATCACCGGAACCGTTCCGGCATAATCCTGAAACGGATCATCGGACGGCAACAGACGACTCAGGCTGGCGGTCACTTCCGGCATCAGGTCGATCCCGACCAGATCCCAGAGACCAAATATCCCGGTTTTCGGGAAACCGCAGACCTGCATCACGGCATCGGCATCCTCGACACTCAGGCCCAGCGCAATGGCTTCCTGCAGGGCGACCTGCATCCAATACACCCCCAGGCGGTTGGCGATGAAGCCAGGACGGTCGTTGCACTGGATGACTGTCTTACCCATGCCATGATCGATAAAGGCGTCGATACGCTGTGCTACTTCGGTCAACGTTTCTTCCGAGGTCACCAGTTCCAACAGGCGCATGTACCGTGGCGGGTTGAAGAAATGGGTGACGACAAAGTGTTCGCGCAGGCTCGACGGCATCCCTTCCATCAGCGTTGCCAGTGGAATGGTGGACGTGTTGGAAGATACGATGGCGTCGGGAGCACGCACTTCTTCAATCCGGCGATAGAGCGCCTGTTTGATATCCAGGCGCTCCACGATCACCTCGACAATCCAGTCCGCTTCACGTAACAGTTCCAGATCATCCTCGGTATTGCCCACCTGCATACGCTCGGCCACCGAGGCATCCATCAATGCCCCCGTTGAGCCACCCCTGAGCATTCGGGACAGCGCACCTGCGGCGATGGCATTGCGCGCTTCAGCGGGTGCATCCGCGGCCACTCCAGCCGGAGGAATATCGAGCAGGATCACCCGGGCACCACCATTGGCCGCCTGTGCCGCGATGCCGGCACCCATGACACCCGCGCCGATGACCGCGACCGTCTGAATCGGTTTACATGTATTCATATTCATGACTCACTGCACTCAGATGCGTTCAATGATCAGGGCAATACCCTGGCCGCCGCCGATACACATGGTGATCAGCGCGCGCTTTTTACCGATCCGCTCCAGCTCATACAACGCCTTGAGGGTGATGATCGAGCCAGTGGCACCAACCGGGTGACCATGGGCGATGGCACCGCCATTGACGTTGACCTGGCTCGGGTCAAATTCCAATGTTTGCGCAACGGCCATCGCCTGGGACGCAAACGCCTCATTGGACTCGATGATATCGATATCGGCCATGCTCAGGCCTGCACTCTGAAGCGCACGCTTCACCGCCGGAATTGGTCCCAGGCCCATCAGGTGCGGCTCCACGCCGGCAAAAGCAAAGCTGACAAAGCGCGCTCTGGGGGTAAGTCCGCGGTTCTGCGCTTCCTGCTGTGTAGTCAATACCAGTGCCGCCGCCCCATCGTTGATGCCGGATGCGTTACCGGCAGTGACCATTCCGTCCTGCTTGAAGGCGGCTCGCAATTTCTGCAGCCCGTCAAAGGAAATGTCAGCCCGCACATGCTCATCCTGAGTAAAAGGCAGTGTTTCACGCCCCTTACGAACCGGCACCGGAACGATCTGGGTCGCCAGATGACCGGCATTGATTGCGGCGGCCGCTTTCCGGTGGCTGTCACTGGCATACTGGTCCAGCTGTTCACGGGTAAAGCCATACTGATCGGCGATATTTTCGGCCGTGATGCCCATATGACCACTGCCAAAAGGATCACTGAGAATACCAACCGTCATATCAAGCGCCTTGGCATCGCCCATGCGCTGACCGAAACGCATATTCGGCAACAGATAGGCACCCCGGCTCATGCTTTCCGCGCCTCCGGCCAGGGCCATGCGGCTGGCTCCAGCCTGGATCAGCTGGGCTGCCGATATAAGCGACTGTACCGACGAGCCGCACAAGCGATTGACGTTCAGGGCAGCAGAACTGTCCGGCAGACCGCAATTCAGTGCGATATGGCGTGACAGATAGGCATCCTGGGGGCTGGTCGTGATGATGTGACCAAAAACCGAGTGGTCGATCTCGGCCGCATCCACGCCCGCGCGCTCAATGGCGGCACGCCCTGCGAAGGTGCCCAACTCAGCCGGGGTGTAGGCGGATAAACTGCCGCCGAAATCGCCGATCGCAGTACGTGCGCCGGCAAGGATTACGACATCCTGAAGGTTGATTGTCTCGGTCATCGGGTTATTCCTCTTGTTCTTATTGGTTCAGAGCAGGCTTAGCCCGCACGGCCCAGCATGTCGCGGGCAATCACTTCTTTCATGATCTCGGAAGTGCCGGCATAGATCGTCTGGATGCGTGCATCCACATAGAAACGCGAGATCGGATATTCCAGCGTGTAGCCATAGCCACCAAACAGCTGCAGGCATTGATCGACCGCACGGCACTGCATTTCGCTCAGCATCAACTTGAGTGCTGCCGCATCGGTAGTATTCATTTCGCCACCGGAATAACGCTGCAGGCACTGGGTGAAATAGGCACGCCCCATCTCAAGCTCGGCTCGAATCTGCGCAAGGGTAAAGCGTGTGTTCTGGAAATCGGCGATGCGCTGACCAAAGGCACGGCGCTCCTGGACATATTCCAGCGTCAGCTGCAGAGCACCTTCGATCGCTCCCAACGCCTGAGCACCGACGCCAAGACGCTCACGGGGGAGTTCCTGCATCAGGTAGGCAAACCCCTTGCCCTCCTCACCCAGCAAGGCATCGTCCGGCAGGATCAGGTCATCGAAGAAGAGTTCAGCGGTATCGCTGGCATGCTGGCCGATTTTGCGAAGGGAATTGCCACGTGAGAAGCCCGGCAGTCGGGTATCGGCCAGAAACAGGGAGACGCCTCGGGCACCGGCACTCGGGTCGCTCTTGGCACAGATAATGACCATATCGGCCAACTGACCATTAGTGATGAACACCTTGGCACCGTTCAGTTTCCAGCCGCCCTCAACCTTTTCAGCCGTGGTGCGCATGGCGGCCAGATCACTGCCGGCACCGGGCTCGGTCATGGCAATAGCACCGACCACTTCCCCACTGGCCATACGTGGCAGCCAGTACTGCTTCTGCGCCTCACTGCCCAGATGCAAAACATAGGGCATGACGATATTGGCGTGGATGTTGAAACCACTGGCCAGACCTCCGAACCCCTGACGCGAGATCTCTTCACAGATCATCAGGCAGATATCGACACCGGCACCAGAACCACCCAGCTCCTCGGGCAGATCCACACCCAGCAACCCCGACTCACCCAGACGGTTCCAGAGCTCTCTCGGTACCTGGTGCGCTTCTTCCCAGTGTTCATACTCCGGTGCGACTTCCTGTTGCAGAATGCGTCGTACCATCTCTTCAAACAGCGCCCGGTCTTGGTTGCCGCCCGCTGAATCGGCAGTGGACTGTGCCTGTACGTTCATACTGAGCCCTTCTTTTTGTTCTGGTATTGGGGCCACCGTCCGGTGAACCTTTTGGACCATTAAAGAGCTTTGAATCACAACAATGAATGATGCCCGGGGTCGTTTTAATTGATCCTGGAGGCCACTGATTGCACACTGGAGAGAGATACCCATCCGATGATGGTTCATGCATGAACGGAGAGAACGCATGGAAACAAGGGAACTGCCACAGCCGTCCCAGAAGGCGCATATTGCCAATCATTACATCCGCGCCAGCATCACGGGAGCCCTGCACAGAGGTGCAGATGCCAAATTGCTGATGGCAGCCGCCGGGATTCCGGCTTCATGGCTTGACCAGCGCGAACAGTTGATCACCGAGCATCAGCTTAGTGAGCTGATCAAGGCCGTCTGGCGTTTTACCGGCGATGAATTCATGGGATTGGCAACTCGCACCTGCAAGCGTGGTGTATTTTCCCTGATGGCAGAGTTGGCCCAAGGGGCCAAGACGCTGGGAGGGATGATGCAGCAGAGCGCGCGTTTCTACACGGCCATGTCGGATGATCTGGCGATCGGTCTTCAGCTTGAAGACTCGGACCAGCCGCCTCTGGCTTTCTTCCGCCTGGAACTGCAGCATGCATGTAAAGACCCCGACCATCTGTTGCAGGAGTTCATCATGCTGATGTGGCAGCGCTTTGCCAGCTGGCTGGTCGGTCAACAGCTGCCACTTGCCAGCACCTGTTTTGCCTACCCGGCCCCCGAACATGTTCGGGAATATCGCGCCATGTTTCTGGGCGAGCTGCTCTACAGCCAGCCAATGACCGGTTTTTATCTGCACCCTCGCTATCTGCAGCTGCCGATCATCCGCAATGCCACTGAATTACAGGGTTTCCTGCAGGACTGTCCGGCCGTGATTCTGCATCGACCCGTACGTGACAACAGCCTGCAGACTCGGATCAAAGTCCTGCTGCAACGCTATGACCTCGACCAGATGCCGGAACTGGAACAGGTCAGTGAGATGCTGGCGATCGCCCCACGCACCCTGCGCCGTCGACTGCACGAGGAAGGCTCGTCCATCCGACAGATCAAGGAATCCTTACGCCAGGACTTTGCACTCAAGTTGCTGACCAGTGAGCATCTCAGTGTGCAGGAAGTGGCGGAACAGAGTGGTTTTGCCGAAGCGGCTGCCTTCTGTCGGGCCTTCAAACGCTGGACCGGCCTGTCACCGGCGCAGTGGCGAAAAACACAACGGGCATAGTGATGCACACTCAGGAGTGCTGTAGGTTATCTCTTAGTGCCTTAACAAGCTCGGCCAAGTCGCTTACCGTCAGGGTTGGTTCAATACCCCAGGGATCGAAAACGGCATCCGGAGAACGGCTAACCCATGCTGCCTGCATACCCGAGGCTATTGCACCAATCACATCGAAGGAGTTGCCTGAAACCAGCCACGCGGGACTGCCGCTGGTTACGGCCTCGCGCTGAAAATAGCTGTACACTCCCGGGTCCGGCTTGAAGGAACGCTGCTCCTCCACACTGACGACACCCTCGAAATATTGCCGAATCCCGGCATGTTGCAACAAGGTTTCAACTGTTGCAGCGCTGCCGTTGGAAAAGGCGAACAGTCTGAACCCGCCCTGCTGGAGTTCCGCTAATGCAGCTCTCACATCGGGGAATGCTGGTAATTCCTTATAAAATTCCAACAACTGCTTTTTTTGCGCATCATTCAATGGTTGCTGGTATGACTGGCAGCAATATTCGAGCGCATCACGAGTACATATCGAAAAATCGGTGTACATACGCATCAAACCACGACGGAAACTGTACTCCAGCTGTTTTGAACGCCAGGTTTGCGAAAAAGCCGGAGCCGCTTCCCCTATCATCATTTCCAACAGGCTTAGAACGCCCTGTGTATCTATAAGGGTTCCATATACATCAAATGCGAGTGTTGTGGCCATGGTCGCCTCATATGTCTTCGATGCTTGAGGAATATGTACCTTAGCAGTGGCCATGATCCAAGACCAACCGTAGAGGTACTGATCACCTTAGCAAACACCTATACATAAACAGATACTAATATATAATTCAGATATCTCTAATGAAATGGAGCACAACCATGACGCTGAATGCCGCCCTGCGCCTGATGGCCGGGTCTGTTGTTACCCTGAGCCTGGTTCTGAGTTACTACCATAGCCCGCTGTGGCTTTCGCTGACCGCCTTTGTCGGCTTCAACCTGCTGCAATCGGCGTTTACCCGCTGGTGCCCGGCAATGACCATTTTCCGTATACTGGGTTTGAAGGACGAAGTTTGTGACAGCCAGGGAATGAGCATCAACCAGGGTGTGCATATCATCGCCGGTGTATTGATTCTGGCTACCAGCCTGTCGGTGATACTGGCCCTGCTGCCCCAAGCTCTGCTGGTCCTTACGCTTATTATTGGCCTTAGCCTGATTCAGTCGGCCTTTACCGGCTGGTGCCCTGCTATCCTGGTGGCCAAACTGCTGGGCTTCAAGCCAACACACCCGGCTTGACGATGCCAAGGCCGCTCCCATCTTTTCATCCGGGAGCGGCCTTTCTGTTTGCAGGATCGGTCATTGACATGATTGCCATATTGACTGGCCGCACACAGCAATTTTGTACAATTCTGCCAGCCTGTTCAGGTTAAACTAACGCCATGAGCAAACCACGCGAACAGGCCGAGTATAAAACCGTAGACGAACTGGGTGGTTTGGAATACCTCAGAGCCCAATACCACCGGCAGACCTTTTCTCGCCATACGCATGAAGGCTACTGCTTTGGCGTCATTACGACCGGCGCTCAACGCTTTTTGCGCAATGGCGCACGCCACCTTGCCCCACAGAACAGCATTATTCTGGTTAATCATGATGAGGTGCATGACGGTCATTCCGCCACAGAGAACGGCTGGGCCTATCAGGCGATCTATCCATTATCGGAACAGTTGGCACAGGTGCAACGCGAGGCCGGTTTGCCTGTTAAAGGCTCTATCTACTTCCCATCCCCTGTAGTGGAAGATCCCGAGCTTGCCGGCCTGTTCAGGCTCGCGTTCAACCATCTTGATACCTCCGACAACCGGCTGCTGCGCGAAACCCTGGTGTATAACACGCTGCTCAAACTGATCCAGCGTCATGCCAGTATACGCCCCGAGCTTCAGAATCCATCCGCCGCGCGTGCACGCATGGAGTTGGTACGCCAGTTTCTGGATGACCAGCCCGAGGCTGACATTTCACTGGAGGACCTCTCGCGCTTGAGCGGGGTCAGCGTGTTTCATTTGATTCGTCAGTTCCAGGACTGCTTTGGACTGCCACCCCACGCCTATCAGATACAGGCACGCATCAGACTGGCCAAGCGTCTCATCCGGGCCGGTGAATCCCTTGCCGGGACGGCGGTTCAGGCAGGCTTTCATGACCAAAGCCATCTCAGCCGCCATTTCAAAAAGGCGCTGGGTGTGACGCCCGGACAGTTTGCCCGCTTCCATCAATAGAACTGAGCAGCGCGCAATTACATACAAGTCTGATCCTGACTAACACCCTACTCTTGGTTTCCCATTGACCAGGAGCAGATCTGATGACCGACACGGTTTCACCTATCCAGCAGATGCTGGCCGGCACTCGCATGATTCTCCCTCTCACGCTGGCGGTAATTCCCTGGGGGATTCTTGTTGGGGCCTACGGAGTGGAATCCGGCTTGAGTGCGTTGCATACCCAACTGTTATCTTTGAGCGTATTTGCCGGCGCATCTCAGCTGGTTGCCATAGGGATGCTCGAGTCCGGTGCCGGGATGGCTTCCATATTGTTGACCACCCTGCTGATCACTTCACGACACTTTCTCTACGGCCTGGCCATGCGCCAGGATGTGCAATGTCTGCCGGTTCGCTGGCGTGCCGCACTGGGCTTTCTGCTGACCGACGAACTCTTCGTCATTCGTCATGCTCAAAGCCAGCATTTCTGCCGATGGTTTTTAATCGGTGCCGGTTTCAGCTTCTATGCGGGATGGAATCTGGCCACACTGGCCGGCATTCTGGCGGGTCAGCACCTGCCAGACTTGTCGACGCTGGGGTTGGACTTTGCAGTTGTGGCGATTTTCATCGCGCTGCTGGTACCCGTATTGAGCAACCGCCCAGCCTGGGTTTGCGTGTTTGCATCTGCGTTCACCGCCGTACTGACCCACCTGATCCTGTTACCCGGCGGGTTATTGGTGTCCATGCTGGCAGGAATGGGCTGTGGCTACCTGTGCAGTCGATACCGGGGAGAAAAGAGCACATGATGGAGCTGCTGATTCTGGGAATGACCCTGATCGTCTTTTTAAGCCGTTATCTGTTTCTGGAGCCTCTACTCCCTATTCGGCCCGGGCCACGCCTGCTGCACTTTCTGAGCTTTTCGATACCGGCCGTGCTGGCTGCCGTGATTGCTCCCATGATTTTTGTGCAAAACCAGACACTGCAACTGGAGCCGATGAATCCGTATCTTCTGGGTGCGGTGATCGCGGCGGTTTGCATGAAGCTGACCGGAAAAACCCTGCTGACCGTCACGCTCAGCCTGGTTGTTTTCATGTTGTCCCGATTTTTGCATTCAAGCGGATAAAGCCAGCCGATAATTCAGTAGCGCAGCCGAGGGTTATAGCCCCACAGCATCCGGCCCAGCATGCCGAGTCCCAAGCCGATAATGAAGCCGCCACGCAGACCAAACAACAAGGCCCAGAACAAACGGTTGTTCCAGGTTTGAGGTATGGCATTAAGCACATCCTGTGTCGATATGGCAGGTGAGCTATTGCGTGCAGGTGCGCGCAACAGCAGTTCAATGAAGTGGCCCGCTTCGGGTGCCGAGTAATAGAGCAGGAGTGTGAGTGTCACCATATACCACCCCAACAGGCCCGCCAGACGCGCACTACGTACATAAAGGCCGACACCACAAAGCATACAGACGAACAACAGACCACTGCCAACATGGAATAGTGCTACTACTGGTGTGGTTATCACCAGGCATAGGCGCCATAGGTACGATTCACCCAACAGCCTGAACGTATTCAGTAGATGATCAAGTACTTCAACATCCATCTCTTTACCGATCATTCCAACCTTCCATCTGCAGAGGGTCTAATGCCACCACCCAGCGTCCTGATGATCAAGGTACTGAGCGCATCCACGGCCTCTGCCTTGGATAAAAGCCCCCCGGTCAATGCCCGTGCCAACTCATCACTGGCACCATAAATCGAGATCAAATCCCCCAGAGATTGACTCGGCTCCAGTTGCACAACGGGTCCAAATAATTCGTGATAGAAATCTACGAAGTACCGGCAGATGCGTATACGCAGGTCACGGTATTCAGGATAGTTACACAGGGCCGCAACAACGGCATCGTACACTTCGCCGTTGCGCAAAGTGCACTCGAAATAGGCCATCGCCAGCTTGTGAGCCAGCCCTTCCAGCGTCGGGGCACAGGCTTGGTCAAGACCCCGTATATCCTGCACCAGCCGTTCGTCATAGCCTTGATACAGCTGAACCAGTAACCCCTTGCGATCACCAAAGTGGTTATAGGTCACCGGCTTGCTGACGCCGGCACGCTCTGCCAGCGTCAGCAAGGTCAGCCGTTCAGCTCCCTCTTTACGCACAATCTCGGCGGCCAGCCCTAGCAGCTGTTCGCGTCGGTCGGTCTTGCTCATCCGGGTTTGTGTCATTAAGGGCTACCAGATCCTGAACGGTTTGATTTACTGCGCCGCCAGTGGCAGACCGAACACGCGATCAAAACACCAGCTGTAAACAAAGGTGAAGAACATGAAGAACAGCGTCAACCCAGCATCCAGCAGAAAAGCATCCAGAAGGCTCAGATCAAGCCACCAGGCGAACAGCGGCAGTGTCATCGCCACCAGACCCACCTCGAACCCCACCGCATGACTGATTCTGCGAGCGAGACTGCGTCCGCGCACGACCTGCCGCGACTCCCAGAATTCGAACAGGCTGTTGTAGGCCAGATTCCAGACAATCGCGACCACGACCGTGATCACGCCCAACATGCCCGAATGGGCAGCATCCTTATCCGAATAGAGATAGAACGCCGTACTGATCAGAACCAGAGAAATGAATTCATATAACACCACATAGGTGGCCTTGCGCTTGAACCCTTGCATGAGACTACTCCGCTTGAACATGACATGAGACAGCTCTGTGTTCAGGTCATCGTCGCTGCGGACAGTGTGTGCAGGTGGATGCATGCCGCTTTAACAGGTCAGGCACGCGATCAGCAGCCAGGGCCAAAACCCTTATACTGAGAGACTTTTCTCCTGCCAAAAAGGTCAACATTCCAATGCTCCAACAAATTCCAGAAAATTAGCCCACCCGTATAAGTTACCATTGGTAACTTATACGTCAATCGTTCCTGCGCACCTGAAAGTTGACTGTATCGAGACAGCCAGATAGTTTTGCCGCATTCAAGACCAGGTTCGCTGGTTGCCCTATTTGTTACAGAGGTAATTCCATGTCTGACGCCATTCGTTTAACCCAGTACAGTCACGGTGCAGGTTGCGGCTGCAAGATTTCCCCTGCGGTACTGGATACCATTCTGTCAGGCAGTGGCTCTCAGACACTGGACCCACACCTCTGGGTCGGCAACGCCTCTCGTGACGATGCTGCGGTTTATGCGTTTGACGAGAAAACCGGCATTGTCTCGACCACCGATTTCTTCATGCCAATCGTTGATGACCCGTACGACTTCGGCCGCATTGCCGCCACCAATGCCATCAGTGATATTTATGCCATGGGCGGCACACCGATGATGGCGATCGCCATTCTGGGCTGGCCGATCAACCTGATTCCGGCCGAAGTGGCCGGTGAAGTGATTCGGGGTGCGCGCTCTGTGTGCGATGCAGCGGGCATGCCACTGGCAGGTGGTCATTCCATCGATGCACCCGAGCCCATTTTCGGCCTTGCGGTCACCGGACGTGTCGACAAGGACCGCCTGAAACGTAATGACAGCGCCGAAGCCGGCAACCGACTCTATCTGACCAAGCCACTGGGCATCGGTATCCTCACCACTGCCGAGAAGCAGGGCAAGCTGCGCAGCGATGATGTGGGTGTTGCCCGTGATCTCATGTGTACACTCAACAGTGCCGGGCAGTGCTTTGCTGCGCTGGAAGGTGTCTGCGCCATGACCGATGTGACCGGCTTCGGTCTGTTGGGCCACCTGGTTGAGATGGCCGATGGCAGTGGCTTGACCGCCCGACTGAACTACGAGGCTGTACCGCGCATTGTCGGTATCGATCACTATCTGGCTGAAGGCTGTGTACCGGGTGGAACCGGGCGCAACTTCGATAGCTATGGGCATCGTGTTGCCAGCCTCGACGCTGACCAGAAACAGCTCCTGTGTGACCCTCAAACCAGTGGCGGCCTGCTGGTCGCGGTCAAACCGGAAGCAGAACAGGCGTTCCTGGCCAGCGCTGATGAACTTGGCCTGTCACTGCAACCGATTGGTGAACTGGTCACCGCAGGTGAGTTCGCGGTTGAGGTGTTTTGATGCGCAATAACAGCGAAGACTATCGCAAGATCTTTCTGAGCGGCGTGCCGCTGATCGATACCCGTGCGCCGGTCGAGTTTGCCAAGGGTACCTTCCCGACCAGCCAGAACCTGCCACTGATGACCGATGACGAGCGCCATAAGGTCGGTACCTGCTATAAGCAGCATGGTCAGGAGGCTGCCATCAAGCTGGGACATCGTCTTGTAGACGGTGCCGTCAAGGACGAACGTGTTCGTGCCTGGGTGGAGTTTGCCCAAGCCAACCCTGAAGGCTATCTGTACTGTTTCCGTGGTGGCCTGCGCTCGCGCATTACCCAGCAATGGCTGCACGACGCCGGCATCGACTACCCGATGATTATCGGTGGCTACAAGGCGCTACGTGGCTTCCTGATCGAGACACTGAATGAGGCTGCCGAACAATGCAGCTTCATTCAACTGGGTGGTTTAACCGGTTGTGGCAAGACCGAGTTGCTGCTTCAGCTGGACAATGCTCTCAACCTGGAGGGACATGCCAACCACCGGGGCTCCAGCTTCGGTCGTCATGCACTGCCCCAGCCGACACAGATCAACTTCGAGAACGCCCTGGCAATCGATATCCTGCGCAAGCGTGCTGAGGGGATCAACCACTTCGTGGTCGAAGATGAAAACCGCGCCATCGGCAGTTGCCATGTTCCGCTTGAACTGCACCGCCGCTTTGTCGATTCTCCGCTGGTATGGCTGGAAGACAGCCTCGACAGCCGTGTCGAGCGTATCCTCAAGGACTATGTAATTGATCTCTCCGCCGAGTTCACCGAACTCAAGGGCGAAGATGAAGGCTTCCCTGCCTATGCCGCTCGCCTGCGCCAGAGCCTGAAAAACATCACCAAGCGCCTCGGCAGTGAGCGTTATCAGCGCCTTGCCGATATTATGGACCAAGCGCTGACAATTCAGCAGCAGACCGGCGATACCGCCCTGCACAGGGACTGGATCTCGGCACTATTGAGCGAGTATTACGACCCCATGTACTGCTTCCAGAGTGAACGCAATGCGTCACGGATCGTTTTCCGCGGCAACCGTGCTGAAGTGCTGGAATACCTGTCGCAATAGCCCTGTTTGCGCCCTCAACCTGGGGTGAACGGCCTGCTAATTGCCGTTCATCCACTCAGGTGGATGTTGCCCTCCTCATCCAGGCGCCAGAAAGGGTTGAAGGCGACTTCCCAAAGGTGTCCATCGGGGTCGGCAAAATAGCCCGAGTAACCACCCCAGAAGACCTTCTGAGCCGGCTTGACCAGCTGCCCCCCGGCCTCGACCGCTCTTGCCAGAATCACGTCGGTTTCCTCGTGAGAGGCCGTATTGTAGGCCAGCGTAATGCCCTTGAAACCAGCCCCACCAGGGTTCATCTTCGCATCTTCAGCCAACGCCTCGCGAGGATAGAGTGCAAGAATGAGCCCGTTCAGCTGGAAAAAGACAATCTGCCCTTCACAGACACCGGCGCTCCATCCCATGGATTCGTAGAAAGTGCGTGACCGGTCCAGGCTTTCAACCCCCAGTGTGATGACACTGACACGCTGCTGCATTTCCACGTTCATAGATTAATCACCTCAATTGATCGCTGGGCGATGATGGCCAATCAAAGTATAGGCCCAGGTTCGCAGCGGGACATCCGTATAAAAAATTGAATTCTCGCACTGTGAAGTGATGCAAAACCGTTCAATCTGTCCCTATCATTTTTAAAATTTTTATACCTGTATATACCCGGATTACACGCGTAACCTGCCGCAGAAGTTTCTAGCGGATCATCACGATGGAAAAAATACCTGTTGTCCAAGAACATACGCCTGCCTTTGCCAAAGACGGGAAATTCCATGTACGTCTGATCGAAGGGCGTTTCCAGAACCTTCGCCGATTGACCACCTGGCCACTGATTGCCCTGTTTTTCGGTCTTGTCTGGATCCAGGTCGATGGCACTCCCTGGTTGTTGTTCTCCTTCGAGCAACGACGCATCATTCTGTTTGGTTCTGCCCTGTCCTGGCATGATCTGCCACTGCTGGCGGGCCTGATGATCGCGGGGGCCTGCCTGCTGTTCTTTATGGCAGTTGCCTGGGGGCGGGTCTGGTGCGGCTTTGCCTGTCCGCAAAGCATCTGGACCTGGCTGTTCATTCGCATCGAGGACTTCACTGAGGGCCGTGCCAGCAAGCGAGCCAAGCAGGAGCAAAAAGGACTGACAACCGAACTGTTGCTGCGTCGAACTGCCAAGCACCTGCTGTGGTGGCTGCTTTCATTTGCCACCGCCATCACCTTCACTGGCTATTTCATACCGGTTCGAGAGATCACCGACGCTCTATTTACACTTCAGTTGTCGCCGGCACTGGGCGGCTGGCTGCTGATCATGGCCGGACTGACCTACGCCAATGCCGGCCTGGTACGGGAAAAGATCTGCCTGCACGCCTGCCCCTACTCCCGCTTTCAGGGCGTCATGTTCGACCGAGACACGCGCACCGTGGCCTATGACGTTAAACGGGGCGAACCACGCTCTCACAAACGAGCGCAGGGCAACAACAGCGGTGACTGCGTTGATTGCGGCCTCTGTGTGCAGGTTTGTCCCACTGGCATCGATATCCGCAACGGTCTTCAGGCGGCCTGTATCGACTGCGGCGCCTGCATCGATGCCTGCGATATGGTGATGGATAAGCTCAACAAACCCAGGGGCCTGATCCGTTTTGCATCGGAAACGGAACTGTCAGCCGACAAGCCTCGCTTCATGCGCCCTCGCCTGATTGGCTATGGTACGGCGATCGTCTGTGCGACAGCGGCTGTGCTCTATGGGTTCACCTCAACAACCAGCCTGCTGGTCGAGGTGCGCCGTGATCGCAATGCCCTGTTTATCCAGCTGGATGAAGATACCTTCTGTAATACCTACAGGGTCAAGGTCGAAAGCTTTGCCGATACAGAGTCGATGATCAACGTCTCCGTTATCGGTGACCGGGACTATGAACTCTTTGGTCCCTTGCAGATTGATATGCGTGAAACCGGCTCTGCCTGGGTACCCTACCGCGTATGCGCATCGGATGTAGACACATCGAGATCGGAACTGGCCTTCAACTTTAATGGCCTATCTGTTGCAGCGAGCAAGCAGACCACCTTCCTGGCGCGCCCCGTTCCAAAACAATAACGGGTATCGCCCGCAGCACTCTGTGCTGCGGGCGTTTTCCTCAGGCAATCCTTACGCGCAATTTCGTTCAATACCCGCCATGAGTCAGCCTCTAGACTGCAACCAGCAATACAGTCGGAGGTATCAAAATGTTCAGTCTTCTCCTCTCCATGGCGGCCTTTGCCTTTATTGGTGCAATCACGCCGGGACCCGTCAATATCATTGCGACCAGTTCAGGGGCTACCTTTGGGGCAGCGCGCACCTGTCCGCATGTACTGGGCGCGACACTTGGCTATACTCTGGTGGTGCTCGCAGCAGGCCTGTTGCTCACCTTACTTGGCGAGCAACTGCCAGGCTTCACCGAGGTGCTGTACTACGTCGGCGGTCTGTTTCTGCTCTATATGGCCTATCGCATTGGCTCAATGAAACAGGTGGGCAGCACTGACGGTGATTCAATTGCACAACCTCCGAGGCTGATCGAAGGTGCGCTGGTACAGATGCTCAACCCCAAGGCATGGATGGTTTCCATGTCGGGCGTTGCACTGTTTGTCAGCCAGCAGCCTGACAGCCTGAAGTGGTTGCTGGTTTTTTCCGCAGTATCTTTCGGCATGTGCTTTCTGGGTGTAGGCTTCTGGGCCATCGCTGGTCAATTGATCCGACAGCTGCTCAGCAGCGAAGGACGGCAGATTGCTTTCAACCGGCTGTTGGGTGGCCTGCTGGCCATCACCGTGCTGGTGATGTTTGCTGAACAATGGGGAATTTGATCATGGCTCAGGAAAGCCAACGCCAAAACACTACTCACCTCGCCCAGAGCCCTGCATTGCCATGGGTCGAGATGCGTTTGGCCAACCAGTCCTCTGCCTGCTACCAGGCCCATGCCCACGACGAATTCTCGTTCGGAGTGATCGATGCCGGCCGCGCCAGTTATCGTAATCGTCGGCAACAGCACGAGACCCATGCCGGCATGCTGGTAACGATCAACCCGGGTGACATTCATGCCTGCAACCCTGAAAAAGGTGTCTGGTCCTACCGCATGCTGTTTATCGATACCGACTGGCTTGGACAGCTGCAGTCGGAAATGTTTGGCCCCTCAGCCGAAGACTATTGCCCTTTCCGCAACGATCTCGAAACCAAGGCCGCCTGCTATCAGGGATTTGATCGGCTTTACCAACGGCTGCTGGATGGGGCCCAATCACTGGCGGCGGAAAGTGAGCTAATCGAATTTATCTGCCCACTGCTGGCAGGCAAGCCGGTCACACTGAATGACCGACACAAGTGCCTGCCTGAGCTTGACCGTATCAGTGAGTTGATTCAGGACCGTCTGGAAGACAACCTGACACTGGAAGAGTTGAGTGAAGTCAGTGGGTTCAGTCGTTACCAGCTGATACGACTCTTTCGCAAGCATTACGGCTTGCCGCCTCATGCCTGGCAGCTCGATCAGCGCATTCGTCGTGCACGCCAGTTACTCAAGCAATCCAGGGCATCCCTGGGTGAAATCGCCCTGCAACTGGGGTTTGCCGATCAGGCACACTTTCAGCGCCATTTCAGGCAGCGTACCGCACTGACCCCGGGGCAGTTTCAGGCTTTTTTTCGTTAGCGACTGACAGGATCAGTCTCCACCGTCACCGCCGCCCCCTCCACAGCCCCCACCGGCATCACCGCCACAGGAGTCGCCTGCACCTGAATCACCGCCGCCCGCAGAATCCGCTGCATGCCCGGAGCGCCCTTTACTCCTTCGCCGCAGCGATGCTGGTGCTTTGCGTTTAGAACTCCTGCTTTTGCGCCAAATGATCAGCATGACCGCGGCTGCCACCATCAGAATTACAATGTGATCGTCACTCATCATGCTCCCTCATGACTGAATTAACGGCTTTAGCCATGAGTACTAAAGCAGTAGCTCGTGCATCTGATTTGATATGACTATCAGCAGATTACCCCTCACATTTCTTCCAGAACCTTACCACAGAGTTCAGCTCTGACTTGCGCAAAAACCGTCTACCGCTTCTATTAGATCTTGAGTATTGCAAGCGCAAGATACTATCGAGGGTTATTATCCAAAAAGTGTCGGTTCACGCAGTTGAGAAATAACGTCAGATACCTGCTTTCAATTACAGCAGGATGCCTGGCCCGTGAGCTATGCGACGCGCCGGATCCATGACATGCTGAAGAGCACAAGCAGGTTTCCAGGGAGAATTGAATGAATCACGAACGCTTTTCACTGCAGGGCAAGAACGCTTTGGTAACGGGCGCTTCCAGCGGACTGGGTTGGCATTTCGCTAAAGTACTGGCTGAAGCGGGTGCTACGGTGACGGTCAGTGCTCGTCGTAAGGATCGGCTCGACACCCTGGTGAGCGAGATCGAGGCAAGCGGTGGCAAGGCCTTGGCCGTTGTCATGGATGTAAGCGACAGCGCCTCCATCATCGAAGCCTTTGATCAGGCAGAAGCCAGCTTCGGAGTGATCGATGTATTGGTTAACAACGCCGGTATTGGTGATCCCGATGCCTTTCTCACCATGAGCGAGGCATCCTGGGACAATATGATGGATATCAATCTCAAGAGCGTATGGCGCATCGCACAAGAAGCCAGCCGTCGCCTGGTTGAAGCCCGCAAGCCCGGCAGCATCGTCAATATCGCCTCAATCCTGGGCCTGAGGGTCGGCAGCCAGCTGAGCCATTATGCGACAGCCAAGGCCGGTGTGGTTCAACTCACCAAGGCTATGGGCCTGGAGCTGGCGCGCCACAACATCCGCGTCAATGCAATCGCCCCAGGTTACTTCCTCACCGAGATGAACCGGGAGTTCTTCGCCACTGACAAGGGGAAGTCCTATATCGATCAGAAAGTACCCATGTGCCGTTTGGGTGATATCGAAGAGCTGAGCGGTCCGCTGTTGCTGCTGGCCAGCAATGCAGGTGCTTTCATGACCGGCACCATACTGAATGTTGATGGTGGACACCTCAATAATGCCCTCTGACCCAACCGCCTGTTCCCTATCAGGCCGGCGCTTCCCAGCGGGTGCTTTCAAAGCGATTGAGCAAACGGTCCATGACGAACACCACCATCAGGGATATGAGCACGGCCACTGCCAGAGAGCTGAATCGATAGAGATCACTGAAGAACAGGTCGCGTTCAGGCGTGACATACTGACCAAACAGTATGGCCATGGTGGTGACGGCGGCAAAGCCAGCCCCCGAGGGACCTCCCTCCAGCATGTGGTAGCGGCCAAATACCAGCAAACTGATCCAGAGACCCATCGTGATGAAGGGCAGCACATCGAAGTGGGTCATCAGGACGAACTGGATCACAAGCCCGGCGTTGCAGCCAACCAGAGTGCCCAGAGTACGGTTCCAGGCAGACGGAATTGCACCTCGCCAGCTCATCGGAAAAACAACCAGCAGGCTGGCAATCTGGGCTGATAGCGAGGTTGGCAGATCGAAAACCTGGAAGGTCACGAAGGACAGCGTCGCTACCGTAGTCGCCAGGATCACTTCATGCCTGCGGCTGCTGGCGGTTTTGGTACATGCCGGACGCGGTGCGCGTGGCTCCACATCAGGCAGCAGGATGTGCATCAGGTTACAGATCAGCAAGGTGGTGGCCGTCGACATCAGAAAAGAGGCGATGATGTCAGACACATTTGCGCCGGGGTAGCTGGCAAAGTTGAGCATCATCGACAGGCTGACCACCCCAAGGGCGCCAAACAGCAGGTTCACACCGCGGCTCATCTCCCGGAACAGCAAGGCGAAAAGCGCCATCATCAGCAGTGTCATCGGTACCGGTTTATCTCCAAAAATTCCCTGTACCAGCAAAATCACCGGTACAACCAGCAGTACGGCCCCCAGATACTGACGTATTACATGGGGCACCAGCCTCGGTACCATGCCCAAAAGAAAAATGGGCATTACGGTAAAGAAGGCACCGTAATTCCAGTTCATCAGCTTGCACAGCAGAAACCCCAGGGTGCCACCCAACGCCATGCGCAGGCACTGGCGCAAGTCGTTGCCATTCATCGTGGTTTTGCCGGCGATCAGGATGGGACGAAATTTGCGCATGATCGCCTCAGTAGATGTAATGCATCAGGCTGATGGCGTGAATCTGCAAGGCTCCAAGCCACTGCGCCAGCCCCTGAACCGGAAACAGCTGTACGGTTGCGCGTGCACCAGTCGGCAGCGCCAGCGGCTCGTGCGTGCCGTCGAGCTCCAGATGGACGCGCTGGCGCTGTGCATTACGAACCCAGCGATCGGTTACTTCCGGGGCCGCCAGTCGCCCATCTGCCAACAGCTGGCCTTCCTGTGTGCCGGCATCACGGGCCACGAAATGAGCCTTGAACACCTGACCGGGATAAGCATCGAATACGATGGACGCCTCGTCTCCTGGCCGCAGATAACTGAGAGATTTTTCGCGGAAGTCCGCCACAATATCAGCTTCATCGGCCACCAGTGCTGCCAGGCCATTTCCGGCCTTGGCATAGGTGCCCTCGCGTACCTGCAAGTTTGAAATCACTCCGGCCGATTCCGCACGCACTTCGGTATAAGCCAGATTCAGGCGCGCCTGTTCCAGCGCGTTGCGAGCCTGGGATTCACGAACATTGGAGTCATCGCGCCGACCACGCTGCACCTCGAGTTTAGCGACTTCAGCTGTGGCGCTGTCGAGCGTAGCTTTGGCAGACACCAAGCGTGCGTGTATCTGCTCATACTGTTGTTCAGATACACTATGACTACGCTTCAGAATTTCCAGCCGTTTGCTTTCACGTTCCAGCTCTACGGCAGTGGCTCTTGCAGCCGTCACCCGGGCTTCAGCCGCCTTAACAGCGGCGTCCAGTTGGGCGTTTTGCTGACGAACAGCCTGCAGCGCCAGTTCAGCCTGTTCCACGGCCAATGCAAAGGGACGCTGATCGATCACAAACAGCAGCTCCCCCGCTTCTACATGCTGGTTGTTGTTAACATGCACTTCGGTCACCTGACCACTTATTCTCGGCGCCACCCCTACGACAGGGTGTAGCACCCGTGACTGGGGTGTTAATGGCATCCACAGGTCTGCCGCCAGGAAGTACACAAACGCCACAACAAAGGCGACCAGTGACAGACGCACCCAGCGGGCAAAGCTCTGATCAGGTGTCATTAAGCCTCCTCCAATTTTGTTAAACAGTTCTGGGCATTGACCTCCATGCGCAACAGCACGTCAGCAAAGACATTCAATTGCTCGTCACTAAGTCCCTCATACATCTCACGCCGTATGGCCAGGATGTAGCCGGCAAGTTCATCCACCATCTCGCGACCGCTATCAGTCAGCCACAAGCAATGCGCCCGTCTATCGTTGGGATCCGGACGACGTTCAATTAGCCCCTGCTCCTGCAATTGCTTGATCGTGCGTGTCAGCGAAGGCAGTTCAATCATCAAACTCTTCGCCAATGCCTG
This sequence comes from Marinobacterium maritimum, assembly GCF_039523155.1. Taxonomy (NCBI): domain Bacteria; kingdom Pseudomonadati; phylum Pseudomonadota; class Gammaproteobacteria; order Oceanospirillales; family Oceanospirillaceae; genus Marinobacterium; species Marinobacterium maritimum. The sequence continues at coordinate 885,284 of NZ_BAAAET010000001.1, read as the reverse complement.
TTGCGTACAGCCCTCACCCGTTTTTTTCAGCAACATCAACGCCGTCCAGCGTGACTCTGTCATACCAAGGTGTGCGACTGCCTTGTTGACGGCACTTCGCCAATGCCTGAATACCCGACCCAGAAAAACGCCGAGAGAAGGCTCGAGCGATTCATACAGTTGCGGCTTGTTGGCTGACATGAGATTCCCCCAAAGAATCCGGTGAACTTACTTAGCATGCTAAGTATCCATTTAAGCAAAACTGGATTTAGTTAGCAAACTAAGTGTTTAGCCGATCTCACCCTTCCGCCCTCCGGCAGTTAGCCTCACAATCTGTGAACGGCCGCTACTGCTGCTGACAGTGTCCTGCCAAACATGCTCTGGTCCTGGGGTGAACTCATTAAGTTCTGGATGGGTAGATCAAAAAAGGAGGCCGAAGCCTCCAGGTAACAGCGGTCATTGAGGGAGTGCCGCTTAACTCCACGTGCTCAACTGACAAGGATGCCAGCGAAACACGTGAAATATGCCTTGCGGCCGGCAGATACCGGCTCGAATCAACTCAGGTACCCAACAACAACTTGTCGTCGTCGAGCTCTTCTCCGTCTGGGCGAATCTGAGCAAAGAGGTTCAGCAGATCCTTGACGCCATAATTGCTGCGCTCTTCACCGGACAGGTCAAAAGCGACCTGCCCTTCATGCATCATGATCGTCCTGCTGCCGTGGTCGAGTGCCTGGCGCATGGAGTGCGTCACCATCATCACGGTAAGCTTCTTCTCTGCCACGATCTGGTCGGTAATCTCCATCACCAACGCAGCGGTTTTCGGATCCAGCGCGGCCGTGTGTTCATCCAGCAGCAGGATCTTGCTCGGCTGCAATGCGGACATCAGCAGGCTGACCGACTGACGCTGACCGCCGGAGAGCAGTCCCATCTGGGCATCAAGCCGATCTTCCAGGCCGAGATTCAAGCGAGACAGCTGTTCGCGGAAGAGTTTGCGCAGTCGCTCGTTCAGTGCGAGACGCAAACCACCTCCCTGACCACGACCATAAGCCAGCGCCATGTTTTCCTCGATGGTCATATCGCCACAGGTACCCGCCAGAGGGTCCTGGAACACACGTGCCACATCTCGGGTACGGGCTGCGGCCGACAATTTGGTTACATCCTTGTCGTCGAAGTGAATGCGCCCGGAGGAGCTGCGAATATCGCCAGCGATGGTGTTTAACAGCGTAGACTTACCGGCACCATTGGAGCCGATGACGGTGACAAACTCACCCTGAGGGATGGTCAGGTTTACACCTTGCAGGGCTCGCTTCTCAGTTGCCAGCCCGGCATTGAAGGTCACTTTCAGATGTTCGCAGCGGATCATGCTTCACCTCCATTGGCGGCTTTACGCGCTTTCCACTCACGGCGCAGGTGCGGCAGGATCAGGGCCAGACCAACCAGTACCGCAGTAATCAGGTTTAGATCCGATGTATTGAAGCCGATGAAATCGGCATTCAACGCCACGGCAACGGCCAGGCGGTAGAGCAGCGAACCGACAATACAGCTGATCACGATCACCAGCATGGAACGGCTGTTGAACAGGCTTTCACCCACAATCACGGCAGCCAGACCAACCACGATGGTACCGATACCCATGGTTGAGTCAGCAAAACCGTTGGTTTGTGCAAACAAAGCACCTGCCAATGCCACCAGACCATTCGACAGCGCCAGCCCAGCGAAGATTTTCTGATTGATTACTATGCCATTGGCCTGAGCCATGCGCGGGTTGGAACCCGTGGCACGCATTGCCATGCCGTACTGGGTGTTAAGGAACCATGAGAGCAACAGGCCGATCGCGACCACAACCACGGCCACGAAGATCACCTTGAGGTACATGTTCGGAATACCCAGCGACTCGAACGGAGACAGTACCGTCGGCTCAGTAATCAGCGCCAGGTTGGGCTTGCCCATGATGCGCAGGTTAATGGTATACAGCGCCGTCATGGTCAGGATACTGGCCAGCAGGTGCAGGATATTGAAGCGCAGGTTGAGCCAGGCCGTAAGCAAACCAGCGGCAGCACCGCCAAAGACGGCGCATACAGTGGCCATATATGGGTTTACGCCGGCAATGATCAGCGCCGCTGCCAGTGCAGCGCCAAGGGTGAAGCTGCCATCGACCGTCAGGTCAGGAAAATCAAGTACGCGGAAAGTCAGGTAAACACCGACAGCCACCAGACCGAAAATAAAACCGATCTCCAGCGTACCGAGGAAAGAGAAAAGAGACATTGTTATACCTCAACAGGTGTCACGGTTCGCCACTTGCCCGGCCCATAAGTACTTGAGGGCCAGGCAGCGGCGGAACGGGTATTACTGAATAACCTTGGTAGCGCGATCAAGCACGGACTGAGGAATCTCTACACCCATTCGCTGCGCCATTTTGGTGTTCACGTACAGGTCAGAGCCGGTTGCGACACGTGCCGGGATCTCACCTGCTTTTTCACCCTTGAGGATACGTACGATCACTTCGCCGGTCTGACGGCCGATGTCGTGGTAATTGAAGCCCAGCGCAGCGACTGCACCGCGCTCAACTGAGCCGGTATCGCCGGAGAACACCGGAATACGGCCGTCGATGCCGACCTTAACCACTGACTCCAGTGCAGTCAGAATGGTGTTGTCCGTAGGGCAGTAGATGGCATCGACGTCTCCGATCAGCTTCTGCGATGCCATCATCACGTCAGAGGATTTGGGTGTTGGCGCCTCAACAATCTCAATCCCCTTCTTCGCGGCCTCTTCCTTCAACAGGGCTACGATTGCTACCGCATTGGGCTCACCCGGGTTATAGGGTACGCCCAGCTTTTTCATGTCCGGCAGGAATTCACGTACCAGATCCAGGTGCTGTGCCACCGGCGTCTTGTCAGACAGGCCCGTTACGTTTGCACCCGGAGCCTCGTAGTTGGAAATCAGTTTCGCCGATACCGGATCAGTCACGGCGGAGAAAACCACCGGAATATCACGGGTTGCACTGACGAGGCTCTGAGCTGACGGTGTAGAGATGCCGACGACGACATCCGGTGCTTCACCGACCATCTTGCGGGCAATCTGTGCCGCTATGGCCGGGTTGCCCTGGGCACTCTCGTAGGTGAACTTCATGTTCTGGTCGTTATAACCGTTTTCCGCAAGGGTTTCCTTGATACCATCCCGAACAGAGTCCAGCGCCGGGTGTTCGACAATCGCGGTGGTGGCTACATAGACAGATGCAGCCTGTGCAGTCGACAGCGTCAACGTTGCGGCTGCGATGGCTGTAGTCATCAGTTTTTTCAGGGTCATGGAAGACTTCATTTATGGCACTCCAATTTCTTATCTTTATTCAGGTTATGCAGATGTACTGGGGGCGGTGGTGTATTCAATTTCGAGCCGTCTGGGCTGCTTTCTGGGCATGGATAGCTTCTCTGTAGTTCTTGTGAGCTGGACGTGATCGCCTGATAGACAAATCTCATTGCTGCAGCTGGCCTTATAAGGGAGGGGCCAGAACGTCCAAAGTCACTGAGTAGCGGGTTGGCAATAAACGGGAAAACAGGCGTCGTTGAGGAGTAGTGTGTTGCTCACGCGTGAAAGCGTGTGAACGCTGCCGAGAATGAAATCGCGGGCCTGAAAAACGGCCATTAAAGAGATCATCATTGGCACAAGGCTGACGATAACCGATACGCACGCAGTCAGTAGCAAGCTTGTTTGAAATGTATCTTTTGCGGTTCATTCCGCACCTCAGCATCACGTTCTTATTGTTATGCAAGCCACTCCAGCTGTTTGGGTGACCTGTCGTCGCTGAGAAAAAAGTCTATCCCTTTCATTGCGAAAGGTGCTTGAGTTTTTTGGTTATCAAGCGACCAAAAAATAAAGATCCTTCCGATTATTTCATTTATATGGAAGATTATTTACAACACTCAGTTGAGCGATATCCCGCGCTGACACCCGATGGCTCACTCATCGCACCATCAGATCACTTCCCTTAATAGTCTTTGACTTGCACTAACAGCCTGCAGAACTGCTTATGCTTACATCCCGGGCTGCATTCATTCGCCAACTCGGCTTCAAATTCATTAATATCAACAGGCAGCCTCAACGTCAGGCATGCGGCAGAATATGTAGATGCATGTGAGAAACCCGGCAGTGGAGTGAGTATATGACCCGACAAAGCAATACTTCATGGATTGAGGGTATTGAACAGGTCGTCTCAAATGAATTGCAGTTCAAGGCGAAACTGGATATCGGCGAGGAGGCCTTTACCTCGCTGAGGCTCAAGCGCTACCTGTTGGATGCACTCGATGCCGGCAATGGTGCGGTTGCTGGCGCAGCCCTTGCCAAATCCTCATTCGTAGCCAGCACCTTCTTCGCCCCCAGTGGTTTTCTAGGCATTATGGGTATCGGGACAGCGGCTACTCCTCTCGGCTGGGCCATCGCCGCGGGAGCTGTGGGGGCAGGCCTTAGCGTCATCATCGGCAAGAAGTTTGTTCGCGGCAATTCCTCCCGTGTCACCGTTATCCCCGACTTCATCAATACTCCTCTGGATCTGCTGGCGATTGGACTGTTCGACATGATTGCGACCCTTGGCCTCAAAATGGCCAACATTGATGGCCCTGTCACAGCTGACGAACGGGAACTGATCGAAGGCTATTTCATTGGTGAATGGGGTTATGACCCAGTATTTGTGGCTGCTAGTCTCGACAAGATCAGCAGCGAACTGAAGCAGCACAGTATTCAGGAAGTCGCCCAAAAGCTCGCCGATTTCAAAAAGAACAATCCCGACTGCAACTACAAGTCCATGAGCACCGAGATCCTGCACTTTCTGGACCTGATCATTGCAGTTGATGCTGTAACCGATGAACGGGAACAGCTGGCTCGCGATCGAATCCAGATCATTTTTGACGATGCCAATGCATTCAAGCTGGGGGCCAGGGTGAATCAGTTGGCTCAGGGAGTTGCAGCAGGGGCAAAACAAGGTACTGACCTCTTTGGTCGCGGCGCCAAGGGGGTTGCCAGCGGTATGACCAGTGCCTTGGATGCTTTGAAATCATCCAAAAGAGGCAAGAAGTAACCCACGGCATCCGTTGCAACGAAACACTACTTGCTTCTGCTTTGAATCTGCCGGATATCACCTCATCCCGGTATATTCAGTCGAATGCGCAGAATCTCCAGCTGCAGCCAGGTGAAAGACTAATAACTCAAAGGCTAGATGCTTCTGATTAAGCGGGAAGCGGCGTACAGCCGCGCCATGCGTGGCCCCAGTATTCTCTGAGTCGAGGCACTGGCGCTGAGTCTCGCCCATTCTCGCTCCTGCTCGGGAAGCAGATCAAAGAGACGTTGCGACCGGTTATCGGCTATTTCCGACTCGGCACACTGTGCCGCCACATGGCTCCAGACATACGCATCGGACAGTTCACCCAGTTTTTCATACAGCATTGAAAGACGATACTGAGATGCCGTCATTTCCTGCTCAGCCGCAACCAGATAATAGCTGATCGCCGTTTCGAGATTGGCCTCGACGCCAATCCCGTGTTCAAAGCAGAACCCAAAATTCTGGCATGCCAAGGGATCACCCGCTTCACTGGCCTGTTGGAACAGTGCGACTGCAGCCCGCCTTGAATCTCCCGTCACTGTTACGACCGGCCACGAAGGATCACCTGCAACCGGCCTGCCACGTAGCTGCATGATACCCTGTGCAGTTAAGACGTTAGCAATATTGCCCTGGCCTGCCTCTTTCAGCCATTCCCAAGCCTTACCAGCATCTCTTTCAGTCCCCAGACCGGCAAGGGCCATCATGGCCAGATAATAGGCAGACTCGGGATTTTGCCGTTTGCCCCAATCGCGGCTGTACCAGCGAAATGCGCTCCTGGCACCCGGCGCGATAACCGTAAAACCCGCCTTGCTCAGATTGTACTGATACCAGGCCTCGTTATCCTCGAGGCTCTGCCAGGCCCTTTTCAGCTTGTCGAAGCGTTTGTAGCCATAAGCGCTGGTTTCATCCCATCTGACGAATAGCTGCTCATCATGCAGTTTTCCCAACACTCCCTGATGCAGCATGGGTTTGCGCCGGCTTTCTATGAAATGCATCAGGCCGAACAGAAGCAGCATTAAAGGGATAATGAAGAGCAACACTGATACCCAGGACGCCATATCAGTCACCAACACTCCTCCTATTGATAGGTTCGCCCCTGATGCTTGAGCCAGCCACCTTCGTGGCGTCCCGCCGGGTCATGGTGTGTCCAGTGCACCACGCCTCCTCTGTCATTCCACTCATATTCACCGTTGAATGACACCCGATCTCCGACGCTCAGTGACGGGATTCGTGGTGCAAGATCGATGTTATGGGAGATCAGCAGGGTCTGCCCACTGCCGAGTCGGAGGATGAACTTCTGATGCCGGCTGCCTACAGTGTCATCAGGCAGGATACGGGAAACCACACCGGCTCCCTGTACCTGAACATCGCTGCGACGACTGTCATACAGATGCTGCAGACGACTGTCACCTGCCGCTTCTTCGCTGGACAACGACGGGTCCGCGAGCCCGAGCTGACCACGAATACGGTCGAAGAAGTTAAGGCCCGCCAGAATCATCATAACCAGCAGGATAAGTGATACCACCCGGCCCATCAGCGGGCTGCGAGACATCTTGCTGCGTTTACCGTGTCTGCTCCGGGGCCTGGCTTTGGGCTTGTTTTTTGGGCTGGAAGCGCTGCGCCGCAGCCCTTCAATCTGCACATCGGCCGCACGCCAGCGCCCCTGCTGATCCTTCATCGGCTGGTACTGGATCCGGTCCCCTGACTGCGGCTTGCGCGGAATACTGCCAAAGTCCCGTATATGAACGAACAGGTCCGGGCCGCCATCATCAGGCTTGATAAAGCCAAAGCCCCTGTCGTCCTTCCATGTCTTCAGCGTTCCTTTCTGACATTCCACAACACGTACTCCCTGTCATTCATTGCGCACAGCAGTGGCCCACACCGCCCTCAAGGCCCGCCACCTTACACCCTTCCCGATGTTAATTGAATGCTCGCTGGGTGGGCTTGGTCCCAGTGTGCGGCTGGCGCATAATGCCATTTTATTCAGCCCCCGCGAGATGTAGCTCATGACTGCTGAAAGTGCTCTGTCTTTCTTCCTTGCCGTTCTTATTTTCGGGATCACTCCGGGCCCTGGAGTTTTCGCCATTCTGGCCCGAGCGCTGGTCAATGGTGCCGGCAGCTGCCTGATGCTGGCTACAGGAATGATTTTCAGTGACATTCTGTATCTAGTGGCTGCCTGCCTGGGCCTGGCCGCTATCGCCACCCACTGGTCGGAAGTGTTTACGGCGATCCGGATTATCGGTGCGGCCTACCTGTTCTATCTGGGCTACAAGATGTGGACAGCACCGGTTTCCGCCGACGAAATGAGTAACAGCCGGGTAAGCCGTTCAGGCTTGGCCGGTAGTTTTTTGCAGGGTTTTCTGATTTCGGCGTCGAACCCCAAGGTGATTCTGTTCTATATCGCCTTTCTGCCCACCTTCATGGACTTGAGCGTGCTGACGGCGGGTGATATTGCACTGGCCTCGGTGCTGACACTGGCGGCCCTGATGCTGGGGGTAATGTCGATCGCTGTTTTTGCTGCCAGAGCGAGAGGCTTTTTCCGCTCGGAACGGGCCATGAAACGCTTGAACCAGAGTGCCGGCTCCATCATGGCCAGCGCGGGTGCCTATCTGGCACTGAGGCACTGATCAAATCAATCAGGAGCTGACATTGCCCCTGGGTTCAGCAGTTTACTGTCGTTTTTGAACCGTTTACTGCCCCACTAAAAACGCCCTGATCTGCAACAGATCAGGGCGTTTTTAGTTTCGACCACCAGTTCTCTTACAGAGCCTTGGCCAGCTCGAGCGCCTCGGCAAAGGCCACCTTTGCATCCATGCCACGCGCTTCTCGAGCAGCACCGACACGGTGAACATTGACACCAGCACCTTCCAACTCTTCCGCCAGATCCGCACGCGGACGCTGTCCTGCACAGACGATCACGGTATCCACATCGAGGATCTGCTGTTCACCACGGTACTCGAGGTTGATGCGGTCAGTATCCACCTGGTTGAAGGTCACACCACCCATCATCTGTACGTTGCGCTTTTTCAGCACCTCGCGATGGATCCAGCCCGTTGTTTTGCTCAGCTCGGAGCCTACTTTGATGTCCCGCACTTCGAGCATATAGATCTGACGGTCAACCGCCGGGACCGGCTGCGGCTCCACAAGGCCACCGCGCACCTCAAAGCTGGCATCCACGCCCCACTCGGCCATGAAGCCTTCCTTGCCTTGATGTACGTGCTCATCGGACTCAGTCAGATATTCCGCCACATCGAAGCCGATCGGGCCGGCACCAATGATTGCCACTCGCTTGCCGACCGATTTGCCGTGTTCCAGCACATCCAGGTAGTCAAGATACTGGGCATTTTCGATTCCCGGGATCGGCGGCGTCCAGGGACGTACGCCGGTCGCCACTACCACATCGTCATAGCCTTCCTGCAGCAGCTGTTCCTTATCAGCCGCCTGACCGAGGCGTACTTCTACGCCCGCATTCTCGAAACGCTTTTCGTAGTAACGCAGCGTTTCAAAGAATTCCTCCTTGCCAGGAATACGCGCGGCAATCTCGAACTCACCGCCCAGGCAGGTACGGGATTCAAACAGCGTAACCTGGTGCCCACGTTCAGCCGCTACAGCCGCCACCATCAGACCGGCGGGCCCAGCACCCACGACCGCGATGCGGCGCTTGGCCACAGCAGGTTCCACGCCCGGCTCGGATTCACGACATGCGATCGGGTTGACCAGACAGGTCGTCATCTTGCCTTCAAACACATGGTCCAGACAGCCCTGGTTACAGCCGATGCAGGTGTTGATCTCGTCGCCACGACCTTCAGCAGACTTGTTGACGAAGTCAGGATCAGCCAGGAAGGGACGCGCCATGGAGATCATGTCCGCCTGACCTGAAGCAATCGCCTGCTCGCCCACTTCCGGGGTATTGATACGGTTACAGGTAATAACCGGCACCGTTATTTCTGAACGCAGCTTCTCGGTCACGCCGGTAAAGGCGGCACGGGGAACGCTTGAAGCGATGGTCGGCACACGCGCTTCATGCCAGCCGATACCGGTATTGATGATGGTGGCACCGGACTTCTCGATCGCCTTGGCCAGCGCAACAACTTCTTCCCAGTTGCTGCCGCCCTCAACAAGGTCCAGCATCGACAGCCGGTAAATGATGATGAAGTTTTCGCCCACACGTTCACGCACACGACTCACCACTTCCAGCGGGAAGCGAATACGGTTCTCGAAGCTGCCACCCCAGCGGTCAGTACGCTGGTTGGTTCGCTGAGCAATGAACTGGTTGATCAGGTAGCCCTCGGACCCCATCACTTCAACACCATCATACCCGGCCTCTTTGGCCAGTTCGGCAGCACGCGCGTAATCTTCGATCTGCTGTTCCACTTCCGCGTCGGTCAACTCATGCGGAGCAAAGCGGGTAATCGGGGATTGAATAGCAGACGGGGCGACCAGCGCCGGGGTCATGGCGTAACGACCCGCGTGCAGAATCTGCATACAGATCTTGCCACCGGCTTGATGCACTGCATCGGTGACAATGCGGTGGTGCGGCACTTCGGCGGGATCATCCATCCGCGCAGCCCCATGGAAGACGACGCCGGCAGCGTTGGGCGAAATACCACCGGTCACGATCAAGCCTACACCACCACGAGCTCGGGCAGCGTAGAAGCTGGCCAGCTTCTCAAACCCCTGAGGGACTTCTTCCAGGTTGGTATGCATAGAACCCATCAAGACTCTGTTTTTCAACGTGGTGAATCCAAGATCCAGCGGAGCCAGAAGGTGTGGATAGCGATTTGCAGTCATGTCAGAAACCTCTCAGGGTGCTTGTCAGCCGTTGGTTTATTGTTGTCGGCGCAATCTTTACACCGTCAAGTTATAACATCAACTTGACGCCGTCAAGTTACAGCTTTAGGATTTTCTCATGACAAAAAACAAGACCAAACCCTACCACCACGGTGATTTGCGCACGGCATTGCTTGAAGCCGCCAACAGCATCATTCGTGATTCCGGAATCGATGGGCTTTCCATGCGCCGCCTCGCCGATCAGGTCGGCGTGTCACGAACGGCTCCTTATCATCACTTCAAGGACAAAAACGCCCTGTTGTGTGCCATTGCAGAGATGGGGTTTGAGCATCAGGACACTATGGTCAACGCCATTCTTGGCGAACTGGGTCCCAACGAAGGCAGAGAGCTGTTCGAGCAGTGGGTGCAAGCCTATATCCGCTTTGCGCACGACAACCCGGAAACCTATGACCTGATGTACGGCAAGGAGATCTGGAAGCTGGGTGAGCCCACACCATCCTTGCAGCAGATTTCCAAATCCAGTTTTCGTTTATGGGTGGACCTGGTTGAAAAGATGCAACAACAGAACGTATTACCCGCCAACCATTCGGCATTGAAGACAGCACAGGCCAGCTGGGCTTCACTGCACGGACTGACTCGCCTGCTGATCGACGGCGTATATGTGGAACGCAGGGATCTCGAGGAGATTGCTGAAACACTGGTGGACCTGCTGACGTTGGACAGGAAAACCAGCCCCCCGCGATAGCCCCTTGATGGCCTTGATGTGGATTATCATTCATGAGCGTCCACATCACTCGCTTTTCCCCTATCACATTCAGCACTTAGGCAACCAATTCAGTTAGCCTGGGGGCACCCGGCATTATGAATCGGCATCGCCTGCCTTGTATGCTTAGTCCCAACTCATACCTGGCACAGACTGCGGTTTTAAGTACCTGTCCCTGCGACACTATGTCTCATCCCAAGCTGTTTCCCTTTGCATACAATGCCGGCCATCTCTATTTAACCCGTTCACAGCACACCTGAATCCTGTACGAGTGCCGATGGTTCAATGGACGTGCTGAAAGGGAATTTCAAGAACACTCAGGAGCCTGGATGAAAACCACAAAACACCCCGCATTTCAGCTGGGACAGCTTTCTGCCGCCATTACCTGTATCACACTGGCCCAGTCCGTCAGCGCTCAACAACCGCAAAGCGATGCCATCATTGTCGAGGCTAAAATCGAACAAGGCCCTCTGGAAAATGCAACCCAGGTGCCCCCCTCTACCGTAGAGCAGCTGCGTGCAGCCACCAATGACAGCGCCAGCCTGTTGCGCGATGTGCCGGGTGTCAGCCTGAACGGCGCCGGTGCCGTATCCAGCTTGCCGGTTATCCACGGACTCGCGGATGATCGCCTTCGCGTCAAGGTCGATGGCATGGACCTGATTGCCGCCTGCCCCAACCACATGAACCCGCCGCTGTCCTATATTGAGCCAAGCAATATTGGTCAACTCAAGGTGTTTGCCGGCATCACCCCCGTCAGTGTGGGTGGTGACAGCATTGGTGGCACCATTGTGGCAGACAAGCCTGAACCTGAGTTTGCACGTACCGGCGATACCAGCCTGACCAAGGGTGAAGTCGGTGCCTTCTATCGCAGTAATAACGATGCAGTAGGCGGCAATCTGTCGGCCACTCACGCAACAGAAAACCTGAGCATCAGCTACAGCGGCTCCTGGAGCAAGGCAGACAACTACACCGCCGGTGACGATTTTAAAACCACGACCGAAACGGGTCGTCCCGGTCACACCCTGCCATTGGATGAAGTCGGCTCAACTGCCTACGAAACCCAGAACCAGTCGCTGGGCTTGGGATTCAAATCCGGTGACGATCTGTTTGAAGCCAACCTGGGATACCAGAACATGCCGGAGCAGCTCTATCCCAACCAGCGCATGGACCTGCTCGACAATGAGCAGAAGCTGATTAACCTGGCCTGGACCCGCCGTTTTGACTGGGGGATGCTCGAAACACGTGCCTACCATGAGCAGGTTGACCATTTCATGGATTTTGGTGCTGACAAGCGCTATTGGTATGGCGCGCTTTCTGGTCCCGGCAATCCCTGTAGCCCTATCGGTTTCATGGTTGATGGCATGGCCAATACCTGTGCTGCCGGCATGCCAATGTATTCCGAAAGCGAGAACACCGGCCTGACCCTTAAAGCTGACATCGACCTCAGTGCCGAGCAGCTTCTCCGTGTCGGTGCCGAGTACCAACACTACCGCCTGGATGATTACTGGACTGCCTCTGGCGGCGGCATGGGGCCTGATACTTTCCAGAACATCAACAACGGCCAGCGTGACCGCGCGGCTCTGTTCACTGAACTCGAATCAGAACTCAACGATCGATGGCTGACATTGTTGGGCATCCGTTATGAGCGTGTCTCCATGGATGCGGACGAGGTACATGGATACAGTATGATGGCCAATCAGGGCGCTGAGTCAGCGGCCTTTAACGCCATGGACCGTGATATAACTGACCACAACGTGGACCTGACCGCCCTTGCCCGCTATAAACACAGCGACAGCCTCGACATCGAACTGGGTCTGGCGCGCAAAGTACGCTCACCCAACCTGTATGAGCGTTACACCTGGTCCAGCTGGCCGATGGCAGCAACGATGAACAACTTCGTCGGGGATGGCAACGGCTATGTTGGTGATATGAACCTGGATCCCGAAACCGCCTACACAGCATCAGCCACTTTCGACTGGCATGCTGCCGACCGCAGCTGGATCTTCAAGGCGACCCCTTTCTATACCCGTGTTAATGATTATATTGATGCCGTGGAAAGCGCCAGTTGGAGCGACGATCAGTTCAACGTGCTGCAGTATGCCAACCAGGATGCCCGCCTGTACGGTATCGATCTGTCCATTCAGCTGCCTCTGGCCAGTAATGATTGGGGTGTCTGGGGCCTGAAGAGCGTAATTAACTATACCGATGGCAAAAACCGCACGACTGGCGATGATCTGTACAACATCATGCCATTGAATGGTCGCTTTACGCTGACCCACCAGAAAGGCGGCTGGGATAATGCGCTCGAATGGGTTGTGGTCGATGACAAGGATGACGTCTCCGATGTACGCAATGAGCTTGAAACAGCCGGCTACAGCCTGATCAACCTCCGCGCCAGCCATAGCTGGCAACAGACCCGGTTAGACTTCGGTATTGAAAATCTGTTCGACCGGGACTACGCCCTGCCGACCGGCGGCCTTTACACCGGCCAGGGGCGTACCATGTCAATGAATGGCATCCCTTGGGGCATTGCTGTTCCTGGCATGGGGCGTTCAGCCTACATTGGCGTGAATGTGTCTTTCTGATGTAACGGATCCAGGCGCCAGCCTTTCGCTGACCTGTCCTGACCTTACACATATGAAAAGGCCCTCGATAACGAGGGCCTCAGGGACAGTACACTTACTGGGCGTTTTCAGCCAAGTACGCTTCCGCAATGCGGTGCAAATCCTTCAGTGCTGCTGCGGCATCAACCGGACGATCCGCCACACTTTCTATCCAGGCTTCGTTCATGCCCTTGATTCGTTCTGCAAACTGCAGGGTAAGAGGGTCATTTTCGGTCAGCTGTTTGATGCGAACACCCATCTCGCGGGCTTCATCCAGTCCCTTCGCATCCGAAGCCCCCCAGGCACGACCAGCCAGTGCCGACAGCTTCTCGCCAGATACCGACATGATTGCCTGCTGATCTGCTTCGCTCAGATCTTCGAACACCTCAGGATTCATGAAAATGGTGAAGACTGTGGTGTACATGCCCGACGGGAACAGCGTAACGTCAGTCACCACTTCGCTCAGGCGCGAATACTTGAGCTCCTGAGCCGGGAGGAAAACACCATCAATCACGCCCTGCTGCATCATTTCGTACACCTTGGTTACCGGCGCGAACACGGGCACCACATCCAGGCGTTTGGCTAGCTCGTTGACCACACCACCACCGGTACGAATCTTGCGGTTCTGAAGATCGGACAGATCATTGACTTCAAAGGTCGTGAACAGCTGCCCCGGGCCATGAACAAACTTGCCCAGTACTTTAAGACCATCGAACTCATGCGCTTGCTCGAAGTGTTGTTTGTATACACGCCAGATCGCAACGGACAATGCTTCAGGATCAGCAACTCCGCCAGGAATCTCGACCACGGCCGGCAGCTTGAAGCGCCCCGGCAGATAGCCGTTTACACTAAAGCTGACATCTGCCACGCCATCTTCGACCAGACCAAACATGGTCTTGGGGTGACCAGAGCCATATTCCAGTTCGATTTTGACACGCCCTTCAGTCGCTTCCTCGACCCATTTGGCCCAGGTGGGCCAGACCACATCATTCTGGCTACTGGTAGCCGGGAGCCAGGTAGCAACCCGCAGTGTGGTTTGAGAGTAGGCTACTGTTGAGAACAAAAGTGCACAGGTACATGCAATCGTTTTTATTATATTCATTGTTGGGCCTTTAATATTTATAGGATGGATCTTTTTTCTCAATCAAACGTTCAAGTGCAGCCACCGCATCTCGTCCGGAGCCATATTTCGGATTGAACAGCGGTGTATCACGCGCACAACGCTCCAGAACAGGCTCAGGTATTGCGAGTGTTTTACCCATGGACATGGAAGCCAACTGAACTTCACATGCACGGTTAAGCAACCACATCAGAGAAAACGCCTGAGGTAAATCTGCACCGATAATGACTGGACCGTGGTTTTTCAGCAGCAGAACCTTTTTACCTTCACTGCTGGCGACAATTCGGTCACCTTCATCCATGCGCACGGTGATACCTTCAAAATCATGGTAGGCCACCTGGTTATACAACTGCGCCGAATAGAAATTGGTGAACGACAGACCTTCTTCCAGGCAACACACAGCCAGCGTCGGCGTGGTATGTACATGCATAATGCAGTGACCATCCGGTACATGCTTGTGAATTGCACTATGGAAAGTAAACCCGGCAGGATTAATCGGCCAATCAGAATCGCCGATGATATTACCATCGATGTCGATCTTAACCAAATTGGATGCCCGAACTTCGCTATAATGCAAACCGAACGGATTGATCAGAAAATGATCGGGTTCTCCGGGCACACGCAATGATATATGATTATAAATCGATTCATCCCAATTAAGGTGATCGAAAATCCGGTACATGCAGGCCAGATCCTGTCTTGCCTTCCACTCTTCCGGACTATATTTCAATGGGCGGTCAAAGTAATAATCCTGATTTTTCATAAGGTCTTTTCTCTTTTTCCAAATACTGGAACCAGCATAGGAAAAGGGCCTTCATGAAAAAACAAAAAATCCCGTATAGCAGGTATAGGCACTGCCTATAGGCGTAGTCATCATGAACACCAAACAGCTGACATACTTCGTAAAAGCCGCTGAACTTGGCAGTATTGCAGCTGCCGCACGCGAGCTGGAGATCTCCCAGCCCAGTATCAGCCAGCAGATTTCCGTGCTCGAGCACGAACTCAAGACGACACTGTTCAGCCGTGATGTCCGTGGTGTCTACCTGACCGAAAACGGAGAACGCTTTCTGGCCCACGCACGTTCCATTCTGCGCCAGCTGGATCAGGCGCAGAACGAACTGCACCAGGCGACACAAGCGCCCTCAGGTAAGGTAGCCATAGGCCTGACCCAGCCCATCTGCAACATTCTCGCTGTCCCGCTGGTCACCCTGCTTGAGAAACAGTATCCCGATATAGAGTTGAGCATCTATACAGGGTATTCATCAGATCTGATCAGGATGATGAAGTCGGGTGACATTGATGTTGCGGTGTCCTCCTATGACGAAAGCGACAGCACCAACATCCGCTATGAAAAATTCTTTCGGGAAAATATCTACCTGCTGGTGGGCAGCGAGCGTTCCTTCCCCTTCGATGAAGCCCTGCTACAACAGGGCCGCGTCAGCTTTACGGCCTTGCAAGACTACGAAATCATGGTCACCAGCCGGACCGACTCGCTGGGTTACCTGATCGAGCAGTATGAAAAGGACACCGGCTGTTATCTGCGCAAACGGCAACCTTATGGTCAACTGATGACCACCCTGCAGTATGTTACCGAGGGCCACGGCCTGCTGATTACCCCCTCCTCGTCCTTCTTTCATCTCGAGAGGAATGGTGAAGTCCATGCGCTGGAAATCACAGAGCCTCAACTCTACCGTGAAGTCTTTCTAATGACATCTATCGACAAACCGCTCACCAATGCGATGGCGATGGTAATCCAGCAGATCAGGAACATCACACGTCAGGAAAATGCCAGAGGACACTGGCGAGGTACATTGCTCTAGCACACCAACAAGCCCCCTGGCTGCAATATCGGTGGATACCACTGGTCCATGTATAGGTGGTCCTTATCAAAGCCAGTGCAGGCGAGCTTCCACTGTAGGTCATATTTGAATGGCATCCAATATTTAGTTAATATATTAACTTAATAGAGGAGACCCTAATGAACATTAAGCTGTCTGTTGTCGATCAGTCACCGGTACACGGTTCCCATGCCAAGGTTGAGGCCCCACACCTGACCATCGAACTCGCACAACTCTGTGACGAGCTGGGCTACCACCGCTATTGGGTGGCCGAGCACCACGACAGTGTTCATTTTGCCAACCCCTGCCCTGAAATTCTGGTAGCCAGCATCGCCAGCGTTACCCAGCGGATTCGTGTCGGCAGTGGCGGCGTCATGCTGTCACACTACAGCCCGCTCAAGGTAGCTGAATGCTTCAAGATGATGGCAACCCTGCACCCGGACCGTATCGATCTGGGCGTAGGCCGTGCGCCGGGCGGAACCGGCCTGACCTCTCATGCGCTGGCGTTCCCTCATGAACCGCATCACGGCGACCTCTACGCTCATCAGGCTCAGATGCTCGAAGGCTTCGTTAACGGCACCCTTCCAGCTGAGAATCCCTACAGCAAGATTCATGTCTTGCCGGACAGCTCCCCGAAACCGGAACTCTGGATGCTCGGCTCCAGCGGCGGCAGCGCCGGGCTGGCGGGCCAGCTGGGCTACAACCTGGCGCTGGCCCGTTTCATCGATCCGGACAACTGTCATCCTTCGATCTTCCAGGGCTATCTTGAACAGTGGAAAAAGGCCGGCCATGCAGGTGAACCCAACAAGATGCTGGCAATTGCCTGTATCTGTGCCGAAACCCAGGAAGAAGCAAAATTGCGTGCAGGCACCGCCGTCTACCGCAAGCTTGCCGCCCAGATGGGTCAGCGCGAGGATTTTCTGACGCCGTCAGAGGTGCAGGACCGATACAACGCCATGTCCGCCTCCGACCAGGCCTTCTACAACCACATCCTCAGCGGCTACACCGTCGGTACACCGGACCAGTGCTGGCAGGAGATCGAGCAACTGGCCACGGCGTTCGACTGTGACGAGATCGCTACTGTCACGGTGACACACAACCACCACGACCGAATGGACAGCTATCGCCTGCTGGCCAAACATCTCTGAACGACTCCCCTCGGGGCAGACCGGGCTCAACGCCCGGACCTGCCCCACCCTGATCAACTCGCGCAGCGCTCGGGACCATAGAGGATCGCTTCCGGCCCCATGTCCTTTTCAAGCTGCTCGATGACGTCGCAGTGTTCAAGATTGTCCCCACCAATACCCACCGCCTCCAGCGCTGGATTACCCAGCAGCGGCGAGATATCCCCCAGCGGGTTCGAGTACAGCATCACTTTGCGCAACGCCGGCTTATCGGCCAGGGCGTCAATGTTGACGACCTGGTTATAGTTAAAGGTGACATCCTCCAGTTGCTGGAGTGAAGCGAGAGCCGATATATCAGACACCTGCCCCATCATGGCGGCCACTATTTTGAGTTCCGGCAGCTGTCCCAATGCACTGATACCGGACAGCTGGCTACACTTGTTTGCCTGGAACTCTTCCAGCGCCGGCGCGCCTTCAAGCCCCTCCAATGATTGCAACTGGCGGTTTCCGGCCACGGATATGATTCGCAGTGCGGGCAACTGCCCCATGCCTTTCAAACTGGCCAGTTCGTTGTTCTGCAGGTACAGCTCTTCCAGGTTGTAGAGTGCATCCAGCCCGGCCAGCGTCTGCACCCCCTCATCCTGACACAACAATTCCCTGATCTCGCCCAGCTCATTCAGCCCCTCCTTACGCAACGTATCCGCCACGCAGGCCTGAAGCCCCTTGTCCGCAAACCTGTCCTTGTAGGACGTGTTATCCGAACAGGCGGCCAACATCAAACCCAGCACGCCAACGGCCATACCCGCAATCAATCTCATCCCTTCTACTCCTTGTGTTGTGCCTTGACCGCACGCTCACTGACCCAACGCTCGGCTTCAAGTCGATATAAGCAGTGCTCCCGCAGAGGGGAACCAACCGGCAAGGCCGGGTGCATGAAACTGTCAGGCTGGCGCTCCATACCCAGGCGCTCCATCAGTTGCCAGGAACGGCTGTTGCTCAGTGCCGTGAAGGATACAATGTGCTCCAGCTCAAGTGCATCAAAGCCGAAGGCCAGGGCTGCCGCTGCCGCTTCAGTCGCATAACCTTTGCCCCACGCATGTCGGGATAGGCGCCAACCGATCTCGACACAGGGACTGAACGGGAGTTCCGGTGATGGGCTATTCAAGCCAACAAAACCAACGAAATCACCGCTTGTCTTCACTTCAACTGCCCAGAACCCCCAGCCCTGCTGATCGATAAGCTGTTCAATACGATCAGCCAATGCATCGCTTTCTACCCGATTCAATGTACCAGGAAAGTACCGCATCACCTCTGGATCCGCATTGAGCACGGCAAAGGGCTCACGGTCTTCCGGCCGCCACTGTCGCAGGCATAACCTCTCTGTTTCCATCCTTGTTCCTTACTGTTTCTGTCTAATCACCAGCGCGATGCCGCCCAGTATGGCCAACGAAGCCAGAACCAGTCTCAGGCTCATCACCTCTCCCAGCAGGAGCACACCACCCGCCGCCGCAATAACCGGCACGCTAAGCTGGACGGTCGCGGCGTTCGTCGCTTTCAATAATGGCAAGGCGGTATACCAGATGGCATAGCCCATACCCGAAGCCAGGGCGCCCGAGGCCACCGCATAGCCGATACCGGGAATATCAAAACTGGCACCCGATAGCGTAACCAGACTCAGCACTAGCGCCACCGGAACGGCGCGGATGAAATTGCCGGCCGTCACCTGTGTCGGATCTCCCGCGCCACGACCACGCAGCGAATAAACACCCCAGGCAATCCCGGCCGCCAGCATCAGCAATGACCCGATCAAAGGCGGTGCCGACAGGCCGGGCAGCAGCAGCCCAACCAGTCCACCCAGGGCCAGCGTCAGCCCCAGCAACTGTCCACGCGTAAAGCGTTCACCCTGCCAGAGCCCGTAGCTGATCATCGTTGCCTGAACGGCCCCAAACAGCAGCAGTGCACCGATGCCGGCATCCAGGCTGATATAGGCATAGGAGAAGCCGGCCGCATAGATAAACAGCGCCAGCGCGGATGGCCAACTGCCGTTTCCGCTTACCTTTCTGTTTCTCATCTGCACCAGCAACCAGAGCACCAGCGCCCCCGAGAAAAGGCGGACCAGGGTAAAACTCGCCGCATCAATCTCGGTTTCCCGCAAGGCCAAGCGGCAGAGCAGAGAGTTACCGGCAAAGGCGATCATCGCCAGCGTCGTCAGTCCCAGGGTTCGAATTGCCGGGTTGTTGTTATTGTTCATCGGCCTTCATCCTCGTTGCACGCCCTTGAATTTCAGTTAGCGTCTCATTTAGTACAACTGCATCCAATCCTGCCAAGGGCCTGGTACTAAGGCATATGTCTGCACCTGATGGGCAGTACCACCCACCTCTCAACAGCCCACTGAAGCCAGCAGCATGCGAGCAACATCCTTCGCTTTCAACGCTGCCTGCTTATCCCCTGCGACATGAGCCTGCACGATAGCGCCCTCTTTCAATAGCATCAGAGCTTCAAGCAACTGCTCGGTCTTCTCATTGTCGTCCAGGCAGGCGGCCAATTTGCACCTGACAATAGCCGCTACCTGACGCTTGTGTTCGGCACAGAGCCG
This sequence comes from Marinobacterium maritimum, assembly GCF_039523155.1. NCBI lineage: Bacteria > Pseudomonadati > Pseudomonadota > Gammaproteobacteria > Oceanospirillales > Oceanospirillaceae > Marinobacterium > Marinobacterium maritimum. Next base: position 865,378 of record NZ_BAAAET010000001.1, on the reverse strand, counting down.
ATGAATCGGGTGCTCAGGGTCTCCGAACTCTGCACTGACATTGATAAAAAAGCAGCCATGGAACGGCTGTAATGCGTCATCCCTGCCATTGAACCAGTCATCAAGGGCGTCATACAGCGCGTCAACGGCCTTTTTTCCTGCCACTGCCTCCAACCTATGCTCCAGCCACAACAAAAATGCGTTATGCCTGTACTCCACTGTCGCCGCTACCAGGTCATCCTTACCTGGGAAATGGTGGTACAGGGTTTTCTTGGCAATGCCGGACTCGCTCAGAACCCGGTTGACCCCCACCGCATGAATGCCGTCTCGATAGAAAAGATCGAAGGCAGCTCGAACCAGTTGTTCACGTTTATCCACCATCTCTCACCTTGTTTGCTGTACTGAACATGACATTGACACAGGTAGACCAAACTGTCTACCCTAAGTAGACAGATCGGTCTACACACATCAACGAGGTAGAAATGAAATCACGATTCATCCCAAACCATTACAAAGTCGCCCTGTTGGCAGGGGTGGGCGCTGCCCTGTGCATCAGCGGACTTGCCCTTCTCGGCACGATACAAAATGCAATCTGGCTCATGGCGCCTTTCGGTGCCACCATGGTGATCCTGTTCGGCCTGCCCGCCAGCCCTTTGGCACAGCCGCGTAACATTATTCTTGGGCACCTGCTGACTGCGACCGTAGGGCTGGCAGTCGCTTCACTGATGGAGGTTACCCCCTGGTCCCTGGGACTGGCTGTAGGGCTGGCAGTCATGCTCATGCTGCTCACCCGAACCACTCACCCGCCTGCAGGTGCCAACCCATTATTAATCATGCTTGATGGGCAGGACTGGGCATTTCTGTTCACCCCAGTTGCGCTTGGGGCTGTCTGCATCGTGGCGTTCGGTTATCTCTACCATCGCCATATCTCTGGGCAGGCATACCCCGAGCGATGGTGCTGACCTTAATCCCCAGGATGCGCGCTTTGCGACTCTGCGCCAGTTGATTGCCCGCGCGGCTCGCAGAGCGCATCTTCTTTTATCGGACCTACTGTCTTCCTTCACACTTATTGCCACTGCCTATCAAAGCCATTGGCAAATGAAATTTTTCATATCCCTGCTTCATTACTATCCTCAAATCACATCAAACAGGTTTGCTTTCTTATAGTTCCTGTTGTTCCAAGCCTCAGCCAGGGCTGCTGCGTTACATGACGCAAGAGAAATGGTTCCTCTTGAACTGTTTTCGTGCGGCTAACCTGTTAACTCAAGAGAAGGAATTTAGACGTGAGCCAGAATAACAACGCAACCGGCAAATGCCCCGTCATGCATGGCGCCAATACCGCCAGCTGCAATGACAACATGAACTGGTGGCCCAATGCCTTGAACCTGGACATTCTTCACCAACACGACTCCAAGACGGATCCTCTGGGTGAAGATTTTGACTATGCCGAAGCATTCAAAAAGCTGGACCTTGAAGCGGTCAAGAATGACCTCAAGGCGCTGATGACCGACAGTCAGGACTGGTGGCCCGCTGACTGGGGACACTATGGTGGCCTGATGATCCGCATGGCATGGCACGCGGCCGGCTCCTATCGTGTCGCTGATGGCAGAGGTGGTGCAGGTACCGGCAACCAGCGTTTTGCTCCGTTGAACAGCTGGCCGGATAACGGCAACCTGGACAAGGCGCGCCGACTGTTGTGGCCGATCAAGAAGAAGTATGGTAACAAGTTGTCATGGGCGGACCTCATTATCCTCGCCGGCAACATGGCGTATGAGTCCATGGGATTCAAGACTTTCGGTTTCGGCGGCGGTCGTGCCGATATCTGGCACCCTGAAAAGGATATCTACTGGGGCTCTGAACGCGAATGGCTGGCCCCGACCGGCAGTGAAGGCAGCCGCTACTCGGGTCAGCGTGATCTTGAGAACCCGCTCGCGGCGGTCATGATGGGCCTTATCTACGTTAACCCGGAAGGTGTTGATGGCAGCCCCGACCCGCTCAAAACCGCTCAGGACATGCGTGTCACCTTTGAGCGCATGGCGATGAATGATGAAGAAACCGTTGCGCTGACCGCCGGTGGGCACACCGTGGGCAAGGCGCATGGTAACGGTGATGCAGACAACCTTGGCCCCGAACCTGAAGGAGCTCCGATCGAAGAACAGGGCTTCGGCTGGATCAACCACAAAAGCCGTGGTGTGGGTCGTGATACCGTGACCAGCGGCGTCGAAGGGGCCTGGACCAGCAACCCGACCCAGTGGGACTATGGCTACTTCAACATGTTGCTTAACCATGAGTGGGAACTGACCAAGAGCCCGGCCGGAGCCAACCAGTGGAAGCCAGTGGATATCAAGGAAGAGGATATGCCAGTGGACGTGGAAGATCCGTCGATCCGCTGCATGCCGGTGATGACCGATGCCGATATGGCGCTGAAAATGGACCCGGATTACCGCAAAATTTCAGAACGTTTCCAGCAGGATCCCGCCTATTTCGACGATGTGTTCGCCCGTGCCTGGTTCAAGCTGACCCACCGCGACATGGGACCGAAGAGCCGCTACCTGGGGGCGGATGTACCCAGCGAAGACCTGATCTGGCAGGACCCGATCCCGAGTGTAAATTACACGCTCAGTGAGGCCGAAATCGATGACCTCAAGGCCAAGATTCTGGCCAGCGGCCTGAGCGTAGCCGAACTGGTCGCTACCGCCTGGGACAGTGCCCGCACCTTCCGTGGTTCCGACTATCGCGGCGGCGCCAACGGCGGTCGCATCCGTCTGGCACCGCAGAAGGACTGGGCGGGCAATGAGCCAGAACGCCTGCAGAAAGTGCTCAAGGTACTGGCAGGCGTTCAGTCCGGCTGCAGCAAGCCGGTCAGCATGGCCGACCTGATCGTATTGGGCGGTACCGCCGCAGTTGAAAAAGCCGCCAGAGATGCCGGCGTTAATATCACTGTTCCTTTCGCTTCTGGCCGTGGAGACGCCACCGACGAGATGACCGATGCCGCATCCTTCGAGTACCTCGAACCGGTCCACGACGGTTACCGCAACTGGGTCAAGAAGGACTACGTTGTCACACCGGAAGAGATGATGCTGGACCGTACCCAGTTGATGGGACTGACCGCCCCGGAAATGACGGTACTGGTCGGTGGCATGCGCGTCCTTGGTACCAACCACGGGGGCAGCAAGCACGGTGTATTCACCGATCGCGAAGGTGTCCTGAGCAACGACTTCTTCGTCAACCTGACCGATATGGCGAACAGCTGGAAACCGACTGGCAAGAATCTGTACGAAATCGTTGATCGCAAGACCGGTGCCGTTAAATGGACCGCGACTCGAGTGGATCTGGTGTTTGGTTCCAACTCTATCCTGCGCGCCTACGCCGAGGTGTACGCTCAGGACGACAATCAGGAGAAATTCGTCAAGGACTTCGTCAATGCCTGGGCCAAAGTGATGAATGCCGATCGCTTTGACCTGAAATAATCGTTCGCCTCTACGGGCGTTCCTCCCTTAACCACAAGCAGTCGGGTCATTGATACCTGTCTGCTTGTGGTTCTTCTTATTAGCCACAGTCTTCACACCAGCTTTCCTTCAGCTTTCGCAAGAGCACCTATACTCTGTAGAGCATGTTCATAATCCTGTTCGCACTTCCTTTTCGTCAGCCAGAAGGAGCTTAATTGATCCATGGCAGGACCACAGCGCGACTACTACGAGGTTTTGGGTGTCCCACACGACGCCGACAAGCAAACCATCAAGAACGCCTTCCGCAAGCTGGCAATGATTTACCACCCGGACCGAAACAAGTCACCGGAAGCAGAAGCCAAGTTCAAGCAGATTGCAGAAGCCTACGCCATCCTGACTGATCCGCAGAAGCGCAAGGAATACGATGCCCACGGATTCGCTGGTGTTGAAGGCTTTTCGGCTGAAGACCTGTTCTCCGGTATCGACCTGTCCGACATCTTTGGCGACGCAGGCTTTGGCGGCATGGGCAACGGTATCTTTGGAGACCTGTTTGGCCACTCCGGCAAGCACCTCCACCCAGCGCGGGGACGTGATCTCCGGGTACAACTCACTTTACCACTGGAAAAGATCAATCAGGGCAGCGAAGAAATGGTTCATTTTCAGCGCCCTGTTCAGTGCCCTACCTGCAAGGGCTGTGGTGCCGCGCCAGGTACCGCACCGCGCACCTGTGAAGCCTGTGGTGGTAGCGGCCGCCAGATACTGACCCGACAACAAAAACAGGCCAAGGGCAACGTTCAGGTGCAGCAGATCACCACCTGCCCGGTGTGCCAGGGTCGTGGTGAATTTATCGACCACCCGTGCACCAGCTGTCGTGGCAGCGGTCGCACCCAGAAAGATGACAAGCTTAAGGTCACCATCCCGGCCGGTGCTGAGGAAGGCATGGCGCTGCGTATACCGGGACACGGCCTGCCCAGTGACGAACCCGGTGGAGAAGCCGGTGATCTGTACGTGACTGTCAGAACAGCCGCCGATCCCCAGTTTGTTCGCCGCGGCCCTGACCTCTGGCATAACGTACAGCTGTCCATTCCTGATGCGGTATTGGGTACCACTCTGCGCGTCGACACCCTGGATGGCAAGGTGGATGTAAAAATTCCGCCGGGCACTCAAGTTGACGAAGTACTTCGTCTCAAGGGCAAGGGACTGGTGAAATTTGGTGGCTATGGCCGTGGCGACCTGAATCTGCGTCTAGGCCTGCGAATTCCAGACAATATCAGCGAAGAAGAACGCCACCTCTATGAGCAGCTGAGGAAACTCAACTCATGAGTGGCCACCCGAGAGGGACATGATCCATGCCTGATGCTTCGGCCCTTGCCCTGATGCGCACCGCCCGCCTTTCGGTGATCCTGAAATATCTTGGCCAGATCCTGGTGCTGCTGGCCATGCTGACCTCAGTCCCCATGGTTGTTGCCCTGATCCTGGGCGATATGATCGTATCAAGTCGCTACCTGGCCGTCATCAGCCTGATGGCTCTCTGTGCGCTGCCACTGCTGCGCTTGGCCGAACCACGCCGAATCGAGCGCAACGAGGCGCTCTGTGTCACGGCACTGGCATTCCTGATCGTGCCTTTGCTGATGAGCTACCCGCTGATGGCTGGTGGGCTGAGCTGGATCGATGCCTGGTTCGAAGCCGTGTCCGGCATTACCACGACCGGGTTGAGCACCCTGGCCTCGGTTGAAAGCCGGTCGCCAGCCTTCCTGTTCGGACGTGCCTGGATGCAATGGTACGGTGGGCTGGGTATCGCCGTGTTGGCGGTAGCACTGCTGATGGGCCACAGGGTTACCAGCAAGCAGTTGCTGGCGATACAACGCAGACAACCAAAACTGTTGCTCGCCACCTGGTCAACATGATCAAGGAGGAAAAGAGCCTGGAGCTATCAGCACTGATTCATGAAGACGCCGAAGTGTATTCGTTCATCGTCACCGACCACGAGGCCGGCCCGATGAATGACTTTGACCTGCCGAAGGGGTGCCGCCTCATCTGTCTCTACCGTGATGAGAAACTGGTACTACCGGAAGAGACCGACTGTCTCAAACCCGATGACGAGGTCATCCTGATCACACGGGCAGACCGACTGGCCGAGCTGAAGAAACGGCTGGAACACCCAGTCGGCGAAGCTGCGAGCTGACCGACTGGACCGGATCATTCACGGCTGTAGTCAAACTGCTCCATGCCTTCGCTCAGGCAATCCGACAGCATGGGGTGAGCGATCAGGTACTGGGCGGTATGCGTATTCCAGTTATCGGCGGCTTCGGCCAGTGCCTCAGTCCACTCGGCCTTATCGAAATCACCCCGCCCGACCCAGAACAGCGCAACGACTTCCTGCTGCTGATCCGGTTCCAGATCCTGGATGATCGATTCAAACTCAAGAAAGGTCTGATCTTCCGCGTGGTCTGCCAGCGCCTGCCGCGCCCAGTCATCGGCCGGGCTACCCGGCTCTTCAGGGATGACCACCTCTTCCTTGGCATGAAACAGCTGCGCCAGCTGCACCAGACGGCAGAGAGTTTCGGAGTTCACATTCAACATGGTGCCAACCTCCACATGGGTAGTCACACACTTGAGTCTAGTGAATTTTGCCCGTAACCCCATGCCATCTGTTCATATTGATGGCATTAAACGGCTCCGGGCCAGAGCGGCACCAGAGCCAGGTGGTTTAGCGCGCTGCGCGAGCAGCCCGCAGTTTGTGCAGTTTCTTATAGCTTTCGATCAGCTTCTGGTGACGCTCCAGACCTTCCAGCTTCATGCTGGTTGGGGTCAGGCCGCAGAAGGCCCGATCCCCGTTAATGGAGCCAATCACATTCTCCATCACTTCAGTGCCAAACATCCGCGTCAGGTTGTGCTGGTAGTCTTCAAACTCCAGTTCCTCATCCAGCACGATTTCGAGTACCGCACGCAGCGCCTGGTAATAGAGGCCACGCTCGACGGTATTGTCGTTATAGGACAGGAATTCACACACCAGGTCGTAGGCTTCCTCATACTGCTGCAACGCCAGATAGATCATGCCCTTAAGTTCACCGACACAGAGCTGGCCCCAGACGGTATTTTCGTCGAACTCGATACCGATCAGCGTGGGCACTTCGGTGTAATTGTCCAGCTCGCTCTCTTCCAGTCGTTCAACCAGATCCGCCAGGGCATCTTCATCCAGGGAGTGGATATTCAGAATATCCTCACGGAACAGCAGTGCCTTGTTGGTGTTGTCCCAGATCAGATCCTCAACGGGATAGATTTCCGAGTAGTCCGGCACCAGGATGCGGCAGGCGGTTGCACCCAGGTCATCGAACACCGCGATATATACTTCCTTGCCCAGATCCTCGAGGATCTGCATCAGGCGCTCATTCTCCTCTTCGTTGGTGCCAGAGAAGTCCCACTCGCAGAACTCGTACTCGGAACGGGCACTGAAGAAGCGCCAGGAGACGACACCGGTGGAATCGATGAAGTGTTCAACAAAGTTGTTCGGCTCGGTCACCGCGTGGCTATTGAACGTCGGTGCAGGCACATCGTTCAGGCCTTCGAAACTGCGGCCCTGCAGCAGCTCGGTCAGGCTGCGCTCCAATGCCACTTCGAAACAGGGGTGGGCACCGAAAGAGGCAAAGACACCACCGGTGCGCGGGTTCATCAGGGTGACACACATCACCGGGAACTGGCCGCCCAGGGAGGCGTCCTTGACCAGAACCGGGAAGCCCTGCTCTTCCAGTCCTTGAATACCGGCCTGGATATGCGGATATTTCTCCAGCACTTCCAAAGGCACGTCCGGCAGTGCAATCTCTTCTTCGATGATCTGCTTCTTGACCGCACGCTCGAATATCTCAGACAGGCACTGAACCTGAGCTTCATGCAGGGTGTTACCGGCACTCATGCCATTGCTGACGAACAGGTTTTCGATCAGGTTGGACGGGAAGTAGACCTCCTCCTGATCAGACTGGCGCACATAGGGAATGGCACAAATACCACGATCCACGCGGCCGGAATTGGTGTCGATCAGATTGGATGCGCGCAGCTCGCCATCCGGATTGAAGATCTCGAGGCAGTATTCATCCAGCAGCCCTTCCGGCAGTTCGTCATCCGGCCCAGGCTGGAACCACTTTTCAGTGGGATAGTGTACAAAGTCGCTGTTGGCGATCTCTTCACCGAAGTAGTGATCGTTGTAGAAGAAGTTGCAGCTGGCACGTTCGATAAACTCACCCAGTGCCGAACAGAGCGCACTCTCCTTGCTTGCTCCCTTGCCGTTGGTAAAGCACATCGGCGATGCGGCATCGCGGATATGCAGTGACCAGACGTTGGGTACGATATTGCGCCACGAAGACACCTCGATCTTCATACCCAGATCTTCCAGCACCTTGGTCATGTTGGTGATGGTATCTTCCAGCGGCAGGTCCTTGCCCGGAATGTAGGTACGAGCATCGCCTTCCGTCATATCCGAGAACAGCAGCGCCGAGTCTTCATCCAGGCTTGCCACCTGATCGATCTTGAACTCGGGGCCTTCCTGCACCACTTTTTTCACGGTACAGCGGTCAATGGAGCGCAGAATGCCCTGACGGTCCTTTTCAGAGATGGTTTCAGGCAGCTCGACCTGGATCTGGAAGATCTGATTGTAGCGGTTTTCCGGGTCAACGATGTTGTTCTGTGACAGGCGAATATCTTCGGTCGGAATATCCCGCGCCTTGCAGTACACCTTGACGAAGTAGGCCGCACAGAGTGCCGAGGACGCCAGAAAGTAATCGAACGGGCTCGGGGCTGAACCGTCACCCTTGTAACGGATCGGCTGATCCGCCGTTACGGTGAAGTCATCGAATTTGGCTTCGAGCCGAAGGTTATCTAAGAAATTTACTTTGATTTCCATTGAGTCACTTTCTGGATTCGTGGGTGAATGGCACTGCAGAGCAACCTGCAAACACGCTCGTCTGAGCAGTCGAAACCTGCCGTTAAGGAGGAATCTCCAGCGCAAGGCTGCAGGTGTCACGATTTGGCGTGGATTCTAGCATGGATGGCCACTTCGAAACGAAGGGTGAAGACCCCACCAGCACACTAAACTGTCACACCCCAACACTAGAGTGCCTGGCAACCCTCGGCTGAATGATGATCGCCCCCGATGAACCGGTCCGTCTTGCTTGATTTGCTGCGCATTATCGCCATTTCACTGGTAGTCGTGGCCCACGTTGGTCAATTACTGGGTCATGCCAGCGGGGATTTTTTCGGCATCAAAAACCTCTACTTCGTCAGCCTGGGTGGCGTCGGTGTCAGCATTTTCCTGCTGCTATCGGGCATTCTGGCCGGCCTGTCACGTTCCTCACACCAGGAAAGCTACCTCGTTTACCTGCTCAAACGGGCGAGGCGGATCTACCCGCTGTATTGGCTGTCTCTACCACTATGCATTCTGGGTTATGCACTGGGCAACGGGCTGTTTAAGGGTGACTTGCCCGAACTGTTTCCGAATGGATTTATAACCGACCTGTTGGGCAGCCTCACCGGCTTTTATGCCTGGGCGGGGCTCTGGGGCGGCCCCTATAATCCGCCCAGCTGGTATATCACGCTGATCATGAACCTCTATGCGCTCTGCCCGCTGCTGCTCTGGTGCATGCAACGCTGGCCTCATCAGACACTGGCAGCCCTGTTCTGTATCAGCCTTGGCGCACGATATTATGTGGGGCAATGGGGCGTCCCCTTTGTTGAGCCAACATTGCTGGGGCAAGTCGAAGGCTGGTTTTACCGCCAATATGGATTCATGCCAGGTCGTCCCGGCGACTGGTTTCCGCCCTGCCGCCTGTTTGAGTTTGGCCTGGGCCTGTATTTGGCGCTCAGATTGCCTGCGACTATCTGGCTTCGACTGAACATCCTGAGCACCAGCGTTATCCGGCGACTTAGCGACCTGGCCTTTCCCCTGTTCCTGGTTCATTATCCGTTTCTGTTTCTGATACCGGAGTTGGCAGAGCTGGGGCTACCCATTTGGATCGGTCTCATGACCTATATGGCCTTAATGCTGTTTGCCGCAGCTGCAATCAGCCAGCTGGAACACCCGCTTTCACGAGTGGTGGACCAACATTTATCTGCCAGGAAGCTGTAGCATTATCACTGGCTACAAAGCCTCCAAAGGATAAGCCTCCCCTGCCGTCGCCCCGAGTGTATATCTGTTGATATGCACCCCCTCTGCAAAATAGTCATAACTTCCAGGATAAATAGTCCAAACCTGCGTCCCCGCAACAAGCTAGCTTTCTACTTAGATCCGCATTTCTGCGCGTTCCATTCTCGGGCTGCAAGGTTCTCATCCAATAATGGGATGACTCAGTAAACAGAACTGGCGAGGTTTTCCGTGACTATTTTTTATTTCCTTAACCGATACTTCTCGAAACTGACATCCGACAAATCAAAATTGTCAGCAGCTTTCAGGCGGGCGTTTAGTTATAGATGTTTTGCTTTGCTGTCGGCGTTTACCCTTCTGATGTATACCGGCCACGCCTACGCCAGCCTGACCTCCGCCAATGCCGCTGCACCTGACCTGCCCGCCATCGCCCGTGGCGTTCCCATGGGCGGTACCCTGGAATTGTTTAATGTTGATCTCGAGCAAGTGGGCGTATCTGAGCTGGAGTTGGAACGATTCGCGGTATTCTCTTCCGATACCCAGTTGGTCGTTGATAATAACAATTGGGCCACACCGCCCAGTGATGCCTATTTCCGAGGCCGGATCGCGGGGCATGAAAATTCAATCGTTGTGCTTGCCGTACCCGAGCAGGGCCCTATGCGTGGCATCATTACCGACGCGAGCGGCGTTTGGCTGCTGGCGGGCCAATCCAGCCACGCCCCTCGAGGCCTGACCAATCGCAAGGTCAACCTGGAGCTGGAACTGGCCGACAAGCCCTTTGCCTGCGGCAACGAGACCGGGACATTCAATGCCAGTAGCCTGATGCCTGACGGCGGCTCAAGTACATATACAACCGCCGCTTCGCTTCCGGCCAATGTCAGCCATACCGCCCGAGTTGCGGTGGAAACCGATTACGAATTCTTTGCCCTGTTCAATAATGTCGACGAGGCCTATCAATACATCGGCGACCTTTTCGCCTATGCCTCCACGGTTTATGAACGCGAAGTCGATACCAACCTGACCGTCAGCTGGAGCCGCCTGTGGACCAACGGTGCCGCCAGCGATCCCTGGACAGCCAGAAGCGGAACCGATACAGCTTTGTATGAATTCCAGGACCACTGGAACGCCAGCAGTGATGTCCCCGGTGAACGCACCATCGCCCACATGCTGAGCGGCAAGTCCCTGGGAGGCGGTATCGCCTACGTTGGTGTGCTATGCAATGACAGCTATGGCTACGGGGTAAGTGCCAGCCTGGGCGGCAACTTCAACATTAATGATCCGGCCGTGGTGTGGGATCTTCTGGTGGTCACCCACGAGATCGGTCACAACTTCGACTCCAGCCACACTCAGGATTATTGCGGTACCGGCGGCAGCCCTGACCCGGTCGACCGATGCTACACCAGTTCAAACTGCGGCAGCTCCCTGGGCCTGCCCGGCTGGGGAACCCTGTCTGGCGGCACGACGGCTGATAAGCCCGGCACAATCATGAGCTACTGCCACCTGCTCAGTGGCGGCTATTCCAATATCAGCCTTACCTTCGGCCAGGACCACGGATATGGTGTCGATGCCTTCCGCGTACCTAATGTGATGAAGGCCCATGTGGCGAATCGGGCCGCTGCCTTCCCCAACTGCCTGGCTCTACAGGCTTCAGGTACGCCTCCAGTTGCCAACGACGATTATGCGACCACACTTGAAGATAGCCCGGTCACGTTCGATGTACTCTCCAACGATATGGACGCTGACGGCGATGCGCTCACAGTCTCGACCATCACGCAAGGCGGCAACGGGTCTGTCGCCAACAACGGAGACGGAACGCTCACATATACGCCCGATGCCAACTACAACGGTACGGACAGCTTCAACTACAGCATCAGTGACGGTAACGGGGGCAATGACAGTGCGACTGTTAACCTGACCATCTCTGCGGTGAATGACGCACCCAGCGCCGTGGCTCAGTCGGTGACCGTCATCCGCAACGAACCCGTCGCCATTACCTTGACCGGCTCTGATCCTGAAAACACCCCTCTCACCTATTTGGTCGTATTTCCCCCGGCCAACGGCAGCCTGAGCGGCACTGCACCCAACCTGCTCTATACGCCGAATACAGATTACCTCGGTTATGATAGCTTTAGTTTCACGGTCAACGATGGCGCACTGACCTCAGCATCCGCCGAGGTATCGATCACGGTAGAGGACGCGCCAGCTGTTCTCTCTGTAACAGGTATAACCCCCTCTACTGTACCGATTGGCACAGTGGATGCCGCCCTGACTATCAGCGGAACGGGCTTCGATTCAAGCACAGCCATCGCCTTCTCAGGGGGGGCAGGCCCTGCTCCGACGATCACTATCGTCGCAATATCTGCCGATGGCACGACGATCGATGGCTATTTGACTGCCAGAGACGGCGGCCCTAACCGGGATCGCAGCTGGGACCTGACCCTGACCAATGCCGATGGCAGCTCCGATACGCTGACCAATGCACTGCTGGTCAGCATGTCGGCACCGGCCTCGAATACCCCACCGACGGCCGAGTTCAGTTATACCGTTACCGATTTGACAGTGAGTTTTACTGACACCTCCAGCGACAGTGACGGCACTGTCGCTTCCTGGGTGTGGGATTTTGGTGATGACATGAATTCAACCGAACAAAACGTTCAACATACGTATGACATTCCCGGAACCTATACAGTCACACTGACCGTGACCGACGACGAGGGTGCCAGCGATACCACCAGCCAGAACCTGACAGTTGGCGACACAACGGGCGGAATCAGCCTGACGCTGGTCACCCGGAAAAACAAAGGAGCGCGATCTGTTGATCTGGTCTGGAGTGGCGCGACATCTGAAACTGTGATGATCTACCGCGATGGGACATTGCTGGAAACCACCGCCAACGACGGTGCAGAAAGCTACGACCAGAGTACGGGCAAGGCCACGACATACCAGGTGTGTGATACAACAGGCTGCTCCAACGAGGCGATCGCTGTTTGGTAAACGCAGCCGGTGTCGTAAACAGACTGTGACCGTTGAGTGTCCAGCGGCCACAGTCTGCAGGTCCACCACCAGAGGAGTATCGCTGCACACCCCAATTACAAACAGTTACGGCCACCCCCGCACACCATACAAAAACACCCGCCCAAGCATCGCTCAGGCGGGTGTTTTAAGTAGAACGAACAGGCTGTAGTTAACTTAACAGCCTGGTTTGCTCAAAAACTCAGGACTTTTCTTCGTTGGCCAGGAAGAACCAGGTATCCAGGACGGAGTCCGGGTTCAAAGAGACACTGTTGATACCCTGTTCCATCAGCCAACGCGCCAGATCCGGATGGTCAGACGGACCCTGACCGCAGATACCAACGTATTTGCCCTGCTTGCGGCAGGCTTCGATCGCCATGCCCAACAGGCGCTTGACCGCTTCGTTACGCTCATCGAACAGATGCGCAATGATGCCAGAGTCGCGATCCAGACCCAGAGTCAGCTGGGTCAGGTCGTTGGAGCCGATAGAGAAACCATCGAAGTACTCCAGGAACTGATCCGCCAGCAGAGCGTTGGACGGAATTTCGCACATCATGATCAGACGCAGGCCATTCTGACCACGCTTGAGACCGTTGTTTTCCAGCAGCTCAACGACCTGCTTGGCTTCGCCCGGGGTACGTACGAACGGCAACATGATTTCAACGTTGGTCAGCTTCATCTCGTCACGCACACGCTTCAAGGCACGGCATTCCAGTTCGAAGCAATCGCGGAAATTGTCGGAGATGTAACGCGCCGCACCACGGAAGCCCAGCATCGGGTTCTCTTCGCTCGGTTCATAGCGGTCACCGCCGATCAAATGGCCGTACTCGTTCGACTTGAAGTCGGACATGCGCACGATAACCTTCTTCGGATAGAAGGCTGCTGCCAGCGTTGAGATGCCTTCCACCAGCTTGTCGACATAGAAGTCGACCGGTGAAGCGTAACCGCCGATACGACGCTCGATGATCTGTTTGACGTCACGCGGCTGATCATCGAAGTTCAGCAGTGCTTTCGGGTGCACGCCAATCATACGGTTGATGATGAATTCCAGACGCGCCAGGCCAACACCGGCATTCGGCAATGACTGGAAGTCAAAGGCGCGGTCGGGGTTGCCCACGTTCATCATGATGTCGAACGAGAGGTTCGGCATGGATTCGACGCTGTTGCTCTGATGCTCAAAGGCCAGCTTGCCTTCGTAAGCACGACCGGTGTCGCCTTCGGCACAGGAAACGGTCACTTCCTGACCATCGACCAGTTTCTCGGTCGCATCACCGCAGCCTACGATCGCCGGGATACCCAGCTCTCGCGCAATGATCGCCGCATGACAGGTACGTCCGCCTCGGTTGGTTACGATGGCAGCTGCACGCTTCATCACCGGCTCCCAGTCCGGATCGGTCATGTCAGTGACCAGCACATCGCCTGGCTGCACTTCGTGCATCTGCTCAAGGCCGCTGACCACACGTACCGGGCCGGATCCGATGCGATGACCGATAGAGCGACCTTCAACCAGCACCTTGCCCTTCTCTTTCAGCAGGTAACGTTCAATGACGGTGCCCTTGTTCTGGCTCTGTACGGTTTCAGGACGCGCCTGCACCACGTACAGCTTGCCGTCGTCACCATCCTTGGCCCACTCGATATCCATCGGGCGACCATAGTGTTTTTCGATGATCACGGCGATACGCGCCAGCTCTTCTACATCAGCATCGTTGATGGAGAACTGGTTACGCTCGGCCTTGGCCACATCGACGGTTTCCACCGCCTTGCCGGCGCTGCCATCATCGGTGTAGACCATCTTGATCGCCTTGGAACCCAGGGTGCGGCGCAGAATCGCCGGTGCGCCCTGAGCCAGAGTCGGCTTGTAGACGTAGAACTCGTCCGGGTTGACGGCACCCTGAACCACGGTTTCGCCCAAGCCATAGGCGGAAGTGATGAACACGACGTGGTTGAAACCGGATTCGGTATCCATGGTGAACATGACACCGGAAGACCCGGTTTCAGAACGCACCATACGCTGAATGCCAGCAGACAGGGCTACTTCCGCATGTGTAAAGCCCTTGTGTACGCGGTAGGAGATGGCACGGTCGTTATACAGGGAGGCAAACACCTCCTTGATGGCGTGCTTGACGTTATCCAGGCCACGGATGTTGAGGAAGGTTTCCTGCTGGCCTGCAAAAGAGGCATCCGGCAGGTCTTCTGCAGTGGCCGAAGAGCGGACAGCGACGGCAATTTCTTCTCCACCGGTCATCTCTGCCCAGGCTTCATTGATCGCCTTGTCCAGTTCAGGCTGGAATTCTGCCTCCATGATCCACTGACGGATTTTGCCGCCGGTTTCGATCAAGGCGCGGGTATCATCCGCATCCAGTGCTTCAAGCGCCTCATTGATGCGATCTGCAAGACCGCTTTGCGCCAGAAAGTCACGATAAGCAATCGCTGTGGTGGCAAAACCGCCGGGCACACGCACACCCGCATCGCTGAGCTGGTGGATCATCTCACCCAAAGACGCATTCTTGCCGCCGACTTTGTCGACATCTCCCATGCCTGCCTGTTCCAGGCGCAGTACATAATCCTGCAAAGCCAATTCTCCTGAGTCTGAGCCGTTTGACATAAGGATCATTATTATTATTTTCTCCGTAGGCCGGATAATACTGTAGAAAAGCCAAAAAATCTTGGCTTAGGCAAAATGTAATTTAACTACAAAAACATAGCGCTGATTTTCTGCTAAAGTAGCGCTTTCCAACGCCGCTTGGCATCGCTCTATTGTCGACAATCAGGACCGCTACATGACTAGAACCGCCTTCTTTATCTCCGACGGCACCGGCATTACCGCCGAAACCCTTGGCCACAGTCTGCTTTCGCAGTTCGAAGCAATCCGGTTCGAGAAAATCACCCTGCCCTATGTCGACACCATCGAAAAGGCCCAGGCCGTTGTCGAACGCATCAACAAACAGGCGGAAGAAGACGGCAAGCCCCCAATCGTTCTGGATACCATCGTCAATGACGAAATCCGTGACCTGCTGGCCACCTGCAACGGCTTCAAGATCGATGTGTTCTCAACCTTTCTCAAACCGCTGGAAGCCGAACTCGAGACTCACTCGTCCTACTCAGTTGGCAAGTCACACGCCATCAACGAGATGGATCGCTACAAGGACCGTATCGACTCGGTAAACTTTGCGCTCGACAATGACGACGGCGCCCGTACTCGACAGTACAACCAGGCCGATATCATTCTGGTCGGCGTTTCCCGCTGCGGCAAGACACCCACCTGCCTCTATATGGCACTTCAGTTTGGCATCCGTGCAGCCAACTATCCGCTGACCGATGAAGACATGGAAGCCAACCGTCTGCCGGACTGCCTGCAGGAACACCGCCACAAGCTGTATGGCCTGACCATCGACCCCTTCCAACTGGCGGCCATCCGCCATGAGCGTCGTGCCAACAGCCGCTATGCCTCACTGGATCAGTGCGACTTCGAAGTCCGTACAGTAGAGCGCCTGTTCCAGAAAGAAAGCCTCAACTGCATCAATACCACCAACTTCTCGATTGAAGAGATCGCCACCCGCATTATCAACGAAGCAGGACTGACACGTCGCATCAGCTGATCAACGCGGCTTCTCAAAAATCGAAAGGTCAAGCTCGACAGGCTGC
This sequence comes from Marinobacterium maritimum, assembly GCF_039523155.1. NCBI lineage: Bacteria > Pseudomonadati > Pseudomonadota > Gammaproteobacteria > Oceanospirillales > Oceanospirillaceae > Marinobacterium > Marinobacterium maritimum. The sequence goes on along the minus strand of NZ_BAAAET010000001.1, from coordinate 849,160 downwards.
CCCAACCAGTAGGCGTGATCGGTATGGTCCTTGTACTCATCACCGGTTACGCCATGCACCAATACATCCAGATCGCCCCGCTCGGCATCCAGCCAGGGAATGAAGGCTTCGAAGTCGCGATGGCTGAACAGAATCTGCACACTCCAGCGGCGATGGGGGCCAACCAGCTTCTGGTGGATACGTCCAACTTTCAGACCGAACTCAGTGGCGATATGCTCACAGAGGCCAGTCACATGCTGAACACTCTGCTCATCGAAATAGATATGGGCGTGATACGCCTTGTGGAGGTTGACCGGATAGTGTTCAGGGCTTGCAGACGTCATGGTATATCCCGTTTACAGCAATCAAACCGGAAGTGTACGCGCCTGGCGCCTGCTATAACAAATCCTTACGCGCCATCTGTGCCGCACCGGGCTTTTCTCATAAAATAGCGCCCTGTTTTCATTCAACTCATTGTGTGGAGTTCTCGCCATGCCAAAAGTGGCTGACGTCAAACGTGGCAACCTGGTCGAAATCAACGGCCAGTATATGCTGATCCAGCAGATCGATATCTCCAGCCCGACTGCACGCGGCGCCAAAACCCTGTACCGCATCCGCTTCAGCAAGCTGCCGGGGGGCGGCAAATACGAAGAGAGCTTCACCGGCGACGACATGCTGAAAGATGCCGCGTTGGAACGTCGCAAGGTGTCCTATCTGTACAAGGAAGGCGACCTGTACACCTTCATGGACGCCGAAGACTACTCTCAGTACATGCTCAACGGCGACGCGATTGAAGCACAACTGCCCTACCTGATGGATGGCATGGAAGGCATTATGGCCTTGCTGGTCGATGGCAACATTCTGACCATTGAACTGCCCTCGACCATTGTGATGGAGATCATTGAAACCGTGCCGGGCATGAAAGCCGCCAGTGCCACTGGCCGCACCAAGCCCGCCAAATTCGCTACCGGACTCGAACTGCAGGTGCCGGAATACCTTGAAGCCGGCGAAAAAGTTAAGATCAATACCGAGACTGGCAAGTTCCTGTCACGCGCATGACCCTCTGTTCAGGGCGGCTGATGCTGCCCTGACACCTCTACCTTGCTAAACACTCGCAAAAATCATCGCACGGAACAGCACGACCGGGCTGGTCCGCATTTGCCGGCAATTCCTTGCCAATTATCATGCAGCTGCAGGCTCTGCACTTCCAAGCAACTGATTTCATTACACTAAAAACATGGCCCAAACCTTGCTTTAGCTTTATATACACCTAAAGACAAGGAGCCCCCATGATCAGGATCGATTCGCTGACTCAGCCCACCACCGGTGTTACAACCCCGACTCCAAAGGATAGCCATCAATCCAGCTTTGCCGCCCTGCTGGCTGAACAGGCCGCCAAAACCGCTGAAACGAGTAAAGCGGTACTGGAAAAGGATCATGAGTCCGATATCCCGCTGACGGCCCCTGATGATACACATCAAGCCAACCCTCGCGATGAGTTGTTGCGCCTGTTGTCGATGAGCCCGGCGGAGCGCATCCGTTACCAGATGCTGCAGGAGATGGGACTCACTGAAGAAGCACTGAAACAACTGCCTTATGAAGAGCGGATGAAGATTGAAGAGATGATCAAGGAAGAGATCGAGCGCCAGCTGGGAGGCGGCGGAAAAGGGTCTGCCGAGGCTCAGCCAGGAGCATCGGTATGACAACACTCCCGAACTCATTTTCAGTCAGTTATCTGACGCCAACGAAGATCGACCCCTGTCAGACTGGTAAACATCTGTGAGCTGCCCGAGCGGCAGTTTCAGGCCGATCGGGCAGTGGATACCTGACCGATCGACCATAGTCTGGCTCAGAGTACCGTCTGAGCCACCTCTTCCGGCTCACGACGGTAGTTGAGCAGACAGGAGAGCGCCGGCAGCAGAATAAGCGCACCCAGCATGTTGAGCAGGAACATGAAAGTGAGCAGGATGCCCATGTCGGCCTGGAAACGGATCGGTGAAAAGGTCCAGAGAACTACTCCGATCGCCAGGGTCAGGCCGGTAAAGGCCACCGATTTGCCCGTACTGCGCAGTGTCGCCAGATAGGCCTCCGGGAGTTCCATTCCCTGCTGCAGGTAGGTATTCAGCCGCGAATAGATGTAGATGCCATAGTCGACCCCAATGCCCACGCCCAGCGCAATCACCGGCAGGGTCGCCACCTTGACGCCGATGCCCAGCTTCGCCATCAGTGCCTGGCACAACAGCGAGGTCAGCGCCAGCGGCAGGATGATACAGGCCACCGTACGTATGGAGCGGAAAGTCAGCAGGCAGAGCAGGCTGACCACACCATAGACCCAGAGCAGCATCTCGTATTGGGCGTCCGCGATCACCTCGTTGGTTGCAGCCTCAAAGCCTGCGTTGCCCGCGCCCATCAAAAAGCTGATCTCGTCACTATTGTGACGTTCGCCGAAATGCTCGACGGCAGTCGAGACTCGCTGCAACGTCGCCGCCTTGTGGTCCTCCAGGAACAGGATCACCGGCAACAATGAGCAGTTGGCGTTCATCAGCCCTGCGGGCACATAACGCAGCGACGAGTTAATGATGTACTGGTTACGGCTGACGCTGCGCCATTTCAGATTGCCTTCATTCAGCCCGGCCGTCACCCGCTCAGCCACATCGACCAGGGAAACACTGCTTTGTATACCCGGCACATCCGACAGGTAGTACTGGAAACGATCCACCAACTGCAGGGTATCGAAGCGGCTGCACTGCTCCGCCGGCGTTTTTACCATCACCACGAAGACATCACTGGAGTTACTGTAGTTCGCCGTGATGTAGGCATTGTCCTGGTTATAGCGTGAGTTTTCGCGCAACTCCGGCGCACCGGCACTGAGGTCACCGATCTGCAGATCACGGCTGGCACCCAGCCCGTACCAGGCCAGAAGCGCCGCAGCAGTAATGGCGATCAACGCACCACGAGGACGGGAAAAGCGTACCAGGGAACGCCAGATAATCGCACTGCGCTCCACACCATGACGCGCCTTGTGAATCGCTTTCTGCCCCACTCCGGTCCAGGAGATCAGCAGCGGCAGCAACAGCAGGTTGGTCACAACGATCACCAGCACGCCTAGTGAAGCCGCCACGGCCAGGTCCTTGATCACCTGAATATCGATCACCATCAGGGTGACAAATCCCAGCCCATCGGACAGCAACGCCGTGAAGCCGGCGATAAAAATCGTACGAAATGCCTTACGTGCGGCACTCAGCTTACAGGCCCCGGCTGCTGCCTCGATGCGCACGTTATTGACTACCTGCACACCGTGGCTCACCCCGATGGCGAACACCAGAAAGGGTACCAGCATCGAATAGGGATCCAGGCCATAGCCCAGCCAGCGCAATAATCCCAGTTGCCAGACTACGGCAATCACCGAGCAAAACAGCGGAACCAGCGTGCCGGCAAGGCTGTGCGAGTAGAGATAAAGCAGGACCAGCGTGACCAGAAAGGCGATACCGAAGAAGGCTGCCACCTGTGCCGCACCATCGATCAGATCACCCACCACCTTGGCAAAGCCGGTGATATGGATCTCGATACGGTCAGACTGGTATTTGTCGCGTACCAGGTTTTCCAGCCGCTGCGAAAACTGCTGGTAGTTCAGCTTTTCACCGGTCTCGGGAATTCGCTCGAACAGCGGCACCTGAATCAGCGCAGAGCGGAAATCATTAGACACCAGACGCCCCAGCTGCCCGGAGCGCAGGATATTGACCTTGAGCTGCTCCAGTGAGGCCGGCGAGCCATCATAATCGTCCGGGATCACCGGGCCGCCGACAAAGCCTTCCTCTGTGACTTCGGTCCAACGCACATTAGGCGTCCAAATCGATTTCAGTGCCGAGCGATCGACTCCAGGCAGAAAGAACAGCTCATCGGTAACCTCTTTGAGTGTTTGCTGGAACTCGGGCTGCAGGATGTCGCCCTCTTTCGCCGCCACCACCACGCGGATGCTGTTACCCAGCCCAGCCAAGTCAACACGATGCTCCAGATAGTTGGCTACATGAGGGTGAGTCGCCGGTATCATTTTGACGAAGCTTGCATCAGGACGGATCTGTATCGCCTGCCAGCCCAGCAACAGGGTCAGCAACATAAACACCAGCGCCACAGGCAGTCGATAGCCGAACAATACTCGTTCAATCAGTTTTTCACTGCCTCGGATCGGCGCCAGCAGCAACGTATCGAGTCGACTCATTGTGCACCTCCTTGTGTCAGCTCTGACAGCTCAACTCTGTGCACACCGCCCTCACCGGCCAGCAGCAGGCGTTCATCCAGCAACAGCCCCGCGGTGTAGCTGAAACGGGGCACCGGTTGTACCGGCACAAAACCCTGTGCCTGCCGCTGCAGTACGACGCCCCCCTGCCCCAGCAGATATAATTGGCCATCACGGGTAATTGCACCATTGAGCGAAGCCCGAGTGGCGACTCGTTCCGGCTGCCAGTCAATACCATCGGTTGAACTGAACAGGTGGCCACGCAGGCCCAGAAGATAGAAGCGATCACTTTCAGCCAGCGCGAAAAACGAGCCTTCGTAGGGTGATGCCGCTGGCTGCCAATTGAGCCCCTGATCATCACTGTACAGGAGGAGTCCTGCTTCCCCTGCCAGCAACATGCGCCCGTCCTGGCCTTGCAGCATCGCATTCAGATGCAGTCGATCCGGGTTGGGGAGTGTATGACCAAGGCTCACCCAGCTTCGACCGCCATCATCTGTTCGGAACAGCACTCCATAGGCCCCAAGCACGTATCCTTGCTGTCGGTTCAGGAACATCAGCCCCAGCAGCGTCGGCATGACACCTTCCTCGAACGATACCTGCAGATCTTCCAGCTGCCATTGCCAATCCTCCCTGATACCCGCGTCGGATTCACCCTGGATTGCCTGTTCCAGATCACTGAGCTGTTGGCGCAGAAGGTCCTGGCCGGATGTCTGGAGTTGCCAGGTATCACCTCCGTCATCAGTACGCATGATGACGCCATCATGCCCCACGGCCCAACCTCGTGTCGCAGTGACCATCTGTACGTCAGTCAGCAATACCGAGACGGGTGAGATGCTTTGCTGCCAACTTTGGCCTCGGTCGTCAGAATAGAGGATGCTTCCCTGCTCGCCGACCGCCAGCAGGCGATTGCGCCCCGGGACTTCGACAAGATCGAGCAATAGCCCCCGCGTGGCACCCGCTGAGTGAAGCGCGGGTTGCTGTACCCGGTCAAAGGGTGTTGCAGCCAGCAGTGGGTGTAAGGGCTGCGCAAGGAGACATGCCAGCACCAGGCTGGGTAACAGAAATTTGTGCATGAAGGACCCGTTTTTGTTGTCATTATCGGGAACCCGGTCGCCAAGGCGCCGGCATCTTGGTGACATACAGGATCAGGGACCAGCGCTCATGCAGCAATGGCATAACTCGCCTGATTCACTGACATTCCGCGTCAGTGAATCAAATAGACAGGTTTTTTCCGTCCTTTAGTGCCTGGTCATCGATCTGCAACTGCTGGCGATAGGCGTCACTGCGACGAAACTCGCCAGGCGTCATACCCGTCCAGCGCTTGAAAGAGCGAAAAAAAGCCGAGGGGTCATCAAAGCCCATCAGTTCAGCCACATCATTGATGGAGAGCTGAGGTGAGCTCATGTAATGAAATGCCGCCCGCTTGCGGCACTCATCCTTGATCGTCTGGTAGGAGGTATTTTCTTCCAACAGGCGCCGTCGCAAGGTCGACACCGACAGGTTCAGCGTTGATGCAATCGACTCGGCACTGGGTAACGGACGACTGAAGTCCTTACCAATTAACGCCTCCACCTGGGAGGTCAGTGTCGCATCATCATTGACCATGGCGATCAACTGGAAAGGTGCGGTTTTAAGGAAGCTGCGCAGCGTCTGCTCGGTTTGAACCGGTGGTTGATCCAGATAGCGAGCAGCGAACACAAGGGCGTTTTCGTGTTGATCAAACCGCACTTCAGATCGGAACAGCTTCTGATAGATATCAGCGTCCGAGGGTGTCGGGAAACTGAAATAGGCCGCTTTCAACTCAACCTGAGCACCCAGCAGCCAACTGATGAAGTGGTGCCACATGGAGAGCGACGTACGGATACGTTCCGGCGTTTCCTGCTGCAACAGGGTATCCAGATCCATCTCGGCATGATCGGTCGGGGCAAAGGATACCTTGGCATAACGCCCCTTGCGGACCAGCACCGGCTTGACCTGTGCACCCCGGCAAATTTCGTGAAAAGCGCTGGCGCGATAAATCACTTTCTCCAGCGTTGGGCAATGGATAATGGCATGGCACATCATGCGAAAGGTCCCATTGGGCACCTTACCACCGCTAATCATGCCAAAATACTCATCCTGAGCGATATACATCAGCCGCTGGTAGAGTGCACCGAATCGCTCGGCGCTGAATTCGGTACGAGTATCTATCTCCGCCGCATCAATGCCGACCGTCTGCAGTAGTTCATCCGTGTCAAAGCCTTGAGCCCGTGCCTGTTGCAGCAGGTTAACCACATACCCCGTCGGCACTGTCACTGTGCGCTGTATCACCTTATTCACCTGTATGTCTTTTTATTTTCGTCAACGAATCTACTGCATTCGGACTACTTTTGTCAGTCATTCTGCACCGGAATGTCATTGAGAAGCCATCGGCGGCCATGGATTATGGGCAACATGGATTAGCCCGAGGTACTCAGCACAACAAAGAAAAACACCTGTTTTTCAGCACATTACCTTTGGCCAGTTTTCCGCATGACCGAACCAGGATAACAATAACAACCTATCGGTGACCGAAATGGAAATAAAAAACGGCACATTTTTTCATCGTTTCAGACAGATCCCGGGCACCCGCCCGACTCTGCTCGCGCTGTTGGTCGCAGCGGCACCCGCTGCACAGGCAATTCAGTTTAATCTGGGTGACGTCGAGGGCCGCTTCGACTCCCAACTGTCAGTCGGTGCCAGCTGGCGCCTCGAAGACCAGGATCCGGCACTGATATCCCGCCCCAACGGTGGCACCAGTGACGGCTCCGGCAGCTATGATGACGGCGACCAGAACTTCGAGCAGGGCGAAACCTTCTCCAAGGTGTTCAAGGGGATCCACGAACTGGATCTGCGCTACGACAATGTCGGTTTTTTCGCCCGCGGCAAGTACTGGTTCGATTTTGAGCTGGAACGTGAAGGGAGACCACATGGTCACGCCCCTAATGGTTACCAGCCAGCTGGCGAACTCAATGACGACAACTTCAACGACTATGCCCAGTTTTCCGGTGCCGAGCTGCTCGACGCCTATATCTACGGCGCTTTTGATCTCGGCAGTGAAGGCCAGCACCCACTGGATGTCCGCATCGGTCGCCAGGTGGTCAACTGGGGTGAAAGTGCCTTCATTCAGGGCGGCATCAATAGCATCAACACCATCGACGTCAGTGCCATCCGCCGCCCCGGCGCTGAAGTCAGGGACGCCCTTCTGCCCGCCAACCAGATCTTCGCCTCACTGGGCCTGAACGAGAACCTGAGTGTCGAGGGTTTCTACCAGTTACAGTGGGAGCCAACTGCCATCGACGGTTGCGGTACCTATTTTTCCACCAATGATTTCGCCGCCGAGGGCTGTAACGGGATTCGTATCCCGTTGCCACTGACCGATCAGCAGTATTTCGATACCGCTTTTACCGCCACAGCGCTGGGCTTTGACCCCGTGGTTTACCGCCATGCTGATGGTCGCCGCGAGGCCGATGACGACGGTCAGTTTGGCGTGGCATTCCGCTATTTTGCCGAGGAGCTGCACAATACAGAATTTGGCTTTTACTACTCCCGCTTTAACAGCCGCCTGCCGGTTACCAGCGGTGTGAACACTCCGGTCTCGGCCGCGGATCTGGCTGCTATTGGCCAGGCTGCCGCCACTCAGTACATTATCAACAATGCCGCTAACCCGCTTGCACCAACACCGGCCGAACTAGAGGCTGCCACAGCCGCAGGCCAAGCAGCCGCGGTACAGGCCGGTACAGCTGGGGTCTTCCAGAGCCGCTATTACACTTCCTATCCGGAAGAGATCGATATGGTCGGTCTTAGCTTCAACACCAATGTCGGTGACCTGGCATGGTCCGGCGAGATCTCTTACAAGCGCGACGTCCCGGTTCAGGTCAACGGCCCTCTGCTGGTGGGTGCCATCCTGACCCAATTCTCCGGTGGTATAGGCAATACCGCTGCCGACCAGTTGGTCACCGCAGCCGGCCCCGGTGGCGAAGTTCAGGGCTACGGCCTGTTCGATGTCACCCAGGTGCAGACCAGTTTGGTCAGCTTCCACGACCGGGTGCTGGGCGCCAGCCGCCTGTCACTGGTCGGTGAATTGGGCTGGACACACGTGCACGGTCTGGATGAAGACGTTAACGCACTCAAGTACGGCCGTGCCGGCAACTTCGGCTACGCTGCCGGGGATGACGAAGGTTTCGTTACCCAGGATTCCCTGGGCTATGTAGTGCGTGCCTCGCTGACCTACCCCAACGCGATCGCAGGGGTCAGTCTGAGCCCTCAAGTCAGCTTCAAGCATGGCGTTTACGGTAACGGTCCAGAACCGGGTGCCGCCTTCCGCGAAGGTGAAAAGGCATTGGGCCTTACGCTGACCGCCGATTATCTGAACCAGTACCGATTGCAGCTCGGCTACACCAATTTCTTTGGTGGTGACTACAACGCCATCGCGGACCGGGACTTCCTGTCACTCAGTGCTTCGGTATCCTTTTGATTCAGGGTTGAGGAGATATAACAATGACAACACGCTTTCCGACCAAACCTTTACTGTTGGCTCTGGCCATCGCACTGCCCGCTCAGGCCGCCGTTTCTCCCGAACAGGCTGCCAAACTGGGCCAATCACTGACACCGGTGGGTGCCGAGATGCAGGGCAATGCCGATGGCAGCATCCCGGCCTGGAATGGCGGGCTGGCCCGGAATGATCAGCGCTACACCAACCCTTTTGCCGACGAACAACCGCTGTTCGTGATCACCGCAGACAATGTCGACCAGTATGCCGACCGGCTCAGCCCCGGCCAGCTGGCCTTGTTCCAGCGCTATCCTGACAGTTTCCGCATGCCGGTCTATACGACACACCGGACAGCAGCCTACCCAGACGCCGTGTATGAGAAGGCACGTAACAACGCGCTGCGTACCGAGCTGACCGAGGACGGCAACGGGCTGCACAACTTCGATGAGACTCTCGCCTTCCCGATCCCTCAAAACGGCCTCGAAGTGATCTGGAACCATATCACCCGCTACCGTGGTGGCGCGCTGGAACGCACCTTCGTACAGGTACCGGTGCAAACCAACGGCGCCTTCACCCCGATCAGAATCAACGAAAAGATGAGCTGGCCCAGTTATCTCAAGGACAAGGAGGCATCGGACAATAACAATATCCTGCTCTATTTCGTGCAACAGGTAGAGGCGCCCGCCCGCTTGACCGGTGAAGTACTGTTGGTTCATGAGACCCTGAACCAGGTGCAGCAGGCACGCCAGGCCTGGACCTATAATGCCGGTCAGCGTCGTGTACGTCGTGCACCGCAGATCGCCTATGATGCACCGGGCACCGCATCAGATGGCCAGCGTACCACCGATAACCTGGATATCTTTAACGGCGCTCCCGACCGCTATAACTGGAAACTGATCGGCAAACAGGAGCTGTATATTCCCTACAACAGCTTCAACCTGGCAGACCGGGGCCTCAAGTATGAAGAGATCCTGCAACCGGGGCACCTGAATCCCGAGCATACCCGCTATGAGCTGCACCGTGTTTGGAAAGTGGAAGCATCGCTGAAGGATGGTGAGCGCCACATTTACGGCAAGCGGGTGTTCTATATCGACGAGGACAGCTGGCAGATCGCCATCGCCGATCACTATGATACTCGCGGCCAGCTTTGGCGCGTAGCCGAAGGGCATGCTTTCCCTTACCGGGATGCGCTGATCCCCTGGTATAGCGCCGAAGCGCTGTACGACCTGCAGTCCGGTCGCTATCTGGTGGGCTGCCTGACCAATGAAGAGGGGCAGGGTTTCGATTTCAACCAGCGCTTCAAGTACAGCGATTTCACGCCACAGGCGATCCGCCGCCTGGGACGCTGAATTCAATTATGACCGCCTGCCGGGTTTCCGGTGGGCGGTTTTTTCGTGCCTGATATTTCACCCCAAAAAACTGTCGCGATATCCGTTTCAGCAACAGGTCGGCAGCAAGTCTGAGCGCTCATCCCTGCTCGCCATGCAGCAATGCCATGACCCTGGCCAAATCCGGCATATGACCGAAGTGCGCCCCGCCAGCCGGTAGCACCTCCCAGTTTGCTTTGGAGTCGGTATGCAGATGCGCCACAATTTCGCCATCCAGCTCACCATCGAGTAATCCTGCCGGCACCCAGTACAGCCCTGTACCCCTTAGCGGGTTAGGCACAGGCGAGCCACAGCAGGAACAAAAATCGCTGCGAAAGCCGGTATCACGGGTGTAGGTGCGGATCAGTTCCTCGCCGGCACGCCATTGGAAATGGTCGTCAGGCACCAGGGTTGCGGCATTGGCACCCGCACCACCCTGTTTACGGCACAAAGAGCAATGGCATTGATAGAGATTGAAACGATTGCCAGTCAGTTCAAACTTCACTTGACCACATAGACACTGGCCTTCCATGACAGCTCCTATTAACGGTTCGGGTTGTTTTCAAATGACCTGTATTCCAAAGCCTTCCTTGACAGCCAGCTTCAGCGCTCCAATTGAGGCAAGGTATCAAAGCCGGGTATACAATCCAGCTTATCCACCCATTCAGCTTTGCTGCCCAGAAAAATTCTGGCATCGGGTTTGATGTCCACGGCTGTATCCAGGCTGCCCGACGGGACAACCAGCAAATTCAAATGCTCGTCATGGGTTGGTAACGCGGACCCACAGTTCAGGCAGAAACTCTTGGAATGTTGGGTTTTATCCAATCGGTAGGTTCTGACACTTTCCCGCCCTTTGAGCCAGTTGAGTGTGGCTGACCGCGAAAACAGATTGGCGGCATGAGCAGAGCCAGTATCTTTCCGGCAGTGCTCACAGTAACAGAGAAAGAATGAGTCGAAGTTACCCTCTACTTCAAATTGCACCCTGTTGCACAAACACGCCCCACGGTGTTTTCTATCCATAGCTCCCTCCTTGTCAGCGGCCATATCCAATGATTTCGCTCATGACCTTCACGATAATCCCTGTGTATAGTAATGCGCGAGTGTCACGGACAGGAACACAGGCTCATGATGCAGGATGCAGAATCAAATCGCCGCCCCCTGGCGGTAAGAAGTCTAGCCATTAGTCACAGGATTGCACGCTGGCTCAGTCGTCGGCAGATTACCCCCAACCAGATCTCGGTCATGAGCGTCGTGTTTGCCGCACTGGGATTTGTTTCCCTGCTCGGTTATGCCTCTCTTGAGCGGGGTGCATTTTTGCTGCTATTGGCAGCAATATGCATCCAGCTTCGGCTGCTGTGCAACCTCTTTGACGGCATGGTAGCCGTAGAGGGCGGTCAACAAACGCCGGCCGGTGAACTGTTCAATGACCTTCCCGACCGTATAGCCGACCCCCTGTTCATCATCGGAGCCGGGCTTGTCACGCAAAGCGCTTATGGCATGCCATTGGCATGGGGTTGTGCCCTGCTGGCTGTCATGACCGCTTATGTACGTGTGCTGGGCGTCAGCATGGGCGGGCCTGCCGACTTCAGGGGCCCCATGGCCAAGCAGCACCGAATGGCGTTGCTGACACTCGCCTTCATCACCCTCTCTGCACTGGAGTTAACGCAGGTGCTGCCTGACATCCGGGCATATCTGATGGAGTCCGTTCTTGTACTCATGCTGGTCGGCCTGCTCGCCACTCTGTGGCGCCGAGTTCAAGGGATCTATCGCTACCACAGCAACAACCCATCCTGACCGGGAATCGACATGGACTTGTCACTGACTTCCTTTATTCCACACCATTCGATGTTACTGATGGCAGCCGTGCTGGCAGCCTTGATCATCGCACAAGCCATCTATCAGTGGCTGAACATGAGCCGTCCTGAGCATGACTATACCGAGCTTCATCTACGTATCCGCTCCTGGTGGTGGATGATCGCGATTGTGTTCGTCGTGTTACTGCTGCCGCTGAGTTACACGATCTTATTTATTGGCTTCCTGAGCTTTATGGCGCTTAAGGAGTTTCTCTCGATAGTGCCTACTCGGATGACCGACCGCCGCGTCATCTTCTGGGCCTACCTATCCATACCTGCACAGTATTACTGGATGTCGATGGACTGGTACGGCATGTTCATCATTTTCATTCCAGTCTACATCTTTCTGTTTCTGCCATTGATATTGGTGCTTATCGGAGAGACCAAAGGCTTTATCCGCTCCGCCGGCATTATTCATTGGGGCGTGATGTTGACGGTCTTCTGCCTCAGCCATGCCGGCTATCTGCTGTTATTGCCCACCAAAAACGAACAGGCGGGCGCTATCGGACTGGTTCTTTTTCTTTTGGTGATGACTCAGTTCAATGATGTTTGCCAGTACGTATCGGGCAAACTGTTCGGACGACGCAAGATCGTTCCCAAAGTCAGCCCGAACAAAACCTGGGCCGGCTTTATCGGGGGCACGGTTACCGTTACAGCCATTTCCATATTGCTGGCTCCCTACCTTACGCCGCTCAGCTGGAAAGAGGGACTGCTGGCGGGCATGATCATCTCCGTTGGCGGCTTTGTAGGCGACCTTGTGATCTCAGCCGTGAAGCGCGACCTGCAAATCAAGGATACCGGACACTTGATCCCCGGACATGGCGGCATTCTCGACCGGATAGACAGCCTGATGTTTACCTCGCCGCTGTTCTTCCATTACATCTATTACCTGCACTACTGAGCTTGCATGGACAGAATACTCAAAATGCTTTTCGTACTGTTGATCGCCAAGCCGCTGGTCAACCTGGCCCTGGGCATCAACCTCCGGCAACTGGAAAAACTGCCCCGCCAGGGCCCTTATATCCTGGCGGCTAACCACAACAGTCATCTGGACGTGCTGGTTCTGCTCTCCCTGTTCCCCATCAGCGCAGTCCACCGGGTACGACCTGTTGCCGCCGCCGACTACTTCCTGTCCAATCCGCTGCGGGCCTGGTTCTCGCTCCATGTGCTAGGCATCATCCCGCTGCAGCGCACACCCGATCGCAAAAACCTGGATACCCTGTTTGGCCAGTGCTCCGAGTCACTGGATAAGGGCGAAATTCTGATCATCTTTCCCGAGGGCAGTCGCGGTAAACCCGAGGTAATGGGTCCCATCAAAAAAGGCATCTACCGACTGCTCAAGGACCGTCAGGATTGTGCTGTCATGCCGATCATGATGCGTGGCCTGGGTCGAGCCCTGCCAAGAGGGACTGCACGCCTTGTGCCCTTCAACTGCGACGTGGTCATCGGTCAATCAATGACCGAACTTGGGGATCCAGCGAAATTTGTATCCCGTCTGCAGGCGGATTTTGATGAACTGTCGACCTATTGCCTGACGTCGACACTGGCAGAGGAAGAGTAGCAACGCCGTTCAGCCGACGGTCTGTTCAGACCGTCTCCGGATCACCTTCAAACAGGCAGCCATATCATTTTGACCGGCAAGCGACTGCTGATGCTGCACGACCCCAATGACAACTGGGTCAACGCCAATGTACAGGAAACCGAGTTGCGCCATATCCAACCGTGGGCCAAGACCAGAGTCTGGGAGACTCATATCCGGGCCAGATGTTCAAAGACGAGGTAGTACGTATAGATCAGGCAATGACCAGCGAGTTTGCGTTATTACCCAACCTTGGCAAGCCAGGCGCGGCGGGACCTGGGTGGTCATTTAATGGCGCGTCGCCCTGACGCGCCGGTGAATCGAGGGTTGAGCCGAGAGGGCCAGGCTAGTTGATCGCCCGCTCACACCCTTCCCAGTAGGGCTTGCGCAGATCCATCTTGCGCAGCTTGCCGGCTCCGGTCATGGGGAAGGGCTGCTCGCGAAAATCGATGCTGCGCGGGCACTTGTAGCCGGCGATTACCTCCTTGCAGACGGCGATCAGCTCCGCTTCGGTCACGTCCTCGCCGGGCTTAAGCCGGACGATAGCATGTACCGCCTCGCCCCACTGCTCGCTGGGGATGCCAATCACCACCGCCTCGTGCACCGCCGGGTGCCGGCTGAGGGCACTCTCCACCTCGGCGGAGAAAACGTTTTCACCTCCGGACACGATCATGTCCTTGACCCGGTCCACCAGAAACAGGAAGCCGTCCTCGTCCAGATAACCGGCGTCACCGGTGTGCACCCAGCCGTCAACCAGAGTCTTTGCGGTCTGCTCCGGCTGATTCCAGTACCCCAACATGGCGTTGGGGCCGCTGATGAGCACCTCCCCCACCTCACCGGGCAGCAGACTGTTGCCCTCGCCATCGATCACCTTGATTTCGACCACAGGCCCGGGTTGACCTGCCGAGCGCAGCTTGCCTGCATTGGGGCCCTCAAATACGTGATATTCGGGGCGCAAGATGCAGCCCATGGGCGCCAGTTCGGTCTGACCGTAGGCCTGGTAGAACGCCACCTGTGGCAACTTGCTTATGGCCTGGCGCAGGGTGCCTTCCGGCATTGGTGAGGCACCGTAAATGATCTTGTCGAGGGAGCTGATATCGGCACCATCAAAGGCGTTCTGCTCCAGCATCATGGCAACCATAGTGGGTACCAGCAGCACGTCGGTCACCCGATGGGTATCGATCGCCTGCGCCACCGCCATCGGCTGGAAGGCAGGAATGAATACGTGGGTATTGCCAGCGATGGTGTTTGCCATGGACATGGCGGCGTCGGCCACGTGGAACATGGGAGCGGCGTGCAGATAACGAATGCCGGCACGGTTGAAATCCAGCCCCGCCATAGCACCGATGGAGCTGGAGTAGAAATTGCGGTGGGAGATCATTACTCCCTTGGGAAAACCGGTAGTGCCTCCGGTGTAGAAAATCCCCAGCAAGTCATCATTGCCCCGTCGTGCATCCTCTACCGGTTCGGCCTGCTCCAGCAGCGCCTCATAGTTGAGCATCCCGGCGGGGGTCTCGCCGTCGCCCATATAGATGAACTGGGTGACGCTTTCGCTGCTGTCACGGATCGCTTCGGCCACCGACAGGAAGGCGTCGTCCACCAACAGTACGCTGCTGCCCGAATCCTCCAGGGAGTAAACGTTTTCCGCCGCCGACCAGCGGGTATTGAGCGGCACCAGCACTGCTCCCGCCCAGGGCACTGCGAAGAAATATTCGTAGTAACGGTCGGAGTTGAGGGCCAGTATCGCCACCCGGTCGCCGGTGTTGATGCCGATCTTCTGCATCCCTCCGGCCAGGCGGGCGACGCGCTGCTGCAGCTGGGCAAAGGTCTGCTGGCGCTCACCGCAGAGAGTCGCAATGGCGCCGGGCTTAATCTGGGCGGAACGGCGGATTGGCTGAGTACAGTACATGGTGTTCCTCTTGTTATTATCTTGGTGGTTATGGCCCCACTATAGGGCCGTCAGCACGATGCGCTCTTTTCTTCACACGCCAACCTGTTTGTCTGTATATGCCAACCTGGGCAACGCCCCTGAGGTAAAGGTTAGACCCCGCTGCTGGATATCCCGGTATCGATTATCCGCTCGCTTGCGATTAAGCACGACTTGATCAACGCCTGCGCGGTATGGCCATACCGCTAGCCCAGGATTATTCGGGCCACGCACAGGGTATTGGCAAATCCAACAAAATAAGTTTGGCGGTTTTCTTTTGATTCACTTTCTTTGGGCAGTCTAAAGAATGAGCTTAAAACCCTGCATAGTGGATGATTCGCCCACTTTAGAGCTGTAGGCGCCCCGGCCGCTATTCAAAGCGGCTGAAGTCCGGCACCCGCTTCTCTCCCAACGCTGCAATCGCCTCGGCCAACTCGCCATAATTCACAGCCCCAGCGAGAACCTCCAGCTCCGCTGCCAGCGCACGTTCCACACCGGGCTGACGACTGTCACGCAGTAACTTTTTGCTGTCGCGCATGGCTTTCGGCGGCATCGCAGCCAAGCTCTGGGCCACGGTCAGCGCGCGGTCCAGCGCCTCGCCGTCACCGACCACTTCATTGATCAGTCCCAGCGCCTCAGCGCGCTGGCCATCAACTGCCTTGCCCAGCAGCAGCAGTTCCGCCGCCCGCCGTTCCCCCAACAGTCGCGGCAGCAGGTAGCTGGAGGCGAACTCCGGGCAGATCCCCAGCTGCACAAATGGCATCTTGAACAGCGCCGAGCGGCCGGAATAAACCAGGTCGCAGTGCAACAGCAGGGTGGTACCGATTCCCACCGCTGCGCCCTCAACTGCAGCCACCACCGGTTTGGGGAAGTCATTCAGGGCCCGCATAAAGTTGAAGATCGGATGGTCGGCATCGCGGATCGGATTGCCTAAAAAGTCTTCCAGGTCATTGCCGCTGCAAAAGCAACCCTCGCTGCCACTGATCACCAGCACGCGCACCGCCGGGTCATCCGCAGCGGCCTTCAATTCGACGCTGAGCCGGTGGTAGATCGCGGCCGACAAGGCGTTACGTCGCGCGATATTGTTCAACTGCAGTTGACGCACCGCACCCTGATTACTCACCAGGACGCTATTTAAGTCTGTCATGGATTACTCCTGTTATATTTTTTAACTGATGGCTTTAAGGGACTTGGGGATACTGCCGCAAGGCGGCTGCAGCTTCGCCCTCGGCGCGGAGGGGTGGATTACTTGGTCGAGAGTGTCCGAATACAACCGGCTCATAAGCAAATTCGAGAAACGAGCAGGCCCCCTCTCCCGGTTAGCCGAGTTACTGGGTTCTGGCGAGACTGGTAACAGCTCCCTTTTTTATAAGCGCGTCGGATTGTCTCCACTTGTATGCTAGAAACCCCGTACCGAAAACTCGCTCAGCGGTAAAAGAACATGCGAATACGTCCTTCAGCATGAGGCAATCCGCGTTCTGATATGCCGAGGACTATCCAGCTTGAGAAACCATCACATTAAGGCCGCAAGGAGAAGGGGGCCCTCGCGGCCTTTAGAAGGCTCATTCAAGATCTAGTCCGCAAGTAACTCACGGCCGATGATCAGTTTCATCACTTCGCTGGTACCGCCGTAGATGCACTGCACACGTGAGTCGGCAAAAGCACGTGCCACCGGATACTCCCACATGTAGCCGTAGCCACCGTGCAGCTGCACGCAGCGGTTGGTCAGCTTGAACTGGAACTCTGACGCCAGCAGTTTAGCCTTGGATGCCGTCACCGCATCCAGTTTGCCTTCTACGTGCAACTCCAGGCAGCGGTCCACAAACACGCGCATGGCAGTTAACTCGGCAGCCAACTCGGCCAGTTCGAACTGGGTATTCTGGAAGGTGGCGATCGACTTGCCGAACGCCTTGCGATCCTTCACATACTCCACGGTCTGCTGCAGGATGGAATCAGCACTGGCAATGGCCATGATGGCAATACTCAGACGCTCCTGAGGCAGTTCCTGCATCAAGTACTTGAAGCCCATGCCCTCTTCACCCAACAGGTTTTCGGCCGGAACGCGCATATCCTGGAAGAACAGCTCTGAAGTATCCTGCGCCTTGAGGCCCACTTTCTCCAGGTTAGTGCCTTTTTCAAAGCCGGGCGTGCCCGCTTCCACCAGGATCAGGCTGATCCCCTTGGCACCTGCCGCTGGGTCGGTTTTGCAGACCACAATCACCAGGTCGGCATGCTGGCCGTTGGTGATGAAGGTCTTGGAACCGTTGATCACCCACTCGTCACCATCACGGACGGCTGTCGTCTTGACGCCTTGCAGGTCGGACCCCGTACCCGGCTCCGTCATGGCGATTGCTCCCACAATGTTGCCACTCAGACATCCGGGCATATACTTGTCTTTCTGTGCCTCGCTGCCGTGATTGAGGATATAGGGCACGACAATGTCGGAATGCAGGCCAAAACCGATGCCGGACAGGCCCAGACGAGCCGCCTCTTCAATGACAATGGCGTTGTAGCGGTAATCCACACCCACACCGCCGTACGCTTCAGGTACTGTTGGTGCCAGGAAACCCTGTTCACCTGCCTTGCGCCAAAGCTCACGGTCGATCTGACCATCCTTTTCCCATTGTGAATGGTAGGGTACGGCTTCGGTCTCGAAGAATTTGCTTACGCTGTCGCGAAACTGCTCGTGTTCGCTTTCATATACGGTTCTTGGGATCATGCTACTCCCTCCTTTCTATTGGTTACTGGAAGGTTTTGCCGGCAGCCAGGGTGCTGACCACGATCTCCGGCGCCTTGAACCGCTCGCCGTAGCGGGCGGCCAGCTCATTGCAGCGATCGATGAAACGTGACAATCCGTAGGTATTTACGAACTGGAGGTAACCACCGGTCCAGGCCGGTGCACCGATACCCAGGATCGAGCCGATATTGCCGTCGGCCACGGTACGCAGCACGCCTTCCTGCAGGCAGCGCAGACTTTCGATCACATTGGAGAACAGCAAACGATCCTTGATATCCGCATCGCTGATTTCGACTTCAGGCTTGTAGTACCGGTCCAGCACCTGGCTGGAAACGGTCTTGCCGCTCTCGCTGTAATCGAAGTAACCGCCGCCATAATGACGTCCTTTGCGGTCCAGCTCATGCACCATATTGGACAGCAGCGCTATCCCCTCGGGGCGCTCCATCGCATTGGCCTGGCGTTTGCCCATGGTTGACTGAGTTTCATCGATACGCACGGTGAGTTGCTGACTGACTTCGTCATGAACGGTCAGCGGCCCCACCGGCATGCCGATTGCCTTGCCCAGCGCATCAATACGCTGCGGGTGCACCCCTTCGGCGACCAGCTGTGCCGCTTCGAACAACTGAGAGCCGAAGGTACGGGAGGTGAAGAAACCGAGATGGTCGTTGACTACAATCGGCGTCTTGCGAATCTGGCGCACATAGTCGAACGCTTTAGCCAGGGTTTCATCGCTGGTCTGTTCACCGCAGATCAGTTCCACCAGCGGCATCTTGTCGACCGGCGAGAAGAAGTGAATACCGATAAAATTGGCCGGTTTTTCAGAGGCCTCCGCCAAGCGAGTGATCGGCAGGGTCGAGGTATTGGAGCCCCAGACGCCGCCTTCGGCGAGATAGGGTTCGCTGGCACGGGTAAGCTTGTGCTTCAGCTCCACATCTTCGAATACCGCCTCGACGATCAAATCACAGCCTTCCAGATCTTCATCACGATCGGTCGCAGTGATCAGTCCCAGCAGCCCCTCTTTCTGTCCCTCATCAGCCCGACCACGTTGAATCGCCTTATCCATCAGTTTGGCACTGTAGGCCTTGCCCTTCTCGGCAGCCTCAAGCGAAACGTCCTTCAACACGACTTCGATACCGACCTTGGCGGAAACAAAGGCGATCCCCTGCCCCATCATGCCGGCACCCAGGATGCCCACTTTCTTCACGCTGGCAGGCGCAATGCCATCCGGACGGCTTGCACCACCGTTCACCTTGTTCATCTGAAAGAAGAAGGCCGTGATCATGTTCTTGGCCTGAGGCGTCGTTACCAATGAGGCCAGGTTCCGTGTCTCGATGCGCAATGCCGTATCCAGGTCCAGCTTGGCCGCCTCGACCGCAGTATCAAGAATTCGCTCTGGCGCAGGCAGCAAACCACGGGTCTTTTGCATCACCATGTAAGGGGCCATGATTGCAGTCTGCTGTACTTTCGGGTTAGCCAGATTACCGCCCGGGATCTTGAACCCCTTGCGATCCCAAGGCTGCTGCGCTGCTTCTTCGTTATTCCCCTGTGCCAGGATCCAGGCTTTGGCTTGTGGCAACAGCTCATCGAGGCTGTCTACAGTGGCATCTATAAGGCCGGCAGACAGCGCCTGTTTGACGTTTGTCTTCTTGCCTTCGAGCAGGTAAAGCAATGCCTTTTCCAGACCCAGCAGGTTGGTCAGCCGCACCACACCGCCCGCACCGGGCAGCAGGCCCAGCGACACTTCCGGCAGACCAACGACCACTGACTTGTCATTCCAGGCCAAACGATAATTACACGCCAGACAGATTTCGAAACCACCGCCAAGCGCCGCACCATTGATCGCGGCAACAACCGGTACCGGCAATTTTTCCAGGCGCCGCAGCCAACCCTTTTCGGTTTCCACCCGGTTAAAGAACTGCTCTTCGCTTCTTTTATCAATCGCCAACAGATCTTTCAGGTCGCCGCCGGCGAAGAAGGTTGACTTGGCTGAAGCAAAAATTACACCGGTCAGGTCGCTTTCCGCCTCAAGATGGGCAATGGTCGCACCCATCGCATCACCATACTCAGCATTCATTGCGTTGACGGGGCCCGTCATGTTCATAGTGATAACGACGATGCCGTCGCTGTCTTTCTTATAGTCGAATACGTTCATTTTCTGGTTACCTAATCCTGTTGCCCGGGTCGCTTACAGACGTTCAATGATGGTGGAGATACCAATACCGCCACCCACGCAGAGTGAAATCATGGCGCGTTTGAGATTACGGCGCTCCAGTTCGTCCAGCATGGTGCTGATCAACATGCCGCCTGTAGCACCCAGCGGATGCCCCATGGCGATGGCACCACCATTAACATTGGTAACAGAAGGATCGATATCCAGATCACGCATGTAACGCAACGCGACTGACGCGAAGGCTTCGTTGATTTCCCAAAGATCGATATCAGATATGGACAGCCCAGCAGTCTTCAGGCACTTCTCTGCTGCAGGGCCAGGACCGATCAGCATGATTGAGGGATCCGTCGCCAATACCGCACCCGCCACAATACGGCCACGAGGCTTGAGCCCCAGGTCCTTGCCAGCTTGCTCGCTACCAATAAGCACGGCACTGGCACCATCAACGATGCCCGAGGAATTACCCGGGGTGTGAACATGGTTGATGTGTTCAACCTGCGGGTATTTGGCCAGTAACATCTCGTCCATTCCCATGGCACCCAATTTTTCGAAGGAGGCACGCAGGTTGCCAAGCGCTTCAAGTGTGGTGTCCGGCTTTATGAAGTCGTCACGCTCTATAATCGCTATGCCGTTTAGATCACGTACCGGCACAACAGAACGGTCGAAGTAGCCGTTGTCGCGGGCATGGGCTGCACGACGTTGAGACTCCAGAGCAAAGGCATCGACGTCAGCGCGGCTCCAGCCCTCCATGGTGGCAATAAGATCAGCACCTATACCCTGGGGCACCGAGTGCTGCGACATAATGAAGGCTGGATCCTGAAACATGGCGCCACCATTGGACCCCATAGGTACCCGTGACATGCACTCAACACCGCCTGCGACCAGCAGCTGATCCCAGCCAGACATGATTTTCTGGGCAGCCGTATTAACCGCTTCGAGGCCCGATGCACAAAAACGATCCAATTGCATACCGGCGATACTCTCGTCCCAGCCCGCATGCATGACGATCGCCTTGGCAATATCACTACCTTGCTCTCCGACAGGAGTCACACACCCCATAACCACATCGTCGACGTAGCTGGTATCCAGATCGTGGCGTGACTGAATTTCGCGCAGCAAACCGGCACCCAGCTCAACTGGCTTCACTTCGTGCAGGGAACCATCCTGCTTGCCCTTACTCCTTGGAGTACGGACGGCTTCGTAAATGTATGCGTGATTGGACATGATCGCCTCGTTATTACATCCGTTTGCGGTAAAACCGAATAGCCTCATTCTGTTGAAGCCATGACCGCTGAACAATGACCATCACAAGATGAAAAATAGACATTTTATTACAAAGGCAACACAATAGGCGCTATCGAATTCGAGCGACCGGGATATCCTCTGAACATGAATCCAACAAAAACATTCACTGTTAGCGCCCAACTGATCGACCACTTCCTTAACGGTGCCCGAGCAGCCGGGCTGGACATACAGCGCCTGTTGCGCAAGGCCGAAATCGACCCGGCACTGCTATCGGCCCCCAAGGGTCGCATTCAGCTGGAGAAGGTGGTTTTACTGCAGCGATACTGCAATGGAGTACTTAAAGACGAAGCAGCCGGAAACCTGAATGCCCCGTTGAGGTTGGGGCATTTTCGCTATATGACGCTTTCCGCGGTTCATGCCGGCAATTTGGCCGCTGCACTGCAGAGGTGCTGTGAATTCTTGAACCTGTTCGAGAACACTTTCCACTTCAGCATGATTACTCAGGGCACGCAAACAGAGTTTCGACTTGAAATGCTCAACGACACGCCATTGCGCACCCCCTATGCCGTTGATTTCATGTTATCGAACATTCATCGTTTTCTTGGTTGGCTGGGCAACCATCGTCTGATATTGAACCAGGTCAATAACACCTTTCCACCGCCGTCTTACCGTGATGAGTACCGCTACACCTACTATGGTGCTCCGGTTTTGTTCAATCAGCCCTACAACAGCTGGATTCTCGAGTCAGAGTACCTCGAACAGCCAATTGTGCAGAGCGAGACTACTGTCGAGGCCTATATGCGCCGGGCACCGCTGGACCTTTATCTGCCGCTGGATGCAGGTGGCAAAATCACCGAGCAGGTCAGAACCAGAATCTGGCAGGGTTTCAGCGACCATGATCTGGCCCCCTCACTGGAGGAAATTGCCCAGGATTGCGGATTAACCCCGCAAACGCTGCGCCGCAGACTCAAAGCCGAAGGCACTCATTTTCAGACAGTAAAGGGACAGGTGCGCCGGGATATCGCCATTCATCATCTGGGCAATAATGAGCACAGTATTGAGGCCATTGCAGCCAAAGCGGGCTACTCGGAGCCCAGCGCCTTTATCCGTGCTTTCAAAATCTGGACAGGCTTTACCCCGCTGCAGTTTCGCAAGGCGCTGGCCACCTAGTATTTACAGCCGAACCAGCCCTTCCTGTGCACAGGAGGCCACCAGCACACCCTTGCGGGTATAGATACTGCCACGACTGAAATGACGCGCATGCCCTGAGCGCGGACTGTCCATGTGATAGTAAAGCCATTCATCGACCCGGAAAGGCTGATGGAACCAGAGTGCGTGATCCAGGCTTGCCACCTGTATCCCCGGCGTCAGCATGCTGAGTCCATGGACACGCAGCCCGGTCAGCATCAGCTCCTTATCGGTCATGTAGGTCAGCAAAGTCTGGTGGGTGGAGAGCTGATCGTCCAGCTCTCCGCTAAAACGGAACCAGTATCCCTGTATCGGCTCAGCCACCACCGGCACAAAGGCACCACCCTCCTCGGGACGACGAATATCCACGACTTCGAGCGGCAGCTCAAAAGGCTGTTGTCCGCCCGGTTCGGATGGCGATAACCGAATGACACGATGAAAGGTGGATGGCAGCGATTCAGGATCGGGAATCCCTTCAGGCATATCCATTTGATGATCGACACCCTGCTCGGGAATATGGAAGGAAACCGCACAGTTGAAGATTGCCTTGCCGCCCTGCTTGGCGACCACTCGACGCGTAGTGAAGCTATTGCCGTCGCGGATCGGATCCACATCGTAGATTATCGGCCTGTTACCGTCACCGGGCCGCAGGAAATAGGCATGCATCGAGTGCGCTATACGATCGGAACCGACAGTACGTGATGCCGCACTCATCGCCTGCGCCAGAACCTGACCGCCGTAGACCTTGGGTAACGGCAACGGCAGCGACGCCCCTCGAAACAGCAGGTCATCCAGCTGTTCCAGTCTCAGGTTTGCCAGTAATTGATTGATATCGAACATCACTGCCTGTCTCCCGGCCAGTTTTTTTCCGCATCCCACGTACTTTATACCACTCCCTGACCGCGCAACTGCGCAATCTTCGCAGGATTCATACCTAGTTCTGCCAATAATTCCTCGGTATGTTCGCCCGAAACAGGCGGAACACCCACTTCGGGCTGATATCGGCTCAACTTGGGCGCGGGAGCTGGCTGCACCATACCCTCGACATTCAGGAAGGTGTTGCGCGCAATATTATGAGGGTGACGCGTGGCTTCGGTCAGATTCAATACCGGAGCAAAGCAGGCATCCGTACCTTCCAGCAATTCACACCATTCATCTCGAGTGCGAGAGAGAAACAGAGTTTCCAGCTCGGTTTTAGCCTGTGGCCAGCAACTGGCATCCCACTGCCTGGCAAACAACGGATGATCGACCAATTCCAGGCGTTCGCTAAGTTCACGGTAGAACTGTGGCTCAAGCGCACAGAGGGTCACGTAGCCACCGTCGGCACAACGATAGGTATCACTCCAGGGCGCTGCCCTGTCGGCCCAGCCAGTGCCGAGACCGTCCTGCAGCTGACCGGTGTGCTTCAGCACCCAAAGCAGAGTCGATAGATAGGCTGATCCATCCGTGATCGCGGCATCAACCACTTGGCCTTCCCCAGTCCGCTGAGCCTGAAGTACCGCGCAGAGAATACCCCAGGCCAGCATCAGGGTGCCGCCGCCCAGATCGCCCACCAAGGTCATCGGGGCCGTCGGAGCATTATTTGCTCCACCGCCATACCAGAGTGCACCGGATATGCCGATGTAATTAGGATCATGTCCGGCCGCCTGTGCCAGAGGGCCAGACTGCCCCCAGCCGGTCATACGTCCGTAAACCAGCCGCGGATTACGTGCCATACACACTTCAGGCCCCAGCCCCAGGCGTTCCATGACGCCTGGTCGGAAGCCTTCGATCAGCACCTCAGCCCCATCGATCAGGTTCAATACCAGCTCGATGCCCTCTGGCGATTTCAGATCCACCGCCAACGATCGTTTGCCGCGATTGAACAGCATCGCCCTGTGACTGTCACCAAGGTCAACACCGTTGCTATTAGCCGTTTTGCGCTCAACAAGCACCACATCAGCCCCCATATCCGCCAGCATCATGCCGGCGCAGGGGCCTGGGCCAAGGCCGGCAATTTCGATCACTTTGATACCTGACAAGGGCGCTTGAATCACAGCCGTCTCCACATCTGATTGAGAGCAAGTAGATATTAAGTGTGAACAAACCGACACAGGGGAACAATGACATCACCACACGGATAAATGAACATAAAATGACAATTGGAGCCTGGATTGAAGGCGTCTAAAGGGAACCAGGAGAGCGTCGCCGCCCTTGGTAAGCGTGGATTAGTGTCCATAAAAGCTGGGCTCCACAGATGGCCGACTGCTGGGCCATCAAGTGGAGAGGAATGAAGTCAGTGACTGCCGACCTGTTGCCCGGCAACCACTTACGACTGGGTTAGCGATCAGGCGCAGGCGCGCTGCTCTGAAGGTAGCGTATTCACTGCTGATGATTGCGCCACAGACTCATTCACTTCCCTTTTAGCGGGTTTGAGCAGGAAATGCGCCAGTGCCGGCAGCAGCGTCAAGGCACCCAGCATGTTCCACAGGAACATGAACGTCAGCAATACGCCCATATCAGCCTGGAACTTGATCGGCGAGAAGTACCAGGTACCCACACCAATCGCCAGCGTGAAGCCGGTAAAGGCCACCGCCTTGCCGGTAGTTTTCAGCGTAATAAAGTAGGCCTGTTGCAGCCCCATACCGGTCTTGAGCAAGGCCTCCAGTCTTGAATAGATATAGATACCGTAATCAACCCCGATGCCCACACCCAGTGCGATAACCGGTAGAGTTGCGACCTTCACACCTATGCCGAGGTAGACCATCAGCACCTGACAGAGCACCGAGGTCAACGCCAGCGGCACCATGATGCAGATGGCAGCCCTCAGTGATCTGAAGGTCAGCAGCACCAGCGTGGTCACAACGCCATATACCCAGAGCAGCATGGTGTTTTGCGACTGGGCGATGACGATGTTGGTGGCCGCCTCGATACCGGCATTACCGGCAGCCTGCAACACCTGGAAGCTGTCCGTGTCGTGCTCATGGGCAAAATCGTCCACGGCAGCTACGACACTTTCCAACGTAGCAGCCTTGTGGTCATCCAGATAGACCAGCACCGGCAACAGGCTGCATGATCCATTAAACAAGCCCACCGGTGCCTTGATCGACGCCGCATCCATCATCGACTGGTTACGATTCAATCCTTTCAGCTTGGGATGCCCTTCGTTCATGGCCGACATGTACAGCTTGCTGAAATCAGCCAGCGAGAACGTGGACTGGACCCCCGGCAGTTGCACCAGGCGCCATTCCAACTGGTCAACCTTGTCCAGAACTTCATAAGCCGAACACTGCTGAGCCGATGTTTTAATCATGACCACAAAGAGGTCGGTACTGGTGGCGTAGTTAGCGGTGATAAACGCGATATCGCGGTTGTAGGTCGAGTCTGGTCGCAGCTCGGGAGCTCCCGGGTCCAGGTCACCAATCTTAAGTCCCTGGCTCAGATAGAGTCCGGCGCCGAACATCAGCACAGCCAGTACCACTGACACGCCCGCCAGCGGCTTTCTGGCAAAGGCGGACAAGCCTTCCCAAACCGGCTGACGGTCACGGGCCTCTACTGCCTTCAACCGCTGCACACTACCCTGACTCATACCGCTGTAGGAGATCAGAATCGACAGCAACACCAGGTTGGTCAGAATAATGGCGGCAATACCGATACTCGCTGCCAGCGCCAAATCCTGGATCACCGCAATCTCGATCACCATAAGCGTGGCGAACCCCACGCCATCACTGACCAGCGCCACCAGTCCCGCGACGTACAGCGCACGAAATGCCCGCTGTGCTGCTTTGAGTCGGGAAGCACCTTTGGCTGCCTCATGGGTAATCGCGTTGAGGATCTGGACCGCATGGCTTACGCCGATTGCGAAGACCAGGAAGGGCACCAGCATCGAATACGGGTCCAGACCGATCTGCAGCACGTTCAACAGCCCCAGCAGCCAGACGACAGCAGCAATAGAGCAGAAAACCGCAATCAGTGTCGACTTCAGGCAACGGCAGTAGCGATAGAGCAGTATCGTTGTGATTGCCACCGCCGCGGCGAAGAAGAGCACGACCTGAGCCAGCCCCTCGATCAGATCACCCACTACCTTTGCAAAGCCGGTGATGCGGATGCGCACAGTGTCACTCTGATACTTGTCGCGAACGAGTCGTTCCAGGTCTGCTGAGAACCGGGTGTAGTCCAATGCTTCGCCAGTATCAGGGTCGCGATCATAGAGCGGAGCATAGATGACCGCGGACTTGAGATTGTTGGCCACCAAACTGCCGATCTGACCAGACTTGAAGGTATTACTCTTCAGCTGTTCGATGCTGCGTGAGGAGCCATCATAACTGGGAGGTATGACTGGGCCACCGGCAAAGCCCTGCTCTGTCACCTCCTGCCAACGGACGGCGGCGGACCAAAGTGACTTCAGCGATCCTCGGTCAACACCATGGATGTAAAACACCTCGTCATGAACCTGGCGTAAAATGTCCTGAAATTCCGGCGTAAAAATATCCCCTTCGGTAGTCTCAACGACGATCCTGACAGCATTCCCCAGCCCTTTCAGGTCACTTTGATGGGCCAGATAATTCTGAATATAGGCATGCCCCGTCGGAATCATCTTTTCGAAACTGGCCTGGGGGCGCAGCTGCAGAGCCTGGAGTCCCAGCCAAATACTGAGACCGAGGAACAGCAACAACAATACGGCGCGATGGCGGAACACCCAACGTTCCACAACCGCTTCCGAATCATCCAGAGGATGGGCAATATGATGAGTAACACTTGAATTTTTCACTGCGTATCACCTCCCTGTGTGGTATTGAGTGTCAGTCGCTGTATTCCGCTTTCGCCCACCAGTAGCAGCTGCTGGTTCATCGACGGCAATACTGCGGTAAAAGCGCCCCTACCTTTCGTGTGCAAAGGCACGGCCCGCCGTTCCGGTGTCACCTCAATCAGCGTGCCGCCATTACCGGTCAAGATCAGCCGGTTGGCATCAAGCCAAGCCCCACCAATCAACGAGCGGTCTGTCCCAAGCTCAAGTGCCTGCCAATTTTCGCCAAGATCACGGGATTCAAAGGCATGGCCTTTCAGACCAAATACCGCCACTTGAGAGCCTTGCCCGGTGATACCGAACAGTGACCCCTCATAGGGTGAATCCAGTGACACCCAACTCGCACCGGCATCTATCGACCGGTAAAGGGATCCTGCTTCACCGGTGATCAGAATGGTGTCTCCCTGTTTAAACATCGAGAAGTAATGGAAGCTATCAGGGTTGGGCAGTTCATGGCCTATGAAGCTCCAGCTCTTGCCACCGTCACGGGTATGCAGAATCAGGCCGAAGGTACCCAGCACCCAGCCCTCTTGCTCGTTATCGAACCAGACATCCAGGAAGGCGCGTGTGGCCCCTTCCTCCACAAAAGACCGTGCATCACTCAGCAGGTAATCCAGCTGATCCAGCTGCCCGGGCGTTGCTGCAGGGTCCTGTTCAAGTGACACCAGTGCCTGCTGCAGCTGTTCTGCTATCAGGGCATTAGCCCTGTGGCCGTCAAGCTGTTTGCGCCAGCTGAGGCCAGCGTCATGGCTGACCAGTACCACACCGCTGTGACCTACGGCCCAGCCAGTCTCGGCCGTGGGAAAGCTGATAGCCGTCAGCGTTTCGCGAACCGGCACCTGTGCCTGCTGCCAGCTTATACCCTGATCGTCAGAGTAAAGAATATGACCCCGTTCACCCACCGTGATGAAACGATCACCCGCCCGGGTGATATCCATCAGTACCGAGCGAGAAGCACGCTCGGTGATCACCGCCGGAGTCTCCAGTGCATCCTGCTGCGCCCACAACGGCGAAGCAAGCACGAGACCAAGAGCCAGTACCGTTCCTCCCGGCACCCGAGTCAGAACCGCGCCCCAAAGGTCTTTAGACTGAAAAAGATTGGAAATAGAAAGCTGTCTCATACAACAAAACCTGTGCAAATCACCGGCCCTGGATTGCAGCTGTGCCCCAGGAAACCGCATGTACGGAGCAAAGGAACCACCGTCGCCACGAAGCCAGCGGTGGCCAGTGTCGGGTACCTCCCCGCTCAATGAGCGAGGTGGTACCCGGAGGTTGGGAGGGAGCTCACCTCACTGTTAGCGATCAGCGGCGTGCCTGCTGCCGGATACTTTGCGGGGTATAGAAATCATCATCTGAAGGCCCCTGAGTTTTGTAACGACCCAGGCTATGTTCCAGAATTGTATAGTCACCGGACAATATATCGTGCTGAGCAAGCGAACGTATGGCCAGTGCATTCTGGTCATAGAAGGTGATGGGGTGTGCGTAGTTGAAGCGCCATAATTCACCACGCCCATCGTAGGAGTCTGAAATCAGCGCACTCCAGCTATCCTCATCGATATAAAAGCGACGCTTGGCATACACGTGACGCTGTCCTTCCTTCAAGTCAGCCTCTATCACCCATACACGGTGCTTTTCCCATCGCTCATAATCAGGATTGATGAAATTGACGGGAAACAGCTCTTCCTTGCTGGCACCTTCTGCCAGGGCATTGATCAGCTTGTAGGAGTTATAGGGCACCAGCAGTTCCTGCTTGCCCACCAGCTTCCAGTCATATCGTTCGGGCGAGCCATTGAACATGAAGGCATCATCATAGGTCGACATACCGTTGGAGCTTGGGTTAGGGGTATCAAATGACAATGTTGGCGCCCGGCGGACACGACGTTGCCCTGGAATATACTGCCAGGCCTGTCGTGGGGTTTCGGCCTGATTAATCGGGTCGATCACCAAGATCACCTCCCCTTTCCGACGCACCGGGGCGGTATACTCCAGGAACAGTTTCATAAAGTTGCCATCGAAGCCTTCTTTACCGCTGCTCTTGTTGTAAAACGGGTAATACTCTCGCACATGTGCGGACGACTCCGAACGTGAGCCGTTGGTATATACGGAGTAATTAATGTACCGGGTATCCTTGCCTTGCCCGGCCCAGCGCAGGTTGTGATTCCAGATCACCTCCAGGCCGCGCTTGGGAATCGGGAACGGAATGCCGCCAAAGGCATTCTCCACCCCTAGGCCACTATCATTGAGCTTCGCATTAAGGGCATTCTGATAGGTGTTTTCCGCCACCCATTGTGGTGCCGGTGCCGAGCGCCGTGTCGGATAGACATTCATTCGGAAGCCTGGATACTTCTCGAACATTTTCTTCTGACCATCGGTCAAATAGTCGGCATGCTCTGCATAATTGCTTGCCGTGACGGTATACAACACCTCATCGTTTGCATACGGATCCATCAGGGTTGGCCCTTCGGCCTGATACCCCGCCGGCACCTGGGTGATCCCTCCATCCCAGGCCGGTATATCAGACCCATTGCCTGCACGCTCTGCTCCCATAGGGGTCAGGCTTGTTTTCAGCTTCGCCGCTTCATCGGCCGAGACGGCTGCCAGCGCACTTCCACTGCCCATCAGCAGAGACGTAATTACAAGCGGTAGGATCGGCGTCTTGAATTTCATCGCTGTTCTCCTTATCTGGCTCCGAGCCAGATGATTTTTATATTTATTAGAATCGGAACTTGTAGTAGAGCGCCGCATAATCACGGTCAGCATTCAGATGGGACAATTCAAGCTTGCCGGTATCGCCAAGAATGTCGTCGACATCGGTCAGATACCAGACGTAGCTGCCCCCGAAGGCATGGGGGCCGCTGGTAAAGTCGGCCTTGAGCGAGAACACTTCGCCCCCTTCTGTAAAGGTGAAGGGCACTGACGAAACCCCATTGAAATCGTTGCGATAGGTTGCACTCGCTTTGAGGTTTACGCTCGGCAGAACGTTGTAGTAATCACCCGTCAGGCGGCCGGTGAAGCTGGCAGCGCTGCGATCGTTATCCAGTGCGTCGCTGACACTACCGCTGACACCATCGATATCAAGCACGCGGTTGTAGCCAATCTCACCGGTGAACACGAGCTGATCCGCAAACGGGTTTTCCGGGAACACATGGATCGCGGATACCTGTGCCTGCACGGTTTTGGCTCGTTCGAATACAAACTGGCCAGGTACATTAAGCTGCACAGGCTGACCATCCCGGTAGGAGATTTCACCACTGACATTGGTATCACCAATGACCGTGCCAAAGCTCAAACCCACCAGATCGATATCTTCAAAATATTCGTGAACGTCCGCAAAACCGGTGCCAGCATTCAGCTGAAGCGCAGGCATGAAATCGTTGTAACGAAGGTAGTACAGACCAAACTCGGTGCTGTTCAGGTTTTCAGCCAGGTAGCGCAGCGCCAGACCCGCCTGCCCCTTGTCCGGCGTATCCTCCATTACAGGGGTGCCGATATCGAGAGTATCGCCCACCGACTCCTGTCCCAGACCATCCAGCACACTGAAGTAACTGCCTGGTGCATCAATTCGCGTTTCCTGCCAGTCATACTGGTAGTACGCACCCAGTGACAGGTTATCCGTCAGACTCGCTTCCACCAAAACCTGGCCGATCGGCATGAAAATATCTTTAAGCTCGACGCCGGGCGCGTTCGCCTTGCTGGCATCCAGCGGCCCCTGTGCCGAGGATATGCCGCCACCGATGAACAGGCTTTCACCCCAGTTCACCACTTGCTCCCCCACCCTCAGGCTGACATAACGGTCGCCAACACTGAAACCGTGGTAAATAAACGCATCCAGCAGTTCAACATCGGATGCATGAAGATCGATACCGTCCTGCTGGAAAGACTTGGCCGGTGCCAGGTCCAGATCATTGTACGCATCGTCATACCAGCCACGCGCACGCAGAAATACCCCGCCGGCACCGTAGTTGATATCCACATCGGTGCCAAAGCTGAGCCGGTTTTGAGTCATGTCGTGCTTGTCAAAATTGCGGTTACCATCGTCCCCCAGCAGCGCAAGAACCGGGTTTCCGCCACCTGACAGGACAGTACTATTCTGACTTTCCATACGCCATTGAGCGTCATACCCCAGGGTGGTATCGATATCAACAGTGACGCCATTGTCCAGCTCGAAGGACGCCGCCATGGCGAGCGGTGACATCAATGATCCAAGCGCCATGGTTAGCGTGGCTTGTTGAATACTTTTGCACAAAGGCCTGGGTCTACGACCACAGAAATTTCTCGCAATTACAGGATCAACCATATGCTATCACCTCAATTTTATTTTTGTTTTGGTTTTATTGGACAAGATACCCCCCTTGGCAACAGTATTAGCTGCCAATATAAAGACACCTTTGTAATTCGTCATACAAGCAAAAATGACAACCAATAATTGGCACTGAAGATATTTTCTATTATTCAAGTTCGACTTCAAACCTGAATAAAATTTCATTTCATTATCAATATTGACTATCTTTCATAATAGCCCTATCGAAACACCACCTTTTTAAAGTATTTTTCTTGAAATAATAAAATCCGTATAATTTCCTATTAAAAATAAGCAATCAGACAGCTTAAAATATTTCAGAGCGTATATATTTCTTGTTTATTTTGCCGACGCTGGTCTTGGGAATATCATCAACAATTCGAATTGTTTTGGGAATTGCCCATTTATTGATGAGACCTTCCGCCACGAATTGCGCCAGATGCTGCTCGATCGATGCCGCGTCAAGGGACCCCGACCTGGATACAATTAATGCATACGGACGTTCACCCCAGCGTTCATCCGGCACACCCACCACGGCAGCACTCTCGACCTTCGGGTGCGAGCTGATCAGGTTCTCAAGATCAAGCGATGAGACCCACTCCCCACCGGTCTTGATCACATCCTTGATCCTGTCCTTGATATCGAGATAACCATCGGGGTGGACGCTGGCCACATCCCCTGTATGCAACCAGCCGCCTTCCCAGAGCTCTTCACCCTTTTCCGGCTCATGCAGATACCCCTGTGTTGCCCATGGAGTTCGAACAACCACCTCCCCCTTGGCGACTCCATCAAAGGGTAACGCTCGTCCTTCGGCATCCCGGATCTGGATATCCACCAGACCAGTGGGCACCCCAGCTTTGATGCGGTACTCCACCTGTTCGTCTATTGGCAGCGACGCCAGCTGCGAAGTTATGCGAGTCAGACTCAGTAGCGGACAGGTTTCCGACATGCCGTAACCGGTAAAGGGCTCAACCCCCATTTCCATCACATGCCGGGCCAGACCGGTCGTCAGGGGGCTGCCACCGATCAGGACCTTCCAGCCGTTGAAGCGGGTTTCCCTGGCTTCATCAGACTGTGTCACCATCTGCAACAAAGTCGGTACGCAATGCGAGAAGGTGACACCCTCTTCACGTATCAGCCGCGCCAGTGCATTGGCTTCATAGCGCCCCGGATAAACCTGTTTGATCCCCAGCATGGTAGCGACATAGGGCACACCCCAGGCATGGGAATGAAACATGGGGGTAATCGGCATGTAGACACTGCCGGGGCCCAGCAATGGATCCGGATTATTGGTCGCCAGTGTGGTCAGCATATTCATGGTGTGCAATACCAATTGCCGATGCGAGAAGTAAACGCCTTTCGGATTGCCCGTCGTCCCCGTGGTATAAAACACCGTCGCCACAGAGTTCTCGTCGAAGTCCGGAAAGTCATAGTCAGGGCTCGCCAGCATCAGCAGCGACTCATACTCGCCAAGCATGTTCAACGAAGACGCCTCGCCCTGCCCATCCGACAGGTGCACATAGCCTTTCACCGTTTCCAGCTGGTCCTTGATGCTTTCAACAACCGGGATGAAATCATCATGCACCAGCACCAGGTCGTCCTGGGCATGGTTCATGGTGTAGAGAATCTGGTCAGCCGATAGTCGGATATTGACCGTATGCAGCACGGCACCGATCATTGGTACGGCAAAGAAGCATTCGAGATAGCGATGACTGTCCCAGTCCAGCACTGCAACAGTATCGCCCGCCTTGATTCCAAGCTCGGTTAGCATATTGGCGAGTCGCTGAACACGCTCGTTGAACTGGGCATAACTGAAGCGTCGGCTACCCTGATAGACGATCTCGTTTTCCTGCTCAAAACGCTGACTGGACGTCAGAATACGCTTGATCAGTAACGGGTACTCATAGGCGGATGAACTGGGAGGCAGAATCTTGGTGTTCATTGTCGTAGTACTCTTATTATTAGTCTGCATAACGCATGAACCGGCTTGATTAGATTCGAAGTCTATGATGTGTTGCATCCAGTTTTCATAAACATGTGACAGGCAAGAAAGGTAATGCTTTTAAGTGCGGCCTCACCGCAGCACTATTGAAGCTGTGACTTTCATGAAAAACCCAATTCTCGCCTTTCAAATATTCTGCTTAGACCTCACTTCTACCGCCGACTCGATTGACACCAGTTTGGATAACCACACCATCTGGAACAATGACATCAGCTTCTTCAAAAATTGACATTACCTTACAAAAACACACTTTCTTTACCAGTTTTTACGCCCCATGATTAGTCTGGCTTTTTAACAGTACACAGCCCTTTTAATACAGCCCCCTGTTCAGCACCTCCTGTTGCGTGAAAAGTCAAATATGATGTTTCTATTGTCAAATTCCGGATTGGGTCGTTGTTATGCTTGGTTACTCAGTCGGCGAGGCCCCCCTGTTAACAATTAAACGCAGGCCATTGTATTTAAAGATAAAAAAACTCATCCATAAAAGAACCAATTATCTGGCAAAGCAGGAGAGGCTAAAGATGGAGACAGATGGTCGAACAATCGTTGTTACAGGCGCTGGCAGAGGTCTTGGCCGTGCAATTTCACGCCATCTCGCAGATAAAGGCGCCAACCTGGCGCTGATCGATCTCAATAGAGAGGATCTTGACCAAACAAGACAATTGATCAGCCAATCAGGAGGCATAGCCGCGAGTTACATCTGTGATATTACTCAGGAAGCAGAGGTCGAGGCAGTATTCAAAGACATCATGGCCGACTTTGGTGCCATCCATGCTCTGGTAAACAATGCAGGCATCACACGTGATGGCTTACTGGTGAAAACAGAGCACGGCAAAGTCATCAAGCGCATGAGTTTTGATCAATGGCAGCAGGTCCTTGACGTGAATCTCACGGGTACCTTTCTCTGTGGCCGTGAAGCTGCAACCCGGATGATCGACAATGCCACCCGCGGGATCATCATCAATATTTCCAGCCTTGCCTGGAGCGGAAATGTTGGCCAGAGCAATTATAGCGCCGCCAAAGCTGGCATCGTTGCCTTGACTTCCTTGTGGGCCCGGGAACTCGCACGTTACTCTATTCGGACCGGCGCGATCGCCCCGGGTGGGATTGCAACTGACATGGTCATGGCGATGCCTGAAGAGGCTCGAAAAAACCTTGAAACGATGATTCCGGCAAGCCGACTGGGTACGCCCGAAGAAATTGCGCAGGCGGTTAGCTTCATCGTTGAAAACGACTACTTTAATGGTAGGTTGTTGGAGATCGATGGCGGATTAAGGATCTGACTTCTCCAGAATTTTTATGGCAGACGTCGTACATCATAACCCCTGAGCCAAGAGTTCCATCACTCGATAATGATGAGTACGATCGGGATAACACTATCCTGACGGCTGCACCCACGGCAGCATGAAATACAATAACAATAATGAGATCCTCGCTCAGCGTACTCCAAAACATGATGAAGAGTTGACTGGCAAGGATCACAGAAGGAGGCGTAACCTATGCTGCCTTTGGTTAAAGCAGGGGCTCTAAGCGGATATGGTGAGCTGCTGGCTGTATACGGAATCGACCTTAACGCTGTGTTGCAGTGCTTGTCACTCCCCTCGGATTATTTGACCGACCCGGAGCGACTGATCCCGGTAGAAGCCAAAGTGGATCTGCTGGAGGCAGGCGCCCTTTTGACCAAACAGAGTGACTTCGGCCTTCAGCTTGCTCAACGCCAGAACATTCTTTCCATACTGGGCGCAATCGGCTTATTGGCACAACAGTGCAATACAGTTGGAGAGGCTCTACAGGCCATTGCCACTTATGTCACTCAGCATATCCAGGGGTTAAATATGGCCCTTGAGGTCAAGAATGATATCGCCCTGTTTCATACCCACCAGACCCTTTCCAGAAATACCTGTCTCTCAAGACAAAATATAGACCACTCTATATGCAATGTTTTTAATGGCATCAACTTCCTGTGCGGGGGGAAACTTACGGTACGATCAGTCTATCTGGCTGGCGATGCTCCACGTTGCTTAACACCTTACACCCGAATTCTGCGTGCGCCTATTGCGTTCGAGCATGAACGTAACACCCTGGTCTTTGACCGCAGCTATCTGGACTCCCCTGTCACCAACGCTAACCCGTCAATGCGACTCTTGCTTCAAAACCACCTGAAAAAGCATCATTCTGACAACCTCGTTTATCAAACACGATGGATTATTGCCAACCTGCTCCCCCGCCAAAGCGTCACCCTTGAAGAGGTTGCAGACAACCTGGGAATTGCTCCCCGTACACTCCAGTACAAACTCGCCACTTTTTCAGTCAGCTTCCAGCAGCTTCTTGATGAAGTTCGTATTAAACAGGTCTGCGGTTACATTGCAGAATCGAATCTCTCTCTTACCGAAATTGCCGATCTGGTTGGGTACAGTCAACTGAGTGCCATGACACGCAGCTTCAAGCGAATCATGGGCGTCAGCCCAGGTGGATGGCGGAAAAACCTGCGTCGAGAACTCTACCCTAGGATTGCGTGATTGGTAAAACAGCCCGTACCAAGTGTCAAATCAGAATTATAAGACCCGGTATGCTTAGTTCAGATCAATAACGATTTGCTCAAGGATAGGTCGATGCAGTCATGCTTTATTTCACCAAGACAACCGACTTCCTGCACCTAGTGGCCCATATTTCCAGTGACTGAATGGCGGCCTGCTATGCGGATAAGTGACTGGCATGTGCAAAAATCAATATATTTATCCATGATTTCAGCCTTCTGTGTAAATTCAATACTCACTAGGGCGTTTTTTAACCTCCTTTACCAGAACGGATGTAATTATATTTATTCAGATTCATAAATCGGTATTTACCGATGAAATATCGCAATCGGAAATCTGCTCATCATATTGACCTCATGACAGAAAAATAACTAGCACACATAGAGGAAAACCCATGATTAATACTCTTCCCATGTTTTCAAACCGAGAGGATGTTCAACAGTTTGAACTACAACATCCGCTCGACAGCCTTGACCTTCCGCCCAACACACTGGAACTTGTACAACGATCTGCGACTCAGTTTGGCGACCGTCCAGCCCTGACATTCCTTCTCGAAGGCACGACCAGAGAACCGGGCATCACGTACAGCTACAGGGATCTTCTGGCCAGGATCATTCAAACAGCCAACGGCTTCGCGTCACTGGGATTGAAGGGTGATGAAGTTATCTCCATGCTGCTGCCTAACCTGCCGCAAAATCACTTCACACTCTGGGGAGGAGAAGCCGCCGGTATCATTAACCCGATAAATCCGATGCTGGAGCCGGACCATATCGCCGGAATTCTCAATGCCGCCAACACCAAATTGCTGGTTGCCCTGGCCCCATTCCCCGGCACCGATACCTGGGACAAGGTCGAGCAAATCAAGCCACTGGTCCCCAGCCTTGAGAAAGTCCTCTACGTCGATATGTGCCAGTTCCTCCCATCTGAACAGGTCACAGCTATCCGCACTGAGCTCCCCCTCCCAACGGAAGATTGGGCAATCAATTTTGATCGCTGGATTGCGACTCAACCCGATGGCCAGCTAACGACCAAGCGCACAATTTCCCCTCAGGATGTAGCTTCACTCTTCCATACAGGTGGCACGACCGGGGTGCCCAAGCTGGCCCCACACAGCCACTACAATGAAGTTATCGACTCCCTGATGGTTAAAGTCCATCTCGGCTTTCGCGACACCGATACCCTGCTGACCGGCTTGCCAACTTTTCACGTCAACGGTGCGTTGGTCACGGGGCTGGCATCATTCTTGAGTGGTGCCCATGTGGTTCTGGCTTCAGCACAGGGGTTCCGCAGCCCAGACATCATTACCAATTTCTGGAAGCTGGTGGAAAAGCACAAAATCACCTTCTTCAGCGGTGTACCGGCCATTTTTGCCGGGCTCCTACAAGTACCGGTTGGTGACGCGGATATCAGCTCAATCAAGGCTGCTTTGAGCGGGGGCGCGGCGCTGCCACGAGAGGTACATCGCCAATTCGAAGCGCTGACTGGCTGCGCACTGATCGAAGGTTATGGACTGACAGAAAGTACGGCCGCCAGCATAGCGAACCCTCCCGCGGGTGAGCGCCGTACCGGTTCGATCGGCATCTGTATGCCCTATACCGAAGGCAAAGTTGTACTGCTGGATGAGCAGGGGCAATACCTGCGAGATTGCCTGACAAATGAGTCAGGTTCTCTGGTTCTGCGTGGCCCCAATATTTTCAAAGGCTATACCGACCCGACCAAGAATACCGATATCTGGGTCGATGGTGACTGGTTCAATACGGGCGACCTGGCCCGCCAGGATGAGGATGGCTATTTCTGGATTACTGGCCGCAGCAAGGACCTGATCATTCGCGGTGGACATAATATTGATCCGGGCATGATTGAGGAAGCCCTGAACCTGCACCCCGAGGTCGTGATGGCTGCCGCTGTCGGCAAACCCTGCCCCCGCGTTGGCGAACTGCCGGTGGCCTATGTCACCCTGACCGCAGGAAGCGAAGTTTCAGAAGATGAGCTGTTGGCATTCTGTCAGCAGGAGATCAGTGAGCGGGCCGCGATTCCGAAAGAGATATGCATCGTTGAGGAGATTCCACTGACAGCGGTCGGCAAAGTCTTCAAGCCATCACTGCGCCTGATGTCGATGCGCTATGTGCTGCAGCAGGAGCTGGAAGAACTGTTGGGACAGACAGGTTTCGAGGTGGAAGTTGAAGCCTGCAGCAAGCATGGTCAAAAAGCGACTATCCAGCTCTTGGACGAGGGTGCCGTTGCCAAGCGTGCCCAACTCGAAGACAAACTGGGCAACTACGCAATCCACTACGAATTCATCTAGCCGGCACCTACGACCGCCTGATTCCGGAACTGCTCAGTGCCCACCCCTGTGGCGGGCGCTGCTTCCCCCAAATTATCAGCTCAATGACGAGAGGCTGTTGACTATGGCTGCCAAACGATCCCCCCCGCGCTGCTCTGATTTTACCCCTGTTGTTCAGTACTCTACCCGCTCTTGCCAATGCATCCTCAATCAAACCGGCTGCCGAGCCACAGCCGGTTATACCCGATAGCTTTATTC
This sequence comes from Marinobacterium maritimum, assembly GCF_039523155.1. Lineage (NCBI taxonomy): Bacteria > Pseudomonadati > Pseudomonadota > Gammaproteobacteria > Oceanospirillales > Oceanospirillaceae > Marinobacterium > Marinobacterium maritimum. Next base: position 810,201 of record NZ_BAAAET010000001.1, on the reverse strand, counting down.
GCGCTGAAACCGACCGCATGTTTGCCGGTATCACCCAACGGTCCGGTGGCATTAATAAACTCTGGAAAGTGCGCCGGCCAGTGGCACTGGATCAGCAGCCGGTGATCCGAATAAACCGCGATACCCTGTATATCGGCGCTGTCGTCGATACCGAAGGCGGTGCCAGCTTTACGTTGCCGGAGATGCCGGAGATGCCGGAGATGCCGGATGATCGCTACTCGTCCGTGATGATGATTGACAACGACCATTACACCTCTCAGGTCATCTACGTACCCGGCACCTATCAAATCGCCCAGGACACCAAGTATGTACTGGTCGGCGCACGCTTTCATATCAAGGATCCGCAGGACGAAGCCGAAATCCAGCTACTGAACCAGCTTCAGGACCAGTTTGTCATCACGGCCAACAACACCGATTTATTGCGAGCCTATATCTGGGACCTGACTTCTCTTCAAGAGCTGAGAAGTGGATACGAAAGCGAATTTCAGCAACTCGACCAGTATGCATCGGACTGGATGGGACCACGTGGTAAGGTAAACGAGGAAACCCGACATCTGGCCTCCGCCGGCGCCTGGGGCCTGCTCCCTGAGCAGGATGCCACCTATATCAACTACTCCGGCCATCATGATTAGAGGATCTGCCACAGTGCAACCTACCAGCAGCCGGATCATTACGCCTTCTGGTCCATTACCGTCTACAACGCCAACGGCTATATGGACAGCGACAACAACATCGTCAACTCATCCAATGTGGCGCTGAATGATGATGGCAGCTTTACGATGTATTTCGGCTTCGAGGAGGCTTGTGACCAGATTACCAACCGAGTCGACACCAGCCCCGACTGGAATTTCCTGATGCGGATTTACCGCCCGGGCAAATCAGTACTGGATCTCAGCTACAAACTGCCTAAAGCCAAACCCGTCGAGCCTTTCGTCCGTGAAAATGTTGCTCATCCGTATGATTACGGCGTCGACAGCACCGCCTATCGCGTATCCGAGAGCAATACCTATATTCAAAAACACCTGAAAAAAGCCGGTATTAACACCTTTACGCACCAGCGGGAGATGGTCAGGGTCGACACCCAACAAGTGATCCGTGAGAACCAGGATACGCTCTACTCCAGTGCGGTGGTCGACGTAAGCGAAGGCGCGACCATCACCGTTCCGTCGTACTCGGCTTACTCGATCGTTCAGGTGATCGATATGCAAAACTACAGCATCGGCGCTGTTTATGCGGGTGAATCACTGAGCATTGATAAAAACGACCTCAGTTATGGCGATTACGTATACCTGAATGCACGTACCCAACCCACCTCCGACGATGCAGCAGGTCTGGAAGCCGCCCACCGCCAGCAGGATGCCTTGTTGATCGAAGCCGGATCCGCCAGGCCCTATACCACACCTGATATCGTGATTTCGGATGAATAGCTAATGAACATACGCACTGCACACATCAAGGACGTGGCTCAAGGCAAGATCAAGGCAAGATCAAGGACTACACCAAACTGATGGGTACCCGTGATTTCGTTTATCCTCAGGGCCATCTATATGCCACCGCATACGGCTGGGGCGGCCTGCCGGTTCAGGATGCCGGCTACCTCGTTGTTCACTCCAAGGCGGAACCCAGCGTCTGTTCACAGCTGCGGCTTGATCCCCCGCCCTTGAATTACGCAAAAGGCGGTTTCTGGTCGGTCACAACCTACAACCAGCAGGGCTGGCTCACACGGGACAAGGCTGCGATCTCCCATCGTGAGACCAGCGCCAACACCGACGGCAGTATCACCCTGAGGTTCAACTGCCCCGGAGCAGGCAACAATCTGGACACTGTTGAGCCTTTCGCTGCACTGCTGCGGCTATATGTTCCTCAAAACCAGACACCCTTTGTCCAATACCTCCAACATGCCAGGCAAAAATATGTCATCACCCCAAACACAGAGGGTGAAGACAAATGATCGCCTCCTACTGCATCACCATGTAGACGAGACTCGAACTATTTCGTTTTTTACGGTCCCAAAGAAAATTACAGAAACACACAGCAGGGTGCTGAACGAAGTCGAGAAGTTGCCCCATCAAGGTAAAGATGAATAATTGACGTCTACACGGCCGGGTGGTTGATGAGCCCCATCACCTGGCCTGTTCAGCCCATAATACCGCGGTAAAACGCCAACTCTTGTTCTAACACCGTCGCCTGATTCTTGGGCTGACGGAAACCGTGGGCTTCATTCGGGAAGTAATGGGTTTCAACCCGAATACCGTTGGCCTTCAGGCAATCGGCCATACAGCGGGTCTGTTCGGGCAAGACCACCCTGTCCTGCTCACCCTGAAAGAAGATCACCGGCACCCGGATCTGATCAGCGTGCTGCAGAGGCGAACGCTGGTCATAGCAATCAGGTACCTGCTCTGGATCGCCAATCAGCCAGTGCAGGTAACGGGATTCGAACTTGTGGGTCAGCTGGCTCAACCGGGCAGGATCACTGACGCCATAGAGGCTGGCGCCACCGCTGAAAATGCCGGAATGGCAGAGCGCGCTGAGCGTCGTGTAGCCACCCGCGCTGTTGCCGCGGATGAAGATGGCTCCGGGATCGGCCAGCTTTTGGTCAATCAAATCCTGAGCGACAGCTTCCACATCTTCAACATCGCTGACACCCCACTGCCCGGCCAGTTGCATGCGATAGTCACGGCCATACCCCGTGCTGCCGCGATAATTCACATCGGCGATCATGAAACCACGCTGCGTCCAGTATTGGATGGCAGGCTTGAAAACGGGAGCGGTGGTGGCCGTGGGACCGCCGTGGGTCCAGATGACCAACGGCAAAGCCTTATCTGACGGAACCCCCACTGGACGGTAGAGGAAATAGGGAACCTGGAGGCCCTGGACATAGACACTCAGGCTGACAGGCAAGCTGGGGGTATACTCGGGCACAAGGCCGCCATACAGGATGTCACACTGATCCGGATCATCGGCCGTCAGTTCACTATCAATGGCCAGGATTGCCGGCAGCCGGTCACTGAACTCTGCCACACAGGCCAGTCGAGCAGCGTCACACACCAATGCATGCAGACGCGCCGGCATCAAGCCCAACTCCAGAGGATGCCAGTCCTGAGCATCATGTCGCCAAAGCCGTGAATAGCCTTCACTCTGCCCCAGCACAAGCAACTCCCCTTCTGCATTCCAGCCATAGGTGCTCAGGCCGAACTGCCAAGGGGCGGTGGTGAACTCAGTACGGTTAGGGCAAGCTCCGGGCAGTGGCCGCAGCCCCTGCTCGGTGAGGACCTCAATTCGCCACCAGTTGTCCCGATCACTCACCACATGTAACTGGCCCTGGGGCGAAAAGCGCGGCTGCGCCCAGGCAAACGCCAAGCTGTTTGAAATCTCATGCGGCTGTTCAATGCCACCGGAGTCAGTGAGCTGCGCCAGCATCAAACGGGTACTGCACCAGGGCTGCCAGGGATGATCCCATTCGATCCAGGCCAGCTGTGTGCCGTCCGGACTCAGCGCTGGCGAACTGTAGAAGTCGGCCCCTTCCGCCAGTGTGTTCAGTGCTCCGGTCTGCAGATCAATCGCCACCAGACGATTGCGCGCTTCTGACCCTGCTTGATGGGTCTCGCTGATGGCGATCAAGCGGTTATGCCGAGAGTCATGCTGCAGGTCAGCGAAGCGGGTATCCGCGGCTTGGGTCAGCTGTCTGGGTCCGCCATCAGTACCCAATGACTGCAACCAGAGCTGTTGGTCGCTGTCATTGACGAAACAGGCATGGTCAGCTGCCAGGCACCAGGCGCCACCGCCATATTCATGCACTCGACTGCGCACACTGAAGCTGTCAGGCAGCAGGCTTAGCGCCTGTCCCTGCTCGAAGCGACAGAGACGGTTACAGCCACTGCCAGCATCGAAACTGACACCCAGTACCGCCCCCTGGTAGAACCTCAGGGCGGCATAATCGTGGATAGCGGCAACCGCCGCCTCAGCACTGAGCGGCTGCTCAGCCACGGGCGAATACACGGGAATTGCGCTCGTTACGGAACGTAATGGGCGTATCCTCGCCGACCTGCTCAGCCGCTGCACGGGCATCTAGGATCTTTTGGTGGTGCGGTGACTTGCTGCACACCGGGTCGGCAGCGTTCATGTCGCCGGCCAGCATATAGGCCTGACAACGACAGCCGCCCAGATCATTTTCCTTCTCGTCACAGGAACGGCAGGGCTCCTGCATCCAGTCATCACCCCGGAAGTGATTGAAGCCGAAGGAGTCATGCCAGATATGCTGCACGCTATTGTCTTTCACATTGGGAAACTCGATCGGCAGCATGCGGGCACTGTGGCACGGCAGCGCCGTGCCATCCGGCGTCACGGTCAGGAATATTTCGCCCCAGCCGTTCATACACTTCTTCGGTCGCTCCTCGTAATAATCCGGGGTCACGAAGATCAGCTTGATCGGATTGCCTTCGGCGGCCAGCTTGTCACGGTATTCATTGGTGATCCGCTCGGCCCGCTCCAGCTGTGCCCGGGTCGGCAACAGGGCTTCGCGGTTTTCGTGCGCCCAACCGTAGTACTGGCAGGTAGCCAGCTCCACGTAATCCGCCTCCAGTTCGACACACAGCTCGATGATGCGGTCGATCCGATCGATGTTGTGACGATGGGTCACGAAGTTGAGCACCATCGGGTAACCCTGGGCCTTCACCTCACGTGCCATCTTCAGCTTCTGCTGAAACGCCTTGTCGGAACCGGCCAGCATATTGTTAACCGTCTCGTCGGACGCCTGAAAGCTGATCTGGATATGATCCAGCCCGGCTTCACGGAAGGCCGCGATGCGGTCAGCATTGAGTCCGATGCCGGAGGTAATCAGGTTGGTGTAATAGCCCAGCTTGCGCCCTTCGGCGATCAGTTGCTCAAGATCACGGCGCACCAATGGCTCACCACCGGAGAAACCGAGTTGCGCCGCACCCATCTTGCGCGCCTGACGGAACACATCGATCCACTGTTCAGTGGTCAGCTCCTCGCCATGGTCGGCAAAATCAAGCGGGTTGCTGCAGTAGGGACACTGCAACGGGCACTTGTAGGTCAGTTCAGCCAGCAGCCAGAGCGGTGGGCTCTGGCTGGGCGTGGTATCAGCTGATGCGAATCCAGTTTTGCTCACGGGCAACCTCCAGGAACTCCAGTACATCCGGCCCCAGCTCCCCGGCATCAGGGAAGCGGGCCTCCAGAGAACGGATGATGGCGGCACAATCCTGCTCGCCGTTTACTTCAGCCAGAATGGCACCGGCACTGTCGTTAAGCTTGATCATCCCTTCAGGATAGAGCAGAACATGGCAGTTCTGCGCCTCTTCCCACTGAAAGCGGAACATGGGATTCAGGCTCGGGGTCTGTTCCAGCACGGGTTTATTCATTGAACAGACCTCGATGGTACACCGGCTCTTTGGTCACCGTGTGGTACGGCGGCCGCTCCAGCTCATAGGCCATGCTCATGGCGTCCAGCATGGTCCAGAGCACATCCAGCTTGAACTGCAGGATTTCCAGCATACGATCCTGCTGCTCACGGGTGGTGTAGTGATCCAGCGTGATCTGCAGGCCATGCTCGACGTCACGGCGGGCTTCGGTCAGGCGATTGCGGAAGTACTGATAGCCCTCCTCCTTGATCCACGGGTAATGCGTGGGCCAGGTATCCAGGCGCGACTGGTGGATATGAGGCGCAAACAGTTCGGTCAGCGAGGAGCTGGCCGCTTCCTGCCAGGTAGCACGACGTGCGAAGTTGACGTAGGCATCGACGGCGAAGCGCACGCCCGGCAGTACATGTTCCTGGGACAGGATTTCCTCTCGGGTCAGCCCCACGGCTTCACCCAGCTGCAGCCAGGCTTCGATACCGCCTACGGCACCGTCGTAGCCATCGTGGTCCATGATCCGCTGCAACCACTGTCGACGCACGTCACGGTGCGGACAGTTGGCCAGAATCGCGGCATCCTTGAGCGGGATATTGACCTGATAATAGAAACGGTTGGCAACCCAGCCGCGGATCTGTTCCGGGGTGGACTGACCAGCGTACATGGCGACGTGGTAGGGATGGTGAATATGGTAAAGATCGCCCTTGGCGCGCAAAGCCTGTTCGAATTCGCTGCGGCTCATCGGTTCACGGTTGCTCATGTCGGTATTCCTCAGAGTTCGATGCTCATGCCATCAAAGGCGACCTCGATCCCGTGCTCGGCCAGCACGCCCCGTTCAGGCGAGTCTTCGATCAGGATCGGGTTGGTGTTGTTGATATGGATAAGCACCTTGCGCGGCTTATTAAGCGTATCCAGGTAGGCAATCATGCCATCTTCACCGGACTGCGGCAGATGGCCCATATGCACGCCCAGCTTATCGCCAACACCGGCGTGAATCATCTCGTCCTCGCGCCACAGTGTGCCATCGACCAACAGGCAGTCCGCCTGCTCCATGATCGGACGCAGATGCTCTTCGATCTGGCCCAGGCCCGGTGCGTAGAACAGTGAGCGGCCCGTAGCGTCATCTTTAAGCAGCATGCCGATGTTGTCGCCAGGATGCGGGTCATTACGGTGCGGCGAGTACGGCGGCGCACTGGAGCGCAGCGGCACGGCCGTCAGGGTGATACCGGGCACTTCCGGGATGGTGAATTCGTTGTAGGTATCACTGCTGGGAACCTGGTTCCATACCAGACCACCGTTCCAGTGCTCCAGCATGTTGAACACCGGGAAGCCGGTGCTCAGATCCTGTTTGACCATATCCGTGCAGTAGACCTGGTGCGGACAGCCTTCGCGAAGCATCAGCAGGCCCGTGGTATGGTCGATCTGGCTGTCCATCAATACGACAGCGGCAATACCGGTATCGCGCTTGCCCTGCTTGGGCTGCAGGGGCTCGAAGCTTTCCAGCTGAGCACGGATATCCGGTGAGGCGTTGAACAGGATCCAGTCGCGGCCGTTAAGGCTGGCAGCGATGGATGATTGGGTACGGGCCTTGGCATTCAGGGTGCCGTTACGCAGGCCTTTGCAGTTGTCGCAGTTGCAGTTCCACTGCGGAAAGCCGCCCCCGGCCGCTGAGCCTAAGATCTGTATTTTCATTATTTTGATATCCGCTGGGGGTAGGAATTGCCGTTTGGCAGGAGAAGTGGGCAGCCCTTCAGGACCGCCCGACATGCTTAGCGGTTGGCAAAGTACATGGTAACTTCAAAGCCGATGCGCAGGTCAGTGTAGGCAGGTTTAGTCCACATGATGCTTTCCTCGTTTTTGTTATCGGTGTGTCATTGGAGACACCTTGATAGTAGGCAACTGCCCCCCTGCCCCAACATGGTACTTTGGAACGAATTCAGGGCTGATTTGGTATATCAACTGGTGGCATACAACCGTTGGAACACAGCCTCCGGACACCTTCTGCAGCTCATGCTTCACCCTTCTTGTGCGTCCATGCACTCGTGTTAAGCCTCCCGTGACGTGCCATACATTCACACATAAAAAAACGGCCCGGAGGGCCGTTAAAGTTTTGCTGCAGAGCAGAAGCTGCCAGGGTGAAGCAGCCGTGAATCGCACATCCTTGTGCAGAGCTTCGGAGAGCGCGCGGCCTGTTAGAAGAAGCCTAGCGGGTTGATGTCGTAGCTCACCAGCATGTTCTTGGTCTGCTGGTAGTGGTCGAGCATCATCTTGTGAGTTTCGCGGCCAACACCAGACTTCTTGTAGCCACCGAAGGCAGCGTGTGCCGGATACTGGTGGTAGCAGTTGGTCCAGACACGACCAGCCTGAATGCCACGACCCATGCGGTAAGAGCGGTTCATGTCACGGCTCCATACGCCTGCGCCCAGACCGAACTCGGTATCATTCGCGATGGCCAGCGCTTCCGCTTCGTCTTTGAAGGTAGTCACGGAGACAACCGGGCCAAAGATCTCTTCCTGGAAAACACGCATGTCATTGGTGCCTTTCAGCAGAGTCGGCTGGATGTAGTAGCCGGAGCTCAGGTCATCGCCCAGCTGCTCCTTGTCACCGCCGATCAGCACTTCAGCGCCTTCGTTACGACCAATGTCGAGGTAGCCCAGGATCTTTTCAAACTGTTCCTGAGACGCCTGGGCACCGACCATGGTTTCGGTATCGAGCGGGTTGCCACGCTTGATCTTCTTGATACGGTCGATCACCCGCTCAATGAACTGGTCATAAATGGTTTCCTGAACCAGCAGACGGGACGGGCAGGTGCAGACTTCACCCTGGTTGAAGAACGCCAGCACGGTACCTTCGACACACTTGTCGATGAAGGCATCTTCGTGATCCATGATGTCTTCGAAGTAGATGTTCGGCGACTTGCCGCCCAGCTCAACGGTAGACGGGATGATATTCTCGGCGGCACATTTCAGGATATGGGAGCCCACCGGGGTAGAACCGGTGAATGCGATCTTGGCAATGCGGGTGCTGGTTGCAAGCGCCTGACCAGCTTCTGCACCAAAGCCGTTAACTACGTTCAGCACACCTGCCGGCAGCAGGTCTTCAATCGCTTCAACCAGCTTCAGGATCGACCAGGGAGTCTGTTCAGCCGGCTTCAGTACGATGCAGTTACCTGCCGCCAGTGCCGGAGCGATTTTCCACGCGGCCATCAGCAGCGGGAAGTTCCACGGAATGATCTGACCAACAACGCCCAGCGGCTCGTGGAAGTGGTAAGCAACGGTGTTTTCGTCGATTTCGCCGATGGAGCCTTCCTGCGCACGGATACAACCGGCAAAGTAACGGAAGTGATCGACGGCCAGCGGCACGTCAGCCGCCAGGGTTTCACGAACGGCCTTGCCGTTGTCCCAGGTTTCGGCAACAGCGATCTTTTCCAGATTCGCTTCCAGACGATCGGCAATTTTCAGCAGAATGTTGGAACGTTCAGTAACGGAGGTACGGCCCCAGGCATCCTTGGCGGCGTGGGCAGCATCCAGTGCCAGTTCGATATCTTCGGCAGTGGAGCGCGGGATTTCACAGAAGGCTTCGCCTGTCACCGGTGAGATGTTCTGAAAGTACTCACCCTTGACCGGGGCTTTCCATTCGCCACCGATAAAGTTGCCGTAACGCGGCTGCAGAGTGACAATGGAGTCTGCCTGTCCTGGCTGTGCGTAGATCATATTCTTAGCCTCTTGTTGTTATTCGCATCACGCTCGAAGAGCAGTAACGATTGACGATTCAATCTTAGCTACCGCTATCGATATCCGAGTATAGTGCCTTGGGCCTGAGAATATGGCTCTTTAGTAGTAGACAGTAGGAAGTTTTGAGAGGGGTCAAAATGAGTGGGGGCTGCCCCCCACTCTCGGAGCAGACGTTACCAGTTACCGACCACGTAGCCCAGCTTATCGGGCAGCCAGAGCGCAATGCCCGGCACCAGCATCACCAGCAACAGACTGCAGGCCATGGCAGCAATAAAGATCAGCGCCCAGCCCATGGTGTGCTCAAGACGGATCTTGGCGATCCGAGTGGTCACCATCAGGTTTACCGCCACCGGAGGCGTAAACTGACCGATGGCGATATTCATTGCCAATAGAATACCGAACCAGACCGGGTTCCAGCCAAAGTGATTCATCAGCGGCAGCAGGATCGGGATCAGGATCAGATAGATCGACACCGCATCCAGCAGCATGCCCGCCAGCAGCACCAGCAGCATCACCAGCAGCAACAGCACCCAGCCATTATCGGACAGGGACAGTAAAGCTTCCGCCAGATGCTGGAAGGTACCCAGCGTAGTGCCCGCCCACGCAAAGATGCCGGCCAGCGCGATGATCAGCATTACCACACCTGATGTGACCGCGGCCTCGGTCATCAGGTTGAACAGATCCTTGAAACTCAGGTTACGGTAGATCAGACTGCCGACGATCACGCCGTAGGTCACGGCCACCACGGCCGCTTCCGTTGGGGTGAACAGGCCTGAGCGCAGGCCGCCCAGGATGATCACCGGAGCAAAGAGTGCCGGCAGTGCGGCCTTGAAGCTCTCCCAGATCGGCGGACGTTCTGACGCCTGAGGGTCTTCCCAGCCATGTTTGCGCGCCAACAGCAACGCCGGTACCAGCAACGACAGACCAGCCAGGATGCCGGGAAAGAGACCTGCAGCAAAGAGCGCGCGCAGGTCGACCCCCGGCACCACGATGGAGTACAGGATCAGCGCAATCGACGGCGGAATCAGGATAGCCGTTGATGAAGAGGCCGCGATCAGCGTAGCCGAGAAGGGCTGCGGATAGCCCGCCTTGCGCATGCTGGGCAGCATTACCATGGCGACGGCGGCAGCATCGGCCGGGCCGGATCCGCTCATGCCCCCCATGATCAGGCACACCAGCACGGCCACCACAGCAAGACCACCATGGCGCGGGCCAATCAACGCCTGGGCGAAACGAACCAGGCTCCCCGCCACCCCTGCCCGTTCAAAGATCAGACCGGTAAGGATAAACAGCGGAATGGCGATCAGCGGGTATTTGGCCACGCTGTTGTAGGTGTTGGTACCCAGCGTCGCCAGCATATCCGGTGAAAGGCCGGTGACAATGCCGACCACACCGCCCAGGCCAAGTGCGATCGCCACCGGCACCCCCAGCAGCAGGGCAATCAGGAAGCTGGCGATCATCAGCAGATCAGGACTCATGAATCACCTCCTCGTCTTCTTTGCCGCGCAAACGATCGATCAGGTTCTGGGTCATGCGGATCATGATCGCCGCCGCCATCAGCGGCAGCCAGACCACATAAATCCAGTTCGGTAGCCCCAGCCCCGGAGACAGTGATTCCCATTGATACTCTTCCAGCGCAAACACTGAGCCATACCAGGCCGTGATGCCCAGCACGATCATGCCGGCCAGCCACTGCAGAACAAACACCAGCTTCAACATCCCCTTGGGCAGGTGATGCTCAATCAGTTCAATGCGAATATGCTGATTGTGCCGTGCCGCTACGGCCGCACCGGCAAATGTGAGCAGAACCAGGAAGAACACCGAAAACTCTTCGGTAAAGGCGAAGGATGCATCAGTCGCATAACGGACGATGACGTTACCAAGGCTGATCAGACAGATCGCGATCAGCGCCAGCGTGGCGAGCCAGGCCTCAGGCCTGAACTTGGGGCGTCGAGTAGACATTTCAGCTCCGTTCAAGACAACAACGCCCGCACGAAAGGCGGGCGTTCAGGCGGTTCAGAGACGTTACTTGCGGTTGGCAACCGCGTCCTGAGCCTGTTTGACCAGTTCTTCGCCGATGCGCGGAGTCCATTTCTCGTACACGGACCGGGTCGCTTCAACGAAAGCGGCGTGCTGTTCCGGTGTCAGGTCAGTGACCTCAACACCACGCTCCTTGATCTTGGCCAGAGTAGCCTCCAGCTCGGCACGGGATTTCTCGATCTCCCACTTGCCGGCATCAATCGCGGCCTGCTGCAGCAGCTGCTGATCTTCCGGCGAGAACTGACGCCATACACGGGTGCTAACCGCAAATACCAGCGGATCGGCCATGTAACCCCAGCGGGTCAAGTGCGTCTGGCCCACCTGGTCGATACGTGCCACGTCAAAAACGGACAGCGGGTTTTCCTGGCCATCAACGGCACCCGTGGTCAGGGCCGGCTTGGCATCGGCCCAGCTCATCTGGGTCGGGTTGGCGCCCAAAGCGGTGAAGGTATCCTGGAACAGCGGTGAACCGACCACACGGATCTTCAGACCCTGGAGATCAGACGGTTCATCAACTTTGAGCTTGGAGTTGGACAACTGACGGAAACCGTTTTCACCCCAGGCCAGCGGCGTCACACCACGCTTTTCAATCGCGGCAAATACGGCCTTGCCGGCTTCGCCCTGGGTGATCGCATCGATCGAGGCGTGGTCCGGCATCAGGAACGGCAGTGAGAACAGGTTCAGCTCAGGCACCTGCGGCGACCAGTTGATGGTGGAGCCGACCGACATGTCAATCAGGCCGGAACGCATGGCCGAGAATTCCTTGGTCTGGTCACCTGACACCAGCTGTGCACTGCTGTAGATCTTCATGTTGATGCGCCCTTCTGAGCGCTCCTTCACCAGCTCGACCCATTTGTCAGCAGCCTGCCCCCAGGGGAATGCAGACGGCAGCACGGTAGAGACGGTGTATTCAGCCTTGTATTCGGCATGGGCGATGGGGCTCATCAGCATGCAGGCAGCCGCTGCAGCCATGAATGTACGACGTTTGAGCATCTATCCAGTCCTTTATCGTTATGATCCAGCAGACACGGTGCAACGCAGGTCCAAATTAGTTCGGATGTTAACAACCGCGGGAAGATTATAAAGTGCTGATAGAAGCCGGCGCAAAATGAATTGCTGCAGATTTATAACAAAAAACGAAAAATCCCCGCCAAAGCGGGGATTTTCAGAAGGATACTAGACCAAGGTTTAATGGTCCGGGGCAGCCTTGGGCGCGTCCTGATTCTCGTAGATCAGAATCGGCTCGGAAGTGCCACTGATAACACCTTCGTCGATCACAACCTTGGCTACATTCTCCAATGACGGCAGCTGGTACATGATATCCAGCAAAGTCGCTTCGAGGATGGAGCGCAAACCACGGGCACCGGTGCGACGCTCCAGGGCTTTGGTGGCAACCGCCTTCAGTGCCTCTTCGCGGAAGTCGACTTCAACCCCTTCCATCTCGAACAGTGCCTGGTACTGTTTGACCAGGCTGTTCTTCGGCTCGGTCAGGATCTGGATCAGCGCTTCCTCATCCAGCTCCGACAGGGTTGCGACCATCGGCAGACGACCGACAAATTCGGGGATCAGACCGAACTTGACCAAATCTTCCGCTTCAACATCGTGCAGCACTTCGCTCAGACGGCTCTCGTCCTTGCTCTTGACTACCGCACTGAAGCCGATGGAGCTGCGTTCGCTGCGATCGCGGATGATCTTTTCCAGACCCGCGAAAGCACCACCACAGATGAACAGGATGTTAGACGTATCCACCTGCAGGAATTCCTGCTGCGGATGTTTACGACCACCCTGAGGCGGAACCGATGCCACCGTACCTTCGATCAGCTTCAGCAATGCCTGCTGTACGCCCTCACCAGACACATCGCGGGTGATGGACGGGTTGTCAGACTTGCGCGAAATCTTGTCGATCTCGTCAATGTAGACGATACCCAGCTGGGCTTTTTCGACATCATAGTCACATTTCTGCAGCAGCTTCTGGATGATATTTTCGACATCCTCGCCCACGTAACCCGCTTCGGTCAGCGTGGTAGCATCCGCGATGGTGAACGGAACGTTCAACAGGCGCGCCATGGTTTCGGCCAACAGCGTTTTACCGCTCCCGGTCGGACCAATCAGCAGAATGTTACTCTTACCCAGTTCCACATCGCCCTTCTGCTGGAAACGCAGACGCTTGTAGTGGTTGTATACCGCAACAGCCAGTACCTTTTTGGCGCGCTCCTGACCGATAACATAGTCATCCAGGGTTGCCTTGATCTCTGCCGGTGTAGGCAGGGTCTCACGCGTCTCCTGCTCGTCGATCTCCTGAATCTCCTCACGGATGATGTCGTTACAGAGATCAACACACTCATCACAGATAAAGACAGAGGGACCTGCGATCAATTTGCGCACTTCATCCTGGCTTTTGCCGCAGAAGGAACAGAACAGCTTGCTGCCCTCGCCCCCTTTGCCGGTCGTCTCGTCTGCCATCTTCTTACCTCAAAAAACCATTTACTCTTTGTATGCGCCCGATACCGGACAATTTCAACCCTGAACAGATGATCCGGTCAGGGCAACCCGGTACCGGTGATGACATCAGTCGGTGCCCAGGCGGCGTTCCAAAACGCTGTCGATCAGGCCGTATTCGGCTGCCGTCTTCGAATCCATGAAGTTGTCGCGATCAGTATCACGCACGACGGTCTCGAGATCCTGCCCAGTGTGCTCTGCCAGCAGGCGATTGAGCTTTTCACGGATAGTCAGGATTTCACGGGTATGGATCTCGATATCCGTAGCCTGCCCCTGGTAACCACCCAACGGCTGATGGATCATCATACGGGCGTTGGGCAGCGCAGAACGCTTGCCGGGAGCACCGCCTGCCAGCAGAAAGGCGCCCATGCTGCAAGCCTGACCGATACACATGGTGCTGACGTCCGGTTTGATGAACTGCATGGTATCGTAAATCGCCATGCCAGCCGTTACCGAGCCACCCGGAGAGTTGATGTAGAGGTGGATATCCTTATCGGGGTTCTCGGCTTCCAGGAACAGCAGCTGAGCCACGATCAGGTTGGCCATATGGTCTTCGACCTGCCCCACCATAAAAATCACCCGCTCCTTGAGCAGGCGGGAGTAGATATCGTAGGCTCGCTCACCGCGTGAGCTCTGCTCGACAACCATCGGCACCAGGCCGGAGTTGCTGATTTCGTTGGTGCGCCCAGTGTAGATATCTGCCATGCACTAATTCTCCTTACCCTGATAAGCAAAAAAACGACAGTCAGCCAAGCCAACTGTCGTTTCCTTTATGGCTTACGCCCTGACCGGGGTTCCGGATCAGGCTTCGCTTTCTTCTGCGTCAGCAACTTCTTCCTGCTGCTGAGCCGGCTGAATGGCTTCCTCGTAAGGAACAGCCTTTTCAGTGACTTTAGCAGATGCCACCAGATGATCAACTACCTGATCTTCCAGCACCAGGCTCTTGATCTGGTTCAGGATCTGGTCGTTACCGTAGTACCAGTCGATAACCTGCTGGGCATCCTGGTAAGTGGAAGCCATCTCTTCAACGGTTTCACGAACACGATCTTCGTCCGCTTCCAGTTCAGCCGTCTTAACGACTTCCTGAACCAGCAGGCCGACGCTTACGCGACGCTTGGCCTGATCTTCGAACATTTCCTTCGGCAGCATGTTCGGGTCGATATTAGCATCCTGACCGCCGAACTGCTGGATCGCCTGACGACGCAGGTTGTCGATTTCGCTGTCGATCAGCGCAGCCGGTACTTCGATGGCGTTAACTTTCAGCAGCTCAGTGAAGACCTGATCTTTCAGCTTCATCTTCAGCGCCTGCTTCAGTTCGCGCTCCATGTTCTTGCGTACTTCAGCCTTGAAGCCGTCCAGCTCTTTCTCTTCGATACCGAAGCGAGAGAAGAACTCTTCGTTCAGTTCCGGCAGTTCCTGAGCAGAAACGGACTGTACCTTGGTCTTGAAGACAGCCGCTTTACCTTTCAGGTTCTCAGCGTGGTAGTCTTCCGGGAAAGATACTTCCAGGTCGAACTCTTCGCCCGCTTTCTTGCCTTCCAGGCCAGCTTCGAAGCCCGGGATCATGGCGCCGGAGCCCAGCACCAGGTCGTGGCCTTCAGCCTTGCCACCTTCGAATGCTTCACCATCGATGAAACCTTCGAAATCAATTTTCACGCGATCGCCTTCAGCGGCTGCACGGTCAACTTCAGTCCAGTTGGCCTGCTGCTTCTGCAGGGTTTCGATCATTTTCTCCAGATCGGCATCAGCGATTTCAGCTGTCTGCTTCTCCAGTTCAACACCGGCCAGGTCCTTCAGTTCGATTTCCGGGTACACTTCGAAGGTTGCAACGTACTGCAGGTCTTCACCTTCCTTGTCGTTCTTGAATTCGATGCTCGGGCCACCAGCCGGCTGCAGTTTTTCCTGCTCAACGGCGGTGTAGAAGGTTTCCTGAACTACCTGCCCCAGTACGTCCTGACGGATCGAGCTGCCAAACATGCGCTTGATCACCTTGGGCGGTACTTTACCCGGACGGAAGCCATCCAGACGGCGAGTGCGTGCCTGCTGGGCAACCAGTTTGTCTACGTCCTGGTCGATGCGCTCAGCCGGAACAGTGATGGTCATCTGACGCTCAAGGCCGGAAGTCGTTTCAACAGAAACTTGCATGGAGATCCTCACAAATAGTTTGCAGCATGATGTAGCGACCTGCAGGCTCGTCTTAATATAGAACGACCGACCAGCAGAGCCAAAATTCTAAAGCGCGAAATTTTCATGCAAGCGCCGCCATTAGTCAAGCGAAACGCCACATTACAGAACGCAAAAACAGCGCAAAAAGGCGCCGTAAAATGAATAAAAACAAGGAGATATAAGAAAGAGAGGAGATACACTGGGGTGGACGATGGGGCTCGAACCCACGACCACCGGAATCACAATCCGGGGCTCTACCAACTGAGCTACGCCCACCACATTAGTGTATCGGGTGTTCATGGTGCGGACGGAGAGACTCGAACTCTCACACCTTGCGGCACTGGAACCTAAATCCAGCGTGTCTACCAATTCCACCACGTCCGCATCAGCAAACGCCGATGATGTTGCTTGAGGTAATGGGGTGGACGATGGGGCTCGAACCCACGACCACCGGAATCACAATCCGGGGCTCTACCAACTGAGCTACGCCCACCACAACCTCTTTTTTACTCAACCATCCAGACAGCCTGGCACGCCCGGCAGGACTCGAACCTGCAACCTACGGCTTAGAAGGCCGTTGCTCTATCCGGTTGAGCTACGAGCGCATTATACGCCGCCTCGTCTTGAGTAACACCCCGTCTCGAGGAGGTGCGTATATTAGGCGCACTCCCCGGCCGCGTCAACACCTTTTTTCATTTTTTTTAACAGAAACAACATCCTGTAACCAAAAGAGCGATAAAAGTCCATTGGCTCCCGGGCCTCAAAGATGAGAAAATCACCTCATTCTTTGCATCTACAATGTACTTAAAGGAAAAGACCTCACCCATGAGCGCTCAGATCATTGATGGCAAACAGATCGCGTCCGACGTCCGTCAACAGGTTCGCGCCGGTATCGACGCCCGCCTGGCCGCAGGCAAGCGTGCGCCCTGCCTCGCCGTAGTCCTGGTGGGCAGCGACCCGGCCTCCCAGGTTTATGTTCGCAACAAGAAAAACGCCTGTGCCGAGGTAGGCATCACTTCCAAGGCCTACGACCTGCCGGCCGAGACGTCCCGTGAAGAACTGCTGCAACTGGTTGACGCGCTGAACGAAGACAGCGATGTAGACGGCATCCTGGTACAGCTGCCACTGCCGGCACATCTGGACTCCACTGAAGTACTGGAGCGCATCCGCCCCGACAAGGATGTTGACGGATTCCATGCCTTCAACCTGGGCCGCCTGGCACAGCGCATCCCGGTGCTGCGCCCCTGTACCCCTAAAGGCGTGATGACACTGCTGGCTTCAACCGGCGTCGATTTGCATGGCCAGGAAGCCGTGATTGTTGGTGCGTCCAACATTGTCGGCCGTCCGATGACACTGGAGCTGCTGCTGGCAGGGTGCACCACCACCACGACTCACCGTTTCACCCGCGACCTTGAAGCGCATGTTCGTCGCGCTGATATCGTTGTTGTCGGTGTCGGCATCCCGGGACTAGTCAAGGGCGAGTGGATCAAGCCGGGCGCTATCGTTATCGACGTTGGCATCAACCGCCTGGACGACGGCCGCCTGGTCGGCGATGTTGATTATGCACCCGCCGCTGAACGAGCCGGCTGGATCACGCCCGTACCGGGCGGTGTCGGACCGATGACAGTAGCCAGCCTGATGGAAAATACGCTGGAAGCTGCCAACCGCCTCGACGCCTGATTGCTGAGCCCGGTTCGCCGACTGACGAACCGGGCCTGCTTATCAAGCCACCCACCTGCCAGCGACACAGTCTCACCAGGAACAGTACAGCACTACATCATCAGGAATATGCAGGATGCAACTTGACGCCCAGCTTGATACAAGCACCAGGGACAGCACATGGCGCCACCGAATCCGCCAAAGCCCACTACTGGCGGTACTGATTCTCGCTTCTGGCCTTTGCCTCAGCTTCTACCTGTCATCCAAAGCCGCACAACAGTCTCGCGAACTGACGCTGGATCGCTTTCAGGCCACCGTGCAGCAAACCACCCGGGTCATCCAGGAAAAAATCGACCGCTTTTCCTTGCTTATGATGACCGGCCGAGGCTTGATCCTGAACAACTCATCACTGCCTTCCGCCGAGATCAATACTCGCTGGCATAGAATGTTTGATTCCTTTCAGGTTGATTATGGCGACTTGGGCGTTGTAGGCCTGAGCTTTACCCGTTTCATCCCTGCCCACGAACGCGCAGCCTTTACTGCCAACTTTAACCGGCAAGACACGCGCAGGCTGAAAATCTTCCCGCCACCAGCCGATAATCAACCAAGCCTTGCCGTGCTGCACCTGGTCCCGAAAAGCATTGAAGAGCGAATGCTGGGATATGACCTGATGAGCGAGGAAAAGCGCCGTCAGGCTGTTCTGGAAACCATGCGCACCGGACGCATGGTCCTCAGCCGCCCCCTCTCCCTGCTGCCAACCGACATCAATTCACTGGATTACCTGCAAATGCTGCCTGTACGCAGCACAGAAGACGATGTAACAGACCGCTTCCTGGGCATCGTAACCATTGGTTTCAGCATGAGCATGCTGATCGAAGCAAGCCTCAAAGATCTATCCACGCCAATGCGGGTAGAATTGATCGATACACGCGAATCCCTGAACACCCCCAGCTTCGACACTCACCCTGCCCTCGGCGACACAGAAAGCGCGCTGTCACTCACCAGGGTACTCAATATCGGCAAGCATTCGTTGACATTGCAGATCTCCAACCTTGACCCTGGCGCAAACGCAACCTTCACGCGCCGGTATGACATTGCCACTTTGACATCAGGGCTTTCGCTCACCCTGATGCTGACCCTGATCTCCATGTTCTTCATTATTACTCGCCAACAGGCACTTCAGCTGAGCCGCAAGATGGCCTCGCGCGCCGAAGAGATGCACCAGCGCTACAAATCCCTGTTTGCCCAGTCCCCGGAAGCGATCGTAGTTCATGTCAATGACCGGGTAGAGCTGGCGAACCAGCATGCCGCACGCCTCTTTGGCTGCACCTCACCTGAAGAACTCTACCATCGCCCTATCACCGACCTGGTACACCCAAGCAGCATGGAGCTTGTACGACGTCGACGCGCCACACTAAGCCAGGGCTCACCACTTGAACCCGCCGAGCAACTACTGGTTCGCACGAATGGCCAGCCATTTATGGCAGAGGTTTCCAGCTCTCTGATCAACCACCAGAGCCAGGAAGCAACCCAAGTCATTTTCAGAGACATTTCAGACGAGAAACAGCAACGTCTTGAAGCCCGGATGACCCATATTCTGCTTGAACACAGCCATGATGCACTCATGGTCACCGATGCCAAAGGTCAAATTGAACTGATCAACCCCGCTTTTCAACGCCTGACCGGCTACAGCAGCAAGAACGCCATTGGGCGCACTCCCGACCTGCTGAATTCGGGCCAGCACAGCAGCCAGTTCTTTTATCAACTCTGGTCATCAATCACGGAGAGCGGGCTGTGGCAGGGCGACATCATCAACCGCAGCAGAAATGGCCACCTGTATATTCAGGAAACAGATATCCATGCCCTGCGCAATGAAGATCAGGAGATCACCCATTTCGTTTGCCTGATGCGTGATGTAACCGAACAACGCAATGGCCTTGCCCTGCATACCAATGATGAACGAAGCAAAGCCCGCTGAAGCTGATAACGATTAGCTGCAGCAAACACCAATAAAAACGCCGCCTCAAAGGGCGGCGTTAATGCACAGTATCCGGCAGAATTATTGCTCACGATACCAGCTAGTGCCCTCCCGGCCATCCTTGAGCACGATACCTTTTTCAGCCAAAAGATCGCGCACGCGATCAGCTTCAGCGAAATCTCTATCCTTTCTCGCCTGGTTACGCTGCTCAATCAGGTCCTCGACCTCATCAGCCGTCAGGTCACCCTCACCCGCCTCGCCTTGCAGAAACGCCTTGGGTGACTGCTCCAGCAAACCGATCATGCCGCCAAGCTGCTTCAGCTGCGCCGCCAGTGCGGGCGCCTCTTCAGCCCCCTCACGCACCGCCTTGTTAAGCTCACTGGCCAGTTCGAAGAGAACAGCCAACGCGCGCGGCGTATTGAAGTCATCATCCATCGCCTCACAAAAGCGCGCCTCAAAATCGTTATCCAGGCCTTCTGAGCTTTCCGCAACCTCAACGGCAGCCAGCGCCTGGTAGAAACGCTCAAGTGCACTCTGCGCTTCCTTCAGACCATCCTCGGAATAATCGATATAGCTGCGATAGTGCACACTGGACAGGAAGTAACGTACCACTTCCGGGTTGTAGTGCTTGAGCACCTCTCGAATGGTGAAGAAGTTACCCAGTGATTTGGACATCTTCTCCTTGCCCATGCGAACAGGGCCCGCATGCATCCAGTGATTGGCATAAGTACAGCCGTTGGCCGCTTCGGACTGTGCAATCTCATTTTCATGATGCGGGAATGGCAAGTCGGGGCCACCACCATGAATATCGAAGGTATCCCCCAGGCAGCACTTGGACATGGCAGAACACTCAATATGCCAGCCTGGACGACCCGCCCCCCAGGGAGATTCCCAACTGACCTCACCCGGTTTAGCCGCTTTCCAGAGCACGAAGTCCAGCGGGCTTTCCTTGGCCTCTTCAACCTCGACACGAGCACCAGAGCGCAAGTCTTCGATCACCTTATTGGTCAAGCGACCATAGCTTTCGAACTTCTCAACCCGGTAGTAGACATCACCGTTCTCGGCTGCATAGGCAAAACCCTTGTCGATCAGCGTCTGCACCATATCGATGATATCGCCGATATGCGCGGTCGCACGCGGCTCCTGATCAGGGCGCAGCACATTCAGACGAGTCTCATCTTCGTGCATCGCGGCGATCATACGCTCGGTCAACTGATCGACTGTTTCATTGTTTTCCGCTGCCCTACGGATGATTTTGTCATCCACATCGGTGATGTTACGCACATAATCGACATCCCAGCCGCGAGCTCGCAGGTAACGGGTAATCACGTCGAACGCCACCATGACACGTGCATGACCGATATGACAGAGGTCGTACACCGTAACACCACACACGTACATGCGGATCTTGCCTGGCTCGATCGGTGTAAAAATCGTCTTGCTGTTGGTCAGTGTATTGTAGATATGAAGCATTTGGGTCTGCCGAACTCTGTGAAATGAAAACGCCCATCCCGGGGCGAGGCTACAAACGATGTTTCAAACGTTAGGATTGCGAGGATTATGCCTGAAGATTCAGGCAACTGCGATCAAGGCAACGGGATAAACCCCAGCCAGCTCTGCCCCAGCAGACTGGCTTCCCGAGTTAACAAGAGACCCTCGGGCTGCCAGAGCACTGCCTCCCACTGACCAGCCGGCGAAACAGAGTGCCGACGGGCACGGGACCAATCCAGCTCACCTTGAGCAACAGGCACCAGCCAGATAAAGGCAGAAGAACTGAAGCGCTTGCGGGTATAACCGAGCAAGGCCAGCTGCTGTCGACGGGGATCGTAATCAGCTGCCGTGATCAGCCCACCAACCGGGTATCGCCCCTCACTGGCCAGATCATGACGCCCGCCATCCGCCGTTAACCGATACAGACGAGTCTGCAAATCCTGCCAGTTTTTACTGAACACCCAGAGCTCTTCACCAACAACCGTCGCTGCTTCACAATCATTGTTGTGTTCATAAGCACCGGCTGACGGCTCCGCATCGACAAAGCGAAACTCGGTTAATCGGGAAGGAACTGAATCAACAGCCCCCCGGGCAAGGTCGGTCCAGCGCACTGAGTAGATCTGCATCCATTCCCGCCGTCCCATATTGTTGCCACAGTCAAAGACATGCAGATAGTCTCGATCCTGCGCCAGCTCTTCCCAGTCAAAGTTGAGCGTATCCTGCAGGCGGTACTTTCCAATGACCTCACCACTCTCGGGAGAAATGGCATATAGCCGAGGTTGATCGCCGCTGTCATTGTGGGTCCAAAGACGACCAGCATTCGCTGCCAAACCAGAGGTTTCGCTGACACCCTCTGCCAGCAATGCCTTACGCTCCACCGACAGCCGCTCCTGCGGCGGCGTTGCCGGCGAGCTGGCGCAGCCCCCTGCCAGCAGCACTGAAGCCACCAGCAGACGAGCTGCGAAAGGCCGATACCGCATCCGTTACTTGCCCTGGATCTTGGCCCAGGAGTCGCGCAGGGTGACGGTACGATTGAACACCAGCTGGTTTTCAGTACTGCTGCTGTCAACGCAGAAATAGCCGGTACGCTCGAACTGGTAACGACTTTCGGCAACGGCATGCTTGAGACCGATCTCGGCACGTGCTTCCGTCATCAGGGTCAACGACTCAGGATTCAAGAATTCGTGGAAGTCACGCGTCTTGTCAGCATCCGGGTTTGCTTCGGTGAACAAACGGTCATACAGGCGCACCACACAGGGTACGGAGTTATCTGCTGATACCCAATGAATCACACCGTTGGGTTTGTAGTCGGTCGGGTTCTGCCCCTTGGTCGCGGCATCGTAACTGCAGATCAGCTCAACCACTTCACCCTGCTCGTTCTTGATCACTTCATCACAACGAATAACGTAAGCACCACGCAGACGCACAGCATCACCCGGCGCCATACGCTTCCACTTGCGCGGCTTCTCTTCGGCAAAGTCTTCACGCTCGATCAGCAGGTTACGAGTGAACGGCACCTTGCGGATGCCCATGGACTCATCTTTCGGATGTGCCGGCAGCTCGAACCACTCCTCTTCGCCTTCTGCGTAGTTGGCAATGGTCACCTTGATCGGATCAACGACACACATGGCACGCGGGGCATTGGTATCCAGGTCGTCGCGAATGGCCGCTTCCAGCATACCCATATCGACCACGCCATTAGAACGGGTTACACCAATCATTTCGCAGAAATTACGGATCGACGCCGGTGTAAAGCCACGACGGCGCATACCGGAGATAGTCGGCATCCGAGGATCATTCCATCCCTCTACATGACCTTCATCCACCAACAGCTTGAGTTTGCGCTTACTGGTCACGGTGTAGTTCAGGTTCAGGCGCGCAAATTCGTACTGGCGCGGTGTAGCCGGTACTGGCAGGTTCTCGATGAACCAATCATACAGGGGGCGGTGATCTTCAAATTCCAGCGTACAGATGGAATGCGTGATTCCCTCCAGTGCATCTGACTGCCCATGGGTAAAATCATATGACGGGTAGATGCACCACTTATCACCGGTCTGGTGGTGGTGCGCCTTACGGATACGGTAGATCACCGGATCACGCAGGTTGATGTTTGGTGCGGCCATATCGATCTTGGCACGCAACACACACTCACCCTCGTCGAAATCACCCTTGCGCATCTTCTCGAACAGCTCGAGGTTCTCTTCAACACTGCGCTCACGGTAGGGACTATTCTTGCCCGGCTCGGTCAGCGTACCACGGAACTCACGCATCTCATGCGCACTCAGGCTGTCAACATAGGCCTTGCCTTCCTGGATCAGGTGAACAGCCCAGGCATGCAACTGGTCGAAATAATCCGAGCTGTAGCGGATATCGCCATTCCACTCAAAGCCAAGCCAGCGCACATCTTCAATGATGGAGTCGATGTATTCCTGGCTCTCCTTCTCCGGGTTGGTATCGTCAAAGCGCAGATTACACTGACCGTTAAAGCGTTGCGCCGTACCAAAGTTCAGACAGATCGATTTGGCATGACCGATGTGCAGATAGCCGTTGGGTTCAGGCGGGAAACGGGTCACCACCTGCCCTTCATTCAGGCCTTTAGCGAGGTCATCTTCAATAATCTGGTGGATAAAGTTGTTTGGCTTGGTGCTGTCGTTTGTGGTCATATCCATGTCTTGTCGAAGCTGAAAAAGGCCGGCCGATAGCCGGATACAGTGCCCGGCATTATAACCGCAGAAGCGGCCCAGACGCACCTGTAGCACCGTCAAAAGAAGAAAGCGTCTGCCAGTGGATGCAGCAATTTAATACTTGAGTATAATGGGCGGACACATAAGAGAAACAGGGAAACTGGAAATGATCATCCTGAAAACCAACGTCGGCACAATTACCCTTGAACTGGACCACGATAAGGCTCCAGTTACCGCTGCCAACTTTGAACAGTATGTCCGTGACGGCTTCTATGACGGCGTCATTTTCCACCGCGTCATCGATGGATTCATGATTCAGGGCGGTGGTTTCGAACCAGGCATGATCCCCAAGGAAACCCGCGAACCGATCCAGAATGAAGCGGACAACGGTCTGTCCAACCAGGCTGGCACCATCGCCATGGCACGCACCATGGACCCGCATTCTGCCTCCGCCCAGTTCTTCATCAACGTTTCCGACAACACTTTCCTTGACCACACCGCCAAGAGCACCGAAGGCTGGGGCTATGCCGTATTCGGTAAAGTTGTCGAAGGCATGGACGTGGTCAACAAGATCAAGAAGGCAAGCACAACCATGCGCGCCGGCCACCAGGACGTACCTGTTGAAGACATCATCATCGAGTCCGCCAGCGTCGAACAGCCGGAGGGCTGATGCTGCGTTACTACGTTGCTGACCTGCATCTTGATGCCAAGCGCCCGGATATCATCCGGGCGTTTGAGGTCTTCCTGGACACAAAAGCCAGATACGCAAACGAGCTCTATCTGCTCGGCGATATTTTTGAAGCCTGGATCGGTGACGATGCCCAACCGCATTTCCTGGCACCTATCTTTGACCGTTTCAGATCACTGTGCACATCAGGCATACGCATCTGGTTTCAACACGGCAATCGCGACTTCCTGGTGGGCTCATCCTTTGCGCAGCA
This sequence comes from Marinobacterium maritimum, assembly GCF_039523155.1. NCBI lineage: Bacteria > Pseudomonadati > Pseudomonadota > Gammaproteobacteria > Oceanospirillales > Oceanospirillaceae > Marinobacterium > Marinobacterium maritimum. The sequence continues at coordinate 785,637 of NZ_BAAAET010000001.1, read as the reverse complement.
AACCGGCCTGAAGATCCTTAACGAAGTACATTATCTTGACACCGTCCACGGCAACACCCTGCTGTTGCATGGCGATCAATTGTGCACGGATGATGTGAACTACCAGGCATTCCGCTCACTGGTTCGCAATCCTGACTGGCAGGCTGAGTTCCTGGCCAAATCCGTGTCAGAACGCCTGGATATTGCGCGCCAACTGCGTGACGCCAGCAAGAAACAGGGTGCGATTAAGGCGGCCGAGATAACCGATGTCACCCCGACAGCCGTCAGCCAGATGATGACTGACGCATCAGCCCCGCTGATGATTCATGGCCACACCCACAGGCCCTGCATCCACCAGGAACAGAGCCCGACAGGTGGCGTACGCATCGTTCTGGGCGACTGGGACAGGCATGGCTGGTATCTGGAGCAGGACGAGCGTGGCAGCCGGTTATTCGCATTCCCGCTACCAGTCGCCGACACCATTACACCAGAACTGCGGGGCCAGCTAGTCGTTCAGGGTCAGCCAGCAACGCCGCACTAGGCTTGCCACTATGGAAGCGGAACTCCTCATCTTCCGCCAGAACCAGCTCCGCTTCCAAACGACGGAAATGCTCAATCCGATCATCGATAGGCCCACCTGCATAGGACTCAGCCAGGCTGAGGTAATCCTGGTAATGGCGCCCTTCCGACTTCAGCAGGGATCGATAGAAGCGCGCCAGCTCCTCATCGAGATCAGGCGCTAATGCAGCAAAGCGCTCACATGAGCGAGCCTCAATAAACGCTCCGATAATCAACACGTCAATCAGACGACCGGGCTCAGAGGTACGCACATCCTTTCTCAAACCTGCCGCATAACGAGCAGGGCTCAGGTGACCATACTGCAACCCGCGGGCATCCAAGATTCCCAGCACCTGCTCAAAGTGAATCAGCTCCTCTCGTGCCAGGCGTGACATCTTGTTCAACAGATCCGAGCGATCGACATAGCGGAACATTAGAGTCATTGCCGTTGATGCCGCTTTTTTCTCACAGTGTGCGTGATCGGTGAGCAACAACTGCATTGCCTCAGGCCGAGCAGCCAATTGGAGCCACTCCTGCGGCGTTTCGCAGCCAAGAAAGCCTTTGATTTCGGCCAGTACATCCATAGCAGTCAAACCATCTCCGAAATTAAACAAACTGCCACTCAAGCGGCAAACGCGGAATTCTACAAATTTGGGCTTTTAATTACCAACGCGCAACTATGCCGCACAGTATCCGATACGACAAAGGCGCCCTAAGGCGCCTTTATCAACACAGACAGCTGGCTACTTAATCAATCAATGTATCAATCAGATCGATCATGAACTCAGTCTGTTCATCTTCCATGAAGTCCCAGCCATCAAGCCCCATGCTCTTGAGAACCTCACGCCCTTTGGGGTCCTCTTCCATATTGAGCAAGCGTTCCGTCAGCAGCTCTATATGCTCCTGCATGCGCGGCCCCGCTACGAGCGTGTGGTGCACCACGCTAATCTGGCTACTCACCAGCGGCTTGGTCTTGTTGCGGACCAACTCCGACAGCTCGTCGTAACCGGCTTTGAGGAAGAAGCCAATATCGGCTTGACCATTGAGCAGAGCCTTGGCGACCAGTACGTAATTGTCATATTCACGGAACGTGACATTACTTTTATCCAGATCCGCAGATTCCAGCATGATCATACCCATGATATGAACATCCGGATCCGCCGTTGTCGCAACCGTGATACCGGCTTCCAGATCCTCAACGGAGCTGCGCAAATCATCCTTGCGCGCTGCGATCACCGCCTCATCAGCTCGGTTGCGAGGACGCACCAGAACCTTGAAGCCCAATTCCCGCACCAGCATGGAGGCATCATAGGGGTTCGCATAGATCAGATCGATCTTGCCGTTGCGAATATCTTCGCGCTGTTGTTCAAAGCTGTCATACAGCTCCAGATGAACAGCCGTACCCAGCTGACGCTGCAACCAGGTATTAAAGATAAACCATCCCGAAAGATGAGCCGGCGGAAAGTCCGGGCTCACCGATAAATTTAATGTCATCGCAGTACCTCACCTAGCGCAGCGTTGCGTACAGAGCTTCGCTCTCCTTGATCTTGCTGCGAGATGGCTTGCGGCGTACGGAGGTGTATCCGACCAGCTCACCATTACGAATATTGGGGATCACGGTCGCCTTGACCCAGTAATAGGCCCCATCCTTGCGCAGGTTTTTTACGTACCCCTGCCATTTTTTTCCCTGAGCAACCGTATCCCAGAGGTCTTTGAAAGCAACGGCAGGCATGTCCGGATGCCGAAGAATGTAGTGATTAGTCCCCAACAGCTCTTCTCGGGAGTAACCGGACATCTCGATGAAAGCACGATTGGCATGGGTAATAATGCCACTGGGATCTGTACGAGAGACAATCAACTTGCCGTCTGGATAGGGTACTTCTCGGTCAACGACTTTGGCCAGCCGCTCGGCGCCATCAAAGTATTTGATCAGCACCTCTGTTACTGAACCTGTATCTTGTTCGGACATACTCACTCCAAACCAGGAAAAAAGCGTGCACTCGACCAGTCAGAACGCATGCACGCCAGGCATGTAATCGATTCAGAGAATCTTGCCGATTGCATCAGCCGCGCGTTTAACATCCAGGAAGATAAGACCCAGTCGCGCATTGGTTTTGGCAACAACCGTCAGTACGGACTCCTGGTTGGCATGGGTCATCAGGATATAGCCTTCCTTGCCCTTCACCAGAACCTGCTCCAGCTCACCACGAGCCAGCTCCTGGGAAGTACGTTCACCCAGCGACAGCATCGCGGCACTCATTGCGCCCACTCGGTCCTCGTCCATACCGGCCGGCAGGAGCGCATCAATCACCAGACCATCTGTGGAAATCACGGCGGACGCTTCGATTTCAGCAGAGGTTCCGTTGAGATCGTTAAGAATAGAAGTCAACATTTCTGAGCGCATGGTAGTCTCCTTTTAGGCCATTAGCGCTGGTTGTAATTCTGCATGAAACGGCTTACCCGTTTCATCAGTAATCCAGGTAGCGTCGGATCAGAACCGACATCAAATCAACAAAAGGCTGCCGGTTCAGATGTGGCATCCCTTCCAGAATCAAAAGAAACTTCTGTTCCCCGACATGCAGAGTCCAGAACCCCAGTTCACTCTGGCCGACCGCATCGATCAGCCCCCAAGATGAACCATCAATCCCAAGGTGGCGACCCAGCAACGCCTGATGACGCTCATGCATGGAAACCAGATCCGCCGCCATACCGGCAATCGCTTCCGCTTCGTCATCTTCAAAGCCAGACTGCCCCAGACAGAACCCCTGATCATCAGCCAGCAGAACACGCCCGTCAGCCAGACTCGGCAACAGTTTGGGCAAGAGTTCCTCAATGGTACCTGCCGCAATGCTTTCCGGAGATTCTGGCAGATCGATAAAGCCATGCTGCACAGCCTTATCCAGCAGCGTTTCGGCTTCTGCCTCAGGCAGGCCAGTCAACTTCTGCAGCAGGGAACTGAGATACGGGATATGAGTATCCGCGCTCAGCAACTGCAGCAACAATGCCCGCAGTGTTTCCGACTCGGTATTCAGGGTTGCATAGTACGCTCCGCTGGGCGTTACCTGAAAATACCGCGGGGTATCATTTTGCTCTTGATTCACGGTTAAACTCCGAAAGATCCATGGTGTGTTACACACATTTCCGGTCAAGGACAGAACAGACCGATGGCGTCCGCTGCCACAAAGAATGAGAACACAAAGCGCTGAGGCACACCTAACATAGAGGCAATATTCTGTGCCGACAGTCGCTGACTTTGCCACAGCTCAGCAATACTTCTCGCATGCGGAGTTTCCAGCAGCCGGTCAAAGTCAGGCATCTCATCCAGAAGTTTTGGCTGCTCCGCCGACAAGGTATCAGGCACACGACCTCGCGCAGTAAAAAGTGCCAACTGCCACAGCAACTCGTCAGCCGCCACTTTGCGACCATGCGGCAACTCGGCCTCAGCACTACGCTCCTGCAGCGATATTTCATCAAAACCAAAGCGGGTACGGGCAAGCTGCAACAGCAAATCAGCATCTATACCCACTAGAAAAACTTTTTCAGCAGGCAGATAAAAGAGTGCACCCGGCACACCCAAAACCTGTTGAACCAGGCCGGTTTCATCACCCTGACGAACGCAACGCTGCACCCAAGGCAACAGCAGGCCATCCAGGCTGAAGTATGCACGGCGGCGTTCGTGTGGCGCATCCAGGTTCACATCAGGAAGACTGCCACAACATTGCTGGATCATTTCAGCTGACAGTTTCGGGGGCTGCAACACCTCTTCAGGCTCGACTACCGGCTCAGGTGACGGCTTGGGAGGGCGATTAGCCTGCTGCTTCTGCAGCTCTTGCTGAGCTTCAAGAATGAGGCTATTCAACTCATTACGCTCCATGCTGAAGCGGCTACGCAAAGCCTCTCCTTCACGCTGCGCACTATCACCTTTCCAGGCTGACAGGGCATCATTACTGCGCTGCTTGCGCGCCTGCCATTCGGCAAACACGGCTGCACGCTCCTTATCCTGCTCACTGGCAGGAACAACGCCCAGATCCTCAGCAACTACCGGCGCCGCATCCAGCCTACCCTTCAGCTTAACCAGCGCATCCAGGAGCCCGCCAAGCGTAAGCGGCCGAAAAAGCGTGATACTCGTCTCGGGCACCCAGGAAGCCGTAGCTTGATCAACCACCGCGATCATTGGCAGCTCGTGCTGTTCCAACCACTTCCCGGTCTGAGCCTTACTATCCCTGTCACTAAACCCAACGATAAGTGCTTCTGCCTGATCCGCGTCGGACAGGCAAAAACCTTCACCTTTATTCCCTTTAAAGAAAAGCTCCAGCATTGCCATCTCGTTGGCAGCGAAGCCGATTAACCCTATTGAATGCTTAGCACCGACCGACATATTTGAATCCTTTTAGGCGGTGTTCAGTGTAATTTCTGCCTGGAAAACTGCATGCAACGGCCGTTACTCAGCACAGCATGCTCAAGAGGCAGTTCCGCCAGTCGTGAAAGGTCGCGCGTATCCACCGCCTTGTTCATGGCAATTCTGCAATCACTCTGCAACAAAGGTCCGGATTGTTGAATCAGGCGATTAACCAGAAATTGACCCCGGCCGCGAAGCACTAACAAAAGATCGATCAGAGCACCGGTCAGTTGTTCGTTATCTGCGCACTGGATGGCTAGATAGATGCGTCGGATATGATTACGCAGTATACGAGGCCGTGCAGCCACCAGGCGCGTCAGGTAACGTAGCGCAACAGTTGGCTGGGCACCTACATAGATCAGTCGCTTGTCGGCTTGCAGATTGAACATGATCTGCAATTTGGATAACTGCAGATCCGCCTTTACCATGCGCTCATCCTGTGCGATTTCAGCCGGACTGTCTGCTGAACTCATCAAGGCTACCTCCTACCTGAGATAATGTATTCGATTGTTATACGTAGCTTTTCGTCGGATTTCAAACACAGCGAATTGAAACTTGACCGGCATCAACAGCACACAACTCTGACAGCTTGGAAAACCGTCTCAGCAAAGCAACTAATAAGCACATAAAAGAGGCGAAAGAGCCTAGCAGCCAAATCATTTCATTCTTATGAAACAAAAGGTTACCCAAACCCTTTATAAATATACAGCCAGATTCAATGACACAGGAACTTCAGCCAGACCGTGAAATAAATAAACGTCTGCAAGTGATAACAAACAGCCGTTTAAACAGCATAATCTTCTAGAAACGAGTGTATTAAACATTCCGTGCCAATAACGCTGCCTTTTATAAAGGGCCGGCTCACAATCATGCCTGGCGCACAAAACTTGAGTTTTCAGTCACCGTCTTCGTGCAATTGTAAACCGCAAAAACCGTGCAAGCCCTTGTAACCTGTATGGTTAGGCGTCTTATACTTTGGTCAGGTAATTGTGTCGACAATCTTAACTTTGCGTCGCCCTTCCGCTAGAATTCGCTCGCCAATCACCATTCGATACCTAGTCGATACGCCGTCGGTGGGGGTTTACCACTCCGGCGTCCGGCGGTGAAAACAGATGAGGGCCATATCGTGCTTGAAGCTTATCGTAAACATGTAGAAGAACGCGCTGCAGAAGGCGTACCGCCGAAGCCGCTTGATCCTGAACAGACCTCCGCTCTGGTCGAACTGCTGAAGAACCCGCCTGCTGGCGAAGAAGAGTTCCTGCTCGACCTTATCACCAACCGTGTACCTGCGGGTGTGGACCAGGCCGCTTACGTCAAGGCCGGTTTCCTGGCAGCCATCGCCAAAGGTGAGGCCTCCTCTCCCCTGATCGACAAGGTGAAAGCTGTTCAACTGCTCGGCACCATGCTGGGTGGCTACAACATCGCGCCGCTGATCGAGTGCCTGGACAACGAAGCACTGGCACCGACTGCTGTTAAGGCGCTGTCTCATACCCTGCTGATGTTTGACGCTTTCCACGACGTACAGGAAAAAGCGGAAGCCGGCAATGAATTTGCCAAGCAGGTTATGCAGTCCTGGGCTGAGGGTGAGTGGTTCACCTCCAAGCCGGAACTGGCTGAGAAAATCACCGTTACCGTATTCAAGGTACCGGGTGAAACTAACACTGACGACCTGTCTCCGGCTCCTGATGCCTGGTCACGTCCTGACATCCCGCTGCACGCCAACGCGATGCTGAAGATGGAACGTGAAGGCATCAACCCGGAAGAGCCTGGTGTTAAAGGTCCGCTGGCCCAGATCGAAGAAGTCAAAGCCAAGGGCTTCCCGGTTGCTTACGTCGGTGACGTAGTGGGTACCGGTTCCTCCCGCAAGTCTGCCACCAACTCCGTACTGTGGTTCTTCGGTGATGACATCCCGAACGTACCGAACAAGCGTGCTGGCGGCTACTGCTTCGGCGGCAAGATCGCTCCGATCTTCTACAACACCATGGAAGATGCAGGTGCTCTGCCGATCGAAATGCCGGTAGACGAGCTGAACATGGGTGACGTGATCGACGTTTACCCGTACGAAGGCAAAGTCTGCAAGCACGGTACTGACGAAGTCATCTCCACTTTCGGCCTGAAGACTCAGGTACTGATCGACGAAGTACGTGCCGGTGGCCGTATCCCGCTGATCATCGGTCGCGGTCTGACCGAGAAAGCACGTCAGGCTCTGGGCCTTGCCCCGTCTGACCTGTTCCGCAAGCCGGAACAGCCGGTTGACACTGGAAAAGGTTACACTCTGGCTCAGAAAATGGTTGGTAAGGCATGCGGCATGGACGGCGTACGTCCGGGCATGTACTGCGAGCCGAAGATGACCACTGTTGGCTCTCAGGACACCACTGGTCCGATGACCCGTGACGAGCTGAAAGACCTGGCGTGCCTGGGCTTCTCTGCTGACCTGACCATGCAGTCATTCTGCCACACCGCCGCTTATCCGAAGCCGGTTGACGTCAACACTCACCACACCCTGCCGGACTTCATCATGAACCGCGGCGGCGTTTCCCTGCGTCCGGGCGACGGTGTTATCCACTCCTGGTTGAACCGCATGCTGCTGCCAGATACCGTCGGTACTGGTGGTGACTCTCACACCCGTTTCCCGCTGGGCATCTCTTTCCCGGCCGGTTCTGGTCTGGTTGCCTTCGCAGCTGCTACCGGCGTTATGCCGCTGGACATGCCGGAATCCGTTCTGGTTCGCTTCAAAGGCAAGCGTAACCCGGGCATCACCCTGCGCGACCTGGTACATGCCATTCCTTACTACGCAATCAAGCAGGGCCTGCTGACCGTAGAAAAGGCTGGCAAGAAGAACGCTTTCTCTGGCCGCGTTCTGGAGATCGAAGGTCTGGAAGAACTGACTGTCGAGCAGGCGTTCGAACTGTCTGACGCTTCCGCCGAACGTTCCGCTGCAGGCTGCACCATCACCCTGTCTGAAGACTCCGTTGCCGAGTACCTGCGCTCCAACATCGTCATGCTGAAGTGGATGATCGCTGAAGGCTACGGTGACGTGCGCACCATCGAGCGTCGCATCAAGGGCATGGAAGAGTGGCTGGCCAACCCGAGCCTGATGCGTGCTGACGCTGACGCCGAGTACGCTGAAGTGATCGAGATCGATCTGTCCGAAATCAAGGAGCCGATCCTGTGTGCTCCGAACGATCCGGACGACGCTCGTCTGCTGTCCGAAGTCCAGGGCGAAAACATCGACGAAGTATTCATCGGCTCCTGCATGACCAACATCGGTCACTTCCGTGCTGCCGGTAAACTGCTGGAAGCCTCCGGCAAGTCTATCCCGACTCGCATGTGGATCGCTCCGCCGACCAAGATGGACGCTGCCCAGCTGACTGAAGAAGGCTATTACAACGTGTTCGGCAAGGCCGGTGCACGCATGGAGATGCCGGGCTGCTCCCTGTGCATGGGTAACCAGGCACGTGTAGCTGCGAAGTCTACCGTAGTATCCACTTCTACCCGTAACTTCCCGAACCGTCTGGGTGACGGCGCTGACGTCTTCCTGGCGTCTGCCGAACTGGCGGCTGTTGCGGCTCTGGAAGGCAAGCTGCCGACCGTTGAAGAGTACATGGAATACGCGAAGAAGATCGACAGCATGGCTGGCGACATCTACCGTTACCTGAACTTCGACCAGATGGAAAACTACGTCGAGAAGGCCAGCAACTTCATTCCGACTGCTGAAGCCTGATCCTGCTGAGGGTGCCACGGCACCCTTCTGCTGACAGACAAACCCCGCTTCGGCGGGGTTTTTGTTTATTGGCGCTCTATTTCAGTCTCAGCCAACCGAGCTGGTATACTGCCGCAATAGATCCGACACGAATAGCCGCATACAGGTCAAGCACCATGAAAACACCCACTCCCGACCAGCCACTGACTCAGGAACAGGAAACAGCCCAAACCAAGAACGGTTTTCTGGTCCTGGCATCACGCCTGCTGCTGGAGGAAAAGCTGCCAATCCGCTTCATGTACAAAACCGTACCCGAGCACCTCAACGACACTGGTTGGCGCATGTACACCGGTTATGAAACCGAGGAGTTTCTGGAGAACGAACTGATCAACATGATGCCGATTCCACTGGAGCGTATCTGCCAGCTCGATCCCTCACTGACCGAACTGCTGGAATATAACGCCGGCACTGTCTGGGAGCGCACCCCTGAATCCGAAGGCTGGGAACGCGTATACGATTTTCGCATACCGGCTCCCAATGTAGAGGTCGACATCACCAATGACGTCGATCGCTTTAGCGAACAGCGAGAAGGCAGCTAACTCAATGCCGGCGTCACTCACACGCCGGCTTTTCACCCTCCTCGGCAAAATATTCGCTGTGATAGCGCCAGGCTTTGACCTGGTCCGACCAGTAGTCAGCCGGCAGCGCAGCCTTGCGCTTGAGCGCACGCAGGAACAACTCAGGCGTCGGCAACCCCTCCCAGACCACCGGCAGAAACGTCGCGCGATTACGCCCTGCCTGTATCAGCAAGCCATCCTCCCTGGGTATCAGCTGCGCTAGCAGATCCGACTCCGAGCTGAAGCTCATCTCCTCCAGAGGCGATAGAATGGAAACCGACACCTGAACCGGCTCCGATGCCTGCAAAGCTTCAAAGCGATAGTCGTATAAGGCTGCCCCGCAAGCGTTGTGCAGTAGATCATGCCCCAAAGGGCGAGTCGCCTGCAACGAGCCTATACACCCCCGCAACTCGGCATGACTTTCCAGCGTCACGAAACAGGCTCTATCCTCCCGTAAAAACGGCTCCAGGCTCGTGATATCCGGCAGCTCCACACTTCCGGTGCGTACCGCCTGGCACACGCCCTCGCGCGCCAGCAACAGAATTGCAGCACGTTGCTGCGAGTTATATTCAGTAACAGACATAGGCACCATACCCCACGACCTGCTGTTTATCACCAGCCGTATCACCCGATGTCATCTGACTAAGGCAGTTGATCTCCAGCCCCTGGTGCTGTGCAGCCAGTAGCAGCCCATTTAGCGCATAACAACCACATGCCTGCTCAGAGCCCAGATGCGGCTCTGCATGACAGATCATCCGACTCGTCACAGCATCAAGCTGACGCGCCTCTTCCCAGGAGTGGTAGTGACTTAAATCACTGCTGATCAAAACCAGCGTCTGTTCATCCTGCCAGCAATACTCGATCAGCTCAGCGACAACGGCGGAATCCGTAGGCCCAACCAGCACAGGGACTAAACGCATCTCGGGCGCGATGTACTGCAGAAAGGGCAGTTGAACCTCCAGTGAATGCTCAGGCAGGTGTACTTCAGGTCGCACAGCCATTGCGAATTGCTCGCATAGCCTGGCCACAAAGGCTCGATCAAGGCGCATGATCCCTAAAGGGGTTTTCCAGTCGGACTCATCCGGGACCGCCATGCCAACCAGAGGAACCCGATGATTGGGGCCCAGCAGGACCACACGCTGCCAATCACATTCGGATAAACTGCGCCGCAGCAGACGATAGGCAACGGCCGCTACAGGCCCTGAATAGACCAGCCCCGCATGCGGCACAACCAGTGCTCTCACTTGCCGGCGTAATTCTGGCGGCTCAGGGGCCTCTGTCAGCATACCGCCCACCAGCTGCTTCAGCGCAGCCTCATCAGCAGGATAGAACAGACCCGCAACCGCGGCGGGTCGCAACATGCCCGTCATGACACACCTCCAGCTTTTGCTATGCTTAATAGTATAGAGGTCGATCGGTATTTTTATCATGGACACCAACCACAGCGTCAGCACGCATTACTGGCACGAACTGGACAATGGCAAACTCCAGTGCGACCTCTGCCCCCGCTTTTGCAAGCTGAACGACGGGCAGCGCGGATTATGTTTCGTACGCGGGCGTGTCGGCAAAGAGATCCGCATGCTGAGCTACGGGCTGTCCAGTGGGTTTTGCATTGATCCGATTGAGAAAAAGCCGCTCAATCACTTCTTCCCGGGTACACCTGTACTTTCGTTTGGCACCGCAGGCTGCAACCTGGCCTGCCGTTTCTGTCAGAACTGGGATATCAGCAAATCCCGAGAGACTGATCGCCTATGCGACAGCGCCTCACCCGAGCAACTTGTCAGTACCGCCGTTGCTAACAATTGCCGCAGCATCGCCTTTACCTATAACGACCCGGTGATTTTTCACGAATATGCCATTGATGTAGCCAAGGCGTGCCATCAGCACGGACTGCAGAGTGTTGCCGTCAGCGCTGGCTATGTATGCCCCAAGCCGCGTGAAGAGTTCTATCAACACATGGACGCGGCCAATATTGACCTCAAGGCGTTTACCGAACGGTTTTACAAGAAGATCTGCGGCGGGGAATTAGCACCGGTACTGGATACATTGGAGTATATCCACCACCAAACCGATACCTGGCTTGAGATCACGACATTACTGATCCCGGGCGAGAATGATTCTGATCGCGAAATCGCGCAACTGTCTCGCTGGATCTGCACCCAACTCAGTGATGAAGTGCCGCTGCATTTCACCGCTTTCCATCCGGACTGGAAGATGCTTGACCACCCGCCCACACCACTGGAAACGTTGCAGCGCGCACGAATGATTGCCCGTGAAGAGGGGCTCAGGTTCGTCTATACCGGAAACCTGCCTGACCCTGAAGGCAACACGACCTACTGCCCGGAATGTAATCGTCCGCTGATCAAACGTGCAGGCTATATGATTCTGGACTGGTCCCTGACACCACAAGGCTGCTGTCGCTACTGCGGCCACCAGCTGGCCGGTCGATTTGAACCGACACCCGGAAACTGGGGCTCAAGACGCCTGCCGGTTAGTATCAACCGTTAGCTTCAACCGCCTGAAGCAATTCAGCGAAACGCTGTGGATCTCGCTCAGCACGCACCTCACTAAACAGGACTTCCGCTTGCTGATAATGGCGCTGCATCATACGCAGCCACTGCTTGGTACGACCATTGATATGCTTTGGCTCCAGGCGCGCCATCACCATCCCATGGTAGACCTGTATCAGTGAGCGGGTTTGCTGCCAGGTCGCTGCCGCACCCAGCCCTTCTTCGCCACAACGAATCGCCTGAGCAAGAAAAGGATTGGCAATTAAACCACGACCAATCATGACATCCTCACAGCCACTGACCTGCCGGCAGCGATGATAATCATCAACCGTCCAGATATCGCCATTGGCTATGACAGGGATCGACACGGCCTCGCGAATCCTGGCTATCCACTCCCAGTGAGCCGGCGGCTTATAGCCCTCTACCTTGGTACGCGCATGGACCGTCAACTGCATGGCACCTGCAGCTTCTATCGCCTGCGCATTTTCAATCGCCAGCGACTTGTCCTGAAAGCCAAGACGCATCTTGGCACTGAGAGGCACTTCAGGCATCAGCGCACGACGAACACCTGCCGTAATGGCATGCACCTCATCCGGATCCTTGAGCAGAATCGCACCACCACGACTCCTGTTGACCGTCTTGGCCGGACAGCCGAAGTTCAGATCAATGCCCGGCGCCCCCATTTCAGCCGCCCTGACGGCATTCTCACCCATGGCGACAGGATCATTTCCCAACAGCTGAACCAGCACCGGCGTGCCCGACGGGGTACGACTGCCCTGCTGCAGTTCCGGCGCAAGGCGCCGAAATACCGATTCCGGCAGCAACTGATCCGTTACGCGAATAAACTCTGTAACGCAAACATCAACACCGGGTATCCTGGTCAGGATATCGCGCAGGGAGTGATCAAGGACGCCCTCCATCGGGGCCAGAAAGATTTTCATCAATATCAGTTTCAGCAGAAAAACGGCCGCTCAGGACAGAGCGGCCGGATGGGATCAATCACGCGTGCAGCGCATCCAGGCCGCGCTGCAGGTCGGCCTTGATATCATCAAGCGATTCCAGGCCCACAGAGAAACGGATCAGGCCTTCACGGATACCGGCGGATTCACGCTCTTCCACACTCATGCGGCCATGCGTGGTAGTTGCCGGGTGAGTGATGGTGGATTTGACATCACCCAGATTCCCCGTAATTGACACCATTTGCGTGGCATCGATAAAACGCCAGGCTTCCTCACGCTCGCCTTCAACCTCAAAGGCCAGCACGCCGCCGAAAGCGGACTGCTGCTTGCAGGCCAGATCATACTGAGGATGCTCAGGCAGCCCCGAGTAGTAGACCTGGCGGATACCCGGCTGCTGTTGCAACCAGGTCGCCACTGCCAATGCACTCTCGCTGTGCGCGCGCATGCGCAGCGGCAGGGTTTCAAGCCCTTTGAGGAACACCCAGGCATTGAACGGACTCATGCAAGAACCACCGGTGCGGATCAAACCAAACACCTCTTCCATTTCCTTGCTGCGACCAACCAACACACCTCCGACACAACGCCCCTGACCATCCAGGTACTTGGTCGCCGAGTGCATGACAATATCAGCACCCAGTGCCAGCGGACGCTGCAGTGCCGGAGTCAGGAAACAGTTATCGACACACAGCAGCGCGTCATGGCGATGAGCGATCTCGGCAACTGCTTCAATATCGGTCAACTCGGCCAGCGGGTTGGACGGAGTCTCCATGAAGAAAAGGCGTGTCTGTGGCGTAACCGCAGCCTCCCAGGCGGCCAGATCAGTTGGATCCACAAAAGTGGTTTCGATGCCGGCACGGCTCAAGTACTTGGTAAACAGAGAGACTGTAGAGCCAAACACACTGCGTGAGCAGACGACATGATCACCATGCTGCAGCAGCGCCAAGCCAAGATTCAGAATGGCCGCCATGCCAGAAGATGTTGCAACGGCACGCTCGCCCCCTTCCAGGGCGGCAATACGCTCTTCGAAAGCCTGCACGGTCGGGTTGGTGAAGCGGGAATAGATATTCCCTTCCTCATCACCACCAAAACGGGCCGCGGCTTCACGCGCACTGGAGAAAACAAAGCTTGAGGTCGCAAAGATCGCATCGGAATGCTCGCCTTCGGCCGTACGGCTTTGACCGGCACGGACCGACAGGGTATCGATGTCATAACCTTCTGATGCGTCGAACTGAATCCGCTGTTCACGCTCGTAACTGGACTGACTCATGAACTACCTCAGTCAATTTTGTTGTGCAGATCAGCAGATTCATTGCCATCGTCTGCAGCGCTTTCGGCGGCTGACTTGGCATCATCATTGCGCTTGGCATCAATGCGTTCCAGGTAATCCGCATCAACGGTACCGGTTACGTAATTACCATCAAAGACACAGGTATCGAAATCTTTGATCTCCGGATTAAAGCAGCTGACAGACGCCTTAAGGTCGTTCAGATCCTGATACAGCATCCAGTCACAACCGATGTATTCACCCACTTCATCCGCAGTACGGCCATGAGCAATCAGCTCAGTGGCGGACGGCATGTCGATACCGTAGACATTCGGGTAACGCACTTCCGGGGCAGCCGATGCGAAGTAGACCTTGCGAGCACCGGCGTCACGCGCCATCTGCACGATCTGCTTGGAGGTAGTGCCACGCACGATGGAATCATCCACCAGCATCACGACCTTATCACGGAACTCGGCCTGAATCGGATTCAGCTTCTGGCGCACGGACTTCTTGCGCTGGGTCTGGCCCGGCATGATGAAGGTACGCCCGATATAACGGTTCTTTATGAAGCCCTCACGGAAGGTCACGCCCAGAGCGTTAGCCATCTCCAGCGCAGCCGTGCGACTGGTGTCCGGAATCGGAATGATCACGTCGATATCATGCTCGGGCATTTCACGCTTGACCTTATCGGCCAGCTTGACGCCCATCTCCATACGCGAGTGGTGTACAGAGACACCATCGATAATGGAATCAGGACGCGCCAAGTAGACATACTCAAACAGGCAAGGCGCAATCTTGCTTTCGGTGGCGCACTGGCGCGTAGATACTCGACCTTCGGTATCAATGAAGATCGCCTCACCCGGTACCAGGTCACGTACCAGCTCGAAGCCGGAGGTATCCAGCGCCACGCTTTCAGACGCGACCATGTACTCTTCTTCGCCCTGATCATTGACGCGCTTGCCATAGACCAGAGGACGAATACCACAGGGATCACGGAAGGCAACGATGCCATAACCGGTGATGATGGCAACCACGGCATAACCGCCCTGGCAACGGCGATGAACCTTCTCGACCGCCTGGAAAATATCATCGGCTTCCGGCGTCAGCTTGCCGATCTGCTGCAGCTCATGAGCAAAAATATTGAGCAGCACTTCAGAGTCGGATGTGGTGTTGATGTGACGCAGATCAGAGCGGAAGATTTCATCAGCCAGCTGATCGGCGTTGGTCAGGTTACCATTGTGTGCCAGCGCAATGCCGTACGGCGAGTTAACATAGAACGGCTGCGCTTCAGCTGAGCTGGAACTGCCGGCAGTCGGGTAGCGCACATGGCCGATCCCCATATTGCCGTTCAGCTTTTTCATGTGGCGAGTGCGGAACACCTCGTTCACCAAGCCGTTGTCCTTACGCAGATAGAAGCGGTTGCCTTCGCAGGTCACCATTCCGGCCGCATCCTGGCCGCGGTGTTGCAACACCGTCAACGCATCAAAAATAGTCTGGTTTACAAAGGACTTGGCAACAATGCCGACGATACCGCACATTCAATCCACCTCAGAAGGATGTCACTAATAGAGAGGCGCCAAGCAGGTTGCTCAGCGTCCGATATTCCAGATCACTTGCCCGACGTCACTGGCCACCTGGCGGGTCCAGCCTTCAAGCAATACAAAATGGGGAATCAGCTCTGATTCCAGCCACCAGCGGTCCTGAACCGCCGGGGTCATGCCCAACAAGGCGACGATCACGATGATGACCAGGCCACCGCGCACAGCGCCAAACCCCATGCCCAACACTCGGTCGGAGCTGGTAAGACCCGTCGCATTAACCAGCGCAGAGAACAGCGTGCCGACAAGCGCACCCGCGATCAACGTGATGATAAACAGAATAGCAAAGGCCGATACCAGGCGCAGTGAAGGGGTCTGAATATAGGACTCCAGCAGCACGCTTAAGGATGGCGAGAACAGGCGAGCCAGAACGAAAGCGGTGACCCAGGTCAGTAGAGAGATAGCCTCACGCACAAAGCCCCGCTTGAGGCTCATCAGGCTTGAGATCGCTATTATGGCAAGAATGGTCCAGTCAGCCCAGTTCATCGTCGTTCGCCAGTGTCGAAAACAGCGCGCATTCTAACAGAGCCCAAGGGGCAACCCAATGGTGAATTCACTGTGTTGTAAATCGAACGATCATACCCTCAAGGGAGTAATCACGCTTAAGCCGAGCCTGCAACTGCTCCAGTCGGCTACGCTGCAGATCAGGGCCTACAAATACACGAACCATATCCGGCCCATGTCGGATATAGACCTTGTACCCCGCCCCGACCAACTCCTTGCGTAGTGACCGGGCATTTGCCTCATCACGGAAGCTCGCCAACTGCAATGTCCAGGCAACCGGAACCTGCTGCTGATCAAGCGCCGGGGTATCAGAGGTTGCGTCGATACTGGGCCGTGCCTTTTCAATCGCCGACCGCAGGGCTGGCGAAGGCACCTTGACCACAGCGGGCGCTGCCGGATCCGCAGGTGCGGCACTGTCCGGCAACGCTTGCCGTGTCGGTTCTATATCAACCGCTTCAGCCATTTGTGGCGCAGGAGGCATTCGCTCCTGCAGATGACGCTCGCGATAACCACTGCCATCAAGCAGTAGCGGAAACAGAATGACGGCCGATACGATGACGGCAGCGGCACCCACCAACCGCTTCTTCTGCTGTTCAGTCATCAACAGGATGCTCCTGTACGCAGTGCCAGAGCCTCGGCAACGGTAAAGAAGGAACCGGCAATAACCACCCCCCCCTCAGGCTGATTTAGCTGCAGATACTCAACCGCGCTTTTAACACTGGCAGCCGGGTGTATCGCCTTCATTGGCACCCCTGCCTTCTGCAGAGCGGTCACTAATACCTCCTTATCGGTACCTCGAGGCACCGACAGCGTGACCGGATACCACTGGCCGACCACCGGAGACAGCTGCTCGACCACCGCCTCGATATCCTTGTCTGCCAGCATTCCCAAAACCAGATGAATCGGCTGTCCCGCTTCTTCACGAAGCCGGGACGCAAGATAGCTCGCGGCCTCAGGGTTATGCGCCACATCCAGCGTTACCGCCAGCCCACCAAGCCGAGTGCGCTGCATACGCCCCGTCAGACAGGCCTGTTCAAGCCCCTGCCGAATCGCCGCTTCACTGACCGGCTTGGGCAGGAACTGCAGGATCTGCATCACCAGAGCAGCATTGGCAAGTGGCAGCCCAGGCACGGGAAGTTGCTCATAGCGGCAGGAAACCCCGTCAGCACTCACACCCTGCCAGTTCCAGCCATCAGCCTGTCGCTCATAGCGGTAGTCAATACCATTGCGGCACAGAGGTGCAGCAATCGCCTCGGCATGCCCAACCAGTCGTGCAGGAGCATCAGGATCTCCGCACAGTGCAGGCTTGCCTGAACGAAACACACCTGCCTTTTCAAACCCGATCGACTCGCGATCAGGCCCGAGCCAGTCCATATGATCCAGCGCCACGGTGGTCACGACTGCAATATCGGCATCAACGATGTTGATCGCATCCAGACGCCCGCCCAGCCCCACTTCCAGCAACGCCATATCAACCTTCAGCTGACTGAAGACCAACAGCGCGGCGAGAGTACCGTATTCGAAATAGGTCAGTGGCGTTTCGCCCCGTGCCTGTTCGATTGCGGTAAACACCTCGCAAAGCAACTCATCCGAAACCGGCTCGCCATTGACGACGATACGTTCGTTGTAGTGCAGAAAGTGGGGTGAGGTATAAACCCCCGTACTGTAACCCTGCTGACGCAGCACAGCGTCCAACATCGCCAGGGTCGAGCCCTTGCCATTGGTACCTGCAACCACGATCCGGGTACTGTTCGACAGGTCGATCGGCAAACGCGCAGCCACGGCGGACAAGCGCGTCAAACCAAGTTCGATCTCACTGGGGTGACAGGCCTCGATACGGCTCAGCCACCCCTCAAGCGTTACCGGATAGGCACTGCCACTCATTCTTTGCCAGCATCCTGGTCTGCTTCAACCACTTCGCCCTCTACAACCGGCGTCGCTTCCGCTGCCACACTGCTATGAGTCAGCTTGCGCAGAATATCGGCAAGACGGGTCGGGAGGTCATTACGACTGATGATCATATCGACCTGACCATGTTCCAGCAGAAATTCGCTGCGCTGGAAACCCTCAGGCAGTTTTTCACGCACGGTCTGCTCGATAACACGCGGGCCAGCGAAACCGATCAAGGCATTGGGTTCAGCCACATTCAGGTCACCCAGCATTGCCAATGATGCCGAAACACCACCATAAACCGGATCAGTCAGAACGGAAATGTAGGGTATACCTGCCTGTTTCAGCTTCTCCAGTGCAGCACTTGTTTTCGCCATCTGCATCAGAGATATGAGCGCTTCCTGCATCCGCGCACCACCAGAAGCGGCAAAGCAGATCAGCGGGATGCGCTCTTCCAGCGCGACACGCGCTGCGCGAACGAACCGTTCACCAACGACCGCACCCATGGATCCCCCCATGAAGTTGAATTCGAAGGCAACAGCTACCACCGGCAGCCCCTGCAGGGAACCACGCATGGCGATCAAGGCATCCTTTTCGCCAGTCTGCTTCTGGGCCGCAGTCAGGCGATCCTTGTATTTCTTGGAATCACGGAATTTCAGGCGATCCACCGGCGTCACATCGGCAGCCAGTTCCTGACGCCCCTCGTCATCAAGGAACAGCTCCAGGCGGCGGCGCGCGTTAAGGCGCATATGATGATCACACTTGGGGCAAACGTTGAGATTCTTCTCAAGCTCAGGCCGATAGAGGATGGAATCGCACTTGGGGCATTTTTTCCACAAACCCTCGGGAATATTGGTGCGCTTTTTTTCGTTGCGCACCAGGGAAGGCACGATTTTTTCCAGCCAGTTACTCATGGTTCACATTCCTATTGTCGCCTGCCAGCCCTTTCCAGGTGCAGGCTGATGGAAATCACATACTCTAATTCACACTGCTTTAAGGCTGCTTAACGGCGGCCATGAAAGCATTAATTTTTGCCGCATCTTTACGCCCGGGAGCGGCTTCAACACCACCCGAAACGTCTACGGCATAGGGTGATACCTGTGCAATCGCCTGTGCCACGTTATCGGCGTTCAGGCCGCCAGCCAGAACTACCCGTGATGCCAGGGATGACGGAATCAGCGCCCAGTCAAAAATTTCTCCAGTCCCACCCGGGACTCCAGGCCGGTATGCATCAAGCAGGATGCCCCGCGCACTGGGATAGCAAGCAACCAGTTCCATAAGGTCCAGCTCGGGACGCACCCTGAACGCCTTGATATAGGGACGCATAAAAGCGCGACAGAAACTTTCCGGCTCATCACCGTGAAACTGCAACAGATCAATACCGGTCTGTTGCACTGTGCTTGCCACTTCAGCATCTGAGGCGTTGACGAACAGCCCCACCGTCGTCACAAACGGTGGCAACTGTCGGATGATATCAGCGGCAACCTCTGGCTTCACGAAACGCGGGCTTGGCGCATAAAACACAAAACCCAGCGCACTAGCACCAGCCTCGATCGCAGACATTGCATCCGCCAGGCTGGTAATCCCGCAAATTTTCACCCGTGTAGTCATGCTTTATCCCGAAAAATGACGCAAGCCGCTAATATTAACAAAGCCGCTTCAGGGCGTCAGTCCGATGTTTGCAGAAAATGCGGCCCGAGCGGCACCTTCGGCAGCTTAAACAGATCCGGGTAGCGCACATCAACGAAATAAAGTCCGTCAGGCGGCGCCGTCACGCCGCCCTGGCGACGATCCTTTGCCTTGAGCACCTCAAGCGCCCAATCCGGCGAGCGCTGCCCTGACCCGACTGCCATCAAAACCCCTGCGATATTCCTCACCATGTGGTGCAGAAACGCATTGGCGCTGACATCAATGACAATCAGTTGCCCGCTACGATAGACACTGAGGTTGCGAATCTCACGAACAGGACTGCGCGCCTGACAACCTACGGCACGGTAAGAAGTGAAATCATGCTCACCGTGCAGGTGCTGAGCGGCCAACTGCATGCGTTCAACATCCAGCTTTCGATGCGTCCAGGTAACACCACCGGCAAGAATCGCCGGACGTGTCGGCGAAGTATAGATCAGGTAGCGATAACGACGCTCCCTGGCCGAAAAGCGGGCATGAAAACACCCTGGCACCTTGGTTGCCCACTTGATCGAAATATCATCAGGCAGATGACTATTAGTGCCCAGCGTCCAGGCCCGCTCATCACGCTCAACCCAGCTGTCAAAATGAATAACCTGATGACTGGCATTGACGCCGGCATCGGTTCGACCGGCACACACCACCTGAACCGGATGGTTGGCAATCACGGAGAGAGCCTGTTCAACCTTAGCCTGTATGGTAGGGACATTATCATATGCCTGCAGCTGCCAGCCCCGGTAGGCCGCACCAACATATTCAACACCCAAGGCATAACGAAAAGGGGCGATCGAAATCGCCCCGGAAGAGTTGTTTTTACTCATCAAATATCTTGATCAGGCCAGCGTCTCCAGAAGTTTCTGCGCTTCATCACGCTGAGTATTGGAGCCTTCGCTGGTAATTTCATTAAGGATATCGCGCGCACCCTCAGTGTCTTCCATTTCGATATAGGCACGCGCCAGATCCAGCTTGGTTTCGATTTCATCCGCATCGCTGAGCAGGTTCATCTTATCCAGAATATCGTCCTGCTCATCGCTGCGCTGCTCATCCAGTTCGATGTCATCATCGGTACTGCCAAGCAGCTCTTCTACTTCACTGTCCAGGTCCATCTCCAGATCATGGGAGATGTTGGCCGTCAGCTCTTCCTCCACCTCTTCACTGGTCAATGCCGTGGCAAAAGCCGCATTTTCAACTTCTTCCTCTGGATTAAAGGAAGACAGCAAGCTTTCCAGATCATCTTCGGCGGATTCAGTATCAATCGCTGCGGGCTCATCATCCGCAAAGCCAAGATCGAATTCAAGTCCGTCATCAGTGTCGGTTTCGGACTGATCATCACCACCCTGCAGCATTGCCTCGAGAGCAGGATCGATCTCAAACTCAACTTCTGGCGCCGCCTCGACGGTTTCATGCAGACTGTTGTCAACTTCTGCATCACTTTCGGACTCAACGGACAGAGCAGAGCCAGCGTTGAACTCAAGCGCATCATCTTCGCCGGAGTCCACACCCAAGGCAATATCAAGCTCGTCCACATCATCGGCCGAGCCATCTTCTGCTGTCACGCTATCACTGAGCAGGAAGTCCAGTTCATCATCAACATCCTGTTCAGCCAGCATCGCATCCAGCTCGCTCGGCTCTTCTTCCGCCTGCTCCAGGGTAAAGTCAAGCTCATCGGCTGCTTCAATGATTTCAGGCTCGTCAGCAGCACTCGCTTCGATTTCTTCCTCAGCCCCAAGCTCAGCCATGGGCTCATCATCCAGCCCAAGATCAAACTCGGCCGAGTCGACACCTGCCAACTCACCTTCCTGCGGCTGATCCAGATCATCGAGATCCAGGTCCAGATCCATATCAAGATCCAGCTCCTGCAGATCCTGCTCAAGGTCTCCTGCCGCAACTTCATCCTCATCCGGCGCCAAAGAATCCATCGGCGGGCGTACAAAATCAGCAGCATCATCAATAATTGCATCATCTTCAGCAGCATTGGCCGCCACTACGGCCGCACCACCCGCCACAGCCGCTGCAGCCAAACCAGCCGATGCCACATCAGGCACAGCATCCCTGTCCTCTTCACGCAGGTCATCAGGTACATTGACCAGTTCGCGCTTACTCTCATCACCTGAGCGCTTGCGGCGCAGGAACAACCAGACCCCACCCAGAAGGGCAATAGCAGCCCCCAGACCACCCAGCACGGTCGGATTTTCAAGCAGCGAGGTCGAATCCTTTTCGGGTTTTGCCGGCACTTCTACCGGGGCTGCCTGCGGTTTGGTCAGTTCAGCCTGCAAGGTCGACATCTGCTGCGACTGCAACTCCAGCAGTCGACTTTGAGACTCCAGCTGTTCCAGCACAGAGCTGAGCTTGTCATTCAAATCCGCGTTATCGCGCTCAAGACGATCAATCTTCTCCTGCGCCATGAGCACTTCATCTTCCAGACGCTCCGCAGCAGCGGAAATCACCTGCCCACCGGACTGGTCAGCGCCGGCAGCATTCTCTTGCGCATCGCTGTCGACGCTACTGGTGGCCGAAGTGAGCTGCTGCGCTTCGACCGACTCCTCCGGCGGCGCCAGAACAGTCAGTTTGCCCTCGTCCTGTGTAGCAACCGCAGTCGACTCAGACTCAACCTGCGGAGCGGTTTCTTCCGCCTTGGGTGTATCGGCAGCCTTGCTGACATCCAGTGGAGCCTTTGCCGCAGCCTTGGGTGAATTGCGACCTTCACGCCACAACTGCATCTGGCGCGCCACTTCAGCAACGGATTCACGATGACTTAACTGCTGAGCTTCGGCGACGGATGGAATATCCATCACCGTCCCGGCCTTGAGGTTATTGATATTCCCTGAGGGGAAGGCCTGCGGGTTCTTGCGCAGCAGGGCCAGCATCATCTGGTGCTCGGTGATACCTTGTGGCTTGGTCTTTTTGGCAATTTCCCACAGGGTGTCATTGACCCCAACATACACCTGCGTTTCGCTATTGGCACGGGTGCGGATATTGCTGCCCGACGGGGTTACTGGACGGGCATCTGCAACCTGCGGCCGAGCTTCGACGGGTTCAACCCGGGCTACACTCAGGCGCTGTGCTACAGGAGAGGCTTCGAAAACGGGAGGATCCAGCAGCAGGGTGTATTCGCGCACCATACGACCGCTGGGCCAGTTCACTTCGACCATGAAGTTCAGGAATGGCTCCTGCACCGGCTCGGTCGATTTCAGGCGAATACGACCAGTGCCTTCAGGCGACACCAGAACCTGAAACTGAATATCGCGAAGATAGCGCGCCTGACTGCCGCCAGAAGCGGTTGCATACTCATCCAGCGAGGCCATTCTCGGCTGAATCTGCAGCGGGGAGAGATCACGTACCTGCGTCAGTTTAATCTCGGCATCAAGCGGTTCATTCAGTGCCGAATTGACTTGAATCTCCCCGAGCCCAAGGGCATTAACCTGTGACGCCCCCAGAGCTGCTGAGACCGCAAGGCTTAAGGCTAGTTTACGCAGCATCGGTTACTCCCTTTGGTGTAGTATGCGCGCCCTCTCCATTTCTCGATGAATCAGAGGGTTACGGATCCATATTTTGTGCAAGTATTATGTTTAAACAGCAGAGGGTCAACCGCACTCTCTGCTGCTATTTTGCGACTATTCCTGCAGCGCCAGTGCAATTTCCAGCGCCACCAGCGCGCTGCCTCGACCCAGATCATCACTCAGGGCATGCAACCCGAAGCCACTGTCACCCGAGGCATCCGGCCTGATTCGATTGACGACAACAACATCCTGCCCGATGACGTCATTCACCAGGCTGGCCGGCTTTTTCGCCGCCTGATCGAAACGTACGCCTTTGGCCTTGTCCATCAGCAGCTGGAGATTGTCGACCTCCAGTGACTGGCGCGTTTCCGCCTGTGCAACGACCACATCACCGTAAAACACGGGGACACGCACGGCACTCACATCCAGCTCCAGGTCTTCATCTCCCAGCAGCTGCGGCAACTGCTGCAGTACCTGCTCCTCCAGCGAGGTGTAACCGGAAGGCTGAACCTCTCCCACACTGGGAATCAGGTTGAACGCGATCTGGCGCTCAAAATAATCAGCATCCACATCCCGACCATTGAGCAACCTGGCTGTTTCCGAGGCCAGGGCCTCAACACCCTTGCGGCCCGCTTCAGAAGCCGCACAGAGCACCGTCAGGTTGAGCTTAAGTATCTGATATTCATGGTGCAGCGGTGACAGTGCCAGCGCAGCGGTAATAGTAGCCGATCCCGGCACACCGATAATACGACCTGCGTCAATCGAACCGAGCACCTCACCATTGATCGCAGGCACGACCAGCTGCGGCTGCTCACCATAGTGTTGCGGATAGAGGTCAATAACAATCGCAGAGGACAGACCTTCCAGCGTTTTGATCGTATCGGCATCCAATTCAGCCATACAGACAAACACCAGCGCCAGCCCCTCACCGGTAAACTCATCAAGCGGCCGAGTGCGGCAGGCACTGCCTCTGAACATCAGGCTACGCCCGGCACTGTCAGCCTCTTCGTACAGCGACATGGTTTCAACCTGCAGCGCTGACTCATCCAGCAGCTCCAGCAACTTTTCCCCTTTCAGGGTATCCGGTCCGATTAAAGCAACGTTCATTGACATCTTTTCAAGGGTCTCACAAAGCAAAACAGCCCGGGCAAACGCCGGGCTGAGAGGTGTTACAACAGATCTGCTCGATTATCGCTCAAGCAGGATGCGCAGGATACGGCGTAGCGGTTCAGCCGCACCCCAGAGCAACTGGTCACCGACGCTGAAAGCGTTCAGGTAGTCAGGCCCCATCTTCATCTTGCGCAGACGACCGACCGGAATGTTCAGCGTACCGGTCACCTTGGTCGGCGACAGATCACTGATGGTCGCTTCACGCTCGTTCGGCACCACGCTGACCCAGTCGTTGGCCTCAGCAATCATCTGCTCGATTTCATCCATCGGCAAGTCCTGCTTCAGCTTAACGGTGAAGGCCTGGCTGTGACAGCGCATGGCACCGATACGTACACAGGTACCATCGATCGGGATCGGACTGTCGGACAGGCCCAGGATCTTGTTGGTTTCAACGAAGCCCTTCCACTCTTCCTTGCTCTGACCATCAGCCACAGCCTTGTCGATCCAGGGAATCAGGGAACCGGCCAGCGGCACACCGAAGTTATCAGTGGCGAAGGCGTCACCGCGCATGGTTTCGACGACCTGGCGGTCGATATCCAGAATCGCGGACGCCGGATCAGCCAGCAGTGCTTCGGAACCGGCATGAATCTGGCCCATCTGAGTAATCAGTTCACGCATGTTCTTGGCGCCGGCACCGGATGCAGCCTGGTAGGTCATGGAAGAAATCCACTCAACCTGACCAGCCTTGAACAGGCCACCCAGCCCCATCAGCATCAGGGATACGGTACAGTTGCCGCCAACAAAATTCTTGATACCGGCATCGATACCGCGGTCAATGACATCACGGTTAACCGGATCCAGTACGATCAGGCTGTCATCAGCCATACGCAGGGTTGAAGCTGCATCGATCCAGTAGCCATTCCAGCCGGACTCACGCAGTTTCTGGAACACTTCCGTGGTGTAGTCGCCACCCTGACAGGAAACAATGGCGTCCATCTGTTTCAGCTCTTCAATATCACGCGCATCTTTCAATGCGGGAATATCCTTGCCGATGTCAGGACCTGCTGCTCCAGTCTGAGAAGTGGTGAAGAAAACCGGCTCAGCAATATGATTAAAATCCTGCTCTTCCAGCATGCGCTGCATCAGAACAGAACCGACCATGCCACGCCAGCCGACAAAACCTACACGCTTCATTCGTGCCCCCAATATTGTTGTAGTGCTGTAAAACAAAACTCTGGCCAGGCCAGACGGACGCCCGACAGCGACGGGCATCCGCTTATACTCAAGAGATCAAGCGTTGAGTGCAGCGACAACTGCATCACCCATCTCTGCGGTGCTGACCTGACGCATACCCTCGGACATGATGTCACCGGTACGCAGCCCCTGATCCAGCACCTTGCTTACAGCCGCTTCGATCTGATCGGCTGCCTCACCCTCATTCAGAGAGTAACGCAACATCATAGCGACTGAGAGGATGGTTGCCAACGGATTCGCCTTGCCTTCGCCCGCGATATCCGGAGCTGAACCATGGCAAGGCTCGTACATGCCCTTGCCGTTTTCGTCCAGCGAAGCGGACGGCAGCATGCCGATTGAACCGGTCAGCATGGCTGCCGCATCAGACAGGATATCGCCGAACATGTTACCCGTGACCATCACGTCAAACTGCTTGGGCGCACGCACCAGCTGCATCGCCGCATTGTCCACGTACATGTGACTCAGTTCAACATCCGGGTATTCCTTGGACAGCTCTTCCATGATCTCGCGCCAGAGCACGGTCACTTCCAGCACGTTGGCCTTGTCGACAGAGCACAAACGCTTGTCACGGGCACGGGCAGCTTCAAATGCAACACGGCCGATACGACGAATCTCATTCTCATCGTAAACGTAGGTGTTGAAGCCCTCACGGATACCGCCTTCCTTCTCGCGCACGCCACGCGGCTGACCGAAGTAGATGCCGCCAGTCAGCTCACGCACGATCAAAATATCCAGACCGGACACCACCTCCGGCTTCAGAGTAGACGCATGTGCCAGCTGCGGATAAAGGATGGCCGGACGCAGGTTACCGAACAGACCCAGCTGGGAACGAATACCCAGCAGCCCTTTTTCGGGACGGATGGCAAAATCCGGGTTGGTATCCCATTTCGGACCACCGACAGCGCCCAGGAGGATGGCATCAGCCGCCTTGGCAGCCGCCAGGGTTTCTTCCGGCAGCGGCACGCCGGTCGCATCGATGGCAGCACCACCGACCAGCGCTTCATTGATCTCCAACCCCATGCCGTGGCGCTCATTGACCAGTTCCAGCACCTTGCGCGCTTCGGTTACGATTTCAGGACCGATGCCGTCACCCGGCAATACCAGTACATTCTTGCTCATGTCACTATGTTCCTTGAATTCAAAAACGGTTACTTGATCGCATCGAACAGCCAGGGTGCTTCCTGACGGCGGCGCGCTTCGTAGGCCTTGATCTCATCGGCATGCTGCAACGTCAGACCGATATCATCCAGGCCGTTCAGCAGGCAGTGCTTACGGAAAGCATCCACTTCGAAGCCAAACTCTTCACCAGCCGGGGTTACCACGACCTGACGCTCCAGATCGACTGTCAGTTCATAGCCTTCAGCTGCATCCACTTCACGGAACAACTGATCGACCTGTGCTTCCGGCAACACGATCGGCAAAAGACCGTTCTTGAAGCAGTTGTTGTAGAAGATATCGGCAAAGCTCGGTGCAATCACCACACGAATGCCAAAATCATCCAGTGCCCAGGGCGCGTGCTCACGACTGGAACCGCAACCGAAGTTTTCACGCGCCAAGAGTACACTGGTGCCCTGGTAGCGCGCCTTGTTGAGCACGAACTCCGGGTTCAGCGGACGACCTGAGCAATCCTGGTCCGGCTGACCTTCATCAAGGTAACGCAGCTCATCGAACAAATTGGGGCCGAAGCCGGCACGCTTGATCGACTTCAGAAACTGCTTCGGTATGATCATGTCGGTATCGACGTTGGCACGATCCAGCGGTGCAGCAATACCGGTGTGTTGGGTAAACTTTCTCATCTCGCTCTCCCGTCTTACTGCATCAATTCACGTACATCAACGAAGTGACCGGTCACGGCCGCTGCCGCCGCCATCGCCGGACTCACCAGATGGGTACGGCCACCGAAGCCCTGACGACCTTCGAAGTTACGGTTGGAGGTAGAGGCGCAGTGCTCTCCCTGCCCCAGCTTGTCCGGGTTCATCGCCAGACACATGGAGCAGCCCGGCTCACGCCATTCCAGACCGGCTTCCGTAAAGATCTTGTCCAAACCTTCTTCTTCCGCCTGCGCCTTGACCAGACCCGAGCCCGGCACCACCAGCGCCTGCTTGATATTGGCAGCGACCTTGCGACCTTTCACCACCTCAGCGGCAGCGCGCAGGTCTTCGATGCGCGAGTTGGTGCAGGAACCGATAAAGACACGATCCAGCTGGATATCAGTGATTTTCTGATCGGCCTGCAGTCCCATGTACTGCAGGGCGCGGCGAATGCCATCCGCCTTGACCGGGTCGGTTTCGGATTCCGGATTCGGCACCAGCGCACTGACCGGCGCCACCATTTCAGGAGAGGTACCCCAGGTCACCTGCGGCAAGATATCTTCCGCCTTGATTTCAACCACGGTGTCGAACTGCGCATCTTCGTCAGACACCAGCTCTTTCCAGGCCGCCGCGGCAGCACCCCACTGTTCTTCACTGGGCGAGAACGGACGACCACGGAAGTATTCGATTGTGGTCTCATCAACCGCGACCAGACCGACACGTGCACCGGCTTCAATCGCCATGTTGCAGATCGTCATGCGCCCTTCCATGGAGATGGAGCGGATCGCACTGCCACCGAACTCAACCGCATAACCGGTACCACCTGCAGTACCGATCACGCCGATGATGTGCAACACGACGTCTTTCGCCGTGACGCCGGCACCCAGCTCACCGTCAACACGCACCAGCATGTTCTTCATCTTTTTGGCAATCAGGCACTGGGTTGCCAGTACATGCTCAACCTCGGAGGTGCCAATACCATGCGCCAGGGCACCGAAGGCACCGTGGGTAGAGGTATGGGAATCGCCACACACCACAGTGGTACCCGGCAACGTCATGCCCTGCTCGGGTCCGACGACATGCACGATACCCTGTCGATGATCGTTCATCTTGAACTCGGTAATACCAAATTCGTCACAGTTGGCATCCAGTGTCTTGACCTGAATGCGCGACACAGGGTCGGCAATCTGATCGACGCCAGCCGAACGTTCAGTGGTCGGCACGTTGTGATCAGGAGTCGCCAGGTTGGCGTCGATACGCCAGGGCTTGCGACCAGCCAAGCGCAGACCTTCGAACGCCTGCGGTGAGGTCACTTCATGCAGGATCTGACGATCGATATAGATCAGTGCACTGCCGTCATCGTTCTGGCGCACCAAGTGGGCATCCCAGAGCTTGTCATATAAGGTTTTTCCGGCCATGTTGCTCTCCTGTAAATTGATCCGGTCTCATGGCGATTTGGACTCATCCTAATCCAGCCCAACCAAACAAACAAATTCATAATTTTTATATTTTGAATTCCCCTTGGGAATATATAAACTACCCAGCTTAACTATTATCGACCCTCATACTTCATGGATACTGCCGGCCTACACGCTTTTGTCACTGTCGCCGATACCGGCTCCTTTTCTCAGGCGGCTCAGCTGCTGTTTTTAACCCAATCCGCGGTCAGCAAGCGCATTGCTCTGCTTGAAAGCCAGCTCGATTGTCGCCTGTTTGACCGTATTGGTCGCCAGGTGTTGCTGACCGAGCCCGGCCAGGCTCTGCTCCCCAAAGCCCGCGATATCCTTGCCGCCATGGATGATGCCGAACGGATGCTGGGCAACCTGTCTGGTCGTGTAGTCGGTCGACTGGCCGTAGCCGCCAGTCACCACATCAGCCTGCACCGCCTGCCACCACTGTTGAAACGCTTCGTTGAAAATTATCCTGAGGTCGAACTGGATTTGCAGTTTGCCGCCTCAGAGGTCGCCTATGAAGGTGTTCTGCGCGGCGACCTGGAACTGGCCCTGATCACACTGGCACCGGAGCAGGACGAACGCATCTGCGCCCGCACGGTCTGGAGTGACCGCTTGCAGTATGTGGTTGGCCGCAATCACCCCCTGGCCGCCAACATCCACCCGGACCTGACCGAACTCAACCGCTACCCCGCAATCTTGCCCGGCCCCGATACCTTTACCCACCAGCGCGTACGCCAGCAACTGGCCCGCCAGGGCCTGGAACTGAACCTGGGCATGAGTACTGACTATCTGGATACTATCCGCATGATGGTCAGCATCGGCCTCGGCTGGAGCCTGCTGCCGGAAACCATGATTGACGATCAGCTGGTTCGCCTGGATACCGGCACCGAAGCAATCGTTCGCCCCCTGGGATACATCCACCACCGCGACCGAACCCTGAGCAACGCCGCCCGCGAGTTGGTCCAGCTGCTTGAAGCAAGCGTTTAACAACTTTCAGGCATGGTTTAAGATCAACAGTCTAACCGCCCCCGGAGACGTGAAGTGAGCGAGCAACTGCTGAACATGATGCGCCAGTGGCTGGAACAACTGGAGCAGGGACAGAACAGCCCCCATGCAAGCCGTTATTGGCAGGAGCTGCAGTCACAGCTGTCGCAGAACGCATCTGAAGGGGTATCGCCACTCCAGGCGGACCTGCTTTACCGTATCACTCGCCAGAGCGAACACTTCCGTCACTTTGCCGCCGACCTTCTCAAACTGTGCGACGAACAACAGAGCATCGCTCCCGAGCAATTGATCGACAGCTTTCGACAGCACCTGGATCAGCTCAGCCTGGACTGGGTATTGTCGAACTGGCCACTACCCGAACAGCTTGCAGCCACCCTGGCGCTTCTGACCGGTCAGGACTCGCCACTGCATGCCGGCTTGAAGCAGCTAAACCCGTTACTGCAGCAATTACTGGGAATACTGGAACCACAGCTTCAGCCCTCCGTGCTCCAGCAGCTGCGTAACAACCTGAACCTGCTGGAGGCATTCGAACGTGCGCGCGAACGCTATCTGCTACAGCTCGGCCACATTAACAGTGAGGCCCTGGTCAGACTCGGCCATGAGCTGGCCGGCAGCAGCATTTCCGATCTGGAACAGCTGCACCACCTCTGGTTCCGGTGCTATGAAGAGTGTTATCAGCAGCGACTGAACCAGCAGGACTACCAGCAAGCCTTCGGCGCCCTTTGCAATGCCGCCATGGCCATGCGTCAGGGCTGGCAACAGCAACTTGATCTGCTATATGCCAGATGCGGCCTGGTCACGCTGTCACAGTATGACGAGCTGAGCCGCCAGCATCACGAACTACGCCGCCGCGTACGAATGCTTGAGCGCCAGCAGGGCTCTGCACCACAGGGACATCCACCCCATTCCAAGGACTCGCATGACGCGAATTAAAGTTGACGCTCTCCGTATTCAGCAACAGGCAGAGCAGCAGCAGGACCTTGCCCGTCGCATCAATTCCACGGCGCGAAGCACCTGCCCACACTTGCCAACACCTCACCGGGTATTGATGCGCAGCGGCAGCCTCCAGCTTCTCAAGTTTGAGCCAGTCACCGAGTCACGAATCAAAACACCGCTCCTGATCTGCTATGCATTGGTAAACCGCCCGTGGATCCTGGATTTAAGCCCGCAGCACTCCATGATTCGCAGTTTGCTGGCAGAAGGCATTCCGGTATACCTGATTGACTGGGGGTATCCCGGCCGCTGTGACCGACACCTGACACTCGATGATTACCTCACCGATCTGCTTGACCGCTGCGTCGACAAGGTCTGCACAGACAGCGACAGCAAGTCAGTCAACCTGATGGGGGTATGCCAGGGCGGTGTATTCAGCCTGTGCTACAGCCTGCTGTATCCGCAAAAGGTGCTCAACCTGATCACCATGGTCACACCCGTCGACACCTCCGTGAGCCGCTTCACCCTTAACCGCCTCACCCGTGAGATCGATATAAAGCTGGCCACTCAGACCTATGGCAATCTGCCAGGCCTGCTGCTCAATGAGCTCTTTACAGCTCTGCAACCGATGCGATTGGGACTGGAGAAGCGACTCGCTGCCAGCCGGCAGCTTTGCGCAGACGACGCAACCGTGCAGCATTATCTGCTGATGGAACAATGGCTACAGGACTGCCCGGACCTTGCAGGAGAAGCCCTGCATGATTTCATCGGGCTTTTTTTCCGTGACAACGCACTGATGTCACGGCAAGGGTTCAAGCTGGCGGGATCAACACTCCGGCTGAAGACGCTTTCGCAGCCACTGCTTAATATCTATGGCAAACGCGATCAACTCGTTCCACCGGAGGCCTCGTCGGCACTGAAGCCGACACTGAAAGGAAAAGATTACAGCGAGATAATCGTGGATGCTGGACACATCGGCGTGCTCAACGGAGGCAGAGCCCTGAAGACCCTGCCACCGCAGATTCGCACTTGGCTGCAAGAACGCGAGCCGGCCTAGCCGTTACTTATCGGTCTCATCCTTGCTGCCAGCAGCTTCGGATGGACTTTCCGTGCCTGCCGACTCATTCTTGGCCGCTTCAGCCTGCTCTTCCTCGGCCGTACGCGGCGCGAACATATTCCAGACCGCCATATTTTGATCAGCGATGCGGCCCATCATGGTCAGCGGATTAGCAGCCCCCATCATGGTCTGCATCTGCTCACGGATACGATCCTGATGCTCCAGAAAGGCCGCGATGCTCTGCTCCAGATACTGACTCATCATCCCCTGCATACTGTCACCGTAAAAACGGATCAACTGCTGCAGCACCTGGTTTGTCAGCAGGGTTCCATGACCCTCTGCCTCCTGCTCACTGATGATCTGCAGCAGGATATTACGCGTCAGGTCATTGCCGGTCTTGGAATCCTGAACCTGGAAGTTTTCACCATTGAGCACCAGCTGCTTGACGTCCTCAAGGGTGACATAGCAACTGCGTGATGTATCGTACAGGCGTCGGTTGGTATATTTACGCAGAATCCGCACGGCTGATTCTCCTGCTCCACTCTGGCTCATCCACTCTTTCCATTCAGTCGGCGTCGCGCTTGTCCTTCCCGTACTGACTCATCATTCCGAACATCAGTTTCTGGAAGGCCTCCATCGAGCCGATACCACTGTTGAGGTAGGGTTTCAGCAGCGTCAACGGGTCATACCCCTCAACACCCGCATCCATCTGCTCCCTGACCTTGTCGATCATTTCCTGCTGCAGCGCGGCAACATCTGGCAAACCCAGCGTCCGCCGCAGCTCTTCGGGCGTCATTTCGATATCAATTCTGAAATTCATGCCTGGTCACCCGATCTAAAAAGGTTCACTTCATACTATAGCAATAGCCCTTTAAAACAACATTATCCGTCATTTTGCTGCGCTTTATCCGGGTATATCCAGATTAATGTCAACACAATTGCCAGCACCGACACCACCGCTGCGAGCGCAAAAGTCGAAGCGCCCCAGCCACTCCAGAGCTGACCAGCCACAACGGCCCCCAGAGCACCACCGGCCCCGAAACCGACACTGGAAAACAGGGCCTGGCCACGCCCTTGGGTGGATGCTGAGAAGTAATGCTGCACCAGCGCGATGCCTACGGCATGCAAACTGCCAAAGGTCGCCGCGTGTAAACACTGGGCGAACAACATTACTTCCAGACGCTCAGGCAGCCAGGCCGTCAGTGACCAGCGCAGCACGCAAAGTACCAGACTGACCAGCAGGATGTACCGCATACTGAACCGCTCAAGCAAGCGCGGCATGAAGGCAAAGAGGACAACTTCCGCAACCACCCCCAGCGCCCAAAGCAAGCCGATCTCAGCCCGGTCATAACCAAGTTCCTGCATCATCACGCTATAAAACGTGTAATAGGGCCCGTGACTGAGCTGCACCAGAAAACAGACCAGGAAGAACACAATAACCTGAGGCTGACGCAGAATAGGACCAATAGCGCTTCCTCCTGCCTCTTCAGACAGCGCTCGGTCAGTACAGGAGTCGAGCAACAGGGTGTTCAACCAGATCAGTATCATCAGCCCCAGCACCATCACCGGCAGCCATTCGATGCTCAGCCAGTCCAGCACCCAGCCGATCAACACTACGGCCAGGATAAAGCCGATCGAACCCCATAGCCGGATGCGACTGTACTGCGACCGGTTTTCCCCCAGACAGGTCAGGGTGATCACTTCGAATTGCGGCAAGACCGCATTCCAGAAGAAGCTGAACAGTGCCATCACCAAAGCGATGCCCACCGCCTCCGTTTGCCAGAAGATCGCCAGAAAACAGACCCAGCTGGCCAGAGCGCCCAGGCGCACTATAGCCACACGTCGCCCCGTTCTGTCTGCCAGCCAGCCCCAGAGGTTCGGCGCCAGCACCCTTGAAACATGGAGAATCCCCATCAGCCAACCGATAGTAGCCGCATCCAGCTTCAGCCACTGCAGATAGAGCGTCCAGTACGGCAGCAGAGTGCCCAACAGGGCAAAATAGAACAGATAGAACCCGGACAAACGAAAGTAAGGCATGGCGATCCAAACATGAAAAAGCCGGCACAGTGGCCGGCTTGAGTATCAGCGTGATGACTTGGCTTTACAAGTCATCCAGTGCGCCCAGCACGTACTGCGGCAGCGCGAAGCTGGCAACATGCAACGCCGGGTTGTAGTACCGGGTCTGGATGCCACTGCGCTCAAAGCGTTCGCGGATCAGCTCGACGCTCTGCTGACGCAGCTCGGTATTGTCGGTGGCCCAGGCAAAGGCCATGACACCACCGACATAGGTCGGCACCGCGGCATTATAGAAGCTCTGATCCGCAAAATAGGGACCCAGACGACGACGAGTGGTGACCAGCTCTTCCGGCTGCATGAACGCAACACCGTTCTGAGCCACAAATACGCCACCTTCCGTCAGGCAACGCTTGCAACCTTCATAGAAACGACTGGAGAACAGCACCTCACCCGGACCCATCGGATCAGTGCAGTCGGAGATGATTACATCAAAGGTTTCAGTGCATTCGTTGACGAACTCGACGCCATCGGCAATGACGATATTGGCACGAGAATCGTCAAAAGCACCTGCAGAGTGGTTCGGCAGGTACTGCTTGCACATATCGATCACGGCCTGGTCGATCTCGACCTGGGTGACATGCTCGACTGATTGATGACGCAGCACTTCACGCAGGATGCCACCATCACCACCACCGATGATCAGCACACGCTTGGCATTGCCATGGGCCAGAATCGGCACATGGGTCATCATTTCGTGGTAGATAAACTCATCACGCTCAGTCGTCTGAATGATGCCATCCAGAGCCATCACCGTGCCGAACTCACTGTTACGGAAGATGATCAGCTCCTGGTGCTCGGTGCGATGTTCGAACAGCACCTCATCCAGGGTAAAGCTTTGACCGTAGCCCTTGTACAGGCTCTCAAGATAGGTAGTCGTCGTCATCGATGCTCACCTTGCCACGCAGAATTTCTTCGACATTCACCTCTGTCGGTGCGAATGCCGCTTCCAGAACGGGAACCGCCTTGGCAGGCTCTGACTCACCGCACATGAAGACATCAAAAGCCGCAAAATTGCGTTCCGGCCAGGTGTGCACACTGATGTGGGACTCAGCCAGCACCGCCACCCCGGAGATACCGCCGTTCGGTGTAAAGTGGTGCAGGTGGATATGCAGCAGTGTTGCCTTGGCCGCCTTGATCGAATCACGCAGGGCCCTCTCCATCACTTCCAGATCGTCAAGGCGGGAAGCACCGCGCAGATCGATGATCAGATGGGTACCAGCATAACGGTGACCGTCACGCTCGATGAAGAAATCCAGACGCTCCTCATCGTCGCCCTGGGTATAGGCGGGCCACTCGGCAACACTGCCTGCAGCCTCTTGGTCGTTCACTTCAGACGCCAGGTCAATAGCTTCTTGCATGGGGATGACTCCAAACAAGTCTGTGCTTACACAGAGTTCATAAAAACAAAAACCCAACCTTTCTGGCTGCGCCAAAGTTCGATGAAAGCTTTACTGTCACTGGCTGATGCGTCATCAGGCACCGTCCAGATCGCTCCATGAACTCTGCACACCCCAAAAGGTTGGGACGTATCAAATTCTGCCGCATTTATACCGCGTTATGCCCAAAATTCAAGCAAAAACGCCCGGCCGTCACGAAAAAATCATCTTTTTACCGTAACATCAATCGGTTAACGCTCAGAGCTGCTTCAGCACCGGCAAACCTGAGGCCACGTCAGCATTCTGCCCCCGGTCACGCATCAGGTGATCGAGCAATACGATCGCCATCATCGCTTCGGCAATCGGCGTCGCGCGAATGCCAACACAAGGGTCGTGACGGCCCTTGGTCACCACCTCGATCTCCTCACCGGCAGCATTGATGCTGCGACCCGGCAACCGCAGGCTGGAAGTCGGCTTGAGTGCGATATGCGCCTCGATCGCCTGGCCGGTGGAGATACCGCCCAGAATGCCGCCGGCATGGTTGGACAGGAAGCCCTCCGGCGTCATCTCGTCACGGTGTTCGGTACCCTTCTGATTGACCACCGCAAAACCGTCACCGATCTCGACCCCCTTGACCGCATTGATACTCATCAAGGCATGCGCCAGATCGGCATCGAGTCGATCAAAGATCGGCTCACCCAAGCCAACCGGCACACCGGTGGCCTGCACGGAGATGCGCGCACCGATGGAGTTCCCCTCCTTGCGCAGCGCATCCATATACTCTTCCATCTCGGCCGCTGCCTGCGCATCCGGCGAAAAGAAGGGGTTCTGTTGAACCTGATTCCAATCAAAGCGATCCATGTCGATAGCGATCGGCCCCAGCTGGGACAGATAACCGCGCACCTGCACACCTTTTTCGGCCAGCACCTTCTTGGCGATGGCACCGGCGGCAACACGCATGGCAGTCTCACGTGCCGAAGAACGGCCACCGCCACGGTAATCGCGGAAGCCGTACTTGTGAGAATAGACATAGTCGGCATGAGCCGGGCGGAAGGTTGCGGCAATATTGGAATAGTCCTTGGAGCGCTGATCGGTATTCTCGATCAACAGCCCGATCGGCGTACCGGTCGTCTTGCCTTCGAATACACCGGACAGAATGCGGACCTGATCCGGTTCGCGACGCTGGGTGGTATGACGGGATGTACCGGGCTTGCGACGATCCAGATCCGCCTGCAGATCGTCCTCGTTCAACGCGATCCCGGGAGGACAGCCATCGACGATACAACCCAGCGCGGGGCCGTGGCTTTCACCAAAGGTCGTGACTGTAAACAGTTTTCCAAAGCTGTTTCCGGACATAGTGCTCTTACTCTATAACTGTCGGATGCAGGCCGGGATGGCCGCACCAGAATTCATAACAAATGACGATGCGCACGCAACTCGGCCGCAGTAATGACGAATACAC
This sequence comes from Marinobacterium maritimum, assembly GCF_039523155.1. Taxonomy (NCBI): domain Bacteria; kingdom Pseudomonadati; phylum Pseudomonadota; class Gammaproteobacteria; order Oceanospirillales; family Oceanospirillaceae; genus Marinobacterium; species Marinobacterium maritimum. The sequence continues at coordinate 748,932 of NZ_BAAAET010000001.1, read as the reverse complement.
CGTTACCACCCTGCTCCAGCTCAATCCACACCAGCGGCAGCTCAGGCATACTCGACATCAGGTGAACTTCACTGTTACCCACCTCAACCACCAGCAACCCATCTTCAGTCAGGTAGTCGGCCGCCTCACGCAGAATTCGGCGCGTAATATCCAGGCCATCGGGCCCAGACCCCAGCGCCAGCGCCGGTTCATGACCATACTCGGCCGGCATGCTGGCCAGGTCATCAGCATCCACATAGGGCGGGTTGCTGACGATCAGGTCGTAGCGTTCACCCGGTACCGCCGCAAACAGGTCGCCCTCACAGGCGCGCACACGATCGGACAATTCATGACGTTCAATATTCTGTTGTGCAACAACCAGGGCATCAGTAGATAGATCTGCCAGATCCACTTCGGCTTCAGGGAAAGCGAAGGCACAGGCGATACCGATACAGCCACTGCCGGTACAAAGGTCAAGAATGCGCTCAACCGGTCCCGGGCGAAGCCAGGGTTCAAAACCCTGTTCAATCAGCTCGGCAATGGGCGAGCGAGGAATCAGCACCCGCTCGTCAACATGGAACGGCAGCCCCATGAACCAGGCCTCACCCGTTATATAGGGCAGCGGCCTGCGCTCCTCAGTGCGCTGGCGAACATAGTCCAGCACTTTCAGCTTTTCAGCCGGCATCAGCCGAGCATCAAGCACGGCCGGGTTTGCATCCCAGGGCAGATCCACGGCATTCAGCACCAGCTGACTGGCCTCATCCCAGGCCGACACATGACCGTGGCCAAAAAAGACCTGATGCCGGTTGAACTCGCTCAATGTCCAACGGATATAATCGCGGAGGGTAAACAGATGCTCGCTAATCGCGGCTTGATCCGACTTCATAGTTCGCCTGATAATAAGTTTCGCTGCATTAAGGGCGATTATGTTAATGAAAACCCCCGATGAACGCCATGTCTTATCCAACTGATACAGATTCCGACGACAATCTCGACTTCAACAGCGCCATGCAGGGCGTTAAACCTTTGTCGCATGACCGCCATATCGAGCCTGCCATACTCAAGCCCAAACTCAAGGTGACGAGTGATCAGGCATCACGCTATCGCCGTGCCGCCGCTGCCGAGGAGATCGAACAGGTGATCGATGGCCTGTCATCAGAAGCCAGCGAGATTGTGGAATCCCACGACGAGCTTCTGTTCGCCGCGCCCGGCGTACAGATCCGTATGCTCAAACGCCTGCGCCAGGGACACATCCCCTGGGAGGCCGGGCTTGACCTGCACGGCTACACCGTCGATCAGGCCCGCGACGAGCTCAGCGCCTTCATTCGTGATGCTGCCCGCCAGCAATTGAGAGCGGTCATCGTGGTCCACGGCAAGGCCCATACTCAGCCGGGGCAACCTGCCCTGCTAAAATCCTGCGTCAACGACTGGTTGCGACAACTGGACCCGGTACTGGCCTTTTGCTCGGCACAGGCGAAAGATGGTGGCACCGGAGCGGTTTATATTCTGCTGCGGCGAGACCGTTGAGTTTCCATTCCCGCCCCTTCAACCACCGCAATTCAGCGTCTATGCTTGTGGGAGCCCGTACCAGAGCGCGGCTCCCTTTCCCAGGACAGGAATAGACGATGCTGGAACTGCACAAATATCTGCACATGATGGCCGAAACCGGCGCTTCCGACCTTTTTTTAAGCTCAGGATCACCTGTACAGATCAAGATTGAAGGCCTCATCAAGCCGGCCGACGAGCAGCCATTAAGCGCCGAGGACACATCCGAGCTTGCGCAATCACTGATGAGTGAACACCAGGCGCGGCAATTTCACGACGAAATGGAGATGAACTTCGCCTATGACCTTCCGGACATAGGCCGATTCAGGATCAACATCTACCGCCAGCGCGGGGATGTTGCCCTGGTCATCCGCATGATTCGCCACAAGATTCCCAGCATCGAGGCGCTCAACCTGCCCGAGGTACTCAAACAACTGGTGATGCTGCGCAGCGGCCTGGTACTGATCGTGGGCTCAACCGGAGCTGGCAAGTCAACCTCGCTGGCCTCAATGATCGACCACCGCAATCAGCGTGCCAGCGGCCATATCCTGACCATCGAAGACCCGGTCGAGTTTCTCCACAGCAATAAGAAATCCTTGATCAACCAGCGCGAAGTGGGTGTTGACACCCTGTCATATGGTAACGCCCTGAAAAACGCGCTGCGTGAAGCTCCCGACGTGATCGTCATCGGTGAAATCCGCGACTCGGCAACCACTGATCATGCATTGCGCTATTCTGAAACCGGCCACCTTTGCCTGTCGACCCTGCATGCCAACAACAGTGTGCAGGCGATCGAGCACATCGCCAATTTTTTCCGCCCCGATGACAGACACAAGATCAATACCGATCTGTCACTCAACCTTCGCGCCATCGTGTCTCTGCGCCTGATTCGTGATATCGACGGCCATTTCATTCCGGCAACCGAAGTGTTGATCAACACTCCCTACATCGCCAAACTGATCGCGCGCGGGGAATACGCCCGGATTCGTGAAGCGATCGACCAAAGCAGCAATAGCGCCGCCCACACATTCGACAGCAACCTGCTGGAACTCTATCAGAACGGACGCATCACGCTCGAAGAAGCCCTGCGCAATGCGGACTCTCGCAACAACATTGCCCTGAGACTTAAACTTCTGGGGGGACAGTAGGCCGTTTGCGCCAACCCACCCTTTACCCGAGTGTCATATTCAAGTAATTTACGCCGTTTTCCCAGACGCGCCGAGTAACCGAGGATCCACGATGGAAACAGCTTACGCCCAGATTATTGAACAGCTTGGAGAGGACCTGGACCGTGACGGGCTCAAGGACACCCCCACCCGAGCGGCCAAGGCGATGCGTTTCCTGACCCGCGGCTACAACCAGACACTGGACGAAGTGGTCAATGACGCTCTTTTCCCGTCCGACAACAGCGAGATGGTCGTTGTTCAAAACATCGAGCTGTATTCCATGTGTGAACATCACCTGCTGCCGTTCATCGGCAAGGCACACGTAGCTTACATCCCCAACGGCAAGGTACTGGGCCTGTCCAAGTTGGCGCGCATCGTCGACATGTATGCACGCCGCCTGCAGATTCAGGAAAACATGACCAAGGAAATTGCCGAAGCGATCCAGAACGTAACCGGTGCAGCCGGCGTCGGCGTGGTGATCGAAGCACAGCACATGTGCATGATGATGCGCGGAGTTGAAAAGCAGAATGCATCGATGAAGACCTCCATGATGCTGGGCTCCTTCCGCAGCAATCCGGCCACACGCGCCGAGTTCATGGCCCTGGTTAACAACTAGGCACCTCTTGGGGAGGGCGCTCAGCCCTCCTTGAGTACCACGATCGCAACCTGGCTTCGACCTCCCAGCACGCTCGGCACCAGAGCACCTACCCCCTGCCCCCTGATACGACTGACATCGCCTCCCTTATCCTTCACGAAACGGATCAAGCGCCGAGCCGCCTCATCAGACTGCCGCAATGTCAGATCAAGATCTTCTCCGCGCCAATGAACAACCAGCCAGAACTCACGATCAGGAAAGGTCTTCTGTAGATCGAGCAGCGCCTGCACGGTCTGGTCCGTTGAGCCAGGCCAGTCCGGAAGTTCAACATAGCCTTGTTGACGCAAGCGCACGCTCAACTCGGTTGCCGTCGGTGCGTCATGCTCAAGCAAGTCCAGATGAAGATAGACCCGACCATTACCCCGACGAACCGCATAGATGGCCAGATGTGCCTGCGGCAGGGACAAGGCCGCATAGAACTGAGTTCTGTCAACGCCGTAAAGCCGTGATTGACCGAAGATTTCATTAGCCCATAGACTACTGGGACCACACTCGCGACCGGCACACTCGAACAGCACCTCGGCCCCCTTGCCCAGCAACTGCTCGCGCAGGTAATTGAACCCGGCGTCAGGGCCATAGCCAGCGGGCAACTGCCAGGTAATACGGGTCAGCACCGCCTGCAGCCGCTGCTCACTGTCACTGCGGATCAGACCGTTGATCTTGACAATCCCCCCCAGCATCAGGCGATAGTCAGGGTCAGGACGGTGCACTTCACTGATAACACTGGATAGCGGGAAAGGCTCAAGCCCCATAGGCAGCGCTGACTGCTGAGCCTGCAGCGGCATCGAAACCATGAGCATGGACAACAGGGACAGCAGCACAGCTTTCATCTTTCTCTCCTTGAGCGTTACAGCCTCGCGTAGAACTCGTTAATGGCCGCCGCGATCAGCCTGGCAGGGGCATCCTCCAGATGCAGGTGGTGGTTACCCGTAAACGAAAGGCGTTGCAGGCCACTGATGAGCTGGGCACGCTCATCCAGCAGCGGTGTACCTATACCATCACTTCCCATGACCAACAGCGCAGGAGCATCAATCTTGCGCAGGAAGGCACACACCTGCTCCTCTGACAGCCGCAATACCGAGGGCAGCACCAAGGCAGGATCACTGCGCCAACGGAAGCCGTGAGTCGTATGCACTATAGACCGTTCGACCAGCCAGCGGGCAGCCTGTTCCGTTACCGGGAAGCGCCCCTTCATCCTCGCGGCGACCGCCGCTTCAATATCGGGGTAGTATTTTGGGCTGCGCTCCCTGCGCTGACGGCGCCGGATGGCCAATGCCATCTTTTCGGGCAGCTCGTCCGGCTCATCCGCCATGGGGGCGAGCCCTTCCAGCAACACCAGGCTCAGCACCCGCTCTGGCATCGCACCAGCCAGCAGCGATGAAATACCGGCACCCATGGAATGGCCCAGCAGATGAAACTGCTCCCAACCCAGCTCATCGGCCACCGCCAACACATCGGCAACGTTATCCCAAATATAGTAGGGCATCGCCTCAGGCCTGTGCGCCGAGAAACCATGCCCCACCAGATCCAGGGCAACAAGCCGAACCGAGTCAAGATACGGCTCCAGCGCACGGAAGCTGGCCGCATTATCGAGCCAGCCATGCAATGCCAATACCGGACGCCCGTCAGCGGGACCCACTGCACGGGCGGCCATCAACTGGCCGTTCACCTCAAAGCGCAGCTCTTCTACGATCATGGGAAAGGTCTCTTGGTTATTCAGGTTGGATTGGCATCAAGCCAGCGAACCAGTCGCGCCATACCAGCTGCCGGCCAATCCAGTTCGAGCAGCGCACCACTGCAGGGGGCAATCAGCAACCCCTGATCACGGCCCTCGGTAAGCCAGTGGATCAGGCGACCGCACAGCGGTTGGTGAGTGACCACAACCAGGGGCGATTGATCATCGAACTGCGATTCAAGCAGCCCCGCCGCCGCCTGCAGTGAAGCTGAAGGAATAAGGCTCACCGAGGAGGACGGCTCGTGCTCACCCGACATGAGCTGAGCAGCAGTCGTGTGCGCGCGCATCCAGGGTGAACACAGCAATCGATAGTCACCAAGTACGTCCTGCAGCTGCCGACACATCGCCTGAGCCTGCAAAGTACCTCGCGATGTCAGCGGACGATCAGGGTCATGATCGGCACCGGGGACCGCTTCGGCATGACGCAGTATCAGTAGTCGCATCAGCTTTCCTGGCGCGGCAGCACAAACTCAACATCGCTGCTCTGCACGTTGAGCATCATGCCACGAGCCACTTCCTTCACCGGAGCGTTATTGAATACGACCTCATAAAGCCCCGCCACCAACGGCATGTAGATCTCAAGACTCTCGGCCTTTTCCTTGACCAGCCGAAGGGTATTGACGCCTTCTGCAACCTCACCCAAGGCAGCGACCGCCTGCTCGAGCGTTTTGCCCTCACCCAGCGCGTAACCGACACGGTAGTTACGACTTAATGGCGACATGCAGGTCACGATCAGATCACCCACTCCTGCCAGGCCGAGGAAAGTCATCGGGTTTGCTCCAAGACTGACTGCGAAACGGCTCATCTCGGCAAGACTGCGCGTCATCAGCATGCTCTTGGTGTTCTCCCCCATGCCCAGAGCTGCACTGAGCCCCGCAGCGATGGCGTAGATGTTCTTCAAGGTACCACCCAGCTCAACACCATAGGTATCGGTACTGGCGTATACCCGAAAACAGGAAGTATGCAGCAGCGCTTGAACCCGCTCACGCAGTCCGGCATCGCTGCTGGCGATAACGGTTGCCGTCAGTTGCTTCTGTACGATCTCTTTCGCCAGATTGGGACCACTAAGCACTCCGAGGCGTGCCTGAGGGCACTCCTGCTCGATAATCTGACTCATCAGACAAAAAGTGCCGGCTTCGATCCCCTTGGTGGTACTGATCAACAGCTGTTCCGGCTTGAGCCAAGGCGCAGCCTGCTTCAACACCTGGCGAAAGGCACTGCTGGGAATGGCGATGAACACCGCCTCAACCCCGGCAAGCGCCTGCTCAAGACTCATGGTTGCCGTCAGTGTGGGCGCCAGATCACGCCCCGGCAGGTAGCGTTCATTACGATGCCGCTGATTGACCTCGTTGACAGAGGCCTCGTTGCGCATCCAAAGACGCACCTCCAGACCTTTTTCAGCCATCAGATTGGCAAGGACAGTACCGAAGCTGCCGCCACCAAGGACGGCCACAGGGGACTGAGAATGCATATCTTCTCCCTCAGATTGAGCGTGGGAACCCTTGCCGGCTCCCGTCAGGATGGGTCGATTTTGTCCAACAGACGACCGATACCAAAAAACAGAAACTTGACGACAGCAAAAGCCAGTACCGCAAGCCCCAGAAACAGCATCAACTGGTTCAGGTCCTCGGTACGCTGGTAGCCTGCTATCGCCACGGCAGCAAAAAAGGCGCTGGCGAGAATCGCCAGCACCGTACTGATCCGCTGCAGATTGTGCTTATCGCTCATTTATCTGCCCGATCTGACTTTTCAACCTGCTCAGCTTGTTCAGCTTGTTCAGCTTGTTCAGCTTGTTCAGCTTGTTCAGCTTGTTCAGCTTGTTCAGCTTGTTCAGCTTGTTCAGCTTGTTCAGCTTGTTCAGCTTGTTCAGCTTGTTCAGCTTGTTCATTAGAGGGTGCTTCGCCCTCTTTCGCTGACACAACCGTTGTTTCGTCCTGGTGGCCGGCCTCATCTTCGCTGGCTGCAGATTCAGCCTGTTCAGCCGCAGGTGCCACAGGCGCATCGTCAGACTGAGCAATCATGGAATCCATTGCTTCGTCAGGAGCGTTCTCGCTCTTGGTCGCTTCATCCTGATCGGCAGCTTCAGCCGCTTCTGCCACAATCGCCTCCTGCGGCTCGACAGGCGTTGCCGCTTCAGCTCCGGACACAGCAACCTCGACAGTAACATCTGCAGTCGGTACGGTTTCAACCTGAGCAGCATCCACCTTGCCCTCCGGTGAACTTGCCTCGGCCACCGCTTCTGCAGCGCTGGCTTGTTCAGACGGCGCTTCGGTAACGTCAGCCTTGTCTGCCTCAACCGCAACCTCGGCCTCTTTTTCCACCTTACGACTGGAATCTTTCAGCGGCTTGAGCAACTCGGCTTCCGGATGGATACATTCCAGCTTGACGCCGGTTTCTCGTTCAATGTCCGGAATCAGGAAGGAATCATCCTCACAGGCAAAGCAGATCGATGTACCTGTCTGCCCGGCACGACCGGTACGACCGATACGGTGTACATAGTCGTCCGCGTCTTCTGGCAGCTGGTAGTTGATCACATGGGTGACGCCGTCGATATGGATGCCACGACCAGCCACATCTGTCGCCACCAGCACCTCAATCTTGCCACTGCGGAAGTCCTCCAGTGTCTTAAGGCGCTTGTTCTGCGGAATTTCACCAGACATCAACGCAGCCTTGATGCCATCCTTGCTTAGACGTTCAGCCAGCGCACGGGTCTCATGGCGTCGGTTGCCGAACACAATCGCGCGTTCGATACCGTTGATGCGCAGGTAGTTGCGCAGCAGCTGGTATTTCTCGTTACTGGACACCAGGAACACTTTCTGCGCCACATTATCGGTGGTCTTGTGCTCGGACTCGATCTCGATGGTGACCGGCTCCAATGTCCACTGCTCGGCCAGACGCATCACCTCATCGGTAAAGGTCGCGCTGTATAGCAGTGTCTGACGGTCGGCACCCTTGCGCGGAGTCTGGCGGATAATAGTACGCACATCCGGGATAAAGCCCATGCTGAGCATGCGGTCAGCTTCATCAAGCACCAGCACTTCGACATGGTACAGATCCACTTCCTTGGAGCGAACAAAATCAATCAGACGACCCGGGGTTGCCACCAGGATATCAACTGGCTTGGCCGCCAGCGCCTTGCGCTGCTTCTCGTAATCCATGCCACCGACCAGGGAGACCACGGACAGATCGGCATATTTCCCCAACCCTTCAGCATCGGCCGCAATCTGCAGCGCCAGCTCACGGGTCGGAGCAATGATCAGCACACGCGGCTCACCTTTTTTACGCTCGCCTTCCAGCGGGTAATCCAGCAGATCGGTCATGATACCGATCAGGAAGGCAGCGGTCTTGCCGGTACCGGTCTGGGCCTTGCCAATCAAGTCACGCCCCTGCAGCGCATGGGGGATGGTCGCCGCCTGGATTGGCGTGCAGTATTCAAAGCCGAGGTCCGCAATCGCGTGCATCAACACATCGGGCAAACCGAAATCGTGGAAACGGCGCTTGCCCTCGACAACCGGCACCTTAAACATCACCGGTGTCCAGCTGCCCTGCTGGCTGCTCGCATCACGCGGCTTGCGCGAACGGCGACGACGGCGCGGACGGTTGGAATTGGGCTTCTGTTCTGAGCCCGCTGCAGCTGTGGTCTGTTTGTCTTCAGTACTCAAGATCGGATCCATTCAGATTAACGGTTGATTTCGCGCCGAAACGGAGGCAGAGAGTCTAACAGTTGTCGGCCATAGCGTCGCGTCACAACGCGACGATCCAGCAATACAACGCGCCCACGGTCCTGTTCTGTTCGCAACAAGCGCCCCACGGCCTGCGTCAGACGCATCGACGCTGCCGGGACAGTCCAGTCGGTGAAGGCGTTGCCACCACGCGCTTCAATCCATTCTGCCATGGTAGCATCGACCGGATCATCCGGGACACTGAACGGCAGTTTGGTAATAAATACATCGGTCAGGTAGTGCCCGGGCAAGTCAACGCCCTCGGCGAAGGATGCCAGACCGAAAATAATACTGGGTTGGCCATCATCAACACGTTCACGATGACGCCGCAGGGTTTCCTGCTTGCTGTATTCACCCTGCGCCAGAACGCTATTTTTAATGGATTCATCCAGACGTTCAAGCACCGAGCGCATCTGTCGCCAGGAGCTGAAGAGCACCAGCCCTGCGGTCACGGTTGGCAACTGCTGTTCAAGCAGTTCCAGCACCTCGTCGGTATGCGCATCAGGCTGACCCGGATCGGTTTTCATCGAGGGCACCTGCAACACGCCATGACGGGCATAATCGAAGGGACTATCAAGCCGAATGGCGTCAGTATTGGCCGGCAGCCCCAGGGAGGCAAACAGCTGATCGAAACGGCCCAGTGCAGTCAGTGTGGCCGAAGTCAGTATTGCTGCATGACATAGCTGCCACAAATGCTCCGAAAGGGTATCAGCCGCCGACACCGGCGCACTGCGCAGCTCCAGATCATCCCCCGAGGGTGACTCATGCCGATTGATCCAGCGCGCCGTAGGCGACTTGCCCTCTTCATCTTCACGCGCATAACTGCGCGACAGCCAGGCAATATGCTGCACCCGCCCCCAGAGGCTGCCCAGTTGAGGAAACCAGCGCTCGGCAGCAGCTCGGGGAATATCCGCCAGACCGCCTTCCAGCGCTTCCTTGAGCACATCGACAATCTGTTCCAGATGCTGCTGAGCACGGTCCGCCGCATGTCCCAGCATAGCGCAGGGCTCAATCAACGGTGACGGAATCTTGCCACCGGCAAAGCGATAGCGATCCTTGGCATGCTCATTCATCATCGGACGCAGCAGCACTTCGAGCTGCTCCAGCGACACACTCATGTCATCAAAGGGGCGATGCAAGCGCTCCACAGGGTCCGCCAGTTGCACCGCCGAGCCGGTATCCTGCAGCATCTGGGCCAGCTGCTTTTGGGCCGAGCGCAGCATGCGACGACTGCTTTCCAGGCGCGTTCCAAAGGCAAAATGCCCACTGGCCTTGTCGGCCAGATGATGACCCTCATCGAAGATATAGATGGTTTTTTCCGGTTCCGGCAGAATTGCACCGCCTCCGAGCGCCAGATCAGCCAGCACCAGGTCATGATTAGCGACTATGACATCGGCTTCTTCGAGGCGATCGCGGGAACGATAGAAAGGGCAAGCACTGAAGTTGAGGCAGCGACGGTTACTGCACTGCATGTGATCGCTGGTCAGCGGCTGCCAAATCTGGTCATCAATATCATCACTGAGCGCATCGCGGTCACCGTCCCAGCGGCCGGAGGCATAGTCATCCATCAGCGACTGGTAGCGGGCCAGCACGGCAGGCTCGAGTTGCTCAGCTGCCTCGTCTTCGTACAAGGCCATCTGGCCCAGCACACCCTGCTGCTCAAGCAGGCCCTCGACCTTGTTCAAACACAGGTAACGCCCCCGCCCCTTGGCCAACCGGTATTTCATCGGCAGGCCGGCATGTTCCTCGACCTCAGGCAGGTCCTTGTTGATTAACTGCTCCTGCAGGGCAACCGTTGCGGTCGAGAGCACCAGGCGGCATTCCTTGGCACGTGCCAACGGGATCGCAGCGAGCAGGTAGGCGATGGTTTTACCGGTACCCGTGCCTGCCTCGACCACCCCTACCACCGGCTGCTCAGCGCGATTAATGGCGGTAGAGTCCGCTGCTGCCAGCGTACGAGCCACAGCCGCTACCATCTGCTTCTGTGCCGGACGCGCTTTCAGCCCCCGACTCTTCAGAAAGCGGCTGTAGGCCCCCTGTATTTCCTGTTTTTGCGCGTCGCTCAGCACAGCCTGTCCCCGTTCATGATCAGTGGCGCGATTTTACCAAGATACTGGATATTTAGACAGATAATGCTTGACCCTGGATATTCACTGTATAAAATCACAGTAAATCGATTGAGTAACGGCCGCTATGAAACTGACGAAACGACAAACCGAAGTACTGGAGTGCATCAAGCAGTACATCGACACCACCGGCTACCCGCCGACCCGTGCCGATATTGCACGTGAATTGGGCTTCCGCTCAGCCAATGCCGCCGAAGAGCACCTGAAGGCGCTGGCCCGCAAGGGAGCCATCGAGTTGACCAAGGGCACTTCCCGCGGCATCCGCCTGCCGGAGAGCGAACAGAGCCCTGCTGGTGAAGGCCTGCCGATTATAGGCCAGGTCGCTGCTGGCGAGCCGATTCTGGCCCAGGAGCATGTCGAGGATCAGTGCACGATTTCTGCCGATTTCTTCCGTCCGCGCGCGGACTACCTGCTCAGAGTAAGAGGCATGAGCATGAAGAACATCGGCATCATGGACGGCGATCTGCTTGCCGTTCATCAGACACCTGATGCCAGGGATGGGCAGATCGTTGTTGCCAGGATCGGCGACGATGTTACGGTCAAGCGTTTCAAGCGCGATGGCCACAAAGTATTTCTGATCGCCGAAAATGAAGACTTTGCCCCGATCGAAGTCGACCTGTCCGAACAGGAGCTGATTATCGAAGGTCTGGGGGTAGGGGTCATTCGACAAGGTCACTGACGAGGTTGAGCCATGCTTGCCATCAACTATGCACGTGATACCAGCAACACCCCGAGGCGGGAATACGGCCGCAACGAAGCAAGCCGTGTAACCGAGATCCTGCTGCACAACAGCCAGGTCTCACTGCACCCGGTGTTGCTGCCCATGATCGCCCAGCTTAGCCGTGACAGCCGCTGGCTAACGCTGGTCAACCCGCCCGCCGATCTCAGCCGGGAACTGCTGAACCAGGCAGGTGCCGTGACCGGGCATATCCTTTCCCTGCACAGCAGGGATGGCAAACATGAACCGCTCAAACTCTGTCAGCAGGCACTGTCTGCCGGCACTTCGCATACAGTGATTACATGGTGTGAGTCCGGCCGTACGACACCGTTACACCAGCTTGACCTGGCCGCCACCCAAGGCGGGGCTCAAGCCATTCTGGTGCGCCATTGAAAACCAGCCGTCACCATTCCTGCATATTGGCTCGCAGACGTTCCAGCAGTTCCCGGAACGCCTGCAGCCAGTCGTTGTATTCAGCCAGCACATCTCGGTCTTCCGCATGGTCCGGATTGATCTGCAACACATGAATTTCAGACACACTGGCGTCCTTTGCACTCGCCTGCACCGAGTGGTCTGAGGCATCCCAACAAGACTGATACGCCTTCAATACCTTGTGCAGCCAGCTGGCGCTATCCTGCTCCAGAATTTCCAGCTCACGCGCTTCCGGTGACTCCTGACCAGTTGCCTCCAGCTGCTCGATAAGGTCCGTGTAACGGTAAACCTTCGAGGGATCCAGACTGTAGTTTTCAGCGATCTCCCGCAGCAGCGAGGTGTAACCACTGGCCATAAAGAACAGCACCGACTCGTGATAGGACTCGATACGGGGATGCTGACTCCACTGCGGCGTTTCCTGCGCCTGTACCAGCGCCTTGATATGCAGCCGGGCAAAATTCAGTTTCTGATTGGTACGTACTGCGTAGATATCACTCATCGTTGCTGCTCTCGTTTAGTCCCTGAGTTGCGAGCAGATCAGCGTTTGCTGCTCTGCTCCTCCTGCCAGCGCCCATCACGATAGAAAGCCTTCCAACCGGTGGCCTTACCCTCTACCTCGGACATCACATACTGCTCCTTGGTCTTGCGGCTGAAGCGAATCACCGCCGGATTGCCCTCCGGGTCCTGCTGGGGCGCATCCATCAGGTAGGCATACTTGGGATCGATCTCGTCCTTGTGAGGAATCAGCTCCTTCACCAAAGGCGCTCGCGTTTCCCGCATTTTCGGGAACTTGCTGGCCGCCAGAAAGAGGCCACTGGCGCCGTCGCGCAGCACATAGGTATCTTCCACCTTCTGGCACTGCAGCTCCGGCATCGGGACCGGGTCCATCTTGGGAGGTGCCGGCTCGCCGTTCTTCAGCAGCTTGCGGGTGTTCTTGCATTCACTGTTGGTACAACCGAAGAATTTGCCGAAACGACCGGTCTTCAGCTGCATCTCCGAGCCACACTTGTCGCACTCGATGCTGGGGCCATCATAGCCCTTGATACGGAAGCTGCCCATCTCCACTTCGAAGCCGCTGCAGTCCGGGTTATTGCCGCAGACATGAAGCTTGCGCTTCTCATCGATCAGGTAGGAATCCATCGCCGCATCGCAGAGCTTGCAACGATGCTTGTTGCGCAGGATACGTGATTCTTCCTCGTCATCACCATCCACGCTGACCACCTCATCACCCGGAATCAGGTTGATGGTCGACTTGCAGCGCTCTTTAGGCGGCAGATTATAACCGGAACAGCCGAGGAACACGCCGGTACTGGCGGTACGGATCATCATCTGACGGCCACACTCGGGGCAGTCGATGTCCGTTGGCGTCGGTGTGTTGGGACGCATGCCGTGCTCATCGCCCTGAGCCTCACCGAGCTTGCCGGTAAAGCCCTGGTAGAAATCGTTCAGCAGGTTTTTCCAGTCAATATCACCCTGCGCCACCTCATCCAGCTTTTGCTCCATACGGGCGGTAAAGCTGTAATCCATCAGATCGGAAAAGTTCTCGTTGAGACGCTCAGTGACTATGTCACCCATCTTGCAGGCATAGAAACGGCGGCCCTGCACCTCTACATAACCACGATCCTGGATGGTAGAGATGATCGCGGCATAGGTCGACGGCCGACCGATACCGCGCTTTTCAAGCTCCTTAACCAGGCTCGCCTCACTGTAGCGCGGTGCCGGCTTGGTAAAGTGCTGCTTGGGTTCGAACTCAACCAAGGTCAGACGTTCTCCCTGCTGGATATCGGGCAGGATCACATCTTCGTCGCTGCGTCCCTTGGGCGGCAGCACACGGGTATAACCATCAAAGCGCAGGATTCGCCCCTTGGTCGTCAACTCATAGCCATCACAGCTGACATGGATGCGAGTACTGGTGTAGCGGGCCGGTGTCATCTGACAGGCCATGAACTGACGACGGATCAGGTCATACAGCCGCTGTGCATCCGGCTCCATCCCCTTGAGCTGCTCGACGGTCAACGCCACATCGGAGGGACGAATCGCTTCGTGCGCTTCCTGAGCTCCTTCCTTGCTGCTGTAGCTCACAGGCTGTTCGGGCAGGTACTCGTCACCGTAATGCTCCTGAATAAACTCACGACAGGCCGCCACCGCCTCGGCACTGAGGTTGGTGGAGTCGGTACGCATGTAGGTGATGTAACCCGCTTCGTACAAGCGCTGCGCCAGCATCATGGTCTTCTTGACGCCGAAACTCAGCCGCGTACTGGCAGCCTGCTGCAACGTCGACGTGATAAAGGGAGCCGACGGCTTGCTGCTGGTCGGACGATCTTCACGCTTGTCGACAACCAGATTGCCGGCACGCAGCCGTGCCAAGTGGGCTTCGGTCTCATCCGCATTCAGCGGCCGGAACGCCTTGCCTTCGTACTTGCTGACTTGCAAACGCAGCGCGGCTTCGGCTGCAGTATGAGTATCGGCATGAACTTCCCAGTACTCTTCCGGAATGAAGGCACGAATCTCGCGCTCACGCTCTACGATCAGGCGTACCGCCACCGACTGCACACGCCCGGCAGACAGACCTCGGGCGATCTTCTCCCACAACAGCGGAGATAGCATGTAGCCGACGATACGGTCCAGAAAGCGACGCGCCTGCTGGGCATTGACTCGGTTCAGGTCAAGCTCACCGGGCTCTTCGAACGCCTGCTGAATTGCTTTCTTGGTGATCTCGTTGAACACCACTCGGCGATAGCGGTTGTCATCACCGCCAATCGCTTCGCGCAAGTGCCACGCAATGGCCTCCCCCTCACGGTCCAAATCCGTTGCGAGGTAGATTTCATCGGCGTTCTTGGCCAGCTTACGCAACTCTTCGACAACTTTTTCCTTGCCCGGCAGAATCTCGTAATGGGCTTCCCAGTCATGATCGGGATCTACCCCCATACGGGCGATCAGCTGCTGATGCGCTTTCTTCTTTTTGTACTCGGCCTTTTCGTCCGGCGACATTTTGCGGGTCAAGGCCGCCTGACGCGCCCGCTCCTTGGGATCACTCTTGCTGGCGCTGCCACTGGTCGGCAGATCACGGATATGACCGACACTGGATTTGACCACATACTGGCTGCCCAGATATTTGTTGATCGTTTTGGCCTTTGCCGGTGACTCGACAATGACAAGGGTTTTTCCCATGAGATACAGATCCTTTTTACGACGGGCAACTCAGAAACTGCGAGCATATATAAGGTGTGGTGCTCCCAGCGTCAAGCGAACTCTAAGTCTAGCCAGGCCCAATGAACCCGTTAATCGCTTACATTCTGCCCGCTATCTGATGTAAATTAGCTCTTTTTTCAGAGTGCCAAACCCCATGCTCGGAGACAACCTGTATCTTGTAATCATGCTGGCCGGTGTCGGTATCCTGGCACTGGTGGTGAACTTTGTGCTCACCACCCGAGAGCAGGATTCAGAGGTTCGCCGTGAACGCCTGAGCTGGCTCAAGACACAGGCAGAGCATACGCTCAACGCCCTGTCGGTACTGAAGGAAAGCGGCTGTCGCCAGGATATCGTCGACAAACTTAACCAGCACGCCATGGCCCTGATCGAAGAGATCAGCCTGCTGGCCCCTGACTCCGAACTGATGACTCAGGTCAGCGATCTCAAGGAAACCAGTGATCGCGCCCGAGCCGACAAATCCCGCTTCAACAGCGACCGTGCAGTCAAACGCGCCCAGATTTATATCAACTTCGCCGAAAAGCTGATTATCCAGATGGCCAAGGCCGGCAAGATGACAGGGCAACTGGCCCGCACCTACCAGCAGGAGCTCTACTGGCTGAACGTATCATTGGTGGCCGATGCCCACCACCACCAGGCCAAACGCCTGCTCGAAATGGGCGACAAGCACACCGCGCTGAGCCACCTCAAGCATGCCAAGGCCGTTCTGGTGCGCGCCAGCGCACCACAACGACAGAAACAGCCCAAACTGGATGAACTTCAGGCGAGCATTGACCAGCTCCAGCCCAGACGCAACCTTGGCGCCGGAGCCCTGGCCGAATCCCTGGACGACTATCTCAACGACCAGCCCTGAGGACGGTCAGACCTTGCTCTCAAGCAGCGGCTGAACCAGCGAATGCAATTTCTCCAACCGGTCGGCCTCACCATGCTCGTGCCAGTACAGGGAGAGATGCAAGGGTGTGGATTCAACACCCACCACATCCTCCGGCAGCGCGTTTAATAAAGTGCCCAGCTGTGCCACGGCTGCGTCTGGCAGGCTTCCCTGCCCTTTGATCCAACTCCACCCTTCAGGCAAGCCTTCGTTATCGATCAGATCCATCCGGTGTACTTCCCAGCCGAGCCAACGATCACGCTCACTCCGCTCCAGATTGTCGCGAATAAAACGATAGGCGGGCACACTGACGGTTTCAGGCTCAAGCTCCCCTTTCGCCCTGGGTAAGGTTACCCGTGCCAGCTGTACCTGAATTCCCAACTTGCGCGCCCGCATGCGCAGTTGCGCCTGGTAGCGCTGACGCGGACTCGGCATCACCCACATCACTGAGCCGATCAGCGATGCCACGATAAAGGTGATTATCAGCCACTCCATATGTTCTCCATCCTCTAATTGGCTGTTCAACAGCCGCTTTGAAATTGCCGAGCATCATAACGGCCCCGGCCCTGGGCGTCAGCGAATAAATTCTGCTCTGGTATCAACAAACTGCAACGCGCTTTTGTTGATGTCGATAGGGGACGCTATCCCAGGTTGGTGCTATTCTGCAGTCAGAATCATCAAGTCGCACCGGTTGCCCCAGGCAACCCAAAGGAAGGAATACGCGAATGAGTATCTACACCCGCATCCTGCTGGCTCTGGACCTGTCGGAAGAGTCTGATCAGTTGGCAGCCAAAACGGCCCAGATGGCTCAGGCTTTTGGTGCCGAGCTGAACCTGATCCACGTGGTGGAACCACTCAGCTTCGCCTACGGCGGGGATGTACCCATGGACCTGACCACCATTCAGGAACAACTCGATGACCATGCTCGTACCAAGCTGGACCTCTATGCCGAAAAAATCGGCTACCCGGTCAGCCAGAAGATCATCGTAACCGGTCATACCGAAACCGAGATTCACCGAGCCGCCGAAGAATTGGGCAGCGACCTGGTGATCGTTGGCAGCCACGGCCGCCACGGCCTGGCCTTATTGCTGGGCTCCACCGCCAATGGCGTACTGCATGGCGCCAACTGTGACGTACTGGCGATCCGGGTCAAGGAGGAGGATTAATCCCCCTCCTGCATCGCCTCCAGCTCTACCCAGCGCTCCATCAACCCTTCCAGCTGCTGCTCCTGCTGATGCAGCTGGGCCAGGGTTTCAGCCACCTGCTCGTGGTCACCCGCATAAAAATCCGGTGCTGCCACCACTGCCTGCAGCGCTTCCAGCGCCTGCTCGGCCTCTTCCAGCTGCGCCGGTAGTTGGTCCAGCTCCCGCTGCAGCTTGTAGCTTAGCTTTTTGCTTGACGACTTTTTCGCCGGCTTGCTGTCCGCCGGCTTACTGGCTGGCTTAACCTCGGCCGGAGCGGCTTTTTTCACCGGTCGCTGACGCAGCCAATCCTGATAGCCCCCAACATACTCCCGAACCTGGCCTTCGCCCTCGAAAACCACTGAACTGGTGACGACATTATCGAGGAAACGACGATCATGGCTGACCAGCAAAATGGTGCCGTCGAAATTAAGCAATATCTCTTCCAGCAGCTCCAGGGTTTCAATATCCAGATCGTTGGTCGGCTCATCCAGCACCAGCACGTTGGCCGGCTGGCTGAACAGACGCGCCAGCAACAGTCGGTTGCACTCGCCACCCGACAGCGCCTTGACTGGTGTACGTGCACGTTCAGGACTGAACAGGAAGTCCTGCAGATAACCGATGATATGCTTGCTTTGGCCGTTGATTTCGACACTCTCACGACCACCAGAAACGTTGTCGATCACGCTTTTCTCAGGATCCAGCTGGCCACGAAGCTGGTCGAAGTAGGCCACCTCAAGCTTGGTGCCCAGGCGTACGCTGCCTGAAGCCGGCTGCAGTTGACCCAGAATGATCCTCAGCAGGGTACTTTTGCCGCTACCGTTGGGGCCAATCAGACCGATGCGGTCACCGCGCTGAACTTTCATCGAGAAGTTCTGCAGCAACGATTTGCCCTCGTAGGACATGGACACGTTTTCGAGTTCAGCCACCAGCTTGCCGGACTTCTGCGCCTCCTCCAGGCCAAAGCTGGCACTGGATTGACGCTCGCGCCGCTGGGTACGATCTCGACGCATCTGCTCAAGCGCACGGACACGCCCTTCATTACGCGTTCTGCGCGCCTTGATACCCTGGCGAATCCAGCGCTCCTCCTGCGCGAGCTTTTTGTCGAACTCGGCGTTCTGGCGCTCCTCTTCTTCCAGCAACTGCTGTTTCAGCTCAAGATAGCGATCGTAGCTACCTGGAAAACTGGTCAGATTGCCACGATCCAGCTCCACGATCCGGGTCGCCAGTTTCTCGACCAGCGCGCGGTCATGCGAAACGAACAGGATCGCGCCCCGGAAATCCAGCATCATCTGCTCAAGCCATTCGATGGTCTCGATATCCAGATGGTTGGTTGGCTCGTCCAGCAGCAACAGGTCCGGCTTTTGCACCAGCGCCGCACCCAGCGCGGCACGACGGCGCCAGCCACCAGAAAGCTCCTCCATGCGGGTATCGGCATCGAGCCCCAAGCGATCCAGAACCGTTTGCACCTGCTGCTCAAGGTGCCAGCCGTCACGTGCTTCCAGCTGATGCTGCAGACGTTCCATCTGCTGCAGTGAAGCCGCATCGGTTTGATGTGACAGCTTGTCGAACGCTTCGCGCAGCGCCACGACCTCTGCCAGGCCTTCAGCCACCACATCATGTACCCGGCGCTCATCCGCGGCCGGCAGCATCTGCGGCAGCTTGGCCACACGAATGGCAGGATCCTGCCAGACGGAGCCATGATCCGCATGAATATCGCCCGACACCAGTTTCATCAAAGTTGATTTGCCGGCACCATTGAGCCCCACCAGTGCTATCCGCTCGCCCGGATCGATCTGGAAATCGACCTTGTCCAACAACGGCGCAGCACTGAAACTGACCGACACGCCCTCAAACTTCACCAATGGCATAAAGACTTGCATCCTGTCCTGTAAATTCTGGCCACTAGTGTACCCGAAATCGTGAACAACATTTAAAAGCCGTGCCCAAGGTTATTTTCCTGGCCCAGTCGAGATACACTGCAGAATATGCTTCCCCCAGGCGATCAGAGAGGACACCATGTTTACCCCGCGCCAAATGCTACTGATCGGAGCCCTGCTCGCCCCCCAGGCTCAGGCTGCCGACACACCTGAACCACAGGATCTGCGCCAGATATTTATTCAGCATTACTCCTCTGCGGTCGCTGAACCCGGCATTCTTAGCGATGCCATCCACCAGACCCTGTCCGCCTACCCGCTCTACCCCTATCTCGAGTATCAGGTGCTCAGGTCATCTCTTGAAACGCAGACAGAGGAGCGTATTAATGACTTCCTCATGCGCAATGCCGACACGCCACTGTATGGACGCCTGCTGTTTGCCTGGGCACGCCATACGGGAGAACAGGGCCGGTGGGACAGTTTCAACACAGCCTGGCAGAAGATTCAGCGCCCCAGCACCGAACTCAAGTGCCTTAACGGGCAGTACCAGCTTGAACAGGGCAACCTGACCACTGCCTGGAACCAGGCACGCGAGCTTTGGACTGTCGGCCATTCACAACCCGACATCTGCGATACGCTCTTCGACACCTGGCTCAAGTCCGACAACTTCCGCTCGGCTGACGCGCTCAACCGCTATCGTGCCGCCCTGTTCGAGGGACGCGAAGGGCTCGCGACCTACGTAAGCCGCTTTATTACCGACACATCGGATCAGAGCGAAGCCAAACGCTCCCTGTCGCTGTTTCAGAATCCGCGCCTGTTGCTGGATGAACCGAAGCAGCTGAGTACGAGTACCACTGAAGCGCATCGTTTGCTGGAGGTGACCGTACGCCGTTTGGCGCGCCAGGATCTGGAAGCCGCCATCCAGTTGTGGATTCGGGACAGGGAGCGGCTGAAAGTCACTACAGACGATCAGGCCGAGCTCTCCAGCTACCTGGGTGTCTGGTACGCCAAACGTTTCCCCGATGCCGAGGGTCGCAAACTGCTGACTCAGCTTGACCCGAACTTCCGCTACCCGAACCTGACCGGCTGGCGCGTTCGGCTGGCCCTTAGTGATCGCAACTGGCCCCAGGTGTCGCAGCTGATCAGCAAACTACCCTCAGATGAACGCCAGTCCGACCGGTGGCGCTACTGGACCGTTATCGCCAATCAGGCACAGGGCAAATCGGATGAAAAACGCCTGGCCTCTCTTGCGGAAGAACGCAGCTTCTACGGTTTCATGGCCGCCCAGATACTGGGCCATCGCTACGAACTCAACGACAGCCCTGCCAAGCTGGACCAGGCCCTGCTCGACAAGCTTGCCGCCCTGCCGGCCTTTACCCGCATGCGCGAACTGCTGGCGCTGGAACGCTACTCGGATGCTCGTTCGGAATGGAATCTGGCCACTTCTGACATGCCGCCGGAGCAGGTTCACCACGCTGCTCACCTGGTCAGCCAATGGGGTTGGCATCACCAGGGCATCCGTGGCGCCATCAGCAGTCGGCAGTGGAACGACATGCAGTTGAGATTTCCCAACCCCTACCCGAAGCTGTTTAGCCGCCACGCCGGCTCCCGTGACATTGACCCCGCCTGGGCGCTTGCCGTCACCCGCCAGGAAAGTGCTTTCTGGATGGGCGCCAAATCCCGCGTGGGCGCACGCGGCCTGATGCAGCTGATGCCGGCAACGGCTCGAGCTACAGCCCGCCGTCATGGTATCAGCCTGCCGGAGCTGGCCAAACTGAGCGAGCCTGACACCAACATTAAGCTCGGCACCGCCTACCTGAGCGAAGTGTCCGAGCGCTTCAACGGCAATCAGGCCTATGCCACGGCCGCCTACAATGCTGGCCCCAACAGGGTCAGCAAGTGGCTGGAGGCACGGGGTGAGTTGCCACTGGATATCTGGATTGAAACCATCCCTTACGATGAAACACGCAGCTATGTGCAGAATGTACTGTCATTCAGGGTGATTTACGAACGTATGGACGAGCGTCCGGTCGCCCTGTTCAGCGACTCGGAATTTGCAACCCTGGCCCTGAATCAGCAGGATTAAGCACTTTCAGCGCTGCGGCAGGGTTTCCAAAAACTGCCGCAGCTGCTGCGCATCGAACGGCCAGCCCAGCTCTCGATCACCGTCCCGCTCGACCAGAACCGGTATGCGCTCGGCATAAGCATCCATCAGCTTTGGATCGTAAACGATATCCACCAGATCAACTTCGGCCTGCCCGGCGACCAGAACCTGCTGCAGCACCACAACCGCTTCATCGCACAAATGACAACCTTCTGTCGTCATCAAATCCAGATACAACACAGCGCAACTCCTCATGAATTCAAGGCCCTATTGTCCCCAATCGCTCTACGGGCAGCAATCGCCCCCTTCAGGCACACAGACAAAAAACTGCAACATATGCCGGTTAGGGTTGCCTATTAGAGACTCAAGAGTATTGTAAGAACTGAGATGGCTTGTCAGCCAAAGCGCTACGTGCCTTTCTCACGAGGCCAGACCGCTACAAGCCCAACAGGTAGTCACGGGCCATCATCCCGTAGCGACCGGCAGCCGTGCATTGGCCGGTACTGATGTCCCAAACAGCAGATTGGAAGCAGGCATTTATGACGGATACAAACGGCAATATCGCAACAGACCCCCAGGAATTCATCAATTACGTAAACCGTGAAACCAGCAAGGTTCTCGAGATGTTCTCCGCCACCGGGGGAGATGACATCCTGCGCCAGTTCACCCAGTCATGGACCGAACTGGCTACCCGATCCCTGGAAGACCCAACCGTCTGGGTTCGCGCCATCGCGGATTACCAGCAGGCCCAGTTCAACCTCTGGCGCAATCTACTGAGCGGCAACACCAGCGAAACCCCGGTTGCCGAACCCCCGCCGGGCGACCGACGCTTCAAAGCTGAAGAATGGTCCAAAAACCCGGTTTTCGACTACATCAAGCAGTCCTACCTGCTCACCTCCAGCATGCTCACCGAGATGGCCCAAAACGCCAAACTCTCCCCGCAGCAGCAGGAGAAACTCGAGTTCTACACCCGCCAGTACGTCGACGCGATGTCACCGTCCAATTTTGCGATCACCAACCCGGAAGTACTGCAGCAAGCCATGGAAACCAAAGGCGCAAGCCTGGTTGACGGACTCAAGAACCTGCTCAGTGACATCGAAAAAGGTCACATCTCGATGACCGACGAATCCGCCTTCCAGCTGGGCACCAACCTGGCCACCACCGAAGGCGCCGTAGTGTTCCAGAACGATATTTTTCAGCTGATTCACTACAAGCCACTGACGGAACAAACATACGAGCGGCCTACACTGATCGTGCCGCCCAGTATCAACAAGTTCTACATTCTCGACCTGCAGCCGGATAACTCCTTTGTACGCTTCTGTCTCGAGCAAGGACAGGATGTATACCTGGTATCCTGGGTTAACCCTTCCCCAGAGCAGCGCGACATCAGCTGGGATGACTACGTTGGCGACGGCGTCCTCAAGGCGATCGACTCCGTCAAGGAGATCAGCGGACAGGACAAGATCAATCTCGTCGCCTGGTGCGTCGGCGGCACCCTGACAGCATCCGCCCTGGGTGTACTGGCCAATCGCAAGGACAACAGCGTCGGCAGCTGCACTTTCCTGACCACCCTGATCGACTTTGAAGATCCCGGCGACCTGCGCGTCTACATCGATGAACAGCAGATCAATCAGCTTGCTGAAAAGGTCAACAAGGAAGGCGTACTGCATGGCCGCGAACTGGCAACTTCGTTCAACATGCTGCGCTCCAACGACCTGATCTGGTCCTACGTCGTCAACAACTACCTCAAGGGCCAGACGCCGCCGCCGTTCGACATCCTCTACTGGAACAGTGATCCGACCAACCTGCCGGCCGCAATGTACACCTACTACCTGAAAGGGATGTATCTGGACAACAAGCTGGTACAACCGGATGCGCTGACCATCTGCGGCGAGCCTATTGATCTGCGCCGGGTGAAAACACCCTGCTATTTCCTGTCCACCATCGAAGACCATATCGCCCCGTGGAAAAGCACCTTCAAGGCGCTGGACCTGCTCAGCGGTACCAAGGAATTCGTACTCGGTGGCAGCGGCCACGTTGCCGGCGTCATCAATCCGGCGAAAAAGAACCGCCGTAACTACTGGATCAAGGGCGAGCTTGGCAAGGGTGCTGACGCCTGGCTGGAGTCCGCCGAACGTCAGGAAGGTTCCTGGTGGAATCACTGGAGCGAATGGATCCGTCGCCGCGCTGGCAAGAAGGTTTCGGCTCCAAGCGAGTACGGCAACGACAGCTACAATGTGATCGAAGCCGCACCGGGCAGCTATGTGCGTAACCGCCTGGACTAACTGTCGCTCAAGGCACAGTAAAACGGGGCCTCAAGGCCCCGTTTTACTGTGCGGCTTCAATCAGAGCCCGCCCATCAGCATGTATTTGTACTCGAGGTACTCTTCAAGCCCCTGACGTGCACCTTCCCGCCCCAGCCCGGATGCCTTGATCCCGCCGAAGGGTGCCAGCTCGGTCGATATAACGCCTTCATTAATGCCGACCATACCGTATTCCAGTGCTTCAGCCACACGCCAGCAGCGCCCCAGGTCCCGGCTGTAGAAATAGGCCGCCAGGCCTGAGTCGGTAGCATTGGCCATCTCGATCGCCTCCGCTTCATCCTTGAACTTGAACACAGGCGCCAAGGGGCCGAATGTCTCCTCACGGGCCACGCACATACGGGTGGTCACGTTCTTCAACACCGTTGGCTCAAACCAGGTTCGTCCCAACGCATGAGGCTTGCCACCACAGACCACTTCCGCCCCGTTAGCAACGGCATCATCGATATGGGCCTGAACCTTGTCTACCGCGGCCTGGTTGATCAATGGCCCCTGCTGCACATCCGGCTCCAGCCCTGAGCCTACCTTAAGTTGAGTAACACGATCTGCCAGCCCTTCGACAAAGCGGTCATAAATGCCTTCCTGCACCAGAAAGCGATTGGTGCAGACGCAGGTTTGCCCGGTGTTGCGGTACTTGGACGCCATGGCGCCATCGAGCGCACGTTCAAGATCAGCATCATCAAAGACGATGAAGGGTGCGTTCCCCCCCAGTTCCAGCGAAACCCGTTTGACGGTGTCAGCGCATTGCGCCATCAGCAGTTTGCCCACCCCGGTCGAGCCGGTAAATGACAGCTTGCGAACCTTGTCACTGCCGGTCAACACCGAACCCAGCGCCTTTGGATTACCGGTAATGATATTGAACACCCCCGCCGGCACACCCGCACGCTCAGCCAGTTCAGCCAGCGCCAGCGCCGACAGCGGGGTATCCTCGGCCGGTTTGCAGATGAAGCTGCAGCCGGCCGCCAGAGCCGGGGCCGCCTTGCGTGTGATCATGGCCGACGGAAAATTCCATGGTGTTATTGCCGCAACAACTCCGACCGGCTCACGGCTGACCAGAATACGGGCATCGGATTTGTGACTCGGCACCATCTCGCCGTAGGCACGCTTACCCTCTTCGGCAAACCACTCAATGAAACTGGCCGCATAGGCCACCTCACCCTTGGCCTCCGCCAGAGGCTTGCCCTGCTCCAGGGTCATCAGCAATGCCAGATCATCCGCATTGTCGAGCATCAGCTCAAACCAGCAGCGCAGAATCGCAGCCCTTTCCTTGGCAGTCGTTTTGCGCCACTGTCGAAAAGCACTTTCAGCCGCTGCTATAGCGGTTTGGGTATCGGCTTCCGCCATCCAGGGAATCTGGACGATCTCTTCACCCGTTGCCGGGTTATAGACCGCGAAGGTCTCACCGCTGATCGCATCCGTCCAGCGACCATCCACATAGGCCTGCTGACGCAGCAAACGACTATCCTTGAGCTTCATCTATCACCTCCAACATGATCCGTACCACCTCAACCGTATCGGGATTGCACTCCCCGGCACTCACGCTTATGCTTGGCGCGTCCAAGGAGTGAATTGTCATCATAGCCGATGCAGGGAACCGCACAGTACTATCGCCCTTCACCCGCTTCACCTTCCAGAGTACTACAGCTCACCGTGTTCAGTTTAAGCCAGAAACGCAACGCAGAGGTCCGCTATTTGCTGCAATTAGGTTGGCCTATAATGGTGGCACAACTGGCCCAGCATGCGATGAGCTTTGTCGACACCCTCATGGCCGCTCGCGCCGGCACCGAGGATCTCGCCGCTATCGCCCTGGGCAGCAGCCTGTGGCTGCCACTGTTCCTCGCGCTGGCCGGTATTCTGATGGCCACCACACCAGTGGTCGCCCACCTGGTTGGCGCCAACCGGGAAGCGGAAACACGCCAGCCGCTGCAGCAGGGCGTCTGGGTAGCAGCCGCACTGGGGCTACTCGGTGTCATTCTGTTGCGCAACGCCGATCCCGTGCTGCAGCAACTGAAGCTTGAACCAGGCCTTCACGATAAGACACAGGACTACCTTGATGCGATCAGCTGGGGCTTTCCAGCCTTTCTGTTGTACCAGGTGATTCGCAGCTACTGTGAAGGATTCGGCAAAACCCATCCTGTGATGCGCATCGCCGTACTCGGTGTGCTGTGCAATATCCCGCTTAATTACGTGCTGATTTTCGGTAAGCTTGGCCTGCCAGAGCTGGGCGGCGTTGGCTGCGGCTATGCCACAGCCCTGGTTATGTGGGTCATGCTGTTTACTGGCGGGATTTATCTGCTTAAAAGCCCACACTTCAAGCCACTGCAACTGTTTCGTCATTGGCAAAGCCCACAACTTCAGCCACTGCTGCAACTGCTCAAGCTGGGTACCCCTATCGGCTTCTCACTACTGATTGAGGCCAGCATGTTCTGCGTTCTGGCATTGATTCTGGCCCCCCATGGCGAGGTCGCTATCGCGGCTAACCAGATCACCATCAGTTATACCGGAATGGTGTTCATGATTCCGCTGAGTATCGCCATGGCTCTCACCATTCGTGTCGGACAACTGGTCGGCCGCGGCAAGCCTGCCGAAGCGCGTTTTGCGGCCTACACAGGCATTCTCATTACCCTGTTCATTGCCCTGTTCAGCTGCAGCCTGTCCCTGTTACTGGCTCGCCAAATCAGCGGGCTCTACACTACAGAGGCAGAGATCCTCACCCTGGCAACCACCCTGATCAGCATTGCGGCCATATTCCAGTTCTCGGATGCCCTCCAGGTCAGTGCGGCAGGTGCGTTACGCGGCTACAAGGACACCAGCGTGCCATTGCTGATGGTGTTTATTGCCTACTGGCTGGTCGGTCTGCCGGTCGGTTACGTGCTGGGCTTCACTGACTGGGTCAGCCAGCCTCTGATCGCCGCCGGCCTCTGGTATGGACTACTGATCGGTTTAAGTGTGGGCGCCGTACTACTTACCACACGCCTGCTACGGATTTCACGTCATGCGATCAATACTGCTGATCCTGACTTTTCTGCTCAGCGGCTGTAGCGCCGCACCCCCTGAGGAGCGCCTGCATGATTATGCCTACCGGGTGGGCAATGCGATTGAATATAAGTACCAACTCAAGTTCGATCGCACAGCCCCCGCCTTCCCACCCAAGCGCCAGCGATCCCTGCAAGTCGATGAAATACGCGAAGGCCTGATCGACGTTCTGGACCTGCGCCGATGCGGCCTGCTGGAGCTGATTGGCGAGCGCAACAGCTCCCTCGGCAAACTGGCACCGCCCTCCCAGCGATTGATTTATGAGACACGCTTTCTGCCTCGACTGCGCCAGTGCATTATCGAACTGGAGCAATCCGGACAAGCCGATGCGGATACCCAGACCCTCCTGTCCAGGCTGCATCAGATCGAGCAGATCAAACGTCGCAATTACGCCCGCGTGATCAGCAACGCCATTTTCAACTCTGACGAGATCAGCCGGCATTTCGCCTTGCAAGCCCAGCCACTCGATAATACGGCCCCTGAACTGGTTAACCGCCTGATACCCGCATTGACCCACTTCGAACACCTGGCACAATTGGCACAGCAGTCTCAGTGGCCCGCCCCTGAGTGGATTATGCAGCTGGAGCAAGACTACGAAGCGCTGTACCGCTCCGATTTCGGCGCCGACTGGCTACGCAGCCTGCTGCTCCTGACTCAGACACTGGAGCAGACTGCCGAGGCAATAGAGGCCCGTCTGGCAAGGCGCCCTATTTGCTTCAACCGCAAACCCACCCCCCAGGCCAATATCATCCGCAATGTATTCCAGCGTTACTACGCCGGCCAGCTTCAGCCCTGGATGTCAGCAATTGATCGCTCAGGCCAGACGTGGCGACGGCAGTGGATCAGCCTGATAGAACTCCTCCCCACCAGCGACAAGATCGAAGCTTACATAACCCAAGTATTTGGCGAACAGCGAGGTAGCCTGTGGCTCGACTACATAGAAGCACGCAGTCGTCACACTCACGCCTGGCAACAACTGCTGAGCCAGTGCGGAATGATGCCAGGCGATAACGATGAGGGTTGAGTGATCTCGATTTTTCGACCATGATGGGCGCACAGCACCCAGGTGGAAAAGGATTTGTCTGCACTCACCTCAGTATTGCGCAAGCCCGCCGGCGTGCCAGCCGTCCTTGCCCCACTCCTGCTTGTTCTCTGCCTGGCCGCACTGGCAACAGGCAGCTCACAATTGCGCCTGGACAGCCGCCAGATCGATCAGTATCGCCAACTGTACGGCGAGGAGGCCGCCAAACGACTCACCGCCTGGCAGACCCTCCTGAACGAAGCGGCGAACCTGCCGGAACAAGACAAACTCGACAGGGTCAACCGTTTCTTCAACCAGGTCCGCTTTATTGACGACCGCATACACTGGGGACAGGAAGATTACTGGGCCACGCCGGTCGAATTCCTGATCAGCAACGGCGGCGATTGCGAGGATTTTTCCATCGCCAAGTATTACACCCTGAAAGCACTGGGGGTCGCCGAAGCCAAGATGAGTCTGGCCTATGTCAAATCACTCGAACTGAACCAGGCACACATGGTACTGACTTACTACTCCAGCCCTTCCGCCATGCCGGTGGTGCTGGACAACCTGATTGGCGAAATCCGCCCGGCCAATCAGCGCCCGGACCTGCTGCACGTCTATACTTTCAACGGCGACAGCCTCTGGCTCAGCAAAAAAGGACGCCGAGCTGAACTGGTCGGCACCTCGGATCGACTCAAGCCCTGGACCAGCGTACAGTCTCGGGTAGAAAACAATCGCGTCAACCTCAACTCGCAGGAGCGTTAAGGATGTCACTGATAAACCAGCTGATCGCAACCGTACTGGCCGTTCTGCTTGGGCTGGTCCTCAGCACACTGTACATTCTTTCCGACAGCTCCCGGGAAACCCTGCTCACCCAGCTCGAATCACATGCTGAAGACAGTGCGACCCACCTGGGGCTATACCTCGCTCCCTACATGCAAGAGCACGATCAAGCCACCATCGCCACGGCGGTTAATGCAATTTTCGACAGCGGCTTCTATCAGGAGATCAACGTCACCGACAGCGACAACAACATCCTGTACAACAAGGTTTATGACCCGGCCAGCAGCATCAACGCCCCCAACTGGTTCATCCACCTGATGCCGATCACCCCTCCGGAAAAAGTGCGCAAGATCGCCTACCAATGGCAGCAGGTCGGCAGCATCCATGTACGCAGCCGGGCCGGTTACGCTTACGAAAAGCTCTGGCAAGGGGTACGCAATGCCCTGATCATGTTTGTCAGCCTGTCAGTACTGTCCGCCCTGATACTGTCATGGCTGATGCGGCATCTCTTGCGCCCACTGCAAGGGGTCGAACACCAGGCAATGGCGCTGGCTCGCCGTGAGTATATTGAGCAACCGACTCTGCCCCGCACCCGTGAACTGCGCCAGGTCGTCTCAGCCATGAACCTGATGGTGCGTCAGGTACAACTGATGTTCGACGAACAGAATCGCAACATCGAATCACTGCGCAGCACCGCCTATCGCGACAGTCTCACCGGACTTAACAACCGTCGAGCCACACTGACGCAGCTGACCGAGCACCTCGAGTACCGTCAGGACTTTGGCCCCGCGTCCCTGATCATTTTCCACCTGAACGATCTTCAGAGCCTGAACCACACATTGGGTGAAGATGCCACCAACCACTTGATCCGCAACTACGCCCAGGGCGTTCAGGCACTGGCTCAGAGCCTGGGCACTCATGTCGTCGGCCGTATCGGCGGTGCTGATCTGGCTCTACTGGCGCAACGACGCAGCTTCGACGACTGGCAGCTGCTTCTGGACCCCTTGCTCCGCAAGACACAGAACCAGTTACAGCAGCAGGGAGCCGATACCGAGGCCAATATCATCAGTATCGGTATCGCATCCTGTGACAGCAACACCACAGCCGAACAGCTACTGACACAGGCTCGCCTTGCACAGCAGGAAGCTGAACAGGGCAGTGACAGCAGCATCGTGCTCTACCATGCCCACCAGCATCAGCAAGGCTGGTCCGAGCAGTGGCAGCGCCATGTGGCTTCAGCGATTCACAACGAGCAGATCTTTCTGCAGCAACAAGCATTGCTCGATAGCGAAGATCGATGCATTCACGCCGAGGTCTTTGCCCGCATTCTGGATCAGGACAATACCCCTTGCCAGGCCGGTGACTTCTTTGGCGTGGCCCGCGATCTGAACCTGCTTGAAAAAATAGATCGTGCGATCGTCAAACATGCCCTGCAGTTCCTGCAACAAAACCCGGATAGTCCGACACTGAGCCTTAACCTCGCCAACCAGGCACTTGCCGAGCAAACATTCATTGACTGGCTGCTGCACACACTAGAGCACAGCGGTGTTACCGATCGTCTGAGCATCGAAATTAATGAAACCGCCATCCTGACCCATATGGAACGCATCAAAACGCTGCGCCAGGCGCTGGGAGAGCTGAATATCCGCTTTGGCGTCGACAATTTCGGCACACATCCGAATGGATTCAGTTATCTGTATGCCCTGCGCCCGGACTACCTGAAGATTGATGGCTCACTGGTACGACAGATCGATCACAGCGATGAAGACCGCTTCTTCGTCAGCAGCCTGATCAGCGTCGCGCATAGCCTCGAGATCAAGGCCTACGCCGAGCACGTGGAGCGGGAAACTCAGCGACTGGAGCTGGAAAAAATGAAGATCGACGGCACCCAGGGCTACCTGCACGGCATGCCGTCTACGCTTAGCTGATACGCTTCCTCACAGGTACTGCCTGACCCAGCGCTGCAGACTACTCAAATCCATGGCGCCCGCCTGGCGGGCAATTTCCTGCCCCTGATGCAACAGCATCAGGGTCGGGATGCTACGAATCTGATAGCGCTCAGCGATCGACTGCGCCTGCTCAGTGTTAACCTTGACCAGCCGGCACTCCGGTTCCAGCGCAGCAGCAGCCTGGGTGAAGATTGGTGCCATCATTTTGCAGGGACCACACCACTCAGCCCAAAAATCCACCAGCACCGGAATATCGGTATTGGCCAGAATACGATCGAATGACTCAGCATCGGCTTCAAACGGCTGAGCGCTGAACAAGGGAGCCTTGCAACGCCCACACTGGGGTGAGTGCTCAAGACGCGCCTGAGGGATTCGATTGGTTGCCAGACAGGCGGGACAGGATATATGCAGGGAATCGTTCATCGGGAGCCTCCAGAATTGCACTACCGAAGTAGATGGAGGCACCCGACGGGGTTTTCAACGGATCAACGTCCCTTGAGGTTAACCAGTGCTTCCAGCTTGCGATTGAGGCGCTCTTCCTTCTGGCGCTTGCGCTGCTGCTGCTCCTGATCGCGCTGCTCTTTCTGGCGCTCACGGCGCTGCGCCTGAATTTCCTTGATTCGGCCCTGAGCATGCTCAGCTTCGCCTGCAGTCACCGTTCCGACGGCTTCACCCTTAAGATCGATACGCTCAGCCCCTTCCTGTACAGAGCGGAGATACGCCAGTGAGCGAACATAAGTCGCAAGTGCACGCTTGATCCTGTTACGCGCCAGTTTTTCATCAGCAATCAGATCTTCCTGAATGCCAATCTTGAGCGGGCGTACATTGTCACGACTGAAGGTCTGCGGATAAGCCTCGATCAGCTGCTCCAGAGCGGCCTGGTTGGCGGCGCGATTCTTGGAGCGGGTCTTGCTATTGGCTGTTTGATTCACGGTTTGACTCTCTGTTGTACCGATTGCTGCCCGCTGACGCTTCTCAACGGCGGACAACCTGTGTTCACACTCCTGCAACAAGGATTCAACTTCCTGCTGCAGATTGATCAGATCTGACACTCAGCCAGCCCCTTTACGAATTAGATACTCGAAGGTTTCGTCTTCCAGCACTGCCTGCTGGACCAGCTCATGGCCCAGGAAGGTACAGAACTTGGGAATATCACGCTGCGTCGAAGGATCCGTTGCAATCACCTGCAACACTTCACCGACCGACATCTCTCGCACCTTGTTATGCAGCAGCATAACCGGCTCAGGACACAGCAGTCCGCTCGCATCGAGCGTGTGATCAACACCGGATTTATTCATGCGGGCTAACGACTCCCCCGACAACACCAAATGGCTGGAAACAATTTCACCTGTATCAACGATACGGGCTTGCGACCTTACAGGAAGCAATTATCCTGATATAGGGACCATCTCTCAAGGAGTAAGCTGATGATTCGTGTACTGATTGAGCGCCATGTCGCCGACGAGCTGAGCGAGCATTACGAGCGCGCCTCCCGTGAAACCCTGCAAAAAGCCATGCATTTTCCCGGCTTCATCTCCGGTGAAGCGCTACATAACACGGCCGATCCCAACCACCGGGTCATACTTGCCACCTACCGATCCGAGAACGACTGGCTGCGTTGGCATGCCTCGCAAGAGCGCCGCGAAATGATGGATCAGCTCACTCCGATGCTGGAAACCGAAGAAAAAATCACCGTCTTCGAGCACTGATTCAGCCTTCCGGCGTCAATGACAACCAGCAGGTAATTTCTTCACGGTCGTGATACAGATGACGTGCCTGCAGCCGGTAATCGATCCCGGCTGCAGCCAACTCGTCGCGAAGATGCCCCAAACAACGCTCCACTTCATCGAAGCGCTGCTTCATTGGCAACTTCAGGTTGAAAATGGCATTGCGGCACCAGCCATTAAGTGCCCAGGTCAGCATTAACCCCGTTACGCGAGCAGGTTTGTCGACCACGTCACAAACCATCCAGTCAACCGGTTTCGAGGGTACAAAGGTAAAGGCATCTTCACGACGATGTTCAACCTGCCCTGACTCCATCAGATCATCATTCATCGGCCCATTGTCTACCGCGGTCACGAACATATGCTGATTAACCAGCTGCCAGGTCCAGCCACCCGGGGCGGCCCCCAGATCCACGGCCGTCATTCCGCCGCGAAGTAACTGTTCCTTGCGACGCGCCGGAATAAAGTAGTGCCAGGCCTCTTCCAGCTTAAGTGTGGAGCGACTCGGCGCCTGATGCGGGAACTTTAGCCGCAACACCCCCATAGACCAGGCAGAACTATTGCCAATAGGGGCAACCCCCACCCAAAGCGTCCGCCCATCCACCACGAATACGTGCAACCGCCAGTCCGCACGCTGCTTGCGTGGCAGCATCAGGTTATCACGCCGCAATGCCTGCGCCAGTGCAGAACCGAATTTGCGCGCGAAGCCGTGTAGCTCGCGCCCATCAGTCGTATCGGCGACCTCGACCATCAACTCACTGGTTTTGGGTAACAGGGCCACCTGCTCACGAATCGGAGTGATGCGGTCGGATGATGGCAGGTTATCCAGCCGCGGCATACAGGCGACCCACTGACGGGCAAATATCAACGCTCGGAACCGAAGCTTGCGCATTGCAGTCAACGCACCATCCGGCTCATGACAGTGAAAAAGCACATACCCCTGCTCGGGATCGAACTGCGGATAACCGTACACACCGACTTCGGCACAGCGAGTGGTGATCTCGGCAGCACACTCTTTTTCGAAGCCAGAACGGCAATACAGCAACAATGTGTTTACTTCAGTCATGAGCCCTCCTCGAATGAGCGCGCACTATAGTAATCCATTGGTCTAATAACAACCGTACTTAAGCGTAATAAATGCCAAAAATGCAGCCAAAATACGGTTTGATCCATATCAAGCAAAACCATAAATCAGCCGGTAAAACACCGAGAAAAGCCTAACGAATGACCACATTGTCGAAGAAAAGCATCACCACACCAACCAAGCCCCCATGCTATCCCCCTGAATTTATTGGATTATCCGACTTGGGGCCCAGCTAGTGCACCAGATAAGTATTTAAAAACTGTCCTGCGACAATAAACCACAGTTAAAGGTTCCATCACATTGAAATGCCGTGGGTATTCCCAGATAATTGCCGGTGGAACTCTTCTTACTACTATTAGCTTGTTGATGAGAGCCTGACATGAGCACTGCAACTGAACACCCGACTTACAACTACAAAGTCGTGCGCCAGTTCGCCATCATGACGGTGGTCTGGGGCATCGTCGGTATGGGCGTCGGCGTCCTGATCGCCGCCCAGCTGGTGTGGCCTGCACTGAACTTTGACATTCCCTGGTTGACCTACGGACGTATCCGTCCGTTACACACCAACGCGGTAATCTTCGCGTTTGGTGGCTGCGCACTGTTCGCAACCTCGTACTATGTGGTACAGCGTACCTGCCAGACCCGACTGTTCTCTGATGCCCTGGCATCGTTCACATTCTGGGGTTGGCAAGCAGTTATCCTGGCAGCAGCAATCACCCTGCCGATGGGTCTGACCAGTGCAAAGGAATATGCGGAACTGGAATGGCCGATCGACATCCTGATCGCCGTTGTCTGGGTCAGCTATGCAATCGTATTCCTCGGTACTGTCAAGAACCGCAAGACCTCCCATATTTACGTGGGTAACTGGTTCTACATGGCTTTCATCATCACTGTTGCGGTACTGCACATCGTCAACAGCCTGGCCATCCCTGTAACACTGACCAAGTCCTACTCCGTTTACCCGGGTACAGTGGACGCCATGGTTCAGTGGTGGTACGGCCACAACGCGGTAGGTTTCTTCCTGACTGCCGGCTTCCTGGGCATGATGTACTACTTCGTACCCAAGCAGGCCGAGCGTCCGATCTACTCTTACCGTCTGTCCATCGTGCACTTCTGGGCACTGATCGCGACCTACATCTGGGCTGGTGGTCACCACCTGCACTACTCTGCACTGCCTGACTGGACCCAGTCAGTCGGCATGGTAATGTCCCTGATCCTGCTGGCTCCGTCCTGGGGTGGCATGATCAACGGCATGATGACCCTGTCTGGCGCCTGGCACAAACTGCGTACCGACCCCATCCTGCGCTTCCTGGTGGTATCCCTGTCGTTCTACGGCATGTCCACTTTCGAAGGCCCAATGATGTCCATCAAGACCGTAAACGCCCTGTCTCACAACACTGACTGGACTGTTGGCCACGTACACGCCGGCGCTCTGGGCTGGGTCGCGATGATTTCCATCGGTGCGGTTTACCACATGATCCCGAAACTGTTTGGCAAGGCTCAGATGTACTCTGTTGGCCTGATCAACACACACTTCTGGCTCGCAACCATCGGTACCGTACTGTACATCTGCTCCATGTGGGTCAACGGCATCCTGCAGGGTCTGATGTGGCGTGCAGTTAACGAAGACGGCACTCTGACCTACAGCTTCGTCGAAGCGCTTGAAGCCAGCCACCCGGGCTACCTGGTTCGCTGGATCGGCGGCATGTTCTTCCTGACTGGCATGCTGCTGATGGCCTTCAACACTTGGCAGACCGTACGCAGCGGCAGCACCGTAAAGGCTGCTGAACCCTCTGCCCAGACGGCCTGATTGAGACGAGGAGCAGATAGCAATGATCAAACACGAAACGATTGAAAAGAATATCGGCCTCATGATCCTGCTGATCATCATCACGATCAGTGGTGGTGGTCTGGCGGAAATCGTACCGCTGTTCTTCCAGAGCGCTACGACCAAGCCGATTGAAGGCCTGCGCACCTACAATGCGCTGGAGCTGGAAGGCCGTGACATCTACATCCGTGAAGGCTGTCACGTCTGCCACACTCAGATGATCCGTCCGTTCCGTGCGGAAACTGAGCGCTACGGCCATTACTCAACCGCCAACGAATTCGTTTGGGAGCACCCGTTCCTGTGGGGTTCCAAGCGTACCGGTCCAGACCTGGCCCGTGTTGGCGGCCGTTACTCCGACGACTGGCAGAAAGCTCACCTGTACAACCCGCGTGACGTAGTACCCGAGTCCAAGATGCCGTCCTACCCTTGGCTGTTCGAGAACAAGCTGAGTGGCAAGGACACCGTGGCCAAAATGGAAGCGCTGCGTAACCTGGGCGTACCGTACAGCGATGAACAGATCAGTTCTGCTCGTGAGCAGGTTCAGGGCAAACCGGAGATTGACGCTCTGGTAGCCTACCTGCAGTCACTGGGCAAAACCCACTCTGTTTATACCAACCAGCGGTAATTTTCGTGAGTTACGAGGTTTATGGTCCCTACCTGCCGGTTTTGATGCTGCTCACCTTCATCGGTCTCTTCGCCTGGGTTTTGCTGCCCGGCAACAAGAAGGGCTTCGATGAGGCATCCAACCTCCCCTTCGCTGATGAAGAGAAGTCGGATGATGAACAGCAACAGGGTCAGGAAGGGACCCATAACAGGAGAGACAACAAATGAGTGCTTTCTGGAGCGCATGGGTAACCGTAATTACCCTGGCAGTCATCTTCGGCTGCGCATGGCTACTCTTCGCGACGCGCAAGAGTGAAAAGTTCAAGGAAACGACCGACCAGACCGTTGGTCACGCCTTTGACGGTATTGAAGAGTTCGATAACCCGCTGCCGCAGTGGTGGTTCTACCTGTTCGTAGCTACCGTGATCTTCGGCCTGGGCTACCTGATGCTTTACCCGGGTCTGGGTAACTTCAAGGGCATGCTGGGCTGGACTTCCGCGAACCAGTGGGAAGCCGAAATGCAGCATGCAGAAGAGGTATACCGCCCCGTATTCGCCAAGTATGCAGCCCTCTCCATTGAGGACCTGCAGAAGCCGGAAAACGAAGCCGGCCTGAAAATGGGTCAGCGCATGTTTGCCAATAACTGCTCAGTCTGCCACGGATCTGCAGGTACTGGCGCCATCGGCTTCCCGAACCTGACCGATAATGACTGGCTGTACGGTGGCGAGCCTGCCACCATCAAGCAGACCATCACTAACGGTCGTAACGGCGGCATGCCGGCATGGGGTGATGTACTGGGCGAAGACGGTGTTCGTGACGTCGCCAGCTATGTCCGCACCCTGAGCGGCCAGGAAGCGGTAGCAGGCACTGACGTTGCCAACGGCGAGAAGCAGTTCCAGGCACTGTGTACTGCCTGCCACGGCGCTGACGCCAAAGGCATGCATGCACTGGGCGCCCCGAACCTGACTGACGACGTCTGGCTGTACGGTGGTTCCTTCAAGCAGGTTGCGCATACTATCCGTGCAGGCCGTGCAGGCGTGATGCCGGCTCAGAAAAATCTGCTGTCTGAAGACAAGATCCAGCTCATCGCAGCTTACGTTTACAGCTTGTCCAACAAGTAATGACATTAAGCTGAAGAAAAGGCGGCATGACGCAAGTCATGTCGCCTTTTTTATTGTCGAACTAGTATAATATTCGGCATTCCTAATAGATTGGGAATAGACCTGTCGACGTAATCAGCAGTAGGTACTGGCATGAATCAGATACCGGTAAAAGACGTAACACCTCGCAAGGAAGGCAAAGACCAGGTTGAGTCTTACAACCTCTATGCCAAGCGCGAGCATATCTACGTCAAGTTCTACAAGGGCATATTCAAGAACCTCCGCATCATCTCCGGCTTCCTTATGCTGGCGATGTTCTACGGCGTTTCCTGGATTCAGTATGACGGCCGTCAGGCGGTCCTGTTTGACCTGCCCAACCGTCAATTTCATATCTTCGGCCTGACCTTTTGGCCTCAGGACTTCATGCTGCTGTCATGGCTGCTTATCATTCTCGCATTCACCCTCTTCTTCGTCACCGTCTTTGCCGGGCGCCTCTGGTGTGGTTATTCCTGCCCTCAGTTCGTCTGGACCTGGTTGTTCATGTGGGCGGAGCGCGTCGCTGAAGGCGACCGTAACAAGCGCATGCGCCTCGACAAGCAAGGCATGAGCAAGGAAAAGGCAGTTCGCAAGACGGCCAAACACCTGATCTGGATTCTGATCGCCATTGCGTCAGCCGTTGCCTTTGTCGGCTATTTCTCCCCTATTCGCGAGCTGATTCCCAACATACTGGCGTGGGATCTTGGCCCCTGGGAGACCTGGTGGCTGGCCTTTTTCACCGTCGCCACCTATGGCAACGCCGGCTGGCTGCGCGAGCAGGTCTGCATCTACATGTGCCCCTACGCCCGCTTCCAGAGCGTGATGTTTGACCAGGACACGCTGATCATCTCCTACGACGAAGCTCGTGGTGAACCTCGCGGCAGTCGCAAGAAGAATGCCGACAAGGAACAGGCCGGCCTGGGTGATTGCATCGACTGTCACGCCTGTGTCCACGTCTGTCCTGTTGGCATCGATATCCGCGATGGTCTGCAGTATGAATGTGTTGCCTGTGGCGCCTGTGTGGATGCCTGTGACGACATGATGGATCGCATGGGTTATGCGCGCGGCCTGGTGCGCTACACCACGGAGCACGCACTGAACGGCAACAAAACGAAACTGCTGCGCCCACGCCTGATTGGCTACTTTGTTGCCCTGATGGTCATGTTCGGTGCTTTTGCCTGGGCGATCGCTGATCGTGTCCCCCTGGAAGTAGATGTCATACGTGACCGAGGTCAGCTGTATAACAATACGCCGTCCGGTCAGATCGAAAACATCTACACGCTCAAGATCGCCAACAAGGAACAGGTGGACCACCGCTACACCATCTCGATTTCGGGTCTTGACGGCCTGGAGATGGTGACAGAGCCGAACATCACCATTGCTGCTGGCGAGCTGCTGACCTACCCGGTACGCCTGCAGATCGACCCGGACCAGTTGAAGTCCAACAACTCGACCATCGTATTCAAGGTTGAGGCCCTGGGTGATTCCAGCTTCAGTATTGAAACTGAAAGCCGATTCCTTGGTCCTATACCTCAACGATAGTCCCCGTGAACTTTAATTTAGGTTAGAATGACGGCCGGTTCATCCCGGCCGTCTTTATATGCAAGGAGTGTCATGAACACGCACGTCAATCCCCCTGCTCCCTGGTTCAAACAACCCTGGCTCTGGTTCATTCTGGCTCCACTGATTGCCGTTTTTATCTATTCCAGCTTCTTCATGTACATCGCGGTCACCACCAGCGATGGCGTGGTCAAGGAGGACTACTACAAGGTCGCCCGCGGGATGAACATTGACACATCCAAAGCTGATACTGCACGTACGCTGAGCCTTGACGCGGACCTGCGCCTGGATACCGTGACCGGTGATATCAACCTTCGACTCTCCGGCAACCTGGAGTCCTACCCCGATACACTCCACCTGAACATCATCCACCCGACACACCAGAAATATGATCAGCTGCTGATTCTCCGCGGCGTCGATGGTAAAGGGCTCTACGCCGGTAGCCTTGAGGGGCATATCAGCGGCAAGCGCTACCTGTCCTTGACAGCCGACAATGGCAGCTGGCAGCTGCGTCAGGAAATCCTGCCCCCGTTCAATGAGCAGCTTCGCTACTCCCTGACCCCGCAGTGAGTACAGACATGACCGTTCAGCGGACTCAGGCACTGGCACCGTGCTTCCATTGCGGCCTGCCAGTGCCGCCGGGCACTGATTACACCACTATCATCGATGGTGAAGCCAAATCCATGTGCTGCCCCGGCTGTCAGGCCGTGGCACAGACCATCGTCGATGGTGGCCTTGACGGCTTCTACCGCCACCGCGATACCGCTTCGACCTCTGGCGACACCCGCCTTGCCGCCGAATCACATCTGGCCGATGAACTGGCGCTCTATGATTCCGCCTCGATTCAGGCTGAATTCGTGCGCCATATCAGTCCCGAGCAGGCCGAAGCGACTCTGGTCATTGAAGGCATCACCTGCGCCGCCTGCGTATGGCTGCTTGAACACCACCTGGGCCAGCAGCCCGGCGTTGAACAGTTCAGTGTCAACATGAGCAACCATCGTGCCCGACTGGTTTGGGACCCCAGCCAGACCCGCCTCAGCACCCTGTTCGGTGAAGTGCTGCGCATCGGCTACAAGGCCCATCCGTTCCACCCCAACCGTGAAGAGCAGCTGCTGGAGCAGGAAAACAAGCGCGCCATTCGCCGACTCGGGGTTGCAGGCGTTGGCATGATGCAAGTCATGATGATGGCTATAGCGCTCTATGCCGGCGCACTCCAGGATATGGAAGCCCGCTTCGTCGAGTTCATCCGATGGAGCAGTCTGGTGCTTGCCACCCCGGTAGTGCTGTATTCAGCACGCCCCTTTTTCCTTACCGCGCTGCGAGACCTCCGTACCCGCCACCTGAGCATGGACGTACCGGTTTCCATCGCCATTGGTGGCGCATACCTCGCCAGTGTCTGGGCGACGGTCATGAATACCGGTGAGGTCTATTTCGACTCGGTCACCATGTTCACCTTCTTCCTGCTGATCGGTCGTTATATCGAAATGCAGGCAAGACACCGTACCGGCAAGGCCGGCAACGCCCTGATGGATTTGCTGCCCGCCAGCGCTACCTTGCTGCAGGATGGACTTGAAAAGATGGTGCCGGCCTCTGAACTCAAGCCCGGCGACCTGGTGCTGGTACGTCCGGGCCACACTCTGCCGGCCGACGGTATTATCGTTGAAGGCAGCAGTGCTGTGGATGAATCAGCCCTGACCGGCGAGTATCTGCCGATCAGCAAAACGACTGACGACCCGGTCGTGGGTGGCACCATTAACGTGGAACATCCACTCAAGGTGCGCATTACGGAAGTAGGCGCCAATACTCGCCTGTCCGCCATTGTTGGCTTGCTCGAC
This sequence comes from Marinobacterium maritimum, assembly GCF_039523155.1. Classification (NCBI taxonomy): domain Bacteria; kingdom Pseudomonadati; phylum Pseudomonadota; class Gammaproteobacteria; order Oceanospirillales; family Oceanospirillaceae; genus Marinobacterium; species Marinobacterium maritimum. The sequence continues at coordinate 708,731 of NZ_BAAAET010000001.1, read as the reverse complement.
CGTGCTCATGCGGAAAAGCCGATGACGGCCCGAGTGGCGGACCGTGTTGCGCGCTATTTCGTACTCGCCGTGCTGATCACCTCAGCCACCGTTGCCACGGTCTGGTCCTTTATCTCTCCAGAAGATGCCTTCTGGATTACCCTTTCTGTACTGGTTGTCACCTGCCCCTGCGCACTGGGCCTGGCCACACCGACCGCCCTGACCGCAGCCACCGGCACCCTTCGCCAGCAGGGCCTGCTGATCACACGGGGGCACGTCCTTGAGGGGCTCGCCAGCGCCACCCATGTCATTTTTGACAAGACGGGCACCCTGACCGAGGGTAACCTCAGCATCCAGCAGATGCAGCCGGCACGAGAACTGGGCAGCCTGAACCCCTACTCCATTGCTGCGGCTCTGGAGCAGGCGTCAGAGCACCCGATTGCACGCGCGTTCCAACCTTTCTTCAAGCTTCCCGCCTCAAGCACCCGCGTACAGGTTAATGCCGGCGTCGAAGGCGAGGTCGAGGGCATACAATACCGCATCGGCAAGCCCGCTTATGCCGCTGAACTCTATCAGGGCAGCACGCCTGCTCAACCTGACAGGCAGCGGCAATGGCTGCTGCTGGCTGATCACCAGGGGCCGCTTGCCTGGTTCGCGCTCGACGACCAGACCCGCAAGGATGCGGCCTTCACCCTGTCAGCACTGAAACGACTCGGCCTCGAGGTCGGTATGCTGACCGGCGACGACTCATCGGCAGCCAAACGTGTGGCTGATGAGCTGGGTATCGATACCATCAAGCAGGGCGTTTCGCCGGACCAAAAGCTGGCCTACATCAATCAGCTGCAAGCCTCTGGCGCCAGCGTGGTCATGGTAGGTGACGGTATCAATGACATCCCGGTACTGGCTGGTGCCCGCACATCAATCGCCATGGGCTCCGCCACCGACCTGGCCAAGACCAGCGCCGATGCCGTGCTGATTTCCAGCGAGCTTGAACGCCTTGCACTGGCTCTGCTTGTCGCCCGCAAAACACGCACGGTCATCCGCGAAAACCTGGCCTGGGCGCTAATGTACAACCTCGTCGCTCTGCCTCTGGCCGCCATGGGCTTTATTGCCCCCTACATGGCCGCCGTTGGCATGTCCGCCAGCTCACTGATTGTAGTGGGCAACGCCATGCGGCTGTCACGCTTGCCTCGACTGCGTCGCAAGTCTTCGGAGTAATTTATGGAAATCATCTATCTGCTGATTCCGATCGCCATCATTCTGGTCAGCGTTGCCATCTGGGCATTTTTCTGGAGTGTGAAGCAGGGCCAGTTCGACGATCTCGAATCGCCCGCCCACCGCATTCTGTTCGAGGACGATGATGATCTGATTCCCGACGATGCCCGCCCCGATAAGGATAATCGCAAGGACCCATGACACTGATGGAGCCGAGCCTGATTCTGTCTGCCCTGCTGTTCGGACTGGCCGGCAGCACTCACTGTGTTGGCATGTGCGGCGGTATTGCCGGTGGCGTTGCCATGAGCCGCGGTCCCTCAGAACCCGGCGGACTGGCACTGCTGCTAAGCTTCAATGCCGGACGCATCCTGAGTTACGGGGTCGCAGGCCTGTTGATGGGACTGCTTGGCCACGCCTTGAGCAACAACCCTGAACTGACCCGCTGGCTGCGCACCCTGGCCGCACTGATCATGGTCGTTACCGGGCTGTATATCGCCGGCTGGTGGCAGGGAGCCGCCTACCTGGAGCGTCTGGGTGGTTTCGGCTGGCGCCGCATCCAGCCACTTAGCCGCGCGCTCCTCCCTGCAAACACACTGCCCAAGTCACTGGCACTGGGTGGCCTCTGGGGCTGGCTGCCATGCGGCCTTGTCTACACCACCCTGCTTTGGGCCGGCAGTGTCAGCGCCGAACCGGTCAACAGCGCCGTCCTGATGATGGTCTTCGGGCTCGGCACGCTGCCGGCCATGATGACTACGGCCCTGCTGGCCCGGCAGTTTCGCCAACTGCTGCAGCAGCAAGGGGTACGCCGAGGGGCAGGCCTGCTGGTGATCCTGTTTGGTCTCGCGACGGTACCCTGGCAGCTGTGGCTGCCTCACGCTTGATGCTCATCAACCCGCAATGAGAGCGCAACGCCTATAATGCCTTTTTGATTGTTATCCGAGAGGTGTAGTCGTGCCCCAACAGAGCAATGTCAGCTGGGATCTTGATCTTATTCGCCGTTATGATCTTTCCGGGCCTCGCTATACCTCCTATCCGACCGCCATCCAGTTTGACTCCGGCCTGACCGCCGAACAGCTGATTGCATCCGGTCGAGAGACTGCCGATACAAATGCCCCCTTATCACTGTACGTGCACATCCCTTTCTGCGCACATGTTTGCTATTACTGTGCCTGTAACAAGGTGATAACCCGTAACCGCAAGAAAGCCCAGCCCTATCTGGATACCCTGTACCAGGAGATGGAGCAGCTGTCGCAGTGGTATCGTGCAGACCGCGTCGTCAACCAGCTGCACTGGGGCGGCGGCACCCCCACCTTCATCAGTGACGACCAGATGCGTGAGCTGATGCAGGCACTGCGTAGAAACTTCAATCTGCGTGATGATGACCTGGGCGACTATTCGATCGAAATTGACCCGCGCGAAGCCGGCCATGACACCCTGGGCGTGCTACGCGACATCGGCTTCAATCGTATCAGTCTGGGCGTTCAGGACGTCAATCCTGTGGTTCAGGAAGCCGTCAACCGGGTACAGCCGACCGAACAGACCCTTGCGGTACTGGAGCGCTCACGCGCGCTGGGCTTCAAGTCGATCAACATGGACCTGATCTACGGTCTGCCACACCAGAACGAACAGAGCTTTGCCGACACCCTCGAGACAGTGATCGCCATGAGCCCTGACCGACTGTCAGTGTTCAACTATGCCCACCTGCCGGACCGCTTCCGCTCACAGAAACACATCCGTGCTGAAGACCTGCCCTCCGCGGAAGAAAAACTTGCCATCCTGCAGAACAGCATCAATCGACTGCTGGATGCCGGTTACGTCTATATCGGCATGGACCACTTCGCCAAACCGGACGACGAGCTGGCTATCGCCCAGGCGGAAGGCAAGCTGCACCGCAACTTCCAGGGCTACACCACCCACTCCGATTGCGACCTGGTTGCCATGGGCGTGTCGGCAATCAGCCAGATCGGCAACGTCTACTACCAGAACGAGCATGATATCGCGGCCTACAGCCAGGCCGTGACCCAGCAGCAGCATGCCGTGAAGCGCGGCGTTCAGCTTAATACTGACGACCATATCCGCCGCGCAGTGATCACCGCGCTTATCTGCCAGTTCGAACTGGACAAGCGAAGCATTGCTGAGCGTTTTGCCATCGACTTTGACCAGTACTTTGCCGAGGAGCAGGACGAACTGCGTCAATTTGATGCCGATGGCCTGATTGAACTGCAGCCAGAGTCAATTCGAGTCACCCCGGCAGGCCGGCTTTTGATCCGCCGTATCTGCATGGCGTTTGATTCTTATATACCCAAAAAGCAACACTCTCAGAACTTTTCACGCATCATCTAAAGTCGAGGCCCGGTTCCCGGGCCTTTCGCTTCACCCTCGGGGGTAAATGTTACATAATGCGCCGATAGCCATCGTGTGACTAACCAACAAAGGATGCCCTCATGGCCGACTGCAAAAATCAAGGAAAGCTTCACAGCCTGTCTCAGGTGCATTGTAAAACCTGCAGCCTGAGCACGCTTTGCCTGCCGGTCTCACTTGACCTGACAGACATTGATCGTCTGGATGACATTATCGAAAAAAGTCGACCTCTGAAGAAGGGTGAGCACCTGTTCCACCAGGGTGAACCGTTCAGCTCCGTCTATGCCATCCGTGCCGGCACCATCAAGAGCTACACGCTGACCAATGAAGGCGAGGAACAGATCACCGGTTTCTACTTCCCAGGCGAACTGGTTGGGCTTAGCGGCTTTGATGCTGAAAACTACCCGATGTCCGCCAAGGTCCTCGAAACCACAACGGTATGCGAGATTCCTTTTGAGCGCCTGGATGAACTGTCAGGCCAGATGCCTGAACTGCGTCGCCAGATGCTGCGCAGCATGAGCAAGGAACTGCGTGACGACCAGCAGATGATGTTGCTGCTGTCGAAGAAAAATGCCGAACAGCGCGTCGCCACCTTCCTGTTGAAACTGTCTCAGCGCTTCAAGACACGTGGCTACTCAGCGTCAAACTTCCGCCTGTCCATGTCTCGCAACGAGATTGGCAACTATCTTGGTCTGGCCGTGGAAACCGTCAGCCGAATTTTCACACGATTCCAGAAGATGGAGTTGATGCGCGTTGATGGCAAGGAAGTAGAGCTGACCAACCTGGATGAGATGTATCGCCTCTCCGGCGAATCACGCAACGACGAATGCGCTACGCAGCAGGAACATAAAACGTCCTGAGCGTTGAGGGCACCTCTTCTTGATCACCTATGGCCCCCTGTAGAATAAAAAAAGACGTAGCTTCAATGAAGCTACGTCCCAAGTTGCACAATGAAGTAGCCATCTCAATGTGTAACCCAACCCCTGCATTACACCTTTATTCCGTCACTGCGGCATTGAGTTATATCAATTGAGTGCCAACTGGGAGTTACCGCATGTCCTACGATGAGTTCTATGTCAAATCCGTCATCCGTTCGCTGCAGGACTGGCCGGAACCCGGGGTCGTGTTCCGCGATGTTACACCGATCTTCAAGGATCCTAAGGCGATGCGCATGGTGTCGGATGCGTTTATTCAGCGCTATATTGACTCGGACATCACTCATATCGCCTGCATCGATGCCCGTGGCTTCCTGTTCGGCGCCATCATGGCCTACCAGCTCAACCTGCCGCTGGTGCTGGTCCGCAAGAAAGGCAAACTGCCCGGCGAAACCATCCATCAGGAATACACCCTGGAATATGGCACTTCTGCAGTAGAAATGCAGACCGATGCCGTTACCAGCGGCGACCGCGTGCTGCTGTTTGATGATCTGATCGCCACCGGCGGCACTCTGCTCGCGGCCTGCACCCTGGTGAAGAAGCTTGGCGCTGAAGTCGTTGAAGCAGCTGCTGCTGATCGATCTGCCCGATCTTCAGGGTTCAACCCGTATCCAGGAACTGGGCATCCCGGTCTATTCCCTGCTCGCCTTCGAAGGCCTTTGAGGCGATGCGCAACTTGCCAATGCTCTTTAATTACCTATATTCATAAAAATATAATTAAAAGGCTATTGAACATGTTGCGCTCGCTGCTGACCTGCCTGCTCCTGCTTGTACTGCCCGCCTTCGCTCAGGGTGCTACCGTTACCTCGCAATTGAACGGCATAACCCTGAATGCCGAGTTCAAGCAGGGCGAGGGGACTCCCGATACCACCGTGCTGATCACTCATGGCACCCTTGCCCACAACGGCATGGAATTGGTTGTTGCCCTGCAGGACGCTCTTGTCGAAGCCGGACTCAACAGCCTCGCAATCAATCTCAGCCTGGGCATCGACAATCGGACAGGCGCCTATCCCTGTAGTACACCACACACTCACCGCCACCAGGATGCCATTGACGAGATCGGCCACTGGGTCGAATGGCTAGACCAACACGGACAGAATCAGATCCTGTTACTGGGACACTCCCGCGGCGGCAACCAGACGGCCTGGTACGTGGACTCAGCCCGCGCTCTGCCCACAGCCGTCCGGGCGCAGGTGCTGCTGGCCCCCATGACCTGGAATGTCAGTCGCGAAGCGGAGCACTACAAGTCGCGCTACGGCCACTCGCTGGAGAGGGTTCTTGAGCAGGCACGGCAGACCACACAGTCCCTGCTGCAACCCGTCGACATGCTCTATTGCACCCAGACGGCGGCCTCACCCAGCAGCCTGTTGAGTTATTACGCTGACGACTCTCGCCTGCACACGCCCAACCTGCTCAAGACAACACGCCTGCCCACGCTGGTGATCGCAGGATCCAGTGATACGACCGCTCCGGATCTGATTACCGCCATGGCGGCCGTCGATAACACTCAGGTACAGCTACATGTTCTTGACGGTGCCGATCACTTCTTCCGGGATCTGTACACCTACGATGTCGTTGACCTGATAGTGACCCTTTTGGAGTCTACCCCTTGAGATTTCTTGCCCCCCTGTTACTCATCCTGTTCAGCCTGCCATCGAAAGCGTCTGACGGCCTGACTTTCTTTACCGGCTTTGACGTACTCAGGGACACTCAAGCTGAGGCCCAGGTGCTGATCCTGCTCTTCTCGCAGCCTGAATGCGGCTACTGTGACCAGGTACGTGATGGCTTCCTGTTGCCGCTGCAACAACAGCAACGCCCCGAGCTGGTCATTCGTGAACTGAAAGTTCCCGGCTTTGAGGATGTCCGCAATCGCGATAACCAGGTGATGACACCCAGGGCCTTTGCCCAGAGTTATGCGATTAATTTCTACCCCAGCGTACTGATGCTCAGCCTCGACGGCGCTCCCCTGACAGAGCCTCTGGTCGGCATCAGCTCCGTCGATTTTTACGGCTATTACCTCGACCAGGCCATCGAGCAGGCATTAGCCGTCCAGAGTCAGTGATTCCGACGAGCAGCCGCGATAGAATTCCACCGCTTTGAGTTCAATGACACCTTTTGGGAGATACCATGCTCTGGTTTCGCAACCTCATTTTCTACCGCTTCGAACCACCCGCCGGACTGACACAGGAGCACCTTGAGCAGGCACTCGCTGAGCACCCGTTCACCCCCTGCGGCAGCCAGGAGCTGAGCCGCAGCGGCTGGAGCCAGCCCATCAACGAAGCGGAAGAGATGCTGGTATTCAGCAGCAATGGTTTCCTGCTGATCAACCTGATGCAGGAGGAACGTATTCTGCCGGCAAGCGTTGTTCGCGAACAGCTTGATGCGAAAGTCGCCTTGATCGAAGCCGAGCAGTCGCGCAAGGTGTATCGCAAGGAAAAGCTCCAGCTCAAGGACGAAGTAGTCCTGGATCTGCTGCCGCGCAGCTTTACTCGCCGCCGCCGTACCGAAGCGATTCTGATGCCACAACAGGGCTGGATCCTGGTCAACGCCTCCAGCCACAAGCGTGCCGAAGACCTGCTCAATCAACTGCGCGAGGCGCTCGGCTCGCTGGTGGTTAAACTGCCCCAGACCCGGGTTTCGGCTGATAAAGTGATGACCTCCTGGCTGCAGGGTGAATCCATGCCGCAAGGCTGGGCCCTGGAGGACGAGTGTGAACTGCGCGACCCCATGACCGAGGGAAGCAAGATCAGCGCCAAGGGACAGGATCTGCTCTGTGACGAAATCAGCGCCCATCTTGAAGCTGGCATGCTGGTCAAGCGTCTGGCACTGGAATGGCAGCAGCAGATCCGTTTCGTCCTGCATGAAGACCTGAGCCTGCACCGCGTACGTCTCAGTGATGAATACCGCGAACAGCTGGATGCCGAAACACCTGAAGATGTGCTGGCAGCCCGCGATACTGAACTCGCCCGCATGGGGCTTGAGTATGCCCGTCTGCTGCCGGAAGTGCTGGAAGCTTTTGGTGGCGAGCCACAGGAATAGTCTCGCCCGCTCGCGAGTGCGCCGGGCTGATTACTCGGCGCCTTCCCCCATCACGGTAAAGCCCATGCTGGTCCACGCCTGCATGCCACCCCGGTAGTACTTGAGTTTATCCTCTGGATACCCCAGCGCCAGCAGCTTGCGAATCATTGCCGGCGTCTGACCGCACCAGTAACCGTTGCAGAACATCGCGAGGGTTTTGGCCTGGCTGAAATCGTATTCTCCCTGACTGTCCTTGGTAACCCCAAAGTCATCCAGCGCCCAGTCACGATCATCGGCATCATCCATCATCGTATAGGGGTAACTGCGAGCCCCCGGTATCGTCAGCCGCACATGCCAGCCAATGGTGCGGGTATCAATAATCATCACGGATGCATCTTCCTGCGCTTGCATCATGTACTGCACGAACTCCCGTTCGCCAAGCGTTTCCACATCATACGGCTCAAACGGGTGCATCGGCTGAGGCATGCCGCGACTGGTCGTGGCATACAACGGATGAACAAGGTGCTCGGGGTCCTGGTTACGCATGATTTCATAGGTTTCTCCCTCATGCTCAACGGTAAAGGAATACAGCCCCGGCGCAATCATCACCCGCCCCTGCTCCCCTTCTCCCTTAGCCACCGGCGCCACGGCCAGAAACGCCCCGAGCGTAGCCGCTGCCATCCATCGAGTATCCATATTCACCTCCTCCATCAGATAATTTGCATATTATAGAACACCGCCTGATGCCCTACCCGAATCTTTTACCCGGCTTTAAAGCGGCATCGCTTGATCATTATCAAATTGCCGATACACTGACGCCTCAATCAGCAGGAGCTTGCATGTACAGCGTTAAAGAGATTTTCTACACCTTGCAGGGTGAAGGCGCCCAGAGTGGTCGCGCCTCCGTGTTCTGCCGCTTCACCGGCTGTAACCTTTGGTCAGGGCGAGAGCAGGACCGTAAAGGCGCTATCTGCGACTTCTGTGATACCGACTTCATTGGTACCGACGGCCAGAATGGTGGCAAATTCAGCGACGCCGAGGCTCTGGCCGAGCGTATCGACAGTTTTTGGCCGAAAAACAGTGCAGGTCAGCGCTATGTGGTTTGTACCGGTGGAGAACCCGCCCTCCAGCTTGACCCTCCGCTGATTGAGGCTCTGCATGCACGCGGTTTCGAGATCGCCATCGAAACCAACGGCACCAAGCCATTACCGGCGGGGATTGACTGGGTCTGCGTCAGCCCCAAGGGCAGCAGTGAAGTCATTATTACCGAGGGTGACGAACTCAAGCTGGTCTATCCGCAGAGTGCAGCTCACCCCGAACGCTTTGCACAGATGAACTTCCGTCATTTCTACCTGCAGCCACTGGACAGCCCGCTGCAGAACAGTCATACCCGCCGCTGCATCGACTACTGCATGGCCCACCCCCAGTGGAAGCTTAGCCTGCAGACCCACAAGCTGCTGGGTATCGACTAACCCGAGGCACCGTCCCTCCGGGCAATCACCCCTGACCGGCACGTACCGGCTGCAGTACCAGATCACGGTTGCGCCAGCCCAGTATCATCAAGGCGGGCACTTGCATCACGACACCGTAGATCAGTGCACTGGCCGACATTTCAGCACTCTGCAGCAACCCGCCGGTTACCAGCAGCGCCGTGCCGGCATTCTGAATACCAACTTCGATCGCCAAAGTGATCCGCCGCTCCTCGGACAACCGGGCCAGCCTGGCAAGCAGATAGCCTGTCAGCAAGGCACAGACCGCCAGCAGCAGCGCCACAGGGCCAACCTGCCCGATCAGGTCGGGCAGTTGTGCCCAGTTGGCCCGCACGATCGCGGTGACGATGGCGATCATGAACACCAGCGAACAGATTTTCACCGGCTTGATCATCCACGCACACCAATCCGGTTTGAAACCGGCCATCAACATGCCCAGCGCAACCGGCAGCAAAGTGACCAACATCACTTTCATGATGGTACCCAACACCGGAAACTGAGGCAGCTCACCGGTTAGCCCGTAAAAGTGCAACGCCAGCAGCGTCAACAGAGGCAGAGTAAAGGGGGTAACCAGACTGGTCACGGCCGTCAGGGTAATCGACAGCGCCGTATCCCCTCGCGCCAGCAGGGTCAGCATGTTGGAGGTTGCGCCTCCAGGGGCAAAGGTAAGGATCATCAAGCCAACCGCCAACAGAGGGGGCAAGTCGGCCCACCAGAGCACCAAAGCCCCCAGTAGCGGCAGTAACAGCAGCTGCGCGGCCACACCCAGCAGGACAACACCCGGCGCTTGCCATAGACGCATGAAATCGGATCGGGTCAATGTCATGCCAACCCCCAGCATGATACTGAACAGCGCCATGGGCAGAATTAACTGGGACAGATACGAAGCCTGCATGGAATGACATCCTGAGCAAATTCGAAAAGACCGGTCATGTTAAGTGATCCGGTGTGAAGGAACAATGACAGACCCTGGCAGATTCCGCGCCCTGACTGGCCTGCACCAGCCTACCCACATCTACTGTGGATAACACTGTGAAAATTTCATTACCAAAGGGCGTCAGCACCCGCCACTTCTTGCACGGGCACAAATTGTGTGTTTTTTGACCATCTGTTTTTTGACATTACAAATCAGTTACTTGGGTGGCCATAAAGTGAATGCGGACGTGCACTCCTAGTGCATGGCCCGATATAACGGTATCATAGCCGGCTGTTTTAACCGGAGTGCAAAACCGATGCAGGAGCAACTAGATCAACGCCGCCGGGCAGCCGAACGCGTAACCATTATCGGCGCCGTTTTGGATACCGTTCTGGGTGTGCTCAAGATCCTCATTGGCGTCATTGCCAACTCCAGTGCACTGATCGCTGACGGCATTCATTCTCTGTCCGACCTGCTCACCGACTTCATGGTCGTTGCCGTACTTCGCCTGTCGCATCGTGCTCCAGATGACAACCACCCCTGGGGTCACGGTCGCTTCGAAACCGTTGGGACCGTTGCGCTGGGTGTCGTACTGGTCGCGGTTGGCGGCGCCATGGCCTATGACAGTGTCAGCCTGCTCTTCGCCGCCGAGCATCCTGCATTGCCGACCTGGCCCGCTCTCATTGCGGCTGCCGTATCAATTCTGGGCAAGGAATGGATCTTTCGTTACACCCTTAAAATCGGCAAGCAACTGCAGTCTGACCTGATCATCGCCAACGCCTGGCACAGCCGCACCGATGCACTTTCTTCCATCGTAGTCCTGCTCGCCGTGGCCGGAGCCATGGCCGGCGTCTGGTGGCTCGACGCACTGGCTGCCGTACTGGTCGCCCTACTGGTTGGCAAGATCGGCTGGGACCTGGTCGCCAAAAGCGTCACCGAGCTGGTGGATACTGCACTGCCTGAGGAGCGTGTTGCCGAGCTGCGTGAACAGGTCCTGACAGTTGACGGCGTCGTAAACGTCCACAGCTTCAAGAGCCGCCTGATGGGAAACCAGAGCTTGCTGGAGATGCACCTGCAGGTTGCTCCGCACCTGAGTGCAGCCGAAGGCCACTATATTGGTGACAACGTTGTCTGCCAGCTGCAGAACCGATTTGATAACATCGGCCATGTCATCTTCCATATCGACACCTACGACGATGAAAAATATGACGATGTCTTCTGCCCGGTGATGCCCTCACGGAGTGAGATCAGTCAGCATCTGGACGCCACGATCAGCCGTATTCTCGGCGACAATCCGGACTATGAACTGATTCTTTACTACCACCCGGAATATATCGATCTCGATATCAAGGCATCTCAGCAGATTCACCAGCTGCTGCAGCACACCGGACTCTCCGCCCGGGAGCTGGAGGAGCAACTGCGCGAACAGCTGTCATTGCTGAACTGGTTCCGCGAACTGAACCTCTGGCTGCCCCCGCGCTAGGACGCAGAATCCACAACGATAAAAGCCGGCAGATGCCGGCTTTTTTGAACCTGCAGGTTTGACACTAGCGAACCGGCTGACGCATGGTAACAAACTCTTCCGCAGCTGTGGGGTGGATACCAATGGTACTGTCGAACACCGCCTTGGTCGCGCCCGCTTTCAGAGCCACGCCGATGCCCTGAATGATTTCGCCAGCCTCAGCTCCAACCATGTGCACGCCCAGCACACGATCAGTCTCGGCATCGACGATCATCTTCATCAGGGTCCGTTCATCGCTGCCACTAAGAGTATGCTTGAGGGCACGAAACTCAGACCTGAACACCTTGATTTCACCATGGCGCTCACGAGCCTGCTCTTCGGACAGGCCAACGGTACCGATATTGGGCTGACAAAACACCGCTGTCGGGATCAATTCATAATCCACCGCCGGGCTGCCCGCCGAGTAGAGATGACGCACCAGCGCCATTCCTTCGGCCAGGGCCACCGGTGTCAGCTGAACACGATCGATCACATCGCCAATGGCGTAGATGGAAGGCACCGACGTCTGGAAGCTGTCGTTGACGATAATAGCGCCACTGTCCTGCTGGGCGACACCAACAGCCTCCAGACCCAGCCCCTGAGTATTGGGCACTCGACCCGTAGCATAGAGAATCTGGTCGGCTTCCAGCACACGTCCATCGGTAAGCCTGGCCTGCAGACGTCCCGAGGCCAGCTTGTCGACACGCTCAATATTGCAGTTGAAGTTAAGGCCCACGCCTTTCTTGGCGACTTCCTGTGCCGTAAATTCACGTACTTCCTGGTCAAAGCCACGCAGGAAAAGATCACCGCGATAAATCAGCTCGGTGCGTGCCCCCAGGCCGGCAAAGATACCCGCGAACTCCACGGCGATATAGCCACCGCCAACCACGATCACGTCCTCTGGAAAGCGCTCCAGATCGAATACTTCGTTGGAACTGATGACATGCTCACGTCCTTCGAACTCCGGAATGAATGGCCAACCACCGGTTGCAACCAGAATCCGCTCAGCGGTGTAGGTCACATCCCCGACTTGCACCTCATGTTCACCAACGATTTCCGCACGCCCGTCGATCAGGTCGCAGCCCGCGTTCTTCATCAACTGGGTGTAGATACCATTCAGCCGGCTGATTTCCTGCTTTTTGTTGTCCCTCAGCGTCGGCCAATCGAACACCACATCCTGAGTGTTCAAGCCGTAACCGGCCGCCTCATGGAAGGACTCCGCATAATGTGAAGCATACACATACAGTTTTTTGGGCACACAACCCACGTTGACACAGGTACCGCCCAGGTAGCGATCTTCGGCAACGGCCACTTTTACACCTTCAGCCGCGGCCATGCGTCCGGCCCGCACGCCTCCAGAGCCCGCCCCGATCACGAACAGGTCATAATCAAAATCTGCCACTGTGCCTCCTTGAATAGATAACGAATCTGGCTCCATTGTACCCACCCGGGCGAATCACACCCAATAGAAATGACGCCGCTCACCCATAGCCAAAAGCTATCATCAACGCCGCTACATCAGGGGCGTTTCTGGTACCATTGATCCCCTTCGAATACTGCGTACCCTGTAAGGAATTGTATGAAACTGATCTCCTTCAACACCAACGGCATTCGTGCCCGCATGCACCAGCTTGAACGCCTGATCGACAAACACCAGCCGGACGTCATAGGCATTCAGGAAACCAAGGTGGCCAATGAGCAGTTTCCAGTCGAGCAGATTGAAGCCCTGGGCTACCAGGTGGTCTATCACGGACAGAAGACCCATTACGGGGTTTGCCTGATGTCGAAACAGCCTGCACTCAATGTCAAGTATGGTTTTGCAGGTGATGAAGAGGACGCCCAGCGCCGCATGATCATGGCGGACTTTATCAGCTCCAGCGGGCAAAAGGTTCGCGTACTGAACGGCTATTTTCCTCAGGGAGAAAACATCGAGCATCCAGTCAAGTTTCCGGCCAAGCGACGCTTCTACGCCGACCTGCTTGAGCACCTGCAGGCGGAATGCAGCCCGGAACAGCCGCTGGTGGTGATGGGTGACCTGAACATTTCGGCCGAAGACAAGGATATCGGCATCGGCGAACCCAATCGCAAACGCTGGCTCAGAACCGGCAAGACCAGCTTCCAGCCGGAAGAACGCGAGTGGCTGGCACGCCTGCACCAGTGGGGGCTGCAGGACAGCTTCCGCCGCCTGCACCCGGATGAGGATCAACTGTTCAGCTGGTTCGACTATCGCAGCCGCGGCTTTGATGACGATCCCAAGCGAGGCCTGAGAATAGATGCAATTCTGGCAACCGAAGGACTGCTGGAACAGTGCATCGATGCCGGCATCGATTACGAGATCAGGGGCATGGATAAACCATCGGACCACGCCCCCATCTGGGCTGAATTCAAAATCTAGAATTCAGTGACCGGGCAGCGGAAGCTGTCCGGTTTCAACACCAGCAGATCACAGCTGACTCTGTCCATCAACCGCTCGGCCGAGCTGCCCAGCAACAGGCGATCGATGAAGCCCCTTGCCAGGCTACCCATCACTAGCACATCCACCAGTTTTTCCTCGGCCCAGGCCGGCACCAGATGATGCAGTTCGCCTTCCAGCAGATGTACGCAGGGATCCTTGACCGACAGGCCGTAGGGTGCAATCAGCTCATCGATACGGGCGTGATGCTCAAGGCGTACCTTTTTCTGCAGCGCCTCGTAGTCCACCACCAGATGCTCGTCGAAAATCGCAGAGTGTGGCAGTGTATTGAACACGTGCAATACATGTAGTTCCCCCTCCAGCTGCTGTGCCAGACCCGCTGCGTGCTGCAGCAAACGCTGGTCCAGTTCTGCCGCCTCATCATCCAAGTGAAAGGGATCGATCGCCGCCGCGATGACCGGCCGGTCATTCCAGTGTGGTTTCTTGCTCAACAGCAGTGGTGCCGGACATTGACGCAGCAGCCGCCAGTCAGGTGCCGACAACAGTTGCTGCAGGGGATTGGCGTGAGCTTCAGGCGCATGCACCACCAGGTCAGGCTGGTAACGCAGTGTCTTTCGTACCAGCCCCTCAGCGCCGTCCCTGTCCCAATATACATCAGCACCTGCACTGATACCCTGCTGCTGCAGCTTGTCGACATGGGAGATCAGTCCTTTTTCAACCTTGCGCAACACCGCCTGAACCGCATGTTGGCGACTTTCCGCATCGAACAGATGACTGCCTGCCAGCCCTGCCGAATAGACACAGCTGAACAACTCCACCTGCGATTCGGGACCGCTTAATCGACGCAGCTTCTGCAACACCTCTCCCCGATGCTCGTCCACTGCCAGACTCACCAGCAAACGCGTGTACTGATTCATGGCACCCTCGATACTTAATCCATCAGACTTGAGCATAGCCCGCCTGACTCGGGCAAGTAAACGAACTACATCAAGCATTGATCGCGCTTTCAGCTGTTCGACATGGGACCTTGGCAAACGTCGGTGATAGAATACAGCCTTTCATCTGTATCAGAGCATTATCCGGATGATGTGGAAACCGGCCCTGCGTCTGCTGCCCTTGCTGCTGCTACCACTGCCCCTGCTGCTGACCGAACGCGTTGCTGAACTGTCCTCCGCCCATCGGCTGTTTTTAGGTACCCTGCCCTGGCTGGTCGGTCTGATCGTTATCATGCTGTCGCTTGGATTCAAGCAAAGCCGGGCACTGCTGACCACACTCCACCTTGGCGCAGTCGCCGGCCTGTTTGAGGTAACCAGCTCAGCCCCGCTCGACAACCCGGCGAGTTATATTTTGCTGATTGCACTCGGCCTGTGCTGGCCACTGATGCTGGGCTGGCTCACCCTGTTGCCAGAACGACGCACCCTGTCCCGCGCCGGACTGCTGCGTATTGCCATTTTGCTGGCGCCCTACGCTGCCCTAGCCCTGCTCTGGCACTATCATCCCATGCAGCTGGTACATCTCCTTCCCCTGCTGCCACTGCCATTCATCGACCAGCTGTATGCCCAGCTGACTATCAGTCCTTTCGTGTTCTGGTGGCAGCTGGGTGGCATATGCATCCTGACCACTCTCAGTCTGCTGCTGCACAACCGAGATGTTCTGCTCAATATCACCCTGAGCCTCTGTGTTCTGCTGGCCCTGACCGATACCACCTCGGCCGTACACGGCCAGCTGTACCACCTGTTGGGACAACTGGTGCTGCTGACAGCTGTTGTTCGGCATGGATATGACATGGCATTTGTCGACACTCTGACCGGCATTCCCGGTCGCCGTGCGCTGGAGCACCATTTGATCAGCCCAGGCCGCGGCTACAGCATCGCCATGCTGGACATTGACCATTTCAAACAATTCAACGACCGCTATGGTCACGATATTGGTGATCAGGTTCTGCGCATGGTGGCCAGTCAGTTGCGCCACGTCGGCGCGGGCGGTCGCCTGTTTCGCTATGGCGGTGAGGAGTTCACCATTGTGTTTCGGCGCGGCTCGGAGGACAGCGTTAACAAGGCGCTGGAAGCCGTACGTGAACGCGTAGCCCAGTACCCAATGCAAATCCGCGGTACGAACCGCCCCAAACATGACGATACGGGGCAAGCATTGCGCAAAAAGGGCAACAACGGTGAGGCCGTCAAGGTTACCATCAGCATCGGCTTTGCAACCCAGGCCAACGGCGAACCGGCCGAGGCGGTGATCAAGCAAGCCGACCAGGCACTCTATGCAGCCAAGCGTGGCGGCCGCAACTGCACCCGCTCTGCGCAGCAGAATACGCCGCATAAAAAAAGGCGAAGCCTCAGTGACTTCGCCCGTAATCAAGCAGACTGATCAATGTTGTTGATCAGCGGTTGCCATATTCCTCGGCCCGCTCCTCGATATGGATCGGCTCCTCCGGCTCCTCGCCGACATGTTCCTGCATTGCCTTCTTCGAGCGCTTTTCGAACAGCAGGTACAACAGGATGCCAACCGCCAAACCATAGGCCGCACCGTAGACAGACAGCACCACACCCATGGTACCGGCCACCCCCATGGAGGTGGCATTGTCGATCTGCTCAACCCCCACACTGATACACAGGTAACCGGTAATCAGCAGCGTCAGGGACAGTGCAATCGGCAGAACCGGCTTGAACACGGTGACCAGCGGCAACATGAACAGCGCGATGAAACCGACAATCCAGAAGATGCTGGCACCACTGTAGATGGTGTCCATCGCCTTGCGACCGTAACGGTAGCGCTCGGCAATGGTCGCCATGGCGCCGGTAAACAACGGACCAGCCAGACCCGGATAGGGCGCCAGCAGCGAGTGCAGCAGGTTACGGATTGCGGTGACCAGATGCACGCGGTCTACGTTGACTTCAATTTTCTCGTCCGGGCGCAAGTGATCGACTCGGTCGAGCAGACTCTTGCCGACAATGATGTCACCGAACGCGATGATGTAGGCAATAATGGCGGTCGGAATCGCCATCCAGATCACCTCCAGCGAAGGCAGACCTACACCGAACACGGTGTAATCCAGCATCTTGTCGAATGCCGGCGACGTCAGGCCGAACTGGACATCCGGCACCGGATATTCCCCGGCGCCCCAGCCGATAACCATGGCGACGATCGCACCCGGCACCATGCCGTATCCGGCGATGATACGCGCCCAGCGGTGTTTCTCGGTCCAGTCGCGGAACGACAGCGAGAACAGGATGTAGCCGGTTACGGCACCACCGATGATCAGGGAGATCGGTGTTTGCGCCAGACGGCCGCCTTCGACGATCTCGCCGGAGATGGCCGCAATACCGGCACCCATCAGGATGCCACCCTTGATCGAGGCCGGAAAGAGATCAACCAGCTTGCTGCCCAGGCGCGTAACGCCCAGCAGGAAGAAGATCAGAGTCACCACCAGCTGCAGGCCGATCAGGGCACGAATAGCATCGGGACCCGGCTCGAAATTGCCCAGATAGAGACCGACCACCGGGATGGCCGGTGTAATCCAGCCCGGCACCATAGGTACGCCGAGGATCGTCGGCAACATGAAACCAAAGCCACAGACCACGACAAACGCCAGCGCCACGTCATAGGGCAGGCCCAGATATTTTTCCAGCAGCGGGATCATCGCCATGCCCACAACGAACATGATCAGGGCCTGAATGGTCTCCGGCCATTCCCAACGGTGATGGATGAAAGGTAAACGAACCTTGAAAGGCCCGAACTTCCAGTATGGATGTTCGGCCCCGTGCTCACGCCGATAAAGTCCCATAAATGCTCCCCATAAGCGATACGGTATTTGTTCTTGGAATATTCGGACATTCCCTTATGTCCGATGCGGGGAGGACAGTACTGGCAGGCGTCATACAAGTCGAGTTGTCGACAATCAACTTTAGTCGCTAGTTAAACTAAAGTATACGGGAAAACCACTACTTCAGCTTCAAGCACGGCGCCTGACGTGGTTTCGGGACAGCTTTAAGTATACCCATAAGATATAGGGATATGATTTCTACATATATTAGAAGAATGGGATTCAACGCTAAAATGGGATAGTATTGCCGGCAAATAACAAGATCAACGAGGAAACTTGTGACCGATCCCCTGACCCTAAACCACCCCCAGTCTCCCGGTCTGCCGCAGGACAGCCTGGAGCTGATGAAAGAGAATGCGGCAGCAGCAGCCAAGCTGATGCGCGTACTGGGCAACGACAGTCGCCTGTTGATTCTCTGCTACCTGGATGGCAAGGAGCTATCGGTATCCGAACTCAACCGCTGCCTGGACCTGAGTCAATCCGCCCTGTCCCAGCATCTGGCCGTACTGCGCCGCGACGGACTGGTACGCACCCGACGCGAATCTCAGACCATCTACTACTCCCTCAATGGCGACACTGCCATCACCATCATCCGGACCCTGCACGAGCTGTTCTGCCCAACCCCGGCCTGAACTGACAATCAGCCCAGCAGGCCGGTCTGCGTCAGGAACATGAACATTCCCGTGCCGGACAAGATACTGATCAGCGGGTTGCGCAACAGCAGATGCAGCACCGCCACTACCACTAGCGCCGCCAGGGATGGCAATAGATCGGCCCCCGTTATCAACGCATCCTTGAGCGCATAGATCAGCAGCAACACCATCAGTACCGGCGGCAGATAACGCCCCAGGTGCTTGAGCATCGGATGCTCCGCCCAGCGGTACAACAGTACAAAAGGCAAGGCCCGGGTCAGGAAGGTCGCTACAGCCGCCACCAGCACCACACTCAGAAGATACGCAGTCGAGTCCACTCCACCCCTCCTCGCGCCATCACTAGCAATGAAACCGCCATGGCGATCGACAGCATTAACATGTTATCCGGGCTGATCAGCAGAGCCGCTACACCAATCGCCAGTGCCAGGGCGAATACCCGAGGCCGGCGCACGGCACGGTACTGCTCGATGGCCAGCACCAGAAACAGTGCGGGCAGCGTGAACTCAATGCCAGCCGTTGAAAATTCGATCTGTCCACCCAGCCAGGCACCCAACGTACAGCCAATCACCCAGTACAGGTGATTCAGTGCCGCAATACGAAACTGCAATTGTGAACGCAGCCGATCACAGGCTGTATTCAGCATGGTCAGCAACGAGTAGGTTTCATCGGTCAGCGCATAGATCAGGTACCAGCGGCGCGAACCGCTGAGCTTCAGGCTGCTCAGCAGCGACAGACCATACACCATGTGACGCGCGTTAAGCAGCAAGGTGGCGACGAACACCTCGACCAGCCCGGCATGGTTGGCCAACAGGCCCACAGCAAGAAACTGGCCCGCACCGGCATAGATCACCACCCCCATCAGGGCGGCATACAGCCAGTGGTAGCCCAGTTCCGAAAACATGACGCCAAAGGCGGCACCCAGCGGTATATAGCCAAAGAGCACCGGCAGCGACAGCCGCAGTGCTGAAGTATTGGATTCAGGATTCATATAACCAAAATGCCGCCCCGAAAGGCGGCAACTTTACAGCGGGAAAAGTTAATCAGTGTTGCAGACGGTAGATCTGCCAGTCCTCGGTGGGCTCATTGAGCATCATTTTCATATCCACCACATCTTCTTCCATGTTGTAGCTGTTTTTGAAGCCCAGCTTACGCGCCAGCCCCTGCATCCCCTTGTTGGAGGGCATGGTCGATCCGACCAGCTGCAGTGTTCCCCGGGCGCGGCAATAATCGATCGCTTTTTGCATCAGCATCACGCCCAGACCCTCGCCCTGCATGTCATCACGCACCACGATCGAGAACTCACTGCGTACATTATCAGCATCGGTAACCGCACGCACTACTCCAAGTGTCTCGAATCCTGCACCACTGAGTTTCGGTGCCGTAACGATGAATGCCATCTCGCGGTCATAATCGATCTGGGTCCAGGTAGCCAGCTCTGCATGGCTGGGCACACCGCGGCTGTAAAAGTATCGCAACCGGATCGATTCGGGGCTCAACTGGTTGAAAAACTCCAGATGCGCCGGCTCATCTTCCCCGCGAATCGCTCTCAGTGTTGCGCTGCGACCGGAACGCTTCAGCGTTACCTGCTCGGTCAGGTACTCGGGATAAGGCGAGATCGACAGCTGTGCCGGCTGCCCCAAAGACACTGCACAATCAACCGCCAGCAAACCGCGCTTGTTGAGCAGCAGCGGGTTGATCTCAAGGCATTTCAGTTCCGGCAGATCAACCGCCATCTCCGACAGGCGAATCAGCATTTCGCAAAGATGGTCGACATCCCGTTCAACCTGGTAGCTGTTCTCGGCAATGATATTGTAAACACGCGAGCGCTTGACCAGCTGGCGTGCCAGGGCAAAGTTCAGCGGCGGCAGCATGATGTTGCGGTCAGCGAGCACATCAATGGTGTAGCCACCGACACCGAACAACATCAGCGGACCGAACACGGGATCCCGGGTGATACCCACGTTGACCTGCATCGACTGGAAGCCACGCTTCATCTGCTGGACAACAAAGCCATGGGTCTCTTCTGGCGCATAATTCTCGCCGACTCGATAGGCCAGTTTGGTGGTCGCATGACGCACCTCGCTGATCGAGTAAAGATCCAGCGCCAGGTCGCGCCAGCGCTGATGCGCCGTGTTGTCGTAGCAGAATGGATAGACGTTATCGCGGTGCAGTGCCTTGACCGCAACCGAGCCGCCCATCTGGCGGGCGATATCCACCACACCGTTAATATCATCGGCATAACCGGTATTGGGCGTGGGAATCTCGTACAGGTCGAGCAGCTGACAGGACTCGGCATGGGTCAAGTAATCACGCCCCTCTGCCTGCGCCTGCTGCAACATCTGTCGCGCACGCTTGCGGTTGGGAAGGTTATGCAGGTGGAAAGGCGCCGGCGTCTGCCGCATCGCCGCCTGATTGCGGTGATATTCCACCATCTGCATGAACGCATCGACCGCTTCTTCCGGCGTCATGAAGGTGGGAATGCCCGAAGCATTACAGTGGTTGCGGGCTTCAATCGCCGAGTAGCGTCCCATCCAGCAGGTCAGTACGTTACGCGGCGTCTTGCGCGCCACCTTGATCACTTCATCGGCGGTGGCGACACTGGCGGCCATCCGCGTCGGCGCATGGATGGTCAGCACCGCATCCACATTGGGGTCCTTGGTCAACAAGCGCGTCACTTCAGCAAAACGTGCCGGTGTCGCATCAGTATTCAGGTCCACCGGGTTGCGCCCGTTCCAGCTGGGCGGCAACAACTCGGCCAGCGCCTGACGGGTCTCTTCAGTGATCTCCGCCAGCTTGCCCTGCTTGCGCAGCAATCGGTCAGTCGCCAGCGCATTGGGCCCCATGCCATTACAGAGGATAGCCAGACGCTCACCCCGCATCGGCTTCATCCGCGACAGGGTTTCCAGAGCATTGAACAGCTGATCGGAGGTTTCCACTCGTACCGCACCGGCGCGACGCAAGGCGGCATCATATACCTGGTCCTCATCACTGATGCCTGGTGCCAGCTCAACCGAATAGCGACCGTCCTGAACGATGTTGGACTTGAGTACCAGTACCAGCTTATTGCGCGAGGCAGCCCGTACCGCGGACACAAAATTGCGCGAGGCACCAATGATCCGATCCATCTGCAGCAGAATAGCCTGAGTCGCCGGCTCCTTGGCCAGATAGTCGATTATTGCAGGCAGGTCCACGTCGACACCATCACCCAGTGTCAGGAAATGAGAAAACCCGATTTCCTGGCCGCTGGCCCAGTCAATCATCGCCGTCCCCAGCAGGCCGGACTGACCCACATAGGCCACCTTGCCCTTGCGGATATTCACGTGTGAATAGCTGGCGTTCATTTTTGAACCGGGTACCAGCAAGCCCATGCAGTCCGGGCCCAGAATACGAATACCGTATGGGCGGGCAGCTTCACGCACCTCCTCACGCAGCGACTGACTGTGAGCCGTATCCGCAGGATTCAAGCCGCCGGTCAGAATCATCGCCGCCTTGACCATGTTGGCACCCAGTTTGCGGATAATGCCGGCCACCGATTCCGGCGGCGAGCAGATGATCGCCAAGTCCGGCATCTCCGGCAGATCGGCCACGCTGCGATAGCACTGAACGCCGTGAACCTCGTCATACCCTTGCGCATTTACCGCCATCAGCTTGCCCGGGTACTGGCTCTCGATCAGGTTGCTCAGCACCACGCCCCCCATGCTGTCATCACGCTCGGAGGCTCCGAACACAGCGATGGATTGTGGCTTAAAAAAACGCTTGAGGTATTTTGTTGACACTCAGTGAGTTCCTTTATTGACGGAATCAGTTTTCATTCAGGCGTCACACCTGATAGCGTATTCTATATTTTTCGCACCTGCAGCAAAAGCCGGATACCAGGCCAATTGCAATAGGACTTTGGGCACAAAACTTTACCTGTCCCAGGTGACAACCGACTGCTATGCTCGCCCCTCGGGAACGATAGCCAGAGCAAGGAGATTCAAATGACGCGCATGCCCCTTCCAGACATAAAGAACAGCATAGACCGGGTTATTCATGCAATCGAGGGCCGTTACACCCAAGGCCTGTCCCCTGCTTCGCTAACACTGGCTTATCTTGACTGGCTGACTCATACCACCCATTCTCCCGGCAAAATCAACGAAATGCTGGAAAACATGCTGCGCAAGGCCAGCGCCTTCGGCCTTTGGGCAGCACGCGCCAGCCTTGACAGTGAAGCTCCGCCCTTCATCACACCACTGCCCGGCGACCGTCGCTTCAGGGATGTTGCCTGGAAACGCTTCCCATACAACATCATGTCGCAAAGCTTCCTGCTGCAGGAACAATGGTGGCACTATGCCACAACCGGCATTCCGGGCGTTGCCAAGCACCATGAAAACGTCGTCTCTTTTGCGGCACGTCAGTGGCTGGACCTGTTTTCGCCTACCAACTATCCGGCCACCAACCCGCTGGTCGTGGAAAAGGCAGTTCAAACTGGAGGCCAGAGCCTGGTCAAGGGGCTGCAGAATCTGCTGGAAGACATGCAGCACAACCTGCTCGAAGAAGCCGATCCGGAAAACCAGCCTTTCGCCACGGGCAAGAATCTGGCCGCAACCCCCGGCAAGGTGGTTTTCCGCAACCGCCTGATTGAGCTGATTCAGTACTCCCCCACCACCGACAAGGTCGCCGCCGAGCCGGTTCTGATCACACCGGCCTGGATAATGAAGTACTACATCCTCGACCTGTCAGAGCACAACTCCATGGTGCGTTACCTGGTCGATAAGGGACATACTGTGTTCATGATCTCCTGGCATAACCCGGACGCGCATGACCGGGACATGGGTATGGGAGACTACCTGCGCCGCGGCGTCATGGACGCCCTGAAAGTCATCAACGCAGTGATACCTGAACGCAAGGTACATCTGGTCGGATACTGCCTCGGCGGCACTCTGGCCACGATTGCGGCGGCGGCGATGGCCCGTGACAACGATGACCGCCTGCAGTCGCTCACCCTGTTTACCGCACAAACCGACTTCACCGAAGCCGGCGAGCTGATGCTGTTCATTGACGAAAGCCAGCTCAGCTACATGGAAGACATGATGTGGGACAAGGGATATCTCGACACCCAGCAGATGGCCGGCGCCTTCACCCTGCTGCGCTCCTACGACCTGATCTGGTCACGCATGGTCAGCGAGTACCTGCTGGGTGAGAGCCCGCGGATGAACGACCTCATGGCCTGGAACGCAGACTCCACCCGTATGCCGTACCGGATGCATTCGGAGTATCTGCGCCGCCTGTTCCTCAATAACGACTTGGCCAGCGGCCGCTTCCGTGTCGGCGACCGCCCGATCTCGCTGCGCGACATCCGCGTTCCAGTGTTTTGCGTTGCCACCCAGACCGACCACGTCGCTCCTTGGCGCTCGGTGTACAAGGTCCATGATCTGATGAATACCGAAGTCACCTTTATCCTGACCAGTGGCGGCCACAATGCCGGCATCGTCAGCGAACCGGGTCACCCTCGGCGCCATTACCAGCTCGGCGTCCAGACCGCAGAAGACAAGCACATTCCGGCCGACGACTGGGTCATGCGTCACGAGAGCCGAGAAGGCTCCTGGTGGGAGCCCTGGGCCGACTGGCTGTCAAAGCACAGCACGACACAAGTCACCCCGCCCGCTATCGGTAATTCCGACGCCGGTTATCCTGCCATCGCACCCGCTCCCGGCACCTACGTGTTTGAACGCTAGGCTTTCCGGCCGATCACGCCCTGTAGGGCGTGATCGATTGATCCAGATCGCATTTTTTTCCATTTTTGATAGGAATTTTTTATTTTGAAGCCCACTCAGGGCTGAACTATATTCGCGCTTAGATGAGGGAGTCATCTAAGGGCGCAAACCCCCGTGCTTCCTGCACCCGCACCCTTTCCCCATCTTTCACAATCGCGGCACCGCCGTTTCCGTAAACTTTTGTGTGAGAGTAAGAACGATGGGCACCAAAATTCGTGTCGATCAAGTGGCTGATGACGAGCTGGATGACTGGAATGAACAGTTCAATGACGAGGAAGAGGTCAGTCGCAGCAAGGTGAAATACAACGGCAAACGCCGACGTCAAATTGAGGACTTCATGGAAGAGCGCCGCCTGAAGCGGCAGATCAGCGATAGCTTTGACGATTTCGATCACTTGCGTGAGTGATTGAGCAAGCCGGCAGCGACTCAGACTTCACTGCCGGCCGATTCGCCCTCAAATCGGGTCAATACGGACATGAAGTCCGGCTCCTGAGACAGTGACAGCAGGCGCTGCTCCTGACGTGCCTGCTCTCGATACTCATCCGAGATGCTGACCGCCTGTTTCAGGTAGTCCAGCGCGATACGGCTGGCTCCCAAGTCGGCGTAGGCACAGGCCAGCTGGAAGTAGGCATGACCGCTGTCAGGCTCCACCGTCAACGCCCGGTTACACAGCGATATGGCCCACTGGTGCTGATTGAGCTCCAATGCTGCATCCGCCTTGTAGGTCAGCGCCTCGGCATTATCCGGACGCAGCTCGAGGATACGATCATAGAGGCGTATCTTCTGCTCCCATGAGGTCTCCTGAGTCGCCTTGACCCAGAGCGTTTGCACCTCGTTGGTAACCTCAAGCTCGTGCTGGTTTTCCTGGATGATACGGGACTTGCGCAGCAGCTCCTTCTCCACCCGCTCCAGACGCTCTTCATACTCTTCAACCAGACGCCCCACCTTCTCGTCAGCAATCGATTGCACACGATCACGAATCTCGCGAATCGAGTTCCAGCCGACGATCAACAGAATTGATGATGCAGCGGCGATCAGGTAGAAAAAGTAGGTTACCGTATCAGTGGCGTAGGAGATGGAACTGTTGGCCACCTTGAGCTCACGATCGGTAATCTCACGGATCATCTCGACCTTCTGCTGCTCCAGCTCGGACCGCAGAACCTTAATCTCGTCGATGATATAGCGCTCGATGAACGGCTTGTACAGCGGCTCATCGAGCTGCTCCACCTGCTCGCGCAGCGTAGACCTTTCAGCCGCCGTTTCTGCCGCCACAACGGAAGCGGCCCCCGAGTCGGGGGCCTCCGTTTGCGCCATGGCAAGGCACGGCAGAAGCAGCAGCAGGGCTACCTTCAGGCAGCGCATATCACATCCCCGTGACCTTCCTGCTCAATCAGGGCGTAGTGCATGGCGCGCACAGCCGGCTCATAATCGTCCTGGTTGACGATACACTGCATCTCCACCTGTCGCATGGACTGGTGCAGGGCCTGAACGCTAATACCGGCATCCGCCAATGCAGTCGCGGTCTTGGCCAGAATACCCGGCACCTTGAGGTTGGAACCGATCGCAGAGACGATCGCCACCTTGTGCAAAGCCACCTCGGCATCACCAAACATGTCACCGATGAGACGCTGGGCACGGTTGACCATCTTGCGCGAACCGGCCACGAAATAGGTGATGCTGTTGGCGTCGGAGTCACGGTTGACGACGTACAGACGCAGATCATTCAGCAGCTTGAGCAGCTCGATGTCATATTTGGCTTCACCCAGCATGTCCTGGTCGAAGATCTCGATCGCAAAGACATTGGAACGACCCGCAATGATTTCAACACGCGGCTCGGAGCTGCAGTAGTCGGTACTGATCACGGTACCGGCATGATCAGGCTCGAAGGCATTCTTGATGCGCAGTTCGATCTCCTGCTGACGCAGACCCTTGGCAGCCTTGGGGTGGATCGCCTCCATACCCAGGTTGGACAGCTGGTCCGCCACGTCGTAATTGGTACGACCAATGGTAACCACCTTATCCAGACCGACGATACCGGGATCAGCGGTGCTCAGGTGGAACTCCTTGTGGATCACCGCTTCGGCGGCGCCCGTCTTGGTCGCGATCTTGCTGAACGTCATTTCGCTGTAGCCACGATCGAAGGTGCGCATCAGGCCTTCGCTGCAGTGGGTATAGCCGGTAACGATCGGCATCTCACTGGCCACATCGATATCCTTGAAGCTCACTTCGATCATTTCATCGAACGGCAGCGGCTTCGGCTGGTCCCAGCCGGACAGATCGACAAAGCGTGCATTAACGCCATGTTTGCGAAGCGCCAGGACACTATTATGAGCACTGTGGGCTTCACCAATCGCCGCCAGCATTTCGCGCACTTTCATCAGATGCTCGTCGAGCTGGAAGTGCCCATTGGAACAGAGCTGCTCCAGATTCAGCATAATCGCTTCCACATCAGCGATACGCTGACTGATGAAACGATCCGCTTCCGCACGCTCAACGGAATCACCAAACAACTCAAGGTTGATTTCAAGCATGCGGGCACGCACATCGGCCAGCGCTTCACGCCAGGCACCTTCGTTTTCAGCATTGGCAAAGCGCGCATAAACACCCGGCTCACCGGTTTTCTTGTGCTCAAGCAGCAGGTTGGTAATGCCGCCATAAGCGGAGACAACGAAGATACGGTTGTACAACTCTTCTCCCGTACGCTCACCAATCAGAATGGTATCCATCAGCTCGCGAAAGCGACTCATTGAGGTACCGCCGATCTTCTCTACAGTATGCATGTTATTTCCTGTTGGCTCTCTCGTGTATTGCTGCCCCTGAATGGCAATGGGTGGTCGATATACAAACATGCCGGCATTCAGCCGGCATGTTTCGCTCAGGGTGGCGATCAGGCCTCGACCGTCTCCGCTTCCAGCGGATAGACGCCATTCTCGTCGTGCACCTCTTTACCATTCAGTGGCGGGTTGAATACACACGCCAGCTTCATCTCTTTGGTTGCACGCAGCAGGTGTTCATCATGTTCGTTCAGATTATACAGCGTCCCGGGCTTGATCGAATAGATTTTGCCATCGGCAAGCGTTTCGACTTCGCCCTCACCACTGATGCAGTACACCGACTCCAGATGGTTCTGATACCAGATATGAGTCTCGGTGCCTTCATAAATAGTGGTGATATGGAAAGAGTACCCCATGTTGTCATCTTTCAGCAGCATACGGGTACTTTCCCAGTTCTGGGATACTACTCGACGTTCAGACTTTTCGCACTCTTCGAGCGTTCTAACGATCATTACAGCTTCTCTTGTTCAGTGGATTTCAGTAAATGAATGCAGCCTGCGTTCGCTGCAAGGCCTCAAGAGGCCTTGCGCTCACGAGCAGCCAGTGCGTCAGCAAACGCCCTGTCCAGCACCTTGAGGCCAAATTCGATCTGTTCGTCCGTCAGCACCAGCGGCACCAGACACTTGACTACCTGATCATGGGCACCACTGGTCTCGATCACCAGTCCCTGCTCGAATGCGCTGCCTGTCACAGCACCCGCCAACTCACCATCCGGACACTCGATGCCGCTCATCAGGCCACGCCCCTTCAGCTTGAGCGTCTTGGCACCATGCGCCTTGATGATCGCTTCGAGACCCGCGCGCAGTTTTTCCGCCTTGTGGCGTACCTCCTGCTCGAACTGATCATCAGACCAGAAGGTCTTGAATGCGGCCGCGGCCGTAATAAACGCATGGTTGTTGCCACGGAAGGTACCGTTATGCTCGCCCGGGCTCCACTGGTCCAGCTCTGGACGGAAGATGGTGACCGCAAACGGCAGACCATAACCGCTGAGAGACTTCGACAGAGTCACGATATCCGGCTGGATTCCCACCTCTTCAAAGCTGAAGAAGCGACCCGAACGCCCACAACCGGACTGGATATCATCCACGATCAGCAGCATGTCATGACGACGGCAGACCTTTTCCAGGTTACGCAGCCACTCGAATGAAGCGGCATTAAGACCACCCTCACCCTGAATCGTCTCCACGATAACAGCCGCCGGCTGGTCGACACCACTGCTCGGATCGCTGAGCACTTTATCCAGGTATTCGGTGGTATCCACACCTTCACCCAGGTAGCCGTCAAACGGCATGCGCGTAACGTCAGACAGCGAAGTCCCCATGCCGCCACGGTGATGCTGGTTACCGGTCGCCGCCAGAGCGCCACCGCTTACACCGTGGAAACCGTTAGTGAAAGAGATGATGTTGCTGCGCCCCTTGACCTTGCGCGCCAGTTTCATCGCCGCTTCGACTGCATTGGTACCGGTCGGGCCGGTGAACATCACCTTGTAGTCACCCATGCCTCGCGGCGCCAGGATCAGGTCGTGGAACGTCTGCAAGAAGTGAGCCTTCGCCTCGGATTGCATATCAAGACCATGCGTCAGACCGTCATTGCTGATGTAGTCGATCAGCGCCTGCTTGAGCACTTCATTGTTGTGACCGTAGTTCAGCGTGCCGGCACCAGCGAGGAAATCGACATACTCCTTACCGTCTTCGGTTGTCAGTACAGCTCCCTTGGCCTTGCTGAAGGTCACTGGGAAGGAACGACTGTATGTACGAACTTCAGATTCAGTTTTCTGGAAAATATTCATCGATCTCTCCTGAGTTACGAATTCGGTTTGGCGAGCTTGAACGGGCCGGCGCGATACAACATTTCATCGTCATGCTGGCCATCGAAGTGCTCTTCGCGAGAAAACAGCACCGAGCGCTCAACCGGCGCTGACAGGGCTGCAAACACACGTGCAAAAAGGGTTTCTGAAGCAACATTGCCCGGCGTGATGGTGGTCTCGATGTACTGCACACCGACTGGAGCCAGGCGCTCAGTCAGCGCCAGCAGCATCCGCTGACCCAGCTTCTGACCACGGCAACGGGCATCGACAGCAACCTGCCAAACAAACAGGGTGTCTTGACGCTCGGGTGGTCGATAACCTGAGATAAAACCGACCACCTCACCATCAGCATTCACGGCCGCGATGCCGGTTTCGGCGAAATGGCTGCAGTGCAACAAATTGCAGTAAACGGAGTTGGGGTCCAAAGGGGAACAGCGCTCAACGAGCTTGTGAAGGGCGAAGCCGTCAGTGGCCTCAGGCTTACGTAGCGTAAAAATGTCAGAATCCATAGTATTTGATTTATTTAGCCTTGCTATGGTTTTTAGTATAAAACATATCTAAAATGACATTTCAACCACGAAAGCAATCGTAACACTTAGAAGAGATACACTCATATAGCGACATAGTTGCTGTTTTTCACCCCAATTACCTCAATAAAAGCTCAAAGTTACATTGTTTTGCATTACAAAATACTGAGTTTCGGGTAGTAAAGATATTTTGCATTACTCTACAAATCAGGCTAAAAAGCGCCCAGAATCCAAACCTGTACCGGGGAAACTTCCAAGCGCTATGGACAAAAGTCAGGACGCACTGGTGTTACTGCGCCAGATCATTCGGGCCACCGACCTGCACGACAAACACCTGAGCCGCATGACCGGCCTTACCATGCCTCAGCTGATGACCATGCAGACACTGCATATCAATGGCCCACTGACCATCGGCATGCTGGCCAAAGAGATGAATCTGGCCCAGGCGACGGTTACCAGCATTCTGGACCGCCTTGAGCGCAAGAACCTCGTTCGTCGCGAGCGCAGCCATACGGACAAACGAAAAGTCCTGGCCTGCCCGACTGAAGAGGGACTGGAGCTGCTGAAATCGGCACCTGCCACTCTGCAGGACACCTTCATTCGTCAGTTTGAAGACATGCATGACTGGGAGCAGTCGATGATCGTAGCGGCCCTTGAGCATGTCTCCCATATTCTCGGCGCACACCACCTTGATGCCGCCCCCATGCTGGATATCGGCGCCCTTGATCGGACCAGTGACAGCAGCGTCCCCGAATACCTTCAGGCCGAGCACAACAACCTGAAAAACTGAACTGCCGCCAAGTCGTCGCCGCCATTCGGGTCTGTTATGATGTGCCTTTTGCATCTGTGGATGGACAGTTCAACATGAGCCGATTCTGGAGCCCGGCTATTCAGTCACTCGTGCCGTACACACCGGGCGAACAGCCCAAGGTGGACGGCCTGATCAAGCTGAATACCAACGAAAACCCCTACCCGCCCGCCCCTGCCGTTGAGGCCGTGCTGCGCCATTTCGACAGTGAACGACTGCGGCTGTATCCAGACCCGGACTGCCAGGCGCTTAAGCAAGCCCTGGCCGACGATGCAGGACTGGCTCGCAATCAGGTGTTCGTCGGGAACGGCTCAGATGAAGTACTGGCACTGACCTTCATGGCACTGCTGCGCCAGCCAAAGCCGCTGCTACTGCCTGAAACCAGCTACAGCTTCTACAACGTCTATATTGATCTGTTCGGAATTGACGCGCGCCATATTCCTCTGACTGAGGACTTCCGCATCGATCTTGATGACTACTGCGGCGAAAATGGCGGCATCATCTTCGCCAACCCCAACGCCCCGACCAGCATCAGCGTCGATTTGGCCGCCCTCAAGACTCTGCTCGAGCGCAATACTGACTCTGTCGTGGTGGTCGATGAAGCCTATGTGGACTTTGGTGCGGCAAGCGCCACCCGCCTGGTTGAGCAGTACCCCAACCTGCTGGTGATCCAGACCTTCTCCAAATCACGCTCACTGGCCGGCATGCGCGTTGGCTTTGCGTTCGGCCACCCGGACCTGATCGAAGCCCTGGAGCGGGTCAAAAACAGCTTCAACTCCTACCCGCTGGACATGCTGGCCCAGCAGACCGCCATTGCAGCGATTGAGGACAAGGAGTATTTCACTGCCTGCATCAACCGGGTAATCGAAACCCGCAGCTGGACCACCGAACAGCTGCAAAAGCTCGGCTTCGAGGTCCTGCCGTCACACACCAACTTCGTGTTTACCAGCCATCCGCAAGTACCTGCGGCCGAGCTGATGCAGTACCTGCGTGACAACAAGATCCTGGTGCGTCATTTCACCAAACCCGGTATCGATAACCACCTGCGCATCACCATCGGTACTACCGAGGAGATGGAAGCGCTGATCAGCTGCCTGCAGGCACACCCAGCACTTTAACCCAATCATCGAGGCGCTCAGAGCGCCTCGCCTTCAACCCGGTTGCGACCGCTTTGTTGTGCGATCAGCAGGTTTTCCCGTGCACGCCGCATCATTGCGGCCGCATCATCTTCAAGATTGATCGCTGACGCCAGCCCAACACTGATCGTCCAGTTCAGATTACCGGTACTGTAGGGCAACTCCAGGTTTTCGATCGCACCACGCATCCGCTCAGCCGCCAGCAAACCCTGCTCGTGATTCGTTTCAGGCAACACGACGACCAGCTGATCATCGGCATAGCGCGCCAGAAAGTCAGAAGTGCGCTTGAGCGCATGCAGCATCATCACCGTCTGCTGCAATACTTGATCACCGGCATCCCAGCCATAGCGGTCATTGATACCGCTGAGATCATCCACGTCGATCAGCAACACACTTGTTGCACCGTCATAACGCAGTGCTTGCGCCGTAGCCATCTCCAGCACAGGGATCAAAGTACGGCGATTATAGGCACCTGTTAACGGATCGCGCTGCGCCTGATGGGAAAGCTTGCGCTCCAGATGCTTCTGGGCGGTCATATCGCGGGCACTCCAGACCACCTCGCCCTGCTCAGACATCATCCAGCGACCTCTAAACCAGCAAGGCTCGGAGAGCCCTAGCTCACGCAGCACAGGCAGGTGCTCGGGCCTTAACTGATACTCCAGCTCCATCACTTCCTCACCCTCCGCCAGTTGTCTCAGCACCTGACGAAACTGAGTCAGCAAGTCATCCGCGAACAGCTCAGACAGCACACGCCCCACCAGCACATCCGGTTGACACCAGACCTGCTCTGCATCACTGGCCGCCACTATCGTTTCATTATCCAGCACCAGTACCGGATCCTGACAGGTGTTCAGCATCGCCCGATAACGCGCTTCATATGCATCTGTACTCATTACCTTTCCCCTGTATTCAGATCTGCAAGCCATGCCGATGGCCTCATCCCTATCCTGATATATATCCATACCCCCTCTAAGACTATACTATGTTCCCATTAAGGGACTATATGAGTCTTGTCATAGCGGCTCACAGGAGTATTTCACATGGCCGACCAGGTGTTGATGGCACGTCAGCCAATCTTCGATGCCAGGCAGAATGTTATTGCGTATGAGTTACTGTATCGCAGTGAAGATGGCGTTAACCCATTGCCGTTAATCAGCGGTGAGGCTGCCAGTAGCCGCGTCATTCTGCATTCGTACACCAGCATCACCGATGCCGGTAATCTGCGCACCCTGCCAGCCTTCATCAATTTCAGCCAGCAAATGCTGGAAGCCGAAACTCTGCCATCGCTTTCTCCACGTGAGATCGTGATCGAGATACTGGAAGACTGTCTGGTGACACCACAGCTAATCCAGGCAGCGCAGCGCTTGCGCGATGCCGGTTTCAGACTGGCGCTCGATGACTTCACCTATGACCCGACCTTTGATCCTCTGCTAAAAATAGCCCATATCGTAAAACTCGATATTCGCGCCCTTTCGGCCTCAGAGCTGCGCCAGCAGATCGAACATTTGCGCCCGTACAAAATTACGCTGCTCGCCGAGAAGGTGGAGACCCTGGAAGAGTACCAGCTTTGCCGAGAACTCGGCTGCGAGCTTTTTCAGGGCTTCTTTTTCAGCAAACCTGAGCTGCTGAAAGGTCGCAAAGCCTCCGGCAGCAAGCTGATCATCAGCCAATTGTTGGCCGCCTTGAGCCAGCCGGAAACCAGTTTTGACCAACTGAATGACATACTGTCACGCGACCCCGCACTTAGCTATAAACTGCTGCGGCTGAGCAATTCCGCCGCTTTTGGTCTGCAACGCAACCTGAGCAGCCTGCAGGAAGCGCTCGTCTACCTGGGTATTGATGAGCTGAAGAAATGGGCTTCACTGATCATTCTGGCCAATGATTACGGCAAGCCCAGCGAGCTGGTTCGCCAGATACTGCTTACCGCTCGCTTCTGCGAACTGCTCGCCGCTGCTTATCCTGCCGTCGACAATGGCGAAGCCTTCATGACCGGACTGCTGCTGCATCTGGATGCCTTGATGAACCAGACACAAGACGAACTCCTGCAGCAGATTGACGTTTCAGGCAAGATTTATGATGCCCTGACGGATCGCCAGGGTGAGTTAGGCCAGTTACTGCAACAGGTCGAAGCCTTTGTACATGGCAACTGGGCCAGCACCGACCGAACACTCACAACCAAGCTGCAACGTTGCTACCTCAGCAGCCTGGAGTGGTGCCGCGAGTCGATGCAATTGATGGGGCAGCTATAGCTGCAGCTGCTGCCCCGATCACACCTTACTGCAACGGGGCCGTCATCGATTCTACCGCGGCCTTGAGCGCAGCCTCATCACAGGTACCGCAGGTTCCCTTGGGCGGCATGGCACCCTTGCCGGAAAGAACGGTCTGGGTCATCGCATCAACACCCTTGCCAATACGCGGCGCCCAGGCTGCCTTGTCTTCCAGCTTGGGAGCTCCGCCCAGCCCCGCTTGATGACAGGCAACACAATGCTTCTGCACCACCTCATCCGCCGTCATTGCCTGAGCGGAAAGCGGCAAAGCAACCAGAGCAGCAACAGCCAGAACACTACGCATCTTCATACTCTTATCTCCATAATTTTCGTCTCAGAATAACGTCAGCCGCATTTCAACACTATGACCTGCAACAGCCAAGCATAAAAAAAGGCGACCCTGAGGCCGCCCTTTTCCATCCCATAATCCGCTATGGCTTAGCTGCTCAATTCCAGCAGCAGCTTGTTCAAACGCTGCACATAACTGGCCGGATCGTCCAGAGTAGCACCTGCCGCCAGACCTGCCTGGTCAAACAGCACCAGTGCCAGTTCGCCAAAACGATCTTCATCCGGCTCCTGGTCCAACTTGTCGATCAGCGGGTGCTCAGGGTTAATCTCGAAGATCGGCTTGGTATCCGGTACCTGCTGACCCGCCGCTTCCATGATGCGACGCATCTGCAGCCCCATATCATAGTCACCAATCACCAGACAGGCAGGTGAATCGGTCAAACGATGAGTAATGCGGACGGAATCAACCTTGTCTTCGAGCACCTTGTTCAAGCGCTCGATCAACCCTTCATGCTCCTTGGCCACCTCTTCCAGCTTCTGCTTCTCTTCTTCGGACTCGGTCTCGCCCAGATCCAGCTCACCCTTGGTGACATCCTGGAAGCTGTGGCCGTCGAAGTCGAACAGCTGGCTCATCATCCATTCATCGATACGCTCGGACAGCAACAGCACTTCGATACCCTTCTTGCGGAATACCTCAAGGTGGGGGCTGTTCTTGGCGGTATTGAAGGAGTCTGCCACGACGTAGTAGATCTTCTTCTGACCTTCCTGCATACGACCCACGTAGTCCTCAAGGGATACGTTCTGTTCAGCGGTTCCGCTGTGGGTAGAAGCAAAACGCAGCAGCTTGAGGATCTTGTCACGGTTGGCCATATCCTCGGCCGGACCTTCCTTCATCACCTGACCGAAGGTCGTCCAGAACTTGGCGTACTTGTCGGCGTCATTCTTGGCCAGCTTGCTGAGCATATCCAGCACACGCTTGGTCAGCGCAGAGCGCAGCTTGTCGACGCTCGGATCCTTCTGCAGGATCTCACGCGACACGTTCAGTGACAGGTTATTGCTGTCGACCACACCCTTGATGAAACGCAGGTACAGCGGCAGGAACTGGTCGGCCTGATCCATGATGAACACGCGCTGCACGTACAGTTTCAAGCCACGCGGTGCTTCGCGGTTCCACAGGTCGTAAGGAGCATTTTCCGGCACGTACAGCAGACTGGTGTACTCCAGATTGCCTTCAACCTTGTTATGCGACCATGTCAGCGCATCGGAGAAGTCATGGGAGATATGCTTGTAGAACTCCTGATACTCCTCGTCATTCAGGTCTGACTTGGAGCGAGTCCAGAGTGCAGTTGCCGAGTTGACGCTTTCCAGCTCGGGCGCCTTGCTTTCCTCTTGACCTTCCTCGGTTTCACCCGGCAGCGCTTCTTTCAGCATTTTCACCGGGATAGAGATGTGGTCGGAATACTTGCGCACCAGTGAACGCAGACGGAAACCGTCGGCAAATTCCTCTTCACCTTCCTTCAGTTTCAGTACGATGCGCGTACCACGCTGAGCCTTGTCGATGCTGGCGATGGTGAAGTCCCCCTCACCAGTGGATGACCAGTGCACGCCATTATCAGCAGACTCTCCAGCACGACGGGTGTAGACGTCAACACGCTGAGCCACGATAAACGCGGAGTAGAAGCCAACACCGAACTGACCGATCAGCTGACTGTCCTTGGCCTGATCACCGGTCAGACTGGACAGGAAACCTGCCGTGCCGGACTTGGCAATGGTACCGAGGTGGTCGATCACATCCTGGCGGTTCATACCGATACCACGGTCTTCAATGCTGACCGTACCGGCTTCCTTGTCGAATTCGATGCGGATATCGAGGTCAGTATCCCCTTCATACAGTGCATCGTTGTGCAGGGCTTCAAAACGCAGCTTTTCGGATGCATCCGACGCGTTTGAGATCAGCTCACGCAGGAAGATCTCCTTGTTGGAGTACAGCGAGTGGATCATCAGATGCAGCAGCTGCTTTACTTCCGTCTGGAAACCAAGAGTCTCTTTCTGTGTTTCTGTAGTCATGGCGGGTTTACCTAACCTCCGAGAACAAACTTTCAACCCTTCCTGATATAGGGTTGCTGATCAGCTTTTCAAGGGGTTAGTGCTCAATTTCTGCCGGCTCGCCCGTATCAAGCAGGAAATGCGCTCGCGCCTGGGCGATCGGCTTGCTCTTGCGCTCCTGCCAGGCCAGCACCGAACAACTGCCGACACGTCGCCCCTGGCGGCCGATATGGCAGATGGCGAAGGTGTCCCGATCCAGCCCCGCCCGCATGTAATCGAGCGAAAAATCGATGATCTTGGCCAACGCCGGCTGCGGCAGTTGCAACGTCAACTGGAACAGCGCGGTCAACTCCATGAAGGAGGCAATGACGCCACCATGAATGGCAGGAATCGTAGGGTTGCCGATATTATCAGCGTTGGCGGGCAAACGAAATATAATCTCCTCACCATAGCATTCGCACTGCACCCCCAGCACACGGGCATAAGGGATCAGATCAACCAATGGCTGGTAATCACCACTGGCATGCGCCTTTTTGACCAGCTCAAGCAGGTGTTGCATCGGAGGCTCCTTCGATCATGGACCTGAATGCGGAGTTGGTCGCCCCACCCTCGGGACGCATGAACGTTGCGATTGCATTGGCAACAGGGTGTGAAGGATCATCCTGATAGACAAGCGCCCGGGTGAACAGAACGCTGCGAGTCACCCGATAGCACTCGGCATCAACATAAAGCGGCTGACTCTGCACCGGGGTGCGCATATGATCGATACGAAGATCCAGCGTAGGGCAGAGCTCGAACACCTCCAGCGCACAGAGTGTCGATACACTGCTGGCGGCATCAACCAGCGTCGTCAGCACACCGCCATGAAAGTAGGTATCCTGGCCCTCGCTGATCAGCTGCGGCTGAACCGGCAGCACCAGCGTAACCTTGCTTTTTTCCGCCTGGACCAGACTGATGCCCAGCTTGCGCATATGCGGTTGCGCATCGAGAAAGCGACTGCAACGCGCAATGTAGTATTCGTTATCCATTTCCGTCCGTTCCCGAACTCATCATTAAAGTCTCGAGCGTCGACGAGGTGAACTCACGTCGATACAGCACCACGACGACGGTAAAGGCCAGCAGCATGAACACCCAGGGGTTTATGAACCAGCCCAGCACCGCGATGCTGAAATAGTAGGTCCTCAGCCCCAGGTTGAAGTTATGCGCCGCCATAGAGGCCATCTGAGCAATCCGCTCTGCATGGGCTTTCTGCTGCGCTGCAGAAGGGTTTTCAGTCGGCAGGGGCGCCCCCCCGATCATGACCGAGACGAACCCGTACTGGCGCAGGCTCCAGGTAAACTTGAAAAAGGCATAGATAAACAGCACCACCAGCACCAGCAGTTTCAGCTCCCACTCCTGCTTGGTAGCCACCACCACAAAGGGCAGGTCCTCAACCAGATTAATCGCTTTCTCGGTCGAGCTCATCACCGTCATCAAACCCGCCAGCACCAGAATGGTCGTTGACGCAAAAAAGGCAACGCTGCGCTCGAGGTTGGCGATTGCCGTTGTATCCGCGATTCGGACTTCCCGTGATAACATCCGCTGCATCCATTCGGTACGGTACAGGTGCAGCATGCTGACCAGACAGGGAACCTTGTGGCTTTTGTATGCAGCGTAATACATGTAGCCGCGAAAGCAGAGCAAGAACCAACCCAGCGCCAATGCATTGGCCCAGTTGGATTGAACCAGCAACAGCATCTTTTCCATCAGTAACTCCGCTCACCTGTGTCCGTATCACTATAATTTACAGGGATTAAGTTTCAGTGTCTTCAAGCAGTTACAACCTTTCCGCCGGTGCTGGCTATGCCCTGGCCACCACTCTGGTGATGAGCATGGCCGCCGTTTTGATCAAGCTGGCCGCCGCGATGATCAGCATTGAGATGATTGTATTTTTCCAGTACCTGCTCTGTGTACTGGTTATGCTGCCCTGGCTGAAGCAGCGCGGTTTTTCCGAGCTGCGCACTCAACGCCCACTGCTGCATCTGGTTCGCGGTCTTAGTGGATGGGGCTGCTTCTACGCCTACTACCTGGCACTTGAAAAAATCCCGCTGGTGGATGCCGCCCTGCTGCGTAACTCCGCCCCGCTGTGCGTGCCGCTATGGCTGCTGGTATGGCAGCGCGTGGGCTTGCACTGGCTGAGCTGGCTGCCGCTGTTGCTGGGTTTTATCGGTATCGGACTGATCATGCAGCCGGAAGGGACCGGACTCAGCGGATGGCACTTGGTCGGTTTTGTCTCTGCACTGGCGCTGGCCGGCTCCATCGTCACCACCCGTGAATTGACCCGCACTGAACCGGTCAACCGCATCCTGTTCTACTACTTCCTGATCTCAACCCTGGCGGGGCTACCGCTGGCACTGAGCAACTGGCAACCACTGCAACTGGCCAGCCTGCCCTATATAGTGCTGATCGCAGGCTCCATCTGGCTGACCATGTGGCTGTACACCCGTTCGTACAGCCATGCCCCCGCCTCCATCATCGCACCCTTGAGTTATTTCGGTGTCGTGTTTACAGGGCTCTGGGGCTGGCTGATCTGGGATCAGGTACCATTGCCTCTCACCTGGGCCGGCATTACGCTGGTCATACTGGGCGGGCTGGGCTCAGTCTGGATCGGCTCACGACTACAAAGCCGTCATTAACAGACGGCTTAATAGCCTGATCCGGCGACTGAGCGGTTGTGAGTGCCGCACTCGGCAACCTGAAAGAGGTTAAACAGCCTGTCATACCTGCCGAAACCAGGCCCGGGCAACACGGATTCAGGACGAGCAGGTCAGGTAGATCGATTCCGCCCATTCAGGACGCGGGCCTGCAAAGCGCTCGAAGCCGGGATGGGTATCGCCTGGGTGGCGCAGCAGAGGCAGCAAATCCTGCAGCGGCCGATAGTCGCCCTGATGCGCCTCGCGGATTACTTCCTCCGCCATGTAGTTACGCAGCACAAAGCGCGGATTCACCGAACGCATCTGCTGGCGGCGAATCGGAGCACTGGACGCCTCCTGCTGCACACGCAGTGCATACTGCTCCAGCCAGACCGACATCGGCTCGGGATTGGAGCAGAGCGCCAGCAATACCTGTTTCTGCGCGTCATCCCCCTGCTGCCATTCACCCAACGCACGCAGGAAGCGGTTATGGTCGATACGCTGCGCGGTCCAGATTGCCGACAACTGATCAACCAGTGCCTGATCGCCGGAATCGACGGCCTGCAACCCCAGGCGGGCCTTCATACGCGCCAGATAGGCTGCCTGATAGAGCCCCTCAAACCGGTCAAGCTCGGCCTCCAGTTCAGCCCGCTCCACCAGCGGCAGCATCGCCTGCGCCAGTGCTGCCATATTCCACAGCACAATCGAAGGCTGCTTGTGGAAGGCATAACGCGCTTCATGATCATTCTTGTTGGCAACATGGCCTGGCTCGTAATGGTCCAGGAACGTATAGGGGCCGTAATCGAAGGTTTCACCGATCAACGACATGTTGTCGGTATTAAGTACGCCGTGGACGAAGCCATAGGCCTGCCAGGCCGCCACCAGCGCAGCAGTTCGCTCGAGAACTTCGCGGTACATTGCACGATAGGGCTGTTCTTCAGCCTTTAGCTGCGGGAAATAACGCTCCAGACAGTAATCCGCCAACCGGCGCAAGTCATCATGCTGACCGCTGTAGAAGAAATATTCGAAGTGACCGAAGCGGATATGGCAAGGGGTGACCCTGAGCAGCATGGCACAGGGTTCCATACCGTTTCTCAT
The DNA here is from genome assembly GCF_039523155.1 of Marinobacterium maritimum. Taxonomy (NCBI): domain Bacteria; kingdom Pseudomonadati; phylum Pseudomonadota; class Gammaproteobacteria; order Oceanospirillales; family Oceanospirillaceae; genus Marinobacterium; species Marinobacterium maritimum. The sequence continues at coordinate 669,182 of NZ_BAAAET010000001.1, read as the reverse complement.
CGTATGCTGCTCACTGCCGAGCAGGCAAAGCGCGCGCGTTGTCGGGATGCCGAGACCCGCCATCGCCTCGCCAGCAAGGTACTCGCGAATACTGGAGCGAAGCACGGCACGTCCGTCACCAAAACGGGAAAAGGCGGTCTGACCTGCGCCCTTCAGATGCAGGTCATAACGAGCACCTTTGGCATTGACGACCTCACCGAGCAAGAGACCTCGACCATCCCCCAGATCAGGGTTATAGACGCCAAACTGGTGGCCGGTATACTTCATCGCCAGGGGTTCAATGCCGGACCACGGCTTATCGCCAGTGCAGCGTTGCACCAACTCATCGGGCGAGATGCTGCAGGGATCCAGGTCCAGCCAGCGCGCCACATCCGGGCTAAACGCAATCAGGTGACTGGCCTTGAGTGGATGCACCCCTTTACGCTGAAACCAGTGCTCCGGCAAGCGGGCATAACTGTTGTCAAAATTCAGCTGTTCCAGAGTTCGACCGGCACTCATCCACGTTTCTCCTGTTAGACATCTCTATAACCTAGCATTTTGATCAGGTATTTACAGCCCCCGAAGTGCAAGGTTATTTTTCTCCATCAGACTGTTAAGCTTGCGGCTCGATAAGGAGTAACCGATGTGGATTGAATTATCTGACCTTTTCTGGCTGGCACTGACCGCACTGGCCTGCCTGGCCTGGTGGCACAACCTGAAGCTGCGTGAGCACGCAACATTGAAAGTCCAGCGCTACTGCGAGCAGCAGGACGTACAACTGCTGGATGAGAATATCGCGCTAAAAAGCATGAAGCCGGTACGCTCAAGCGAGAGTGGCATGCTGGTTCTGGCGCGCCGTTACCAGTTCTATTTCACTTCGACCGGCGATGAACGCTACCCGGGTACTGTTGAGATGGTGGGCCGGCGCATCACACACATTGAGCTGGCGGCCCACAAGTTGAATTAGCGCTGTTTAAGCGCTCGGGTGATCAGTCGATCCAGCTGATTAGCAAACTGCTGACGGTCGCTGTGATTCAGCGCCGGCGGCCCACCGCTTTGCACCCCGCTCGCCCTCAGGGTTTCCATGAAGTCGCGGATATTCAGGCGCGCTTTGATATTTTCATTCGTGAAGCGCTCTCCCCTTGGTGTCAGCGCCATCGCGCCCTTCTCCAGTACCTCCGCCGCCAGCGGAATATCACTGGTGATCACCAGGTCGCCTGCGGAGGCTCTGCGTACGATTTCGTGGTCGGCCACATCAAAACCGGCCGCCACCTGCACCGCGCGGATATTGGCTGCCGGCGGTACTCGTAACGGCTGGTTAGCGATCAGCGTCAGCTCAAGCCCGCTGCGTTCGGCAGCCCGAAACAGGATCTCCTTGATCACTACCGGACAGGCATCCGCATCAACCCAGATTCTCATCGCAATCCCTCCGATACCGATCAGCGTAACTGGCGTACACGGCAGCTACGGCCTTTTACCTTGCCCTGGGATAGGACCCGCACCGCATCGCGCGCCGCCGGACGACTGACCGCGACGTAGGTGCAGAAATCAAATACGCGAATCTTGCCTACCTGATCACCGGCCAGATCACCACCCTTAGTCAACGCGCCCAGCACATCCCCGGGACGGATCTTCTGCTTCTTGCCAACATCCAACTGCAAGGTCGCCATGGGCGGGCGGTAGTCACCGCCCTGAGAAGGCTGCGGCAGGGGTTCATCAGTAATGATCATATCCATGCGCGCTTCCACGCCCGCCAGCTTGAAACGTTCACGCTCGTTGAACAAGGTAATGGCGATACCGCTCTGCCCTGCTCGACCGGTACGGCCGATACGATGCACATGCACCTGGGCTTCTTTGGATGGACGGTGGTTGATCACCAGATCCAGCCCTTCGATATCCAAGCCACGGGCAGCCACATCGGTCGCCACCAGCACCGAGGCGCTTTGGTTGGCAAAGCGCACCAGGGTCTGGTCACGCTGACGTTGATCCAGATCGCCGTGCAGGGCTACCGCTGCAATCCCGTCCGCTTGCAGGCGCTGCTCCAGGTCGCGTACCTCCTGCTTGGTATTACAGAACACCACTGCCGATACCGGACGGTAGCGGTACAGCAAACGGGTGACAGCCTCGTCGCGAGCGTCGTCAGTCACTTCATGGAAATGCTGCACGATGCTGGTGTTCTGGTGCAGCGCTTCGACCTCAATGCGCGCCGGCTCGCGCATGATCCGACTGGCGATGGCGGCAATTTCTTGCGGATAGGTGGCACTGAACAATAGCGTCTGACGACTGGAAGGCGTAGTCGCAACAATGGCATCCACCGCTTCCTGAAACCCCATTTCCAGCATCCGGTCTGCCTCATCCAGCACCAAATGCTGCAGCCGATCCAGACGCAAGGTACCTTTGCGCAGGTGTTCTTCAATACGCCCTGGTGTACCCACCACAATATGCGCACCATGCTCCAGCGAACCGATTTGAGGGCCAAGCGGCATGCCGCCACATAGCGTCAACACCTTTACGTTGGGTATTTGACGGGCTAGACGACGCAACTCCTGAGCCACCTGGTCAGCGAGCTCACGTGTCGGACACAACACCAGCGACTGCACGTGGAAACGACTGGTATCCAGTGCCTGCAACACCCCCAGGCCAAAGGCCGCCGTTTTGCCCGATCCCGTCTTGCCCTGAGCGATCAGATCACGGCCATCCAGGATCACCGGCAAGCTATCCTGCTGGATCGGCGTCATGTAATGGTATTCGAGAGATTCCAGATTGCGCAGAAGTTCGGGTTTAAGGGCTATCTGAGAGAAAGGCTGTTGGCTCAAGAGGAGTACCTGCTGATGGTGCGGCAAAAGACGCATTCTAGCAGAACCACCGGCACAGGTTTGGAGCGGGCACAAAAAAAGGCAGCCGAAGCTGCCTTTTTCACGGATCAGAAGAAGCTTACTTCATTTCCCAGCCAGTCACTTCGGACAGAGCCTTGCCGATATCGGCCAGGGAACGAACAGTCTTCACACCAGCGTCTTCCAGGGCTGCGAATTTCTCGTCCGCAGTACCCTTACCACCGGAGATGATCGCACCAGCGTGGCCCATGCGCTTGCCCGGAGGTGCAGTTACACCAGCGATGTAGGAAACAACCGGCTTGGTTACGTTTGCCTTGATGTAGGCAGCCGCTTCTTCCTCGGCAGAACCACCGATCTCACCGATCATAACGATCGCTTCAGTCTGCGGGTCGTTCTGGAACATTTCCAGAATGTCGATGAAGTTGGAACCCGGGATCGGGTCGCCGCCGATACCGACACAGGTAGACTGACCGAAGCCAGCGTCAGTAGTCTGCTTAACCGCTTCGTACGTCAGAGTACCGGAACGGGAAACGATACCGACTTTACCCGGCAGGTGGATGTGGCCCGGCATGATGCCGATCTTGCACTCTCCCGGAGTGATCACGCCCGGGCAGTTCGGGCCGATCAGGCGAACACCCAGCTCGTCACACTTCACTTTGCACTGCAGCATGTCCATTACCGGAATGTGCTCGGTGATGCAGACGATCAGCTTGATGCCAGCATTAGCCGCTTCCAGGATGGAATCCTTACAGAAGGGAGCCGGAACGTAGATAACAGACGCTTCAGCGCCAGTTGCTTCTACAGCTTCCTTAACGGTGTTGAATACCGGCAGACCCAGGTGCTCAGTACCGCCTTTACCCGGAGTTACACCACCAACCATTTTGGTGCCGTAAGCAATCGCCTGCTCAGAGTGGAAAGTACCCTGGCCACCAGTAAAGCCCTGACAGATGACTTTGGTATCTTTATTGATCAGAACGGCCATGATTATTTACCCTCCGCTGCTTTGACTGCCTGCTGAGCAGCATCAGTCAGGCTGGTTGCTGCAATGATGTCCAGACCGGACTCAGCCAGCTTCTGCGCACCCAGTTCAGCGTTGTTACCTTCCAGACGTACAACAACCGGTACGTTTACACCAACTTCTTTAACCGCACCGATGATGCCGTCTGCGATCAGGTCGCAGCGAACGATACCACCGAAGATGTTAACCAGTACGGCTTTAACCTTGCTGTCTTCAAGGATGATCTTGAACGCTTCGGTAACACGCTCTTTGGTAGCGCCACCACCAACGTCCAGGAAGTTGGCCGGGAAGCCACCGTGCAGGGAAACGATGTCCATGGTGCCCATTGCCAGGCCCGCACCGTTAACCATGCAACCGATAGTGCCGGTCAGAGCAACGTAGTTGAGGTCCCACTCAGCCGCGCGTGCTTCACGCTCGTCTTCCTGAGACGGATCCTGCATGGCCTGCAGATCCTTGTGACGGTAAACAGAGTTACCATCGATAACAACTTTGGCATCCAGGCAGTGCAGGTTACCCTGGTCAGTGATGACCAGCGGGTTGATTTCCAGCAGCGCCAGATCCTTTTCTTCGAACATCTTCGCCAGACCCAGGAAGATGTTGACGAACTGCTTGACCTGGTCACCCTGCAGGCCCAGCTGGAACGCCAGTTCGCGACCCTGGTACGGCTGCGCACCAGTCAGCGGATCGATAGTTGCTTTCAGGATCTTTTCCGGAGTCTCTTCAGCAACTTTTTCGATTTCGACACCACCTTCGGTGGATGCCATGAACACGATACGACGGCTGGAGCGGTCTACAACTGCGCCAAGGTACAGCTCGTTGGCGATGTCAGTGCAGGTCTCAACCAGAATCTTGGAAACAGGCTGACCATTGGCGTCTGTCTGGTAAGTCACCAGGCGCTGACCCAGCCATTTCTCAGCAAAGGCCTGGGCTTCAGCCGGAGAATCAACCAGCTTAACACCGCCCGCTTTACCACGGCCACCGGCGTGAACCTGGGCTTTTACAACCCACTTGTCACCGCCAATCTTTTCAGCCGCTTCAGCAGCCGCTTCCGGAGTATCTACCGCAATCCCTTTGGAAACCGGCAGACCATATTCAGCAAACAGTTGTTTGCCCTGGTACTCGTGAAGGTTCATGCTCTAATCCGTTGTATTTTCGGTTATACAGGTGCCCATGCCCACGTGCATGGGCGGGGCACACCTTTTGCTCTGCAGAGCCCGCCGACCGGGGAACTCCGGTCGAACAGGGCTAACCCTTCAGGTTATCGCTTTTTGCGATTTGCAATGTGGATAGCGTGATTGTCTACAGCCAGAGCCGCCTCATGGACAGCTTCGCTGACGGTCGGGTGAGCGAATACCATCAGCTGCAGATCCTCTGCACTGGAGCAGAATTCCATCGCAATCACACCCTGAGCGATCAGTTCGGAAGCGATGCCACCGACCATGTGAACGCCCAGAATACGGTCAGTTTCTTCATCAGCAATGATCTTGACGAAACCGTCAGTCGCATTGGCTGCCATTGCACGACCGGAAGCCGCGAACGGGAATTTACCAACCTTGATCTTTACACCCTCAGCCTTCAGTTCCTGCTCGGTCTTGCCGACCCAGGCCAGTTCCGGGAAGGTGTAAATGATGTTCGGGATGCAGTCGTAGTTCATTGCCGCCTTGTGACCGGCAATGATATCTACGGCCATGATGCCCTCTTCGGATGCCTTGTGCGCCAGCATCGGGCCGCGTACGGAGTCACCGATGGCGTAAACGCCCGGTGCGTCGGTACGGCAGCTTTCATCAACGAAGATGAAGCCGCGCTCGTCCAGCTTGACGCCGCTGTCTTCAGCCAGCAGGCCCTGAGTCTGGGGACGACGACCAACCGCAACGATCAGCTTGTCGAATACCATCTCCTGCTCACCGTTGGCATCGGTGTACTTAACCTTAACTTCCTTGCCATCGATGATTTCAGTACCGGTGCAGCGAGCACCCAGCTTGATGTCCAGACCCTGCTTGGTGAGCAGCTTCTTGGCTTCCTTGGCAACGTCGATGTCGGCCAGAGCCAGGAAGTCATCCATGGCTTCGAACACGGTAACTTCTGAGCCACAGCGAGCCCAGATGGAACCCATTTCCAGACCGATGACGCCTGCACCGATGATACCCAGACGCTTCGGAGTCTCATCGATTTTCAGTGCGCCTTCGTTGTCGACGATCAGGCCTTCGGTCAGCGGCGCCGGCGGAATTTCAACCGGGACGGAACCGGACGCCAGGATCACGTTCTCGGCGGCGTGCACGGAGGTGCTGCCATCCTGAGCGGTCACTTCAACCTGCTTGTTGGCCAGCAGCTTGCCGGTACCCTGCAGCAGAGTGACGCCATTCGCCTTGAACAGACCAGCGATACCACCAGTCAGGTTCTTAACGATCTGATCCTTGCGGGCCACCATCTGCTTGGTGTCCATGTGCACGTTTTCAGCCACGATACCCTGAGCGGCAAAGCCGTGCTGAGCTTCGTGGAACTTGTGCGTGGTTTCCAGCAGTGCCTTGGACGGGATACAACCCACGTTCAGGCAGGTACCGCCCAGTACGGAGGCACCCTTGTCATCAACCCACTTCTCGACACAGGCAGTTTTCAGACCCAGCTGGGCAGCACGAATAGCTGCTACATAACCGCCAGGGCCGGCACCGATTACGATAAGATCAAATTTATCTGACATTACTTTGTCCTGTTTTCACTCGTTCGATTGTGGGTCTGATTAAACGTCCAGCAGCATACGTGCCGGATCTTCCAGCAGATCCTTAATGGTCACGAGGAATTGTACCGCCTCTTTACCGTCAATCATACGGTGGTCATATGACAGCGCCAGGTACATCATCGGCAGGATCTCAACCTGACCGTTGACCGCCATCGGGCGCTCCTGGATCTTGTGCATACCCAGGATAGCGGTCTGCGGCGGGTTCAGGATCGGAGTCGACATCAGGGAACCGAACACACCACCGTTGGTGATGGTGAAAGTACCGCCCTGCATGTCGTCCATGCCCAGCTTACCCTCACGGCCACGCTTACCGAAGTCAGCGATGGTGGCTTCAACTTCTGCCAGGCTCATGGAGTCAGTATCACGCAGTACCGGCACCATCAGGCCACGATCGGTAGATACGGCAACACCGATATCCTGGTAACCGTGGTAAACCATGTCGTTACCGTCGATAGAGGCGTTCACCGCCGGGAAGCGCTTCAGTGCTTCAGTAGCGGCCTTCACGAAGAAGGACATGAAGCCCAGGCGAGTACCGCCGTGAACCTTCTCGAACAGGTCCTTGTACTGCTTACGCAGTTCCATGACCGGCTTCATGTTGACTTCATTGTAAGTCGTCAGCATTGCAGCGTTTTGCTGAGCTTCAACCAGACGCTTGGCGATGGTCGCACGCAGGCGAGTCATCGGCACACGCTTCTCGGTACGCTCACCAACCGGAACATTCAGAGCCGGAGCGGCAGCCGCCGGAGCAGCAGCAGGCGCAGCAGCAGGCTTGTTCTTCAGGAAGTTCTGTACATCTTCCTTGGTGATGCCACCATTCTTGCCAGTACCCGGGATCTGGGATGCATCCAGACCGTTTTCTTCGATCAGCTTGCGAGCAGCCGGGCCGACTTTGTCAGCGTCAGTAGTGGCTTCAGCAGCCGGAGCAGCAGCGGCTTCAGCAGCCGGTGCAGCAGCGGCAGGAGCAGAAGCAGCAGCGCCTGCTTCGAAGACAGCAATTACTTCTTCGCTCAGGACGGTGTCGCCTTCACCCTTGACGATCTCCTTGATCACGCCGTCAGCCGGAGCAACCACTTCAAGAACAACCTTATCGGTTTCAATGTCAACAATCAGCTCATCAGCTGAGCAGGCTTCACCCGGCTGCTTGTGCCAGGTTGCAACGGTACCGTCCGCTACGGATTCAGGGAAAGTCGGCGCTTTGATATCGATGGACATGCTGTTTCCTTTAATAATGCTGCGCAGGTTGTAATTACAAATACAAACCTGTCATTAACCGTTGATTGCTTCGTTGACCAGCTGTTCTTGCTGCTCAAGGTGAACCGAAATGTAGCCTACTGCCGGCGCGGCTGCGTGCGGACGACCCACACCCATCAGGTGCAGTTTAGGGTCATGCTGCTGCAGGACATTGCGCATGTGATGCTGGCTGCAGTACCAGGCTCCCTGGTTCATCGGCTCTTCCTGACACCAGACCACGGATTCCAGGTTGGTGTACTCGGCAATCGCTTGCTTCAGACCCTCTTCCGGGAACGGATAGAGCTGTTCGATGCGCACGATCGCAACATCGTCTTTCTCAAGCTCGGCGCGGCGATTGTACAGATCGTAGTAGACCTTGCCACTACACATCACAACACGCTTCACTTTCTTCGGATCCAGTGCATCCACTTCCGGGATGACCGGCTGGAAAGTACCTTCAGAGAGGTCTTCCAAAGTAGATACGGCCTGCTTGTGGCGCAGCAGAGACTTCGGTGACATCACCACCAGCGGCTTGCGCAGCGGACGCACGACCTGACGACGCAGCAGATGGAAGATCTGAGCCGGAGTGGTCGGTACGCAGACCTGGATGTTGTGCTCTGCAGACAGCTGCAGGAAACGTTCGAGACGCGCCGAAGAGTGCTCCGGACCCTGGCCTTCAAAACCGTGCGGCAGCAGCATGGTCAGACCGCAGAGACGACCCCACTTGTGCTCACCGGATGTAATGAACTGGTCGATTACCACCTGGGCACCGTTGGCAAAATCACCGAACTGAGCTTCCCAGATTACCAGTGCATTCGGCGTCGTAGTGGCATAGCCGTATTCGAATGCCAGCACTGCTTCCTCAGACAGGAAAGAGTCGTAGATATCGAATTCCGGCTGACCTTCAGCCAGATTCTGCAGCGGCACATAGAGGCTGGCGTCTTTCTGGTTGTGGACCACAGCATGGCGGTGAGAGAAGGTACCGCGACCAACATCCTGACCAGTCAGACGAATCGGGTAACCTTCAGCCAGCAAAGTGGCATACGCCATGGTCTCGGCGAAGCCCCAGTTGATCTCCATGGCACCCGCCGCCATCTTCTTGCGATCTTCATAGATCTTCTGAACCTGGCGCTGAATGGCAAAGCCTTCAGGGAATTCGCAGGACTTGTTGGCCAGTTCCTGCAGCAGTTTCTGATCGACGCTGGTATCGCACTCGAAGGACCACTGGTGGCCCAGGTACGGACGCCAGTCAACGAACAGTTCTTCGTTGGGCTCCATCACCAGGGACTTGGCCACGTGCTTGCCATTTTCAAGCGCCTGACGGTATTCCTGATCGATACCCTTGGCTTCTTCAGCGCTCAGCACGCCCTCTTCCACCAAACGAGCGGCATAAAGCTCCTTGGTAGTTTTCTGGACTTTGATCTGCTTGTACATCAGAGGCTGAGTACCGGACGGTTCGTCCGCCTCGTTGTGACCACGACGACGGTAGCAAACCAGATCGATAACGACATCCTTGTTGAATTCGTTACGGTAATCCAGCGCCAGCTGGGTTACGAAACGAACAGCTTCAGGATCATCACCGTTAACGTGGAAGATCGGAGCCTGGACCATTTTAGCCACATCGGTACAGTACTCAGTTGAGCGCGCATCTTCCTTCTTGGAAGTGGTGAAGCCCACCTGGTTGTTGATCACGATATGGATAGTACCACCCGTCTTGTAGGCACGGGTCTGGGACATCTGGTAGGTTTCCATCACCACGCCCTGACCTGCAACCGCAGCATCACCGTGGATGGAGACCGGAATTACGCTGTTACCGACAGCATCGTCACGACGATCCTGACGTGCACGTACAGACCCTTCAACCACCGGAGACACGATCTCCAGGTGAGACGGGTTGAAGGCCATTGCCAGGTGTACTTCACCACCGGCAGTCATGACATTGGAGGAGAAGCCCTGGTGGTATTTAACGTCACCGGAGGTTTCGATCAGCTTCTTGCCCTCGAACTCGCCGAACAGGTCCTGCGGGTTCTTGCCGAAGATGTTGACCAGCACGTTCAGGCGACCACGGTGTGCCATGCCGATAACCAGCTCTTTGGCACCGTCACGACCGGCACGCTGTACCAGCTCGTCCAGGCAGGGAATCAGAGCCTCACCACCTTCCAGACCAAAGCGCTTGGCACCGGCGTAGCGAGAACCCAGATATTTTTCCAGGCCTTCAGCAGCGGACAGGCGCTCGAGAATGTGCTTGCGCTCGTCATTGGTCAGTACGGGATGGCTGCGCACCGGTTCCATGCGAGACTGAATCCAGCGCTTTTCCTGAGTATCGACGATGTGCATGTACTCAGCGCCGACAGTAGTGCAATAGGTTTTCTGAAGATCAGCCAGGATCTCTTTCAGAGAACTCTCTTCCGGGCCGAAGAACAGTGAGCCCAGCTGAAAGCGGGTATCAAGATCAGCTTCGGACAGCTCATGGAAGCGCAGATCCAGGTCAGGAACCTGCTCACGCTCCATCAGGTTCAACGGATCGATATCGGCATGCTGATGTCCACGCACACGGTACGCATTGATCATGCGCAGGACGCGAACCTGTTTCTTTTCATGCTCTGAGCTGACACTGCTACCGGAAACGGGAGTGGCGCGCTTCTGATTCTTGGAGAGGAGAAGGAAGTGATCCCGGATGGTGGAGTGAGGTACATCCTGAGAGATGCTGTCACCAACCTTGGGAAGTCGATCGAACTCGTCACGCCATTCTTGTGGGACAGCGTTCGGGTCCATCAGATAAGTTTCGTATAGTTGTTCAACATATGAAAGGTTGCCCCCATAGAGGTGGGCATTCTTCCACATCTGCTCCATTATGCCATCTTGCATTATCATCTCACCCTGGCTCTGAGAGGGCGCTGCATCGGTCAGGCTGCACTATTTCCTGCACCGGCAGTCCTGCGACCCTCTGCTGATTACCGTTTTTGTATATTGCCTACAGCCACACGGATCACGTGCAGTTGCGGGCAACAATTCTACGCCTTTTATGACAGCCTTTACACTGTTAGCAGGCACCGATTCTACAAAATATTATTGTTCCAACGACATAGGCCTTTCGGCTAGTAAAATTACACCGACTTATAATAGACAAAAAAAAACGGCACCCTGTCGGATGCCGTTTCTTGAGACTCAAACAAGTCGATCAGGTCGCCTGCTGGATCAGCATGTTTCGGATCTTGCCAATCGCCTTGGTCGGGTTCAGACCTTTCGGACAAACGCTTACACAGTTCATGATGCCGTGGCAGCGGAATACACTGAACGGATCATCCAGCTCAGCCAGACGCTCGTTGGTCGCGGTATCGCGGCTGTCCGCCAGGAAGCGGTAAGCCTGCAACAGACCAGACGGACCGACGAACTTGTCCGGATTCCACCAGAAGGACGGGCAGGATGTTGAACAGCATGCACAGAGAATACACTCGTACAGACCATCCAGCTCGGCACGCTCTTCCGGAGACTGCAGACGCTCGATCGCCGGCGCCGGCGTATCGTTGATCAGGAACGGCTTGATCTTTTCGTACTGCTTGTAGAACTGGGTCATATCGATGACCAGGTCACGGATAACCGGCAGACCCGGCAGCGGACGCAGTACCAGCTTGTCGTTCTCGACCACTTCAGACAGCGGCGTGATGCACGCCAGACCGTTCTTGCCGTTCATGTTCATGCCGTCAGAGCCACAAACACCCTCACGACAGGAACGACGATACGCCAGAGACGGATCTTTTTCTTTCAGCAGCTGGAGCAGGTCCAGCACCATGATGTCCTTGCCACCCGGGATGTCGATATGGACATCCTGCATGTAAGGCGCATCATCAATCTCAGGATTGTAACGATATACACTTACCAGCATCGCACCAGCCCCTTAATAAGTTCGTACTTTCGGCGGGAACGGATCCATTGTCTTCGGCGCGAAGTTAACCGCGCGCTTGCCAATGGCCTTGGTCTGCGGGAAGAAGACAGAATGGCACAGCCAGTTCTCGTCATCACGCTCGGTGAAGTCGTTGCGCGCATGCGCACCACGAGATTCCTTACGCTCTTCCGCTGCAATCGCAGTCGCTTCCGCTACTTCCATCAGGTTCTCAAGCTCCAGCGCCTCAATACGAGAGGTATTGAATGCCTGGCTCTTGTCTTCCAGATGTACGTTAGCTACACGCTCGCGGATCTCCTTCAGCATGCCCAGACCTTTCTGCATACTCTCGCCATCGCGGAACACGCCGAAGTACAGCTGCATGGTGTCCTGCAGAGTCTTGCGAACATCGGCAACCTTCTCGCCACCAGTGCTGTTGTTCAGACGGTTCAGGCGAGACATGGCTGCTTCGATATCAGCTTCAGTTGCATCCGGCACTTCATAGCCTTCACGCATCTGCTGCTCAATCTGCATACCAGCCGCACGACCGAAGACCACCAGGTCAAGCAGAGAGTTACCACCCAGACGGTTGGCGCCGTGTACAGATACACAAGCCGCTTCACCACAGGCAAACAGACCATTGATGATCTTGTCTTCGCCAGTTTCCTGATCCGGAGAGATCGCCTGACCACCGATATTGGTCGCAACACCACCCATCATGTAGTGACAGGTCGGCACAACCGGGATCGGCTCTTTAACCGGATCAGCGGCCGCGAAGGTCTTGGACAGTTCACAGATACCCGGCAGACGAGAGTGCAGCACTTCCTCACCCAGGTGATCCAGCTTCAGATATACGTGATCGCCGTTTTCACCACAACCACGACCTTCCAGGATCTCCAGGATCATGGAACGAGCAACAACATCACGTCCCGCCAGGTCTTTGGCGTTCGGTGCGTAACGCTCCATGAAGCGCTCGCCATCCTTGTTGATCAGATAACCACCCTCGCCACGGCAACCTTCGGTTACCAGTACGCCAGCACCTGCGATGCCGGTCGGGTGGAACTGCCACATTTCCATATCCTGAACCGCAACGCCGGCACGCATCGCCATACCGATACCGTCACCGGTATTGATCAGAGCGTTGGTAGTGGACGCATAGATACGACCCGCACCACCAGTTGCCAGAACAGTTGCCTTGGCCTTGATATAAACGGTTTCACCGGTTTCGATGCAGATGGCGATACAACCAACCACGTCACCCTGGGAGTTCTTCACCAGGTCAACGGCGTACCATTCATTCAGGAACGTAGTACCAGCCTTCATGTTGGCCTGATACAGAGTGTGCAGCAGGGCGTGACCGGTACGGTCGGCAGCAGCACAGGTACGGGCAGCCTGACCACCCTCACCGAAGTTCTTGGACTGACCACCAAACGGACGCTGGTAGATACGACCAACCTCGGTACGGGAGAACGGCAGACCCATGTGATCCAGCTCGAATACAGCCTGAGGACCTACAGAACACATGTACTCAATCGCGTCCTGGTCACCGATGTAATCAGACCCCTTTACGGTGTCATACATGTGCCAGCGCCAATCATCGTTCGGATCCGCACTTGCGATCGCACAGGTGATACCACCCTGAGCAGACACAGTGTGAGAACGTGTCGGAAATACTTTAGTGACACAGGCGGTATTCAGACCTGACTGTGCAAGCTGCAGCGCGGCGCGCATGCCTGCACCACCACCACCGACTACGATTGCGTCGAAAGTAAGCGTACGCAGTTTAGACATGTTTTAGATACCCCACAGAATCTGGATGCCCCACACGACGTAGATAAACGCCAGCAGGCCGCATACGGACTGGAACACAAAGCGAGCGCCGGTCGGCTTAATATAGTCAGTAGAAACAGACCACATGCCAATCCAGGCATGAGCAACCATGGACAGAAGCGCCAGCAGGGTATAGATGCGCATGGACGTGCCGCTGAACAGTTCCTTCCACTGCTCATAACCCAGATCCGGGTTCAGCAGCAGATAACCGATCATGAAAACGGTATAGGTCAGCAGTACCAGCGCTGTAACACGCTGCATCATCCAGTCGTACAGACCGCTACGACCAAAGCTTGTAATACTAGTTACCATATCCAGACTCCTGCCAGCAGAATAGCGATGACCGCTACTACCAAGGTGACTTTTGCAGCCAGACGACCGCTTTCCAGTTCTTCACAGTGACCCAGATCCATGATCAGGTGCTTGATACCTGCAAAGAAATGGTACAGCAGCGCTGAAACCAGTCCCCATGCAATGAGTTTTGCCAGGAAAGATTCCTGGAGCATCTCAGTCGCTTCATTGAAGCCGGCCTGAGACTCCAGCGACAGGCTCAATGCATACATCATGAAGATGGCGCCAACGAAAAGCGCGACACCGGTTACACGATGCAGAATTGAAGTAATCGCCGGAAGTGGCTGTTTTATGGTTCGCAGATCTAAATTTACAGGTCTTTTCTTGTTCACGGCTCTAGTTCACACTTTTTCTGCCCAATTGCAGGACAAGAGGACAAGGTTGCTAGGAAGTGCTCAGAGAGTAGTACCTCGAGATGCCAGAACTGACACTAAACCAGTGGGCACGGTGCCAACTCAGGTGCGAGAGTATAGACAGATCACTGAGGGAATACAACGAGACAACAGGACCTTAAGGCTTAAGTCTAGTGTATGAAGCCAACCCCAATTTGCATTTCAAAACCAGAGCTCTGGGCTTATTAAACTAATTATTTATATCCCTGCAGCCCTCGTATTTGCTATCCGAAAAAACCGTTTTGCAGCGCAGCACTTAAGCGAAAGGCTTAATTGACAATCTTGTTTCAAACTCTATAGTGTTCGAGTCCTTTTTCGGGCCATTTCCTATGACGCGGCGCATGTAGTTTGCCGCAGCAATACAAACAGAATGATAGGAGCCTCTAATGGCTGACAAGAAAGCACGTTTGACAGTCGATGGTCTGGACGAAGCGATCGAACTGCCGGTTTACTCCGGTACTGAAGGTCCCGACGTCATAGATGTACGCCCGTTGACCGGCAAAGGTCTGTTCACTTACGACCCTGGCTTCGTGTCCACGGCGGCCTGCGAATCCAAGATCACCTACATTGACGGTGCCAATGGAATTCTGCTGCATCGCGGCTATCCGATTGAACAGCTGGCTGAAAAGTCAGACTATCTGGAAGTCTGCTACCTGCTGCTGAATGGCGAACTGCCGAACGCAGAAGAGAAAGAAAAGTTCGTCAACACCATCTCGAACCACACCATGGTTCACGAGCAGCTGAGCCAGTTCTTCAAAGGCTTCCGTCGCGATGCTCACCCGATGGCCATCATGTGCGGCGTTGTGGGCGCTCTGTCTGCGTTCTACCACGACTCACTGGACATCAATGACCCGCATCACCGCGAGGTTTGCGCGTACCGTCTGATCGCCAAGATGCCGACACTTGCCGCCATGTGCTACAAGTATTCCATCGGCCAGCCGTTCATGTACCCGCAGAACAATCTCAGCTACGGCGCTAACTTCCTGCGCATGATGTTCGGCACTCCGTGCTCTGATTATGAAGTCAATCCGGTACTGGCCCGTGCCATGGATCGCATCTTCATCCTGCACGCCGACCACGAGCAGAACGCCTCCACCTCTACCGTACGTCTGGCAGGCTCTTCCGGCGCCAACCCGTTCGCCTGTATCGCTGCTGGTATTGCCGCCCTGTGGGGACCGGCACATGGTGGTGCCAACGAAGCCGTGCTGACCATGCTCGACGAAATTGGCGACGAGTCCAACATTGCCGAGTTTATCGAGAAAGCCAAGGATCCGAACGATCCGTTCCGCCTGATGGGCTTCGGCCACCGCGTGTACCGTAACTTCGACCCGCGCGCCAAGGTGATGAAGAAGACCTGCGACGAGGTTCTGGAACTGCTGGGTATCGAAAACGATCCTCAGCTGCAGATCGCCAAGCGTCTGGAACAGATCGCCCTGGAAGACGAATACTTCGTGAAGCGCCAGCTGTACCCGAACGTCGACTTCTACTCTGGCATCATCCTGAAAGCGATCGGCATTCCGACCAACATGTTCACCGTGATCTTTGCCCTGTCTCGCACAATCGGCTGGATTTCTCACTGGAACGAATTCCATTCCAGCCCGAACAAGATCGGTCGTCCGCGTCAGCTGTACACCGGCGAGCAGCAGCGCGACTATCCCGCCTGATATAGCTCCAACATACAAGCCCCGCACAGCGGGGCTTTTTTGTGTCTGGAATTTTAGGAATTACTCCTAGTGCCATTTTGACTTAGGTACTCTATAGTTCGCACAGCATGCTACCGTTCAAAAGGAGTTGAACATGCTTTGTAATTGCCCGGCTTGCCAACAGCTACTCAGCACTGGCAAACGCCACAAGGACCTTCAGACAATCAGCCACATTAGCCAAAGCGAACTGGTCAAATGCACGACCTGTCTGACCTTTTACCTTCACGAACATGACCGCTGGGAACCTCTCTCCGCCAATAGCGATCACTTCACACCTCCTGCTGCAACGCAATACAACCTATTATTGCAAAACTGAGTTGTCATAATTTATTCATTTCCAAACACTTCACAAATAATCTTATTGCGTCTAATGTATATACATAAGATATACGCATTAACTATTATAAGTAAGGTGTATTTTTAAATGTCTGAATGCAATAACTGCCGCAATTTAATGGGCACTAACGCATCGCCGCACAAGGCAATGATCAAAATTAGCCAGCACCATTCGCACCCAATCTATCGCTGCAAGGAATGCGGGACTGAATTGGTACGCCTTTTCGACTGCTGGGAACCCTGCTTCCCCGGCTGGCTTCCTCGCCTGGCCTGAACGCTGTAGCAGCCCATATCCCAGCCAGTCCGTTACAGCCCAGGGAGACCGCCCCCACTCCCGCAGCTTTACCTCACCCTCGCAACTTCACGGCTGCAAGCCCCAGCCAGTCCTCCAGATCCTGTTCCGGCCTTTCGGCACGGTAGCGCGCATAAAGCTCGACGCCAGCATGATCCTCCAGCACATCAACCTGCATTCCCTTTTCTTGCAACACCGCTTCGTTACCGCAGGCATTGGTTACATCCCCAACCACCACGCGCGAGAAACCGCGCATATGAATCAGGGCTGCACAGACATCACAAGGACTGAGCGAGGTAAACATCACGGTTTTGCTGAAATCGATACGACCCGCATCACGCATAGCCGAGGTTTCACCATGATTGTAGGGATGGCTTTCCTGTACCAGCGTATTATGCCCCTTTCCCACTATCTGGCGAGTGTGTCGGTCTATGATCACCGCGCCTATGGGACAGCCACCTTCATCATAGCTTTTCTGCGCCAGCAGCACGGCAATACGCATGAAATCCCTGTCACTCAGGCGCTTGGTAAAAGCCTCATCCATCAGTACCGACAGGCTTTTGGTTGGCATGTGTGCAATCGCCGCCAGCACTGCCTCGGTTATTGGCGTATTTGTATTCAGTAAGGTATCCATTTCGCCTCCTTGCTTGCTGATTCAGTCAACACTGAACTCCGGCGCTCCTTTTCTGATTGCTTAATCCACCCAGCGCTGGCGATCACTGCTGACAACGGTCTGCCCAACCGGTGACAAAGCAATAAGCGCCAGCTTCAGGTGCTGAATACCAAATGGAATACCAATGATGGTAATAAAGCAGGCCACTGCCGACATTAAATGCCCAATCGCCAACCATACACCCGCAAATATGAACCAGATTATATTGCCAACAAGGCCAAAGGCACCGGTACCTATATCATCAACGCCGGTCAGATCTCGTCGACTAACCGCCTCCTTTCCGAAAGGGAAAAACGAGAAGGTACCGATCACAAAACAGGAACGCGCCCAGGGAATGCCCACAATGGTGATCATGGCCAAAACGCCCACCAGCCACCAGGCCAACCCCATCACAACCCCACCGAGAACAAACCAGATAATGTTACCCAACAGACGCAACATGCAGACCCACTCTTTTTTGCCGCTTGATTCATCCCTTAATCTACCGCTCTCACACCCGCACTGCCAGATGCATTTTGCCCGGCCCCGGCTCGAGCAGCTCTTTTAGCTGAGTAACAGCCGCATGGTTCCTTAATTGAATTGCGCCAGGTTTGCCGCCCCCTCAACCAAGCGTGCCTAAATACTTTTCAGCCCGCGCAAGCGTGGTGAACTCGATATAGTCCAGTTCCGGCACATCGAGTTCCAGGGCGTCGCAAACCGCCGCGATATAACGTACAAAATCAAAGGAGTCGATATCCAGCTCCTCTCGAATGTCAGCGTCGTTATCCAGTTGGCTAAGGTCAGCCTCAGGCGCTATATTCTCCAGCTCCCGCCGCAAAATGGCATGTGTCTGTTCGGGTGTTTTGCTCAGTCTGCTCACAATGCCTCCGGTGTCTGCAGCAACTTATCCAGGGTATTCAGAAATACGGCGCCACGATGCCCATCACTGACCCGATGATCCGCAGACAGCGACGCCAGCATGACGGGTCGAACCTCAATCCGCCCATCCACCACCCAAGGCCGCTCCATGACTTTTCCCAAACCCAGTATCGCCACCTGGGGCGGGTAGATGATGCCGAAAATCCCCTCCACCCCGTTTTCTCCCATATTGGTCAAGGTTATGGTCGGGTCGGTCAACTCAGAGCTGCGTAACATTCCGGTTCGCGCACGCGTAATCAGGTCATTCAGATCCTGCATGAGTTCATCCAGCGTTTTGCTGTCCACATCGTGTAACGCAGGCGCAACCAGACCTCCGCCACGCAGCGCCACGGCAACACCCACGTGTATCCGTTCAGACTGGTTGAACTCCCCATTTTTGTAGAAGCCATTCAGTTCGGGTACCTTTCGCAGCGCCAAGGCCATCGCCTTCAATGGCAGCACCACCTGTAACAGTCGGTCGTTGATCTTGCGCCTGGCATTCTCCTCCGCCAACCACTGCTGCGCAGGTTTCATGTTGATCTCCGTCGACAGGTAATAGTGCGGAATCTCTTTTTTTGATCGCGCCATCGCGGCAGCGATACCCTGACGCATCGACGCCGGGTCAAAGCCCCGACTGACGCGCCCCGATTCCTGCCCGGCCTGCTTCATGCCAGCTGCAGCCTGTACATCATTAAGCGTGACGGCACCGCCAGGGCCACTGCCGCTGATATCAGCCAAATCAAGCCCCTGATCCGCGGCGAGTTTGCGTGCAGCCGGCGAGGCGCGAACAATACCGGTTTTTAGCGTAGCGACGGGCCTGGATGTTGCTACCGTTACTGGTTTTAACTCCTGAGGTATCGGCATGGCCGACTCAGACGCCGATTCAGCAGGATGCCGCACGTTCTCAACGCTACGGATGGTGGCCAGCACGGTCCCCACAGGTACAGTCTCGCCAACTTTAACCAGCAACTCTTGTACCGTGCCGCTTACAAAGATCTCGGTCTCGATTGCCCCCTTGGATGTCTCGATTACCGCGACCACATCACCACTTTTGACTTTGTCGCCGGGCTCTACCATCCACTCGACCAGCGTCCCCTCTATCATATCGGCACCGAGCGACGGCATGGTGAAGTCAGCCATTGCCGCTCACCACTTTTTTGGCCGCCGCGACAATATCCGCCACCTGTGGCAAGGCTGCGTCTTCGAGCTGTTTCGCATAGGGTATCGGCACCTCAGCAGCACATACGCGTTCCACTGGCACATCCAGCTCATAAAACGCCTGCTCATGGATACGTGCAGTAATCTCGGCCGAGATGCTTCCGCTGCGCCAACCCTCATCGACGACAACCACGCGACGGGTCTTGGCAACTGTCGCCATGATGCTCTCGTCATCCAGCGGCCGCAGGGATCTCAGGTCAAGTATCTCGGCATCGATCCCTTCCTGCTCCAGTCGTTCGGCTGCTTCCATGCATTTCCATAACGACCCGCCATAGGTAATCAAACTCACCCCTGTCCCTTCGCGGCGCACCCTGGCGCGATCGATGTCGACGGCACCGGGGGTTTCAGGCAATAGCCCTTTGCGGTTGTACAGCAAGATATGCTCAAAGATCAGCACCGGATTCGGGTCAGCGAGCGCAGTTGCCAGCATGCCACGCACATCTTCAACCGTGGCCGGGGTAAGTACCTTCAACCCGGGCACATGAGCATAGAGGTTTTCCAGACTATGGGAGTGTTGCGCCCCCAGTTGCAGGCCACCACCGGTGGCCATACGGATCACCAACGGCACATTGAACTGGCCACCGGACATGTGAAGGTATGAAGCAGCTGTATTGATGATCTGGTCGGCCGCCAACAAACTGAAGTTTACCGTCATGATTTCTACAATCGGCCTCATACCACCGAGCGCAGCCCCGATACCAGCTCCGACAAACGCAGACTCCGACAATGGCGTATCGCGAATACGCTCGGGACCAAACTCTTCGAGGAAGCCAAGACTGACCGCATAAGAACCACCATAGCGGCCCACATCCTCCCCCATCAGGAAAACACGCTCATCGTTTTCGAGCGCCTCGTGCAACCCTTCCCGTGCCGCCTCGCGGTAGGTGATCTCGCGTATACCCGCCGGCACACGGGTGCTCATGACCGATCCTCTACATAGACGAAGCGGCGTAGTTCACTGACCGGCTCCAGGGTACCGGCTTCGGCAAAGGTCACGGCCGCATCAATCTCGCTGGCGACCTCGGCTTCCAGCACAGCCCGCTTGTCATCATCCAGTACACCAGTAGCCTGTAGACGCGCCGCAAAGATACGCAAAGGGCCCTGCAGCTCATGCTCATGTACTTCCTCCTTGCTGCGGTAACGCTCTGCATCGAACATGGAATGCGCCCTGAACCGGTAGGTCTGAAACTCCAGAAAATAGGGGCCGTTGCCGGAACGGGCATGAGCAGCTGCTCGACGCGCTGCAGCTTCGGTCGCCAGCACATCCATGCCGTCGACCACCTCGGCATCCATCTTGTAGCTGCGCGCCTTATCCACCAGGTGCGTTTCCGATTCCGAGCGATCCAGCGCGGTTCCCATTGCGTAATAATTGTTCTCGCAGCAGAACACCACCGGCAGTTGCCACAAAGCCGCCAGATTAAGCGATTCATGAAATTCACCTTCCGCCATGGCTCCTTCGCCGAAAATACACCAGGCCACAGCGCCGGTATTCTGCATTTTGGCTGCGAGCGCGTACCCTACCGCTACCGGAAAACCACCACCGACGATGGCGTTACCGCCAATGAAGTGCGTCGCCTTGTCGAACAGATGCATGGAACCACCTCGGCCACGGCTACACCCTTCCTGCTTGCCGTACATCTCTGCCATCACTGCATTCATGGAGATACCGCGTAACAGCGCATGACCGTGCTCGCGGTAGGTGGCTACCACCGCATCCTCGGACGCAACGGACTGCATCACCCCGCTACCTACAGCCTCTTCGCCGATATACAGGTGTAGAAAACCGCGGATCTTGCCCGCGCTGTACATTTCGGCGCACTTTTCCTCGAAACGGCGCACACGCAGCATCTCGGCAAACAGCTTAAGTGCGTATTCTCCATCGACATCATCCGGCAAGGGTTCGACTGCTTCACTCATCGATTTGCTCTCCGCGGCGGAACCTGGCTTCAGTCTTCCAGGGTCGAGATATCACGCAGGGTCTCGCCGGTTTCTCGGGCCTTCAGCAGGCGCCGCATGATCTTGCCACTGCGCGTCTTCGGCAGCTTGTCCTCAAACGCGATCTCCTTCGGTGCCACCGCAGCCCCCAGACGCTTGCGCGCATAGCCCAGAAGTTCACGCCTGAGCGCCTCACTTGGTGTGTAGCCCGGGTTGAGACTGACAAATGCCTTGACCATCTGGCCGAGCGTTTGCTCAGGTACGCCTATCACTCCGGCTTCTGCCACCGCAGGATGCTCAATCAGGGCACTTTCCACCTCAAAGGGACCGATCAGGTGACCAGCCGACTTGATCACATCGTCGGCACGCCCAACAAACCAGAAGTAGCCATCAGCATCACGTTTCGCCAAATCCTCAGTCAGGTACCAGCCATCCACGAAGCAGCGGCTGTAGCGCTCTTCATTGTGCAGATAGCTACGAAACATGGATGGCCACCCGGGCTTCAGCGCCAGCTCACCCTCTTCATCTGGCTCGGAGATCTCTTCAATCCCTCCGCCCTCGAGATGACGCACGATCGTTGCCTCAACCCCCGGCAAGGGACGCCCCATCGAACCGGGGCGGATATCCAGTACCGGCAGGTTCGCGATCATGATGCCGCCTGTTTCGGTCTGCCACCAGTTATCATGGATCGGCAGCCCCAATGCCTCCTGCCCCCAGACTACCGCTTCGGGGTTGAGCGGCTCGCCGACGCTGGCCACAAAACGCAGCCTGGGAAAGTGGTATTGCTGCGCCAGATCGGTCCCCAGCTTCATCAGCATGCGGATCGCCGTCGGCGCGGTGTACCAGACGGTCACTTCCTGCTGCTGCAGAATGTTGTACCAGCGCGGGCCATCAAAATCGGGCTCATCCACCAGCATGGTCACACCATGCAGTAAGGGCGCGATAATCCCGTAGGAGGTGCCGGTAACCCAACCGGGATCAGCCGTACACCAGAACAGATCATCCTCATGCAGGTCCAGCGCATACTTGCCGGTCATGTAGTGCATCATCACGGCCTGGTGCACGTGCACAGCACCCTTGGGCTTGCCGGTCGTGCCGCTGGTGAAGTGCAGCAGCGCCATATCTTCGGGACCTGTAGGCCCTATAACGTATTCCTCGCTCGCCGCCTCCATCAAGGCAAGCAGATCGCGGGTGCCGGGCAACTCGCTCTTGCCACCAGCCTCATCCACCAGCAACACGAACTCCAGATTGGGCATCGTCTCGCGGTAAGGTGCGATCTTTTTCTCGTACAGCTTGCGCGTAGTAACCAACACCCTCCCTTCGCCGGCGTTGACACGTTCGGCGATAGGCTCAGGCCCAAAGGCGGAAAACAGAGGACAGAACACAGCACGATGCTTCAGCGTACCCAACGCAGCGATATAGAGTTCGGGAATACGGGTGCAGAGCACAAACACTCGGTCGCCCGGCCCCACACCGAGCGCCTGCAGCAGATTGGCAAAGCGGTTGGTCTGACGGCGCAGAGCATCAAAACTGTATTCGAGTGCAGTGCCATCCTTGCCCAGCCAGCGCAGTGCGATCTTGTCGCCCAGGCCTTTAGACACATGCCGGTCAATCGCTTCATAGGCAATATTGATCCCCTGATCGCCTGGAAGACCATCTAGTTCCGCGCGAATGCTCGCCCAGTCGAAGTTCGCACAGGTTGCTTCGTAATTGTCCAGGTTGGGCTCAGCGTCAGCTGCAGACCTTGTTTTATGTATGACCGGATAGTTAACGTCTGCGCCCGGTGTACTGGAAGCCATGAGGCGAGCCTCCGCTTGGCCTTGTTTTAGTTGTGGTTTTCAGCATAGACCGGTATTGGTTAGTGTCAAAACGGATGACTACTTCCAGAGCATGACTGAAAGCCAATAACTGATCAAAGCCCCCCATGTCAGACAAGGCACAATAAATACATCGTACCTGTTAAGATAATTTCACCACCTATCCAGTAGATATCACACCATGAAAAATACGCTCCAAACTCTGGACAGAGGCATCAATGCTCTAGATCTGATTTCAAGATCAGATCACGGAGTGACTGTGGCCAGGATCGCGGAAGAGCTGGAAATCAACCGAGCTATCGCTTATAGAATCGTCGCCACACTGGAAAATCACGGGCTTGTTGTCAGGACGGATTCAGGACTGATCCGTCTTGGGGCGACGGCACTGATGTACTCTCACCGCTTCCAGCCCCAACTCAGATCCGTCGCTAAGCCCCTACTGGAAGCATTGGCAAATAAAACTGGCGCTACCGCGTTTGTATCAGTAGCCCAAGGTGACGACTGCTACGTGATCATGGTTGAGGAGTGCAATACAGGAATATTAAGAGTGGGGTACCGAGTCGGCAGCAGACATCCCCTCAACAAAGGGGCTGCAGGGATCGCTATTTTATCCAATCGACCACAATGTGATGATGAGCCGGAAATAGTCACCCAGGCCCGCGAGGACGGTTACTGTATTACCAAGGGGCATCTACAGCCGGGCGCTGTTGGTGTTGCCAGTCCGATTAAGACTCAGAACAACCAGACAGCTTTGGAGTGCTGCGTAGGTGTCGTCGCCATGGACGACCTGGATACACCAAGCGCTATAGAAGGCGTGCGTAAAACTGCACAAGAGCTGGCTGAGCAATTGGGAGTTTAACCCAGGAAAACGTGAGCGGTGGTGGTCAATATGACCACCCCGCCCTATGGGCCAGTATTATTGGTTGTGTTCTGCAAAGTACGCTTTAGCTATTACACGCAACTCGTTCAAAGCCGCCCGAGCATCAACACCGGTATCCGCTACCGACTGAATCCACTCTTCATCCAGACCTTTCACCTTTTCGGTAAAGTCTGTCGCAATCGCATCGGTACTCTTCAACTGGGTCACCTTGCCCCCCTGTGATTGGGCATATGCAAGTGCATTCGAATCTGCGGCATCCCAGGCTTTACCAGCCATAGCCGACAGTTTTTCGCCAGACACACTCATAATTGCTTCACGATCTTCTGGACTTAACCCCTCCAGAAAATCAGGATTCATGAACATCGCAAAGCTGCCCATGTACATGCCACCCGGCAGTACTGTTACATTGGGCGCAACTTCAGCCAAACGCTGTGCCTTCTGCTCGCTCATCGGCATGAACACGCCATCGGTCACACCTTGCTGCAGCAGTTCATAGACCTTATTACCGGGAGCGGAAACCGGCGTAATGCCAAGACGTTCACCGATCCTGGACTGAACCCCACCGCCAATACGGATCTTTTTGCCTTCAAGGTCGGCAAGGGTGTTAACGGGAAAGTTCGTCTGAATCACACCAGGCCCATGCGAGAAAAATGCTATCGGGACAAGACCTTCGTGCTCACCCGCCTGTTTGAGGTATTTCTCATAAACACGCCAATGGGCTACAGATGCCGCTTCAGCATTCACACCCAGACCCGGCAGTTCAACGATCTGCTGCAGCGGGAAGCGTCCAGGGACAAAACCATGGAACGTAAATGCGGCGTCCGTTACACCATCTTCAACCAGCTGAAATAACTGACCAGGATTGTTCGAGGTGCGTTCTACATTAACCTTCACTCGCCCTTCCGTGGCTTCTTCTACCCATTTTGCCCATGTAGGCCAGACCACAGCATTCTGAGCATGAGTGGGTGGCAGCCACGTGGAGACATTCATCACCGTTTGTGCAGAAACTGTAGCGGACATAGCAAGCCCTATGCCCAATGCAGCGATACTTTTAGCCAGTTTTGCTTTTATCATTATTATTGCTCCTGTTTTATAAAAAATATCTACAGCATAGGATTTATCACGATCAGATCTTGCTCATCACCTAAGTTAGGTATTACGTAATCTCCTCTACCATTTTTCTATCAGAGTAAACTCTCCTTCCTGACTTTATAATGCAACTTTTACTGAGTGTGTTTTAGCTCTTGAACAGCAAGTTACCATGCGTTTGTTTTCGGATTTTTCGGATCGCGCAAGCACGTTATCTCGATGATCAATCTCGCCTTCAAGAACCTCGACTTCACAGTTACCGCACAGCCCCTCTTCGCAATCACTTTCGACTTCAACTCCTGCCGCCTTAAGTGCATTCAACGCGGTCTGGCCAGGCTCAACCGTCACAACCATGCCAGAATTGGCAAGGACAAGCTCAAAGGCCTTATCCTGGCTGGTGTCGTAGCTTTCAGTTTTTGCTGCGAAATGTTCGAAGTGAAGCACATCCTCAGGCAGGTGTTCACACAATTCTTCCAACGTCTCGATCATTCTGTCAGGCCCACACACATAAATACGCGTTGTTGCATCAGCCGCTGACACAAGCGTCTTCAAATCTGCTCGCCTGTCTTCTGATTTGGGATACAGCTCACAACGCCCAGCGTGATCCTGCTCAAGACGGTTCAGGAAAGCCATTGACGAACGGGTGCTTCCGGCATAATGAATGCAGTAGTCCTTGCCGAGACCTGCCAGACGATCTGCCATGGTTAAAATCGGTGTAATGCCTATACCACCCGCTATGAGAATATAGCGCTCAGCCTTTTCGTCGAGTCTGAAATTATTTTTAGGCCCTTTAATCTTCAGGGTATCACCCTGCTTTAAGGTGTCATGTATATACCTGGAGCCACCCCGTCCATTCTCCTCTCTGAGTACGGCAACATCCAGTGTATTAGGTGTGTCGTTATACCCACAAAGTGAGTACTTACGTGTAAATTCGCCTACCATCAGGTCGATATGCGCACCCGGTGACCACTTGGGGAAGTCACTGCCATCCTGATTTTTTAACGTTATACCAATAACGTTATCAGCTTCGTGTCGAATCTGATCGATTACCACTTCCCGAAACACCGCCTCCTTTGAAGGCGCCCCTATCTTGATGGCCTGCGACGTCTCGAGAATTTCGGGTGCTGTCTTTTCAGGATTAAGGCTCACGTCCCACTCAACAAAAAGATTTTCTGGGCCACGGAAAGCAATGTTCGGCAAATACTTGAAGTCCTGGTTGTCCGATAGACGCATATGTGGCAATCGCTTGGTCAGCTCTTCCAGGAAGATGCACATTTCCATTCGGGCAAGATTTTTACCCAAGCATTGATGACTGCCATAGCCGAAACTCAGGTGTTCAGATGCGTTATCACGGAAAATATCAATGCTGTCAGGGTCTTCAAAGTAGCGTTCATCATGATTCGCCGAAGCATTCGCGATCAGTAGCTTACCCCCTTTGGGGATCTTGACGCCCCCCACTTCAGTGTCCTCAAGCGCCACACGCCGCCAGGCAACAATAGAGCCGGAATGCCGCAGGCACTCCTCTACAGCTTGAGGAATCAGCGACGCATCCTGGCAGATGCGGTCCCAGGTGCTTCTATTCTCCAGCAACAGCCGCAAGGCATTAGCCGTAGCATGAGCAGTAGTTTCATGCGCAGCCACAATTCCAGCCATCATCATGGAGTGCAGATAGGAGTCCGTAATAACCTCCGGCAGCTCTTTCTGACGTCTGATCGCATACTTCATCCAGCCATGGCCGGATGGATCATCCCGCATTTTTTCTAACACTTTACCGGCGTAATTCCAGAATTTACCTACTGAGTCTGCTACTTTAAGTTGCTGTTCGGGTGTAGGACGCCCCCAGGTATTAACGGTATGTGCAATGGAATATTCTCGCAGTGTCCCCATGTCTTCTTCGGGAACGCCCAAGAAATGCAAGGCGACCGTCAGTGGAATTTCCCACAGCATTTCATTAACGAGATCCGCCTTTCCCTCGTTAACGAAGCGATTAACATATTCGCGAGTCAGACGACGCACCATCGGCTCATGGTGCAACAGCTCTTCAGGAGCGAACGAAAACATTAACGCACGCCTACGCTCCAAATGCGCTGGCTCATCTTCGTTTACCAACGTACGCGCCATACCGTAGTTGTACTTTTTCAGAATCGACTCGGCTTCGCTTGATGACGGCGTGATTTTTTCCAGAGCATTGGCTGGAGAAAAGACCGTGTTATCCCGAAAAACCGCTTTCACATCGTCGTAGCGAGTGACAACCCAGTAGCCCAGCTTTGGGCTGAAAAACACCGGCTCATCATCACGCGACCATCGCAATACCTCGGCGGGATCGGCCTGATAGGCAGAATCAAATGGATCAAACGCTTCTGCACCAGAAGAGACAGGACAGCCATGGGGATCAGTTGTCGCGGGGGCCATAGCACCATGGGCAAACGGACAAACACCCGCCGGCGTTTCGGCCTTATTGATGAGGACAGTGTTTTTTTGCATGGACGCACCCTTATTATTTTACTTATATCGGACATTAGTTTCTTTTTATCGAACAAAGGTCATACTAGGCCAGCACAATCCGATGAGTCAACGCAGCCCAAAGACCCCATTCCGGCACACTTCCAGCAGTTGACAGCGAAACCCGTTCACTCGTGACAGCGGTTTACACGTGCCCGTCTTGACATCTATCAATGAAACAGGATATTCCACTATACGTAAGTGAATTACAACATGTGACATCCCCAACTGGACTCAGCCCTTATGGATCTCTATACCTACTATCGATCAACCTCTTCCTACAGAGTCAGGATCGCTCTGGCACTCAAGCAACTGGATTGCAGACATCTGCCCATCAACTTGATTGGTGATGGCGGAGAACACCATAAACCGGCATATCTCTCACTCAACCCACAAGGCAGGGTCCCCGCACTAAGAACTGAGCAGGGTGAGCTGCTTACTCAGTCACCGGCCATCATTGAATATCTTGAAGAGTGCTACCCAACCCCGGCCCTGTTGCCCAAAGGCGCTGCCGAGCGCGCTAAACGCAGAGCTGTTGCAGCGATTATTGGCTGCGACATTCAGCCGCTCCACAATATGGCGGTATTGAACCAACTACGTGCACTGAATATTTCGGAAGAGCAGATAGCTCAATGGCTGGCAAAATGGATTGGTGAAGGGTTGCATGCAGTGGAGCAGCTAATCGGTGAGCAGGGGTTTTGCTTCGGAGAGCCGGGCCTTGCAGATGTGTACCTGCTGCCGCAGCTTTACGCGGCCCGCAGGTTCAATGTTGACCTGAGCGCTTTACCGCGCATTCTTCGTGTCGAGAAGCTGGCGCTGGCGCATCCCGCTTTCATTGCAGCCCATCCCGACTCTCAACTGGATAAGCCACAAACCAGCTGAATTGATATGCCTGACAGCACAATGAAGCAAGCATCACTGCGTGCTGCCAGGCATAACCCCGTTCATTCTTTCCGAAATAGCCCGCGTAACTGCCAACAGTTTCTCTGCATGAGGACCTGAGAGATCTGCAGTGAAGCTGGGTTCGGCTCCGACCATAGTGATCACACCTGCCACTGTATTACCAACAGCAAAAATCGGTGCCGAAAGTGCATTCACCCCGGTCATCAGCAGACCATGAATAGCATGCATGCCTCGCGAACGAATCTGCGCGAATTGTTGATCCAACTCTGCTCTAGTAGGTGACATCGGCGAAGTCAGTTCTTGCTGCATCACATGCTGCGTATCCGCTTCAGGGAGGAATGCACTGAACACAAGCCCAGTGGATGAACAGAGCAGCGGCAGCACAGAGCCTACCTGTGTCACAACGGTAATCGCCCGTGCAGGTTTCTCGACATGCACCACTGACGGTCCCTGGTTGCCCCAGACAGCCAGAAAACAGGTTTCATTAAACTCATCACGCAGCTCTATCAGCTTTGGCAGTGCTTCCCTGGCCACGTCCAGACTTCTGAGCGCCGCCATTCCCACAAAAAGCGCCTCCCGTCCCAGGCAGTAATGCCCCGTACCGGGATCTTGCTCTGCAAAACCACTTGCGATTAATGCCTGCAAGTATCGGTGGACCTTACTGGCCGGCATGCCGACATGAGCTGCAAGGTTTGAAAGTGATGTTGACGGACTCAGCTCTGCAAGTCCTTTCAAGATATCAGTGCCAATCTGGGCTGACTGCACTTTCTGCCGTCGTGGACCACTGCCTGGTTTTTCTTCGACACCTGCCGTCAATGCCTTTCTCCCTTATCAATCAAAACCGTCCGACTTCATCACCTGACGTGATCAGACCTAACGACTCATGATTTTAAAGCATTAGAAGGCACTTGACCCGGGAATACCATCTAATTACGCTTATCGTAATTTGGTTACGCACTAATAAAAATAAAGCGAGGCAACAATGGACTCCAGACCTTCAGAACTCAGCTATTTGAGCGGCTTCGGTAATCATTTCAGCAGCGAAGCCTTGCCAGGTGCCCTGCCCCAGGCACAGAACTCACCTCAAAAAGCTCCATACGGTCTCTATGCCGAACAGCTGTCCGGTACAGCTTTCACGGTGCCCCGCTCAGAGATGCGCCGAACCTGGATGTATCGCATCAAGCCTTCTGCTAGCCACGGGCAATTCACCCGCCTTGCGCAGCAGATACCAGGCAACACTCCAGGCAAGGTGAACCCCAACAGACTTCGCTGGAGCCCGCCCGAGATCCCAGCTGAGGCCAAAGACTTTCTGGAAGGGCTGTCTTGCTTGGCTGCTACCGCACATCCTGAACAGCCTTCTGGCATCAGCATCTATCTGTACGCGGCAAACCGTTCCATGCAGCGCGCCTTTTTCAATGCGGATGGTGAATGCCTGATTGTTCCTGAATCCGGCAACCTTAGAATCACAACAGAGCTTGGAGTACTTGAGGTTGGCCCGCTTGAAATCGCGGTGATTCCCCGAGGAATCAAATTCCGAGTCGAGCTGGCTGATGCCTCCGCCCGCGGCTATATGTGCGAAAATCACGGCACGCCACTTCGCATCCCTGACCTGGGTCCAATCGGCAGCAACGGTCTGGCCAACCCTCGCGACTTCGAAGCCCCTGTCGCCGCCTATGAAGATATCGAGGGCGAGGTTGAGTTGGTACAGAAATTCTGTGGTGAACTTTGGACAACACAACTGGACCATTCACCGTTTAACGTGGTCGCCTGGCATGGTAACCACGTGCCCTATCGATATGATCTGCGCCATTTCAACACCATGAATACGGTCAGCTTTGACCATCCAGACCCTTCGATTTTCACCGTACTCACCTCTCCCGGTGCTGTGCCGGGTCAGGCCAACGTTGATTTCGTGATTTTCCCACCTCGCTGGATGGTCGCAGAAAACACCTTCCGTCCGCCCTGGTTCCACCGTAACTTGATGAACGAATTTATGGGGCTCATCGAGGGAGAGTACGACGCAAAAGCCGGTGGCTTTGTACCCGGAGGTGCATCACTGCACAACTGTATGAGCGCACACGGCCCTGATAATGCAAGCACCATGCAGGCGATTGAGGCCGAACTGAAACCCCACCGCTACGAAAACACGATGGCTTTCATGTTTGAAAGTGGACAGGTATTACGTCCCACTGAGTTCGCCCTGGAATCTCCCCTGCTGCAGCAAGGCTATGATCAATGCTGGTCCGGTATGGCTAAAATTTTCGATCCGACAGGAGTCTGACCCATGAGTAGCGAAACATCTTTGAACAGCTGGGTGCCCTCAGCAAACGGTCATCCCGATTTCCCACTGCAAAACCTGCCATTGGGTATTTTCAGCCTTCGCGGGGACACTCCACGCGGCGGCGTTGCAATCGGTGATCAGGTGTTTGACATCCCGGCAGCACTTGCTTTGGGACTGTTCGAGGGAGAGGCCGCTACAGCCGCTAAGGCAGCCAGTGAAAACAGCCTGAATCATTTTTTCTCACTGGGTACACGAACACGCCGGGCGTTTCGGGCAGCATTAATCAACCTGCTTCAGGCAGACAGTGCCTATAAGGAGCACCTTGAGCAATCACTCGCCTCTGTTCTCCATCCCCAGGATGAATGCACAATGCACCTGCCGGCAACCGTTGGTGATTTCACTGATTTTTATGTTGGCATCCACCACGCCAACAATGTGGGTAAATTATTTCGCCCCGATAATCCTCTGCTGCCTAACTACAAACACGTCCCCATCGGTTATCACGGACGCGCATCGTCCGTGTGCACATCAGGCACGGAGATCACGCGCCCCAACGGGCAGACCTGCCCTCCGGGGTCTGAGTCTCCCCAGTTCGGCCCCAGTAAACGTCTGGATTTCGAACTTGAGCTAGGCATCTGGATCGGAGAGGGCAATGAACTTGGACGCCCAATTCCGATCGAAAAGGCTCCTGAACATATCGCCGGTCTGTGTCTTCTGAATGACTGGTCTGCGCGTGATATCCAGGCCTGGGAATACCAACCACTGGGGCCTTTCCTGTCTAAAAGCTTTGCCAGCACTGTCTCCCCCTGGGTTATTACCGCAGAGGCTTTAGAACCTTTCCGTTGCGCCCAGCCTGCTCGCCCCGAAGGAGACCCTCAACCTCTGCCGTATTTGCTGGATGAGCAAGATCAACAGAGAGGCGCGTTCGACATACAGCTGGAAGTTCTGCTTTGCACAGAACAGATGCGCAACAATAACATTCCCCCAGCACGCATCGCCTTGAGCAACAGCCTGAACATGTACTGGAGTGTTGCCCAGATGATCGCTCACCACACGGTCGGTGGTTGTAATCTCAGGCCTGGAGACCTGTTGGGGTCTGGCACGATATCAGGCCCGGAGCTCGACCAGTACGGCAGCATGCTGGAACTGACACAGGGCGGGAAGTCTTCCATTGAATTGCCTTCAGGAGAAAGCCGGACTTTCCTTGAAGACGGTGACGAAGTCATCCTGTCTGCTCGATGCTGTAAAGATGGCTACCCATCTATTGGCTTTGGATTCTGCCGTGGCATCATCAAGGCAGCCACCTGAACAGACGACTCTACCCTAAACCCCACCTGCATTCAGGTAGCTAACACCTGTAAAAGCCTCTGCCTTCGTGCGGAGGCTTTTTCGGGTAACTTTTAGATTTAATGACCTGCCCGGGTTCTACCCCGTTACTGCGGACACTTCTGAAAAGAGGCACAATGTGCCAAAGGAGTGTTTATGACCCAACGCAGAAAATACAGCGCCGAGTTCAAGCGAGAGGCCGTTGCTTTGACCCGACAACCGGGTGTCAGCTGTCGTCAGATAGCCTTGGAGATCGGCGTGAACCCAAACGTATTGTCTCGCTGGCGACGTGAAGCCGATGAGACAACCGACAAGGCCTTTAAGGGATCCGGCTCCCCCAGAGATGAGGAGTTAGCGCGTCTGAAACGGGAGCTGGCCCGGGTTAAAAAGGAACGCGATTTTTTGCGCGAAGCGGCAGTGTTCTTCGCCAAAGAGTCGTCCTGAGATATCAGGCCATCCAACACTGTTGCAATGACTTTCCGATACGATTGATGTGCCGATGCCTGAAGGTATCGGCCAGTGGATATTACGCGTGGGCATCGAAACCTGCTTCAGCCAGGGATAACGCAAATCAGCGCCTGTTAAAGCGTATTCGCGAGATCCATATGGATAGTGGCGGCATAATCGGGGCACCACGGATGCATGAGGACTTGGTCGCTGAAGGCAATGCCGTCAGCCTGAATCGGGTGGCCCGCTTGATGTCAGCGAATGGCATCCAAGGCTGGCCGAGGAAGAAGCGGCGCGGTGTGCGCAGATCGTCCTTACGTCCTGAAGGCATTCGGAATCACCTGGAGCGTGACTTCACCGCGCTTGAACCGAATACCAAATGGGTAACGGATATAACGGAAATCACCACGCAGGAAGGAAAACTTTACCTGTGCGTGGTCATCGATCTGTTCAGCAAGCTGGTCGTCGGATGGTCAATGCATCACCGCCAGGATCGCCACATGGTAGTACGGGCGGTTGAGATGGCTGTTTGGCAACGTAAGGGATCTACACCTGTGATAGTGCATTCAGATCGCGGAACCCAATTTACCAGTGGAGACTTCCAGCGCTGTCTGCACAAGAACAGCCTAATCAGTAGTATGAGTGCTGTCGGCCACTGTGGTGATAACGCAGCCTGTGAGGGCTTCTTCGGAGTGCTCAAGCGTGAACGCATTCACCATCGAGACTATCGGACTCAGGACGAAGCACGCAGTGATATCTTTGACTACATTGAGCGGTTCCATAATCCCAGGATGCGGCGTAGAGTCGCCACTCAGGATTTGAAGTTTTCCGCCGTTTTAAAACCGTCCGTGGAAACGGGGTAGAACCCCATTTTTTCATTCCCACATTACGTTAGCGCCCGCCTTTGACGCGGCAGTGAGAAGCTCAATAAGAGGCAGTGCACGATTTGACAGACTCACTGGGGAGTCGTTCTCATCATCTTCTTCAACAGGCGGCGACGTATCTTCTGCCTCTACCGCGAGAGTTAACTTTTGCAAAGCTTCAGGCACATCGGCTGCCAGAATTGCGCCGGGCACAGTGGCGCTGTGCCCCATCATTTTCAGCAACGTGAGGGCAACATCCCCAAACATGGTGATGTCTGCATAGGCCTCAGTGGTAAATGTTACAAGCATAGGGTTCTCCTTGAATGAATAATGCGTTTGAGCCAGCGTGCGCAATCATCTGTCTAACCAGACGGGTTCATTGCAACGCTTTTTGGGGCAATACAGTCCAACAGGGCGTGCCAGGAGTTGGCAAAAGCCTGAACACCCTCGCGTTGTAGTTGGGCGGCAAGGCGACATCGCCTTTGCCATGGTCGGCATAGGCCAGCAGCGTCCTCTCTGGAAGCGTATTGATTGTATCGGCTGCGGCGAGTGCACTTATATCATAGTCTGTCTGCGGCAGCCGGGTTCTTGGTCCCGGTGCTGGCCCACAACAGGCGCTGCGGCCTGGTACCAGCCCTACACGGTGTGCTCAACAGATCATGATAAGCCCTGCAGGTGCGCATCGCGATGGCAATCCGAGACGTTTACGTAGTGCCTGTGGAACCTCATCCGTAATCGCAACATCCCAGCGACTGACGAAAAGCGATGCGACGCACGCTACCCTGGCATCGAGTCCAGCGGCAATACGCCGTTCGTTACCACGCAATATAGGCCTCGGCGGCGGCGATGTAGTGCTCGCGCGAGAACAACAAAGTCACATTCACCGGGACGCCAGCGAAAATCGTCTCCTCAATAGCAGGGATACCCGCGCGAGTTCCCACTCGATTATAAATAAGCATTTTTTATCTTTTATATTCAATAGGGAACGTATGAACAAGCCCTTCCAGAGCGATTAAAACTGTATTTTCTCTGTGTCGGGGCGCATAAAATGGGTACGTTTTCCCCTTTTTAACCGACTGCAACCGCCTTTTCAGGCAGTACAGACGGATTAACCCTGTGCTCTCAACATCTGGTCCACCCGCACAACGTTATGCCAACGCGAACAGCATGGCCAGCTTGCTGTCTTTTTTCTTCAAGCCACGATAGCGGGCTTTTACAAAGCCGAACTGACACGTGATGATCCGAAACGGATGCTCAACTTTCGCACGGATACTGGCCTTAAGATACTCGGTCTGGATTCTGACTTTATTGATACGGGAATGTTGCTTGAGGGCCTTCAGGCGTCTCGGCTGCTCTGCAATATGCCAGCCAGCCTGATGGTGCTTCAGCTCATCTCGCTTCTCAGCACCACGATGCACGGCGTCCGCAAAGATGAATGCTTCTTCACTGTGCAGTAGCTGGTCAGCCTGATTGAGATCATGCTCATTTGCGGCAGTTGTGCTGAAACGGTGTGTGATGCCGGTGCGGGCATCCACACCTATAAGAGCTTTCAAGCCGAAATGCCACTGATTGCCTTTTTTGGTCTGATGCATCTCCGGATCACGCTCGCCCGTTTTGTTCTTGGTAGAGCTGGGGGCTTCGATGATAGTGGCCTCAACCAGTGAGCCCTCTTTCAGAAGGACACCGGCCTCAGACAGCCATTGGTTCACCTCTTTAAAAACCTGTCGGGCCAGATCGTGGCGTTCGAGCAAGTGCCGGAACTTCACAATGGTGGTGTGATCGGGGATGGCTTTATCCAGTGACAAGCCTGCAAATAGCCGTATTGAAGCAATCTCGTACAGTGCATCTTCCATGGCTGGATCACTGAGGTTATACCACTGCTGCATGCAGTGAATCCACAGCATAGTAGACAACGGATATGGCCGGCGGCCGTTGCCAGCTTTGGGGTAGTGAAGCTCAATAACAGCTTCAAGACGCGCCCATGGGATCAGCTAGTCCATTCGGCCTTGAACTTTTCCTTGCGGGTCTGGCGGCGCTTGTTGCTGAATTCGCTGTCCGCGGATGTAAGTTGCTGATCCATCCTATGCGTCCTCGACCATGTGCAGCCAGCATTATCCCATGTGGCGGACTTGATCACACCTTCCCTAAACAGGAGGAGTCCATATACAAAGCGGACACTGACGAAATCGATCAGTTTGGCCGCGCCCTTCTTATAGGCGCGAGCCTTGAACAGCTCCTTTTCACCGGCATGTACCGTGCGGGAGGCCAGCTGGCGCTGAACAATTTCCAGGCCCTCTTCGATCTCCTCGGGATGGGTGGAAGCACAGTAACGCCCCAGCATAAACTCGACCACATAGGTCGGCACCGGAAACTGGCGGGCAAAGGTCCGCACCAGATCCTTGCGCACGATGTAGCCTTCAAAAACCTCTGCGGCCTTGTTATCCAGAGCATCCAGTTCCACGTATCTCTCTCCCAGTCTTATTCGTCACCGACCCGTGTCGGCTTTTTCGCCAGCACGTTGCCGCTTTCATCCAGCAGCACTAGTACCCAAAGTCAGGTGGCCAGATTCACTATGCCACTACACCTGCTTCTGATGGACTTCGCTCTTCGCTATCTTGCTCAATACGGGGTTACCGCTGAGCTGTTACCCGACAACCGGGTCAGGTTGACTCCACTTAGTGCCGTTAGCGATGACGTGGTTCGTTTCATGGGGGCATGGAAGCCCCAAGTAGTCCATGAGCTCATCAACCACGATCCGTTACATGATCTTTCACTATTGCCAGAAGACCGGCAGTTCATTGATGCTGTGCTGGTTGGTAAAGGACATCAGGCACGTATAGCGGCACTCGAGGAATACCGGAGACGTTGGATCACTGGCGCTGCGGAGTATGGCCTCAAATCCCATGAAAGAGATAACGCAGGCCGGTATGCGGCGAATACTTGGTTGAGAAACTTACTGCATTAAATAAACAACTCTATAAATTTTACTGTTATGGTTATACCACAAGTTATCCAGGAACTGTCTTACCAAGTATACACTCCAGACCTTAGGTGAGGCATCAATGGCTTGATTAGATCAGTATTTACTGAGTTTCATACTCACAGTATGGCTTGCAATAGACTTTGCTATCTATCACTCATCATCACGCTTATAAAATCATACCCTTGTAGTCAGAACAAAGCCTGAACTGATCTACTTCGAGGTGGGCGTGGACTTTGCTCCCGGACTATATTTTCTCTCTGCTATATCAAATAATCACTCTGAATATCCGTTAAAATCGTAGATTCAACCCAATGCATTCATAAATGCATGCGCCAGGTGAATACTATCACTGTATAGTGAACACTAAAAACAAATAAATTTCACACATAATTCTAATCAATATGGTTTATATTCTTTTAAACTTCATATATCCGCCAGAACAATACCAATCATTTTTATACAAAGCTTCATAGAGAGCAGTTTTCCAATGATTCATATCATTTTGGCGCTCTGAATCATATCGATCCCATAATAATCTTTTTATTTTATTTCTTTCATTTATGCGCTTTAATTGACCTACTATACCAGATAGCTCTTGTGCAGAT
Source organism: Marinobacterium maritimum (assembly GCF_039523155.1). NCBI lineage: Bacteria > Pseudomonadati > Pseudomonadota > Gammaproteobacteria > Oceanospirillales > Oceanospirillaceae > Marinobacterium > Marinobacterium maritimum. The sequence goes on along the minus strand of NZ_BAAAET010000001.1, from coordinate 632,178 downwards.
AGAATACAATAAAGCTTATTAAGATTAAAAACTTCGAAGTTTTTTATAACTCTCTTTTCTAAATCAACATAAAGACTATCATTTATTTTAACAAAGAAGTTAATACTTGGCGCATCACCCTCTTTGACAGTAGCATATAACCAGCGCACTGCATCAAAGTCGTCATAATAAGGATGAAAAAGCTGTTCGTCTGCCTTGTTAGAAAATTGATTACCTTTAACCGTGTTACAAGCCTCACAGCAACCTACCAAGTTATTTGGAATAATAGCATATGTAGTATAATTTGATTTAGGAAGGTAATGATCCAGCGTAGCAACTGGCCTGTTGTTACAAAAAGGACACAAATCAATATCAGGTAAGCTTTTTAGCTCATCATATATATTTCTCCCCCTCCCTCTGACTATATGATTTTCATATAAATCTATGATTTCTTTATTCATTATCTTGCATGTCGGAAATTCATCATGATTTTCTATCATATATAAAATGGAAAGATATCCGTACAATCTATATATTTTATTAATTGCCCTAAAAAAACATTCCGATTCTTCAATTCTATACTTTCTATTAAATGACCTTTTATCATCCCTTATTAATTTAAATTCTTCATAAAGATCATCAAAAATATCATTCCGTGGTTTTTTAACAGACTTCATTGTCAGAAATCCTTATCATCAAGTGCGTAATAGATTGACATTGCTTCAGAGCCTAGTTTCGACTTTAATCTACTACTAACCATAATATCCAAGTTATCTTCTACGAATTTATAAAATCCACTTTTCTCAACTTCTAAACCAAATACATCCCTAGTTAAAGTACCAACATTTTCACCAAATGTTTCCATCGTCGGTCGGTGGGCTTTTATTATGCTACCATGCCTTTTAAGTCGCCATACACAGTTCATTGGTACTTCTTGAAGTATGACAGGAGAATGCGTTGCGCAGATTGCTATAGCATTCACAGAGCTTAATAAATCTGATAGAGATCTAATAAATGCTGATAGCAAAGGTGGATGTAGATGTGTTTCCGGCTCATCTATTAAAACCAAAGTAGACTTTTCAATTTTTCTTATTAGCCCAACCATCATGAGAAGAACAATAAAATGTCCACTACTCAATTCATTTAGCAATTTTCTTGCTTTACTTATATCTATATTTTCATTAACACCAGGACTATTCATAATACCCATCAAATCTTCCCGATATTTATTAAATATTTGATCCGAACTCAAAAAATATAAGGCTCGTTCAATTTTGTATTTTTTACCAGAAACAACACATGCCTCAAGGTCTTTTATAAAAACCTCTCTTATTTCTTCATTGGTAAGTAAGGAAGAGGAATTACCTCCTAGCGATACAGGCTTCTTTAAACCTATATAAGTATATCTACACCTTTTTGCTTCTATAGTATCTTCAGCTAGTGGTAAAAATGAATCCAATGCACTAAAAGAAATTGTTATAACTCCTGAGAATATATCTAAATTACCTTTTTCGTCATATATGCTTAAATCATATCCTTCCTGCTCTAACAATATTTTAGAAATGGAATCTATTAAATAACTTTTACCAACACCATTACTTCCTATCAAAACATGAATATTAGTTGGAATAATACTATTTTCTTCACTACCAAAACTCATCTTTAGATTATTTTTTTTGCTCTCGATATAAAATTCAAAATTCTCCTTTTCTTTCTCCCCAAAAAAACTGAAATAAACATTTCTCATATTTTCTTTTATGGATTTCTCACTTACAAATCTTGTTAGCGATGTTACAAATACATTTTCCTTATTAATAGCGCCTATTAATTCTTTTTTATACACAAGGTCATTTAATGCTGAAAGGATTTTCCCGGAGAGATCACCAGGCAAGTTTCTTATAGCGTTATAATATTCTTCATCTTGACCTAAAGAAAAAAACATTCCCCCCAAACTTTCAAAATTTTGCTCAAGGCTATCTCTTGTTGCGCTTGGACTAATCTGTCCTTTATACGCAATTTTCACAGCACCAATTTCATATCGATTAGATTCTTTATCAAAAACAATCAGATTAAATAAAGTTTCAAACCCGAAGTCATCCCAGTTATTTATCACAAGGTGCGCTGAGTTTTTACCACTATCAGGAAAGTACCGCTCTAAGAAAAATCGCATAATATTAATATAAACCTATAGTTCTAATGTTTTTTAAAAAGAGAATCAAAATATCTAGAAAAGTAAAAATAAATCGTTATATATTTAACCCCACACTAAAAAAGAACCGCGCTCGCAAACCTCGCATTAGTTAAATATGCCAGAAGTACCTTACATCGCCTCAACAGTTCCAGCCTGTATGGGAACAAGGTGGGCAGCTATACCGCCCCACCCTCTCCACCAAACAGCTGCCTGCGCAGCAACTCCAGAACCATCCTTTGAGTTGCACGTGCCAAGTCAGGGCTATTCAGATAGTCAATGGACATGTCCTGTTGCACATCCATACGCTCAATCACTGCAGCATCCATTGCCTTGGGAAAATCACCGTTCATTACGGCATCATCAGAATTGTGACGAAGCTGATCGACTACGTTTTCATTTTCGCTGATCTTGCTTACCATGCCCTGCAGCCAATCCAGCTTGTCGCCTTCAGTAGTTTCATTCCCGTACAGCTCGTTCATCTTCTCCAGAATCTGCGACAGCAGGTCCTTCTCGGGTTCTTTGGGCTTGCCTGTGCCAAGGCCAGTGATACCAGTCAGGTATTTGCCTTCACCGTCTTTAAGCTTCAGGTCCTGAGTGCGCTTTTCCCGCAGGTTGTAGTGGCTCATCACGACGGCAGAGAGGTCGATCTCGTCCTCTTCGATCACTTCCTGGCGCAGCAGCGGCAGCAGGTGTCGGCAGTAGACGTTGAGCTGTTCCAGTGCAGGGTCCTCGAACGGTGTGATCTGGCTGACGAACTCATAGAAACGGATATAGCTGTTCACGTCCTTCTTGAACAGGTCCAGGCCGTCGCGGTTTTCTTCGGCGGCTTTAACACATCGTTCCGCATTGGCCCGCTCGGTGTCAGTGCCCGACTGTTTGAAGCGTTTCAGCTGGGTGCGAGCATCGCGTAGCACTTCGTTGGCATGTCGGTAGCGCTGGACGAAACGGTCCACTGCTGGCTTGATGTATCCGGTAAGCGCTTCTGCACCGCGTTTGGGATCGAAATAGGCATCCGCAAAGGCTTCCACCTCATGCCACTGAATAATGGTGCTGTCGGTCAGCTTGTGCTGCAAATCGTAGACCAGGTTCGGGTCTGAAGTCTGATCAATCTCGGCGGTTTCGTAGTATTTCTGAAACTCCTCCAAAACCTCAGCTGGTTCATTGACGAAGTCCAACACGTAGGTGGTGCCCTTGCCCGGATAGGTACGATTAAGCCGTGATAAGGTCTGAATACAATCCACACCGATCAGCTTCTTGTCTACGTACATGGCGCAAAGCTTGGGTTGGTCGAATCCGGTCTGGAACTTGTTCGCCACCAGCATCACCTGGTAATCGTCGGTGTCGAAAGCCTTTCGCATGTCACGCCCCATGAGGTTAGGATTCATGTTGCGCTCAGTGAATGGTTCTGGGCCGCTCTCCAGGTCATTCACTTCGCCAGAGAACGCCACCATTGCTTCAATACGTTGATAGCCCTTCTCACGCACGTATTTGTCAAACGCCAGCTTGTAACGCACTGCTTCCATGCGACTTGATGTCACCACCATCGCCTTGGCTTCACCCGCCAGCAGGTGCTTTACGTTTTCTCGGAAGTGCTCAATGATTACCTGCACTTTCTGACCGATGTTATGCGGGTGCAGGCGTACCCACCGTGACAGGCGGGTTTTGGCCTTCCTGCTGTCCACCTCTTGATCGGCTTCCTGCTGCATCGCCAGTCGATAGGCTAGCGAATAGCTGGTGTAGTTGCGTAGCACATCGAGGATAAAACCTTCTTCGATTGCTTGGCGCATAGAGTATACGTGAAAGGCTTGCGGCGGATTTTCTTTACTGATCGGAAGAGTCAGGTCATCAGGGCGTCCGAACAACTCCAAAGTCTTGGCTTTCGGCGTGGCGGTGAAAGCGAAGTAGCTAATCTTGTCGGAACCCCCACGGGCGGCCAACGTCGCGTTCATCACATCCTCGGCGGATAACTCCTCGTCATCCTTCAACTGCTCAGCCATCAGCACTTCACGCAGCTGGCGCGCTGTGCTGCCGGTCTGGCTGGAATGAGCCTCGTCTGCAATAACAGCAAAGGTACGATCCTTTAACCCGGTGCTTTCTTGTATCGCCTTTAGCACGTAGGGGAAGGTCTGGATAGTGACGATGATGATTGGCGTACCCCGGCTAAGAGCCTCGGCCAGCTGGGCTGACTTGCTGCCGTCGCCTTCTTCACGATTGATACGGCTGACGACACCGGACTTGTGCTCGAACTGGGAGATAGTTTCCTGCAACTGGCTATCCAGCACGGTACGATCAGTAATGACGATGACCGAATTGAATACCTTGTTACCCTCTACATTGCACAGGCTGGAGGCTTGATGCGCCAGCCAGGCAATGGAATTAGACTTGCCGGAGCCTGCCGAATGCTGGACCAAGTACTTTTCTCCGGTGCCTTCATCGCGCACCGCCCCAAGCAGCTTTTGCACCACCGCCCACTGGTGATAGCGCGGGAATATCATCGTTTCCTTGGTCTTGATATGCCCCAGCTCGTCGAATACCTCTTTCGACTCCAAATGCACATAGCGGTGTAAGATCTTGAGCCAGTTATCGGGCTGGAATACCTCGTTCCACAGGTACTCTGTAGCATAGCCTTCAGCTGGTTGATCGTTACCAGCACCACCGGCCGCCGTGCCCCGGTTGAACGGCAGGAAGAAGGTGTCTTTGCCAGCCAGCTTGGTGGTCATCGCCACCTCGAACTGGTTTACTGCAAAATGCACCAGCGCCCCGCGCTTGAACTTCAGCAGCGGCTCATCCTTGCCGTTGGTCTTGGGTTTGCGGTCGTAACGGTACTGCTTCTTGGCGTTTTCCAGGCTCTGCTTAAAGCACGACTTCAGCTCCAGTGTGGCAACCGGCAGGCCGTTGACGAACAGCGTCAGATCAATTCGACCATCATAGCCGTACGGGCTGTAGATCAGTTCCGGCACTACACGTAAGCGGTTGGCAGCATAGCGCTGGCTCAACTCCGGGTTGAGGGTGTTGTCCGGCTTGAAGGTGGCGACCTTGAGGCGCACGCCTCGGTCCTCAATCTGGTTACGCAGCAGCCAGAGTGTGCCACGACGATTCAGGCTGCGCTCGGCCGCCCGCAGCAGGTACTCTTCGGGTTTATTGCCATAGATCTTGCAGAACTTGGCCCAGGCATCCGGCTGGGTCTCCTGCACATAGGCGATCAGATCTTCCGGGTAGAGCGCACGGTCGCGGTCGTACTGGCCCGACTGGCCCACACGCCAGCCCTGTCGCCCCAGGGCGGCTATAATATCGTTCTGAAATGCCAGTTCGCGGCTGTCGGCCATGACGGTTCCTCTTCCATGTATCTGTTGTTGGTAACGCGGGATGCGCCTGCTGGCTGCTGTTGAAACAGGCACACCCTTCACACAGTGCCATTCAGGTTAAGCGCTCACTCCGAGTTCAGATGCGCTTCATAGCACGCGTGGATCAATGAAGTTTCCACACATAGTCTGCCACTTTGGCCAAGGCTTTCTGCCTTTGCTCTATCTGTTTGATGCCCCAGGCAGCATGTTTGGGCAGCTTCCGCGTCAGTTTGATTTTTGAACCTTTATAGAGATCGATCTTTTCCTTGAACACACGGTTGGACGCTGAAATATTAAGCTTTCCACCCAGCAGCGTCAGGTTACCCCACCGATTGACATAGAGTTCGTGCTGCTCAAGGTCATCGCCTAATTCATCGCGCCATTCGCTCGACAAGGTCTGCGGCATAATGTGCTCAATATGAACCCGCTGCGTGTTTTGTAACGTCTTTTCTTCGGGCTCCAGGTAGTTTTCCAGCCCTCGGAAAATGTAATTGACGATGTAATGGCGCCCCATCGTTTGATGCTGAAAGGCAATCCGAAACTCTTCGCTGGTTGGGGAAGCCGCCTGAAGCGTTTGGATCGCATCGTTCAAGCCCTCCTCACCTCGGGTAGCAAGGGCTTTCGCCGCATTGTGGTACACCCGCTCCAACTCTTTCGAGTCCTTGCTGCAGATTGTGCTGTATCGGAATGTAAGCACCTCGCACAGCCTAGCGAAATCCCTGAGCTGATCGGCCTTCAGTACCGGTGATGCAGCCAAAAGTGCTGAATAACACATGGTTGCCCGCAGGGTATTCAGGTTCTGATAGACCTCCCGCACACCGGCGTTGGAAACAAGCTCCGGTTTCACAAACTGGCCGTAGAACCGAGACATCTGCTTGAGGTCTTTGATCAGCTTTTTAATACCATGCGATGTCAGCTCTTTCTTGAAGAGTGTGAACACATCGTCTTTCTGTACTTTGGCATAGCTGGTGAGTAGGTAGTGACGCAGGAAGCGAGTGATGTCACCACCCTCAAGGTTATTGATGATGGTATCCCAGTCCTCGGCCAGTGTTTCTACCGACTCATTGACCTTGGCCGCTGCCGCCAACAGATGGTTTTTCAGCAGATCGCCCGCTGATAGTGCCAACCCTCGGTCATTAAGGGTCTCAAAAATGATGAACGCATTGGCAATATCCGGTACGTCAATCACGACAAATTGCAGGCCGGTCATGATTTTATGCTCAAGACACTCAAGCTCCTGCACCGGATTATGAGCTAGCTCCAGGTGCTTCGTAAGATAACCCGCTAGACGCTCACGATTGTCTATCAAGTTGCGGTTACGATTGAGTTCATGGCTATCCAGCTCAGCAACAGATGCCCAGTTGCGACGAGATGGACTGTCTGGAGCATGCAAAACAAAGTCAGTAAAGACACGCAGATTTGAGTTGCCTGACCGGAACTTAAACCGCATATCAGGCGCAGCATAAGAGTTCTCCAAGAACATCTGCACACGGCCTACCAACTCAGGCTTCAAAGCCTGGTACTGATCGCGAATAAGCGCCAGCAGCAGCACAATGCTGGTCAGTCGTTGCTGTCCGTCAATCACTTCCGGCCGTTGTTCATCTGGCGAACATAGCACTACTGAACCCATGAAGTGGCTTGAATCTAATGTATCGGTAATATCGTGCCAGAGTTCATCGATCTGTTCCGACTCCCACGCATAAGGACGCTGATAAGGCGGGATAGTCAGTTGACGGTCGGGGACGCCAAGCAATTTCTTAAGATTAGTTTGATCAACTTTGATATTCATCTGACTTCCTTAAACGTTGTCTGTATCGATGTTGTCGTACTCTTCATCCACCTGTGCAGCCTGCCAGTCACCATAGGTTTGGCCTGTCGCTGCTACCTTCCACTCTGCACGACCATTTGCTCTTCGTCCTGCAATTACTGCAGCAGCAGCACTTGGCGCGGAAAACCCGTAGTCCTGTGAAAATACTCTGAGTCCTGATGAATCTAGTTGTAGCACTCCGTCTTCACACAACTGCTCATGCAGGTTTCTGTAACCATGTGCATCACCCGTCCATTTCGCCTTGGCATGAGACCCAGCCAGAACAACAAATTCCCCGTCCATTTCTTGAGCCTTGGAATAAAGGTTGTACTTTGGCAGTCTCAACTCAAACACAGGTGAGGCATCTGGCTTACCAGCTGAAGGCACCTCTGATTTGGCCTTAGTCGCAGGCTCGCGAAGGAAGTCAAACCCCAACACCGGCAGGATGGTGCGGATTTGCTCGATGAAGAACGCCATATCAGCCTGATCGGCTTCCGGCAGGTTGATATATTCGTGGGCGGTGCCGTTTTTCAGGCCGCAGCGGCCGGAAGCAGTGGCCAGTGCGATCAGCTGGCTTTCCAGATACTTCACATGGGCCTTGGTCAGGTTCTGGTCCTTGCTGGTGATCAAGCAGACCCGTTCCCAGAAGTCCTTGCCGCCTTTCTCTTCTGGCTGGTTGTGCTGCTTGAGTCGCTTAGCGACATCATCGGACTCGCCAATATAGACCAGCGGCCGGGCGGTGTTGTCCGGGTCAGGCCCGACCAGGAAGTAGATGCCGGTGCGACTACACTCCGGGCGCTTGACCAGCTCCGACAGGCGGGTACGCGGGCCGGTCAACGCATGACCAGTCCAGTTCATGATCTCGGCGGTCAGTAACCCGTTGGGGCTGCCATCGACCAAAAATAGGCGAATGCTGCGTCCTTGCGTCATGGTGATTCCTATACTCGGTATTCGGCGGATTGCTCAGGCCATAGGCAGATCGGGTTCGGCGGCTTGAGTACTGGTGCTTGGCTGCCAGTTGCGCACATCAATCTTGCCGGTGACGGCAGCGGAAATCAGGGCGGTGCGGCGCTCTTGAATTAACTTGATTGCTAATTCAGCTCTTTCAATAAGGTGTGTCAATCGGTCTTGGCTTTTTCTGATATAAGAAACTATCTGTGACTGCTCTCTCAACGGCGGGATAGTTATAAGCCACGACTTTATGTGGCCCTGTGACACTTTAGCCATTGTCATGCTAGATCCCCTAGCATCAACTTCAATTTGCATCCTGCCATAGTTCGAAAGTAGCCAGAAGCAGACGTAACTATTTTCGACCATGTTGGTAGTAATCAATCGATAAACCAGATCACACATCATGGTTGGGTTGCGAGGCTCCTGCTCAACAATGCATGAGTCCGCAACAAGAGATGGAGTATTGGCTCTTGTGACCAACAGATCACCAAGTTTTACCTTAAAGCGCGGCTCATAGTCAGCGAAGGAGTCCAAGGTTTTGGACTCGACTTCTATGAAGCGGCCTTTCTTTACAGAGCTAATTTTCAGTACACCATACTCCCCTGTCTCAGGGGAGCGGTTTTGTGCAACGGGGCTAGCACCTTGCTCTATTTTTGCCAGAACTCTTTGTATAGGAAGTACCTGCCAGTGCTCTGGCACCTGCCCCAGCCACTCGACGCCAGAGTCTTTCATCGGCACATTGGGATCAAGGCCCTTGGTGACGGCATGGGAGATCACCGCCTGCCGCTTCTCCTTCAGCAATTCGATCAGCCGCTGCTGCTTTTCGATCAACCGGTCGATACGGGCGGTTTCGTGGTCGAGGAAGGCGGCGATGGTGCGTTGTTCTATATGGGTAGGTAAAACAAGAAAGACATTTTTCAGAATTTCTTGAGTGATGCTAAATACCTTCACTCCTTTGACAGCAAGCCTAATCTGGTTTCTGCTTTCGGGAGTGTCGAAGGCATACGCCAGATATCGGGGGTAGTGCTGTCCTTTGGGCCTCAGGATGACAGTATGGTAACCAGCAAAAAGCTGTCCTTCGCCGACAAACTGAGTGAAGTTTCCGGCACCATCAATGTCTTCTGAAGTATCAGCGAAAACAAAGTCTCCTGGGGACAACAAAGAGCGGGAGGAGTCGCTGAGATAATTACTGCTGACGCACTTCAAGACATGCCGGTTTGGATCAACCTCAAACGCGTACTTAGAGTGCACCTCACCATAGCTCACACATGCAACACCGGTATCTTCAAGATTTGCTTTTGTGATGTTGAGCCCACGGCCAAAAGTAAAAAGATAGTTAACTCTCTGAGTTGACCAATGAATTGGGATCGCGTTGAAGCTACTGATTCCCGAGTCAGCGTACTCTGGATACGCCTGATACTTCCCCTCCATCAGCTATGTACCTCCGCCAAAAGTTCCATGATCTCCCGGCTGACCTTGTCCAGGTCAGCGTCGATCTCTCCCAGTGAGCGTGGTGGCTGGTATTGGTAGAAATAGCGGTTGAACGGGATCTCGTAGCCGACGATGCCCACCTGGCCATCCTTCTCATCGCATTTGCTCTCGTCGATCCAGGCTTCCGGCACATGGGGTAGCACTTCGCGGGTAAAATAGTCGTGGATATCTTCGCCCAGCGGCACGTTTTCGTTATCGCGCAGGTCCGGGTTGGGCTCTGGCTGACCTTTGGTCTTGCAGACTTCCGCTTCGTCGCCCTGTTCGCCGATATGCCTGCACAGCAGTTTGAATACGGGCGCGGGTAGTTTGGTATCGCCCAGCAGGGTGGTGAGCTGTTTCTTGAATGTAGTGCGGGAGAGCAGCCTGTCCTCTGCAAACTGGCTCAACGCATCCAGGATAGCGCTTTGCAGGCCCCCATCCAGCTTGGCCCACGCTTTGTCGGCCTGCAAGGCGACGATGCGCTCTTCATCGTGGGGGTAGAAGGCCAGTTTCAGCGGGCGCTCTACAGTGATGCGGCGGTAGCCGAAATCGGTGGTGTCGAACACCTTGGCGACGCCAGAAGCTTCCAGCTCAGCGCTGTCGTAACGACTATACAGGCCGACGATCTTTTCCAGCGCATCTTCACTGAGCTGCTTGCGCTTGGAGCCCAGCGACTTGCGCATGGGTATGTGCAGGTCGCTGGCGTTGATCAGCAGCACTTTGCCCTTGCGCTCAACAGGTTTGTGGTTGGACAACACCCAGATATAGGTGGCAATGCCAGTGTTGTAGAACATATCCGTGGGTAGCGCGACGATGGTATCGAGCAAGTCCTGTTCCAGGATGTAGCGACGAATCTCGCTCTCACCACTGCCAGCCCCACCGGTAAACAGCGGCGAGCCGTTGAGGATAATGCCGATACGGCCACCGGGACTGGTCTCGGTCTTAGGTGCCATCTTGCTGATCAAATGCAACAGGAACAGTAGCGAGCCATCGGAGACACGTGGCAACCCTGGCCCAAAGCGGCCGTTGTAGCCCTGCAGTTTGTTCTCGTCCTTGATCACCTTCTCCACCTTCTTCCAGTCCACGCCGAACGGTGGGTTGGAGAGGCAATAGTCGAAGGTTTCACCGCGCAGTTGGTCGTTGGAGAGGGTGTTGCCCAGCTTGATGTTGTCGATTTCCTGCCCCTTGATCAGCATGTCCGCCTTGCAGATGGCGTAGGACTCAGGGTTCAGTTCCTGACCGAAGGTCTTGAGGCTGGCGCGTTCATTCAGCTCCAGCAGATACTCCATGCCGCTAGAGAGGAAGCCGCCCGTTCCCGCCGTCGGGTCATAGATGGTCTTGATGATGCCCGGCTTGGTCAGCGCATCGTCATCAGCGGTGAACACCAGTGAGGTGGTCAAGCGCACGATGTCACGCGGGGTGAAGTGCTCACCGGCGGTCTCGTTGGAGCTTTCCGCAAAGCGACGGATCAGGTCCTCGAATACCAGCCCCATCTCGTAGTTGCTCACCGCTTCCGGTGACAAGTCGAAGTGCTCGAACTCCTGCACCACACGGTAAAGCAGGTCGGCTTCATCCAGTTTGCCCAGACTGCTTTCGAAGTTGAAGTGTTCGAAGATCTCCCGCGCCTCCTTGGAGAAAGCACGCACGTAGCTGTCCAGGTTGTCGAAGATGTGAGTCTCGCCCAAGTGGGCCAAGTCCAGCTGGGACGTGTTGTAGAACGCCTGACCAGAGGCGTTGAGCAATACCTTGTGCCGTGCTTCATCCGGCATCGCCTTGCTGCTTTCTGCCAGCGCCAGCACCTTGTCCTTGGAGGGTGCCAGCACGCACTCCAGACGACGTAGAACGGTGAATGGCAAGATGATGCGGCCATACTGGGATTGCTTGAAGTCGCCGCGCAACAGATCGGCCACTGACCAGATCAGTCCAGCCAGAGAGGAGATATTCGAATTCATGGAAAGCGGTTTCTCAGACAACATACATACATCCTTGTTGATGATGAGACCGGACAGCCTTGGCCCGATAGTTTCAACTGTAGCAGGATGCCATCATAACAGACGCAGCCAACGCTTCACGTCAGCCTGGAATGATGCATTTGAAATAATAAGAGAAAAGCAGTCGAATCTGCTGACTTATTGCTGACTTTTAAAAGCACAAACAAAAACAGCCACCCGGCTTAACCCGTAAGTGGCTGTTTCTGCTGTAGAATTTGGTAGGACTAACTGGATTCGAACCAGCGACCCCCACCATGTCAAGGTGGTGCTCTAACCAACTGAGCTATAGTCCTTCGATGTGCTGCGTATTATATAGATGAACTTTCGGCGTGCAAGCCTTTTTTCAAATTTTCTCGTTCTTTTTCATAAGGATGCAACAACTGAGCAGTGACTGATCAATCCCGCTCAAGAAACGACCAGGTATTACTCCTTTTATGACAGCTGGACCAGATTGTGCTCAATCGCATACCGTGTCAGGCCCGCTGCAGTGTGAATATCAAGCTTGGCTTTGATGTTCTGACGATGGGTTTCCACGGTACGTACCGAAATACCCAGCACCCGTGCAATCTCCTTGTTGTTATGTCCTTCAGCCAACAGCTTGAGCACAGTCTGTTCGCGCTGTGTCAGTTGGGTATCCTGACGCCCCTCGGCCTTACCTGGCTGGTCGAAACTGCTGAACAGGGTCTGGGACGCACTTGCGCTGAAGTAGGTGCCACCGTGGTAAACCGTCTCTACTGCCTTCACCATTTCAGCCGCGGAAACGTCCTTAAGGATGTAGCCTTTGGCACCCGCCTGGATCAGCTGGACCATGTATTCCCGGTTGTCATGCATGCTGAGAATCAGTACACGGATATTCGGCGATTCCTGACTGAGAATGCGTGTTGCCTCCAGCCCGTTCATCACTGGCATGGAGATATCCATCAGCACTACGTCCGGTTGCAATTGCTGGCTGAGCGTAATCGCCTCCTGACCGTTGCCACCGCGACCAACCACATCAATATCACCTTCGTCTTCCAGGCGCGCCTGAATGCCATCGATAACGAGGGGGTGATCATCCACCAGTAATACGCGTATCCGTTGTGTCATTCATTCATGCCTTTTTGCTGCAGTGACAAACCTACCAACAGGGTAGCACCCTGCCCCGGCTTCGACAGCAGGCGGAACTCGCCGCCCAGCAACTCGACCCGCTCTCGCATGTTGCGCAAGCCAATGCCTTCAAACCGCTCCAGCACTTCGGTATCGAAGCCACAACCATTATCCTGCAGGCGCAGCCAGAGCATACCCGATTGGCCCCAGAGGCTCAGTTTCAACAGGCTGGCATCCGCATGGCGCTCGACGTTGGTCAGCCCTTCCTGAACCAGGCGGTAGATGGTGATTTCCACATCTTCCGGCAGCACCGCAACCGGCAGGCGGATATCCACCTTAAGACGGATTCCGGTGCGCTCTTCGAAGCGACTGAGCAACCCTTGCAAGGCCGCTTGCAACCCCAGATCATCCAGCAAGGTCGGACGCAGGTCGTGCGAGATACGACGCACTTCCTGAATCGCTTCATTCAGCACTTCGTAACCTTTATCCAGATCCTCCAGGCCACTGTCGTCCCCGTTCTTCAACTTGCGTTTGGCCAGCTCAATCCGATACAGCACCGACACCATCAGCTGATTAATGCCATCATGCAGTTCACGTGAAAAACGCCGGCGATCGGCGACGTTAGCCAGCACCGAACGGTGTGCCAGCAGACGCAGCCTACTGTCGGCCATTCGATTTTCATGCAGATTGATCGCAATACCCACCAATACGACCAGCACCACGGCGACCGACATGATTACCAGCACGGTGAAAAAGGTGTTGCGGATATTGCGCGTTACCTGGCCCCGAATCTTGGTCACTTCGCGGCTGATATCATCCAGGTAAAGCCCCGTACCCAGCATCCAGTTCCACTTGGGCAGCAGCACGACATAGCTGAGTTTGTCGATCTGCTCCTGCCTGGATGGCTTGCGCCACAAATAACGATGATAGCCCCCTCCCTGCTTCGCCTGTTCCAGCAGGTTTCGGATCACATAATCGCCACGACTATCTTGCAGATCATACAGGTAGCGCCCGACCAGTTCGGGTTCGGTGGGGTGAACCAGGTTGGTCCCATCCAGCGTGTAGACGAAAAAATAGCCGTCCTTCTCCTGACCGAAAGTCATGTCGGTGAGTATTTTCTTCACCTCAGCCTGTGCCTGCTCATCATCAGCACCGGCGTTATTGACGATATGTGCAATAGAAGTCAACGCTATGCTGACATAGTTTTCCAGCTCACGCCTTTTCGACGCCAGCAGGTGCTCTTCGAACAGCTGGATCTCGTCCTCCGATAACTGGCGCGCTTGGTTTAGACCGATCCAGGTTACCGCCGAGGTCACCAGCATCATCGGAATGAGGGAGAGGAGCAGAATTTTGAACTTGAGCGGCATATTGCTGCACCCGCTTCAGCAAAAGCAAGAAAGCCCCATGCGAACACATGGGGCTATATGAGTTTAAACCAGTCCGTAGAGTTCTGGGAACAGCAGAATCGAGATGACGATCAGGACCTGCAGCAGGATGAAGGGAATGACACCCTTATAGATATCCAGCGTACGTACCTGAGGCGGCGCCACGCCTTTCAGGTAGAACAGACTGAAGCCAAATGGCGGGGTCAGGAAGCTTGTCTGCAGGTTCATCGCAATCAGGATGGCGAACCACACCGGCGCAATACCGAGCACATCAGCCGCCGGCAGCAGGATCGGCACGATGATGAAGCTGATCTCGACAAAGTCGATAAAGAAGCCCAGGATCATGATTGCCAGCATCGACAGCAGCAGGAAACCCATAGCCCCACCCGGCAGGTTGGACAGGTAATGCTCCACCACTTCTTCGCCACCGGTGTAGCTGAACGCCATGGAGAACGCCGTGGCACCCAGCAGGATAGCAAACACCATCGCCGTCACCTTCACCGTTTCGGTCGCGGCATCAAACACCATTTTCCAGCTGAACTGGCGGTAGATCAGCGCCAGGAAAAGCGCTCCCACACCACCCAGTGCAGACGATTCAGTCGGTGTTGCGATACCGGCAAAGATGGAGCCCAATACCACCAGAATCAACGCCAGCGGCGGAATGATCGCCTTCAGCGCCTTGAACACCTGCTGTTTGCGCGTACCGTCATTCGGGTCCATCGGCAACGCCGGCGCAGCTTCAGGCTTCAGGTAGGTGTAGATCAGGATATAGATCACATAGGCGCCAATCAGGATGGCGCCCGGCAGAATCGCTGCCTGGAACAGGTCACCAACCGGAATGCCCATGACATCACCCAGAATGATCAGGATGATTGAAGGCGGAATGATCTGACCCAGGGTGCCGGATGCGCAGATGGTGCCGCAGGCCAGCTTCTTGTCGTAGTTGTATTTGAGCATCACCGGCAGCGAGATCAGCCCCATCGCCACCACGGAAGCGCCTACTACACCGGTCGAAGCCGCCAGCAACGCACCCACCAGCACGGTGGAAATGGCCAGACCGCCACGCACACCACCAAAAAGCTTGCCCATGGACTCGAGCAACTGCTCGGCCAGGCGGGTTTTCTGCAGCACGATACCCATGAATACGAACAGCGGCACCGCCATCAGCACCGTGTTTTCCATGATGCTCTGGATGCGGAATGGCATGAACGCGAACATGTCTGGACCTTCAGCATAAACGCCAAACCAGAGCGCCACCCCGCCGAAGATAAAGGCCACCGGGAAGCCGATCAACAGCATCACCAGGGCCACGAAAAACATTGTAATACCGATCATCGTGAAGTCCTTCCTCAGTGCTGGGTCGGGATATAGTCATCGCTCTTGTGATGACCGTTCAGGGTATTGATCGCCCGCAGCAACAACCCCACACCACTGATGAAGGTGCAGAAGAAGGCAAAGGGAATCACAGCCTTGATCACCCAGCGATAGGGCAGACCACCCGGGTCACCCGACCCCTCGCCAAGCTCGAACGACTCGCGCGCAAAGTCTACGCCATACCAGGCCACCAGCAGGCAGAACGGAAACAGCAGCGTCAGGGCGCCGAAGAGATCGATCCAGGCTTTCTTTTTCAGGCTCAGACCTTCATAGATAAGGTCGACGCGCACATGACCGCCGGCTCTCAGCGTGAAGGGCACACCGAGCATGAACATGGCAGCAAACAGGTGCCATTCCATCTCCTGCATGGCGATGGAAACATCGTTGAACAGGTAGCGCGTGATAACGTCGTAGAAGACGTTGAACAGCATCAACACGAATAGCACAGCAGAGATCTTGCCCAGCCAGTCTGAGAAAGCGTTGATCGTCTGCTCAAGGCGTAACAGAAACATGTGGAGTCCTCGCGGATAGGGACTGCAGACAAATCGTCTGGCGGTTGAACGGGGCCCGCCTAGCCGGGCCCCGGAACAGGCTTACTCGAAGCTGTTCAGGTAAGCGCGGTCAGCAATGTCGGTCCACTGACGCACAACCCCCATGTACTCGGCCTGGGAATCAAGGATTTCCTTGGCCAGCTCATCGTTGGCAGCATGCTCAGCCAGCAGATCGTCGTTAGCCTTGCGCAGCGCCGCCAGAACTTCCGGCGGGAAGGACTTGACCTGTACGTTCGGGAACTCGGCCTTCATGGTGGCCCAGTTCTGACCAGACTCATGATGGGACTTGACCGTCATGTCATAGGCTGCCACACGCATGGCCGATTTCAGGATTTCCTGCAGGTCGCCCGGCAGCTTGTCGAAGGTGCGCTTGTTAACCAGGAACTGCAGCTCTGTACCCGGCTCATGCCAGCCGGTGTAGTAGTAAGGTGCGATCTTGTGGAAACCCATGCGCAGGTCCATGGACGGACCCACCCACTCGAGGGCATCGATGGTGCGACGCTCCAGCGAGGTATACAGCTCACCCGGCGGGATGTTGGTCGGGTTGGCGCCCAGCTTGGCCAGTACTTCACCGGCAAAGCCTGGAATACGCATTTTCAGACCCTGCAGATCCTCAACCGTGTTGATCTCTTTCTGGAACCACCCCCCCATCTGTACGCCGGTGTTGCCGCCCGGGAAAGACATGAGGTTGAATGGCTCATATACCTTCTGCATCAGCTCCATACCACCACCGTAGTAGAACCAGCCGTACTGCTCGGTTGCAGTCATGCCGAAGGGCATAGTAGTGAAGTACAGGGTATTGGGAACTTTGCCCTTCCAGTAATAGGAAGCCGAATGGCCCATGTCATACTGGCCGGCACGCACCATGTCGAACACGCCAAACGCGGACTTGTGCTTGTTGGCTGTGTCGATGCGGATTTCCAGGCGGCCATTGGACATCTTGTTGGCCAGGTCGGCCATGCGGCGGGCAGGCTCACTGAATACGCCGAAGTTGGTCGGCCAGGTTTCAGCCAGCTTCAATTTGTAGACTTTCTCGGCCGCTTGAGCCGGGCTGATCAATACAGCTGCGCAGGCTGCAGCCGCCATGATTTTACGAGCAAAGGTCAGTTTAAACATTGTTTTTATCTATCCTCTGTTGTCGTTCTGACCGGCACATCGGACATGTCACCGGTAGTGGACAGTATCGACACGACAGAGTAATAAAAACATTCGAAATACCCCGCAAACGCCTGCAGAGACTACGCAGACGATGCAGGCAATAACCGCAATTCTCTCAGCAATATTACGTAGAAGCCAGCACCTCGCCGGACACTTCATTGTCATAGGCGTAGCAGGCCGGGATGAACAACTCGACACGCACCCCTTCATCGGAGCTGATGCTCAACTCCGCATGCATGTGCTCGGCACGCTCACGTATCCCCAGCAGACCGAAGCCCCCCGTTCGGCTCGCGGAAGCCCCTCCTAACCCCTCGCCATCGTCTTCGATGATCATGCGCAAACCGCTGTTTTCATCCGTCAGCTTGACCAGCACATAGGTCCCACCAGCATGCTTGATCACGTTGGAAAGTGCCTCTTGGGCAATACGGTAGAGATTCGACATCAACTCCTTCTGCAGTGGTCGGGACTGGTCAATATCAAACTCGACCGCATAATCCAGCTGCTCCAGTATCTTGACCGCTGGCAGCGACATCAGACTGACCCCCAGACCGAAATCATTCAGTTCAAAGGGCCGCAGCATGCGAATACGGTTGTAGACGGTATCGTAGATGGTGTTAACCAGCTCAATCGCCTGTTCAAGATTATCCGGCGAAGGATCTCCCTTCTGCAGCTCTTCGCGATGCAACTGCAGATTCATCTTCACCGCCACCAGCAGTTGTGCCATATCATCATGAAGCTCATTGGACAGACGCAGACGCTCCCGCTCCTGCGCCTGAATCAGGTGTTGCAGGATCTGACGTTTCTCTGCGTTATTCTGTGACAGCTGAAGATTAAGCCCTTCCAGCTCATCCTCCCGCGCTTTCAAACAATTGACGATACTGACAACCTCTTCGCCGATCTGGTTGAACTCGCGAATGCAGATCTGCGGCCAGCGTGTATTGCGGTTACGGTTCGCCAGGCGGGTAAAGGTGATCAACTGCTGCAACTGACGATCGACCGCAGCTGACAGCAACAGGGCCATACCCAACGAAACCACCAGCGCCAGCAGACAGCCGTAGGCCAGCGTTTCGATCAGCACTTCACGCAACTGGACCTGGGCCAGATCCGTGGAAATCAGACCAATGCGGATTTCGCCTCCCAAAGGCGTTGCCTGCTGCGAGAAGGCGATCCTTCCCCCCTGCAGCAGCTCCACGTCCTCACTAACTCTGTCCAGCTTCGCCAGCGCCTTCTCGCCACTGAACAGCCCAAGCATCTGCAGGCCATCGGCCGGCATCAGCAACTGGTTGAGCAGGTATCGGTTGCCTTTCAAGCGAAGACCAACCATTAACTGGCCAACGATCTTGCCGCTGCTCTTCAAATCCAGTGGCTCGGAGTATACGGCCAGCCACTCACCATCAATCTGCACCTGGCGCCAGCCATAAGTAGTGAAATGGGCTCTGTTCTGCACCAGTTTTTCACAGGGTAAAATACTCAGTTCCGGGACATAGCTACGTGACAGGGAACAGCTCTGATCCTCGAACATAGCTGCCGCCACAAAATCATAATGGATATTCTCATAGCCCTCCTCCCAGTGCGTAAGGCTTGTGTTGAAACTCAACTGGTCACCGGCATACAGAGCCTCGACACGCTCAGCACTGGCCGAGATGGCGTGCGCTTCCTCTTCCACCAGCTGGAAATATTCATTCAGACGCTGCAGATAGCGCGCGGCAAGCGCACTGTTATAGCCTTCCGCCTGGCGTTCGATCACCGCTCTGGACTCGAAGAAAGCACTGCCCACAAAGACCGCCAGAAAGACCAGTGAAGACGCCAGTGTCAGCAAAAAGGTCAGGACCTTGAATCTTGGTTTACTGAGCACTTTCGCCTCCAGAATAACGGTGCGCGTGTGCCTCGTAGCGGCGAATCTCGTCCTCCGACATCTGGTCATCCAGCACGACAAAGCGGCCTGAATATACTCGGGGCACCGGCTGGCCCAGGAGTTCACGCCGGATCGCTTCCGCAATGGCCATGCCGGCTTCATCACTCAGTCGCATCAACACGATCGGCAAATGGCCTGCGCGTAACTGCTCAATCTCTTCCGGTCCGCCGCCCCAGCCGTTGACCATTACGTCGTTGCGCTGCAGCTGCTGCAGCGCATCCAGGGTCCCCAGCGCCACATCCGTCGAGCACGCGTAGATATAGTCCAGTTCAGGGTGCTCTCGCAGCATGCGTAATGCAGCACTACGCCCCCCTTCACGACTGGAGTCGGAATAGTAGCTGCTGCGCAGCTGGTGCTCAGCGGGCAGCGCCTGAATGAAGCCTGAGCCTCGCATCTGACTGACCAGCCCTTTACTGCGAAACAGCACGCCGTAATTTGCATCAGGGAAGCGCCTCGCGAAGTGGTATGCCAGCAGGCGCGCGCCTTCGGTGTGGTCAAAGCCAACGTACATAAGCGGCTGGCGTTTTTCCCAGGCTTTTAACGGCGTAGTAATGTTCTGCAGAATCAGGCGGGTGTCGGTATTCTGAATCAGCCGCTCAACGAGCTGTTTCTGACGGGGCGAGTCCAGCGTATAGATGAGGTAATCCGGCTGCCAGTTGAGCAGTTCACGAATCTGGCGAATCTGTTCACCCAGCTGGGTATTGGGGCTGGTGTAGCGTGTTTCCAGCTGGTATTCGATCCCCAGGTCGGCCAAACGGCCGGTCAACGCCTTTTCACTGTCCGACCAGTAACTGGACGCCTGCAGGCCGGGATAGACCTGAGCAATGCGCACCGGACGCTGCTGAATGCCGGCCGGCAGCAGCACTGGCTCTTCCCGCACCGCTTGCCCCAGCTCTGCCAGCCATGGAAGTTGCTCCGGGTAGCGATCATAGTACTGATCAAGCGTCCAGTAATCGCCTGCTCCGGCCGCCTGTACCGGGATGCCGGCTACAGCCACCAGAAGCAGGACAAACAGCCATAATTGGCCCAATAGCGTCCATCCGAATGGACGTACTCCCTGTATTGCTCTTTGCATCCTTAAATACCGGTTCCCTGTTCGTTTCTATCCATTAAGCACGAGCAAAAAAGATCGCTGTCATGACCAGGCCCACGAGGACCACGAACGCCTTGACCCACTTTGCGGGCAAACGCCGTGACAGCGCGGCTCCCTGATAACCACCCAGAGTAGCCGCCAGCATCATCACCACCGCTTCCGGCCATAGCACTTTACCTGCAATAGCAAAGGCCAGCACTGAGATCAGCGAAATGACAAACGAAATCCAGTTTTTCAGGCCGTTCATCAGCAGCATATTGCTCATGCCCGCTGCGGCAAACATCGCCAGCAACATGATTCCCAGCCCACCATTAAAATAGCCGCCATAGACGGCAACGGCAAACAGACCAGGCAACAGTGGCAACGGATTTTCACTTGTGCGAATCCGCGCCAACAACTGCTGACCAAAGGCAAACATCAGCGTCGCCAACAGCAAGAGCGCCGGCACCACCTGCGAAAACAGTTCGGCCGGCGTCACCAGCAGTAACAGCCCCCCGCAGAGACCACCTGCCAGCCCAACCAGCGACATTTGCAGATGCTGCCGTCGACTCAACTCACGCAATTCACGACGAAAGCCTGCCGCCCCTCCCAGATAGCCGGGCAACACGGCCACAGCACTGGTGGCATTGGCCGTAATCGGCGGCACACCGGCCCACACCAGCGCAGGAAAGGTCAGGAAAGACCCTCCGCCGGCGATGGCATTCAGTACACCGGCAAGATACCCGGCCACCACCAGCACACTCCACTCCAGCATCAACAACTCCTTGATCCTTGTTCGTCAGTGACCGAGCTCAGCCACTGTGCTTGAGCCGCTCAAGCTCATCCCGATAGGCCGCCGCCTTTTCGAACTCCAGGTTCTTGGCCGCTTCATACATTTTATCTTCCAGCCGGCTCATCGCCTTGACCAGTTCGGCTGGCGAAAGCGCCGCGGCATCGACACTATACTCCGCTGTTGGCTCGGCCACCTTGCGTGCGGCACCCCGTCCCTTACGGCCCGGTACCTGCTGAGCGCCTTCCATGATGTCCGCTACTGACTTGCGAATGCCACGCGGTGTGATGCCATGTTCCGCATTGAACGCCATCTGTTTTTCCCGGCGGCGTTGGGTCTCATCCAGTGCACGCTGCATGGAGCCGGTAATGCGGTCGGCATAGAGAATAGCCCGGCCGTTGACGTTACGCGCCGCACGCCCAATGGTCTGGATCATCGACGTATCCGAGCGCAGAAAGCCCTCCTTGTCGGCATCCAGGATCGCCACCAGCGCCACTTCCGGCATGTCGATCCCTTCACGCAGCAGGTTGATCCCCACCAGCACGTCGAACTCGCCGATACGAAGGTCGCGTATGATCTCCACTCGCTCCACGGTGTCGATATCGGAGTGCAGGTAACGCACCCGCACATTGTGTTCAGCCAGATACTCGGTCAGATCCTCGGCCATGCGTTTGGTCAACACCGTCACGACCACACGCTCCTTGCGTGCCGCCACCCGGTTGATCTCTTCCAGCAGGTCGTCCACCTGCGTACTGGCCGGGCGAATTTCGACGACGGGGTCGACCAGGCCGGTCGGCCGCACCACCTGCTCGACGATCTGCTGAGCATGCTCACCTTCATACTTGCCCGGTGTCGCCGACACGAAGATCATCTGCGGTGAGATGCGCTCCCACTCCTCGAATTTCATCGGCCGGTTATCCAGTGCCGAGGGCAGCCGGAAACCGTATTCGACCAAGGTTTCCTTGCGCGAACGGTCTCCCTTGTACATGGCCCCGATCTGCGGCACGGTCACGTGAGACTCATCGATCACCAGCAGCGCATTGTCGGGCAGGTAATCGAACAGCGTCGGTGGTGCGGAGCCAGGATCACGTCCGGACAGATAGCGTGAGTAGTTCTCGATGCCCGAGCAATAGCCCAGTTCCAGAATCATCTCGATATCATACAGGGTGCGTTGTTCCAGCCGCTGCGCCTCAACCAGTTTATTGTTATCCCGGAGCTGTTTCAGGCGTTCGCGCAGCTCCTCCTTGATATGTTCGGTGGCTTCCAGCAGGGTCTCGCGCGGAGTTACATAGTGGGTTTTCGGATAAATGGTGGCGCGCGGCACCTTGCGCAGCACTTCGCCGGTGAGCGGGTCGAACCAGGCAATCTGGTCAACTTCATCACCAAACAGCTCGATGCGGATCGCCTCTTTTTCCGATTCCGCCGGGAACACATCGATGACGTCGCCGCGCACCCGGTAGGTGCCGCGGTGGAATTCGATATCGTTACGGGTGTACTGCAATTCAGCCAGACGACGCAACAGGTCGCGCTGGTCGATCATATCGCCCCGGTCCAGATGCAGCATCATCGACAGGTAGGACTGAGGGTCACCGAGGCCATAGATCGCCGACACGGTGGCCACGATGATGGCGTCATCCCTTTCCAGCAGTGCCTTGGTGGCGGAGAGACGCATCTGCTCGATATGGTCGTTGATCGAGGCATCCTTCTCGATAAAAGTGTCCGAGGCCGGCACATAGGCTTCCGGCTGGTAGTAGTCGTAGTAGGACACGAAGTACTCCACCGCATTATCGGGGAAGAACTCGCGAAACTCGCCGTACAACTGGGCCGCCAGCGTCTTGTTGTGCGCCATGATGATGGTAGGGCGCTGCACGGCCGCCACTACGTTAGCGATGGTGAAGGTCTTGCCCGAGCCGGTCACACCGAGCAGCGTCTGTGCCGCAAGGCCAGATTCCAAACCGTCCACCAGTGTTTCGATCGCCACCGGCTGATCCCCGGCCGGGGCAAATGCCGACTGTACCCTGAACCTCTGCTTCATCACTCCACCACTGTCATCGAGAACCGCGCATTATACCCCGTCACCGGCTCAGCAATAAATTGTTCCACCCTTGCACCTGACGTTTGGCATAGGCTTTTTTTAACATAGAGGCATTCAGACCCGATCATTTATGCTGTATGCTCATCCGGCTATATGCATTGATGGATACCTTGCACCGATTTATAGAGAGGACCGAGGCTTGGACGTGCAACTTTCCAACCGCGTGAACAGCATTAAACCTTCCCCCACCCTGGCAGTGACCAACCGTGCTGCCGAGCTGCGTGCCGAAGGCAATGACATTATCGGCCTGGGTGCCGGCGAACCTGATTTCGACACCCCCGAGCACATCAAGGCCGCGGCCACTAAAGCCATTCAGGACGGTTTCACCAAATACACCGCTGTAGATGGCACACCGGCGCTGAAAAAGGCGATTATCGCCAAGTTCGAGCGTGAGAACGGCTTCAAGTATGAAGCCAACCAGATTCTGGTCTCCAGTGGCGGCAAACAGAGCTTCTTCAACCTGTCTCTGGCCCTGCTCAATCCGGGCGACGAAGTGGTCATTCCGGCTCCGTACTGGGTGTCCTATCCGGACATGGTTCTGGTCGCCGAAGGCAAGCCGGTGATTATCACCACCACCCAGGAACAGCGCTTCAAAATCACTCCGGAACAGCTGGACGCCGCCATTACTGACAAGACCCGTCTTGTCGTTTTGAACAGCCCGTCCAACCCGTCTGGTGTCGCTTACACCCTGGAAGAGCTGAAAGCCCTGGGTGAAGTTCTGAAGCAGTACCCGAATGTACTGGTCGCTACCGACGACATGTACGAGCACATCCTGTTCACCGAGCAGCCGTTCTGCAATATCCTGAACGCCTGCCCGGAACTGTATGAGCGTACTATTGTGCTGAACGGCGTTTCCAAGGCCTACTCCATGACTGGCTGGCGTATCGGATACGCGGCTGGCCCGGCCAAGCTGATCGGTGCGATGAAGAAGATCCAGTCCCAGAGTACTTCCAACCCGAACTCCATCGCTCAGGTTGCCGCCCAGGCTGCACTGGACGGTCCTCAGGACTGCGTCGAGATGATGGTCAGCGCGTTCAAGCAACGTCATGACTTTGTCGTCGCTGCACTGAACGAGATTGAAGGCGTGGACTGCATTGAAGCGGATGGCACCTTCTACGCCTTCCCGAGCTTCCAGACCGTGATCGATGCACGCCCGGACTTCGAGGATGATATCGCCCTGGCCGAATTCCTGCTGCAGGAAGCCGGCGTTGCACTGGTCCCAGGCTCTGCCTTTGGTGCCCCCGGCAACATGCGTCTCTCCTTTGCCACCAGCCTCAACGTGCTGGAATCGGCAATCAGTCGCATCAAGGCGGCACTCGAGAAGTAACCCCTACGCCCCGGCCCGACCGGGGCGTTTTCTTTCCGCCACAGACACTCCATCAATGAAAACCCGCGCCCTGACCCAACTGCTTGCCACCACCTCCGCACCCGCTTTGCTACTCAAGGAAAGCAGTGTCCAGTGGAGCAATGAAGCCTTTAACGAACTGCCCAAATCCGACCGCCACCAGGTAGAGCACTGGGGGCGTGAGAGTTCAGATGAGCTTCTGGTGTGTGCAGGCACCCTGTTTGAGCGCCTGATCGCCGGCGACCACACCCTGGTAATCGCCAGCGGCCACCGAGCCGTGGCACAACAGCGCCAGCTGATGCAGGCACTCATACCACAGCTGCAAAGTGGCGCCAGCCCCTTCTTCGCCCTGCCGCAGATCCTGAGTCAGCTGCTGGGGTGGCAGTCGGCCGCCGCCTGTACCACACTTAATACGCACCAGCTCACCCTGGTCGGGCACTGGCATGACCGCCAACAGCAGCCACCACAAACACTTGACCTGAACACCAGCCTGGCCGCTTCACTCTACACCGACCATGCCGGTGCCACTCAGGTACAGGAATGGAGCCAGCCCACCCGGGATCCTCTGCTACCGGAGCGGGGCATCTGGCTGGGCCAGCGTGTTGAAGATGCCGATGGCAACATGATCGGCCACCTTGCCGTCTGGGACACCGAACCCCAAAGCAGCCTTGCCGACAGCATCCACCTGCTTCAGCTGTGTGCCGACCTGGTTGGCGCCTGGCTGCCCCCAAAACCTGCCGATGACGACAACAAAACTTTTGCTGCCGACTCGCTGACCCACCTGCCACAGCGGGATGCACTGGATGCTGCACTTGAGCACATCGAGCAAAATCATCCCGAGCATGACTACCTGCTCGCCCTGATTGATATCGATGGCCTCTCCCGCATCAATGCCGAACTCGGCCAGCAGGAAGGTGATCGCGTACTCTGCACCTTTGCTGACAAGCTGCGCCACGTCTGCCGCCCTGATGACAGGGTTTTCCGCTTTGGCGGCGATGAGTTTGTGATGCTGATGCCGGCAGGCAAACAACCGCCCCCGCTGCTGAAGCGCCTGGGGCAGATCAATCGCAGCATGGCTGAACAGTTGGGCCACCCGTTCCAGGCCAGCGCCGGCACCGCTCTGATGACTGAAGTCAATGGCAGCAGTGACGAACTGATGCTGCTCGCCGACAGTCGTTTGCAGCAGTCCAAGAAACAGGGCGCTGCCTGAAAACTGCTTAATATAATATTGAACCGATCATTCCAATGGGGCAGAATACCTCCTTTCTGGAATGAACGGTTCAATTTAATGAGCAGAGGCAGACCTCCCACGCACAGCCGCGAATCTCTGCTGGAGATTGGCAACTCCCTGTTCCAGTTACATGGCTATCACGGCACCAGCCTGAGCATGATTCTGGAAGCCTGCAGTGTCTCCCGCGGATCCTTCTACAATTATTTCGGCGGCAAAGAATCTTATGCCATCGAAGTGATCGAACATTACCAGGTCCTCGAAATGGACTGCTGGCAGGAAGAGTTCGACCAGCTCGAAGGCTCCCATGCTGACAAGATGAAGATCATGATGCATCGGCTGATAGAAGAGTTCAGCCTGACTAACGAGCGGATTGGCGGACTGCTGGCCAATTTGTCCGGCGAAATGGCCCTGGCGTCTGACAGCTTCCGAACCGCCATTCGAAATGCCATCAGTCGGGTAATCTGCGCCATCACCGATGACATTGTCATCTGCCAGCAGGAAGGCACTGTCAGAACCGACCTGCCGGCCAAAGAACTGGCCCAGCTGATCTGGGATTACTGGCAAGGCGCCGTCCTGCGCATGAAAACCGAAAACAGTCGCGAACCACTCTACCAGGCGGTAGAGATGCTCTGGCAGCACCTGCTGCCACCCAATAAAAATCAACTCTAAGCCCCCTAAGAGCCCAACATGAAAAAAGGAATTCTCGTTCTCTGCATTGCCAGCCTGCTCTCCAGCAGCCTGCCCATCAGGGCAGAGGAAGGCAAACCTGCGGGCCTGCCCGCTGAAGTCGTACGTGTGCAACCATCACTGCTGGAACAGTCACTGACAGCGGTCGGTGTCTTGCAGGCCAACGAATCGGTCATGATCCGCCCTGAACAAAGCGGTCGCATCAGCGAGATCCTGTTCAAGGAAGGTGAACAGATCAGCGCCGGCAGCCCCATGTTCAAACTGGACACAGCCCTTTACGATGCAGCCCTGGCACAGGCGCAGGCACGCGCCCGTCTCAGCCAACTGGAATATGAGCGCGCCGCCAGCCTGCTGGAAAAGCGGGTCGGCTCCCGTACCGAGCGCGATACCAAGCTGGCGCAGTTGCGCGTGGATGAAGCTGAAGTAGCACTGGCCCGAACACGACTGGAAAAAATGACCGTTCGCGCCCCCTTCTCTGGTACAACAGGGTTACGACTGGTCAGTCCGGGTGACTTTGTCAGCATCGGCCAGGACCTTGTCGAGCTGACCGACTCCTCCAGCCTGAAAGTTGAATTCAGCATCCCCGAGCGCCATCTGCAACAGTTGCGTAACGGGCAAACACTCAGCCTCAGTATCGACGCGCTCGGTGAGCAGGAATTCCAGGGTGAAATCTATGCCATATCGCCCAGTGCCGACCCCGGTAGCCACAACATCAGTGTGCGCGCCCGAGTACCCAACACGGAAGGCCTGATGCGCCCGGGCCTCTTCGCACGCATTACCATTGCAACAGCACGTGATGAACAGGCCCTGGTCGTACCCGAGCAGTCCCTGATTCTGCAAGGTAAGCAAACCCTGATCATGCAGGTCAATGACACCAACCAGGTTGAACTTGTCCCGGTCACCACCGGCAGCCGTCGCTATGGTGAGGTTCAGATTTTGTCAGGTCTCAAGCCTGGGGCCGTGGTCGTCACGGCCGGTCACATGAAGCTGCACCCCGGCATGCCAGTGACACCCGTATTCCCTCAACCGGTGGCCGCTGAGGGTAATGGCGCATGATCCTGTCCGACATCAGCATCAAGCGCCCGGTTCTGGCCAGCGTGATGAGCCTGCTCATCCTGCTGGTGGGTCTGATCGCCTATGACCGCCTCAGCGTGCGCGAATACCCCAAGATTGACGTGCCCGTTGTTTCCGTGGAAACGGTGTACCCGGGCGCCAGCGCCTCAATCATCGAATCACAGGTTACCAAGATCATCGAGGACTCTCTGTCCGGCATTGAAGGCATCGACTTTATCAGCTCGATCAGCCGATCGGAAAAAAGCCAGATCTCGGTGACCTTCCGCCTGGAGCAGGACCCGGATGACGCCGCCAACGAGGTGCGTGACCGCGTCGGCCGTGTTCGTGGCCAGTTGCCGGACGACATTGAAGAGCCGGTAGTCGCCAAGTCCGAGGCCGATGCCCAGCCAATCATCTGGATTGCACTTTCGTCCGACAGTCACAGCACCATGGAAGTCACCGACTATGCGGAAAACCGGGTCAAGGATCCGTTGCAGACCGTACCCGGCGTCGCCAGTGTGATGGTTGTAGGCGAACGCCGTTATGCCATGCGTATCTGGCTGGACCCGCAGAAGATGGCCGCTTACCAGGTGGTACCTCAGGATATAGAATCTGCCTTGAGCGCCCAGAACGTTGAAATCCCGGCCGGCCGCATCGAGAGCCGCGAGCGGGAATTCACCGTGCTGGCCCAGACCGACCTGAACACGGTGTCTGAGTTTGAGCGAATCATTATCCGCAATGACAAGGGCTATCCGGTGCGCATTCAGGATGTGGCCCGGGTTGAAATCGCCCCTGCCTCCGAGCGCAATATCGCTCGCTTCAACGGCGACAACGCCGTCGCCCTGGGCGTGATCAAACAGTCCACCGCCAACCCTCTGGATGTATCCAGCGGGGTACGTGAAATGCTGGCACAGATCGAGCAGAACCTGCCCCCCGGCATGCATGCCAAGGTCGGCTACGATTCTTCCCTGTTCATCGAAGAATCGATCGATTCAGTATTCACGACTCTGTGGCAGGCCGGCGTACTGGTGGTGTTGGTGATCTTCTTCTTCCTGCGCAACCTCAAGGCCACACTGATCCCGGTAGTGACCATCCCGCTGTCACTGATCGGCGCCTTCGCCATGATGCTGCTGATGGATTTTTCCATCAACACCCTGACCCTGCTGGCACTGGTACTGGCGATCGGACTGGTGGTCGATGATGCCATCGTCATGCTGGAAAACATTTATCGCCACGTGGAAGCCGGTCTGGACCCCATTCAGGCAGCCTTCAAGGGCGCACGCGAAATCGGCTTCGCCGTTATCGCCACTACGGCAACACTGGTAGCCGTGTTCGTCCCGGTCGCCTTCTCCACCGGGCGCACCGGCAAGCTATTCACCGAGTTTGCGCTGACACTGGCCGGGGCCGTGGTCGTTTCCACCTTCATCGCCCTGTCGTTGTCACCGATGCTGAGCTCGCGCCTGCTGCATCACGAAAAGCGCCATAGCGCCATTTTCAACCTGATCGAAGGCTGGCTCAACGGACTCAGCTCACTCTACCAGCGCCTGCTGAGCAAGGTGCTGCGCTCACGACTGCTGGCCGTTGTCCTGCTCGGCATCAGTGCTGGCGGTGCCGCCTATTTCTACCAGCAACTGCCACAGGAGCTGGCACCAACCGAAGACCGCGGCACCATCATGACCTTCTCCATCTCGCCGGAAGGATCGTCCGTTGACTACGTCGACCGCTATGCACGCCAGGTTGAAGGGATCGTCGGCCAGGTCCCTGAAGGAGTGCACTTCTTCGGTGTCGTCGGCTTCCCCAGCGAAACCAACTCACTCACCTTCCTGCGCCTTGAGGACTGGGAGCAGCGCGAACGCAAGCAACAGGCCATCACCGACGACCTGACGCCGCAACTCTATGGCGGTGTGATCGGCAACATGAGCTTCGCCATGAACCCACCGTCTCTGGGTCAAAGCATCATTTCCCGGCCGGTGGAATTCATCATCAAAACTACGGCGGACTATGAGCAACTGGCCGTCATCACTGACAAGATGCTGGCTAAAATGACCGAGAATCCGGGACTGGCGCAGCCTGATACCGATCTCAAGCTCAACAAGCCGGAACTGCTGGTTACCCTGAACCGCGACAAGGTCTCCGATGTCGGCATCGACGTGAATACCATTGGTCGTACGCTGGAAACCTTCATGGCGGGTCGCGAACTGACGCGATACAAGCAGCAGGGCGAGCAATACGATGTCATCCTGCAGATCGAGGACCGCTATCGCCAGGTACCGGGAGATCTCACCAGCGCTTACGTTCGCGGCGACAACGGCGACATGATCCAGCTGGCCAACCTGGTGTCTGTTGAAGAAAGTATTACTGCGAAAGAGCTGAATCACTTCGACAAACTAAAGGCAGTCAAGATCCAGGCCATGCTGGCACCGGGCTACAGCCTGGGCGAGGCACTCACATTCATGGAACAAAGCCTCAAGGAGGTCGCCCCGGATGCGCTCTTCGACTACGCCGGCCAGTCCCGCGAGTTTAAGGAGTCCAGCAACACCCTGCAGATGACCTTCGGCCTGGCGCTGATTTTTATCTTCCTGGTGCTTGCCGCCCAGTTCGAGAGCTTCAAGAACCCACTGATCATCATGCTGTCAGTCCCCCCCGCCCTGGCGGGTGCCCTCATAGCCCTGCATTTCAGCGGAGGCTCACTGAGCATCTACAGCCAGATCGGTCTGATTACACTGGTCGGGCTGGTAACCAAACACGGCATTCTCATTATCGAGTTTGCCAACCAGCTACAGGACCGTGGCACCGCACTGAGCGACGCCATTGTTGAAGCAGCCGCCCTTCGTTTGCGCCCAATCTTGATGACCACAGGCGCAACCGTGCTGGGCGCTCTGCCGCTCGCAATGGCATTCGGTGCCGGCGCCGAGTCACGCCAGCAAATCGGCTGGGTCATTGTCGGCGGCATGCTGCTCGGCACTCTTTTGACCCTTTTTGTGATCCCAACAGTCTACAGTTACTTAGGGAAACGTAACTTCCGTCAGGTCGAGCCTGATCCTGCACATCGATAGAGGAAGCACGCACGTGAAACAGATGAAGAAACGATTGGTCCCACTGCTGATTGCTGGCGCCATGGCCAGCTCAACGGTTCAGGCAGGCGCGCTGGCAGACCTTTACCAGCTGGCACTGGACAACGACCCTCAACTGAAGTCAGCGGAAGCTTCCTATCTGGCGGGTCAGGAAGCCGTCCCTCAGGGGCGCGCAGGCCTGCTGCCGCAGATCAACGCCGGTGGCAGCTATACCCAGGCCGACAGCGGCGCCCTGAACCAGGAAGCCGGCGATCGCGCCTGGCAGGTATCACTGGTACAGCCGGTGTTTGATACCACCAAATGGTTCACCTTCCAGAAGAGCAAGGTGATCAGTGAACAGGCCAAACTTCAGTTCGACCTGGCCCAGCAACAGCTGATCCAGCGCACCGTGGACGCCTATCTGGGTGTACTGCGTGCCATGAGCGCCCTCGAAACCGCCCAGGCCCAGGAACGTGCACTGCAGCGCCGCCTGGACCAGGTCAACGCCCAGTTCGATGTCGGCCTGATCGCCATCACCGATGTGCAGGAAGCCCAGGCCTCCTTCGATAATGCCGTGGTTCAGCGCATCGATGCCGAAGGCGCCCTGGCCAACAGCTACGAGGCGCTGGAGCGTCTGGCAGGCCAGTCACTCAACCAGGTCGACCCACTGCGCGAGGACTACCCTATCGAAGCCCTTTCCCCTGCCGATCCCAGCGCCTGGCTGGAAAAGGCACGCAACGGCAACCTGGCACTCAAGCTAAGTGAACTCGGTGTGGAAACCAGCCGTCGCGATAGCCAGATTGCCCGTTCAGGCCACCACCCCAAGGTTAATCTGGAGGCGGCATACGGCTACAGCGAGTCCGAGTTCCAGCGTCTGGATTGGGATGAAGGCAGCCAGGTTGCCCTGACATTAAGCGTACCGATCTTCTCCGGTGGCGCCACCAGCTCTCGTGTCCGCGAAGCGGAACAGGGTCTCTACGCAGCCCAGTACAACCGTGAAGACCAGTATCGCGCCGTTACCGAGCAGACTCGCTCACTGCTGCGCGATCTGCAGACCAGCGTACAGAGTGTGAAGGCGCGCCTGCAGAGCATCAAGTCCCGCGAGACTGCGCTGCGCGCAACTGAAGAAGGCTTCAATGTCGGCACCCGCAACGTGGTCGATGTACTGCAGGCAGAGCAGGCGCTATACCAGGCTCGCCTGGATTATGCGACCGCCCGCCTCAATCACGTCTCCACGCTGTTCCGCTTCAAGCTGCAGCTTGGCACACTGAGTCCGGAAGACCTGCTGGCACTGGATGAATGGCTGCAGGCCGCCTCCTGATACAGGAAAATCGCACAAAAAAGGCTGACAACTGTCAGCCTTTTTCGTTACCAAGCCCGCTCAGTGAACGATCGGACCATCCTCTTCCGAATCCGACAGAATTGGCTGACCGCTGCTGTCCAGCGCCAAAGCACCCTGCTCGTGCGCCAGCTCAAGCAGCTGCTGCAGCAGCATTTCGGTCAGATGGGCACTGACGATCAGCCCTGCGGGTGGATCACCCTCAAACAGCTCCTCATCTACGAGGCCATCCGCCCTCAACCCGAGCAACAGCGGATTTTCGACAATCAGGGGCGCCAGATCTTCCGGAGCAAAGACGACGTAATCGGACGATACCTGGAGTGCCAACTGATAGGCATCGTGCGCAGCTTCCGACAGCTGCTTGAGATAGGCTTTTTCGGCCGCGTTGAACAGCAGGCTTAATTGACTGGCACCAGCCTGCTGGAGGTTGGGACCATCGACATCACTGTAATCGATGCTTTTGACAGCCGGTACGTTATCCAGCTCCCAGGCATCGACCATGATGCGATCCTCGGAATCCACTTCCAGCCACTGGCGATTAACCGCTACCACCAGCAGACCTTCAAGCGCTGCCGCACATATATTGCTGGTTACAATCACGCCAACACTGGGGTTTTCCATCTCGGCAGGATCTTCCACCAGCTCGCTGGCGCGGGCCGACAACAACTTGGGGTCATCCGCAATCAAACTGGCCAGATCAACAGGCGACAAGGTCAGCATCTGCTGACATACCCGGTGCGCCGTGAGGTAAGGCTCGCTCTGGCCGTTATCCTGCATCCGACGTACATATTCCTGACGAACCCGATCCATCAGATCAGCCAACTGCTGACTCATGCGTGCCTCCGCGTCCGGCCTGGCGGCCGGTCAGTGAATGGTAATGCCTACTGGCTGGACATCATCCCTAAGACGGTCAAACGCCATACGTAGCTGTTGCAACGGAATCAGACCGAAATCCACCGGATCGGCCGGCAGTTCGCACCAGTCCAGCGCCCACACTCTCGTCATCAGCTCATATTCGCCGATCAGGGCATCGAGGAAGATCATCACCGCTTCCACACGCGGATCCATTTCCAGGATTTTCGGCGCATCCTTCAGGTAGATGGCCAGCTGCATCTTGCCGTTGATCACGCGCAACGAGCACCAGAAGTCTTCAATCTCACAAAGCTCTTCGCCCATGTTGACGCAGGACGGGATGGGGTCATAGCGGTGGTTGAAGGCACGAAAACTGATGCCACTCAACTCCGGTGCGGCCCCTACCACACTCAGTACCGAGTGGATTGACTCAGGATAGCCGTCGCAGCCGAAGATCATTTCCACCGGCCCCTCTTCGTGCTCACGCTCGAAATGGAAAGTCAGGTTACGGTCGATCTTCTGCAGGCTGTCGCGGTAGGTATTCAACAGGCTTTCGGCATCGAACTGCATCTCCTGCTGACTCTGCAGCAGCTGTTCAAGCGTACGTTCGATCTGTTGCCAGAACGCCTGGATCCGTTTCAGATCAGGTTTGGAATTCATGCACACCCAGTATCAAAAGAATCAGGTTCGCGGGACGACAACGCCGGTCTGACCCTGGTATTTGCCGTTACGATCCTTGTATGAAGTCTCGCAGATATCATCGGCGCCGAGGAACAGCATCTGGGCCACACCTTCGTTGGCGTAGATCCGCGCCGGCAGCGGCGTGGTATTGGAGAACTCCAGGGTCACGTGCCCTTCCCATTCAGGTTCAAGCGGGGTGACGTTGACGATGATGCCGCAACGGGCATAGGTACTCTTGCCAAGGCAGATGGTCAGCACATCACGCGGAATGCGGAAGTACTCGACAGTACGGGCCAGTGCAAAGGAGTTGGGCGGGATGATACAAACATCAGACTGAACATCAACAAAACTGCCTTCATCGAAACTTTTCGGGTCAACGATGGAAGAATTGATGTTGGTAAAGATCTTGAACTCATCGGCGCAGCGTACATCGTAGCCATAGCTCGATGTACCGTAGGACACGATCGGCTGATCGTTGACCCGACGTACCTGACCGGCCTCGAACGGCTCGATCATTCCATGCTTGTCCGCCATCTGACGAATCCAGCGATCTGACTTGATACCCATAACACCCTATTACCTGAAAAGAAGTTCAGCAAATCAACGGAGCATTCTACCCGTTTTGCACAAAAAAAACCGCCCCGGCTTGCACCGGGGCGGAAAATTTCATCTCGCTGTACTAATCGATTTCGACCGCGATGTTCGGCACGAAGTTCCCGCCCTGTGAATTTTTTTCTGCCAATGCTGCACTCACCCGGCGTGCAATGGCTTTGTAGCGCTGCGCATGGGCGCTTTCGGGATCAGCAATCACTGTCGGCTTGCCGGCATCGGTCTGTTCACGGATCGTCAGCGCCAGCGGCAACTGACCAAGCAGCTCGGTCTCGTACTGATCAGCAATACGCTCGCCACCATTAGCACCGAACAGCGCCTCTTCATGACCACAGTTACTGCAGATATGCACGCTCATGTTCTCGACAATGCCCAACACCGGGATGTCGACCTTGCGGAACATCTCGATCCCTTTTTTGGCATCAAGCAGGGCAATATCCTGCGGCGTGGTCACGATAACCGCCGCGCTGACCGGAACCCGCTGGGCGAGGGTCAGCTGGATGTCGCCCGTACCCGGGGGCATATCGATCAACAGGTAGTCCAGATCCTGCCACAGCGTCTGATTCAGCAGCTGCTGCATGGCACCGCTGACCATGGGGCCACGCCAGACCATCGGCGTGTTTTCATCGACCAGATAGCTCATCGACATCGACTGAAGTCCATGACGTACTATCGGTTTGAAATACTTTTCTTCGGCAGTTTCCGGGCGCTCTCCTTCGGCTACCCCCAGCATCATGCCCTGACTGGGGCCATAAATATCCGCATCCAGGATGCCGACACGCGCGCCTTCGGCCGCCAGCGCCAGTGCCAGATTGACCGTGGTGGTGGATTTGCCGACCCCGCCCTTGCCCGATGCAACGGCAATGATGTTCTTCACGCCCGCCAGACCCGGCAGTTTTTTCGGGCCAGGGTGGGCTTCCACCTGCTGCGTGATCCCGATCTCAACCTGACGCTCAGCTGCCAGAGGCTGAACCTGTTCGCTCAGCGCCTGGCGCAAAGCCTGATGGCGACTGGCGCAGACATGCTTCAACTGAAGCTGGACACAGATGCGATGCTCTTCGATCTCGATCTGCTGCACAGCACCGGCCGCCAGCAGCGACTGTTTAAGATCAGGGTCGACATAGGCATCGATCGCCGCTTCGATCTGCGCTTGGGTAATTGCTGTCACTCGCCCTCCTCAACTGCCGGCACCCCGGCAATAACCAACTGAAATACTCGGATATTATGCATTATTTCACGCTACCAGTTCCAGCGCCAGCCGCTTGGCGCCCGCCAGGTCGGTCTTGCCACTGCCCAGAATCGGAATCTGTTCCACCTGGAACACATCTGCCGGACGATGCAGTGGCAGCATATCAGCCTTACGCAGTCGAACCGAAACGGCATCCGCGTCCTCTTCCACCAGCAGCACGATACGCTCCCCCTTTCTGGCATCAGGCACTGCCACTGCGGCCAACGCCTGCTCCTCATACCCCAAAGCCTCACGCAGGGATGTTTCCACCGCCGCCAGCGAAATCATCTCACCGCCTACCTTGGCAAAACGGGAATAGCGATCGACGATGGTCAGGAAGCCATCCACATCGAGATGCCCCTTGTCACCGGTCTTGTACCAACGCAGACCGTCCTGCTCGATCACCACTTCGGCCGTCTTGTCAGGATTATTCAGATACCCTTTCATGATCTGACTGCCCCCGAGCAGAATCAGGCCGTCCTCACCCACTGGAAGTTGCTCAAGGGTATCGGGATTTACAATGCGAAACATGGAGCCCGGCAACGCCATCCCTACAGTCCCCTGACGCTCGCCGACCTGTACATTCCACCAGCGCGTATCCAGGTAATCTGGCAAATTGACACTGGCCACCGGAGTGGTCTCGGTACAACCATAACCCTCAAGTACCGGCACCTTGAACCGCCCTTCAAAGCCGCTCTTGATGCTCGGTGACAGTTTTTCCGCTCCTGCCACGACCACACGCAAGCTTTCCAGCATCAGCGGATGCAGTCGCTTGTTGCGCATGTAGATGCCCAGGAAGGTACTGGTACCACACAGTATGGTGGCGCGGTAACGGGCAGCAGCCTTGCCAATGTTGGCCGCATCGGTCGGGTCGGGATGACATACCAGCGGTATCCCCTCTACCAACGGCAACATGCAGGTGACCGTCAGGCCAAATGCGTGAAACAGGGGCAAGGTTGCGAGGATACAGTCATCGTTCTGCACATTGAGCACGGCCGCGATCTGCTTAAGGTTGGCCATCATGTTGCGGTGGCTCAGCATCACCCCCTTGGGCGCCCCCTCACTGCCGGATGAAAACAGGATGGCTGCGGTATCATCCAGACTTGAGTGGCCACCATAGACCCATTGCAATACCGAACGTGGCGTCAGCACTACCTGTGCCAGCGTCACAACAGACTCCAGCTTGCCAATCTTCTCCTTCACCTCTTCCAGCTTGATTACCGTTACACTCTGTAACAGCTGCTCCAGCTTCGCCCCACGCTGCTCCAGCTTGTTCAGAAAACGCTCGGAGGTAACCAGCGTTTTCACTTCAGCCTGCTCAATGGCACTGAGCAACGCACTCTCGGGGGCGGTGTAATTGAGATTGACCACCGTTTTACCCGCCATCAGGGCTGCCATATTGGCGATCGCGCCACCGGCTACAGTGGGCAGCAGCAGACCAACATTCTGCTCCTTGATACCCCGCATGCGACGGCTGAACAGAATACAGGCGGTCAACAAGCGGCGATGGTTCAGCACCGGACCATTGAGATCGGTCAGCGCCCAGTCAGTCGGTGCCGCCTTGGCCGTACGAATAAACGCAGCCGGCAGTGTCTCCAGCGTATCCGTATACTCGTTCCAGGCCCGTACGGAGAGTTCTGCCACCTTCTGCTTGACCACTTCTGCCTTGCTGTCCAGCGCAATCGACTCACCAAAGGAAACAATCACATCACGCTTCATGCCGCCTCCTTCTGAGTTCTGCAAGCGCTCACTGGAGCGCGAAAAACGACTGCCCCACAGGCCTCTCAGGTAAAATGGCAGAATATGGGCTTCAGGAACGGGCTCTTCATCACCCGGGTTCGCAATCCGCTCAAAGCCGCGCTTGAATTCGCCCAGCTGACCGCTGTAGCTGATCGCTCCTTCCGGGAACAGGCAGACTAATTCGCCTCGCGCCAACAACTTACGAACCTTTTGCAGTGCACTGCGACTGGCACCGGCCGAGATCGGAATGACGCCGTAGAGATCCAGGAACCAGCGCAGATACCAGCGTTCGTAGATGGAACGTTCCATGACAAAGTAGATATGGCGCGGGCACGCCATCTGCAGCATCGCCCAGTCCAGCCAACTGATATGATTGCCCAGTAACAGGGCTCCTTGGCCACTGGCCGGCAGATGTTCGAATCCCAGCACCTTCAAGTTGTAGCGGCGGCGTACCAGTGCCGAAACCAGCAGTCGAATCAGGGCCTGTGGCAGCAGCAAAATCGCGTAAACAGCACCGGCTATGCCGATAACACCCAACCCCCAGAGCAACGTCTTTGATGGGATGGACGCGGTGGCACTGACCACGGTCAGCACCAGGAAGCCGAGCATCGCGACATTCTGGATGAAATTGTTCCCGGCCAGCACTCGCCCCAGACGCGATTCCGGCGCGTTGAACTGGACCAGTGAATTGAGCGGAATGGTCATCAAGGAACCCGAGACCCCGATCAGCAGGAAAGCGCCGGCGCTCAGCCAGATGCTATCCAGCGTTGGCAGCATCATCAACCCAAGCGCCACCCCGGCAGCGCCCACCGGAATCAGCCCGGCATTGATATAGTGGCGTGAAAGACGTGCTGCCAGCACCGAACCGATCATGATGCCGATACCGGCCAATGCCATAACCGTCTGGATGACAAACGTATTACTTTGCCCCAGATGTTCCTCGGCATAGGCCGGAAACACCGCGAGCATCACCTGACTCACCGACCAGAAAAGTGCCAGACCGATGATCGACAGCAGGATCACCTTGGGCTCACCCAGTGCGCGCAGATTACGCTTCAGGCTGCGCCCGGTCAGATAGTCCTGCATATCAAATCGCTGGGCAGTGTCCGTTTCACTGAGTGCCGGCAAGCGATAAGAGAGCATCACTTCAAATACTGCACCCGCTACCAGTAACCAGCCCAGCGGTGCAATCTTGATCAGGATATCGTTGGAGTTCATGACCTCCAGCGCTGCGATGCGCCATTCAAACAGTGCCGAAAAAGCCACGATACCGCTAAGGATCGCGACCATCGTGGTCGCCTGAATCCAGCCGTTACCTTCGCTGATCCGCTCAATGCCCACCAACTCTCTGATGAAGCCGTATTTCGCCGGGGAGTAGAGCGCACTCTGCACTGCAAGGATGAAGGTCAGCACAAACGCAGGAATGAACCACCCCTGGTAATAACAGAAGGTGATCGCCAACGTGATCACAACCGCGCTCCAGGCCGAAATTTTCATCACTCTGTGCTTGGGGTACTTGTCAGATACAAACCCAGCAGGAGTAAACAGCAGGATAAACGGTAACAGGATGAGGCCATTAACGATGGCGGTGAGCAAGATCTGAGTGTCGCCATCGTAAACCTTGAACAGAGTGTTCTGGATGGTGATCTTGTGGCCCAGATCGACAAAGGCATTGATAAAGGCAATGGCTACAAACGCCAAAAAGCCCCGCACTCTGATCAGCTCAAGCATTATTATCCCCCTCTGCCAACCAGCCTTTGATGAAATGATGAACCAGCTGTTGCAGCATCAGCTCCGCTGACCGGGCCTGATCCAGAAAGAGTTTTTGCCGCAGTGCCAACACTGCTACTCCATGAACACCGCTCCATAGGGTTCGTGCCGTCAGCATACATTCACTGCGGCTCATGTCCTGCTTAAGTGCCTGCAGACAGGCTTCCACCCTCGCAAAAAGAGAGTCAATACGCTCACTGAGCCATTGCGGCGCTTCAACCTCACTGGTGGTGCCATGTTCAAACAGCAATGCCCAGCGCTGCGGATTGCGATGGGCGAAATCCAGATAGCCTCGTCCATAAGCCAAAAGCCGTTGTGCAGGATCGGCGACGTTGATCCCATCCAGCTCGGTCAGCAACTGCGTCAAGGTACGCGCGTTCAGCTGCCAGCAGAGATCATCCAGGTTGGTGAAAACGGTATACAGAGAACCTGCCGAGTAACCAATCTCGGAGGCCACACGACGTGCGCTAAGTGACTTCAAGCCCTCCTGCTGCAACAGTTTTTCTGCTGCGGCCAGCGCCATCTCACGCAACTCCTCTTTGGAGTGGTCATTGCGTCTTGCCATTTTTGAACCCTTAATGAACACTGTTCAATTGATATTTGAATACTAGTGCGACCGCCTGACAGGGTCAAACAATATTTGAACGCTGTTTAATTAATCAACGGAAATCACCGCCAAGACAGTGGAATACTGACTTCGGGCAGAGTCTCAAAGCCGGGATGCGCCAGCAGGTAACCCTGCATCAGGCGTACGCCTTTGGATCTCAAATAATGGAACTCCTGCTCCGTTTCGATACCTTCTGCCAGCAGCGCGATGTTCAAGCGCTGGCAAATATTCAGCAAGCCGTCCACGATTACTTGCTTGACCTCCGAACGATCGATATCCCGCACCAGCTCCATATCCAGCTTGAGAACGTCCGGGATGAACCCGGCAAGCAAATTCAGTCCCGCATGACCCGCACCAAAATCATCCAGCGCGGTCGTAAAACCCTGGGAATGGTAATACTGAAAAATACTGGTCAAGTGCGATGTATCGTGCACACGCTCCGACTCCGTGATTTCAAACATGATCTGCTCCACCGGCAAACCGAACGCTTCAGCAGCCCTCAAGGTGCTGCGAATGCAGTGCTCAGGTGAATAGACGGCGTTGGGCAGAAAATTGATGCTCAGCTTCTGCTGTAACCCCAATCGAGCGGCAAGCTCAATCGCCTTGACCCGGCAGGCCTGATCAAAGGCATAGCGGTTCTCGTCATTGACCTGTGCCAGTACTTGCCCTGCACCAGCACCGTCCAATCCGCGTACCAAAGCTTCGTAGGCATAGACTTCACCGGAGGCGACATCAACAATCGGCTGGAAAGCAAAGGTAAAATCAAAATCAAGCGGTGTCTTGCATCCTTGACAGCCTTCAACCACGGGCTGAGTGGCAATCAGTTCCATAATGATTTTTTCCGGCATAAACACTCCGCTTCACACGCACTGAACACTGGATGGACAAATAGACTTCGACACCGTGCCCAACTGCATTAGACTCAGTGGCAGAGTCACGGCTGTCACGGCACTGAAAGAACCTGTTATGCATCGCTACAGACGTTCAGACTAGCACAGCAGACGCCAAACAATGACACATGTTTACGGAGTGAATATGCTGAAGCCCTTTGCCATCGCGCTGGCACTTACCCCCCCCCTCGCCCTTGCCGAACCGGTTCAGGTCAACCTGAGTACCAGCGCCGGTGAAATCCAGCTCGAACTGGATACTGACAAAGCCCCGGTGACGGTTGCCAATTTCATCAGTTACGTACAAAAGGGCCATTATAACGGCCTGATTTTTCACCGTGTGATCCCCGGCTTCATGATTCAGGGCGGCGGTTTCACCCCCGAAATGCAGCAACTGGACACAGATGCGCCGATCAAACACGAGTCAGACAACGGCCTGAGCAACCTGCGCGGAACCATTGCGATGGCTCGCACCCAGAACCCAAACAGCGCCACCTCCCAGTTTTTCATCAATACCGTCGACAACCGTCGCCTTGATGGCATGCCAGGTCGCCCCGGGTACACAGTATTCGGCAAGGTGACCAGCGGTATGGACGTGGTAGATACGATCAGCAAGGTGCCTACCGACAGCCACGGCCGTCACCGGGATGTCCCGGTAACGGCCGTTGTTATCAACAAAGCGAGCATTGTCAATCCCGAGTGACGGCTTGTCAGTCGCCAGGTGCCTGAGTTCATGATTTTGGCGCGCCTCGATTATGGACTCGGGATGAACATCCAGACCATGCCGTCTACCCTTAACCTGATAGCTTTCGTCATCATGTCGCATCAAGCAGCTAATCTGCATGATGCAACGTATTTCACCTTGAAGCCTTAATTTCGGGAGGTGTAATGAGCCGTTTCCGAAAGCCATTGAAACAGGTACGACTGGACGGCAAACAACGACGGGTTGGTTTTGAACTGGAATTTACCGGCCTTACGTTCGCCCAGGCAAGACAGCACGTTCGACAAGTACTTAAAGGTACTGAAAAGGCAAAGTCTCCGGTCGAGATATCATTTGAGACCGAGCTGGGAGAGTTTAACCTTGAGCTTGATTGGGCGTTGCTCAAACAGGTTTCCAAGGAATATGCCGATGTGGACCCCACCCCCGACTGGCTGGAAGGTCTGAGCCGTGCTGCAGCACTGGTTGTTCCGATTGAACTGGTATGCCCACCTATCGCGCTTGACCGACTCGAGTCCCTCGATCCAGTCATCGATGCCCTGCGTGGTGCTGGCGCTCAAGGCACTGAAGATTCATTCATCGCAGCACTGGGTGTGCATATTAATGCCGAGCTGCCCGATACCGGCCCCACTACCATCCAGTCATACCTCAAGGCATATAGCCTGCTGCAATGGTGGCTGGTGGATGCCCATAACGTAAACATTGCTCGCAAGGTCTCTCCTTATGTAGATCTGTATCCGGAAAAATATATTGACCAACTGCTGAGCCAACAGCATGCCGAAATAGACGACATTTTCGACCTTTATCTTGCTTACAACGCCACACGCAACCGAGCGCTAGACCTTTTGCCTTTACTGTCACACATCGACAATCAACGCGTTCAGAACCAGGCAAATGATGATCGCATCAAGCCCCGCCCAGCGTTGCACTATCGACTTCCCAACTGCGAGATTGAACGCAGGGACTGGAGCCTGGCTGCCGAGTGGAATAACTGGTGGGTTGTCGAACAGCTCTCGGGGGATACCGACGCAATAACGGAGTTGTCCCAGCGCTGGCTCTCCATGTCGCGACCACTACTAGGGGTCAATCGTAACGAGTGGGTAAAAGGAGTCGATCAATGGTTGCACGCACACGGGTGGCAGTAACCGGTAGCAGTCGTCGCTGGTCGCCTTCCTGGTGGTGCACCAGACTTGCCCTCAGACTCACTGGCGCCGAGGCCGTTCGCGTAAGTGTCAGACATAATGTTGCGAAGGACACCATCGATGCACTGGTCGTGGGTGGCGGCGATGACATCAGCCCCGAGCATTATGGCGGCGATTTGGAAGCCCCGGTCAGGACCGACCCTGAACGCGACGCACTTGAAATTCAGTGGATCAGACATGCACTGGAAGCCAAGCTGCCGATGCTGGGTATTTGTCGCGGCGCACAATTGATCAACGTTGTGCTTGGCGGTCATTTACACCAGGACCTGCACCAACTGCGCAAGCGAACCTATAACAGGCCCGGCCTGTTACCCACCAAACAGGTACAGCTTGAGCCTCAGAGCCGAATGGCTCGGGTATGCAAACGTGAACACCTGCGTGTAAACAGCCTGCATCATCAAGCGGTAAGCTCCACGGGCCAGGGCCTGCGAATTGTGGGGCGGGACCTTGATAACATTGCACAGGGGTTCGAATCCGAAAAAAACGACATTATGGGCGTACAGTGGCACCCGGAGTACCTGCTTTATCTACCGGCGCAACTCAGACTTTTTCGCTGGCTGGTAACGGCTGCACACAGGTAATGGGAGAAATACAAAAAAGCCCTGCATCTGCAGGGCTTTTTTTGGCACAAGGAAAGAATGCAATCAGTTGCGCTGGTCGAAGTCCAGTACAACCTCGTCGCTGATCGGGTGTGCCTGACAGCTGAGCACGTAACCGGCTTCGATTTCGTGCGGCTCCAGACCGTGGGAGATATCCATCTCCACTTCGCCCTTGATCAGTTTGCACTTACAGGTGGAGCAGACACCGCCCTTACAGGAGTACGGCAGGTCCATACCCACATCCATACCGGCATCCAGAATGTTCTGACCGACGGTTGCCAGATCAAACATGACAGAGCGACCATCAGCAATGACGGTTACCTTGCTCATTTTGTTTTCGCCGTACTGAGCCACACGCGCCTGGGCTTTTTCCAGAGTCGCCTGAGCATCAGCAGAAGAGCTGGCAAAGAGTTCGTAGTGGATCTGGTCATCGCTCAGGCCTTCCATACGGAAACCGCGAGACACTTCTGTCATCATCGCTTCAGGACCACAGATGAACGCTTCATCGGTGCTCTTGATGTCGATCAGACCTGCTTTCTGCAGCGCGTAG
Organism: Marinobacterium maritimum; assembly: GCF_039523155.1. Classification (NCBI taxonomy): domain Bacteria; kingdom Pseudomonadati; phylum Pseudomonadota; class Gammaproteobacteria; order Oceanospirillales; family Oceanospirillaceae; genus Marinobacterium; species Marinobacterium maritimum. Next base: position 588,868 of record NZ_BAAAET010000001.1, on the reverse strand, counting down.
CCCTTCTTGTTGTCGATACGACCATTGAGAAGATCAGCACCCTGGTCTTCATAGTCCATGATGTTGATCCACTGGAAGCGATCCATGTAACGGTTCTTGACGAAGTTCAGCTCGTCTTTGAACATCACGGTGTTGGAACGCTGGTTACCATAAATCAGGGTTACCTTGCTGTTCGGTTCGATATCCAGCACGGATTTCATGATGGAGATCATCGGCGTGATGCCGGAACCGGCTGCGATGCACATGTAGTTCTTGGCATTGCTCGGGTTCAGCTCGGTGTAGAAGCTGCCCTGCGGCGGCATCACTTCGATATCAACACCCGGCTTGAAGTTGTCGTTGGCGTAGTTGGAGAACTTGCCGCCATCGACACGCTTGATACCCACACGCATCTTGCCATCGGTCACACCGGAGCAGATGGAGTAAGAGCGACGTACATCTTCACCATCGATCATGGCACGCAGGGTCAGGAACTGGCCCTGGATGAACTTGAACTTCTCGGTTAGCTCTTCCGGTACAGCAAAGGTCACGCTGATGGCCGAATCGGTTTCCGGCTGCACATCGGCAATCTTCAGCGTGTAGAAATTGGTGTCAGACATCGCTTCACCTTATATTTTTTTGAAATAGTCGAAAGGCTCATTGCAGTCATTGCACTGAAACAGCGCCTTGCAGGCGGTGGAGCCAAACTCACTGATCCTGCGGGTATTACGTGATCCGCAATGCGGACACTGGGCGTGAGCATCTGGCGTCAGGCCATCTTCGTCCAGGTCAGCATCTTCAGGCGGCGCTATACCGTAGTTGCGCAGCTTGCGCCTCCCTTCCGGCGACATCCACTCGGAGCTCCAGGCCGGCGACAGCTTGGTTTTCACCTCGACATCGTCATAGCCGCTGGCCTTGAGTGCCGCGATGACATCATCGGTGATGGTATTCATCGCAGGGCAGCCCGAGTAGGTCGGCGTGATAGTGACCACAACACGATCACCGTCACGCTCGACATCACGCAAGATCCCCAGATCCCAAATGCTCAGCACCGGCACTTCAGGATCCTTGACTTGATCGAGCAGGTCCCAAAGCTCCTTTACCTCAGCGGCGTTGCGCTGCTGGAGGCGCTGGTACTGCTCTTCTGGCATCAGTGAGATTTCATTCATGATTCTTAATCCTGGTAGCCTTGGCTTACCACTGGCAACCCGGGTAAGAGCGGTGCACGATCTGCATCTCGGTCAGCATGTGACCCAGATTTTCAGTGTGGTAACCGGTACGGCCACCGCGCACAGCCCAACCATCTTCAGGTACAGTCAGGGTCGCTTCGGTCAGGATTTCGCTGACCATCTTGTGCCATGCATCACGCAGCTTGGACACGTCCACGGCAATACCGGCGTCAGCCAGCATCTGCTCGGTTTCGTCCATATCAAACATCTCATGGGTATAACCCCAGAGTGCGTCGACCGCTTTCTGCGTACGCTTGTGACTTTCTTCAGTACCATCACCCAGACGCAGTACCCATTCACGGCTGCGACGCAGGTGGTATTTGGTTTCCTTGATGCCCTTGGCTGCGATGGCAGACAGGGTTTCATCCTTGGACTGCAGCAGCTCAGGCAGCACCAGGGTGTAGTACACGTCGGCGAACAGCTGGCGTACCTGTGAGTAGGCGAAATCACCTTTCGGCATTTCCATCAGCAGCAGGTTACGGTATTCGCGATCGCTACGCATGTAAGCGAAGTCATCTTCGGTACGACCGTCATTGGCCAGCTCGGCTGCATAGGTGTAGAACATGCGAGCACGACCGATGTAGTCCAGCGCCACGTTACCGTAGGCGATGTCTTCCTCCAGGAAAGGACCATAGCTGACCCATTCAGAGATACGGTGACCCAGCACTACAGAGTCGTCACCCAGACGGGTCGCGTATTCCAGCGTTGCCGCTTTGATTGCATCACTCATTACTTGTCTCCTCAATCTATCCCGTTAAAACCAATTACATGTTGTTAACGGGATCAGGCAGGACGTAATAAGTCGCATGGCGGTACGGCTTGTCGTCATTCGGATCGTAGAAGCAATCCGCATCGTCTTCCTGAGACGCACAGATATCGCTGGACTTCACAACCCACAGGCTGACGCCTTCGCTACGACGGGTGTAGCAGTCACGAGCGTATTCCAGCGCCTGTTCGTGATCTTCGGCGTGCAGGCTTCCGACATGCTTGTGGTCCAGACCGCGCTTGGAACGCACGAATACTTCAAACAGTTCCAGTTTTTCAGTTGGCTTAGTCATTATCAGGTCCCCTCTTACGCCGCATTCTGCGCTTTCTTAGCGCGTTTCTTTTCGTTGTATGCCGCAATGGCGTCACGCACCCATTCGCCCTCGTCGTGAGCGGCAATATGGTGCTCGATACGTTGACGGTTGCAGTGACCGTTACCGTTGATCACGCTCCAGAACTCGTCCCAGTTCAGGTCGCTGCTGTCATAGTGGCCACGCTCTTCGTTCCACTGCAGGTTCTTGTCCGGGTGTTCCAGACCCAGTACTTCGATCTGCTTGACGGTCTGGTCAACAAACTTCTGACGCAGGTCGTCGTTGGTTTCACGCTTGATCTTCCACTCCATTGATTTCTGCGAGTGAGCAGAGGCAGAGTCGTGCGGACCGAACATCATCAGTGCCGGCCAGTAGAAACGGTTCAGCGCGTCCTGAGCCATTTCCTTCTGTTCCGGAGAACCGTGAGCCAGTGCCAGCATGGCTTCATAACCCTGGCGCTGATGGAAGCTTTCTTCCTTACAGATACGGATCATGCCGCGAGAGTACGGACCGTAGGAGGTACGCTGCAGGGATACCTGGTTAACGATGGCAGCGCCATCAACCAGCCAGCCAATAGCGGCAACGTCAGCCCAGGTCAGGGTCGGGTAGTTGAAGATAGACGAGTACTTCGCCTTGCCGGTCTGCAACTGCTCGATCATCTCGGAACGGGAAATGCCCAGAGTTTCACAGGCGCTGTACAGGTAGAGGCCGTGACCAGCTTCATCCTGAACCTTGGACAGCAGAACCGCCTTGCGACGCAGGGACGGAGCACGGGTGATCCAGTTGCCTTCCGGCTGCATGCCAATCACTTCAGAGTGGGCGTGCTGAGAGATCTGACGGATCAGGTTCTTGCGGTAATCAGCCGGCATCCAGTCCTTGGGTTCGATCTTCTCTTCCGCTGCGATCTTGCGCATGAAATTTTGTTCTTCGGGCGTCATTGTTCTGCTCTCCGATCTTATGTTTCTTACTTTCGCACTGTGTAACTCATTCTTGCCAATCAGAGTACTTTTTGTATCGCACCAGCCATCCAGCCCCACCAATCGAATCCGGACCTGCTGGCCATACCACAAGATAGACACACCAGTACGCGATAGAGTAAATGTACACCATCTCTTTCGATTAATGATACACAATTTTAAAAATAAATTTCAATAAGTGTATCACATGATGAATTTGACCTACCTCAATCTATTCAGTCTAGTCCACCTGCGCGATTGCGGGCAGGCACATAATCTAAAGACCAGCTCAGCCACATCTGTAGCCATGACGGATCGCCGACACACTTTGTTTCGCACCCTCATCAAGGGCAACGCAGCGACCGAAGCCTGGCAATCAAAGACGGGGCATACAGGAAATAAGCAGGAACGATCGGCCGAGCGGAATGACAGCCCAACGGAACAAATGATGACAGGAAAAAGATCAGCAAATGATCAGGTGCAACGCTGATCGACTGGCCAGACTTCAGGCAGGCAGCGTATAACCGGCCTCAGGCACCTGAAAAAGCTCGTCTACCGACAAGGCGGTGATACGTGGATGGGGCACTGTCTCACTGGTTTTGTAGCGGCTGTCGAACAGCGCAGCACCGGTATCGATATAAACACCGTTGCCGCGTCGAATGATCTCCGGCACGATGACATGACCATGCACGCAGAGATCAACACCCTCAATGCAGCGAGCAAAACCGGGGGACTTGACCGGACGCTCCCACAAAATGTAGTCGCGCAGCGCCTCTTCGTGCGACAACCTCAACTGCAGATCCAGCCAGCTTGCATCAGGCAAAGTACTGTGTGAAATCGCCAGCTTTCGGCCATCGACGAGACTCAATTCAATCACCCAGGGCATACTGGCAGACAAGGATTCAGCCAGGGCTCGAACCTGAGGATTACGGGCAAAGAAGTGTTCAGGCCCTGCCCCCAGCCAGGATCGGCCGCCATAGGCCATCCAGGCATCCACATCCACACTGCCGGGCTCGGCCAGCCAATTGAACAGGATTTGCTCATGGTTGCCACGCACGGCATGAAACCAGAGTTGCCGCGTCAGCTCCAAGCAGGCAACCGAGTCAGGCCCTCGGTTGATCAGATCCCCGACTGAAAACAGACGATCCACGGCGGGGTCAAAACAGACCGCATCCAGCTCCGCCTGCAAGGGTTTGAACCATCCATGAATATCACCGACGACGAAATCTCGCCCCTGAAAATTGGCAGTCAGATGCTCGACAACCTGCATTCCATGCTCCTTCCTGTTTCTGCTGATGAAGCCTCAATACCCGTGCCACGATCAGCCCGGGCTAACGAGATCAGTGATACAACACTTTACTGCTTCATCATAATCGAAGATCGACTCAGTGCCGACCTTCCAGATTCAAGCAAGGAACGGGGACAACCGCCAATTTAACAGCCCGCGGCGCCATGAATCACACCTTGAAGTTGCTGACCACCGCCTTTAAACGCTCGGTTTGCCGTGCCATCTGCTGACAGGCATCCACCGTGCTTTTTGCGCCTTCGGCCGTCTGACTGCCTGCCTGGCTGATGGAGCTGATATTGCGCTCAATTTCACTGGCGACCATGGTTTGCTCTTCACCCGCAGATGCGATCTGGGCATTGAACTCAACGATACGTGAAACCGCTTCTGCTATATGCTCAAGGGTACGCCCAACCTCTGACGAGTTGGCAACCGCATGCCCTACCTTGTCATGACTGACTTCCATCGCCCTGACTGCAGCACCAACACCGGACTGCAGCTGGGTGATCATCGACTCAATCTCGGAGGTCGATGCCTGGGTTCGCTGCGCAAGGGTGCGCACTTCATCAGCCACCACTGCAAAACCACGCCCCTGTTCGCCAGCCCTGGCCGCCTCTATGGCTGCATTCAGCGCCAACAGGTTAGTCTGTTCGGCAACACCCTTAATCACATCAAGCACCCGGGTGATGTTGTCACTCTCCTTGACCAACGTGCGAATCGTCACCATTGAATGGTCAATATCCTGTGACAGCTGCTCAATATCCACGAGCATTGCCGATACCAACTGACGCCCCTGAACAGTCTGCTGATCCACATCGCTGGACTCCTGTGAAGCAACCTGTGTTTTGTTTGCAACTTCCTGTGCACTTCCCACCATCTGATTGATCGCCGTTGCCACCTGGTCAGTCTCCCGTCGCTGCGACTCAACAGAAAGACTGCCGCGCTGAGCAATACCGTCAACAACTTCCGCCTGCTCTGCTACAGAGCTGACCGTATTGGTCACCTGGGTCAGCAAACTGCGCATCTGATCGATCATCTGATTGAAGTGACTGGCCAATGAACCCATCTCATCCCTGCTGTCGATTTTAACGCGACCGGTCATATCACCTTTGGCAACGGCTTCAGCGGCCGCCAGAATGGCGCTGATGCTATGACGCACGGATGAGCTCAATCCCAACAGCAAATAGTTGGTTATGAAAAACACGGCCACAACAGCCGCCAACAGGAGAAAGTAGCGACGTCCCTGCGCCTCATGTCGCAGCTGGAACTGCTGTTCAACATAGCCCAGCGAAGCATCCATAAACTGATGAATCTGCTGACTGGCCCTTGTCTGCTGCGCGAAATATTGCTGCCAGTCGTGATCGAGACTTTCATCAATCAGAAGCTCGCTTTCGAAGCGTTGTGCATCCTGATCCAGTTGGGTCATTGCCGTCTCGACTGCCGAGACAACGCCCTCGCCATAGACCTTTCGAGCCGCCAATACGGGCTGCAGAATATCCCCCAGACGCTTCTGATCATTGATCAACTGATCCATTACTCGATTAAGGACTTCCATCAACGTCGAATTGATTCTGCCTGCCCGGACGGCCGTGGTAGAAAAGCTTCGCCTCTGCCCCTGGTGTTCCAGCACCGACTCCATCGCATCCAGAACCACCTTCATCAACAGAAAGTTGTGCGGATTTCTGTCCTGATATAGCCCAGTCTGGTAACTCAGCACGCGCACCAGGCTCCAGCTCTCCAGCACCAGCTTGTTTTTTATCATGAATATTGCATCGAGGTCCCCGCCAGACGATCCAGGGTTACGTTGCGCCAATGCGCGCAGCTGCTCAATCACCTGACCCATTCTGCCATCTTGATCAAGCCCGGATACCTTGGTCTCCAGCAACTCCAGCCTGGCTATAAAATCCGCCTGCAAGCGGCGTATTTGCGGTTCAATATCAGATGCTGCACTACTTACAACCCCAAGATCTCGAATGTCATCTGCCATCAGGGTCAGCGCGAGCGCGTCACGCAACACAGCCACCCCTTCAAGCTGGACTTCCGTGGCACGCTGCTGGGTACCAATTTCACTGAGCTGCAGATAGGCAAGCCACAGTATAGGCACCAGAAACAGGACATTGATCAGGACAAATTTATAGAGGTAGTTCAAGCGGTTCATCAGCTTGACCGCCGGCGAAAGGAGTAGGCTCAACATATAGGATCCAGATTATTCTTTTTGTTTGCTTGGCCTTTGTGATGCAGGCGCAGGTGGCAGGAAAAACCCCGAACCACAACGCAACACTGCCCAACACGCTATTCTGGCCAACCACCCAGACTCACAGCCAGAACCAATAGAGCCAAAAAAAAGACAAATCCGGACAGATGATGTCCTCAGACAGGAACACAAACGAACTTTCGGAATAGCCCGGTACAGGCCTACCCTGATGCAGAGCTGAATAAATCTAAGACTTGGAGGTTTTTAAATGCGACATTCTCTGGAAGAGTCTTCCAAAGAATCATATAAAGAGGAGTAAGAATTGGTGGAGCCTAGCGGGATCGAACCGCTGACCTCAACACTGCCAGTGTTGCGCTCTCCCAGCTGAGCTAAGGCCCCACACGGGTCAGGCAAAGCCTGATAGGGATGGCGTCCCATAGGGGGTTCGAACCCCTGTTACCGCCGTGAAAGGGCGGTGTCCTAGGCCACTAGACGAATGGGACGCAGTGGTTCGTGACGGGTTTTGGTGGAGCCTAGCGGGATCGAACCGCTGACCTCAACACTGCCAGTGTTGCGCTCTCCCAGCTGAGCTAAGGCCCCTTCGTCACAGGACGGGGCGTATATTAATGGCCCCCTCCCGTGCTGTCAAACACTTTTTGCAGTTTTCTTACAAAAAATGTTTAGACGAATCATGCGGTTAGCGCACGATACTCCTTCTCGAGACGCTTGGTCTCTTTCTTTGAAGGTGAGCCAACGACTTCCAGCGCGTGGCGCAGACGAGCACGACTCATGTCCGGACCCAGGATCGACATGGCATCCACAACAGAGACGCTTTGAGAGGTTCCTGCAATGGCAACGAACAGCGGGAACAGGAAGTCACGGATCTTGATTTCCAGACCATCGGCCAGGCCTTTCAGCTCTGCAAAGAGGCTATCCCGGTCCCACTTGGTCTGCTGATCCATGTGCCAAACGGTGAACTGAAGCACGCGACGAATCTCATCCATCTCCAGTTTCTTGTGCTCAAAGTCCGCTTCAGTGATCGACAGCATACCGCTGAGGAAGAAACCGGCCAGTGGTGCAACATCAGAGAACCGCTCCACACGCGGCTGGATCAGCGGCACGATCTGCATCAGGTATTCCGGGTTCAGTGCCCACTTCTGGATCTGCGCCGCGAACTGTTCCGGTGACAGCTCTTCACGGATCCAAAGGCCGTTCAGCCAGCTCAGTTTCTCCTGGTCGAAGACCGGGCCACCCAAGGAGACACGCTGGATATCGAAATTGGCGAACATCTCATCGCGATTGAACTTCTCGCGTTCGTCCGGCATGGACCAGCCCATGCGACCCAGGTAGTTCAGCAGTGCTTCCGGCAGGTAGCCCATGCGCTGGTAGTACAGGATGCTGGTCGGGTTCTTGCGCTTGGACAGCTTGGACTTGTCCGGGTTACGCAGCAGCGGCATATGGCACAGCTGCGGCATGTCCCAGCCAAAGTACTGGTACAGCAGCTTGTGCTTGGGTGCCGAGTTGATCCACTCTTCACCACGGATCACGTGGGTGATCTTCATCAGATGGTCATCGACCACGTTGGCCAGGTGGTAGGTCGGCATGCCATCGGACTTCAGCAGGATCTGGGCATCGACCTGGCCCCAGTCCAGTTCGATCGGACCGCGCAACATGTCATCGATGACGCAGACGCCCTCTTCCGGTACCTTCATGCGCACGACATAGGGCATGCCCGCCGCCATGCGACGCTCGATTTCTGCCTGCGGCAGCTCGAGGTCGCTCTGCTTCAGCGCAGTATGCTTGCCTTCGGCACGGCGACTTTCACGCAGCTCGTCCAGCTCTTCGGCAGTACGGAAGCACAGGAACGCCGTGCCCTCTTCCACCAAGCGCATGGCGAAGTCCTTGTACATGTCCTTGCGCTCGCTCTGGCGATAAGGGCCGTAATCACCACCAATATCGGGGCCTTCATCCCATTCCAGACCCAACCAACGCAGCGAATCCAGGATCGCCTGTTCCGACTCGTCGGTGCTGCGAGTCTGGTCGGTATCCTCGATACGCAAAATGAATTGACCGCCATGTTGACGGGCGAAAGCGAGGTTGAACAGTGCGATGTAGGCGGTGCCGACATGCGGATCACCGGTGGGAGACGGCGCTACACGGGTACGAACAGTCATGATTTCCTGTACTCGGTCCTGTTGTGGTTGAGTAAAAAGAAGGGATTATAGCCTGTGAGCGTGGGTGGCGGCCATGCCACCCACTTGCCTCAAACGACAAAGAAGTTGTCGTACAGAATACCGCCCCAGACCAGGGCAGTAATGAACAACGCGAAGAGCACCGCCGCCGAGCCCAGGTCTTTGGCCAGGCCGGCAAGCGTATTGAACTCAGTGCCGGCCCGATCCACAACGGCCTCAATGGCGGTATTGATCAGCTCCATGATAAGCACCAGCAACAGAGTACTGATCAACAACCCCAGCTGAAGCCCTGATTGAGCAATCCAGAAGGCTCCGGGCAACATCGCCAGGGCCGCCCAGCTTTCGTAACGAAACGCCGGTTCATTGCGGTATGCGGCCCTGATCCCTTTGATCGAGTAACGTGTTGCGTGATAGAACCGGGCCAGACCGGTCGTTTTGGTTACGATCACTCTATTCCCTCTTGTCGCTCGAGGCGACGGTCAAAAATGGCACGATAGTCAGCATCCAGCTCTGTATAGGGGATCACTGTTTCACCATCAGCCAGACGCACATTACGACGCTCAAAATCTACTTCATACAGACTGCGATCCGGGAAGATCAGCGCTGCACGGGGGTCATTGTGCAATGTTTTCATGAACGCGGTCACGACGCGCAGACGATCGTCGGGAATCGGCTGCAGCAGGCTCATACCGTCAATCGGGGAGACCGGCTCGACCTGCATCAGCTCCAGCATGGTGGCAAATATATCCGCCTGGGAGACAGGAGCCTGCTCCTGCGCCCTTATGATTTCAAATGCTGACTCCGGTGGAAATACCAACAGCGAATTATGCGTTACTTCATCCATGAAATCGCCATGGAAGGCACCACCCTTGCCAGTTACATGTTCACCATGGTCCGACGAATAGAAGATCCAGGCATCCGGAGCCTGGGCACGTACTGCCTGCAACAGCTCGCTCAGCACCAGGTCGGTATACCATACCGTATTGTCATAGGCGTTAATGCTGTTCGGGTTTTCCTCCGGCAGAAACTGCTTCATCTCGGCCGGAACCTGACGCGAGAAGGGCGTATGACTGCCACTCATCTGCACCACTAACATAAAGGGCGCTGCTCCCCCTTGCTGGCGGTGCAACCAGGGCTTGACTCCCTTTTCCAGCACGACACGGTCATCAGCCCCTACCGACACGCTGACATCAGGGCTGAAATTCACGCCCTGCTCAAAATGATCCATATCCTGATCGACAAATATTTTATCGACGTTACGCCACTGAAAATCCTGTGCCGTAATCAAAGCCGTGTTGTAGCCGGCACTTTTGGCATAATTGAAAATTGTCGGCACACTGTAGATGACCCCATTGGGATCGATACCCTGCAGACCGGTCATCATGTAGGGCACTGAACAGAGCGTGCGCGGCCCGATGCTGACCGCATTTTTCAGTGCCACAACCTGATTACTCTGCTCAAGGCGCACAAGATTCGGCGTAGTTTCACGCGGATAGCCATAGATCTGCATGTGATCAACATTGAGCGACTCGCCGATCACCATCACCATGGAGGGTGCCTTATCGGCAGCTTGCTCACGATAGGTCAGCTCCGGCTTGGGAGGGTAATCCTCACGGTTATAGTTGAATTCCACCGCACTGATCAGGTTGCCCGCATAGGCGATCGGCGCCAGCTGAAAGTGGGGTGCTCCATACCAGTTCAGCGTCACCAGCAGGAAGATGGCGGTACCCAGCCCCCCTTTGGTCCAGCGCAACCAGCGACGCGGCGACGCCGGCTGATGCATCACCCAGCAGAGCATACTACTCGCCAGCACTGCGGCGATCGCCGGGCGCAGCTTTTCGCCATGCTCCAGCCACAGCTCTACGGTCATCAGCGGATCGCCCACGAAAAACCGGAAATCAAAAACGGTGACGAACTTTCGATAGATGCCAAAGTAGGCACTCTGGGCAAAGTAAGCCGCTGCACACACGACCAGCAGTCCCATGGCAATCTTGCGATGACGCTCCCAATAACCACGCAAATTGAACAACAAAGCCCAAAACACAAAGGCACTCAGGGCAAAGTTAACCCAGAAGCGCTTGCCCCGAAAATTATCCAGTACCCAACTGAAATCACGTACCAGAAACAGATCCATGGTCAGAAAGGAAGCGAGCACCAATAAAAGGATGCCCGATTGACGGAGTGTTGCTTTCAAAACGCCAGCCCTGATGATCAAAAAAATGACTGCGAATTATAACGACTTCGCCAAGCTCGAGTAAGCACTGTCATATTAAGGTTACGTTTTGATGATTATTGGTTTGAGGATCCATGACTCTTTGACTACAATCCGCCCCGTTTTAGCATACTGCTACATGTACACTACGAGCCTGCCATTACTAAAGCAGGCCCAATTGGAGCTGTCCCTTTTATGAAATCCCTGTACAAGGCCCCTCTGGCCCTGGCCATCGCGGCCGGTACTCTGGCCGCAACCCCGGCTGTTTTTGCTGCCAACGAGCCGAGCCTGAATATCAACCTGCGTACTCTGTACTTCAACCGTGATATCCGTGAGGGTGGTGAGAACCAGATCGCTGCGTCCCAGGCTGTACGCGCTGATTATGCTTCTCCGTTCTACAACGACTTCATCGGCTTCGACGCTTCCATTTTCGGCGCGCTGAAACTGGACGGCCGTGATGACGATCAGGGCAGCCGTGTACTGAACAACGACGGCAACGACACCGACAGCTACGCCAAGCTGGGTCAGGCGTACGTCAAACTTAAACTGGCTGAGAACACCGAACTGCGCGCTGGCCGCATGGTTCTGGCAACTCCGCTGCTGCAGGACGACGATGCCCGCTCTACTCCGAGCTCTACTCAGGCAGTCAAGCTGGACACCAACATCGCTGGCGCTAACCTGTACGCTATCTACAGCGACCGCGCTGTCGACGTAAACGGCACCAAGTTCAACAAGTACAAAGCGGCTAACGGTGAAGACTACGACCTGTACCTGATCGGCGGCGGTTACACCTTCGCCAACGGCCTGAGCGTACATGCCGCCCACGGCGTAGCTGACGACTACCTGCGTCAGACCTACCTGAACGCCTCCTATCCGATTAAACTGGCCAACGGCGACAGCGTACTGATTGACGCTTACTACTACGACGGCTCCGATGACGGTGACCTGTACGGTAGCGACTATGATTCCAACCTGTTCAACCTGGCTGGTCGCTACACCACTGGTGACCTGAGCTTGACCCTGTCCTACCAGAACATCGGCGGCGACAACGGTTACGACTATTTCTGGGGCGGTGAAGACAGCAACGTGCTGATGGTATGGAACTCCGTACAGTACCTGGATTTCAACAGCGATGACGAGCAGTCCCTGCAGGTCCGTGCCGACTACAATGTCGCAGCTGTTCCGGGCTTGAGCCTGATGGCACGCCACACTGAAGCCTGGGATATCGATGCTGGTATCGAAGACGACCTGGAAGAGCGCGAAACAGATCTGGAAGCGAAATATGTCTTCCAGGGTGGAACCTTCGAAGGACTTTCCCTGCGAGCCCGCGTAGCTCACGTTGAGAGCGAGCAGTTCGACAACGTAGACGAGTTCCGCCTGATCGCCAACTACGGCTTCAGCGCACTCTGATCGACTAATTCCATTAAGCGATCAAGACAACGGGTCCTTCGGGGCCCGTTTTGCTTTTGCCCGTTCACCTGCCCTTCTCGATCGGCTGGCAGACCCCTCCCTCAAAACGCGCCACCCCCAAAACGGTTCAACTGCATCTCCCGCAGCCGACTCAGCGTCCGCCGAAACGCAAAACTGAGATAACCTTCAGGATAGAGCTCTTCCATCGGCACTTCCGCTTCGATCCAGAGTGGCACACCACGGTCATAGCATTCGTCTACCAGCGCAATAAAGCGGCGCACACCGTTATCCCGAGCCGTAAGACTGGGCAACTTGCGGTCACCTGCCGCGACTTGCCGGGCGGCATCCTCGGTACCTCGTGCGATAGCGGCCAGATGCCGTTCACAAGTCAATACCGGTACATCTGTCAGCAGTACATGGCCGAAGCGGTCACAAAGCTCGATGTATTCGGCAGCTGCCAGGGGAGCTTCACACAGCTGGTCGTAGGTACACCAGATCTGGTGCGCATCATGCTGCAAGCTATCCACCTGACGGTTATTTAGTCTCACGGGCCCGCTTTTAACCGGTCCATTCAGCTGATCTCTGAAAACAGCTGCCAGCGGAGAGCTGGTTTCACTTTTTAGCCAATAACGTTGCCGTACTTCACCCGGATGCAGGCGATGATCCTGCTCACCATCAAGGGCAATGACGTTCATCTGCGCCTGAATCGCATCGATAGCAGGCTGCAGCCGGTCACGATTATGCCCTTCCGAGTACAATTGATCCGGTGGCTGATTGGATGTCAGCACCAGCACCACGTCCTGATCGAACAGGCGCTGCACCAGCCCGCCCAAAACCACGGCATCACCGATATCGTTGACGAAGAATTCATCCAGGCAGAGCACTCGTACTTCCGATGCCAGCTCTTTTGCCAAGACAGTGAGGGGATCCGGCGTTCCACTCAGGCGAAACAGCCGTTGATGAATATCCCGCATGAAGTGGTGATAATGTTGACGCCGAGAGGCACACTTCAGATCGGACTGAAACAGGTCCATCAGCCAGGTCTTGCCGCGCCCCACCCGGCCCCACATGTAGAGCCCTGCCACATCGCGCCGTCCCTGCTGCAGCGCCTCGAAACAGCCTTGCAGCAGATCAACAGCACGTTCCTGTGCAGGATCAGGGACAAATCGGCCCTTTAACGCCTGCTGGTAACGCTCGATCGGCCCCTTCTGACTCATGACTTCGACTCTTTCCCTTGCTCCAACTGACGCTCGATCCTATTGAGCTGTTCGCTCATCAATACCATCTGCTCTCGCATCCAGTGAACCTCGGCGGCCTCACCCTGCCCAGACTCCAGCTGTTCTGCCGCGCTCTCCTTCTGCATCACATCCAGCACGATACCGATCATCATATTGAGGAACACGAAGGCGGTGAGGAAGATAAAGGTCAGGTAGTAAATCCAGCTATAGGGGTAATCGTCCATAGTGGCATACATGACATCGGTCCAGTCTTCGAAGGTTGCGACGCGGAACAAGGTCAGCAGGGCGATGCTGATATTGCCCCACAGGACCGGATCAACGCCGTTGAACATGAAACTGCCGATGGCGGCATAGATATAGAAGATAATGAACATCAGCAGCGCCACGTAGCCCATGCGCGGGATCGACTTGACCAGCGCTGCCAGCAGCACACGCAGTTCGGGAATCATCGACACCAGTCGCAATACACGGAATACACGCAGCAGCCGTGCGACCAGCACCATCTCCGAGTCGTTGATCGGCACCAGGCTGGCCACTACGATGATGAAGTCGAAGACGTTCCAGCCACTACGGAAGAAGTTGAGCAGGCGCTTCTCCGCCGCCATGCGCACGATGATTTCGAACAGGAAAAACAGGGTGACACTCAGATCCAGCCAGTACAGTAGCTGGTCAAAACGGGAGGACTCTTCGTAGGTTTTGGCGCCGATCAGCAGGGCTGAAGCGATGATCACGCCGATCACAAAAGTTTCAAAAATCTTGTTGGCGCGCAGACGCTCCAGATTGTCCTGCAGGCGATTCCAGTAGAGCTTCATGGTGAGTTTTTCTCCGCAACTCGTACGCTGTGGGGGATACTATCGGCGGCGGATTATACGCCACCCCCCGCCTAGCCCCAATGCTCCTCTTCGTCACTCAGATCGAAGCGCACGTCTCGACCATTGGCACCCAGCTGCCACACCTCTTCCGGCTCGCCGTCATCGGCAAAGCGGACCAGTCCTATGCCGGCATTATTCACCAGTCGACAACCTTCGGCAGCGCCTTCAGGTTTGCGGGGGGAAACTTTCATCAGACGGCGACGAGTAAACCAGTTCAACGGCGAAGCCGGCGCGTAGAGCCAGCGATTAAGCCGGTCAAAGATTATCAATAGCCGTCGCGGAAATTCGTTTTTCAGGCCACTACTGGTGATCTGCCAGATTTTCGGCCCACCCTTGCGGAAGCGGATCTCAATATCGTAGACAAAGGAGTAATGCACATCCCCGGACAGGACGACAAAGTGTTCTGGCGTCCGGGTGTGGCGGAAAATATTGAGCATCACGTTGGCCGCGCCGGGATGCGCCATCCAGTTTTCTGCATCCACCATCAGCGGCTGGCCACAGGCGGTAAACAGCTTCTGGATCGCTTCGATCAGTTTGACGCCAAAGATGGGCGCCGGTGACACCAGAATTACAGCCTTGCGATCCAACAACTGCTGCTGCAATTCGGTCAGCGCCTCCCAGTCCATCAGGCCAGAGGGACTGGCCAGATTGCGCTCAGCACGCCAGCGACGGGTGCGGGTATCCAGCACCAGTACACCAGGATCAACCGGAATCAGGTAATCCCAGCGCTGGAACGCGAACAGCTCGCTGATCAGCGTTCCGTGATCGTCCTCTCGACGCGTATCGAGCCAACGCTCTGCATATTCTCCCAGATGCTTGCGAATCTTGTTCGGCTCATTGCCACTGCCCTGACAGAGCAGGTAGCCAATCATCGCATTACCAATGATCTGGCGTGAAAACGGATGCCCGTAGGCTGACACTTCCCAGGTTGCCGACAGGTTCCAGTCATCGGTCACATCATGATCATCAAAGATCATGTAGGTCGGCAGGTGTGCCATAACCCTTCTCACCTGCGGCAGCTGAGCCCTGAAGCCCAGTACCGCATCCAGCTCTGCGTCATACAGTGCTGCGTGATGTGAGGACAGCGGCGGTGGCGTCAGATCAATCCCCTGCCATGCCAAGGGTGACCAGGCCAGGCAATAACTGGCGATCACCTCGGCAAAGGTGATCAGATGATTGTGTGCTGAATCACTGGTAAAAATCGGCTTGCGCACCCCGGCAAAGAAACGCTCTCGGACATTCTGGCTCAGCTGATCCTTCGGCAGCAGCTGTTCACGCTGATAGTAGCAGTACGGGCTACGACGCAGCTCAACACCACTTGAGGCACCGCCCCCCTGCAACGTTTCATCCCAGAGCCCCAGGCGGTCGCTGAGATGATGTGCCGCCCTGAGCATGGGACCGGCCACATCATCGGCATAGAGCTGATCGCCACTGAGCATCAGCACCGCGGGTAGCTCCTCTGGCGACTCAAGATGCTGCTCCACCCAGCTGTCGGCACGGGCCAGCCCATCCTTCGACGGGTGGTGTGGCTTGCGGCAGGAACCATGCAGCATTGACTTCAGTTGTGGCTGAATTACGAAGCCGGGCAGCAACTCTCCCGGATACAGCAGGGCCGCACCCCACTCGGCAATCGAACACCAGCCGCTGCTCCCTGCTTGCCGAATACGCAGGTCATACTCGATCCGCTCGCCCGTGGGCAGGCTCGTCGCCAACTGGATATTCAACAGGCAGATCCAGGCATGATCACCTGCCTGCAGTGACCAGCACTCCTCCTCCGTGAGAACACGATCCAGGCAGGTCGACTGCCGTGACTGCAGGCACAGTGAAAACTGCAACGGCTCGGTGGTCAGACACCAAAAAGTGACTTCATCGGGGGTCATCCGGCGCAGGATGGGGCCAACAAGAACAGGAGGCAAAGTGTACGTGTGTGAAGAGGGTGCGGATAAGGCCATGATTCAGGGGGCGGCCGGATAAGTACTATCCGGCCAGGTTCTCCAAATAGGGTAATCTCAGTGCAGAGGCTCCTCGTATTTTTTACGGATCGCCATTAAAGCAGGCTGAATATCCAGCGGGGCATAGTTCATGGCCTGCTCAAACAGATCCTTGTTTTCTTCCGATAGCCGTTCCTCTTCGCTCATCGCCGATAGCTGGCGCATTGCCTCGATAAATTTGGGGTGGGGTGTGCTTTGGCTCATGGAATGCCCTCCTCAATGGATACAGATCGGAATTGCTCTGCTCACTGCCTATTGTGCCTGCCGACACCGCCAAGAACCAGCCTTTAGCGCTAACAAGGCCAGATCCCGTGCCAGATCAGCTTTTAGTCAATTCTCCCGCAGAACAGCTTTAAGCGCATTGCTGCCAGAAACTCTGGCCGGACTGGCCTGAAGGACTCCCTTCGCGCGAGGCCTGCGCCCTGTTAAGTGATGCGCTGAGTCATATCGGTACCTTCAAGGAGGTTAACCTGACGCCCGATGGCGAGGCCGTGCAGATTCGTATCAAGGGATGTGAGTTCAATCACCTGGGACAGGTCGAATCATCCCCGGTTGGGCAACGCTCGATCTGCTTTTTCGGCTTTGGCTTGATCGAGAAGTCTCTCGAGCGGTTGACCGGTCGCCAGTTCCGCGTGGAACTGCTGCATCATGATGCTGACGAAGATTGCTGTCACGAAATCGCTCGTTTGCGATAAGCGATCGCCCCGCACACAAACCCTGGGGCATAAAAAAGAGGGAATTGCTTCCCTCAAGTCCGAGAGACCTTCCGAGGAAGGTTTTACTACAACGAAACACAACGGATAGACGGGGGAGTGACCTCCCCCGGTAGATCAGGCGACACCCACCTCACGGATCTTTTCTTCGATCTCGGGCAGGATGCTTTCATCATCGATGGTGGAAGGCATCTTGTACTCTTCACTGGCAGCGATCTTGCGCAGGATGGCACGCAAAATCTTGCCGGAGCGAGTCTTGGGCAGACGCTGCACCACAACGGCACGACGGAAGCAGGCCAGCGCTCCAACCTGATCACGCACCATGGCAACCAGCTCCTGCTCCAGCTGAGCCTCCTCGATTTCGACACCCGCCTTGAGCACGATAAGACCAACCGGCACCTGGCCTTTCAGCGAGTCAACGATACCGATGACGGCGCATTCGGCCACCGCGGCATGGGCCGACACTACCTCTTCCATTTCACCGGTGGAGAGACGGTGTCCGGAGACGTTGATCACATCGTCGGTTCGACCGGTAATGTAGACATAGTTGTCCTCATCCTTAAAGCCGCCATCACCGGTGTGGTAGAAGCCCGGGAAAGCGGTCAGGTAGGAACTGACAAAACGATCATTGTTGTTCCAGATGCTCCAGGCCACGCCCGGCGGCAACGGCAGCTTGATGCAGATGTTGCCGGCCTCACCCGCCGCAACCGGCTCGCCATCGCCATCCAGCACCTGGATGTCATAGCCCGGGATCGGCTTGTTGGTAGAGCCCAGACGCGGCTCGGACGGATTGTCCCAGCCCATCATCGGCGCCGTTACCGGCCAGCCGGTTTCGGTTTGCCACCAGTGGTCGACCACCGGCACCTGCAGCAGGTCATGCAGCCAGTGGTAGGTGGAGGAGTCCAGCTTCTCACCCGCAACGAAGATCCAGCGCAGGCTACTCAGATCGTAATTTTTCGCCAGGGCACCTTCGGCGTCTTCCTTGCGCACGGCACGGAAGGCGGTCGGCGCACAGAACATGGAATTGACCTTGTACTCTTCGATGATGCGCCAGAAGGCACCAGCATCCGGGGTTTTGATCGGCTTGCCTTCATAGAAGATGGCGCTGCAGCCGCCCATCAACGGGCCATAGACGATAAAGGAGTGACCGACGACCCAACCGATATCGGAGGCACCCCACCAGACATCGCCCGCTTCCATGCCGTAGACATTGTTCAGCGCGTATCGCAGCGCCACGGCATAGCCACCGTTGTCACGCACGATACCCTTGGGCTGACCGGTCGTACCCGAGGTGTACAGGATATACAGCGGATCAGAACCTTTCACCGGCACGCAATCAGCAGGCTCAACACCTTCCTGAGCCTGGTACCAGTCCAGATCACGGGACGGGTCCATTTCGGCCTTGAGCATCGGGCGCTGGCACACAAGCGTATGTGGCGGCGTATGCGAGGCCAGCTCAACCGCCTTGTCGACCAGTGGCTTGTAGGCAATTTTCTTGTCGAATTCGATACCACAGGATGCGGTCAGGATCACTTTCGGCTTGGCATCGTCGATACGGATCGCCAGCTCGTTCGGCGCGAAGCCACCGAATACGACTGAGTGCACCGCACCCAGGCGAGCACAGGCCAGCATGGCCACGGCCGCTTCGGGAATCATCGGCATGTAGATAACGACGGTATCACCCTTCTCCACGCCCAGGTTGCGCAGCGTGCCGGCGAAGCGGCTGACACGCTCCTTGAGGTCACTGAAGGTGATCGCTTCCTTGGTATCGGTAACAGGGGAATCATAATACAGGGCGACCTGATCACCACGGCCCTGCTCGACCTGATGGTCGACCGCCAGATAACAGGTGTTGAGCTCACCGTCGGCATACCAGCTATGGGTACCCCAATCGGTGGTGGTCAGAATATTTTGCGGTTCCTTGTACCAGGCGATGTTTTTGGCCTGCTCGGCCCAGTAGGTGTCCGGGTTCTCGATTGATGCCCGGTACTGCTCGTTGTAATCCATGCTCCACCTCGTTTTATTCTTGTTATACGTGGGCGGCACCCGCAGATACCGCCCCAAGGTCCGGCTATTGTTTCACCAGGCCGGTATTATTCAGCGTCCTGATACAGCTTGATCAGGCTTGAGAAGTCCAGACCACCGTTACCGGCAGACTTGTGCAGGTTGAACAACGCACGTGCGGCCGAGCCCATCGGCGTTGCGGCAGCGCTCTGCTGGCTCACTTCCATGGCCAGCCCCAAATCCTTGAACATCAGGTCAACCTGGAAACCGCCCTGGTAGTCACGCGATGCCGGTACACCGTCCATCACGCCCGGTACCGGGTTGTACACCTGCAGCGCCCAGTTGTTGCCGGAGCTCTGCTTCATGATATCGGACAGCACCGCCGGATCCAGACCGTTCTTGACGCCCATGTTCAGTGCTTCACAGGTACCGGCCATCAGAATGCCCAGCAGCATATTGTTACAGACCTTGGCGATCTGGCCCGCACCGTGGTCACCGGCATGGAAGATGTTCTTGCCCATATTGTCCAGCACCGGCTTGGCCAGCTCGAACTGCGCATCGGAGCCACCAACGATAAATGTCAGCGTGCCGGCCTGGGCACCGCCAACACCACCAGAAACCGGTGCATCGATGAAGCCGATGCCTTTCTCGGCACCTGCCGCGGCAACACGGCGTGCGGTTTCGGCATCGATGGTAGAGCAGTCGATCACCAGGGTGTGCTTCTCAACCAGATCGAACAGCGGCTGATCACCACTGACATAAAGACCTTCCACATGCTTGCCGGCAGGCAGCATGGAGATCACAAAATCAACACCGGTCGCTGCCTGCTGGGCGCTGTCCGCAATCTGACAACCCTGCTCTGCAGCGATTTCCAGCGCCTTGGAGGAAAGGTCGAAGGCTTTGACGGTATGACCGGCCTTGGCCAGGTTGGCGGCCATCGGCCCACCCATGTTACCCAGACCGATAAATGCGATTGTTGCCATGATGTTATTCCTTGTTCTTATTCTGTTATTCGGTTGGCCGCGGACCTCTCGGCCCGCAGCAGCTAAGGATTAAGGATACGGATCAGAGGTCCGCCAGCGGGTGGGTCTGCCAGGGTGACTCGTACATGCCTTCCAGGAACTTCGGATCCACCTCATCAATGGACGCAAAGGTCCACTGCGGCTGACCATCCTTGTCGATCAGCAACGCACGCACCCCTTCCTGAAGCTCACGGTGACGGCAGCACTGCACCGACAGAATCAGTTCCTGCTGGAACACTTCCTTCAGTGACATGTGACGGCAGCGGCGCAGTTGCGCGTGGATCATCTTCAGTGACAGCGGACTGCCATGACTGATCGCCTTCTGCGCCCGCTTGACCCACTTGTCGTCAGACTCCACCGCCAGCAGTGCTTCCACCATCTCCTCGACGGAGTCATGGTCAGTCACTTCACGAATCAGGTCCTCATGGGCGCGAATCGGCGCAGGCATCTCATCGAAAGCAGCGCGGCATTCATCTTCCAGCTCACGCAGCACACGGCTGACGACACCACCGGCATCCTCACCCCAATGCTCATTCTGCAGCCGCTCCAGCATGCCCTCACGCATGTCGGTGGTCAGGGCACGATCCGCCAGACCAAGGAAAAGCGCATCAGCGGCGTTGATCGGGTTACCGGTCAGGCCCAGAAACAGACCTGTGCCACCGGGCATGCGGTTGAGGAACCAGCTGCCACCCACATCCGGGTACAGACCGATGGTCACTTCCGGCATCGCAAGATGTGAGGTTTCGGTCACCACACGGTGGCTGCAGCCGTTCATCAGCCCCATGCCGCCGCCCATTACAATGCCACTGGCCCAGCAGATAACCGGCTTGGGGTAGGTGTGCAGGGTGTAGTCGAGGCGGTATTCACGAGTGAAGAACTGCTCAGGAAACTCGAGATCGTCGGCCGCCATCGACTTGTACAGGTTGACGATATCGCCACCGGCACAGAACGCCTTGTCACCGACGCTGTCGAGCAGCACCGCAACCACATTGGCATCATCTCGCCACTCATCCAGCTTCGGCTGAATCAAGTCGACCATTTCCAGTGTCAGCGCGTTCAGTGACTTTTCCGCATTGAGGCGGATCTCACCGATGATCTGACCATCCTTTGTCGCGTGTTCGGTAAAGAGTACACAGCTCATATTCGGACTCCCGATGCTTGGCAGGCTGTTGAAAATCTATCTACGTTGCCGAATGCGGCGTTAAAAACAGGCTCAAAATGCTCATTTAGTCCACTAAACTCCGCTTTTTCACCTGTTTTTTCCTTGCCTCGGCTACCTCGATAACGTTTTTCAAAACCCTGCTTAGCGGTTCTTCCATTCAGCCTTGCGCTTCTCGAGGAAGGCATTGACCCCTTCACGCTGATCTTCGGTGTGGAACAGATCCACGAAGAGTTCGCGCTCGATGATGTAGCCCTGATCCAGCGGACGGCTGCGGCCGGACTGAATCAGCTTCTTGCAGGCAGCGACCGCAGACGGGCTCTGCTCGCCAACCTGTTCCGCCAGCTGCAGAGCGCGCTCCAGTGACTGTCCCTGCTCAACCACTTCCTCGACCAGACCGATCTCCAGTGCCTTGTCGGCTTTGATACGCTCGCCGCACAGGATCATCTTCTTGGCCCAACCTTCACCGACCAGCCAGGTCAGGTTCTGCGTACCGCCCGCGCAGGGCAGCAGACCCACTTTCGCTTCCGGCAGCGCCATCTGCGCCTGAGCTTCAGCCACACGCAGATCACAGGCCAGCGCCACTTCCAGGCCTCCGCCCATGGCAAAACCGTTGATCGCCGCAACTGACACGCCACGGAAGCGGCTCAGGGTTTCGAAGGCCTCGCCGAACAGGCGCGCCATATCACCCGCGACGGCACGGTCGCCATCGGCAAACAGCTTGAGATCAGCACCGGCGGAGAAGAACTTCTCGCCCTCACCGTTCAGCACCAGGCTCCAGATATCACGGTCTTCGTTCAGTTCGCCCACAATGCGGGTCAGTGCCTTGAGGCTATCCGCGGTCCAGGTGTTGGCCGGCGGGTTGTTCATGGTCAACAGCGCCACATGGCCACGCTTTTCTACTCGAATCGGTTCAGACATTTCCCTGCTCTCCTTATAGCTCGGCTGCACCTTCCGCCAGAACACGGCGGGAGATGATCAAACGCATGACTTCATTGGTACCTTCCAGAATACGGTGTACGCGGGTATCGCGCAGGTAACGCTCCATCGGATATTCCTTGATGTAGCCGTTGCCACCGTAGAGCTGCAGTGCTTCGTCACAGATGTTGTAACACACATCGGTGGCAAAACGCTTGGCCATGGCACAGTACGTCGTCGCGTCCGGGTGGCCGTTATCCAGCTTGCTGGCAGCAAGGCGCACCATCTGTCGGGCAGCAACCAGCTCGGTCTGCATGTCGGCAAGACGGAACTGCAGC
Organism: Marinobacterium maritimum; assembly: GCF_039523155.1. Lineage (NCBI taxonomy): Bacteria > Pseudomonadati > Pseudomonadota > Gammaproteobacteria > Oceanospirillales > Oceanospirillaceae > Marinobacterium > Marinobacterium maritimum. Next base: position 566,083 of record NZ_BAAAET010000001.1, on the reverse strand, counting down.
GCCTGGAAATCAGCCAGGCGCTTGCCGAACTGCTTGCGCTCCAGCATGTATTCACGAGCCTTGTTCAGCGCCTGTTGAGCAGTACCCACGGAGCAGGTGGCGATATTGATACGGCCACCGTCCAACCCCTTCATGGCGATCTTGAAGCCTTCGCCTTCCTGCGCCAGCAGGTTTGCGGCAGGTACACGCACGTCTTCAAAGGTGATCATGCGAGTCGGCTGGCAGTTCCAGCCCATCTTGTCTTCCTTGCGTCCGTAGCTGATGCCTTCACTCTTGGCATCGATGGCAAAGGCAGAGATACCGGAGGCCCCTTCTCCACCGGTACGCGCCATCACCACCAGCACGTCGGTGCTACCGGCGCCGGAGATGAAGATTTTGCTGCCATTGAGGACATAGTGATCACCCTCAAGTCGAGCGGTTGTTTTCAGAGAGGCCGCATCGGAGCCGGCATTGGGCTCAGTCAGGCAGTAGGAGCCCAGCAGCTGACCGCTGGCCAAGCCTTCGCCCCATTGCTCAATGACGGCAGGACCACCAAAGCTGGATACCATCCAGCTCACCATATTGTGGATGGTGATATACGCGGTGGTGGAGGTGCAGCCCATCGAGAGCTGCTCGAAAATGATGCTGGCATCCAGGCGACTCAGGCCCAGACCACCCACCTCTTCCGGCGTGTACAGACCGCAAAAGCCCAGTTCACCGGCCTTTCGCAGCACATCAACCGGGAAGATCGCTTCCAGATCCCACTCACCAGCATGGGGTTCCAGCTCATTCTGTGCGAACGCTCGTGCCATATCGGCAAAAGCGATCTGATCTTCGTTCAGTTCAAAATCCATTCCATACCTCGGACGCACTCTGTTTATTGTTATGGTCATGGCAGCCAGATCAACCGATCGCGTACTGCCATGACTCCGTTATTGCAACAGCGTGTTATTTCAACTGGATGGTCATGTTCGGGCCGGAGGCGATGTCATCCTCGAACCAGCGTGCCGTCACGGTCTTGGTCTCGGTGTAGAACTTGATCGCCTGCTTGCCGTAGGCATGCTGGTCACCGTAGAACGACTTGCGCCAGCCGGTGAAGGAGAACATCGGCAGCGGCACCGGTACCGGTACGTTGATGCCCACCTGACCCACCTTGATCTCGTGCTGGTACTTGCGAGCCGCCGCACCGGAAGAGGTAAAGATGGACGTACCGTTACCGTACGGGTTCTCGTTGATCAGCGCGATCGCCTCTTCAATGGTATCTACTTCCAGTGCGATCAGTACCGGGCCAAAGATCTCTTCCTGGTAGATCGACATATCGCGGGAAACATTGCGGAACATGGTCGGGCCAACCCAGTTGCCGTCCGGGTAGCCTTCAACGACACACTCGGTGCCATCCAGGATGCAGTCCGCACCCGCGTCCTTGCCTTCCTGAATCAGGCGCAGTACGCGCTCTTTTGCCTGCGGGTTGATCAGCGGACCGTAGCCGGCTTCGGGATCGTTCCAGGCACCCGGACGCACCTTGGCCAGAGCATCACGTACTTCCGGGATCCACTCGCGGGATTCACCGACGAAGACCGCGACGGAGATCGCCATGCAACGCTGACCACCGGCACCGACAGACGCACCGGCGATGTTGTTGATCACCTGGTTCTTGGACGCATCCGGCATCACTACCATGTGGTTCTTGGCACCGGCAAAGGCCTGAACACGCTTCATGTGGTCGGTACCGGTGCGGTAGATGTGCTCGCCGACGTTGACAGAACCCACGAAGGAGATCGCCGGAGTATCCTTATGTGTCAGCAGCTGGTTAACCACATCCTTGGTGCCGTGCAGTACCTGCAGTACACCTTCAGGGGCACCGGCTTCCTTGAACAGCTCGGCCAGACGCATCGGCGTCAGCGGATCCTGCTCGGACGGCTTAAGTACGAAGGTGTTACCGCAGGCGATCGCCATCGGGAACATCCACAGCGGGATCATCGCCGGGAAGTTGAACGGGGTGATACCGACACACACGCCCAGCGGCTGAGTGATGCTGTAGCAATCGATCTTGCGCGCCACGTTTTCGACGGTTTCACCCATGCTCAGGGATGCAATGTTGCAGGCATGCTCGACCACTTCGATACCCCGCCACACATCACCCTTGGCGTCTTCGAAAGTCTTGCCGGTTTCCTGCGCCAGCAGCTCAGCCAGTTCATCGTGATGTTCTTTCAGCAGGTGCTGATAGCGCAGCATCAGACGGGCACGGTCGCCAATGGAGGTTTCCTTCCAGGTTTCGAAGGCTTCCTTGGCGGATTCAATTGCGCGCTCAACCTCTTCCGGAGTCGCGCAGGGTACCTGAGCCAGAACTTCCTGAGTGGCCGGGTTGGTTACCGGCAGCCACTGGCTGGTTTCGCTCTGGACAAATTCGCCACCGATCATGAGCGGTACATGCTGAGTCATTCGTTTCACCTTCACTGTCGTCAATTTTTGTTGTTATGCGTTTTAGCCACGGGAGCTGTTCGTTTACGTCAACGTAATTTGCATGACCATTTTGTAACATAGCCCCTGCAGGCTCAGGATTGATAATGTTGCTGACATGATGGACTATATTGCTGTCAACTAAGGGTTTTCGCCAAGGTCTAACATACCAAGGTCTAACAGATTCAATGAGCTCTCCTTCAAGCTGGCCATTGCCGCCAGAAAGCATCCGTTTCGTCCTTCCCAGACGCATGGTCTCCCAGCTGGCCGAACACCCGTTGAGCGAGCAGCTCTACCCGCTGGGGATCGGCTACTACCAGCTGGCCCGAGGTCACGAAATGCGACGGGAGCAACACGACGATTTTCTGCTGATCTACTGCCTGGAAGGCAGCGGGCGTGTCGAATTTGGAACCCGGGGGAAGCGGCGCATCATCAGGCCTGGTGACCTTCTGGTGCTGCCCAGAGGGACACCCCATCACTACTGGACGGACCATAAAGATCCGTGGAGTATCTACTGGATCCACTTCGATGGTTCACTGAGCCAGACCTTCGTCGATCAGTTGGCCATCGACCCTCAATCACCGCTGCTGAGCCTGGGCATTCACTCCCGCCTGGTAGCGGATTTCGAAGCGGTGCTGGATATGCGACAGGCACGTCACCACCTGGGCTCCTACCTGCACAGTGCTAATCAGTTGCGACAGTTAATGACACATATTGCGCTACTGAGACCCCTGGCCAAACTGCAGCAAGATGAGGCACTGGATCTGGAGAAGGTGCATAGTCTGATGCAGGCGCGCCTGCATGAACAACTGGATGTAGAAACGCTGGCAGCAGCCGTTAGCCTGTCGAAATATCACTTTATCAAGAAATACAAGACGCTGACCGGCACTACACCGATCAACCACTTCATCCAGCTGAAAATCGAGCGTGCCTGCCATCTGCTCGATGTGACCAACAAGGGGATCAAGGAGATTGCCTGGGCCGTGGGCTATGAAGATGCCTATTACTTCTCGCGCATCTTCCGCAAAATGATGGGAATTTCACCCACCCAGTACCGCGAAATCCGACTGGGTGGTTCCTCCTACCGAAGCTGATTAAAGACAGCCACCTGCCTTTTCAGCTTCTTTCCGGCAGATACCAGCGAGTGGAAGCAGGGACTGTTATTGCTTGGCACCCTGAGCCTGAGCACGTGAGAGACACTGCTCGGAAGACGAGGCTGCAGTGACCTCCCAGCCCTGCAGATTCTGCAAAATCAGTTTTTCCAGCACATCAATATGCACAGGGTCGGCATTAAGGGCCGGGATATATTCATAACGGTCACCACCGGCCTCGAGGAAATAGTCACGGTTTTCCTGGCCGATCTCCTCGATGGTTTCCAGACAGTCGGCTGAGAAGCCCGGGCAGATCACCTGCACCGACTTCACCCCCTGTTCCGGCAATCCTTTCAGCGTCTCATCGGTATAGGGTTTGAGCCACTCCTCACGACCGAAACGGGACTGGAAAGTCGTCATCCACTCCCCTTCTTTGAGCCCAAGACGCTCGGCCAGCAGGCGACTGGTCTTGTGACATTCGCAGAAGTAGGGATCCCCCTGCAGCAGGTAACGCTTGGGCACGCCATGGTAGGACATGATCAGACGATCGGCCCGACCATGCGAGTGCCAATGACGCTCGACTGAGGCTGCCAGGGCTGCCAAGTAGTCCGGGTAGTCATGATAATGATTGACCATGCGCAGCTCGGGCAACCAGCGGCGCTGACGGAAATCCTCGGCAACAGCGTCAAAGGTGGACGCCGTGGTCGCACCCGAATACTGCGGATACAGCGGCAACACCAGCAGACGACGCACACCGGCCTGCTGCATGCGGTCAATAACACTGGTGATAGACGGATTACCGTAGCGCATGGCGAACTCTACCATCACACGATCACCAAATCGGGCCTGAAGGCGCTCACGCAGCTGTTCTGTCTGCGCTTGAGTATGCACCATCAGCGGAGAACCCGCATCGGTCCAGACCTCACGGTAGGCGGCCGCCGAGCGACGTGGACGAATATTAAGGATAATACCGTTCAGAATGCACCACCAGATCGGGCGCGGTACTTCGACCACCCGCGGATCCCAGAGAAACTCTTTCAGATAACGGCGCAGCGCCGACGGAGTCGGCTCATCGGGCGTACCCAGATTGGTAATCAGCACACCGGTCAGGTCTTGCTGATTGTGCTTGAAATCGTCTACCCCTCGAAATGCCATTATCACTCCTTATCCTGGCCGGCAAATGATGCCCAGTGGGCGCATCCTAGTCGATACGGAGACAAGGGCCAAGCGGTTCAACGGCCATAACCAAAAAACGCCCGCCGGGGGCATCTCCGGCAGGCGAATGGCTCGACGATAAATTTTTAGTTGAAGTTGCGTTTCCAGACCTTCTGCAGCTCACCTACGATACCGCTGCGGAACGCCAGTACACAGATGACGAAGATGAAGCCCATGATGATGTGGATGTAGTTACCCAGCTCACCACCGGACAGATAGTTCTGCATGGTGACGATCACACCGGCACCGACCACCGGTCCAAAGATGGTACCTACACCACCAACCAGGGTCATCAGTACCACCTCACCGGACATATGCCAGTGCACGTCAGTCAGCGACGCCAGCTGGAATACCAGTGTCTTGGTGGAACCGGCCAGACCCGCCAGTGCAGCCGAGATGGTAAACGCCACCCACTTGTAGTCGTTGACGTTGTAGCCCAGCGAAGTCGCACGAGCCTCATTCTCACGGATCGCCTTCAGTACCTGGCCGAAGGGCGAGTGAATGGTGCGGTGTACCAGCCAGAAACCGAACAGGAAGATCGCCAGTACGAAGTAGTACATGTTCATGTTGTCAGAAAGATCGATCAGGCCGAACAGGTTGCCGCGCGGCACCCCCTGCATGCCATCCTCACCGCCGGTAAACGGCGCCTGCAGGTAGATGAAGAACACCAGCTGCGACAGTGCCAGAGTTACCATGGCGAAATAAATACCCTCACGCTTCACCGACAGCTTGCCGTAGAGCGCACCCAACGCACCAGCGGTCACCGTGCCCAGCAGAATTGCCAGCTCGGGTGTCAGGCCGGAGTTCATCATCAGCCAGCCGGTAACATAACCACCGGTGCCCAGGAAAGCGGCGTGACCGAAGGACAGCAGCCCCACGTAGCCCAACATCAGGTTGAAAGCGCAGGCGAACAGCGCGAAGCAGAGCAGTTTAGCCAGGAACACCGGATACAGGAAGAAAGGTGCCACTACAGCCAGAAGGAGCAGAGCAATATAGAGTTTATTGATTTTCATAATGTCCCCCTCAGGCTTCCTTGCCGAACAGACCTGCCGGCTTGAGCAGCAGAACAATTACCATCACCAGGAAGATCACTGTGTTGGAGGCTTCCGGGTAGAAATATTTGGTCAGGCCTTCGATAATGCCCATACCGAGACCGGTCAGGATGGCACCACCGATTGAACCCATGCCGCCTATAACGACGATGGCGAAGACCACGATCAGCAGATTGGAACCCATATCCGGGGATACGGAGTAGATCGGGGCAGCCAGCACACCGGCCAGACCTGCAAGACCGACACCAAAACCGAAGGTCAGGGTCACGATCAGTGGCACGTTGATACCGAAGGCCTGCATCAGCTGCGGGTTTTCAGTACCGGCACGCAGATAGGCGCCCAGCTTGGTCTTCTCGATCATCCACCAAGTCAGGCCGCAGACAATTACAGAAGCAACGATGATCCATGCACGGTAGTCCGGCAAGTACATGAACGGCAGCTTGGTACCACCGCGCAGCGCCTCAGGAATCGAGTAAGACTGACCTGAAGAGCCGTAAAGATGAGTGAAAAAGCCCTGTACAATCAAGGCCAGACCAAAGGTCAGCAGCAGGCTGTACAGGTGGTCTTCATTCGCAATGGGACGAATCAGGTAACGCTCCATCAGCACGCCGACGAAGCCGACAGCAAGCGGCACTACTACCAATGCAGCCCAATAGTTGATCCCCATGTAGTTCAGCGCCAGCCAGGCTGCAAAAGCCCCCAGCATGTACATGGCACCCTGCGCGAAGTTGATGATCTTCAACAGGCCGAAAATGATCGCCAAGCCCAGACTGAGCAGTGCGTAGAAAGATCCATTGATCAATCCGACCAGCAGCTGGCCGAACAAACCAAACAGGTTTATACCAAGAAAAGTCGCCATAGCCTTGTCCCATTCACGCCGCTTAATGCCTAATTTCGGCAGTCGTTAGCCGCACCGCTGCCGATTACCGGCAGCAGCGGGCTTGTTAAAGCGGTTTAACTCTTATTGTTATTTAAAGTCGCACTCAGGCAGCATCGGCGCGAACGCCTGATCACCCGGGATTACGCTGACAACCTTGAAGATATCGTTGCTGTCGCGACGCTCTTCAGGCTTTTTGATCTCGACGTAGTACATATCATGAACCATGCGGCCGTCGGCACGCAGGGTGGCGTTACGAGCGAAGAAGTCGTCCGGCTTCATTTCCTTCATCTTCTTCATGACCGCATCGGACTCATCGGTACCGGCGGCTTCGATCGCCTTCAGGTAGTGCATGGTCATGGAGTAGGCACCGGCATGGCCCATCGCCGGGATGTTGCCGTGACGTTCCATGAAGCGTTTGCTCCACTCGCGCGTCTGCTCATCCAGATCCCAATAGAAGCCTGTGGTGGTACGCATGCCACCCGCTACCGCCGGGTCCATCGCCTGAGCGTTCGGTGTGAACACCAGCAGACCGGCCACATCCATCATCTGAGTCAAACCGAATTCGGATGCTGCTTTCAGTGAGTTCACGGTGTCGTTACCGGCGTTGGCCAGAGCCACTACGTCAGCACCTGAAGACTGTGCCTGGAGGATGTAGGAAGAGAAGTCCGTGGTACCCAGCGGCGCACGTGCTGCACCAACCACTTCACCGCCGTTTTCGTTAATCACCTTGGACGCTACGCCTTCCAGCGCATGACCAAAGGCATAGTCAGCGGTGATGAAGAACCATTTTTTCTTGCCGGATTCTACCATCGGCTTAACGGTACCGTTAGCCAATGCCACAACGTTGTAGGTCCAGTGCACGTTGTACGGTGAGCAGGCCTTGGTGGTGAACGCATTGGAGGCCGACGTCGAGATCAGCGCGATCTTCTTGGCATCGGTCAGCACCTTGGTTGCAGCACCGGTCACGGCTGAAGACACCAGACCACCGACCGCATCAACCTGCTCATCCTCGACCCATTTGCGCACGATCGCGGAGCCCACGTCCGGCTTCAGCTGGTCATCAGCGCTGACCACCTCAATCGGCGCACCCAGCACCTTACCGCCGAAGTCCTCAACCGCCATCTCGATGGCAGTCACACAACCCGGACCACAGACGTCGGCGTAGGTACCGCCCATGTCCGCCAGCACACCGATCTTGACCTTGCCATCAGAGACATTAGCCAGGGCAGCGGTAGAAGCAAAAGCAGCAACGGAAGCAGCCAGCAGGGTTTTCTTCATCATTTTCATCGATACTCTCCTGTCGAGCATTTTTATTGTTATTTCTCAAGCAAGGACGTTAGACGCCCAGATAGGTGTTCAGGAGCTCCGTCTTGGCTTCAAGCTCATTGGCATGAATCTCCTCGACGATATGACCGTGTTCCATGACGTAATGACGGTCAGCGATGGGGGCAGCAAAACGGAAGTTCTGCTCCACCAGCAGGATGGTCAAGCCACGCTCCTTCAGCTTGACCAGAACCTCGCCCAGTTTCTGCACGATAACCGGAGCCAGGCCTTCAGTAATTTCGTCCAGCAGCAGGATATTGGCACCCGAGCGCAGGATCCGCGCCAACGCCAGCATCTGCTGTTCACCACCGGACAGCCGTGTTCCCTGGCTGTAACGACGCTCATAGAGGTTGGGGAACATCTCGTATAGTTCTTCCACACTCATGCCGTCGGAACGTACCGAGGGGGGCAGCAACAGGTTTTCCTCAACATTGAGGCTGGAAAAGATTCCGCGCTCTTCGGGGCAGTAACCCAGCCCCAGGTGCGCGATCTTGTGTGCCGGCATACCGATGGTTTCGTTGCCGTTGATATTGATGGAGCCGGTGCGACGTCCCACCATGTTCATGATGGCACGCAGGGTGGTGGAACGACCGGCGCCGTTACGGCCCAGCAGTGTCACCAGCTCTCCCTGCATCACATTCATGTCGATGCCATGCAGGATATGGGATTCTCCATAGAAAGCATGCAAGTCATCAATACGCAGTTTTTCGCGATGTGTACTCATGCTTCAATCTCCTCCTTGCGCGCAGCTTCGGCAGCCGCTTCCGCATTGATCCTGTCCTGCTCCTCACTTGCCGCGGTACCCATGTAGGCTTCACGCACGCGGGGGTCGGCCGATACGGTGGCGTAATCGCCCTCGGTCAGGATGGCGCCACGCTGCAGAACCGTGATCCGGTCGGCCAGCTTGGACACCACATGGAGGTTATGCTCGACCATCAGAATGGTACGATTTTCCGAAACCTTCTTGATCAGATCCGCTACCAGGCCCACATCTTCATGCCCCATCCCCTGCGTTGGCTCGTCGAGCAACATCAGCTCGGGCTCCAGCGCCAGGGTGGTGGCGATCTCCAGTGCACGCTTGCGACCGTAGGACAGATCAACTGTCTGCGCATCGGCAAACTCGGCCAGACCGACAGAGTCCAGCAGTTCGACCGCACGGTCATTCAGCTTATTGAGCACTGACTGAGGGCGCCAGAAATGGAAACTGTTGCCCTCTTTGCGCTGCAGCGCAATGCGGACATTCTCCAGCACCGACAGATGCGGAAAGACAGCAGAGATCTGAAAGGATCGAACCACACCGGCACGAGCAATGGCGGCGGGCTTCATGGCAGTGATATCCTTGCCGTTGAACAGGATCTGACCCTCGGTAGGCGTCAGGAACTTGGTCAACAGGTTGAATACTGTTGTTTTGCCGGCCCCGTTAGGACCGATCAGGGCGTGTATATGGCCGCGCGTCACCTGAAGGTTAACATCGTCGACCGCGGTGAAACCCTTGAACGCTTTTACAAGGTTGCGGGTTTCGAGAACATAGTCTGCACTCATGTGTAAACCAAGCCTCTTGTTGTTTTTATGCTGGCTTTTCGCACTTGGCGTCGAATTAGTACCTTCATGTACATCCACGTACATTTGCTAAGGCATGGACAAAAACTAGCAATTTACCTTAGGGGAATACAATTACTACTTTGGTCTAACACCCTTACTCCCCCCCGCCACAAATCAATCAAAATTCCTTTATTTTCAAATAATTAACCAAAAAAAAACTTTTTTTGCACGGTTAAAAAAAGCACAAGTGACACTTTACGTTAACGTAAACTTCATTTAGCCTCGTTAAAAACGATTACACGACAGGATTGCAAAGGCACATGAGCAACACCTATTCCATCAGTGAACTCTCGGCCGAGTTCGACGTGACCACCCGCAGCATCCGCTTTTATGAGGATCAGGGACTGCTGCATCCGTCACGCCGCGGCCAGACCCGAGTCTACAGCAGCCAGGATCGGGTGAGACTGAAACTGATCCTGCGCGGCAAGCGCCTGGGGTTCTCACTGGCCGAAACGAAAGAGCTGTTCGACCTCTGGGATGAAACCCTGCACGGCAGCGAAAAGCAGTTGCACCTGTTGCTGAAAACGATCAACCGCAAGCGCGCCGAACTGGAGCAGCAACTGAAAGACATCGCCATGTTGCAGTTGGAGCTCGACAACGCTGAAGCACGCTGCCTGGATGCAATGAAAGAACTCGAAGATAAAAAACAGACGACTGTCGACTGAGCCCCCGAGGCGAGCGGCACAATAACAATAAAGGTGGACTACATGATCTCTGCATACTCTGAACTGAACTTCGGATTGGGCGATACCATCGACATGCTGCGCGAGCAGGTCAACAGCTTTGCAGCACAGGAGATTGCACCCCGTGCGGAAGCGATCGACCAGGAAAATGCCTTCCCGAATGACCTCTGGCAAAAATTCGGCGACATGGGTCTGCTGGGCATTACGGTCAAGGAACAGTGGGGTGGCGTTGAAATGGGCTACCTGGCTCACGTCATCGCCATGGAAGAGATCAGCCGTGCTTCTGCTTCCGTGGGTCTGTCCTACGGCGCCCATTCCAACCTCTGTGTGAACCAGATTCACCGCAACGGTAATGACGAACAGCGCGCCAAGTACCTGCCCAAGCTGATCAGCGGCGAACATATCGGTGCACTGGCGATGTCCGAACCCAATGCCGGTTCCGACGTTGTTTCCATGAAGCTGACCGCACGCGATGCCGGCGACCACTATGTGTTGAACGGCAACAAGATGTGGATCACCAACGGTCCTGACGCCAATGTCTATGTCATCTACGCCAAGACCGAACCGGCTGCTGGCCCGAAAGGCATCACCGCTTTCATCGTCGAACGCGATACCGAAGGCTTCACTCAGGCACAGAAACTGGACAAGCTGGGCATGCGCGGCTCCAACACCTGTGAGCTGGTGTTCCAGGACGCCAAGGTGCCCAAGGAGAACATCCTCGGCGAACTGAACGGTGGTGTGAAAGTCCTGATGAGCGGTCTCGACTACGAGCGTCTGGTGCTGTCAGGCGGCCCGCTGGGCATCATGCAGGCGGCGATGGATATTGTTGTTCCTTATATTCGCGACCGTAAGCAGTTCGGTCAGTCCATTGGTGAGTTCGAATTGGTACAGGGCAAGGTTGCCGACATGTACACCCAGATGAACGCTGCCAAGTCCTACGTCTACATGGCTGCCATGGCCGCAGACCGCGGTGAAACCAGCCGTAAGGATGCTGCCGGAGCTATCCTCTACTCCGCCGAAATGGCAACCAAGATCGCGCTGGATGCGATCCAGCTGCTCGGCGGTAACGGCTACATCAACGAATTCCCCACCGGTCGACTGCTGCGTGATGCCAAGCTGTACGAAATCGGCGCCGGCACCTCTGAGATCCGCCGCATGCTGATCGGCCGCGAGCTGTTCCTCAACAAATAAGAATAATTGAACGTTCCCGGGCAGTACTGCTGCCCGGCGCAGCGAGGAGCCCTTCGATGACTCAACTGCATAGCAAAGTAAATCCGCGCTCGGACGAGTTCCGTGCCAACCAGGACGCCATGGAAGCCGCCGTCGGTGACCTGCGTGACAAGGTCGCCCAGATTGAGCAAGGCGGTGGCCCCAAGTATCAGGAACGCCACCTGTCTCGTGGCAAGCTGCTGCCGCGCGAGCGTATCAACGCCCTGATCGATGAAGGTTCTCCCTTCCTCGAGCTGTCTCAGATGGCTGCTTATAACGTGTACGGCGAGGATGTACCCGCTGCCGGTATTATCACCGGTATTGGCCGCGTCAACGGCGTTGAGTGCATGATCGTGGCCAACGATGCCACCGTAAAAGGCGGCTCCTACTATCCGATCACCGTGAAGAAGCACCTGCGTGCCCAGGAGATCGCCGAGCAGAACCACCTGCCCTGCATCTATCTGGTAGATTCCGGTGGTGCCAACCTGCCACGCCAGGATGATGTCTTCCCGGATCGTGACCACTTCGGTCGCATCTTCTTCAACCAGGCGCGCATGTCATCCAAGGGCATTCCACAGATTGCCGTGGTCATGGGTCTGTGTACGGCTGGCGGTGCTTACGTTCCAGCCATGGCCGACGAATCGATCATCGTACGCAACCAGGGCACCATCTTCCTGGCCGGTCCGCCGCTGGTAAAAGCCGCCACCGGTGAAGTGGTCAGCGCCGAAGATCTGGGTGGCGCCGATGTGCACTGCAAGGTGTCCGGCGTGGCGGACCATTATGCCGAGAACGACCAGCATGCTCTGCAGATCGCCCGCGACTGCGTGAAAAACCTGAACCATCGCAAGCAGCTGAACGATCTCAACCTGCGCAAGCCGGAAGCCCCACTCTACTCTGCCGACGAGCTATACGGCATTGTCGGTACCGATCTGCGCAAGCCGTTCGATGTACGTGAAGTCATTGCCCGTATCGTCGACGGCTCTGAATTCGACGAATTCAAGAAGTATTACGGCACCACGCTGGTCACCGGCTTTGCCCATATCCATGGCTACCCGGTCGGCATCGTCGCCAACAACGGCATTCTGTTTGCGGACTCCGCACAAAAAGGCGCCCACTTCATCGAGCTGTGCTGCCAGCGCAAGATCCCGCTGCTGTTCCTGCAGAACATCACCGGCTTCATGGTGGGCCAGAAGGCCGAGTCCGAAGGTATCGCCAAGCACGGCGCCAAGATGGTAACCGCCGTTGCCTGTGCCAATGTGCCCAAACTGACCGTCCTGATCGGTGGCAGCTTCGGCGCCGGCAACTACGGCATGTGTGGTCGCGCCTACAGCCCCAACTTCCTGTGGATGTGGCCCAACGCTCGCATCTCTGTCATGGGTGGCGAACAGGCCGCCGGCGTACTGGCGACCGTCAAGCGTGACGGTATGGAACGTGCCGGTGAAGAATGGCCGGCCGACGAAGAGAAAGCCTTCAAACAGCCGATCATCGACACCTATGAACATCAGGGTCACCCGTACTACGCCAGTGCCCGCCTCTGGGATGACGGCGTCATCGACCCTGCCCAGACCCGCGATGTCATCGGCATGGGGCTATCAGCTGCTCTGAACAAACCGATCGACGAGACCCGCTTCGGCGTCTTCCGCATGTAAGCCAGCGTTTGCAAAGACAGGTATAAGGAAAGCGCTATGGAAAATAACAATAACACCGTGCTGCTGGAGATCTCCGCCGAAGGCGTCGCCACGCTGACGCTGAACCGGCCGGAGGTCCACAACGCCTTTGACGACAGCATCATCGCAGCACTGATCGAGGCCCTGGAAGCCACCGACCGCAACCCGGACGTGCGTGTTCTGGTATTGCGCTCCAACGGTCGCAACTTCTCTGCCGGGGCTGACCTTGGCTGGATGAAGCGGATGGCGCAGAACAGCCATCAGGAAAACCTTGAAGATGCCGGTCAGCTGGCCCGTCTGATGGAAGTACTGAACAACCACAGCAAACCGACCATCGGACTGGTACAGGGTGCCGCCTACGGTGGCGCCGTTGGCCTCGCCGCCTGCTGCGATATCGTCATTGCCACCGAACAGAGCCAGTTCTGCCTGAGCGAAGTGAAGATCGGCCTGATTCCGGCCGTGATCAGCCCCTACGTGGTCCGCGCCCTGGGAGAACGCCTGTCACGCCGCTACTTCCTGACCGCCGAGCCGTTCAGCGCCAAGATCGCCGCTGACGCCGGTCTGGTGCACGAAGTGGTACCGGACGCCGACCTGCTCGATGAAGCCTGCAAGCGTTTCATCAATACGCTGCGCCGCAACAGCCCTCAGGCGATGAACGCCGCCAAAGAGCTCATTTTTGCCGTCAGCCAGAAACCCATTGAACAGTCGGTCATTGATGACACGGCCCGCCGCATAGCGGATATCCGTGTCAGCGAAGAAGGTCAGGAAGGGCTCAGCGCCTTTCTGGGCAAGCGCACACCGAACTGGATCGAGGAATAATTTGCCATGTTTAATAAAATCCTTATTGCGAACCGTGGCGACCAGTTGCATCAGCAACTGGCGGCGAAGCCAAATTGCATGCCGATGCGCGCAGCGCATGCAGGCGATCTCGACACGGAGACCTCCCATGTTTAATAAAATCCTTATTGCGAACCGTGGCGAGATCGCCTGCCGAGTGATCCAGACTGCCCACCGTCTGGGTATCCGTTGCGTCGCGGTGTATTCCGAAGCAGACCGCCACGCCCGTCACGTGGCGATGGCCGATGAAGCCTTCCTGCTGGGCCCTGCCGCCAGCAGCGAAAGCTACCTGCGTGCCGACAAGATCATCGAAGTGGCCAAAGCCAGTGGTGCTCAGGCGATTCACCCGGGTTACGGCTTCCTGTCCGAGAACACCGATTTCGCCAAGGCCTGTGAAGCCAACGACATCGTATTCATCGGCCCGCCCGCCTCGGCCATTGCCTCCATGGGTTCCAAGTCCGCCGCCAAGGCGATCATGCAGGATGCCGGCGTGCCGCTGGTACCGGGTTACCACGGCGACGACCAGTCCCCTGAACTGCTGCGTGCCGAGGCCGAGAAATGTGGCTTCCCGCTGCTGCTGAAAGCGGTCGCCGGTGGTGGCGGCAAGGGTATGCGTGTCGTGGAAGCGATGTCCGAGTTTGACGAGGCACTGGCCGCCGCCCAGCGCGAAGCCAAAAACGCTTTCGGCAACCCGGATATGCTGATCGAGAAATATCTGACCCAGCCGCGTCATGTGGAGATTCAGGTCTTCTGTGACAACATGGGTAACGGTGTTTATCTGGCCGAACGTGACTGCTCTGTACAGCGCCGTCACCAGAAGGTGATCGAGGAAGCCCCGGCGCCGGGCCTGAGCGACGAAACCCGCAAGGCCATGGGTGAAGCCGCCGTACGTGCTGCCCAGGCGATCGACTATGTCGGTGCCGGCACCGTCGAATTCCTCTACGACGTGGATGGTTCTTTCTACTTCATGGAGATGAACACCCGTCTACAGGTGGAACACCCGGTCACCGAGATGATCACCGGTCAGGACCTGGTCGAGTGGCAGCTGCGCATCGCCAACGGTGAGGCCCTGCCGCTGCAACAGGATCAGATCCGCCTGCGTGGTCATGCACTGGAAGCCCGTATCTATGCTGAAGATCCGGACAACGACTTCCTGCCGGCCACCGGCACCCTGCGCTACCTGCGTACCCCGGACGAAAATGCCCATGTCCGTGTCGACACCGGCGTGGTGGAAGGTGACGAAGTCAGCATCCACTACGATCCGATGATCGCCAAGCTGATCGTCTGGGACGACAACCGCGAACGTGCCATCAACCGCATGGTGCAGGCACTCGAGGAATACCGCATCAGCGGCGTGAAGACCAACATCCGCTTCCTGCATGCACTGGCTGATGCAGCGCCCTTCCGGAACGAGGAGCTGGACACCGGTTTCATCGGCAAGCATGAAGACCTGCTGTTCCCGCCGGCCCAGCTGGACGAGAATCTGGGGCTGGTGCTGAGCGCCTGCTTCTTCCTGCTGCGCAGCAAGGCTGAACAGACGTTGCCGGCAGACCCCTTCTCACCGTTCGCCCGCCAGAACAGCTGGCGTCTGAACTCTCAGTACGCCCGTCCGATGACCTTGCTCAGCGACGATGTACAGCATCAGCTCAGCATTCTGGAGCAGGACGATCACTACGAGATCCGTATCGGCGACAGCTGCTATGACGTCCGCGCCAAGCTCGAAGACGACCGGCTGCAGGCCACTGTCAACGGCCACCGCTTCAGCATCTGTGGCGATCTGCATCAGGACCAGGTCGTGCTGTTCCATGAAGGCGAGACCTTCCACTGTGCCCAGCACCGTGAGCAGTATGGTCTGGAAGACCAAGCCAGCGAAGGCGGCCTGCAGGCCCCGATGAACGGTTCTGTTGTGGCGGTACTGGTTAAGGCCGGCGACGTGGTTGAGGCAGGTCAGACACTGGTAATCATGGAAGCGATGAAGATGGAACACTCCATCAAGGCACCGGCCGCCGGTACCGTGAGCGAGATATTCTTCGCCGAAGGTGATCTGGTCTCTGAAGGCGCCGAGCTGATCGCCATCGAAATGGACTCAGAGGAGGCCGCCTGATGGCTTTTCCGCAACAGGTACGGATCGTCGAGGTCGGTCCACGCGATGGCCTGCAGAACGAGCCAGGGCCGATCATCCCCACCGAGACCAAGGTGACGTTGATCAACCGCCTGGCGGAAGCGGGCGTCCGCCATATCGAAGCGGCCAGCTTCGTCTCGCCCAAATGGGTGCCGCAGATGGGCGATGCCACAGCCGTCATGGCCGGCATCGACCGCCGCGCCGGTGTCACCTACTCCGCCCTGACACCGAACGTGAAAGGGCTGGAGGGGGCCATCGCTGCCAAGGCATCGGAGGTCGCCGTGTTCAGCGCGGCATCCGAGGCGTTCACGCAGAAGAACATCAACTGCAGCATCGCCGAAAGCCTGGAACGATTCGTACCGCTGATCGAACAGGCTCGAGATGCCGGTATTCGTGTGCGTGGGTATGTCTCCACCGTGCTGGGCTGCCCCTACCAGGGTGAGATTGATCCGGCCCAGGTCGCCGCGGTCAGCCGTGAACTGATCGACATGGGCTGCTACGAGGTGTCGCTGGGCGACACTATCGGCACCGGTACCCCACTGAAGGCGAAAAAGATGCTGGAAGTCGTCGCAAAAGAGGTCGCGATGGATCGACTGGCGGCGCACTTCCATGATACCTATGGTCAGGCGCTGGCGAACCTCTACGCCGTACTTGAGGAAGGGATCGCGGTGATCGACAGCTCCACCGCCGGCCTGGGTGGCTGCCCCTATGCCAAGGGCGCCTCCGGCAACGTTGCCACGGAGGACGTGCTCTACCTGCTGCAGGGCTTGGGCATCGAGACCGGTATCGACCTGCAGGCAGTCGTTGATACCGGCCACTGGATCACCCGCGAGCTGGGCCGCCACAACGGCTCCAAGGTCGCACTGGCACTGGGTGAATGCCGCCGTTGAGCTGCCGCGCCCGCGTTAATACAAAATAACGATAAAAAGGGTATTAAGGATGTCACAGCCCGATCATGTTACTGCTCTGGAGCTACCGATTCCCGAGCGCCATCAACTGCCTGCCGATGTGCAGAAATACTTCGGCAAGTGTGACGAGAAACTGGGCCTGGTTCCCAACGTACTCAAGGCATACAGCCAGAACATGGCGCAGTTCGAGGTGTTCACCCGCTTCTATAACGAACTGATGTTCGGTGAAAGCGAACTGACCCCACTGGAGCGAGAGATGATCGCGGTCGTCGTGTCATCTGAAAACCACTGCTACTACTGCCTCACTGCGCACGGTGCCGCCGTGCGTGAATATTCCGAAGACCCGGCACTGGGCGAACTGATGGTGATGAACTATCGCGTCGCTGAACTGGACCCGCGCCAGCGCGCCATGCTCGATTTCGCCCATAAACTGACCGTCAGCCCGGCCAAAATCAGCGAAGACGACCGCCAGAGCCTGCGCGATGTCGGCTTCAGCGAGCGAGGCATCTGGGATATTGCCAACATTGCCGGCTTCTACAACATGACCAACCGCGTGGCCAGCGCGGTCGATATGCAACCGAACCCCGAATACCACGGACGTTTTCGTTAAGGTTAGCTGAGCAGCCTTTCATCTGACCGGATAACAACAAAAAATCGGAGTCATAACGATGAGCAAATCTTTTCCTAGCTACACCAGCAGCACCGCCGACAAACCGCTTCTCGGCATGACCATCGGCGACAAGTTCGACGAGATCGCCAACCAGCATGCAGACAACGATGCCCTGATCGTGCTGCACCAGAACATTCACTGGACCTACCGTGAGCTGCAGCAGCAGGTCAACCAGTGTGCCCGTGCGCTGATGGCGTTGGGCGTGCGCAAGGGTGACCGCGTCGGCGTCTGGTCGCCGAACTGCTCCGAGTGGACCGTGTCCCAGTTCGCCACCGCCAAGATCGGTGCCATCCTGGTCAACATCAACCCGGCCTATCGTACCCACGAACTGGAATACGCCCTGAACCAGTCAGGCGCCCGTTTCCTGATCACCGCCGACAGCTTCAAGACCTCTGATTACCGCGGCATGCTCTACGAACTGGCACCAGAGCTGAAAGCCAGTGCAGAAGGTAAACTCAAGTCACAAAAACTGCCGGAGCTGGAGTGCGTCATCAACCTGTCCAGCGAGAAACACGCCGGCATGTGGCGTTGGGCCGACATGATGGAGCAGGCAGGACAGGTCAGCGAACAGGATCTGGCCGATCTGCAAGCCACCCTGCAGTTCGACGAGCCAATCAATATCCAGTACACGTCGGGCACTACCGGCTTCCCCAAAGGGGCCACCCTGTCACACAACAACATCCTCAACAATGGCTTCTTCGTTGCAGAAAGCATGGGCTTTACCAGTGAAGACCGCCTGGTCATCCCGGTGCCGCTGTACCACTGCTTTGGCATGGTGATGGGTAACCTTGGCTGCATCACCCATGGCGCCACCATGATCTACCCGGATGAGGGTTTCGAGCCGACCGCCGTACTCAAGGCCGTTCACTCACAGAAGGCTACCGCCCTCTACGGCGTACCGACCATGTTCATCGCCGAGCTGGATCACCCGGAATTCGACAGCTTCGACCTCTCCACCCTGCGTACCGGCATCATGGCGGGCTCCATCTGCCCCACCGAGGTGATGAAGCAGGTGATCAACAAGATGAACATGAAAGAGGTTCAGATCGCCTACGGCATGACCGAAACCAGCCCGGTTTCCACCCAGACCGGTGCCAACGACAGCATCGAAAAGCGCGTTTCCACCGTGGGCCGCACCCAGCCACACCTGGAGAGCAAGATCGTCGATCCTGGTACCGGCCGAATCGTACCGCGCGGTGAAATCGGTGAACTCTGCACCCGCGGCTACAGCGTGATGCTGAAGTACTGGAACAACGAGAAAGCCACCGAAGAAGCGATCGATGAAGCCGGCTGGATGCACACTGGTGACCTGGCCACCATGGATGACGAGGGCTACATCCAGATCGTCGGCCGCATCAAGGACATGGTCATTCGCGGTGGCGAAAACGTCTACCCGAAAGAGATCGAAGAGTTCCTCTACACCCACCCGGCGGTGTCCGAAGTTCAGGTGACCGGTGTGCCGGACAAAAAGTATGGCGAGGAGCTGATCGCGTGGATCAAGCTGCATCCGGAAGCCGATGATGTGACCGGTGACGACCTGCGCGAGTTCTGCAAAGGCAAGATCACGCACTTCAAGATTCCGCGCTACTTCAAGTTTGTCGACGCCTTCCCGATGACGGTGACCGGCAAGATTCAGAAGTTTAAAATGCGTGAAATCTCCATCGAAGAACTGGGTCTGGACGACTGATCCAGCCTGAGTAAAGGAGCCTGCAACGCCGGCCTCGTGCCGGCGTTTTTGCTTATGAATATCCACCAGCACTACGAACAACAGCTCGATACCGACGCAGTTATCTCACGGGTTCAGCAACATTACCCCGACGGCGCCGGCCTTTATCAACTGGCGCCGCTGGACCAGCTGCACATCGGCGGCATCAAGGCCTCCGAACGCCTGTTACGCCATCTGGATCCGAGTCGCCATATGCAGGTACTGGATATCGGTGCGGGTGCCGGTGGCCTTATGCGTCAGGCCGCTACACTGGGTATCCGCATGATCGGGCTGGATATCACCCACGACCTGAACCGGCTCAACCAGGGGCTGAACAACTGTTTCTCAGAACCGGTGGGCAATGTGATTCTGACGGGCGATGCTCACCATCTGCCCTTTGCCGACAGCAGCATCGATCTGGTGCTGTTTCAGCACAGCTTTCTGAACATGCCCGACGACCGTCAGGTATTGCGGGAATGCCGACGCGTGCTCAAGCCTGGCGGACAGCTGATCATGCATGAGGTGGTACTGGGCCCCAACGCCGGCGCCATGCGTTTTCCCGTTCCCTGGGCAGAAGATGCCAGGCACTCCCACCTGCTGAGCCAGCAGGTTCTGGCGGCTCGGCTGCAGGAAGCCGGTTTCGGTTCCATCGAGATTGAGGACTGGAGTGACGACGCCCTCGCCTGGCGTCGCCGTCAGCTGAACAAGGAGCAAGCGGGCACCCCGGCCAAAGCTCCTCTGTCACCGGCCCTGGTACTGGGCAAGCGCTTCAAAGCCATGGGCGAGAACCTGGTCCTCAACCTGGAAAATGGCGCCATTCGTGTGGTGGAAGTGACTGCCCTTCGCTGAGGAGGTTCGTCATCACCGCATAGCCTATTTCGAAGAATGCATATGCAAAACCAGCAACTTCTGGATTTAGCCCTGCTGAACACACACTATAGTGAAAAGCGAATCATGTCGGCAGAGGCAAAACGTCGCTTTATGGATCCGGGTCTCGCCCCCCTTCTTCCGGCCAACGGCAACGCGACGTCCTGACTGTTCCCGAGGCTACAAGGCCTTACCATTGCCTCTGCCCTTGGTGAGGGAGACAGGCTTTGAGACCAGGCATCCTTGATCGCTATGAACAAGACTCCGCTGGCAACATCATTATTGATGTTGCAGCCGCACGTATCGAAGTGTTGTACAACGACTTCGACAAAAGCGCCCCCTACATTCGCCGGGACCTCGATGAGAACCTGGCGGACTACCTGATCGAATGTGCTCGTGAACTTGGCCAGGCTTCCTTCCTGATCCGTTTCACCTTCGATTATCCTCCAAACGAGCCTGGTTGCACGCGCATCCAGCACAGCCTGAACACCTACTTTGCCTACCTTGCCGACAGCGAGCTCCACAACATCCTGCAACTGTTCCGGCGCTCGCTGATTCTTTTCGTCACCGGACTCTGCATCCTTGTCACCTCTGTTTGGCTCAACCTTCACCTGGAAGCAGAGCCGTCCATAATCGCTGATGTTTTTGCCGAAGGACTCACTATTGCCGCATGGGTATCACTATGGGAATCGTTAGCCATTGTCATGGTCGAGTGGTTTCCTCATCGTAAAAACGTTGTGCTCTACCGCCGCCTGTCAGATTCCAGGCTTCTTTTCCGCTCCACCGCCGATAGCCTTAACGGTTAGCCAGTGCCTTTTCTGTGAATCAACATTAGCGGAGGAACCGATTCCAAGAGGGCGCGAATCAGCGCAGTACAGATCTGGAATTCTGGACGCCATACACCATACTTCGTTCAACAGCCCGGAAAACGATGAGTCAGGAGGTTTACTCATGTCCCGAACCATTACCGTGTCCAATGACGTTTACGCGGCCATTGTTGCCAGGCGGCAGCGCAAGGATGAATCCGAAAATGCGATTCTCAGTCGAATCCTGCTGACGGCTGGCAATGCCGAAGAAATCCACGCGCATGCGCATCAGGATACGGATGACGCACACCTGATACTGGATAGCGACATGGATCATGTAACTGAATAAATAACGAAGTCGCCGAGTTAATGCTGCTGGCCCAGCACTTGGCCGCCTGGCTTTAGGTGTTCGGTCAGTGTATTTGATGATGCTCGGAAAATACCCCGAGCATCATCAGACAGACCAGAGTATTGAGATCAGTCCGCCAGCACCAGTTCAACCCGGCGATTCTCACTGCGACCCGCATCGGTCGCATTGCTCTGCACCGGACTCACTGGACCAACACCCACCGGCACCAGGCGCTTGGGGTCGACCCCGTGTTCGTTAACCAGGGTACTGGCCACCGTTGTGGCACGACCTTCGCTGAGCTTCATATTGAAGTTGAAGTCACCCTGACTATCGGTATGGCCCACCACATAAAACGACTGTGCAGGGTTCTGCTTCAGGTAGTCGGCGATAGTAGCCACTACGTCAGCAGATTCTGCCTTCAGGGTCGCCTTGGCGGTGTCGAAGAGCACACCGTCCAGTTCTACCTTGCCGGTTTCGGCTATCGCCTTGCTCATACCGTCGAGGTTGATACTGATACGCTCATCATTGAGAGATTCGATCTCTCCCAGATCCAGGATTGCTCGGGTCGGGAATCTGCCTCCGCTGGTCTGGGCGACCAGCAGCGAAGCATAGACTTCCTTACCCTGAACATCCGCCTTGCCTGACCAGTAAAAATACTGGTGTCGGGTGCCATGAAGGTTGGGCGCATCCAGACCCTTATCGCGCCCTTGACGTGCAGGATTTCCATACCAATAGAGTTTATTTACGAATTTCCCGCCACACTCATCATCATTGCGACAGGTGAAAATCGGTGTAAAACCGGCCTTGGCAAAAGCTTTTTCATAATTCCGGAAGATTTGCAGAGCTGAAAACTTGCGATCATTGGCTTCATAGCCCAGCGACGTGACCTTGCCTTCGAGTCGCAATACCGGTGGCAATTCCGCACCGGACTCGCGTGGTCCTGTCGCTACCAGGAATTCATCATATTCACTGGCGTAATAGCTTTGGATGTAGGTATCGGGAAAGCGGGAGATCAGCGAGTGGTCTGCAGATCCTCTGACATCGTTTTGTGCCGCCAAAGCAGGCAACGCAATCAAAGAACTCAGAACCAATGGGGGCAGTTGCTTAAGCACTTCTAAAACTCCTTATTCAGTTTATGCATAAAGCGGACTCTATTATGGTTATTTTCGCCCGGAGCGACACCCTCTAATTGTCACCCCGACAACTTTACTGCCCCCGCCCAGCCTCCACGGATGTTCTATGCTGAATTGAAGTTTGGAGAAACAGTGCGATGCAGGCTATCCAGGACACAGCTAATCCGGCACCAGGCGCAGTCGTTTCCACTACCGCCCCCATCGGCAGTATCGCCGAGGTTCACGGCCCAGTGGTGGTGATTCGTTGCGATCAACTGCCCCCGTTACGCCAGGCACTCTGCGCCCGCTTCGACCACGAAGCCTACCTGTTCGAAGTGCATCAGCATCTGGACACACAGCATGTGCGCGCCATCACCCTGCACCGCACCGCCGGTCTTCACCGCGGCCTGGCAGTGTATGACACCGGTGCTCCACTGCATGTCCCGGTTACGCCCGACTGCCTGGGGCGACTGCTCAACATCTTCGGCGAACCACTGGATGACCTGCCACCACTGAGTACCGAGCAATGGCGCAACATCCATACGCCGCCCCCGTCACTGTTTGAAGCGGTCGGCAGTGGCAACCTGCTGGCAACCGGTATCAAGGTAATCGATCTGCTCTGCCCGTTCATTCGCGGCGGCAAAACCGGTCTCTTCGGTGGCGCAGGCGTCGGCAAGACCGTGTTGGTAATGGAGTTCATGCACGCGGTCGCTACCCTGCACAAGGGAGCCTCGGTGTTTGCCGGTGTCGGCGAGCGTATCCGTGAGGCACACGAACTCTGGCACGAGATGCAAACCGCCGGCGTTATGGACCGCACCCTGATGATGTTTGGCCAGATGGACGAATCACCCGGGGTGCGCTTTCGCATCGGCCTGGCGGCATTAACCTACGCGGAGTACCTGCGTGACACCCTGAGCAAGGAAGTACTGTTCGTTATGGACAACGTCTTCCGCTTCGTCCAGGCCGGCAGTGAGATCTCCAGCCTGCTTGGCCGCATGCCTGCCACCGTTGGTTATCAGCCGACCCTGATCACCGAAGTCGCCGAACTCCAGGACCGCATTCTCTCGACCCGCGACGGAGCCATCACCTCGGTGCAGGCCGTATACGTGCCGGCCGATGACATGGGCGATCCTGCGGTGAACGCCATCCTCAGCCACCTGGACTCCACCGTGGTACTGTCCCGTTCCCAGGCCGGCAAGGGGATCTACCCGGCCGTGGAGCCACTGCAGTCAACCAGCCGCCTGATGGATCGTCATACCCTGGGCGACCGCCACTACGTCGTGGCTGAAGGCGTACGCGAACACCTGGCCCGTTACCATGAGCTGGAAGATATTATCGCCATGCTGGGACTTGAGGAGCTGTCGGCGGAGGACCGGCGCATCGTGCAACGAGCACGCAAGCTGCAGCGCTATCTGACCCAGCCGTTTCGGGTGACTGCCTCTCATACCGGCGTTGCCGGTGTTAGCGTTCCGCTGAAAACCACGCTCGACGACTGCGAAGCCTTTCTGCTGGGCCAGTACGACGACATCCCCGAGCAGCAGTGTTACATGCGCGGCAGCATGCAGGTGCCCGGCAAATGAATGCGTTCACTCTGCAACTGCTGGCGGCTGATCAACAGCACAGGATAGAGGGGGTCACCTCCTTCGTCGGGGAAGACGGCTCCGGCAGTTTCGGTATTCTGGCCGGACACCCGCGTCTGATGACGTCACTTGTATTCGGCCTGGCCCGCTTCCGCTGCGGCAGCGATCCCTGGCAATACCTGGCGGTACCGGGCGCACTGCTCTACTTCGTCGACAACCAGTTACAGATCTGCACTCGACGTTACCTGATCGACACGGATTATGAGCACATCTCTGTCCTGCTCCAGCAGCAGCTGGTGGCGGAAGAGGAGCGCATGCGCTCGCTGAAAAACAGCGTCCGGCAGATGGAGGACAAGATTCTGCGCCGTCTCTGGGAACTGGGCCGTCAGGGCCGGGAGGTCAACTGAAGGTGGCTACCCGTGATGACAACCAGCTGCGCAAGCAGGTCGAACAGCAGGCACGGCGATTGAAAAAGGCGGAACGCGAGCGCCCCACGCTACTGGCACAAACATTCTTCATCGGCCGGCTTGGACTGGTGCTGGTAATTCCGGTCGTCGCCGGTGCCTACCTCGGGCGCTGGCTGGACAGTCTTTCCAGCGGCTATTCGACCCGCTGGACGATCAGCCTGATCCTGATCGGGCTGGTGTGCGGCGGCTTCAACATCTATCTGACCATCAAGGGCAGCGGCAATGACTGACGGCGAGATGTTTGCGCAGGTGGTATTCCAGCTGGGTCCGGTGGAGATCAGCAATACAGTGCTGACCACCTGGGGCATCCTGACCCTGCTGGTTGGCGCCAGTTACTGGCTCAGCCACCACCTGCAGCAGGAGAAACCGGGCCGGATTCAGGTCTTGGCGGAAGGCGTCTGCATCGCGATTGAGGATGCTATTCGCGCCGTCGCCCCCAACCATGTACAGTTGCTGTTTCCGTTTATTGCCACCCTGTGGATTTTTCTGGTGGTCGCCAACCTGGTCGGTCTGATCCCCGGCCTGCATTCGCCAACTCGTGACCTGTCCGTCACCTCCTCGCTGGCGATCATCGTGTTCCTGTCAGTGCACTGGTACGGCGTCCGCGACCAGGGACTGAAGCAATATCTGTGGCACTACCTGAGCCCCACACCCTTCCTGTTGCCGTTCCATATCATCAGCGAGATCTCCCGCACCATCGCTCTGGCCGTGCGTCTGTTCGGCAACATCATGAGCCTTGAGATGGCGGCGCTGCTGATTCTGATCGTCGCTGGTTTCCTGGCCCCCATTCCCTTGCTAATGCTGCACATTATTGAAGCTCTGGTGCAGGCCTACATTTTCGGCATGCTGGCCCTGATCTACGTGGCCGGCGGCATGCAAACCCAGCAACTGCGCCAAAAACACCATCAACAGCAGAAGGATCCCTCCCGTGAATGACATCACCTGGTTCACGATCGCCTCTACCGTGTTCACCGCCCTGGCCATCGGCATTGGGGTACTTGGGCCGGCCCTGGCCATGGGGCGCGCCATCAGCAGTGCCCTCGATGCCCTGGCACGCCAGCCCGAAGCCGAGAAATCAATCATGCGTACCCTGTTCATCGGGCTTGCAATGATCGAGTCACTGGCGATCTATGTGCTGGTCGTGGTGCTGATCATCCTGTTCCGCAACCCACTGCTCGAATATCTGTTGCTGACCGCGTCCTGACCGAGTTGAGGCTGCCATGGAACTGAACTGGTCCACCTTTCTGCTGGAGATGCTCAACTTCGCCGTGCTGGTCTGGCTGCTGGCGCATTTCCTCTACAAACCACTGCAGTCCGTTATTTCACGACGCCAGCAAGAGGTCACCGACCGGCTGGCAGAAGCCGCCGAGCGTGAGCAGCAGGCCGAAGCGCAACAGGCACAGCTCGACAACCGGCTCCATGAGTGGGAGCAGGAGCGTCAGCTGGCCCATGAGCAACTGCAGCAGGAACTGGCCGTGGAGCGCAGCCGCAAGGAACAGGCTTTGCGACAGCAACTGGAGCTGGAACGCCAGCGCGACGAGGTACTGCAGCAACGCCATCGCCAGACCCAGAGTCACCAGTTGGAGCGTCAGGCCCTGCAACAGGGAGCCCGCTTTGCGGGCCGAATTCTGTCCAGCTGCGCCGATGCCAACCTGGAAGCCCGGTTGATCGAACTGTTGCTCGACGGCCTGCCCAAGCTCCCCGAAGAACAGCTGCTGGAGATGCGCCAGCAGGTGGCAGAAGAGGATCTTCGTCCCGGCATCACCACGGCCTTCGAACTTCAGCCGACACAACATGAGAACATTGAAAAGGCCCTGCAAACCCTGCTGCAACACCCGGTCAGCTGCCGCTTCGAGCGAAATCCAGACCTTATTGCGGGGATCAGGATCACCCTAGGGCCCTGGGTGATGCAGGCAAGCCTGCAGGACGAGCTGATCAGCCTGGCGGAGTTTGCCCATGAGCAGTGACCTGAAACGCGATGCCACAAGCCTGCTGCAGCGCCAGGCACAGTGGCTCGACCACCATCAGTTGCAACCGCGTATCACCGAGTGCGGCCAAGTAGTCTCCGTTGGTGATGGCATCGCCTGGATCTCGGGCCTGCCCACCGCCGCCATTGACGACCTGCTTAGCTTTGCCGACGGCAGCCAGGCACTTGTGTTCGACCTCAACCAGAAACTGATCGGCGCCATCCTGCTGCATGCCACCGAACGACTCACCGCCGGCACCGAAGTCAGCCTGGCCAATCTCAAGCTGAGCCTCCCGGTTGGCCCGGCAATGGTCGGGCGAGTGATTGATCCGCTGGGCCTGCCACTGGACGGCGAAGAGGTGCCGGAAGCCGAGCTTTGGCAGCCTCTGGAATGTCCATCCGCTACGATCACCGCCCGCGACTTTGTGCATCACCCGCTCTACACCGGCAACCGCATCATCGACACCCTGATCCCGATCGGCCGTGGCCAACGTCAGTTGCTGATCGGCGACGAAGGGCTGGGACGCAGCTCGCTGGCACTGGACACCCTTATCTACCAAAAGGATCAGGATGTGCTCTGCATCTACGTGATGATCGGTCAGCGCCGCTCCAATGTCATCGACAACATCGAGCTGCTGCGTCGTTACGGTGCCCTCGACTACACCACCGTGATCGTGGCCGAAGGCAGCGCTCTTCCCGGCCTGCAGCATCTGGCGCCTTTTGCCGGCTGTGCACTGGCTGAATACTGGATGCATCAGGGACGCCATACGCTGGTGATTTACGATGACCTGTCCACCCACGCCAAGACCTACCGTGAACTCTCGCTGCTGCTGCGTCGGCCGCCGGGTCGCGAGGCCTACCCCGGCGACATCTTCTCGGTACACGCCCGCCTGCTGGAGCGGGCTACCTGTCTGAGTGCAGCCCAGGGCGGTGGTAGCATGACCGCACTGCCGATCGTCGAAACCAACCAGGGCGAAATAGAGGCCTATATCCCCACCAACCTGATCTCGATCACTGATGGTCAGGTCTATCTGGATGCAGCCCTGTTCAGCGGCGGTTTTCGCCCGGCGATCGATATCGGCAAGTCGGTCTCCCGTATTGGTGGCAACGCTCAACACCCGGCGATCAAACATGAAGCCGGCCGCATGAAACTGGATTACCTGCAGTTTCTCGAGCTGGAAGTATTCACCCGCTTCGGCTCACGGCTTGAAGCCTCGATGGAAAAGGCAATCCGCCGGGGACGTGTGTTGCGCGAGATACTGAAACAGGAGCGCCTGGCACCGGAGCCGATCCGGTTCCAGCTGGCCTGGATGATCGCATTCAACGAAGGAATGCTGGATGAGATCGAGCCCGACCGGATCAGCCCCCTGCTGCTCAAGCTGTCACAGAGGCTGCAATCAGCCGATGAACTTGAGCTGGATAGCCCACGCGAGCAGTGGCAACACCAGGTTGCTGACTGGGTCCATCAGGCCGAGGCAAGCGACTCATGACACACAGGCATGCACTGGAACAGCGGCGAACGCAACTGAGCGAGGCCCAGGAGATCATGGAGTCGATGAAATCGCTGGCCTTCATGGAGGTGCGTAAACTGGAGCAGCGCGCGACCATGCAACGAGCACTGGTCGATACGCTGGAACAGGTCGCGGCGGACTTTCTGCATTTCTATCCCGATTTCCATGCCTGGGCACCTCCTGAAGCAACCATCTACCTGCTGCTGGGTTCCGAGCGGGGCTTCAGCGGCGCGTTCAACGGGCGCCTGCTTGAACAGCTGGCCGATGAGCCGGGTGCCGAGCAGGCTCGACTGATCGTCTGCGGCCACAAACTGCACAGTCGTCTGAAGGATGACCCACGCCTGCTGGCCAGTCTGGACGGCCCTTCGGTTCAGGATGAGGTACAGGGGTTTCTGCTAAACCTGCTGGAGAGGATCAGCCAGGAACAACGAAAGAGCGCCCTGACCATCAAGATGATCAGCCACGACCCGGCCGTCGAGCAGGTCAGGGTCGAATACCTGCTGCCCCCCTTTCAAACGCTTTTAAACACTGAACGATCTGACCTGACTCCCCCGCTGCTGAACCTGCCGCCAAGGGCGTTCTACGCCGAACTGGTCGATCACTATCTGCTGGCCAGCCTGAACGAAAAGGTATGCAGCTCGCTACAGGCCGAAAACCACTACCGCATGCTGCACCTCGACGGCGCCGTGCGTTATCTGCAGGACCGCCTCGACCGGATGCGACTGAAGAGCAACCAGCTGCGCAAGGAGGAGATCACCGAGGAGATTGAGGTAATTTTGCTCAGTGCCGATTCGGTTCGTCCGGGTAACGATACCGTATAGGTGCACTCTTCCAAGACCTGAATCTACACTTTTAGACTATTTACATTTCAGGGTTGGAATGACCTCATGACTCTATGTCAGTCTATCCATCGGCTTTTGCCTGGACTGAATAGTCCAGGTCGACAGTATCGGAAGCGCGCCTGTTGAAGCACTGTACTTACGGTGTTGGCCCAGAGCAGAACAATCAACTCCAAAACGGGCAATCACTACCCATGGATTAGTTGATAGGTGGTCGAACAACGGCAAGGACCTCCACCTCTGTTTTGCTATTGAAGTGCTACAAGCGAAATGCTCCAGTACCCAACACTTCAACATAGCACACTCAGGCCAGCTCGCTGGCCCAAAACCCGATATCCCTTTCGCTGTCTATTCTGTGCATCCCGGTGATCATGGCTTCTTGCAAACGAACTGCTGACCGACAACATCGCTGTTGTATTCCAGTCGTGCAGCCAGGCCGGCTGCACGACCGGGGAATTGTCTATAGTAGTACTATGTCAAACACTCTCGAATCGACCCTATCAGCGGAGGAGCCTCTGCCGAGGTTGGGATGATCTACAACGGGAGGGGATCATCGGGCTTGTCCTATTGATTGGAGGTGAAACCATGCCCAATCGCGCCCTGGTACACAGCACCGACCTCGCGTACTTCTTGAGTGCCGCCCATGGCCGATGACCAAGAGCCTAAGGCGCCGTTTACTCGACTGCCCTCGGCCTATATCGATCGACTGATACCACCAATCGCCCGTTTCCTGCACATCGAGGCCGCCGGCGGTGCCGTGCTGCTGCTATTCACGGCGGCAGCGCTGATTCTGTCCAACTCGGACTGGGCCCATCCTTTTCTAGAGGTCTGGGAGACCGAAATCGGACTTCATTTCGGTGAATTCGAGTTTGTGCGATCGCTGAAGGAGTGGATCAACGACGGCCTGATGACGCTGTTTTTCTTCCTCGTCGCGCTGGAGCTCAAACGTGAACTGGTATTGGGCGAGTTGAGCAAGCCACGCATGGCCGCGCTATCCTTCGCGGCTGCCGCAGGTGGCATGCTCGTGCCGGCATTATTATACCTTGCGCTGCAATGGGGCCAGCCCGGGGTGGCGGGCTGGGGCACGGTGATGGCAACGGACACGGCCTTTGTCATCGGTTGCCTGGCGCTACTGGGATCGCGCATTCCTCCAAGCCTGCGTCTGTTCATGCTTTCATTGGCGATCGTCGACGATATTGGGGCCATTCTTGTCGTCGCGATTGGCTACAGCCATGAGCTTTCCTGGGGCGCACTGGCGCTGGCAGCGGTCAGCATTGCGGCTATTCGGGCAATGGCGAGCTTAGGTTTTCGTGGCTTTCCTCTCTATTTTATCGGGGGCGCTCTAGTCTGGTTGCTGGTGGATGCATCCGGTATTCACGCCACCATTACGGGTGTCATTCTTGGGCTGATGACGCCGGCACGCCGCTGGGTCAGCGACGAACGTCTGTATGCCATACTGAGCCAGGTCGTCGCGCACCCGGCCGAAGAGCTTGGAAGCGGCGATACTCGGCACCGGCAATCATTGCTGACGGCAGAAATCGCTGCGCGCGAAACGCTGTCACCGGTCGAAAGGCTGGAGATGGCGCTGCACCCTTGGGTCGTTTTTGCCATTTTGCCGCTGTTTGCTTTAGCCAATGCCGGTCTGTCATTGTCGTTCGACGAATTGGACGGCTCCATCAGTGTGGCCGTGTTTTTCGGCTTTGCGCTCGGCAAACCCATAGGCATTATGATGTTCAGCTGGCTGGCTGTGCGCACCGGTCTTGCGACCCGGCCGCCGGACCTCAGCTGGAGACTGCTGGCCGGCGGTGGGCTGCTCGCCGGGATTGGTTTCACGATGGCACTGTTCATAGCCAACTTGGCCTTTGATTTGAGCCAGATTGACAGTGCCAAACTGGGCATTCTTCTGGCCTCGGTCGTATCCGCGACTGCGGGTATCGCACTGTTGCTTCCACTTCCCAAGGATGAGCATCGTCCCCGAACAAAGCGCAGCTAAGACGTTGCGCACTGGCCCGTCGCACTGCACTTGGTCCAGATACGCGTATCGACCCGGATCGCAGCCACAGCATGACAGGTCCGGTGCTCAGGTATAGACTGAAAAATGAACCGTGATCACAGAAGCGACAGAACATCGGCCTGGACTTTACGGCTTTACCACTCATTTCCCCAACGGCGGGAATCTCTGCCTCCGTGCGGCCTTGTCTGAGCCGCTGAATCGCTCCAGGCTGTTCGACCTGATATCGAACTCGCCCCCTTGGAGGAGACTATGATTCGAGAATCGGCATCGCGTCCGTCAGCACCCCTGACGACGCGATTGGATGACATAGTCCAAAGCCTCGGGGCTGCCTCAAACCTCGACCACGCCCTGCAAGGTATCGTCAAAAGCGTGCGCGATCTATTCCGCGTCGACATCTGCTTGCTCTATCTGTCAGACCCTGCACGGCTGGATGTGCAGCAACTGATGGCTTGGGAGGGGCTCGGAGATCATGCCGCCCCACCCGCATTCGCCGACACGCTGGCCAACCTCGTGGCTGAGCGTTCAGAACCGGTTAACCTCCGTGATAGCAAGACATTGCCGGCCCACCAGGATGCCACTAGCCACGTGTATCTCGGCGTCCCCATCATGCATTTGGGAGCGCTGTTGGGCGTACTGATTGTGCAACAAACGGCGCAATCCCAGTTCAGCGAATACGAGCAGGCATCGCTGGCTACCCTGGCGGCGCAAATCGCAGGTGGCATCCAACTGGCCAAGGCCCGCAGCAGCATCAATGCCCGTGTTTCCGGCGACATGCCGGCAGCCCCTTTTTTCGAGGGCGTCATCGGTGCACCGGGTATCGCCGCCGGTACTGCACATGTCATCTACGCCAGGTCAGAGCTTGCCCAGATTCCGAATCGTGATGTAACCGATATCGACTCCGAAATCGCGGTCTTTCAGGCGGCTGTCAGCCGGGTTGCTGGCGAACTCGACCGGATAGCCGAGGAACAGGGAGGAATGCTAACGGCGGAAGACCGGACTCTGTTTCGCGCCTACGCCATGATTGCCCGCAGTGATGAATTGGTCACCAGCACACTGGCCGGCATCCGTAACGGCAACTGGGCACCCGGTGCTCTTCGCGATAGCATCCAGGAGCATGCTCGCTACTTCGAGGCTATGGAGGATCCCTATTTCAGGGAAAGAGCCGATGACATTCGCGATATCGGTCGCGCCCTGCTCAACGAGCTGCAAACGCTTCAACCGATTGATGAGCACTATCCCGCACGTACCATACTCGTCGGTGAGGACCTTAGCCCACTGGATCTGGCCGCCGTTAAGGGCACGCGCTTGGTTGCGGTGATCTCGGGACACGGTTCAAGGCTGTCACACCTGGCAATTCTTGCGCGCTCCATGGGTATCCCGGCAGTAATGGGTCTTGCCGACACTCTCCCTCTCACCAATCTTCACGGTAAGTCGCTGATTGTAGACGGCTATAAGGGACGGCTTTACATCGAACCTGACGTCAGCTTGAAACGGCAATATCGGAGCCTTGCTGCGCGCGAACGTAGACTTTCAAAGAGGCTCCGTCATCTTCGCGACCAAACTGCACAAACCCCCGATGGCTTCAGAATCCCGCTCTATACCAACGCGGGCCTGTTGTCTGATCTTAATCCTTCGCTTGCAGCAGGTTCCGAAGGCATCGGCCTCTACCGTACTGAATATCCCTTCATGGTACGCGACAGCTTCCCCACTGAAGAGGAGCAGTACACCCTTTACCGAAAGGTACTTCAGACCTTTCATCCTCGCCCCGTAACACTGCGGACGCTGGATATTGGCGGCGACAAGCCGCTGGCCTACTTCCCGGTACAGGAAACGAATCCATTCCTCGGCTGGCGCGGCATTCGCATTTCGCTCGATCATCCCGAGATGTTTCTGACCCAGATCCGGGCCATGCTCAGAGCGAGCAGCGGGTTGAACAACCTGAGTCTGTTGTTACCGATGATCAGCCGGGTCGAAGACCTGGACGAGGGTTTGATACTTATACGACGTGCTTATCAGCAGCTGGAGCAGGAAGGGCTGAGTATTACGAGGCCTCTTCTGGGAGCAATGATTGAGGTGCCATCCGCTGTCTATCAGGCCGAGGCATTGGCCAGGCGGGTGGATTTTCTCTCGGTCGGGACCAATGATCTGATTCAGTACCTGCTTGCGGTCGACCGCAACAATGAGCGTGTCGC
Organism: Marinobacterium maritimum; assembly: GCF_039523155.1. Taxonomy (NCBI): domain Bacteria; kingdom Pseudomonadati; phylum Pseudomonadota; class Gammaproteobacteria; order Oceanospirillales; family Oceanospirillaceae; genus Marinobacterium; species Marinobacterium maritimum. The sequence continues at coordinate 532,977 of NZ_BAAAET010000001.1, read as the reverse complement.
ACGCTGGTTCGATGCACTGCATCCCGCCGTGATTCAGGCATTACTTCGCATAATCCGGGCCGGCAGGCGAAACGGCACCCCGGTCAGTGTCTGCGGCGAGGCGGCCGGCGATCCTGCCGTGGCACTGCTCCTGGTCGGTATGGGTGTCAGCAGTCTAAGCCTGAGCGCCGGAGACCTGCCGCGAATCAAGTGGGCTATCCACTCTTTCAGCCGGCAACGAGCCAGAACCCTGCTGCGGCAATCGCTGAAACTGGAGCAGGCCAGTGCCATACGCTCCCTTCTGACACAGGCACTCGTCGACGCTGGTCTTGACGCTTTGGTTCATCCGGGCAATCTCGACTGATAAAGGCTGCGGCCGTTACCTGCCTTTGGGTAGTGAGGCTCAATCACTAATTCAAATCGAGCTCGAGAATCAGCTTTTCCATACGACCGTGACACTTTTCCTTGCGTTCTTGGCCCCGGTTTACGAGTTAAATCACTGTCAGTGAAGCAGTGATGGTAATTCATCGGGGGAGCTCAGCACTCAAGAGCACGAAGCTTCTCATGCCGAGGGGCTTGTTCGTAGGATACCTAACCAGTTGAAAAGACTATGTTTTAAAAATGACGACAGTCTTTTATTCAAAAAAACCAAATAAAGCTATCACTGGGATAATAATAAGCGTACTATGAATTTGCTTGAGAGTAAGACCTGCATTTATGCGCCTTTTCGACGTCCTGCCTAATCGTATGTACCTCGTTTTGTTTTCATAAGTCCTTGTATTATTAAGAGCATTATCCGAACCTGTTCAGCATTTTGCTGCAGTGTTCGAACATTTTTTTGAACGAGAATACTATTATGTCTACTACTACTGGCACCGTTAAATGGTTCAACGAAACTAAAGGCTTCGGCTTTATCGAACAGAAGAACGGTGGTCCGGACGTTTTCGCCCATTTCAGTGCGATTTCGGGTTCAGGCTTCAAAACCCTTACTGAAGGCCAAGAAGTTCAGTTCTCTGTTACTCATGGCCAGAAAGGTCCTCAGGCTGAAAACATATCCGCGATCTAAACCTCGAGTTTAGTAACCGATTAAAAACGGACCCTTGAGGTCCGTTTTTTGTTTCTCTGGAAAGCGGGCTGAATTGAGAAAGATGCTATCCCGAGCAGCTGTTGCTTTTTTAATAATGAATCAATATTTTATAAAACGCCAATCACCTGCCGTTGCGGATTGCCCTTCAGTTCAACCCCTATTTACTTCATTATTGATTCACTTATCGGTCGCCTTTTCGGATGTATTAACGCAGCAGTGCTGCACTTTAATATCCAATTATCGGCTTTAATCACCCAACCATATTACTGAGGTTCATCCGGATGATTAGCGGAATGAGATCTGCACCCACCTCAATGTTATTCAAAAAGGAGCCCATCCTGGGCTTGCCAGTCAGTTGCGTCAAGAGGCATACCGAAGCCGTTTCGGGTCATATTACCGCAAAGCTCCGATCCCCTCTTACGACCGCTCTGTGCGCAACGCGGGCGCCCTTAAACGAAAAAGCCCCGCGCGGCTAAACACCGGGCGGGGCTTATCAGCTGTGAAACGAGCTTAGATATCGATCACGTCGAACTGCACTTCCGGGTTCACGTCGGCTTCGTAGTCAACGCCGTCGATACCGAAACCGAACAGCTTCAGGAACTCGTCCTTGTACAGCTGGTAGTCGGTTACATCGAACAGGTTCTCGCTGGTCACCTGCGGCCAGAGGTCACGGCAGGCTTTCTGCACATCATCACGCAGCTCCCAGTCGTCCATACGGAAGCGGTTGCCATCGTCCATCTCGGCAGTGGTGCCATACAGACCCGTCTTGAACAGGCGGTGCACCTGCTCCATGCAACCCTCGTGAATGCCCTGCTCGCGCATCACCTTGAACACCATGGACAGGTACAGCGGCATCACCGGAATGGCGGAGCTGGCCTGAGTGACCACGGACTTCAGTACTGCCACGTTGGCCTGGCCATTGTGGGCACCGGACAGCTTGCCGTTCAGCTCACTGGCTGCGCGGTCCAGATCCTGCTTGGCCTTGCCCAGCGCACCGTGCCAGTAGATCGGCCAGGTGATATCGGTACCGATGTAGCTGTAGGCCACGGTCTTGCAGCCTTCGGCCAGCACACCGGCCTCTTCCAGCGCATTGACCCAGAGTTCCCAGTCTTCACCGCCCATGACGGTCACAGTGTTGGCCACTTCTTCTTCCGTTGCCGGTTCGATCTCGGCTTCGGTGATCACGTCCTTGTTGGTGTCGATCGCGGTGGAGCGGTAGGGCTCGCCGATCGGCTTCAGCGCGGAGCGCACCACTTCACCGGTTTCCGGCATTTTGCGCACCGGGGAGGCCAGCGAGTAGACCACCAAGTCCACCTGACCCAGGTCTTCCTTGATCAGATCGATGGTTTTCTGTTTGGCTTCATGGGAGAAGGCATCGCCGTTCAGGCTCTTGGCGTACAGGCCCGCTTCCTTGGCGCACTTGTCGAAGGCAGCTGCGTTGTACCAGCCAGCCGTACCCGGCTTACGCTCGGTACCCGGTTTTTCGAAGAAGACACCGATGGTGGCGGCATCGCTGCCGAAAGCGGCGGCAATGCGTGAAGACAGACCGTAACCACTGGATGCGCCGATCACCAGCACGCGCTTGGGACCGTTTTCGATCTTGCCCTGGGCCTGGGTGTATGCGATCTGTTCACGGACATTGGCTTCACAGCCAACAGGATGCGTGGTCGTACAGATAAAGCCACGAATTTTCGGTTTGATAATCATATTCGATTCGGTGCCATCATTATGTTCAGGTACAAAATTGCTGCCTAAGATACCGTATTTGCGGGCCGGACAACAGCACCCACCCGGTGACAGCCCTTGTTTAGCGGGCAATAGCGCCATACAGGAACAAGTCGACCGCCTGATCAACCGCCTTGTTACGCTCATCATCGCTGATCGACATGCCCATCAGTGCCCGCAGCTGGAAGTTGCCCTTGACCATCTCCAGGAACTGGAACGCGGCCATCTCGGTATCCCTGATCTGCATAACACCCTGTTCAACCTGTTGTTGCAGATAGGCACTGAGCTTTTCATTGATCCGCTTAGGACCCTGAGTATAGAACAGCGACTGGATATGCTCGCGCTCGCTGCTGCAGTCCATGCTGACCAGCCGGTAGAGCCCCACCGCTTCAGGACTCAGCACCCGCTCCAGCAGCAGGTGTCCATAGCGCTTGAGAGCCTGATCGGGCGAATCGCCGCGTTTGGCGGCACATTCCACCGCTTCAAAAGCGGCGAACACCCGGTTGGAGGTTTGCGTCATCATCGCCTCGAACAACCCGAGCTTGTTGCCGAACAGGCGATAGAGAGTACTTAGCGAGCCACCGGCCCGGCACATGATCTCGTTGATACTGGCGTTGTCGTAACCCTGCTCCAGAAAGACTTCATGGGCAGCATCGAGGATTCTTTTCTGTCGCTCGAGTCCCTTGGGCGTCAGGCCGCAGGGTTTGGCATTGGCTTCTGGTTGCACGTTATTCATCAGCTTATCTGCATCTTTAACTGCACTCATTATATCAGCGTCACCTGACGATTATATCGGCTTGCATCAATGCAACAGCCATATTAATGTAACGTAAATTACATTACACTCAAATCAAGCTTTACTTGAGCACTCCGACCCTTCCAAGTTTTTCCGGTGCGGCTGACAGCAGCTCCATTGACCATGCATACGAGGCGTAGCCATGACCGCTAAACAGATTCCCATACCAGGCCTGATACTGATGCTGGCCGGTCTCACGGCTCTCGGCCCTCTGTCAACGGATGCCTATCTGCCAGCCATTCCGACCATTGCCACCGAACTTGGCATTTCCATTCATCAGGTGGAGCTGTCGGTGAGCCTGTTCCTGGCCGGTTTTGCCTGCGGTCAGCTTACCGGCGGTCCTTTCTCGGACCGCTTTGGCCGACGTCGGGCCATTTTCAGCGGCTTGAGCCTGTTCTTTCTTGGTGCCATCGCGGCCATGCTGGCCAACTCAATCGAGACACTGCTGGCCGCACGCATTCTGCAGGGCTTCGGTGGTGGCATGAGTGTCGTCAACTCCGCTGCGGTTATCCGCGACCGCCACTCCGGGCGCGACAGTGCCCAGGCGATGAGTCGCATGGCCAGCATTCTGATGACCGCGCCCCTGCTGGCACCGGTATTGGGCACCGTATTACTGGAAGTCGCCAACTGGCGCGCGATCTTTCTCTTCCTGGCAGCCTATGCGCTACTGATGCTGCTGGTACTGACACTGCGCCTGCCCGAAACCCGTCAGCCTCACGATGGCCCCCTGCCCAGCCCGTTGCGCAGCTACCTGGCTGTTTTGAAACACCGAACGGCCCTCGGATATCTATTCTCGGTGGCGTTCAGCTATGCCGGTTTGTTCGCCTTTATCACCGGCTCTTCAGGCAGTTACATCCACTACTACGGTGCTTCTCCAAGTCTGTACACGGTGCTTTTCGGCCTCAATATCCTGACCCTGCTGGCCTGTAATCAGCTCAATATCCGCCTGCTGCATCGGTTCAGTGCCCAGCAATTGTTGCAGAGCGCCCAACGTATCCAGCTACTGACCGCCAGTCTTATGTTGCTGGCCTTTACGCTAACGGGTGCACCGCTCTGGCTTGTCGTCGGTCTGATCATGCTGTATATCGGCGTGCAAGGCTTCGTCGTCGCCAACGGCATGGCGGGCGTCAGCGAATTTTTCCCGCGTACCGCCGCCACTGCTACCGCTCTGCTCGGTGCCAGCGGTTTTGCCGCAGGCGCACTGGCCGGATCGGTCGTAGGGCTGCTTGGCGATGGTACGCCGCTGCCAATGATCGTGGTGATGTTTGGTGTCAGCCTGGTGGGTAACCTGCTGGGAGCTTGGCTGCTGCCCAGTCGCAGTCATGCTATTCGCCAGTGTCCGAGCGCTGAAAGCTGAACTCGATGGAATCGGTATTGCCACTGGCGTCTACGACACTGAGGCGGTAATCCCCGCTGTCATGCAGTGTCAGGGCGAGCCCCTGTCCAGGCTGTTCGGGCAGGGGCTCGGCATTGAGGTACCAATTCAGCCCACCCTGTGCACCCCGTGCCCGCAGATCAACCTCCAGCGCTGTGCGCCCCGGTGGCAACTGCAGATGACTGCCCGCCTCGATACCGATAATGCGAAGACTCTCCGCAGTGGACCGCAAACGACTGCAACTGTTCGCAGCAGTCGGCAGGCGCTCGTCACGACGCCACTCCGGTTTGAGCCAGGGTTCGGCCTGTAGCGGCCAGAGCGCGATCTTCTGCTGTTCCAGTTTTTGCCCCTCTGCCCTGCAACCCGGCGCTACCCTCAGTCCTGTCTCGGCATCCTGCCAAATCGCACGCAGCAAGGCGGGTTGCAGCAAATCCGGTGCCTGCGGCAGTGTGGGTGGCGCCGTGTTATCCAGCAGCCAGGCCTGATGCCGTTGCAGGCAGTTGCCGGCATGATTGTGCGACTGTGATTCCAATGTGCCCAGCGGCCAGCAGACAGTCTGGCGACTGACACTGGCCGGCTGCGTCAACGACTGACTCGATTCGGGCAGCAGCTCATGCACCCGGAACAGCAGGGGAGCAGCGGCCTGACGCCCATAACGGCCGGGGCTTGGGCTGCCATCCGGACGCCCCACCCAGACACCAATTGTCCACTCTGGCGACACACCCAGCGCCCAGGCATCGCGATAGCCGTAGCTGGTACCGGTCTTCCAGGCCAGGCGCCAGGGTGTTTCGCTGACCTGACCCAGCGCCCGCCAGGGGTTCTGCGCCAGCATGCGCCAACTGATCCAGGCGGCACCCGGGCTCATCAGCCAGCGATCAGGGTCCGGCTGCTGTGGTTGCAGGCGCACTGCCCCGGCCTGCCCTTTCCGTGCCAGCGCGGTATAGGTCCCCACCAGCGATTCCAGAGTACTGCCCACACCACCGAGAACCACCGAAGCGTTCGGTTGGCGTACCCCTTCTCCTTGCAGCTCCAGCCCTGCGTTCTGCAAGCCGGCAACAAAGCTGTCCGCGCCCAGGTGCTCCAACAGCTGCACCACCGGCAGGTTGAGTGAGCGCTGCAGGGATTCCATGACTGTCACAGGTCCGCTGAAGCCGCCGGTAAAATTGTGCGGCCGATAGCGCAGTCCATATCGTGGAGTATCGAGCAACAACGAATGGGAATGAATTAATCCCCTATCCAGCGCCATGCCATAGGCAAAGGGCTTCAGCGTGGAACCCGGCGAGCGGATGGCCGAGGTCATATCCACATGCCCCTGACTGGCCGGGTCACCAAAACGGGCGCTGCCCACATAACCCCGCACCGCCCGGTCGCGGTTGCGCACTACCATCACCGCCAGCGACTGGCGCTCGTCCAGCCGTGCGCTATAGCTCTCCACCAGTGACTGCAGTTGCCGCTGCAAGCCGGCATCGATCAGGGTAGGCAGTTCGGTGCAGCTCGGGCAGACCTGTCGCAGGCGCCGCGCCAGCAAAGGGGCCAGCAATGGAGGTTCCGGCGGCAAGGCGGCCACGGGCTCGCGCAGCGCCGCCTCCACCCGCGCCTGCGACCAGAGCCCCAGCGCCTGCATCCGCTGCAGCACCTTGTCACGTGCACGGCGAGCACGCTGCGGATAACGGTCCGGACGCCAGTCACTGGGCCGCTGCGGCAGTACCGCCAGCAACGCGGCTTCGGCATCGCTGAGCTGCAACGCGGGCTTGCCGAAATAGTGCCGTGAGGCCGACTCAACTCCAGACAGCATGCCGCCGAACGGGGCCAGGTTGAGATAAAGGTTGAGAATCTCGTCCTTGCTGTAGTGCCACTCCAGCTGCAGGGTGCGCAGGGCCTGACGCAGCTTGCCGGTCAGTGTGCGCGGATAGGGATCGAGCATGCCGGCAACCTGCATGCTCAGGGTTGAACCGCCGGAGACCACTTCGCCGGCATTCAGGTTCTGCCAGGCAGCCCGCAGGATGGACAGGAGGTTGATCCCGGGGTGGTAGTAGAAGGCTCGGTCTTCATAGCCCAACAGCACCTCGCGGTAGACCGGCGCCACCTGCTCAAGGGCTATCGGATAACGCCAGGTCTGGTCAGGCGAGAGAAAGGCACGCAGCAGCTCGCCGTCCTCCGCCAACACCCGCGTGGCAGGCGCTGGCGGAGCCGGCAACGGAAACACTCGATCCAGTCCCCAGGCCAGCACCACCAGCAGGACTGGTGGCAGTAACCACAACCAGCGTTTTCCTGTCATCCCGGGTTAGCGTGCCCGGATGATCAGCGTTCCGCTGTCGCCACCCAGGTGGCGCAGCTCCGGCCGGTACATCGACTCGGCAAAGCTGGGCGGCACCCGGTACTCACCCGGTGTCACCGCGCGAGCGAGATAGAACAGGCGCGCCCGGCCCCAGTCCAGTTTCACTGCAGCCACATAGCGATCATCGCGGAACTCCTGATGACGCAGATCAACCAGCGACATCAGCTCGGTGATACTCTCCTCACCGATTTTAAGTTCTGACATCTCCAGACTGGTGGCCAGATTCTGGTTCTCCAGCTCCAGCCCCGCCGGCAGCAGATCGACAACCAATGCATCGGGGATCGACTCTTCACTGCGCAGATCCAGCTCGACCAGCACCTGATCACCAGTCTTGAGCTGGCTCAGTTCGAGCGGTTGGCCATCGGCATCATAGTAGTGACGCTCAACGCTCAGCCCCTGGCTGTACGCGGCCGGAGGCTGATCCGTGTAGCCCTGCAGACGCAGGTTAAGCCAGGATGTGCTTTCCCCCGAGTTCTGAATGCTGAGCCCTTCCAGCAACGACTCGCCGGCCAGTGTGAAACGACGCTCGCTGTCATTGACCGCCAGCTGCAATGCCCCTTCGATCTCAAGCTGCATGGCACCACCGCTGTTCTGACTCAGCGCCTGACCGGCCAGGAAGAGCGCATTGCGTTCCTGAGTGCTGAACCAGTTTCTTCCGACGATGGACGCCTGCAGCGGCTCAAGCAGCGGCAGCCACTGAGCTTCCGGCTGTCCCGCTTCCAGCAGCCAGAACAGCGCCAGTGCTCGATCACGCACCAGGCTGCCGTAATCAGTGCGCAGGAAGGTATCCCGGTTCATGCCCAGCAGCCCACGCTGCAGCGCCTTGCCGGCACGATCTGCATCGCCGGCACTCTGCAACGCCAGGCCCAGCTGAATCATTGCCAACGATGTGGACTCTTCCGCACGGTGGTCAAGCAGGTTGCGCAGCTCCGCCAGCGGCGCCTGCCCAATGCGGGCCAGCACCTGTGCCGCATAGGCACGCACGGCAAAGCGGGAGCGGCTGTCATGCAAAAGCTCGCCATTGATGCGGCTCGGGTTGCGCAGATAGCGGCTGGTCTGTTCCAGTGCCTGCTTCAACGCCGGCTCGGAAACCGCATAGCCCGCCTCACGCGCCCGCAACAGAAAGTCAGTGATATACACCGTCAGCCAGGGTTCCTCGGGGCTGTCATTGCTCCACAGGCCGAAACTGCCGTTGTTGCGCTGCATGCCAAACAGGCGACGGATCGCCAGCTCAACAGCGGCACGGCGCTTGGCAGGTGCTTCCCCTTCCAGTCCCAGAGTGGCCAACAGGTCCGGGGTCACGTAGAGCTGGGCAAAAACACCACTGGTAGTCTGCTCGGCACAGCCGTACGGATAGGCACGCAATTCGCTGAAGTGACGCGCCACATTCAGCGGCGGACGGTTTGCCAGGCTAAGCTGCGCATTCAGCGTCTGTGGTAACAGGCCCTGCAGCGCATTGCCCTTGAGTTCGAAAGTATCACCCGGCTGGACCGGCTGCTGCCAGCTCAGCGACTGGGCCGGCCACGCCGGCCGCACACCCAGCGTCCACTGGCGCTCAATATCCGGCTCTCCGTCAATGCCGCTGACCTTCAAGGACAGGGGAACGGCACCAAACTGCTGGCCGGCGGTTGCCTGCAATGCAAGCGTGATACGGGCGCCTGCCGCCAGCTCGACGCTCTGCTGCCAGCGATCTGCGCGGCCATCAAGACGCATACCCAGTCCTGCCATCAGCTCCACCTGCAGCATCTGCGTCTGCTCGGTTCGGTTATGCAGGTCCAGCGTCAGTCGAGTGCTGTCACCCGGCGACAGGAAGCGTGCCCGGTTCAGCTCAGCGGCCACCGGGGCCACGATCTGCAGCTCTCGATCCGCCGAACCCAGCATATCCTCGGAGAACGCCAGTGCCATCAATCGAACCTTGCCATTGAACGCCGGCAGATCCAGCGGAATACGGGCACGCCCTTCGCTGTCTACCGCCAGAGCGCCGGAGAACAGCGACAGTATCTGCACATCGGTCGGCGGCTGGGCACCACCACGGCTCAGGTCGGCATCACCACCAAAACGCAGCCGGGCCATCGCCCCCGCTTCAGCATCGATCAGGTCGGAATAGTTATCACGCACCTCGACCGGGTAGGCGCCGGGGTCGAAGAACCAGGCCAGAGGGTCGGGTGTATCGAAATCGGTAATCGACAGCACACCTACGTCGACGGCAGCCAATGTGACCTGCACTTGGTCCGGCAACGGCTGACCGTTGCGACGGCTGACCTTGAGCGGCACTTCGATCCGCTGCTCCGGGCGCACCTGTTCAGGCAATGCCTCGAACGCGATCTCCAGCGCATGCTCCTCGGTTGCCAGGGGGACTGGCTCGATACCCAGCATGCGCATCGGCAAACTGCCCTTGTCGGCGTCACCCGGTTGCAGCAACAGGACACTCAGGTAGAGGTTCTGCTGCATCCATTCGGGTTTCAACGTCAGTGACAACTCCTTACCCTCAGCCGGGATCTGCACCGCTTCACGATGCAGCAAGCGATCCGACTCCAGCAGCAGATACCCCTTGCCTGCCGCCGGCGGACGCACCTGCACCTTGAGTTGGTCACCCGCGGCGTAAGTCTGCTGATTGAGGCTCAGACCGATACGATCCGGACGTCCTGCCATCAACAGCGCATCCGGGTCCCAGCCGGCGCGGAAACGGTAGGCCGATACCATCCCGGTCTGCGGGTCCTTGAGCTCCACCCGATAATAGCCCCACTCCACCGGCAGGCTGACCTCGACACGCCCGCTTTCGGCCAGACTCAGCTCGCGCTGCTCGACGGGATAATGGCGTTCGGTGTAGTGACTCTGCCAGCCTTCGGCATCGCTCCAGCTCCAGTGGTAATCTCGGCGTTCACGGATCAGGCTCAACTGCAGCGATTCTGCTGGCAGGCGTGTCTCGCCATCGGTGAGCACCAGCTCGAATGCAGCGCTGCTTTCATAATCCACCTGATCATTGGCGAACAGAGGACGAATCCCCGGCAGACGCTCGGCCGGTATGACCACCGATGCTGCACGCCGCGTCACCGGACGACCGCCGGAATCCAGCAAGCTTGCATAGGTCTGCAGGCGCAGCGGACTGGTCAGCTCTTGCCAGTAAGATTCAACCAGGATTTCGCCACGACCTTCGGCATCCAACTGGATTTCAGCCAGATCCTCGCGCCGCTCCAGAGCCTGGTCATTGGGATGACCAAACCAGTAATCCTTGAAGGCCGGGAAGGGGTGCGGTTCCAGCCGAGCCAGCAGCTGTGATTGCAGGCGGGCATCCGCTGCCGGTGCGCCATAGAGGTAATCGCCCTGCACTTTGACTCGGAAATCTGCCTCAGGCGCCAAGGTTTCGGTTGTCTCCAGGTTGAGCGACATGCGCTCGGGCAGGAAAGATTCAACCTGCACGGCATATTCCCGCTGGCTGCCATCGGGCAGCACCAGCTGCCAGTGCCATTCACCGGTGGGGGCATCTGCCGGCAGCTGCAGTTCCGCCTCGTAGTAGTTCAACGACTGAGGTTCGATGCGCTGGCTGGCCACGATCCGACCATCTGGCTGAACCAGTTGTGACTTGAGGGTGATGCCCGGCACCGCCTCGCCGCGGTCAGAGCGCAGCAGTGCGCTGAACACCAGCGTTTCGCCGGGGCGATAAAGATCACGTGGGCTGTAGATGAACACTTCCTGCGGCAGGCGGGTCGGCCCCGTTACCGGGAACTCAGCCAGATCCAGCGCCGGACCGGACAGGCGCAGCAGGGAGGTCTCCGGGCCTTTCTGCAACAGCAAAAGTGGCGCCGAAGTCAGCGAGCCCGATTCCAGCTGGTCGGCCAAGAGGCCAGCACGCCCCTCTCGGTCGGTTGCGGCTTTCGCCAGCGAATGTCCTTTTTCATCGAGTAACGTCAGCTGTACTCCGGCCAGCGGGTCCGCCCCTGACAGGGTATTCACCTGCACCTGCAGCTGATCCTTGTACAATCTCACCTGAGCACCCAGGTCGGTCACCGCAAACCAGGTCGCAGGATAACGGTAGCTGATATTGCCGGCTTCACGCATCACCGCCAGATAGACGCCACTCTGACTCAACGCCTCGACATCATGAATCGGCAGGTATCGCGTGGCACGGGTGTTGGCATCCAGCTCCAGATCAAAGCGGCCGGACCAGGTCAGCTCCACCCGGTCCAGATAGCGTTCGGCATCCCAGCTGCTCAACTGAGTCGCCTGACCAAAACGGGCCAGGAAATCGACAAGGCCGGCCTGAGGGATACGGTAGAAGTCCACGTCCACCTGTTCCACATTGACCGCCATCACCGGCAGTCCCTGACGCAGACGATGCGCCAGCAGGTTGCCACGCCCGGCAAAGCCCAGTGCCGACTGCAGCGCCGGCGTCTCGATCACCACGCTGGACAGGTTGGCCAGGGTGCTGCCGTTGGCGGCAATCAGCCCCGGGCGCACGCGAACACGGTAGTTCTGCTCGGGTTCAAGCCCGGTGAAATAGAGCACCTTGCCCCGCTTGTCCGCGACCCAGCCGCCCTGCAGCACCTCACCGGTATCGGTCTCGATCATCAGCCAGGGATCAAACGGCTGGTCCAGCGCCACCGGGGTAGACAGCGTCACTGCGGCGGCCTGGCGCCCCTGCCAGGTCTGCACACTGATATCCTGAACCCTGAGCGTAACCTGGGCCGAGGCGTTCTGGCTGACACTCTCAGTCGCTGTTTCCGGTTGTTGCGAAGAAGGCGTGGCGGGTACATCCGGCGGGGTATCATCAGAACACCCTGCCAACAGGGAGCCCAACAGCATTGGGAGGATAAGCGAGCGCTTAAGAGAGGGCATGATCAACTCCATTGCCATGACGGCGGGTCGAATCACGCCCTGAGCGCCAATCCAACCCTATCCTTGAAACTTTAGTAGCATGATGCCGTCACGGCTTGCCGGTGACAAGCCGGTTGCTCTGATCCAGCTCAGCTGCGGTCATGTCGGTGACTTTCAGGATCATAATCAGCCCCGCCCCCAGCAACACGAAGCCACCGGCCAGCCAGAGGCCCAGGTTGTAGTTGCCACTCTGTTCCGCCAGCATCCCGGTCAGTGCCGGTGCCACGATCTGGGCTACGCCGTAGGACAGGGTCATCTTGCCCATCAGTTTGGCGGGCTTGGTCGGGTAAAGACGACCGGCCATGGTCAACACCAGGCTGACACAGCCAATGAACGTGCCACCGTAGAGCACAGCACTTAACAGAACCGCCGCCAGGCTGTCACTGAAAGTTGGCATGACAATCCCGATCACCTGGACCAGGTATGCCAGCAGCAGAGCCCCCAGATAGCCCATTCGCCGTGCGATCAGATCCCAGACCATCACCGCCGGTGCCGCCGCCAGACCGACGACCAGGAAGACCAGTTGCCCCATGCCGGCCAGTGCAGGCTCACGCTCAACGATGGCGACAATGAAAGTCGCGCTGATCACATAACCATAGCCGGCACAAAAATAGGCCGCCATCATCAGCCAGAGGAAACGCGCGCCCGGGGGCTGATCGATCATCGCCTGGCCACCATGGGTGACGGTTGTTGTTTCCGGCGGAGGCAGCCAGCGCCAGGCGGGTATTGCCAGCAGCACACCCAGAACACCAAACCAGAGCCATTGATCCGCCCAGCTCAGGCTAAGGCGCAACATGACCTCCACCACGATGGCGGCAAATATGATGCCCAACCCAACACCGGCAAAATGGATACCCAGCTCACCGCGGTGATGATGGCGGATCAGCCAGTTCAGGATCAGGCCGGAGGCGATCAGCATGGAACCGGCGCTGCTCAGTCCGGACAGAAAACGCAGCAATGACCAGAGCAGCATGTTCTCGGTCATCGCCATGCCCGCCGTGGTCACTACTGCCATCACCAGACCGATACGATAAAGTCTGTCTTTGAATTGCAGATCACTCAGTGATGCTGCCAACAGGGCACCACACATGTAACCGCCATAGTTGATGGCCGCCAGCCAGCCGCCTTCAGCATCACCGATCCAGGTCTGATCCTGCATCACCGGTAGCAAGGGGGTATAGGAAAATCGGGCGATCCCGATACAAAGAATCTGGCTGAAGATACCGGCAAAGAGTACCTTCAAGCGCTGCGCCTGATCCGACATCGTGGGTTCCTTATCGTTATTAATCCACTCTTGGAAGGCTCCAAGCCGATCTCAAAGGTACCCGAAGATTTATTTCGTACACAAGCTTTTTTGCGAGTGCGTTAGGGCAGCGCCTTCAGCAGTTGTTGCAGCTGCTGCAGCTCTGCATCAGAAAGGTTGGCACGGTAGGTAGTGTTGGCTTCCGCCATGCGTTGATAGACCTGGGCCGCCAGCGCTCGGCCAGGCTCGGTCAGGGATACGCGAATGGCACGACCATCTTCACGGCAGGGTGTGCGCTGCAACAACTCATCTCGTTCAAGCCGGTCCAGCACACCACTGAGCGTGGCACTGTCGAGACAGGTTTTCTTGACCAGACAGGCCGCGGGAACGCAATCCTGCTCGTACAGCACATTGAGCACCATCGCCTGGACACCGGTGATACCGAACTCACATACGGCCTGCTTCCAGTAACGGGAAGCGTGACGAGCAGCAGTGGTCAGATGGAAAAAGAGGCAGTCGTCGAATTGCATAAAAAACAATGCCCGGTAGCAATCAAGTTACCGGGCATTGTGCATCAGAGCCCCCTCCTGTTCCAGTCAGGGGCGAAGTGTGCGGCTTACTGCCAGGCGCTGGCGAACAGCTCTTCCGGCAATGCCATGATGGACTGGCTGCCATCATTGAGCATTTCGGAGAAGCCCTTCCAGCGTGGCAGAACCTGCGCCATGTAGAAACGGGCACTCTCCTGCTTGGCCTGCAGGTAGGGGTCGTCATCACCTTCCGCCGTCAGACGTACCGCCGCATCAGCCTGACGCAGCAACTGCCAGCCACCGCAGACGTAACCCGCCAGCATCATGAAGTTGTAGGCAATGGAGCCAGGCAGCAGTTCATCAGTTTCGGCACCCTTGAGCAGCAGCTCACGGGCGCTCTCCAGACCGGCAACCGCCTCTTCCACCGGCTTCGCCAGCGAGGTCAGCGAGGCATCACAGCGCTTCAGTGACTCTCGCATCTCGGCGATCAGGGCTGCCAGGGCTTCGCCCTTGTCCATCAGCGTCTTGCGACCCACCAGGTCCAGCGCCTGAATGCCGTTGGTACCCTCATAGATCGGCAGGATGCGAGCATCACGGTAATGCTGGGCAGCGCCGGTTTCCTCGATGTACCCCATACCGCCGTGGATCTGTACGCCCAGTGAAGTGACTTCCTGCGCGATTTCAGTACACCAACCCTTGACGATCGGCGTCAGCAACGCAGCACGGGCCTGCTCAACGGCTTTCTCTTCATCGCTTTCAGCCTTGACAGCAAAATCCAGGCTGCCGCAGGCATCATAGGCGATGGCGCGACCGGCTTCGGTCAGCGTTTTCATGGTCATCAGCATGCGACGCACATCAGCGTGGCGGATGATCGGACCCGCTTCCCTGGTACCAACAGCCGGACCCTGAATGCGCTCGAAGGCATACTCCAGCGCCTGCTGGTAGGCACGCTCGGAGATGGACACGCCCTGCAAACCGACGCTCAGACGGGCGTTGTTCATCATGGTGAACATGCAGGCCAGACCGCGGTTCGGCTCACCGACCAGGTAACCGATGGCGTTATCGAAGCCCATGACACAGGTCGCTGAGGCATGGATGCCCATCTTGTGCTCGACAGACAGCGGACCTGCCGAGTTGCGCTCACCAAGCGAACCATCTTCATTGACCATGAACTTGGGCACCAGGAACAGGGAGATGCCACGCACGCCCGGAGGCGCGTCCGGCAGACGGGCCAGAACCAGGTGAATAATGTTCTCGGCCATCTCGTGGTCGCCCCAGGTGATGAAGATCTTCTCACCACTGATGCGGTAGTGATCGCCCTCGGGCTCCGCCTTGGCACGCACGACAGACAGGTCGGAACCGGCATTGGACTCGGTCAGGTTCATGGTGCCGGTCCACTCGCCGCTGACCAGCTGGGGCAGGTACTTGGCTTTCAGTTCATCACTGCCGTTCAGGTCCAGACACTCGACAGCGCCCTGGCTCAGCATCGGGCACAGACCCCAGGCCATGTTGGCCGAATGCCACATCTCCATCACCGGCACCGACAGCAGGAAGGGCAAGCCCTGACCACCGTACTCGGGATCGAACTGCAGCGAGCCCCAGCCACCCTCGGCATACTGCTGGTAGGCACCCTTGAACGACTCGGGACAAATCACTGTGCCATCCTTGAGCTGGACGCCCTGCTGGTCACCTTCCACATTGGTCGGCCCCACCACATCACGGGCCACCCGAGCCGCCTCTTCCAGAATCGCATCCACCATGTCGGCAGACGCATCTTCGAACCCCGGCTTCTGAGCCAGTTCCGGCATGCGCGCGACATGATTCAGGGTCAGCTTCATATCCTTCAGAGGAGCGTTGTAATCAGCCATAGGTTACCTTCCAGACGATCAGTGTTCATGGATGAGCACCAGATCAGTTCAAGCTGGCACTCACAAAAATAAGGGAATACACTTATATTAACACGCAGTTTGGATTTGATAAGTAGGGAAACGTTCATTCGTGTGATTTACCATCCCCTACTTTGGTTATACTCCCACGAAACCTGACGACAAGAGAGTGATTCAATGCAGGAAATGCACGGTTACTACCTGGAAGACCTGGAAGTTGGCATGAGCGCTTCCTATGCCAAGACCATCACCGATGCGGATGTGGTGCTGTTCGCCGGCCTGTCCGGTGACAACAACCCGATTCACATCAATGATGAATACGCCAAAACCACCCCGTTCAAACAGCGTATCGTCCACGGCATGTTCAGCGCCGCGCTGATCTCGACCGTTGCCGGCACCCGCCTGCCGGGTCCGGGCGCCATCTACGTCGATCAGCAGCTGAAGTTCAAGGCACCGGTCCACATCGGTGACACCGCCACCGCCACCCTGACCGTCACTGAAATCGATGAGCGTCGCCGCCGTGTGAAATGCCGCACCGACGTACATGTAGGCGACAAGCTGGTTGCCACTGGCGAAGGTACCTTCATGGTGGATCGCCGCGAAGCCTGATTCGCGGGGCTGAGTCATAGCAGACCAGCTGTTGATAGCCGGCCTTTATTTTGGCAACCGCTCCAACAAGATGACCTCAGGCTTCGAAAACCGAAGCCTGAAGCCGGCCAAATACATCACGTGTTTCTATAGAAGTTTGGCAGCTTTATGCTGAACTGAATCGCCAGAGCCCGGAGTACGAAAGCCACTAAAAACCCGCCAACCAGGTCATAATTGTCCGGCAGTTTTGCAAGGCTGAGCATGTAATATACAAGCGCACCAGCCAGTGCCGTTGTAATGTACAACTCTTCATTCATCAATGTCAGGTTACTGCCACAAAGCACATCGCGGGCGATGCCACCGAAGGTTGCCGTCATGACTCCCATGCATATCGCAATGAGGGCTGGAGCCCCAAACTTGAGTGCGATTTCGGTTCCCACCACGGCAAACAGCGCAAGCCCCACAGCATCCATCCAGACCAGCGCACGCGTCAAAGAAGCCAGCCGGGGTGCAACAAAGTAGGTTATTGCAGCCGCAGTGAGACACACGACAATCCACACCGGGTCACGGACCCAAAAGACTGGCACTTTGCCCAGCAGTACGTCCCTCAGAGTTCCCCCTCCGATCCCCGTCGCCGTCCCGATCAGCATGAAGCCAAGAATATCCATTTTGTGACGCGCCGCATCCAGCGCTCCCGATATGGCAAAAACGGCTACGGCAGCCAGCCCCATGAGGTTCACTATAGCTGTGAAGTCAAACGACATAATCTCTTTTCCTGTCATGGCAGCTAACTGATTTTTCGCAAATAAAGCCACGACTGACGCAGATGCTCATGACGTGACGTCCTTTCATCTATAGCTGAAAGGTACACATGTGCCTAGCCCAAAACCCACTGGGGATATGTCAAACAGACGTAAACCGTCTCTCAATAAAGCAGCTAACTCTCTCCCGGCACTCAAGGAATTATGAGTGATTGGATATATTGTCAAGTCACATGCGCAAAATCACGCTATATTCCGGTGCCTGTCAGCCCCGCGCCTGCTCAAACTTGAGCATCGGATAGCCAACAGGCTGTCTTGACAGTTTGAAGACTCTGACTCGTCTTGAAGGGATAACGCATGAAAATAAAAACACAGTTAACCGCTACATTGACCGTCACCCTGCTATTGCTGTTGGCACTGGCTGCGGGTTCCTATTGGGCCACAAATAGTGTCAGAGCAATCAGTAATTATTATCCAACAGACCTCGTTCCTGCCCTTCGTTATTTCGAGCAGCTCAAGTCAGACACCAGCCGAATTAAACTGGCTGTCTACGAAAAGGACGCAAAGACCCTACAGTCTTTGGGGCCCGAGCTGTCAGAGCGTCTGATCGGATTCGCCAATGCCGCCACGGTTCCGCCTGATGGTCCGTTTTATAATGACTCGCATCTTCGAAATAACCTTCAGATTGTGGGCAGTACCATGAACCATTTTGTTGAAATGGCCATGCAGCAAGACCTCTCCCAATCTCAACTTTCTGCTGGTTTTCTGGAAGCAGAACGCAAACTGGATAGCCTTGAGCAGACCGTAGAGGAAACAATTCAATATTTGATCCATGAAACGACCGGCCTGATCGATGAAGGAATATCCACCATCGTCACCATCATTTTGACTGTCAGTATTCTTGCTGTGATTCTGGCTGCTGGGCTGGGAGGCCTGATCACTCGCAAGCTCGTCGTTGGCATAGATGAACTGTCTCACTCCTTCGCTCGTGTCAGCGCTGGTGATTTGACGGTCAAAGCCAATGAAGCACGCGGGGATGAGTTTGGTGGCCTGGCCATGAACTTCAACCAGTTGGCCTCGAATTTGAGAAATACCATCACGGAACTCAGTCGAGTTGTACATATGCTTGCCGAGTTGAGTCAGGAATTCAGGGTGGCTGGAGAGGCATTTCATGAAAGTGCCGCGGCCACCTGCTCGGAAACCCAGCTGCTCGCCACCGCCATGACACAGATGTCGGCGACCAGCGTCGATGTAGCCAAAAACGCGGAAATCACCTCAGGACAAGCATCTGAAGCCGTGAATCAAGCCAACTTCATTAATCAAATTGTGGCCACTTCTATTCAAGACTCTGAGACACTAGTGTCAAGGATGAATCAGGCAACAACACAAGTGGTTACGTTGAAAGAAAAGGCCTTGTCCATCTCAAGTATTGTCGATGTTATCCAGTCCATTGCCGAACAAACCAACCTGTTGGCCCTGAATGCTGCAATCGAGGCCGCACGAGCAGGAGACCAGGGGCGCGGATTTGCCGTCGTTTCCGATGAAGTAAGAAGCCTTGCCACCCGAACCGCCGACTCTACACAAGAGATCATCCGGGTCATCACAGAGCTGCAGAACCTGTCGGAAACGACTACGAGTAACATCGAGATCAGCTTGAGAGACGTTGAGAGCAACTTTGAAAACAGCAAACAGACTGGCCAGGCGGTAGACGCCATCCTGGCCACCATCAGCACCATATCTGATATGAACCATCAGGTAGCCGCTAACGCAACCGAGCAGAGCCAGGTTGCAGAAGACATGAATGCCAATGTGGTGCATATCAACCAGTTGTCCGAAGACAACACCAAGAGCTCTGAAAAAATCAGCCAGGACATCCTGGCGATAGAAACGCTTTCAAGCGATATCAAAAAACTGGTGAGTGCTTTCCAGGTGTGAAACCGAAAAATTGTGGCCATGGGCCCTAGACGGCTCTTTCAAGGAGCCCGAGTCTAGCCACCCGCTTCGACCGGTTCTGCCAGTGACGCAATAAAAAAGCCGCGACTCACTGGGCCGCGGCTTTTTTATACGGAGTCAGGGATCCCGTTATGCCGTCTCGTTCGCCTGGGTACGCAGTACGAACTTCTGGATCTTGCCGGTGGAGGTTTTCGGCAGGTCGCAGAACACGACACGCTTGGGCGCCTTGAAGCGCGCCATGCTGTCGCGGCAGAATTCGATGATGTCGGCTTCAGAGACATCAGCGCCGGCTTTCAGGGTAACGAAGGCACAGGGCACTTCACCCCATTTCTCGTCCTGCTGAGCCACAACGGCCGCCTCCATCACCTGAGGATGACGGTAGAGCACGTCTTCCACTTCGATGCTGGAGATATTCTCGCCACCGGAGATGATAATGTCCTTGGAGCGATCCTTGATGTCGACATAGCCGTCCTCATGCCACACAGCCAGGTCACCGGAGTGGAACCAGCCCCCTTCGAACGACTTGTCAGTGGTGCTCGGGTTCTTCAGGTAGCCCTTCATCACCAGGTTGCCGCGCATCATGATCTCGCCGATGGTCTTGCCATCCTGAGGCACTGGCTCAAGCGTTTTCGGGTTGGCGACCATCAGGCCTTCCAGCATCGGCGCCTTGACGCCCTGACGGGACTTGAGGCGAGCACGCTCTTCGACCGGCAGGTCATCCCATTTGTCGTGCCAGGCACAAAGGACGCAGGGGCCGTAGGTTTCAGTCAGACCGTAGACATGCGTCACACTGAAGCCCATCTTTTCCATACCTTCGATCACCGCCGCGGGCGGCGCTGCACCGGCGGTCATCACCTTGACCTGGTGCTCGATGCCGGCCTTCAGCTCTTCGGAAGCGTTATTGAGCATGTTCAGCACGATCGGCGCGCCACAGAAGTGATCGACCTTCTCTTCCTTGATCAGGTTGTAGATGTCATCGGCACGAACATGGCGCAGACAAACGCTGACACCGGCGGCCGCTGCGATCGACCAGGGGAAGCACCAGCCGTTGCAGTGGAACATCGGCAGTGTCCACAGGTAAACCGGACCATCGCCCATGTTCCAGGATACGACGTTGCTGATCGCATTCAGGTAGGCACCACGGTGGTGGTAGACCACGCCCTTGGGATCACCGGTAGTACCGGAGGTGTAGTTCAGGGTAATGGCATCCCACTCGTCCGCCGGCAGCGACCAGTCGAATTCGGGGTCACCGCTGGCGATGAAAGCTTCATAATCCATTTCGCCAATCAGTTCGCCGCCCTCGTAGGAGGGATCATCGATATCAATCACGATCGGGTTGATGCGGGCGATCTTGATGGCACGGGAGATGACATCGGAGAACTCGCGGTCCACGATGATCACCTTGGCTTCGCCATGCTGCAGGATGAAGGCGATCGCCTCGGCGTCCAGGCGGATGTTCAGGGCATTGAGCACCGCACCGGCCATCGGCACGCCGAAGTGCGCTTCGAACACTTCCGGCAGGTTTGGCGCCATCACTGCCACTGTGTCACCCTTGCCGATACCGCGCTTGCTCAGCGCGCTGGCCAGACGACGGCAGCGACTGTAGGTTTCAGCCCAGTTGCGGCGGACCTGATGATGCACAACCGCCGTACGCTCCGGATAGACGGCAGCGGTGCGGGCAATGAAACTGAGCGGCGACAAAGTCGCATAGTTGGCCGGGTTCTGCTCAAGACCCAGCATGTAAGGATTATGGTCATTCATTGTCATTATTTATTCCTCTCCACCGACCTGAGGGGGAGCCATCCTCTGTTGATTAGATTCCATCCAACTGCACCCCATCATACGTATTTTCCCTTATTACACAATAGGACCTAATCGTCATACTATTGTCGCCATTCACTGCCTGCCGACGCCGCATAAACCCCACCTGACACGCAGGCACCAAGTACAGAATAAGCAAGGAAACGGCATGCAACCACTGGAGCAGGAACTTAAACAATGCCTGCAGGAGGCCGACCGCTACCGTCTGCTGGCAGAGCAGTCCACCGACATGATCTCGCGGCATACGCCTACCCCCGAGTGGACCTTCATCGACGTCAACCCGGCGATCGAGCGACTGCTGGGTTACAAGGCTGAAGAGATCATTGGCACCCCCGGCTACGACCTCTTCCATCCGGATGATGCCGACAACCTGAAAAAACGTGCCGAATCAGTGCGCTACCGTCGCGGCATGTATACCAATGTCTACCGTTTCCAGCACCGCGACGGCCACTATATCTGGCTGGAAACCACCAGCCGCACCATCCGTGACGACGACGGCACCCCCCAGGAAATCATCTGCGTGTCCCGCGATGTCACTGAACGTGAGCTGGCCCAGCAGGCCACCCGCCGACTGGCGCGTGTCGTAGAAGCTTCGTCGGACCTGATCCTGTTCTGCAACCACCGCACCCTGCAACTGACCTACATGAACGAGACGGCCTATCGGACGTTCGGGGCCGAGCGGGAAAATCTGGCCGTGTTCTACTTGAACCAGATGTTCCCGCAGGAGATTCTGCACAATCTGGTTGAGCCGGCACTGCAGCATGCGGCCCTTTATGGCACCTGGTACGGTAGTATTCCGCTTTACCCGGCCGGCAACCCGGGGCGCATCGCCGAGATCCGCGAAATCATCGCCCACCGCAACCGCGCCGAGAACATGCAGGTGGAGTACTACTCGATCATCGCCCGTGACATCACGCTGAAACGCCAGGCCGAGGAGAAAGCCAAGCGCCAGCAGCTGGAGATGGCACACATGTCGCGACTGCTGTCGGTGGGCGAAATGGCGACCGAGCTGGCACATGAGGTCAACCAGCCACTGGCCACCATTATCAACTACTGCAATGGAACCTTCCGCCGCCTGGATGAAGGCCAGATCACCGAGATCGGCCAGGTCACCCGCGCGATGGAGCTGATCTCGACTCAGGCCAAGCGGGCATCCGAGATCATCAAGCGGATGCGCCGCTTCGTGCGCCGTACCGAGTTCCAGCGCGTTAGCTTCCCGATCAACGAAACCTGTGTCGAGGTCACCCGCTTCCTCAATCAGGAAGCGATCGATCATGATATCCGCTTCGAATTCGAACTGGATGAACAGAACCCCAACATCGAGGCGGACCGGCTCCAGATCGAGCAAGTGTTGCTCAACCTGATCCGCAACGCCATCGAGGCCTACAGCGAGTGTCCTCTCAGTCCAAGGCCGGTTAAAATTCGCACCCGAATCGAAGGACGGCGATTACAGGTGAGCGTGTCGGACCAGGGGCCTGGCATCAATGAAGAACAGCAGAAAACGCTGTTCGACCCCTTTTCCACCACCAAGGAAAACGGCCTCGGTATGGGGCTGTCGATTTCACATACAATTATAGAAAGCCATTCAGGCCGCCTCTGGGTCGAGAGCGACGGTAAAAATGGCACCTCTTTCCATTTTCAACTCCCGCTTAAGGGGCAGGCATGAGCATCAGTAACGCAACGGTTTTCATCATCGACGACGACGCCGACTTCCGCGAGTCGGTTCAGTGGCTGCTGGAATCTACCACCTACACCATCGAGAGCTACGCTTCCGCGCAGGCATTTCTTGACGACTACGACCAGCGCCCGGGCTGCATACTGCTGGACGTGCGCATGCCCGAGATCAGCGGTCTGGCACTGCAGCAGATCATGCAGGAACGCGATATTCGCCTGCCGGTCATCATTCTGACTGGCCACGGCGATGTACCCATGGCCGTCACTGCGATGAAGAACGGTGCCCTGGACTTCCTGGAAAAACCGTTCGATGACGATGTGCTGCTGAAGCTGGTCGACCGTGCCATGCAGGAAGCGCAGCAGCGCTTCAGCCAGCAGAACGAGGAACGTGAACTACGCGAGCTGTACGACACCCTGAGCCGTCGCGAACGCGAGGTAATGGATCTGGTCGTGACCGGCAACTCCAACCGTGAAATCGCCGAAACCCTGGGCATCAGCCCGAAAACGGTGGAAGTGCACCGTTCACGGGTGATGGGCAAGATGCGAGCTGAAAGCCTGGCTCAGCTGGTACAGATGCATAGCCGCCTGGCGCTTTAACTGTGCGCTCAGGCCGCTGATAATACCCCGATACGGCGCAGGAAATCGGTCGTCTGCGCCAACACCTCGGCGGGCTTTTCCAGATGCGGAACATGCCCGCAATCCCCTATGAAATGCGCTTCAGCATGGGCACCAATGGTGGCACAGGCATCGGTCACCTGTTCAGGCACGCCATATTCGTCACGGTCGCCCTGCATGATCAGCGCCGGGCACTGTATCTTCGCCAGCTGCGGCCGCAGATCCATGTTTTCATAGCAGGAGGGGCGCAACCAGGTTTCTGACCAGGCACGGAAGATCAGATCGGTACGCTCGCCGTGATAGCGGGCCAGCCGCTGTGGCAGGTCCGTGGTTTGATAACGTTCCGTTGCCTCGCGAATGCCTGCCAGGGTCAGGTGATCGACGTAGATGTGGGCCGCCAGCGTGATGATGGACACCACCTGTTCAGGACAGCTGGACGCCCCGATCTGGGCGACGGAACCGCCGTCACTGTGACCAAAGAGAATGACCTGCTCCAGACCAAGGCGGTCCAGCAGCTGCGGCAGCCAGACTTCGCCTTCTTCCAGCAGATAGTCATCCGGGCGTGGCAGGGCAATCGGTGTTGAGCGACCATAGCCCCGTCGCTCGTAAATCAGCACATCCAGTCCGGTCGCTTCCGCCAGTAGCTGCGGGAAGCGCTTCCACATATCGATACATCCCAGCGCCTCGTGCAACAGCACGATCACCGGCCGCCCCTCGCCTGACGGCTGACGCCCCCAGCGCAGTTGCAGGCTGACGCCATCGTTGAGTTGAACCTGCTGATCCTGCCACTCGATACTGCTCATGCACCCTCCGGAATTGAGTAGGTGATGGTAGCATGGGCCACCGGCTCGTCGTCACCCGCCGAGCGTACATACACCTCCCCCACTCCGAGTCGCTTGCCCACTTTAAGCATTTCAGCCCGCGCGAGCAGGTCAGCATCGGGACGTGGTTTGCGCAGGAAATTGATATTCAGATTGATCGTCACCGCCAATGCCACTGGACCAATTCGGCTCAGCAAGGCCGCATACAGCGCCACATCAGCCAGTCCCATCATGGTCGGCCCGGATACGGTACCGCCAGGACGCAGGTGATCATCGCCCACCGCCAGACGCATCACAGCCCAGCCATCACCCAGCTCTTCTACCTGCCCGTACTGATCCCCCTGCGGGAAGTGATCCTGCAGGAACAGCCGCATCTCCTCTAAACTCATCACCTGCATCATTTACTCCTTGTTCGCACTGACCACGGCCAGCGTCACCGTCGCTCGCGCCACCAGCTGCCGCTGTGCGTCGTCGACGGCGTAGACATCAGATTCAACTACAATCAGCATCCGCCCCGGCTTGAGCACGCGTGCCTGGCACTCCAGAGCCTGGCCCTTGGCCGCTCGGAGCAGATTGATTTTGAACTCGGCGGTCAACACCCTTTCCCCGGGACCGGTAAGGGTTGCCCCTGCCGTACCCGCCGTATGATCCGCCAGTGTCGCCTGCACGCCGGCGTGAACAAAACCGTCCTGCTGGCGATGCTCGACTTGCAACGGCAAGCGAGTGTGGCATTCACCCGGCTTGAAGTCGCACAGCTGCACCCCCAGCGACCGGATAAAAGGCGCCTCATCAAACACGCGCCGCGTCTCCCGCTCATATTCGGGATTGCGCGGCAAAAACCCCGGCTGCTCGCTCACTGATCCGCCTCCTCCCGTGCCTTGTTGCGCAGGATAAAGCGCTGAATCTTGCCACTGGGAGTCTTGGGAAGTTCCTGCACGAATTCGATCTCACGCGGGAAAGCGTGAGTGGACAGACGATTACGCACCAGCTCCTTAAGCTCATCCGCCAGGTTTTCATCGGCATCGTACTGGGGCTTGGTGACCACGTAGGCCTTGATCACTGCACCGCGCGAACTGTCCGGCTTGCCGACCACGCCCGATTCGGCCACCGCCGGGTGTTCGAGCAGGGTGCTTTCAACATCCGCCGGGCCAACACGATAGCCAGCCGTGGTGATAATGTCGTCGTCACGCCCGGTAAAGGAGAAACTGCCGTCACCGTGACTGATCACCACATCGCCCGTCAGGTAATAACGGTCATGGAAAGGGTCCTTTTCGCCCCAGGTGTAGCCCTGGAAGAAGAACAGCGGCGAGTTGTCTACATCGACTGCCAGCTGACCGGTTTCATCGGCCCCGACCTCTTTGAAATCGCCGTCCAGCGCGACCACGCGATGTCCCGGTAACGAGTAGCCCATGGAACCGACACGGACAGGATGATCCAGTGCGTGGTGGTTACAGCAGGTCATGCCGGTTTCGGTCTGGCCATAGCTGTCCATGACCGGGCAGCCCAGGCGACGGTTTACCCAATTGATCACTTCCGGATTCAGCGGTTCACCAGCACTGTTGGCAACTCTCAGTCCGAGATCCTCGCCCTCCGGCAGCACCTGATCCATCGCCATCAGCAGACGATAGGCGGTCGGTGCGGCGGCCAGGTTGGTGATCCTGTACTTGCGAATCATCGCGTAGGTACTTTCCGGCGTGAAGCCGTTCTCATTGAAATGAGTAGTCGTTCCCAGCAGCAATGGACCCAACACCGCATAATAAAGCCCATAGGCCCAGCCCGGATCTGCCACGTTCCAGTAGCGATCCTCTGGTTGCAGATCGATGGCATAGCGCATGTAGACATAGAAGGACAGCAGGGCACGCGCCGGTACTGCTACCCCCTTGGATTTGCCCACGGTACCAGACGTAAACATCTGCAGGATAGGATCATCCGCCTGTATCAACACCGGCTCAAACTGGTCCGGCTGAGCCTGCATCTGCTGCTGAAAGTCGAGATCCTGGTGACTATCGGCCCCCTTGGCCGTCACCCTGACGATGGGCGGACACTGTTGGACGGCATCAAGCTTGAAACGGTTTTGGTCGTCGGTCACGACCAGGCGGGTATCCGCCTTGTCCAGGCGATACTCGATCGCGCCGGAACCAAAGGCGGTAAACAGGGGCTGGTAGACCGCACCCGCCCTAAGCGTACCCAGGATGACGACCAACAGTTCAGGGGTACGCGGCAGCAGACCGGCGACTCGATCACCCTTGCCTACTCCCTGCTGTTTCAGCAGATTGGCAAAACGCGCAGCTGCCTGCTGCAGGCGGGCGAAGCTCCAACTTTCCGGGGCGCGTTCCACCCCCTCAAAGTTGAGTGCTATACGTTCGGGGTCAGAGGCCCATTTGTCACAGACCTCCTGACAGGCATTGATGCCAACGGACAAGTCACCTGTCAGTGCTTCCTGTGCCAGCCGATCAGCATCAAATTGATCATAGAACGGCTGATAAGCCTGTTTGCTCATTGAGTGCTTCCCTCTTCTTATCTTTATTATCGGAACTGAGGAGCTATGGTTTCCCTTAGGGGATATCCCGAATATATAACCGCTTTTCGTTGACGTAAACCTTCGCCCGGGATTTCATCAAATGCTGAGCTGATTTATGCAGTATGTGAGCAAATGATGTAAAAAGTGGATATTCATCGTCGCCATAACCCGCCAGTATCAGGTATTAGCCTTGGCCTGCTATTTGCAGATCTCGCTTGAATCAAGCTTGGAATGGATGACATGGACAATAACAAGAACCTATCAACTGATCGCCGCGAACTGATTCTGGTCACCAGCCCTTCTGGAGAAATACGTGAAGCCAGCGCGGCTTTGCTGAAACTATTTGGCCAATCCCGAGACGAGCTGGTTGACACTCGCCTGCAGAGCTTACGCCACCCGGATATGCCGGAAGGTCCGATGAAAGATCTCTGGCAAACTATCGCTGCAAAACAACCCTGGATGGGCATGCTGCAGCTGAAAGCCAGTAACGGCGCTTCACTGTGGCTGGACGCCTATGTCATTCCGCTGGTGGAAGACGGCCAGATCATCGAATGCCAGTGTATTCTGCGCCAGCCCTCTAGACTGGCCACTGAGCGGGCCGCCGAAATCTATCGGCTACGCCGTCAGGGCAAAACGCCTCGGGCCCTGCGCTGGCAGACCCCTAGCCTGCAACAGCGCATCCAGCTGTCCTTCTCTCTGGCATTGCTGCCTCTGGTTATTTGCCTCCTGCTGAGTCCGGAGACAACTGCGGCCATGTGGGCGGCGCTGCTGGCCTCCTGGCTACTGGGGCTTGGCTTGACCCATTGGCTGTGTCGTCCGCTAAACAGGCTGATCGGTTATAGCCGCACCCTGGTCAGTCATCCGATCAAGCAGATGATTTATACCGGCACCCATGATGACATCGGCCAGCTGCAACTGGCCGTTCACTTGCTGCAGGCACAACTGGAAGCCGTGCTGACCCGCATGCAATATTCATCCGATGAGGTGATGACCGGAGCTACCGAAACCGTCCAGGTGATGAACCGCACCTGCGAAGAGATCCAGCAGCAACAGGATTCACTGGTTCAGGTCGCCAGTGCGATGAGTCAGATCAACAGCACGATTGAGGAGATGAGCGCCAACACGGCTCAAACGGCCCTGCAAACACAGCAGGCACAGGACAGCTTGCGTCAGGGCCAGCAAGTCGTCACTCATGCAGTTGATAGTATCCGTTCTCTGGACTCATCAATTACCAACACGACCGAAAGGGTCGCAGACCTTCAACAGCACAGCAATTCGATAGGCACAATCACCAAAGTGATCGGAGACATCGCCGAACAGACCAACCTGCTGGCGTTGAATGCCGCCATTGAAGCCGCCCGGGCCGGGGAAAACGGTCGTGGTTTCGCTGTGGTAGCCGATGAAGTCCGGCAACTGGCCCAACGTACTCAGCAATCTACCAGTGAGATTCAGCAGATGATCGCAGCTCTGCAACAGCAGACCGAAGCCATTGTCATAGCCATGCATGACAAGCGTTCACTATCGGAACAGGGGGTCGACCATATTGAAGCGGCCGGTCGCGCCCTGCTTGAGGTGCTGAACTCCATAGAGCAGATCAGTGACATGGCCACCCAGATTGCCAGCGCCAGCGAAGAACAGAACAGCGTGACCCATGAAGTCAGCCAACGCATCCAGCAACTCAGCGACGGGGCTGGCCGCACGGTCGAGGGGGCCAACATGACCCTGGCGCTCAACAATCGCGCCACCCAGCTGGCCGAACGTCAGCGCTCACTGGTCAGCTGCATCCAGCAGGCCTGATGACTGACCAAAGTCAGGCCGGATCACCGGTCTGACTTTGGTTGTATTGCGTTAACGCAACACAGCCGTAAAATATGCGCACTAAAATAACAACAATCGTAACACTGCAAGAGTAAATCATGGCTAAAGTACTGGTCAGCGCCTGCCTTTTGGGCGCTAAAGTGCGTTATGACGGACGCGACAACCTGCTCGACCACCCTGTCCTCAAGCGCTGGCACCAACAGGGACGGCTGGTGGCGGCCTGCCCCGAGACACTCGGAGGCCTGCCAACCCCAAGGGCACCCGCTGAAATTCAGACCCGTTTCCCCATCCTGATCACCACCGATGCCGACGAGGACGTCACACCAGAGTTTCTCAGTGGCGCCGAACAGGCTCTGGACCTGGCACACCAGCACGATTGCTGCTGTGCCCTGATGAAAGCCCGCAGCCCGTCCTGCGGCAACCAGGAGATCTATGACGGCAGCTTCTCCGGCACTCTGACTACCGCACCCGGCGTTGCCGCTGACGAACTGCTGCGCAACGGTATCCCCGTATTCAACGAGCACCAACTGGGCGAACTGATCGACTTCGTCGAACAGCAAGGCGCCGCCGCTTGACGCTGCCCCCCCCATGCCATGCCCCTCCATTTCAGGGGGCCACTTGTTCGACTGACGCTGGCCCCCTAAAATGGGGGCCATTTTCATTATTAGACGGACCCTGGTTCTATGCGAGCAAGCCAATTCCTGATTGCGACCCTGAAAGAGACTCCTTCCGACGCCGAGGTGATCAGCCATCAGCTCATGCTGCGAGCGGGCATGATCCGCAAGGTTGCGGCTGGCCTCTACAGCTGGTTGCCACTGGGCCTGCGCACCCTGCGCAAGGTCGAGCGCATCGTGCGCGAAGAGATGGACGCCGCAGGTGGCCAGGAAGTCCTGATGCCGGCAATTCAGCCGGCTGAGCTGTGGGAAGAATCCGGCCGCTGGGAGCAGTACGGGCCTGAACTGCTGCGCGTCAACGACCGCCACAACCGCGAGTTCTGCGTCGGCCCGACCCATGAAGAAGTGATCACTGATCTGGTCCGCCGCGAAGTGAAGAGCTATAAGCAGCTGCCGGCCAACTTCTACCAGATCCAGACCAAGTTCCGTGACGAGATCCGCCCGCGCTTCGGTGTAATGCGCTCGCGTGAGTTCATCATGAAGGACGCCTACTCCTTCCACAGCGATCACGAATCCCTGGTGGAAACCTACCAGGTGATGCATCAGGCCTACACCAACATCTTTACCCGTCTGGGTCTGGACTTCCGCCCGGTACTGGCGGACACCGGTTCCATTGGCGGTGATGCTTCGCATGAATTCCATGTACTGGCCCAATCCGGCGAGGACGACATCGCCTTCTCCGACAGCAGCGACTACGCGGCCAACGTCGAGTTGGCAGAAGCGCTTCCGCTGGGCGAGCGCCAGGCGGCGTCCGAGGAGATGCGCCTTGTCGACACGCCGAACGCCAAGACCATCGCCGAGTTGGTGGAACAGTTCGAGCTGGCGATCGAGAAGACCGTGAAGACCCTGATCGTAGCGGCCAGTGAAGAGGTCGATGCCGACTTCGTCGCCCTGCTGGTCCGTGGCGATCACGAACTGAACGAGATCAAGGCGGAAAAACTGCCACAGGTGGAAGCGCCGCTGCGCTTCGCCACCGACGACGAGATCCGTCAGGTAATCGGCGCCGGCCCCGGCTCTCTGGGTCCGGTCAACCTGCCGATTCCGTGCATCATCGACCGCAGTGTTGAAACCCTGTCCGACTTCGGCGCCGGTGCCAACATCGACGACAAGCACTACTTCGGCCTCAACTGGGAGCGTGACCTGCCGACTCCGGAAGTCGCCGATATCCGTAACGTAGTTGAAGGCGACCCCAGCCCCTGTGGCCAGGGCAAGATCCAGATCCGTCGCGGCATTGAGGTAGGTCATATCTTCCAGCTCGGCACCAAGTACTCCGAAGCGATGAATGCCACCGTACTGGACGAGAACGGCAAATCGACCGTTATGTCCATGGGCTGCTACGGCATCGGTGTGACCCGTGTGGTTGCCGCTGCCATCGAGCAGAACTACGACGACAAGGGCATCATCTGGCCGCAAGCACTGGCACCATTCAGTGTGGCGCTGGTTCCGCTGAACTATGACAAATCTGAAGAAGTACGCGCCAAGGCTGACGAACTCTATGCTGCCCTGCAGGCTGCGGGTGTAGACGTACTGATGGACGACCGTAAGGAGCGCCCTGGCGTCAAGTTTGCCGACATGGAGCTGATGGGTATCCCGCAGCGCCTGGTCATCTCCGATCGCGGCCTCAAGAACGGCACCCTGGAATACAAGAGCCGTCGCGATGCTGAATCTCAGGACATCCCGGTCGACACCGCACTGGAATTCCTGCGCAGCCAGATGAGCTGATACTGATCTGATGCCCGGATAGCCATATCCGGGCATCAGGCTCACTGTCAAAATACTGATCCTGCTCAGCGACACCTGTGATCTGTTTCATTCCCCCCTCTTCGCACCACCCGAATCCCTGTTACACTCCGGTCAATATGAGCCCCAAGCTTTCGGAGTAGTAATGCCCAAACCGGCCCCCCACCCTTCTGAATGCCAGACTGCCGATCAACTGCAGCATCCACATGACTTTGGCCAGGGTGCCAAGCGCAAGGCTGAGCAACGCGCTACGCTGGTCACCCTGCTGACACTGGTGACCATGCTTGTGGAAGTCGTGGCGGGCATGATTACCGGCTCCATGGCCCTGCTGGCCGACGGTATCCATATGGCGGGCCACGCCATGGCGCTGGGACTTGCCGCACTGGCCTACTACCTGTCCCGCAAGCATGCCCATGACCGTCGCCTGAGCCTGGGCAGCGGCAAGATCGCCGACCTGGCCGCCTATACCAGCGCCCTGCTGCTCGGCGTATCCACGCTCTGGCTGGTTTATGAATCCATCCATCGCCTGCTTGCTCCTGCCGAACTAATGCCACAGGAAGCGATGATCGTTGCGGTGATCGGCCTGGCCGTCAATCTTATTTCGGCCTGGCTGTTGGCCGGCAAGCATGAGCATGTGCACAGCCAAGGGGACGAAGAGCACCATCACGACTCCAATCTCAGCGCCGCACTGGTCCACGTACTGGCCGACGCCCTGACATCGGTGGCCGCGATTGTCGGCCTTGCCGCCGCCTGGCTGTGGGGCTGGAACTGGCTCGACCCGGTGATTGCGCTGATGGCCGCCATGGTGATTCTGCGCTGGTCCTGGGGCCTGCTGCGCCAGACCAGCAGCGTGCTGCTGGACCGCGAAGGGCCGGACGAGATTCGCCGCTCGGCCCGCAAGCTGCTGCAGAAGGAAGGAGACACCGACATTGTCGACCTGCATATCTGGTCTGTTGGACAGGGCTCCTGGACCCTGGTTGCGGCAGTCGTTGCCCATGGCACGACCACGCCACAGCAGTACCGTTCCAGCCTGCGTTCGATCAAGAACCTGCACCACCCCATCATCGAAGTCAGTTATTGCCGTCAATGCGCCAAAGCTCGAGAAGAGGGCTAAGCATTCTCTCCACCAGCCCGGCTACCACCCCATTGCACCGGTAGCCGGCTGGCATCACCTGCTGCTTTCATGCTCCGCTTTACCGACGGATGCCAACACGCCCTGACAACAGGCATCAAGCACGTCAGCGGCCAACTCCGTATCGCTCAGTGCCCGCGCCACGGCCACTCCCCCTATCATCAGCACCGCCCTGCGCAACGCCTCTGCATCGGGCGATTGCTCCTGCGCGGCACCGATGTGACCGGCAAGCTTTCTGAAAACACGCGTATAGGCATCTCGTACCTGATCGTCCCCCTGGCCAATGTCCGTGACCAGAAATGCCAGTGGACAACCACCACCATCCCCCTGGACATGTTCTACGCTCAGATAGCGTTTAACCAGTTCGTTCACTGACAGCGGCTTATCGCCTACTCGCTGTTTTGCTGCCACCGGAATGGCCGCCGCATAGAGTTCCTTCTTGGAGCTGAAATGGGCATAGAAAGCACCGCGAGTCATACCCGCATCCTGCATCACTTGATCAATACTGACACCCGCAAAGCCACGCTCTGTAAACAAACGACCGGCACTGATCAGTATCCGTTCACGACTGGCAAGTCGATGCTCGGTAGGCCAAGGCATAGCTGAAGTCTCCTGTTGCAACTGCGAACCCGTTTTATCTCATACCAACACAATATGTTCTTTAACATATTTTGAACACGGATCAGACTGTTGACCAGTCACAACACCCTGTCACAAAAACTCGGTCACAACACCAAAGGGAATCAATATGAGCGATACAGTATATATCTACGGACTTGGCTTCAGCTCATTTGTGCGCAGCGTTCAGCTGTGTTGCGAAGAGAAAGGGCTGGCGTATCAATCAGGCCTCGCCCCCAATGGCATCGAAATCCCCTTCAAAAGCCCGGAGCACCTGAAACTGAACCCATACGGCAAAATGCCGGTACTGTTGCACAATGACCTGGTTCTGTTCGAAACCACCACGATCTGCCGCTATCTGGATCAGCAGTTCAGCGGCCCTGCCCTGCAACCGAGCGACACCCGGGCACGCGCCCTGGTCGACCAATGCTGCGCCGAAATCGCGCTCTACATCGACCAGGCTCTGGTGCGTGAGCTGCTGCTCGAGTTCGCGTTCCCCAAGGGGCCTGACGGCAGCGTACGCATGGATGTGGTCGAGGAGAAGTTACCGGCGGCACGCGTGGCTTTGACCCGGGTAAAGGAGCTGCTGGGCGAAAAACCCTTCATCTGCGGCGACTCCTACACCATCGCTGATGCACTGCTCACGCCGATGCTGGACTACATCGCCAAACTTCCCATGGGCCAGGACCTGATCAGGAATGGCAAATTACACGCCTATCTGGATCGCATGCGGACGCGCCCATCTGGCCAGAAGATACTTCGGTAAGGGAATAAAAGTTGAGGGATCAGGGCCGGCACTGGCCGGTCCTGATCATGCGAGGACTTAGCTGCGCGCGGAACGAATCGCCGCGGACAGCTCCCGGGTCAGCGCCAGTACCGCCTGGGTACCCGCTTCCGGGGAATCAGCCTTGGCAATGCAGTCAATCAGTGCAGAGCCAACCACGACGCCGTCGGCAAACTGAGCAATACGCGCGGCCTGTTCGGGGGTACGGATACCGAAACCAACACCGATCGGGATATCGGTATGGGCACGAATCGCCTCGACCTCAGCCTGCACTTTTTCCGGCGTCGGCGCTGCAGAGCCTGTCACACCAGTGCTGGACACGTAGTAGAGGAAGCCAGAGGTGTTGTTCAATACACCCGGCAGGCGCTTGGCATCGGTGGTCGGCGTCGCCAGACGGATGAAGTGAATGCCCGCCTCACGCGCCGGGATGCACAGTTCATCATCATGCTCGGGCGGCAGATCGACCACAATCAAACCATCAACACCCTCTTCCGCCGCTTCTTCGAGGAAGCGCTTCACACCATAGCGATAGATTGGATTGTAGTAGCCCATCAGGATCACCGGTGTGTCCTGGTCCTGCTCACGCAGGATGCGCACCATCTGCAGCGTTTTCAGCATATCCTGACCGGACGCCAGGGCGCGCTGATTGGCCAACTGGATCGCCGGACCATCAGCCATAGGGTCGGTGAACGGCATACCCAGTTCAATCACATCGGCGCCCGCTTCCGGCAGTCCCAAGAGGGTATCCAGGCTGGTGGCATAGTCCGGATCACCGGCCGTCACGAAGGTGACCAGTGCGGCACGGTTCTCCTGTTTCAGCGCGGCAAAGCGGCGCTCCATACGGCTCATGCTTGCAGTCATTGCTATCCCCTTATTCCGCCAGTTCGGCCGCCAGATGTTCGGTTACGGTTGCCATATCCTTGTCGCCACGACCGCTGAGATTGACCACGATGATGTGATCCTTGGGCAGGGTCGGTGCCAGTTTCAGCACATGGGCGATGGCGTGGGAAGACTCCAGTGCCGGAATGATCCCCTCGTATTTGCACAGCGCCTTGAAGCCTTCCAGCGCTTCTTCATCGGTCACGGCGACATATTCGACGCGCTTGATGTCATGCAACCAAGCATGTTCGGGACCGATACCCGGATAATCCAGACCGGCAGAGATGGAGTGCGCATCCTGAATCTGGCCATCCTCCGATTGCAGCAGGAAAGTGCGATTGCCGTGCAGTACACCCGGCTCACCGCCCTTGAGACTGGCGGCGTGGCGCTTGTCGAGGCCTTCACCGCCGGCTTCGACACCGATCATGTTCACGGACTCGTCATCGAGGAATGGATGGAACAGGCCCATGGCATTGGAGCCGCCACCAATACAGGCCACCAGGGTATCCGGCAAGCGCCCTTCCTTTTCCAGGATCTGTGCCTTGGTTTCTTCACCAATCACCGCCTGGAAATCACGCACCAGCGCCGGATAGGGGTGCGGACCGGCCACAGTACCGATGATGTAGAAGGTATCGTGCACGTTAGTGACCCAGTCACGCAGGGCTTCGTTCATCGCATCCTTCAGCGTACCGGTACCGCTGGTAACGGGAATTACTTCAGCGCCCAGCAGCTTCATGCGCTGCACGTTGGGCTGCTGACGGTGGATGTCAGTGCTACCCATGTAGATGACACAATCGAGACCGAAGCGCGCCGCCACAGTCGCAGTCGCCACACCGTGCATGCCGGCACCGGTCTCGGCGATAATACGCTTCTTGCCCATGCGCTTGGCCAGCAGGATCTGACCCAGGCAGTTGTTGATCTTGTGCGCGCCGGTATGGTTCAGGTCTTCACGCTTGAGGTAGATCTTGGCACCGCCCAGCGCCTCGGTCAGACGCTCAGCCAGATACAGCGGAGTCTGGCGACCGACATAGTCCTTCTGCAACTTTTCCAGCTCAGCGTGAAATTCAGGGTCCTGCTTCGCCTTCTCATACTCGGCCTGGAGGTCGAGGATCAGCGGCATCAGGGTTTCAGCGACGAAGCGGCCACCGAAACGGCCAAAGAATCCGCTGGCGTCGGGGCCCTGTCGCAGGGAGTTATCGGTGCTCATGGTTGCGACCTCTGTTGATCTTTTGATGGTTCCAGTCTAGAGCATGCGCCGAGCAGAAAAAACCGATAAAATCACACCAAACTGTGAGAAAAAGTAACAGCAAATGCCGTCACTCCTGCCCTCATTGAACGCGCTTCGCGCCTTCGATGCTACCGCCCAAACCCTGAGCATGACAGCAGCAGCGGAGCAGCTGCATGTCACTCACGGCGCGGTCAGCCGACAGATTCGTCAACTCGAGGAACAGCTTGGCCTGCGTCTGTTCGAGCGCGCCGGTCGGGGCGTGCGCCTGACCCCCGCCGGGGTACGTCTGGCCAACACCACCCAACAGGTTTTCTCCCAGCTTGAACAGACCTGCGACCAGTTGCGCCGTGAAGCAGAAGGAGCGCCCTTCGTACTCAGCTGTTCAGGCAGCTTTCTCGCGCGCTGGTTCATCCCGCGTCTGGATCAGCTCAAGCAGGACTGCCCCGGCCTGGAACTGCACCTGACCGCCGCCGACGAAGATCAGCCGATCCGCACCGGTGTCGATGCCGCCCTGCGCTTTGCCTCCCCGCCCTGGCCCGCCGGCAGCCGGGTGATCGAACTGGCTCCCGAACGCATTGGCCCGGTACTGCGACCGGATCTGCTGTCCGATGCCGATCAAGTCACGCCTGAGGTACTGCTGCGGCTGCCCTTGCTGGAAACCCTGTCACGCCCTCAGGCCTGGCCACAGTGGTGTCGCCAACAGGGCTTGAATCCGGCGGCGCTGAAAATTGCCCAGTCATTCGAGCATCTGAACTATATGCTGGAAGCGGCACTGGTAGGGCTGGGCGTAGCGATCGCGCCCGCCTATCTGGTGGAGGAAGATCTGCGGACCGGGCGACTGATTGCACCCTGGGGGTTTATAGAGACCGATGCCCTGCTATCACTGTGGCTGCCGGATACGGGGCAGGACCCCCGCGCCCGGCAACTGGCTGAGTGGCTTACACGAAAGCTCAATCAATAATTTCGAAGCCGATCAGCTCTTCGTTATATTCGGCGTCGGTGGAGGCCACCTCAGCCACGTTGGCCAATTCAGGGCCGCGACTGAGCCAGGCCTCCACATGGCGCACGGCTTTTTCTTCGCCACAGAGCAGCGCTTCAACCCGGCCGTCCGGCAGGTTACGCACCCAGCCGGTCAGCGCACTGGTTTCAGCCTGTTCACGGGTGAAGTGACGGAACCAGACACCCTGAACCCGTCCACTGATCAACGCATGTACACAGATTTTCGCCATCGTTAGTCCTGTAGCTGCTCAAGGGTCGGGATATGGCCCCGACGATAGAGATCCTGCAAGCTGATATTAAGTACCACACCCCGCTGACGTTGCAACATCTGCAAGCGACTGTGCAGCTCCTTCTGCCAGGGCTCATCACGGTCCGGCATGGGGTCGGGCAGCGGCCAGGGAAGCTCACGTTGCAACTGCAGCAGCGTATAGCGGCTGAGATCACGACTGAGCAGGTACTGCCCACCCTCAGTTCGCCGGATCAATCCGGCATCCATCAGCAGCTGCACATAATCATCCCAGCGCCCCTGATCCAATCCCGGGACCTCCTGCAGCAGCACCCGGTCAGGCACTGGCTCACCATCCTGCTGGGCGATCCAGAGTCGCTGTAGTACCGCCAGCACCGTATACAGATGCGGTTCGTTCATGCGGAACTTGTTGACGTGAGACACCGTCAGCAGCCGGGTCAACTCGGCACCCAGCAAAATGATGGTCCAGCTAATGAAGATCCAGACCAGAAACATGGGTACGGCCGCAAAGGCGCCATAGATCAGCTCATAGGAGGGGAACTGTGTGACGAAGAAGGCAAAGCCGCGCTTGGCCAGCTCGAACAATACTGCTGCAAATACCCCACCAATCGCCGCATTGCGCAGTGGCACGCGGCAGTTGGGTACGGCGACATAGAGCAGCATGAATGCCAGCGCCGAAAACAGTGGCGGCAACAGTGACAGTAGCCGGGCACGCCCCACCACCTCGGTGGCACTGCTGATGAACGGCAAACTGGCTATGTAGGAGGTCAGCAACAGGCCGAGGCCGATCAGAATCGGCCCCAGGCTCAGCACCGCCCAGTACAGCAGGAAACTGGACAGCCCCTTACGCGGTTCGGTGACGCGCCAGATACGGTTGAAGGCGGCCTCGATGTTTTTCATCATCATGATCGAGGTGACCACCAGGAAGACAATACCGATCACGGTCAGCTTCTGTGCCTGGGAGGCAAAGGTACTCAGGTACTCCTGTACCACCATGCCGGTGGCCGGAACGAAGTTCTCAAAGATCCAGCCTTGCACCTGCTCGCCGACACCCCGAAAATTGGGCACGGCAGCCAGCATCGAATAGGACACAGTCATCAACGGCACGACCGCAAACAGCGTGGTGTAGGTCAACGCCGCCGCGTTCAAAATGCCTTGATTGGTCGTGTACTGGCGCGCCAGAGCGCGAACAAACACCATTAGCGCCGGCAGGCTTCCCTTCTGCATAGTCTCTCTCTTAACTAACCAATGCTCTGTTCTATACAATAGGGCGCTCATCAGCCTATTGAAAGCCAGAAACGGAGCACTCATGTCGATTACCATTTATCACAACCCGCGCTGCTCAAAGTCTCGTGAAACCCTGAAACTGCTGCAGGAGCGCGGCATTGAACCCGAGATCCGTGAATATCTCAAGGACGTTCCCAGCAGCGACGAGCTGAAGTCCGTACTGGCCGCCCTCGGCATCAGCGCACGCGAACTGCTGCGCACCAAGGAAGCCGAGTACAAGGAAGCTGGCCTGGACGATCAGAGCCTGAGCGATGAAGCGGTGATCAAGGCGATGACCGAGTACCCGAAACTGATCGAACGCCCGATCGTGATCAACGGTGATCAGGCACGTATCGGCCGTCCGCCGGAATCCGTGCTGGAGATCCTCGCGTGAGCCAGCCTTACGTCCTGATCCTCTACTACAGCCGCACAGGCGCGACCCGGGCACTGGCACGCCAGATCGCCCGCGGCGTGGAAGAAGCCGGTATGGAAGCGCGCCTGCGCACTGTCCCGGCGATCTCCACCGTCTGTGAAGCCACCGAGCCCGAGGTGCCTGAGGCCGGTGCGATCTACTGCACCGAAGCCGACCTGGCCAACTGCGCCGGCCTGGCACTGGGCAGCCCAACCCGCTTCGGTAACATGGCGGCACCGATGAAGTATTTCATCGATTCCACCAGCAGCCTCTGGCTGTCCGGTGCCCTGATCGACAAACCCGCCTGCGTCTTCAGTTCCAGCTCCAGCCTGCATGGCGGCCAGGAGAGCACCCTGCTGAGCATGATGTTGCCGCTGCTGCACCACGGCATGGTGCTGGCCGGACTGCCCTACAGCGCCACCGAACTGCTCGACACCCAGGCGGGCGGTACTCCCTACGGCGTGACACATGTCAGCGGCAGCGACGGCAACCCGCAACTGGATGAACTGGAAGCCGCGCTGGCACTGAAACAGGGCAAGCGCCTGGGCCAGCTGGCCCTGAACCTGCTGCAAAAGGAGCCTTCTTGATGCAATCACTGGCCGCCAAAACCCGCCTCAGCCGCGCTCTGGTACTGCTGAGCTACTTCGGTTTGCTGCTGCTGTTCAGCCTCTGGTATCTCTGGCTGGTCCCGTCTCAGGGTGACAACCCCTGGGTGATCTGGCTGGTCCACCTGCTGCCGCTGCTGGCCTTTGCACCGGTTGTGATCAAGGGCACGCCGCGCGGCCACGCCTGGCTCTGCTTCGTGCTGTTGCTCTATTTCCTGGAAGCGGTCATCGCTGCGCTGATTCCGCCGCCCACCCGCTGGCTGGGACTGATCGACTGCGCATTGCTGATGACGCTGTTCACCTCGGCGATGCTGTACGCCCGCTGGCGCAGTCAGCTGGATCGTTCACTAGCGGCTGGTAGCGCTGCGTGAACCCTGTTGACCCCAAACGCTGGCGACGTGATTTCCCGCTGCTGTCCGTGCGCGTGCATGGGCAGCCGCTGGTCTATCTGGACAATGCCGCCACCACCCAAAAGCCACGCTCGGTTATTGATGCGGTCAACCGCTTCTACAAGACCGGCAACGCCAATGTCCACCGCGGCAGCCACGCGCTGTCAGCCCAGGCCACCACGGCTTTCGAGCAGGCTCGAGACCGGGTCGCCCATTGGCTGGGTGTAGATAACAGTGCCACCCTGCTCTGGACCCGCGGCACCACCGAGTCGATCAACCTGGTCGCTCAGAGCTGGGGGCGCCAGCACCTCCGTCAGGACGACCTCATCCTGCTGATGCAGAGCGCCCACCACGCCAACATCGTCCCCTGGCAGATGCTGGCGACCGCCACTGGCGCCCGCATTGAAGTGATTCCATTGCAGGCCGATGGCGATATCGACCTTGCGGCCTATCACCGGCTGCTTGGGCGGAAACCGGCACTGGTGGCACTCGGCCATGTTTCCAATGCGCTGGGGACCATCTACCCGGTTGAAACCTTGTGCCGTGACGCCAAGGCGGCCGGTGCGACCGTACTGGTCGACGGTGCTCAGGCGCTGCCCCATTTCGATGTCCGCCTGGACACACTGGGCTGCGACTTCTACGCCTTTTCCGGTCATAAGGTGTTCGGCCCGACCGGTATCGGCGCCCTCTGGGGCCGCCGTGAGTTGCTTGAGGCCATGCCGCCCTGGCAAGGCGGTGGCGAGATGATTGAGCAGGTCAGTTTTGATGGCACCCGCTATGCCGGCCTGCCATTCAAGTTCGAGGCTGGCACACCCAACATAGCCGGCGCCATCGGCCTGGCGGCTGCCATCGACTATCTCGACGCTCAGGATCGCCTGGCAATGGAGACTCATGAGCAGGCACTGCTGCAACACGCGCTTGACGCCTGCAGCCAGGTCCCCGGGTTCCGTCCCATCGCATCAGGCTCTCGCCGCGTCAGCCTGATCTCTTTCGAGCTGGACGGACACCACCAGCAGGATGTGGCTCACTGGCTGGACCGTCAGGGCGTCGCCGTACGTGCAGGTCACCACTGCGCCATGCCGCTGATGCAGTCTCTGGGACTTCCCGGCACCCTGCGGGCCTCCTTTGCCTTCTACAACACGCTGCAGGAAGCCGAACAACTGGCACAGGCGCTGGATCAACTGGCTCAGAGCCAGAAAAGCACCGTCCCTGTTGCAGATTTGGAACAAAGCGACTACCAAAGCGCGCTAAAAGGCGTATACTCTGCAACAGACTGGACCAGTCGCTACCAGGCCCTGATGCGTCTGGGGCAGGCGTCTCCGCCCTTGTCCCCCGCACTCAAGCAGGACCACTTCCTGCTGCCGGGCTGTGAATCCCGGGTATGGCTCATCACCGAGCTGGACGACACCGGACACCTGAACTGTCGCGCCGACGCCGATGCTCGCATCCTGCGTGCCCTGCTGACGCTGCTGCTGGATCAGGTCAACGGCCTGACACCCGCTCAGCTACTGGCCACCGACCTCGAAGACAAACTGAGTCAACTCGATATTCAGCGACACCTGAGCCCGTCTCGGGGCAATGGACTGCTGGCGATCATCCGTGCCTTGCAGGCATTTGCACGCACACAGGATTAATAACAGGGTGTTGAAAAGCGTTATCGAGGCAGCCGAGACACGCGGTACGCCGCCCGGGAAAAAACAGGCGAGCAAGCGCAGTTTAGTGAACTAAATGAGCATTGTGAGCCTGTTTTTAACGATGTATTCGGCCACGCAGATAGCTTTTCGACAGCCTGCCAAGCCCAGGCGCCGCCGATTAAGTTCTGGAGTACTAGATGAACCTTAACGACCTGAGTCTGTTTATTCGCGTGGTTGAAACGGGGAGTTTCAC
Organism: Marinobacterium maritimum; assembly: GCF_039523155.1. Classification (NCBI taxonomy): domain Bacteria; kingdom Pseudomonadati; phylum Pseudomonadota; class Gammaproteobacteria; order Oceanospirillales; family Oceanospirillaceae; genus Marinobacterium; species Marinobacterium maritimum. The sequence continues at coordinate 491,714 of NZ_BAAAET010000001.1, read as the reverse complement.
CGCCGCGGCTGAAAGCCTCAACGTGCAGAAATCCACCATCAGCCGCCGCATCGCCCAGCTGGAAGACACCCTGGGCATCCGACTGATTCAGCGCACCACCCGCAAGCTCAAGCTCACCCCGGAAGGTGAGGAGCTGTTCTCCCGCGCCCAGCCACTGGTGGATGACCTGGAAGCGGTACAGGACGACATCAGCGCCTCGAAAACCGAGCTGCGCGGTCGCCTGCGCCTGACCATGCCGACCGAGATCGGTGTTTTCATGATGAACGAGGTGATCTCCAGCTTCATGGAAGCCTACCCGCGCATCGAGGTCGATGTGGAGCTAAGCACGCGTACAGTCGACCTGATCGAAGAAGGTGTAGATTTGACCCTGCGACTGGGTCCGCTGCCCAATTCCAGCCTGATCGCGCGACATGTGGCCGGCCTGCACCGTGGCCTGTTCGCCACCCCGGACTACATTGAAAAGCATGGCATGCCGCATAATCCGGATGACCTGGCGCGCCACCAGTGCATCACCCTGCTCAAGCCGTTCGACCACCTGCGCTTCATCAACTGGAACAATCAGGAGCCGGTGACCATGGGCGGTCGCCTGCGCACCAACAGCCTTAGCTTCGTGCGTGAAATGATCCTGCAGGGCTACGGTATCGGTCGTTTACCGGAAGTGTTCTGCAGCGAGCTGGTACAGAACGGCACCATCGTACGCGTTCTCGGTGACTTTAACCTTGAGCCGCTGGAGATCAACGCGCTCTACGCCAGCCGGCGCAACCTGAACCCGCGTGTACGCGCCTTCCTCGACCACATGACCGAACGCCTGCGCGACCATCCCTGGGTGCAGAGCCGTCTGGTTCACCTGTCTGGCCAGTCCTGATCCCGCCAGACTTTTCAGAGCCTTAAACAGAAAACCCGGCCAGATGGCCGGGTTTTCATTATCCAGTCAGATCAGCTCCAGCCGGTCACGACCTTCACTTCCAGGTACTCTTCCAGTCCCCAGACACCGCCTTCGCGGCCATTGCCGGACTGTTTGTAGCCACCGAACGGTGCGCCGCCGCCCAGCATCTCGCCATTCATCTGCACCATGCCGGAACGCAGCTTGCGCGCCACCCGCTTCGCCTTATCGGCGTCCTGTGTCTGCACGTAGTGGGTCAGGCCATAAGGGCTGTCGTTGGCAATGCGCAGCGCCTCCTCTTCGGTGTCGAAGGGAATAATCGACAACACTGGGCCGAAGATCTCCTCACGGGCGATGGTCATCTCGTTGGTGACATCCGCGAATACGGTCGGACGCACGAAATAGCCATCGGTCATGCCGTCCGGCTTGCCCGGGCCGCCAGCGACCAGACGGGCACCTTCATCAATCCCTTTCTGGATCAATCCCTGGATCTTGTCGAACTGGGCAGCTGAGACCACCGGGCCGATATGCTTGCCTTCCAGTGACGCCTGGTTAACCTCGGTTTTCGCCGCCACATCGATCGCGGCCTGTACCGCCTGCTCGTAAATTGAACGCTCCACCAGCATCCGCGTCGGCGCATTGCAGGACTGGCCGGAGTTCATGAAGCAATGACGCACGCCACGCACCACCGCCTTCTCGTCCGCATCGGCAAATACGATATTGGCGCCCTTGCCGCCGAGCTCCAGGCTGACACGCTTGACGGTATCGGCCGCATTCTTGGAGATGGCAATACCCGCACGGGTAGAGCCGGTGAAGGAGATCATATCTACATCCTGATGACCTGAAAGCTGGGAGCCAACCCCCATACCGTCGCCGTTGACCAGGTTGAACACGCCCGCCGGGAAACCGGCCTCATCAATCATTTCGGCAAACAGCATCGCTGACAGCGGCGAGACCTCGGACGGCTTGAGCACCATGGTGCAACCGGCTGCCAAAGCAGCCACGACCTTCAGGGTGACCTGGTTCATCGGCCAGTTCCACGGCGTGATCAGACCACAAACCCCGATCGGCTCGCGCAGGATCTGGTTGCCCGGCGCATGCTCGCCCAGCGCCTCCTCGAATTCGTAGTCGCGCAATACCCGCATGAAGTTCTTCAGGTGGTTGGCACCTGTGCCCCACTGCGCCGTCTGTGCCAGCGCGATGGGTGCGCCCATCTCCAGCGAGATTGCCTCGGCCATCTCGTTGGAACGCGCCTTGTACAGGGCATAGAGTTTTTCCAGCAGCGCCAGACGCTCCTCTTTGCTGGTTTGACTCCAGCTGTCGAAAGCCTGGCGGGCAGCCGCCACGGCCGCATCAGTGTCAGCCTGACCACCCAGGGAGATCACCGCACACACCGCTTCGGTGGACGGGTCGATGACATCAAAATCATTCGCCTGTGCCGGCGCGACCCACTGGCCGTTAATATAGAATTCGCGTTTTTCCAGCATGCTCTTGGCCTCTGTTGTTATAACTTTTGCTGTCGCTCTGCAGATACTTAACCTGTTAACAGCCAAGAGTACCGACTCCTGGCCGCAAGGTCACGACCTGGCGAGCAGGACTCAGTTGCTTTTGGCCGTTTTGCGCCGTCCCGGCGTGGCTGCTTTCTTGCGTCCATAACTGCGCTTTTTGCCGCGAGCGGGTGCCTTGATGCCACTCAGTGCATCCGGCCGGATCTGGCCAATCAACTGTGGCAACGCCTGCTGCAACGGCTGCATAAAACCCTGATAATTGAACGCCTTGCGACTGATAGCATCGAGCTGGGACTCCCAGTGGGCGGTCATATCCGGCCGGCTCAGCTCCTCCGGCAGCGCTCCGATCAACGCTTTGCCCGCCTCGGTGGCATGGATCTGCTTGCCCTGACGCTGCAGGAAGCCGCGCTTGAACAACAGCTCGATGATGCCGGCACGGGTCGCCTCTGTCCCCAGGCCATCGGTTTCACGCAACACCTTACGCAGTTCCGCATCCTGCACGAATCGGGCGATCCCAGTCATCGCCGCCAGCAGACTGGCATCGGTAAACGCCTTGGGTGGCTGAGTCATTTTCTCCAGCAGCTCACCGCGCTCGCAGTGCAGCTGCTCACCCACCTTCAGCGGTGGCAGCTGGCCTTCATCCTCCTCCTGCGCCTCCTTGCCCATCAACGCCTTCCAGCCCGGATCGGTAATCTGGCGCACCTTGGCCACGAACTGGCCACCGGCGATCTCCACCTCGACACGACGATCCGCATAACGACAGGGTGGGTAGAACTGCATCAGATACTGACGTGCGATCTGGCTGTACACCTGCAGCTCGGCACGGCTGAGCCGTTCCGACGACACCGCCTTGCTGGTGGGGATGATCGCGTGATGGGCTTCCACCTTCTTGTCGTTCCAGGCCTTGGATTTGAGGCTCAGGTCGGCACTCTGCACCGCACCGCCCAGCTCCGGCTGGGTACGAGCGATCGCCTGAGTGACGCGAGCCGCCTCGGTAAAGTGCTCGGCAGGCAGATAACGGCAGTCGGAACGGGGGTAGGTGATCAGCTGATGTTTCTCATACAGCGCCTGGGCGGCATCGAGTACCTGCTGGGCGTTGAGGCCGAAACGCTTGGCACAGTCGATCTGCAGTGCCGACAGGTTGTAGGGCAGCGGCACCGCCTGCTGGCCGGTCTTGCGTTCGTCTTTGGTGACCACTCCCGGCTTGCCCGTGATCCGCTGCACCACGTTCTCCGCCAGCGGCTTCGACAGCACCCGCCCCTCTTCATCCTGATAACGAGCACAGGCCTCACTGGGCTGCCAGCGAGCGGTAAAGCGTTCGCCACGCTCCGTCAGCAGATGGGCATCCACCTCGTAATAGGGCTTGGGCACAAAGGCGTCGATCTCGGCATCGCGCTGTACCACCAGCCCCAGCACCGGCGTCTGCACCCGACCTACCGACAGCACACCATCGTAGCCGGCTCCCCGCCCTTTTACGGTCAGAGCACGCGTCATGTTGATACCGAACAGCCAGTCGGCACGGGATCGGGCCAGCGCCGATACCGACAGAGGTACAAACTCCCTGTTGGGCTTGAGGCGTGCGATGGCACGACGCACCGCCTCGGGGTTGAGGTCGGAAATCAGACAGCGCTGCACCTGGGATCGTTTGGCGGCTGGTACCTTGAGGAAGTCGATCACTTCATCCACCAGCAGCTGACCTTCGCGGTCCGGGTCACCGGCATGGATGATCTGATCGGCCGACTTGACCAGCTTGCGCAGCACCGACAACTGCTTGCTGACACCCTTGCGCGGCTTGAGCTGCCACTCTTCAGGCAGGATCGGCAGGTGCTCCAGTCGCCACTGCTTGTAGGCCGGGTCATAAGCATCCGGCTCCGCCTGCTCCAGCAGGTGTCCGATACACCAGCTCACCACCTGATCGCCGCCACAGCGGATCATCCCTTCCTCCTTTTTCTGCGGACCGGGCAGGACGGCGGCGATGGCGCGGGCAAGGCTGGGCTTTTCGGCGATGTAGAGCTTCATGGATCCAGAATGACTGTCAGTTAAACACCTAAGGTTACGCAATCGATCAAAACAAGTCGACAAAATACTGTATGTATTAACAGCACACAAACCCTGATGCTGCCATCTATGTCTCCACTCCACCAGAAACATCAAAAAAATCGATTAATAGTCGCAGATTTACCCTATGTTTGATCGACCATGCACTGACTATAGTGAAGACAACTGAACAACATCGTTTCTGGAGAAAAAATGAACGCCTCCCTGATCACCCGCCTTATGGCCACCTCAAACAGCCTGGCGCCTCTGGCCCTGCGTGTCCCCGCCGGTATCATTTTCATGGCCCACGGCGGACAGAAACTGTTCGGCGCTTTTGGCGGCTATGGCCTCGAAGGGACGGGTCAATGGATGGCCTCTATCGGTCTGGAGCCCGGTTTCCTGATGGCGTTGCTGGCCGGCAGTGCTGAATTTTTCGGTGGCCTGGCGATCCTGATCGGTCTGCTGGTACGCCCGGCCGCAGCTGCGCTGGCCTTTGCCATGCTGGTGGCGATCTTCGCTGTGCATATCGGTAACGGCCTGTTCATGAGCAACAACGGCTATGAATTCGGCCTGGCACTGCTGGCGATCTCCGCTTCCCTGCTAATCAGTGGCGGTGGCGCCCTGTCGGTCGACCGTGTACTGAATCAGCGCCGGGCATAAAACCTGGCAGGCCCCCACTTTGACAAACACTAACCACAGGAGAGCGACATGGGCTTGCTGATGGATGGCCACTGGGTCGACCAGTGGTACGACACTGAATCGACCAAGGGCCGCTTCGTGCGCTCGAAGTCACAGTTCCGCAATTGGATCACCGCCGATGGCCAACCCGGCCCCAGTGGTGAAGGCGGGTTTCAGGCTGAGGCCGGACGATACCACCTCTATGTTTCTCTGGCCTGCCCCTGGGCCCATCGTACGCTGATCTTCCGCATCCTGAAGGGTCTGGAATCAATGATCTCGGTCTCCGTGGTCAACAGTTACATGGGCGATCACGGCTGGACGTTCGCAGCCGAGCCTGGCGCCACCGGCGATGAGCTGTTCGGTCTCGACTATCTGTACCAGCTCTATCAGAAGGCCGATCCGAATTATTCCGGCCGGGTCACCGTGCCGGTCCTCTGGGACAAGCAAAGACAGGTCATCGTCAACAACGAGTCCGCCGAGATCATCCGCATGCTGAATTCGGCCTTCGATCATCTGGGCGCTAAAGGCGGTGACTACTATCCGCAACTGCTGCGCAGCGAGATCGACACGCTAAACAGCGAGATCTACGAGCGCATCAACAACGGGGTGTACAAGGCCGGCTTTGCCACCACGCAGGACGCCTACGAGCAGGCTGTCTTTCCCCTGTTCGAAGCCCTGGAGGCTCTGGAGCAACGGTTGAGCACACATCGTTACCTGCTCGGCGAGCATCTGACCGAAGCAGACTGGCGGCTGTTCACCACGCTGATCCGATTTGATGCGGTGTACCACGGCCACTTCAAATGCAACCTGAAGCGGATCGTCGATTATCCGAACCTCTGGGACTATGTACGCGAGCTGTACCAGTGGCCGGGGGTGAGCGCGACGATCAACATGGAACATATCAAGGACCACTACTACCGCAGCCATCACACCATCAACCCGGCCGGGGTGGTGCCGGCTGGCCCAATTCTGGATTTTGACCAACCCCATCAACGTGAGCATATCGGCCACTAGGCCCAAGGAGGCATACCTGTGAGCAAAATTCTGGTTCTTTACTACTCGTCCTACGGCCATGTCGAAACCCTGGCCCGAGCGATTGCCGAAGGCGCCATGACCGTAGAGGGCAGCGAAGTCATCATCAAGCGTGTACCCGAACTGATGCCGGAGAATGTGGCCCGCAACGCTGGCGTAAAAATGGACCAGTCAGCCCCGCTGGCCGATCCGAAAGAGCTGGCCGACTACGATGCCATCATCTTCGGCACCCCGACCCGTTTCGGCAACATGGCCAGCCAGATGCGCAACTTTCTCGACCAGACCGGTGGCCTTTGGGCGCAGGGCGCCCTGATCGGCAAGGTGGGCAGCGTTTTTACCAGCACCGGCACTGGTGGCGGTAACGAAACCACCATTCAGTCATTCCATACCACCCTGTTCCATCACGGCATGGTGGTGGTAGGCCTGCCCTATGCGCTGCCCGAGATGACCGATATCAGTGCCGTTCATGGCGGCTCACCGCTGGGCGCGGCTACTATTGCCGGCGGCGATGGCTCGCGCAGCCCCAGTGAGCAGGAGCTGACCATGGCCCATTATCAGGGCGCACATGTGGCCCGCATCGCGGCCAAACTCATCGCCTGACCACCCAAATCCTGGCGGGCCTCAGTAACAGGCCCGCACTTCCCCTCAACACGCTGCCACCACCACCGCCGTACGCAGACCTTCCTTGCCAAAACGCGCCATGCGCCAGAAGCGGCTGCGCGGTATGGGGACATTCTGGCTGTCGATCAGTGCCTTGTCCTCGTCTTTGTCCACTTCGGGGTCGTGCAGATAGACGTAATGATCATCGATGCCGGTCAGTACCACCCAGTGCGGACTCTTGTGACGGCTAAGGCTCCAGCAGCTGATCAGCATCAGCACATAGGCCCCTGACGCCAGCGCTTGTTCCAGCACTTCAAAGCTGACTTCCTCGGCATGCTCGACGATCCCGGATATCTCGATCTGTTCCTTGAAGTCCTGGTGCACAAGTTCCAGCACTTCCTTTTTCAGCTCGGTTCGCACGCCGTGGATGAACAGCGGCCCTTCACGATTGATATACAGCTCGACCCTGAAACCGCGTCTGAAGGCTGCCAGTGCCAGCCCACGCGGGCCGCAGCCACCGTGGCCGGTGGTCATGAAAATGGAAGTGGCTTCGCGCCAGAGCTGCAGTTCATGGCGACGGTCCATCTCAATCTCGGGATTCAGCGCCTTCATGGCCATCAACAGGGATGCCGGACCACAGGTAAACGGCAGGGTCTGGCCATACCAGGGCACCATCCCGGGACTGCGCGTTCGTACCGCCAGAATACGCTTCTGGAACCGAAGTGCCGGGGCATGATCCTCGTAATAATCCTCGTAAAAGCCGAACTGGCGATAGCCCAGCGTACGATAGAGCCGGATCGCAGCCTCGTTATCGCTGCGCACCTCCAGCCGCAGCGCGAGGCAGTCCTGTTCCAGCGCCGCCGTCTCAGCGGCTTCCATCAGTTGCCGTGCGACACCTTGCCCTCGCAGGCGACTCTCAACTGCCAGCGAGTAGATGCGACCCAGTGAAGTACCACGATGAAACAGCACAAGAATATAGCCAGCCGGAGACTGGCTGTCGGTTTCCCCCATAATCAAGGCGCAGTGACCACGCCTGAGCATCCAGCGAAACTGGCGACGACTGATGCGATCTTCGCTAAAGGATTGCTCTTCCAGCGCTACCAGCGCAGGCAGATCATTCATCAGGGCAGGACGTGTGCGGATGCTCAGAGACATGGCATGACTCCCGGGGGACAGACACCCAGATTAAGGCCTCTACGCCCGGGAATACCAGAGGTGAGAAATATTTTTTCGACCCGATTGCGCCCACTCTAAAAGGGGTCAATAGTGCAACCATATCAACCGGCAGGATGCACCATGAGCAAGCTGAAGATTGTTGTCGACAAGAAAGAGGACTGGCAGGCGTTCTACCCGGCGGAGCAGCTGGTGAGCGCCCACGAATATTTGGCCCAGGGCAGCCAGCGGGAGCGTACACCGGTACAGATCATCAACCTGTGTCGCAACTACCGCTACCTGAGTTACGGCTACTATATTTCGCTGCTGGCGGAGGCCCGAGGTCACAAGGTGATCCCGTCAATCCAGACCATCAACGATCTGGGCCGCAAATCGGTGTATGGGCTCGGCATGAAAGATCTCAACACCCTGCTGGGCAAACTGATCGACAAGCATGCCGACCTGCGCGCTCAGCTTGAGTCGGATCAGCGATTGCAGATCACCCTCTGTTTCGGTCAGACCCACTTCTTCCCCCTGCAGGATCTGGCACGTCAGATCTTCGATCAGTTCCCCTGCCCGATTCTGCACCTGACCTTTCGCAAGGGTCCGGTGTGGGAGATCGAAACAGTGAAAGCGGGCAACCTGAAGCAGCTGAGCGAGCAGGAGGAAGACCACTTCGCCGCTGCCATCGATGCCTTCAGTCGCAAGATTTGGCGCAAGCCGACGGCACACCGGCAATACCGCTATGATCTGGCCATTCTGGTGGACCATGACGAACAGTTGCCACCATCCGATGCCAAGGCGATCAAGCAGTTTATCCGTGCCGGTCGCCAGCTGGGCATCGATGTCAGTCTGATCGGCAAGAAGGATTATGGCCGTCTGGCCGAGTACGACGGGCTGTTCATTCGGGAGACCACCTCGATCAGCAACCATACCTACCGTTTTGCCAAACGGGCGGAACGTGAGGGACTGGTGGTGTTCGACGACCCCACCTCGATCCTGCGCTGCTGCAACAAGGTATTCCTGTCGGACCTGCTGGCCACCAACGGTGTCGCCATGCCGGAGACCCATTTTCTGTTCAAGGACCACCGCAAGGAGCTAAAGCTGCTGGCCGCTTCACTCAGCTACCCGAGGGTACTGAAGATTCCGGACGGCGCCTTCTCCAAGGGCGTGGTCAAGGTTAACTCCGCCGAGGAGCTGGTCACCCAGGCCGAAGAATACTTCAAGCAGTCCGCCATCGTGCTGGTTCAGGAGTTCATGTACACCGAATACGACTGGCGCATCGGCATTCTCAACAATAAGCCGCTTTATGCCTGCAAATACATGATGACCCGTGGTCACTGGCAGATCTACAACCACAGCGGAGCAGAAACGGAGTCCGGTGACTTCGAAACCCTGCCGGTTCATGAAGCACCCGCCAAGGTGGTGAAGACCGCGTTGAAAGCGACCAAGCTGATCGGCGATGGCCTCTATGGCGTCGACCTCAAGCAATCGGCTGACAAGGTGGTGGTGATCGAGGTGAACGACAATCCCAGTATCGACTCCGACGTTGAAGACCTCTACCTGAAAGAAAGCCTCTATCGCATGATCATGGAAGAATTTCTGCGCCGGATGGAGCGGCGCCGTCTGGGAATTGGGCACTGACGGCTGGACTCTGCGCAACAGCGTTCAGTTCGAAACGCCATCTCTGCAACCCGAGATGGCATTTATGTCAGCACAGCAGCAGCCTGTAGCTGTTACTGTGCCCCCCTCTCGCTAGAAGGTTCCCGGGTAGGCGCCACCGTCCAGCAACAGGTTCTGGCCGGTGATAAAGCCGGCCTGGCTACCGCACAGGAAGGCACACATGGCGCCAAACTCTGCCGGCGTACCGAAGCGCCCTGCCGGAATCTCCTCCATTTGCTGCTGACGCACCTGCGCGGCGCTGACGCCCAGCTTCTGCGCATAAGACTCAACCGTAGACGTTAAGCGATCGGTTTCGAAAGAGCCCGGCAACAGGTTGTTGATGGTCACGTTGTGCGCCACGGTCTCGCGCGCCAGTCCGGCAACGAAACCGGTCAGGCCGCTGCGGGCACCGTTTGAAAGACCGAGAATCGAGATCGGCGCCTTCACGGCAGAGGAAGTGATATTGACGATGCGACCGAAGCCCCGCTCCTGCATGCCATCCACCACCGCTTTCATCAGAAAGATCGGTGTCAGCATGTTGGCATCTACAGCTGCATGCCAGGCCTGCTCGTCCCATTGACGGAAATCGCCCGGAGGCGGGCCACCCGCGTTGGTCACCAGAATATCGGGATCAGAGCAGACAGCCAGCACTCGGGCACGCCCTGATTCGGTGGTGATATCGGCGGCAACGGCCTGCACCCTGACACCGGTCTGGGCATGTATCGCTTCGGCGGTTTTTTCCAGCTCCTCGGCGTTACGGGCGTTGATGACCAGGTCCACGCCTTCTTCGGCAAGCGCCAGGGCACAGGCACGTCCCAGACCTTTGGAAGCACCACAGACAATGGCCTTGCGACCGTTCAGGTTCAAATTCATAGCAGAGTTATCCTTTGGTGATTGTTGGCGGGAGTCGCGTCCAAAACGCTTAAGCTTGGTGTGCGTTGCACACCAGTTCCAGACAGTCGCTACTTGCAGTGGTGAGCCCTCAAATGCCCTCAACCACAACTACGCGACCCGAGCTGCACTCGTCACGAATGGATTTCAGCCCCTGATAGAGATCGCCGTAATAAAACTCCTCGGCTTTTTCCATCGACGGGAACTCAAACAGCACAATCCGGCGTGGCTCCCAGTCCCCCTCGAGGACTTTGTGCTCTCCCCCCCGCGCAAGATACTTGCCACCGGCAGCCTCTATGGCAGGTTTTGCCTGGGTCATGAAATCCTGATAGCGCTCAAGGTTAAAGATATCGATATCGAAAATAACATATGCGCTCATCTACATTTTCCTTATTGTTATGGCGAAATTCTGCATCCTGACGTTTCACCTCTGCCGACCGAACAGCTGAACTGTTTTGAAAGCGGCAGGCCGTATCGTCCGGAAAGTTCCGTGTGACTCACGGGTAAAGTCTCACCCCATTCTCTTCAGGGGTGGGGCTCCGTCATGAGCACTCCGCTGGATGACTGTCTCTTGATAGCCCAACCGGACAGTCTGAGCGTTGCACGACATAACCTGTCAGAGAGTAAGCAATCCCGCGGCTCGAGATTTGACTTGATACGAACCCGGTTTGATATCTTGTGACAGGATTGAGCCGCTAACGGCATGAGACCCTCTGCTACAAGCTACCAAACGCCCCCACTGCAGGCACAATGCGCTCCCTGTTCGCCCGATCCTGTCATACAATCGCAACTTCAGCCGGGCTATGATGCTCGTTTTGTCAGCAACCCGCCTCCCAAAATGACCCTAGAAAAACCCTCTTCCTTTGTTTCCATTCTGCTGATCTTTCTGCGCTTGGGCCTGACCAGCTTTGGTGGCCCCGTGGCACACCTTGGCTATTTCCGCGACGAGTTCGTCAGTCGGCGCAAATGGCTCAGCGAGCAGAGTTATGCTGACCTGGTGGCGCTGTGTCAGTTTCTGCCAGGGCCCGCCAGCAGTCAGGTTGGGTTGGCACTGGGGTTGTCCCGTGGCGGCTTCAAGGGGGCACTGGCCGCCTGGTGCGGTTTCACCCTGCCTTCGGCGCTGGTACTGATGCTGGTGGCCTATGGCGTGATGAGCCCTGATTCAGGCCTGCCGCCCGGCGTCATTCAGGGGTTGAAGCTGGTTGCAGTCGCCGTAGTGGCGCAGGCGGTTTGGGGTATGGCAAAAAGCATGTGCCAGGGCAAAAAGCAGGTCGCGCTGATGGTGCTGGCGGCCGGCTGTCTGCTGCTGGCGCCCAGCGTCTGGCTGCAACCGCTGGTTTTGCTGCTCGCCGGTATCGCTGGCATGCTGCTGTTCAAGGCCGCCGATAATGCCGATCACAGCCACCTGCCGTTACAGGTCTCCACCCGGACCGGCACCATCCTGCTGGCGGTGTTTTTTCTATTGCTGCTGGCACTGCCAGTAGCCGCCACAGCTCTATCCCTGCCGGCCCTGGATCTGTTCGATCTGTTCTACCGCGCCGGCTCGCTGGTCTTTGGCGGTGGCCACGTGGTGCTGCCCCTGCTGCAGGCGGAAACAGTCCTGCCGGGACATGTCAGTGAAGACGTGTTTCTGGCCGGCTACGGTGCCGCGCAGGCAGTACCCGGACCTCTGTTTACCTTTGCCGCTTACCTGGGCACCAGCATGCAGCAGTTAACCGGATGGCTTGGCGGATTGACGGCCCTGGTGGCCATATTCACGCCCTCCTTCCTGCTGGTGGCCGGCGTGCTGCCGTTCTGGAACCGGCTAAGCCGCAACCGGCCAATCCGTTCAGCTCTGACCGGCATCAATGCCGCTGTGGTCGGACTGCTGCTGGCAGCGCTCTACGACCCGATCTGGACCAGCAGCGTGCACTCCGGTGTCGATTTTGCGTTGGTGCTGCTGGCCTTTGCCGCGCTGCAGGTGTGGAAACTGCCGGTATGGCTGCTGGTGCCGCTGTTTGCACTGGGCGGCCTGGTACCCTGACGGCCGCACGCAGCATCGCTGTACAGCGTTTGAGGATTCGGCGTAATGCCAGGGCGCGCAGCATCCGCCCCCTGCCGTGGTAGAAGTTCATATCGATGCTGCCATCCTCAAGCCGACGGACCTTGCGTGCGTGTGAATCAATACTGGCGATCATAATCAAGCCCTCCTGACTGAGCGTTGCTGACAGCTTAGGATGGCTCTTGTATTATGAATAACGATTAATTCAGATCATTTTGATCGCCATTTGCGATGGATCATCACATGCCCCAGCCCAACCTGAGCACCGAGCTGCTGCGCACCTTCATCACCGTAGTGGACGAGGATGGCTTTATTCGCGCCGCCGAACGCCTGCACAAGACTCAGTCCACCATCAGCCAGCAGGTGCGTCGACTGGAGCAGGAGCTGGGCGTGGAACTCTTCCGTACCGAAGGGCGCAAGCGCGTGCTGACGCCCACTGGCGAAACCATGCTCGGCTATGCCAGACAGATGCTCTCCCTGCAGGAAGATGCCCTGGCCGCGATTACCGAGCAGAATGCCGAAGGGGAATTGAGAATCGGTGTTTCTCTGTCACTGACTGAAAGCATGCTGCCGTCCATCCTGGCCCGTTTCAAACGTCACAATCCCGGCATTCGCCTCAACGTGCAAACCGATTACAGCAACAGCCTCAGCCAGGACTACGATGATGAACAGTACGACCTGGCGCTGATCCTGCGCCGCGACCGCAGCCAGGTCAAAGGAGAGCTGCTCGGCTATGAACCGCTGATCTGGATCGGCCCCGCCGGCTATCAATGGTCTCGCAACCGACCGTTGCCGCTGGTACTGCTCAATGTTCCCTGCCTGTTCCGTGAGGCGACCATGAGCGCGCTGGACAGCACCAGCATCAGCTGGCGCACCGTCTACTCAACGACCAGTTTCACCAGCCTGATGGCCGCCGTCCGTGCCAGCCTGGGCGTAACCGTCAGAACTCAGGGCGCGCTGGCCGAAGGCACCGAGAACATCGGCTCGCGACTGGGATTACCGGAACTCCCCCCGGTCTATATCGAGCTGCGCTACCATCCGAAGACACCGGGCTGCGAGCAGCTCGCCCAGCTGATCCGCCACGAGCCGCTGCAGGCCTGTTAACGGGCTGTTGAGAAACGTTATCGAGGTAGCCGAGGCCAGCGGAACGCCGCCCGGGCAAAAACAGGCGAAAAAGCGCAGTTTAGTAGACTAAATGAGCATTTTGAGCCTGTTTTTAACGCAGCATTCGGCAACGCAGATAGATTTTCGACAGCCTGTTAGACTCAGCGTACCTCGGTTGGCACCCCCCGCTCCAATACTCGCCTGAGCACGAAACTGGAGTGCACACCGGTTACCCCCTCAATACGGGTGATCTTGTGCAGCAAGAGGTCGTGGTAGTCATCCATGTCCTTGACCAGTACCCGCAGCTGATAATCCGCATCCTGCCCGGTGATGATCAGACACTCGAGTACCTGCGGCAGCTGCTCGATCTCGCGTTCGAAGTTCTCGAACCGTTCCGGCGTGTGTCGGTCCATGGAGATATGCAGCAGTGCCATCAGATTCAGCCCCATGCGCTTGGCATCCACCAGCGCACGATAGCCGGTAATCAGGCCACTCTCTTCCAACGCCTTGACCCGGCGCAGACAGGGGGACGGTGATAGTCCTATTCGGTCCGCCAGCTCCTGGTTACTGATGCGCCCGTCCTGCTGCAGCTGCTGCAGAATTGCACGATCGTAGCGATCCAGTGCCGGTGCTTTTTGATCTGAAGGCATAATATTGCTCATATTTTGAAAAACAGGATTTTAATTGCCAAAACTATCGCAATTTATAGCAATTTAGCAATCCTGCTCCCGATCTATTGCTCTAACATATCTCCATCGTAAGGGACCTCGAAAACCGTAACGAGCGATTCAGAGGCAAGGCGCACGGCGCGCAGGAACCACAGTGTATGAGTGATACATGAGGATTCCGAGCACCGAGCAACGCAGCATATGAATTGCGCAGTAGGTTTTAGAGGTCCCCGCAAAGGTTAAGGCCCGCTGGAGACGCCAGGTCGCCTTACCCAGGCAACCAATGGCGGTGGCAACCCTTACCCAGGGCTCGACACAGCGGTCCACCCCACAACAATGGAGAGCAACACCATGGCAAGTGTCCAGTTCAACCATCGCAAGTATCAGCCGGTCGAACCCGTGACCGGTTTTACCCGTACCTGGCCCGATCGTCAGGTGACCGAGGCCCCTATCTGGGCCAGCGTCGACCTGCGTGATGGTAACCAGGCCCTGCTGGAGCCGATGAACGTGGCCCAGAAACAGCGCCTCTGGCACCTGCTGGTAAAGCTCGGCATCAAGGAGATCGAGGTCGGCTTCCCGGCTGCCAGCCAGCCGGATTACGATTTCACCCGCTGGTTGATCGAGGAAAACCAGATCCCGGACGATGTGCGTATCCAGGTGTTGGTGCAGGCTCGCGAAGAGTTGATCGCCAAAACCTTCGAGGCGTTGAAAGGCGCCAAGCAGGCGGTCGTGCATGTGTACAACTCCACCTCTCGCATCCAGCGCGAGCGTGTCTTCGGTATGAGCCGCGACGAGATCAAGACCATCGCCGTGCAGGGCGCCGGCTGGTTGAAACAATATGCCGCCAAGTACCCGGAGACCGACTGGACCTTCGAATACTCACCGGAGAGCTTCACCAGCACGGAGGTCGAGTACGCCGTCGAGGTCTGCGAAGCCGTGATGGATGTGTGGCAGCCAACCCCGGAGAAGCGCTGCATCCTCAATTTGCCGACCACTGTTGAAGTGGGTCCGCCGAACCACTTTGCCGACCAGGTGGAATACTTCTGTCAGCACCTGAGCCGTCGTGACAGCGCCATCATCTCGGTGCATACCCACAACGACCGTGGCGGCGCCGTGGCGTCGGCCGAACTGGCATTGATGGCTGGCGCCGATCGTGTCGAAGGCACCTTGCTCGGTAACGGCGAACGTACCGGCAATATGGATATCGTCACTCTGGCGATTAACCTGTACAGCCAGGGCATTGACCCGCAGCTGGACTTGTCCAATCCGGACGAGATCATTCAGACCTGCACCGAGTGCACCGGGTTGCCGATTCACCCGCGTCACCCCTGGATTGGGGAGCTGGTCTACACCGCCTTCTCCGGCAGCCACCAGGATGCGATCCGCAAATCGCTGAAGCAACAGCAGGAAGACGAACACTGGCAGGTGGCCTATCTGCCAATCGATCCGGCCGATTTGGGACGCGATTACCAGGCCGTCATCCGCGTCAACAGCCAATCCGGCAAGGGCGGCATGACCTTCCTGCTGGAACGTGATTTTGGCATCAGCATCCCGCGCTGGATGCAGCTGGAACTGGCGCCGATCGTGCAGAAAAAAACAGAAGAACAAGGCGGCGAAGTCGACAGCCAGATCATTCACGACCTGCTGATCAGCACCTTCGTTCAAGACAATGCACCGGTCAGCCTGGAGGGCTACCGCATCGAGCGCAGCGGTGATGCCGAAACACTGGCAGCTGATACCAGTATTGAGGGAGAGGTCGTCTGTATTGAAGGCAACGGCAAGGGCGCCATGGCTGCCTTCATCAATGCCTGGCAAGCTCGTACGGGCCTCAGCATCCATGTGGTCGACTATGCCGAACACGCCATGGGCGAAGGCTCGGATGTTGCCGCGGCCGCCTATGTACAGCTCAACGTGGATGGCCAGCGGGTCAGCGGCATGGCGGTGGATGCCGATACCGTCAGCGCTTCGCTCAAGGCGGTGGTGTCCGGCCTTAACCGGTCCGGCAAAGCGACCCTCAGGGCTCAATCAACGTCTGCAACGCAAGCCTGAATCCCGAGCGGGCACTGAAGCTTCCTTCAGTGTCCGCTTAATGCTGCTGTTTTCCGCTTACAACTCGGTCACATTCATGCCTCTACACCACGGTTTCCATCCGTGCCCCTTGCAGGACACCTCCCCCACTGTCTGTCTTTTATCACACCGACTTCACCAAAACCGTTAACTTGGGTTAGTCTTAACCATCAATGGAACACGAGTTCTGGTCTGCTGCGAATGGTATGCACGTGGATTGTTGACGACCCTCTTTCATTCACCGCACATGGACGTAAACGTGACTGCAATTGCCCGCGCCTTCAGCTTCATCCTGCTTCTGCTGTTGCCCCTGGTGCAAACAGCATGGGCCAGCCTGTCCCTAAGCCCCGAGGAGCAAGCCCTTGTTGACGGCCATCAACCCATCCACGTGGCGGTCATGTATGACTTCGTCCCTTTTTCCTATGTCGAGGGTGGCACACACAAGGGCTTCGTTGCAGACCTGTTGCGTTTAATCGAAACCAAAACGGGTGCCAAACTCAGAGCTCGCGTTGGAGAGTGGAGTGACAATCTGGAAGACCTGCGCCAAAAGCAGGTCGATGCCATTGCGGACGTATCTTTCAAGCCCGAACGCACCTCCTTCATCTTATACACCACACCTTACTTCGAAATTCCCACCGTCGTATTTACCGACAAGCGTTTTGGGGGTTATCAAGGGCTGGCGGATCTGTCAGGCAAGCATGTGGGTGTTCTACGCAATATTTTCTACATCCGAGAACTGCGCAAACGCCGTGATATTCGTATCAGCGAGTATGACGACTACGAAAGCCTGACCCGCGCACTGGCATTCGGCGAAATTGATGCCGCCATTCAGAATCTGACCTCCGGCTACCACTATGCCACCCAGAATGCCTACACCAACATCAAGATGGCGGCAGAGTTTCAGCTTGATAACGTTGGCCGGGAAGACCTGCGCTTTGGCGTAAGAACCGACAAACCTGCCATTCAGTCCCTGTTGCAAAAGGGGTTGGACAGCATCACCGAGTCAGAGTGGAGTGAGTTGACCAATCGCTGGGTCGGCACACGCTACAGCGAACTGGTTGATCGGCGTCAGACCGTTGCCCTGAGTACCCTTGAGCGGGAGTTTGTCCGCCAAAACCCGGTCATCCGCGTCCACAACGAGGACAACTTCGAACCTTTCAGTTTCTACGAGGATGGCCAGCCGGTCGGGCATTCAGTCGACTTTATCCGTATGTTGGCACAGCGTGTCGGCCTTGAAGTGGAGTTCGTCAGTGGTCATAGCTGGAACGACTATCTTGAGATGATACGTAGCGGGCAGATCGATGTCATGACCAACATCGTGCAGAGTCCTGACCGTGCGCGCCACATGCACTTCACCACCCCGTACCTGCGCCTGGCCCAGGGCATCTTTCGCCGCCAGGACAGTGCCCCCATCACGTCCGTGCAAGGGCTTAAATCACGGCGACTGGTGCTGCCCGAAGGCTTCTACACCTACGAACAGCTCACCCAAACAGAGGGCTTCCGTGTCGAGCCGGCAAAAGACTCCCTGGAAGCCTTGATGCGCGTCAGCACAGGCAACGACGAAGTCACCATCGAAGTCATGCGTGTTGCCGAGCACCTGCTGCAGAAATATGGCATCCCGGGCGTTGTCGGCTCGGCACCGCCCCAAGTGATTGCCTCCGAACCCCTTTCACTCCGCCTGGCCATTACACAAAACAAACCCATACTCAGACAAATCCTGCAGAAGGCGATGGACAGCCTGACCGAGCAAGAGAAGCGTCAGGTACTACAGAAATGGACCGGCAAGGGGGCTCAAGCAAGCAACTTCATTCACCTGACCGGTCAGGAACTGGGCTGGATGGAGTCCCGTGCCGCCATCCGTCTCTGCTCAACTCGCCAACAACTGCCCTATGAGGACCTGGTCAACAGCAACGACAAACACATCGGGGTCTTTGCCGAACTACTGGATGTCATGCGCCATAATGCAGGCCTGAGCGTACGGCTGGTTGGCGTTGATAATTTCCGTGAGGCTCTCGGCCTGCTCAAGCGCGGCGAATGTGACCTGATATCGCGAACGCCACCCGGATTTGAAGACCCGGACATCAGCCTGAGCCAGCCTCTTTTGGACGGTACGCTGGTCATCGCCACTGACCTCGATGAGGTCTATGTTCGAAGCTTTTCACAGCTTCAACCACACACGCTGGCCGTCATGGAAGGCAGTCATGTCCAGCTTTACCTGGAGCGAAATTACCCCGAACTGATATTGAAGCCCTACTCTGACATGGATGCAGCCATGAGTGCGGTCGCGGCTGGCCAGGTGTTCGGCCTGGTGGATACACTGCCTGTCATCAGCCGTGCCATCGTGACCAGCCACCACAGTGACATCAAGATTTCCGGCGAACTGGAGCCTGACTACCCTGCTCTGCTCGCGACCCGCAGCGATGAAACCCTGCTGCTGCAGATCGTGAACAAGGCTATTCAGTCAATTGAGGCCGAACAGTTCGAGACCGTGACCAATCGCTGGATGCAGGTACCCATTCTGGCCCAGCCCCCCGATTACCGCCTGATCACCCAGGCGGCACTGGCCACTCTATTTTTTGTGGCGCTGATTCTGCTCTGGAACCGCAAGTTGGCACAGCTCAATGCACGCATCCATGAGAGCCGCAACCAGCTGATGACTGCTCATGAAGAGCTCAAGATCAAGAATCGCATGCTGGAACAGCTGTCGACCACAGACCGACTGACGCGTCTAAAGAACCGCTTGTATCTTGAACGCGCCTTTGAACAACAGTTATTGCAGGCTGAGCAGTGCTCAACATACACCTTCAGCCTGCTGCTGATTGATATTGACCATTTCAAGCGTATCAATGACAGCTTTGGCCATGACCAGGGCGATGCTGTACTGACCGACTTTGCCGCCATTCTCAAAGGGAATAGCCGTGAACGGGATATCATTGCACGCTGGGGCGGTGAGGAGTTCATACTGATCTGCCCGAATACGGAGCTGAATGCGGCAACCCATCTCGCCGAGCATCTGCTGCAAGCGATTCGCCGACATCAATTTGCGGGTATTGGGTACTGCTCCGCCAGCATCGGCGTTGCCACCTGGGCCGCCGGCGATACCTACAAGAGCCTGTGCCGCCGGGCCGACCAGGCCTTGTACCATGCCAAACACAGTGGCCGCGATCAGGTCAGCCAGCAAAGGCCAACCACGAGCAAACCGTCGCCAACAACCACCACGATGCTGGAATAACCTGACGTACAGCAGGGAAAAAGTGTATTTTGTATATATTCACCAGACGAGACAGCCGTATGGCGACTGTTGTGACAGGCCTTGGTTACTTCAGCTCTGAAGAGGCTTGGTGGTAGTCAGGATGCAGAGGGGATCCAGCACACCCCGGATTTACTCTCGACCAGCTCCTCCTGACGTTCCGTAACGACCTGGTTACGACCATTCTTCTTGGCGCGATAGAGTGCATCATCCACTCGCTTCAAAAGCTCGCGCTCCTGGTCCCCCGGCCGTATGGCAGCAACCCCGAAGCTGCAGGTACGGTGACCAATCACCGGAAACTCGACTCGCTCAATGCGATGCCGCAGGTTCTCTGCCAGTCGGTGCGCACCTTCCAGGTCCGTATCGGGGCAAATAACCAGGAACTCTTCTCCACCCCAGCGCCCCGGGCAGTCCGTCAGGCGGGTGTTATCGCGCATCAAGTCGGCCAGCTGCCGCAGCACCTGATCACCGACGGCATGTCCACAGGTATCGTTGACCTGCTTGAAATAGTCGATATCCAGCATGATCACGGCAAAACCGATACCATAGCGTTCATACCGGTGCACTCCCTGGCTCAGCAAGGTCTCGACTCGACCACGATTGGCCAGCTGGGTCAGGGAATCGGTTGTGGACAGGCGTTCCAGTTCAATGTTTTTCCGCTCCAGTGCTTCCCGGTGCTCGACCTGCTCGGTGATATCCAGAACGATGCCGATATAGCGCACTTCACCTTCGCCGGCCCCTTCATAACGTCGCGCGGCACATCGGAACCAGCGCAGCTCGCCCTCCCGTCCGATCATTCTGGCTTCACAGTGCCAACCGGATTCCTGCTGCAGGATCATTCTTTTCCAGCTGCGGGCCACCGGCAGGCGGTCATCCGGATGAAGTATTCCCAGCCAGCCCTGTGCATTAAGCTGTTTGAGAGAACGGTCCAGCATCTCGCCCAAATACTCGTTGGCGTAAATGTTTTTACCCGCTGCATCCGCTTCGAAAATACCGATTGGTGAAAATTCCGACAGGGCGCGGAAACGCTCTTCACTGGTACGCAGTGCCTCTTCAGACTGCTTGCGCTTGGTCATGTCGGCCAGGTTAAAGACCAGGCTTTCAACGCTTCCATCCTGTCCAACAATCGGGTTACCGGTAATACGACAGAAGCGCCGCCCCATGCCATCAAACTCAAGCCAAGCCTCCATCACGAACGGCACACCCTTGAGCGCCGCTGCCAAGCGGGGTTGAACCAGGAGCGAAAACTGCTCGTCACCATAGAGCTCCCATAACGGATGCCCCTCAATATTCTCCCGTTCACGGTTGTGGTATTGAAGATAGCGGCTATTGACCTGCAGGTGATTGAAATTGGCGTCCAGCAACGCCATCAGCTCATCCGACGCATTCACGATCTCGCGATAGCGGAACAAGCGCTTCTCGTACTCACGCTTTTCAGTCACGTCAGTACTGATCGCAAAATAGCTGGCGACACGGCCATCGACATCGTATACGGGGGTAATAAGGGCCTTCTCAATCCGTTCTCTGCCATCATGTATCCGGTTGATGAATTCGCCTTCCCATGCCTGCCCGCGCTTCAGGCTGGCCCATAATTCATGATAGGTGGCGTCTGGCGTATGACCGGAGGAGAGAATACTGGGCTTTTGCCCCAGCACTCGTTCATAGGTGAAACCGGAACGCGACAGGTATGCGGCATTTGCATACATAATGCGGCTATCCAGATCAGTGATTGCAATGGCTGAGGGTATTTGCTCGATCGCCTGATGCAAATGAGCGAGATCATTGGCTGTTTTACGCTCACGGCGCAGGCTGTCGCGCCAGCGCTTGAGAAAAAACAGCGCCACCAACACCAGCATTCCCAGGCTCAAACTGGAGATCGCCGCCCTGAATATCCATCCCTCAAGTACGTCCCCTCGCTTGATTGCGGCAAGGGCTCTGACCGGCTGTTGACCCAGCTGTCGAAGTGCAAAAAGGTAATGCTCTCCAGGAACAAGGCGCGTTCCGAAAGCGTTGAACTCATCCAGTCCCGTATACTGCTGCAGCTCCTCCAGCAGCTCCAGTTGAGCCTGCCGAGATTCCGCATTGAGGACCAGCATCACACGGTTTTGACTATCCAGCAGCATCAGCTGCTGGTTTCCGTACCCTTCACCGTTCTCAAGCTCTGACTTGATCTGCTCACCTTCCAGCGTCGCCACAAGCGCCCCGGCCAAACTACCATCAGGCGCATATACCAGACGCGACGTGCCCAACTGGTCTGCCTGAACCCCCATCGCCGAACGCACACCCTTGGTCAAAGCATCACTGACCCAAAGCGGCGGTACAGCCTCTGCACCACTGGACTGACCAACACTGGCCACAACGCGACCGGCCTGATCATAGAACACCAGGCTGCCCAGGGAAGGGGCTTTCAGCATGGAGCGCAGCAGCAGCGGTCGAAACCTGGCCTGTTCCATCAGAAGTTCGGAATGTGACTCCAGCGCCAGGCTCGCATCATGCAGCACGTGATCCGCCGAGATGAAAGCGATATCGATGGCACTCCCGTAGGCACGCAGCTGGGTCTGCAGCCGTTCTCCCGCACTTTGCAGCGTATGCTCATAGTCCCGATAAAGCCCCCAGATCAGCATGGCAACCATAACGACCAGCAAGACCAGGGCCCCGGTGATAATGGAATGTCCTGAACCGCGGCCCCGGTGAGCCCGTCCAAACTGATCAAGGAGTTTGGCTGCCATCAGTTTTCCATTGCTTCTGCAGCTTTTTCAACCAGGGCAGGGTCCAGCCCCATCTGGCGTATTATGGAGGGCTCCTGCTGACGGGCGACTGCGCGCCACTCAGCCAGCGCTGCCGCATCTGGCACCATGACCTTGACACCCTTGGCCAGTAAAGCAGCCCTGGCGTCCAGCTGCGCGTTGGCCGCCGCATCTCGCTGGTCGTCCACGACCTCCTCCCAGGTATCACGAAGCAACTGCTGTAACTCGGGAGACAAGCTTTTCCAGAAGCGGGCATTGATTATCGGGACATACTGGGCGAAATACTCCATATCTTCGAAGCTGAAGCGAACGCCAGTGCGCCAGAGTTCAGCACTGCGTACCGTTTCATGCGTGGTTAACACCCCTTCAACCTGACCACGCTCCAGTGCATTGGGCAGATCTGGCCAGGCCACGACCAAGGGGTCTGCCCCAAAGGCTGCCAGCCGTGCCTGGTTCGCAACCCCACCGGGGATGCGAAGCTTCAAGCCGGCAAGATCCTCATGTCGCTTGACCGGTCTGTCGGTAAAGTACAGATGGGCATGACCCAGATCGAGCCAGCGCCCCAGCACCTCCACGCCCAGATCAGACTCCACCCGGCGGCTGACGAGATTGCCGACCTCGCCATCACGCAGCCGGTAGTTTTCCTCGGCCGTGCGACCATAGAACAGCGGCAACATATACAGGCCCACATCGGGGACATAGCGATCCAGCTGCCACATGCCGGGCACCGCCATCTCGACCTTGCCACTGCTGAGCGCGGCGATCACGTCACGATCACGGAACAGTTGCGCACTGTGATGAAACTGCACATCGATTCGGCCATTACTGGCCTGCTCGAGCCGCCGACCAAACCGCTCGATCGCCTGAGTCTGAACATGCCCGGCCGTATTTTCAGTGGAGATACGCAACAGGTATTGAGCAGCCTCCTGCGCGCTAACTGTGCCGGCCCCCATGGACAGGCTCAGGACAAAGCTCAGCAGCACGAGGCGAAGCCGGGTACTAATGGACACTTGCATGACTCTATTCCTTTTCCTGGTGGGCCAATCATCATGAAGCCGAGCAAAAGGCCCGCTCTTAAAGGCAGCCAAGTGTATAGTGTCGCTAATTACTTACTGGAATTCATTGACTTACATACTAATTATTGTGACTGCGACAGGCTACAGGCCCGATCCTCACAGTTGCTAGGCCAGCATTACACAGACAGCACCCACCACAATCAACGCCAGTCCGACCAGATCACGACTGCTGAGCGTCTCACGGAACCAGCGTGCCGAGATCATCAGTGTGAACAGTACTTCGATCTGCCCCAGCGTTTTAACCAGTGCCACCGTTTCCAGGCTCATCGCGGTGAACCAGCCCAGTGACCCCAGGCAACTGAACAACGAAATCGACACTATCTGTCCTGGGCGTTGCCACAGAGCCAACAGCGTGCCGCGTTCTCGCCAGGCCACCCAGGCTCCCAACAGCAGGGTCTGCACCAGGATGACCGCCAACAACACCCATGCTGCACTGTAGGGAAAGGGCAACCCCAGTGTCAGGCTCGCCTCGCGTACCCAGAGCGTGGTCAACGCAAAGGACAGCCCGCTGCCCAACCCCACCAGCAGCGTATTAAGTGACACTTTACGCAGGGCACCGGGGTTGGTCATCAGCCAGAACGCCAGTGCACCGATGATCACCCCTGCCCAGGCCAGCGCGGACAAGGGCGCACTGAAAAAGAGCGCGCCCAGCACCGCCGCAATCACCGCCTCACTCTTGGCCAGGCCAACACCAATGGCATAATTTCGCTGGCGAAACAGCACCACCATCAATGCTGTGGCTATGATCTGAGCCACGGCCGCCAGCAGAATCAACGCCACGAAGGAGCCAGTCACCACAGGCAACGCTACCGGTTTATACAGATAAAGCCCGGCCAGATAACAGGCCGCCAGCGGGCTTGCCCACAAAAATCGGGCCAGAGTCACCCCCGCGGTGCTGACTTCCTTGCTCAAACGGTTCTGAAAAGCATTTCGCCAGGCTTGCATGAACGCGGCAAAGATCGTGAAGGGTATCCAGAGCGCCATCGACTCCCCCATCGGCAGCAAAGTGAGCGCGCATTCTAGGCTTTTGTAGCAACAGGGCCAAACACAGATGGCTCAGAAAAAGTGTGTTCCAGGAGGATTGATTTAAAGATGTATTATGGATACTCTTTATATGTTTTCAAAATACATCAAAGGAATCCTCATGCTGAGCCAACAGACTATCGATATTGTCAAGTCCACTGCGCCCGTCATCGCCAATGCCGGCCCTGCCATGACCGCCCATTTCTATGAGCGCATGTTCCAGCACAACCCGGAGCTGATGGATATTTTCAACCTCAGCCATCAGCACTCCGGCCGCCAGCGTGAGGCCCTGTTCAATGCGGTACACGCCTATGCCGCCAACATCGACAACCTGGCCGTACTGTTGCCGGCAGTCGAAAAGATTGCGCACAAGCACGCCAGTTTCCAAATCACGCCGGCGCAGTACGACATAGTAGGTACCCACCTGCTGGCAACCATCGACGAGCTACTGTCACCGGGTCAGGAAGTTCTCGACGCCTGGGCTGAAGCCTACGGCGTATTGGCCCAGGTGTTCATCAACCGCGAGGCTGAAATCTATGACCAGAGCGCCGAAACCGAGGGCGGCTGGCGTGGTACCCGTGAATTCGAACTGATCGAGAAGCAGGCGGAAAGCGAGCTGATCACCAGTTTCGTGTTCCAGCCGGTTGATCGCGGTCCGGTGGCGGCCTATCAGCCGGGCCAGTATCTGGGTATCCATCTCAAGCCGGAAGGGTTCGAGTATCAAGAGATTCGCCAGTACAGCCTGTCCTCGGCTCCCCAGGCCGATCGCTATCGTATTTCAGTGAAGCGCGAGGATGGCGGCAAGGTATCCAACTACCTGCACCATGAACTGAAGATCGGGGACAAGGTGAAGCTGGTGCCGCCGGCGGGTGACTTCCACCTCAAGCGACAAAATGGGCAGCCTGTCACGCTGATCTCCGCTGGAGTCGGCCTGACCCCAATGCTGTCGATGCTGGAGAGCCTGCTCGATCATGATGCACCGGTGAACTGGTTACACGCAGCTGAAAACGGCCGGGTTCATGCCTATGGTGATCAGGTACAGCAGCTGGCCAACGAGCATGCCCATATCCGCAGCACCGTCTGGTACCGTGAACCGAGTGATGAAGATCGTCAGCAGGAGCGCTACAACTTCACCGGCCTGATGGACCTGAACGAAGTACGTGACCAGATCGACGGTCCGCAGATGCAGTTCTACTTCTGCGGCCCGCTGGCGTTCATGCAACATGTGGCCGCCCAGCTCGATGCGATGGGTGTCAGCAAAGACCGCATGCACTATGAGTGCTTCGGACCGCACAAAGTGATCTGATCGGGTTTGACCTCTGGCCGCCGACGGGTTAGGGTATGCTTTGTATATACAAAATACAGTGCATGTTTAGCATTTGTAATCGGCTGTTTTTGCTTTACTCTATAGCCATCCCGTCCGGCCGGAGTCGTGAAATGAGTGGCAGGAAGAAAAGCAAAACCAAGAACAGTCAGCTCGTGATTCGTATCAATGACGAAGAGCGAGACCAGTTTGTCGCCCTCTGCGATGAGTTGGATACCAGTGCCGCACGCGAAATCCGGCATTTTATCCGCCGCTTTCTGGCTGAGCACCAGCCCGAACGGCAGACAATGACTGATAACTGACAAGGAGTGCCACCATGGCCAAGCTGAAGACAAAAGAAGTCAAGAAACTGATCAAAGCCCGCAAAGCGAAAATCGCCAAGCACGAAGGCAAGCTGAAGAAGCTGAACAAGCTGCTGAAGAAAGCCAAGTAAGCGGCTACAGATACCAAAAAAGACGCCCAAGGGCGTCTTTTTTATTGCCTGCGACACAGGCCTGGAAGCGATAAAAGCGTCATACCCGAATATCGATTGTATGACCCAAGGGGCTGGACGGATCAGCCGCAGCAACCGGAGCCGCGCTCTCGATCAGCTGCAGTGCCTGCTGGCCCACCGCTTCCATCTGGTCTTTTACCATCCGATTGATTTTCACCGCATGCTCAGTCTGGGTTTGCAACTGGCTCATGCCGGTACTCATGCCTGCGATATCCATCGTTACTCCCAACGACTGGTCTACTTATGGGTACAGTCTAAGCTTTTTTGCTGACCGTACCCTGACACTGGTCAGCAAGACCGAAATTACTCACGCACCAGAATTACCCGGATCGCATCCAGCTTAAGCTCCATGGTTTGCAGCGAAGCTACCATCTGCTCTGTGTCGGCCTGCATGGCATCAAGCTCTTCCTGACGGATCATCGGGTTCACCTTCGCCAGCGCAACCAGACGCTCAAACTCAGCCGTACGCTGCTGCTGCAACGTTTCCAGCGCCTGCTGACGCAGCTTGTCCAGACGTTTGGCCACATTGCCGTCCGCCGCCTTGAGCTGCTGCACAATCTGCTCCCGTGCCAGGCGCACCATCTTCTGCCCGGTAGCCCGACTGACGGTCTGCAGCAGCTGATTCATAGGCTCATGGCCCAGAGCGCCCGCCAGGTCACGGCCTTCAGGGTCCACCAGCATGCGTACACTGCCAGTCGGCAGGTAACGTTCCAGTTGCAGGTAACGCGGCGCCGTACAGCGCAGTTCGTAGACCAGTTCCAGCAACAGGGTGCCGGCCTGCAGCGGCGGCAGTTTCAGGGTGCAGACAGTGCAGTTACCCAGTTCACCGGTGCTGATCAGCTCCATGGTACCGGTCAGCAGCGGATGCTCCCAGCTCATGAACTGGATATCCTCGCGAGACAATGCACGCTCACGGTTGAAGGTCAGAGTCACCCCTTCTTCCGGCAGCCCCGGGATGTGGCACAGCATGTGATCCCCTGGGTGCAGCACCAGACCATCCGGTCCGTGTGGCTGAATATCAACGCCAAAGCGATCGAAGAGTTTTTCCGCAAAGGCCTGCAATTGCTCGCTGCTTTCCGCCTCGGCAACTTCTTCCAGCAACTGGCCGGCCCGTTGCGGGTGACAGCTGCTGATCTCCAGCAGGCGGTCACGACCACGGGACAGATCCAGCTCCAGATTCTCGCGCGCCTGACGCGTCTCAGTGATCAGGGCCTCCAGGGCCTCGCCCTCTTCCGGCGCATGCAGGCACTGCAGCAGCTGAGGTGCAAAACGACGATAGAGGGCATCACCGACGGCGCAAACACGGCTGAATGCATCCAGCCCTTCGTCATACCAGCGCAGCAGTACTTCGGAGGTTCCGCCTTCGTATACCGGAACATGGATCTGGATATCTTCACGCTGACCGATACGGTCCAGACGCCCGATACGCTGTTCCAGCAGGTCCGGCGTCAGCGGCAGGTCGAACAGTACCAGACGGTGCGCGAACTGGAAGTTACGGCCCTCACTGCCGATCTCGGAGCAGACCAGCACCTGGGCACCCAGTTCTTCTTCGGCAAAGTAGGCGGCCGCACGGTCACGGTTGACCAGACTCATGCCCTCGTGGAACACGGCCGAACGCATGCCTTCACGCAGGTTAAGCTGATCTTCCAGCGCCACCGCCGTATCGGCATGCGCACAGATCACCAGCACCTTTTCGCTACGGTTCTGCTTCAGCCACTCAACCAGCCACTCGACGCGAGTATCAGCCTCAACCCAGTCGGCACCGATGATCTTTTCCGGGTGCAGCCAGGCTTCCGGCGCCACCTCTTCATCGAACAGTGCCAGTTCCGGCGGCATATCCAGTGTCTGCTTCTGCAACTGACGCAGCGGAAAGCCGGTCACGGTATCACGGGTATTGCGGAACAGGACACGACCGGTGCCCTGACGATCGATCAGCTGACGGATCAGTTCATCCAGCGCTGCCGGCTGGGCATCGGCATCCTGTTTCAGCCAGCGGGCAATAGCCTCGTTCCCCAGACGCTCCGCCAGGGCGGCCTGCAGATTCACATCGCCCGCCAGTACTTCCACGCCCTGCTCACTCAGCAGGGGCTCAATCAAGCTGTTGAGCTGGAAATAGGCATGCTCCTCATCGAGGAACTGCTGCAGATCCGGGTAGCGGGCCGGGTCGAGCAGACGCAGACGGGCAAAGTGACCTTCCGGCCCCAGCTGCTCAGGGGTCGCGGTCAGCAACAATACGCCGGGGGTTTTCTGCGCCAGCGCTTCGATGCACAGATAAGCATGACTCGGCGCTTCCTTGCTCCAGCCCAAGTGGTGCGCCTCATCGACAACCAGGATATCCCAGCCAGCCGCTTCCGCCTGCACCTGACGCGCTTCGGAGCGAGTCAGCAGCGATAGCGGGCAGATCACCAGCTGGCTGCTTTCGAACGGATTATCCTGGCCACTGGCCTCGATCTCGGCACAACGTGCCTCATCGAGCAGGGTAAACATCAGGTTGAAACGGCGCAGCATTTCCACCAGCCACTGGTGAATCAGCGTATCCGGCACCACAACCAGTACTCGACGGGCACGGCCGCTAATCAGGCGCTGGTGCAACACCAGGCCGGCCTCAATGGTTTTGCCGAGGCCCACCTCGTCCGCCAGCAATGCGCGCGGTGCCATACGACCAGTCAGCTCACCGGCGATATAAAACTGGTGCGGCAACAGCTGTACGCGCGCACCCAGCAGACCGTAGGCAGAAGAGGCACGCAAGCGGTGCTGGTGCTCCAGCGTCGCCACACGCAGCTTGAACAGGCCGTTGCGATCCAGCTGGCCGGCAAACAGGCGCTCCTGCGGTCGGCTGAAGTGGACGGCGCTATCCAGCTCCAGCTCAGGCAGAATCACCTCTTCGCCTTCGCCATCCTGTCCCCGATAGATGAAACAGCCGTTATGCTCAAAGCGCTCAACCACCTCCATCTCGTCACCCATCAGGTTGCAGATCCGGTCGCCCGGCTCATAGGCGACCCGACTCAGCGGTGCATTATCGGCGGCATAGGTGCGCGTTTCCTCGGCCGCTGGAAAGCGGATCTCGACGCGACGGTTTGCATATTCAACCACGATGCCGAGCCCCAGCTCGGCTTCACTGTTACTGATCCAACGTTGTCCGGGTACGAATGGCGTTTGTGACAAAATCTGACTCCCCTCAATACAGGGCGGCAATTTTAGGCGTTAAGCCCCCAAGACTCAAAGCCTTACATGGATTCATCTCAATAAAGCCCTGGTGATTCAGTATCAATAAAGACCGCGAAACTGTTCAATACGCTGACGCAGTTCAGGCAGCAGCTCCTGCTCGAACCAGGGGTTGCGCCGTAGCCAGAGGTTATTACGTGGACTTGGGTGCGGCAAAGGCACCTGTTGCGGCCACAGATCTCGCCAGTTTTGCACCCGCTCGGTCAGGCTAGTCCCCTTGCCCAGATACCACTCCTGAGCGTAACGCCCGACCAGTAAAGTCAGCTCGACATTGGGCAAGTGATCCAGCAACGGCTGCCGCCAGGCCGGTGCGCATTCCGGACGCGGCGGATTGTCACCCGACTTTCCTCTGCCGGGATAACAGAACCCCATCGGCAAAATTGCCACCTTCTCGGCGTCGTAGAAGTCGTCACGACTCATCCCCAGCCACTCACGCAGCCGGTCACCACTGGGGTCGTTGAAGGGAATGCCGGTTTCATGCGCCTTGAGCCCTGGCGCCTGCCCAACGATCAGTATTCGTGCCCGACTGTCCGCCTGGATCACCGGCCTTGGCTCCAATGGCAATACCCTGGCACAGATACGACAAGCCCTGACCTCCTGCAATAACTCGGGCAACAACATCAGAGCGCACCTTCCTCCTGCAATACCTGGTGGATGCCTTCGGCCAGAACACGATACCCCCGGGCATTGAGATGCACCGCATCAGATTTCATTGCCGGCTGGCGCAACAGGCCAGCCAGCAGATCTTCAATAAAGACCAGATTGTGCCGTTCCGCCAGTGCGGCATAGAGTGGCGCTGCATCGGAAAACAGCCGTTTTTCAGGCACTCCCAACAGCACCACGGGGATATTCTGCTGCTGCGCCAGGGAGATCATGGCCTCGAGATTGCCTTCCAGCTCCGTGGTCGAGCGGTTACGCAGGATATCGTTGCCCCCGTGAAGCAGAATCAGCAGGTTTGGCTGCACCCGGGCCAACTCCGCAGACAACCGCTTGAGCCCCTGAGCCGAAATCTCGCCCGACACGCCGGACGAGACTACCCGACGACCGCTCAGCTGGCCCAGAACCGCAGGATAGCTCTGCTCTGCCGAAGTGCCCACTCCCACTGTCAGGCTGTCACCAAACGCCAGGATCACCGCATTTTCGCTCAGCGGTTCCAGTCGACTGTCGCCGCACCCCTGGAGCAGCAACGCCGCAATCAATAAAACCGCCCCGACAAGTCGTTGCATATCGCCTCTATCCCTTCAGTACATGAGGGTTACATGAAATCGAGCACGAAGGCCGCAATGGTCAGGCCGAACACGAGTGTCCCGATCAACCTGAATACGAGTGGTAACCACCGAACCCACCCTGGCGGAGTGCGCCGCTGCAGCCGGTATTCATCCGGGTTGGGGCGGTGGGTGATACCGGTCACCTGGCTCAGCTGTTCCAGCAGCTGTTCAGCCTCCGTCTGACCCTGAATCCCATCCCCCAGCCGTACCCGCATGCCATCCTTGAGATAAGCATCGATGGCATATTCCAGCTCGGAATCGACACCCTGCCCCACGCGACCCACAATACGCTCAGCCATTCCGGCTATCTGTTCAACGGAAATTGAACGCTGTTTCGACAACCCCATGAACCGTCGTGTTGTCACCAGCTCTCGAGCGTTCGCCAGCAACCGCAGCCGGTTGCAGCGCATATAGATCCCGACCAGCAGCAGGCCGGGACTGAACAGGCCAAAACCCAGCAGAATCATCCCCTGCACCATCAGCGCAAAGTAGCTGATGCGCTCGGAGCTCAGTTCATCCACTACGTTATAGCCCATAAAAACGGCGACGCCGGTAAACACTAGCCCCACCAACATCAGAATCCAGGCTGCCTTACCACTGCGACCGGCTGGAAAGTCGATACTGATCCCCTCGGCCGACTCCGGCACCTGCTCCCAGGAGCGCACCGGCTCACTGGCGGCCTCCTGTGCTTGTTGCCTTTCCTGCTCACTGAAGTGGTAATTGGAGCGTTGCTGACGGGCATTCTGGCTGACTGGCACGGGAAAAACCGCATCAAACCCACTCTCGGCCTCTTCCACGCGGATCGCCCACCAGACCTTGCGCTTGCCTTCCGTAAAGCTGGTCGCCGGCTGCTCAGGCGACAGCCGGACGCAAAACTCGACCCGGGTACCCTTGATCGACCTCAGCGACCGGGTCACCGCTGGCGCCTGCCAGAGCAGCTCATCTCGTACACTGGCATTCTTGCCTTTGGTAATGACGCGGCGCATGCAGTTGAGGGTAACCCGAACCGGGGCATTGGCTGGCAGATGCAGCGGAATAATCAGGCTGCCGCCCAGCTCGCCATCCGGCGCAGCCGGTACCGGATCCAATGTCAGTACCAGCCCGCGCTGCCGACGCCAGCGCGCAAACTCCCGGGCCACACCGGGCAAACCCAGCAGGCCGAGCAGCAACATCGCCGGCAACATCAACAGCGGGTCGAAACGGCTGAATTCCGAAGCCCAGAGTCGGTACAACGACGACTCGACTTCGTTCTGATTGACCAGAATGAGCGCGACTACCACCCCGAGGTAGATCAGCAGTGCAGCCAGCGCCGAATAAAAACGGAGATTAACGTGTTCCGGTCGGCTTTGTCCTTTTTGCCAGTCCTGGTTGACCGGCCAGTCTGCTTCCAGCATGACAGTTCTATCCTGTTCTTTTCTCGTCCTGTTTAATCATGCAGTACAAACAATCGTGCAGAAAAAAACCGCTGCAATGCAGCGGTTTTGAAATGTCTTAGTCCTTGTTGGCTGAAGTGCTGGCTGCCGTCAGTAATCCGTCCTGCCGGAACATCGACTTGATACCCCGGACCGCCTGTCGAATGCGGTCCTTGTTTTCGATCAGCGCGAAGCGGACATAATCGTCACCGTAGTCACCGAAACCTATCCCGGGCGATACGCACACCTTGGCATCGGCCAACAGCTTCTTGGAGAACTCCAGCGAGCCCATATCACGGTATTCATCAGGAATTTTCGCCCAGACATACATTGATGCCTTGGGGTTGTCGACCATCCAGCCGGCTTCATGCAACCCTTTCACCAGTACATTGCGGCGCTGGCGGTACTGTTCGGCGATGTCGCGCACACACTGCTGATCCCCTTCCAGCGCTGCAATTGCCGCAACCTGCAGCGGCGTAAAGGTGCCGTAGTCGTGGTAGCTCTTGATCCGCGCCAGGGCATGCACCAGCTCCTTGTTGCCGACCATGAAACCGATACGCCAGCCCGCCATGTTGTAGCTCTTGGACAAGGTGAAGAACTCCACCGCCACGTCCTTGGCGCCCGGCACTTGCATGATCGAGGGAGCGGTCCAGCCGTCATAGACGATATCGGCATAAGCCAGGTCATGAACGACAATGATGTCATGCTCCTTGGCCAGCGCGACCACGCGCTCGAAGAAGTCCAGCTCGACGCACTGCGCCGTGGGGTTGGACGGGAAGCCGAGAATCATCATCTTCGGCTTGGGGATCGACTCGCGAATCGCCCGCTCCAGCTCGACGAAGAAATCGACGCCGGGCACCAGCGGCACCGAACGTACCTGGGCACCGGCAATCACCGCCCCGTAGATATGGATCGGATAGCTCGGGTTGGGTACCAGCACCGTATCACCGTGATCCAGGGTGGCCAGCATCAAGTGTGCCAGGCCTTCCTTGGAGCCGATGGTCACGATCGCTTCATCTTCCGGATCGATCTCCACCTGGTAGCGATCTTCATACCAGCGCGAAATGGCTCGACGCAGACGTGGAATGCCGCGCGATGTTGAGTAACCGTGGGTATCGTCACGCTGGGCCACGGTGCACAGTTTTTCAACGATATGCGGCGGCGTGGCGCCGTCCGGATTACCCATGCTGAAGTCGATGATGTCTTCGCCACGACGGCGGGCGGCCATCTTCAGCTCTGCGGTGATGTTGAATACGTAAGGCGGAAGACGATCAATACGGGAGAAGTGGCGTACGGGTCGCACACCGGATTTGTCTGTCATGTAAACCTCGATAAAACGTCAGCGCCCGGAACCGTCCGAGCGACGCCGGCCATGTCCTCATGGCCGTGTATCGAGCCTAACTGCAAACCGCGGATCGCGCCAGTATCAGCAGGCGTCTTTTTGTACCAATCTCTGTTTCACGAAACCGCCCTTGAACGGGCTGTAGCTATACTGATCAGACACCATGGCAACTCAATACTGTGCGGTCCCGGTTGACCAGGCCGGGATATTACATGAATATCACCTAATATTCATAACACGCACTCGTCCCAAGGAGCGGCACCCATGACCCTGCTGCGTACCCTGCCCCTGCTACTCTCCCTGCTGGTATCGCCCCTGATGGCAGCCGAAACATCCAACGCCTCAAGCCTTGTCGTGCAGCGACAAGCACTGGAAGAACACCTGCTGCTGGACGGCATCATCGAAGCGGTGCAAAAGAGCACCGTGTCGGCGCAAACCAGCGGCCGTGTCACCGCCCTGCCTTTCGACGTGGACGACTCCGTCCCGGCCGGCGCACTGATCGTGCAACTGGATGACAGCGAGCAACAGGCGCGCTTCAGTCAGGCACAGGCAGGCCTAGCAGAAGCCCGGGCAGGCCTGACGGATGCGCGTCAGCAGTTCAGCCGCACCCAGTCGCTGCATGAGCGCAAACTGGTGGCCAACCAGGCGCTGGACCAGGCTCGCAACCAGCTCAATGCCGCTCAGGCGCGCCTGGCCCGTGCCGAAGCGGGGCTGGCCGAGGCACAGAAGCAGCTCGATTACACCCGTATCACCGCGCCCTATGGCGGCATTTTGATCGAACGCCATGTGGAGCTGGGCGAGAGTGTCAATCCCGGCCAGCCGCTGCTGACCGGTCTGTCACTGGAACACCTGCGTGTGGTGGTGGATCTGCCGCAACAGTATGCCGGGCTGGCCCGTGAGCAGCGCCGTGCGCGGGTGACCCTGCCCGATGGCAGCGAACTGGAAACCGGCGAGATGACTTTTTACCCCTATGCCGACCCGGCCACCCATACCTTCCGCCTGCGCATGCCGCTGACCGAACCAGACGGCAAGCTCTACCCGGGCATGCTGGTCAAGGTCAGCGTCCCGGTGGAAACGCGCGAGGCACTGTGGATTCCCGCTGACGCCATCCTCCACCGCAGTGAGCTGCGGGCCGTCTTCGTACTGGATGGTCAGGGCCAGCCCCGCCTGCGCCAGATCCGCACCGGTATCCGCAACGGTGAACAGGTTGAAGTACTCGCAGGCCTGCAGGCGGGTGAGCGCATCGTTGCCCGGCCGCTCACCCTCAGCGGTGCCGCAGCCCTGACTCCGACCGAGGAGACCGCCCAGTGAGCCAGCCCTTGCCACCGGTCGGCCCGTCCGGCGCGATTGCCCGCGTATTTCAGGATTCCAAACTCACCCCGCTGCTGACCCTGATCGCCATCCTGCTCGGCGTTCTGGTACTGGTGTTCACGCCCAAGGAGGAGGAGCCGCAGATCGACGTGACCCTGGCCGATATCATCGTGGCACTGCCCGGCGCCAGCGTCACTGAGGTGGAGAGCGTCATCGCCACCCCCGCAGAACAGGTGATGAGCGAGATCGAAGGGGTTAAACACGTTTATTCCGTGTCCCGTCAGGGGATGGCGGTGATCACGGTCCAGTTCAAGGTCGGCGTGACCCGCCAGGAGGCACTGGTACGCCTGTATAACCAGGTCTACTCCAACCAGGACTGGTTGCCCGCCGACTTGGGTGCGACCCAGCCGTTGATCAAGCCGCGCAGTATCGATGACGTGCCGATCATGTCGCTGACTCTGTACGACCCTCAGCAGCGCTACGCTGGCACCGAGTTGACCCACATGGCCCACATGCTGGAAGTGGCGCTCAAGCGCATTCCCGGCACCCGTGACATCTACACCGTTGGCGGCGTGCCGGACCGTGTCGATATCCACTTCGACCCGGCGCTGCTGGCCGGCTACAGTCTGACACTGGACGATATCGGCATGGCCCTGCAGGCCGCCAACAGCAGTTCCCAGGGCCTGAGAACCACCCGTGACGGCCTGTCCATACCGGTGCAGGCCGGCCAGCTGCTGGAGCAGATCGATGACGTGCGCAACCTGGTCGTGGGTATGCATCAGGGGGCCGCCGTCTTCATGCGTGATATCGCCGAGATCAGCCGTGGCGAAACGGTACCGGACCGGAGCGTCATGCTCGGCTTCGGCCCCGGCAAGGCCGTTCATCGCTCAGGAGAGGTGGGCCAGATCTACCCGGCGGTCACGCTGGCCATTGCTAAGCAGCCGGGCCAGAACGCCATCAATATCACCACCGCCATCGAGGAACGGCTGGAGCTGTTGCGCAACCGCGCTCTGCCGCAAGGGGTGGAGCTGGTGATCACGCGCAACTACGGCGAGACGGCCTCGGCCAAGGCGAAAAATCTGATCTCTGACCTGATCTCGGCCACCGTCTGCGTGGTGCTGCTGGTACTGGCCGCCATGGGCTGGCGTCAGGCGACCATCGTCGGCATCGCCGTGCTCGTGACCCTGTTGCTGACGCTGGTATTTTCCTGGGCCTGGGGCTTTACCCTGAACCGGGTGTCACTGTTTGCGCTGATCTTCTCCATCGGCATTCTGGTCGATGACGGCATCGTCATTACCGAGAACATCAACCGCCGCATCCAGAACTCCACCCACCGCATCCGCGACATCATTCCGGTGGCCGTAGACGAGGTGGGCACACCCACCATCATGGCCAGCCTGACCATCATGGCGGCCCTGCTGCCGATGGCCTTCGTCACCGGCCTGATGGGGCCCTACATGAGTCCCATCCCGATCAACGCCTCCGCCGGCATGGTGCTGTCGCAGATCGTGGCCTTCGTGGTCGCCCCCTGGCTGGCCATGCGGCTTTTAACCTCGCGCACAAAGGATGTACAGGAAACCGGCAGTTCCGCCGATGGCGTCAGCCCGCTGTCGCTCAGGATTTTCCGTTTCGTACTGACGCCCTTCCTCGGTAACCACGGCTGGCGACGCCGCTTGCTCAGTCTGGGTGTCATCGGCCTGATGCTGCTGTCGATGGTCCTGCCTGTGTACCAGTATGTGATCCTCAAGATGCTGCCGTTCGATAACAAGTCCGAACTGCAAGTCGTGGTCGACATGCCGGAATCGACACCGATGGAAGAGACCCAGCGCCTGCTGCTGGCGCTGGGGGCCTACCTGGAAACCGTGCCCGAAGTGGCCAACTGGCAAAGCTACGCCGGCACCGCCTCGCCGATCAACTTCAACGGTCTGGTGCGCCAGTACTACCTGCGCGGCGATCCCTGGCACGGCGATCTGCAGATCAACCTGGTCGCCGACATCAACCGCGAACAGCAATCCCACGACATTGCCTCCTCGCTGCGCGCCCCGCTGCAGGTGATCTCCGAACCCTTTGACGCCTCGGTGAAGATCGTCGAGATCCCGCCGGGGCCACCGGTACTGTCGCCGCTGGTAGCCGAGATCTACGCCGCTGACGAACCACGCCGCACGGCCCTGGCCCAGCAGGTCGCGGCGCAGATGCAGCAGGTCGAAGGACTGGTCGATATCGACACCACGCTGGAAGCGCCTGTCGAGCAGTGGCAAGTTGTCGTCGACCGCGCGCGTGCCGCCCGTTACGGCGTCGCCCAGGGGCAGGTGGTACAGGCACTGCAGACCGCACTGGGAGGCCGTACCCAGAGTTACCTGCATGACGAACACGCCAAGTACCCGGTACCGATTCGGATAATCCTTTCTGAAGGAGACAAGGCACAGGCCTCAGCCCTGCTGTCGTTGCAGGTTCGCAACCGCGAGGGGCAGCTGATCCCGCTGGCCAGCATCGCCCGGATCGAACCGAGCGACTGGCCCGGCGCGCGCTACCACAAGGATCTGCTGCCGGTGACCTATGTCACCGCCGATATGGCCGGCGCCATCGACTCACCGCTGTACGGCATGTTCGCCATGGTCAACCGGCTGGACCAGCTGGCAGGTGCCCCGGAGCAGTTCTTCATTCAGCAGCCGCCACTGCCGGAACTGGGCACGCTGAAGTGGGATGGCGAATGGCAGATAACCTATGACACCTTTCGCGATATGGGCATGGCCTACAGCGTCGGCGTGTTCATGATTTTCCTGCTGCTGGTCGCGCAGTTCCGCTCCTACGTGCTGCCACTGATGATCATGGCCCCCATTCCGCTGACCCTGATCGGCATCCTGCCGGGCCACGCTATGCTGGGACGGGAGTTCACTGCCACCAGCATGATCGGCATGATTGCGCTGGCGGGGATCATTGTGCGCAACTCCATCCTGCTGGTGGTATTTATCCGTCAACTGCTGGACGAAGGCACTGCACTGGAAGATGCCGTCGTGCTGGCCGGTGCGGTCAGGATCAAGCCAATTGCACTGACCGCCATTTCGGCCATGGTGGGTGCCTACTTCATCCTTAACGATCCGATTTTCAACGGGCTGGCTATCTCGCTGGTGTTCGGCCTGGCGATGTCGACCCTGCTGACCATCATCGTGGTACCGCTGCTGTACTACACCCTGGCACGGTGCCGCTGGCTGTAGGTACTAATGAGTTTGTGCGGATGGCTTTCTAACCGAAGCTGATGACTTTGAAGATAGCGCTGATGGCTCTTTAGTTTGCGCTGATGGCTCTTTAGTTTGAGCTGATGGCTCTTCAGTTTTTGCTGAAGGCTCTGCCACAGCGCTGATTGACCACAGGCCCTCAGCCGCTAAGATGAGAGCTTGCTGCTTTCAGGGAATACGAGGATGAAACAGGCTATTGCCATTCGCCACCTGGCGTTTGAAGATCTGGGACTCTTGCAGCCTCTGCTGCAGGATCAGGGCTATGCAATTCGCTATCTGGATGCCGGCGTCGATCCGATCACACCTGAGCTGAATCAAGCCGACCTGCTCATCATTCTGGGCGGCCCGATCAGCGCCAATGATCAGGCGCTTTACCCCTTTCTGGTCGATGAACTGGCTCTGCTGCGCCAGCGGCTTGAGCAAAAGCGCCCCACCCTTGGCATCTGCCTGGGAGCCCAACTGATGGCACTGGCGCTGGGTGCAGAAGTGACGGCCATGGCCGGCAAGGAGATCGGCTATGGCTCTCTGTCCTTGACCGACGCAGGCCAGAACAGCCCGCTGGCTGCCCTGACTGAGACCGCCACCGTGCTGCACTGGCATGGCGAGCAATTCAGCCAGCCTGAAGGCGCACTCAGCCTGGCGCATACCGAGCTGTGCAACTGTCAGGCCTTTGCAGTCGGTAGCCACGCACTGGGTCTGCAGTTTCACCTCGAAGCGGATCCTTCACGGCTGGAGCAATGGCTGATCGGCCACTGTTGTGAGCTGTCACAAAACGGCCTCTCCCCCGCAATCATTCGCAACCAGCAAGACCGGTTCGGCGCAGAGGTTGCACGGGTCGGCCAGCAGGTGTTCCACCAGTGGCTGAAGGATCTGGATAATCCAGCCTGATATCCCGTCTCGATGACCCAACAGAATAACGAAGGCACCCCCATGGATACCCGTACTCAAGACAAGCTGTACTTTGACGATCTGAAGCCCGGCATGCGTTTCACCACCGACAGGCTCACGGTCAGTGCCGAGGAGATCAAGGCCTTTGCCGACCAGTTTGATCCCCAGCCGTTTCATCTGGATGAGGCCGCCGCCGAGCAAAGCCTGTTTGGCGGACTGGCCGCCAGCGGCTGGCACACAGCATCGCTGACCATGCGCTTGATGGTGACCAGCGGCATTCCGCTTGCCAACGGTTCCATTGGCGCGGGTGTTGAACTCAACTGGCCCAACCCGACCCGCCCCGGTGATGAGCTGCATGTGGTCATGGAGATACAGGAAATGATCCCGTCACGCTCAAAGCCCGACCGTGGCATCGTGGTGGTACGTAACGAAACACGTAATCAGCATGACCAGGTGCTTCAGGTGATGACCGCCAAAATGGTCGCGTTCCGACGTCCGGCCTGAGCCTCACATAACAACCGGGACCTGATATGAAAGCCGTTTTCCTCGATACCCAAAGTCTGGATGACCTGGACCTCTCCCCTATCGCCGACTGCGTGGATGAGTTGGTGTGCTACCCGACCACGGCGCCGGAGCAGGTTGCCGGGCGTATCGCCGGCTTCGAGCTGGTGATCACCAACAAGGTCGTGCTGGATGCCGAACGGATCCACGCCACCGAGGCACTGAAACTGATCTGCGTCGTCGCCACCGGCGTCAACAATATCGACCTGGATGCGGCTACGGCCAAGGGCATCGTGGTCTGCAACTCCCAGGGGTATGGCGTACATTCAGTGGCTCAGCATGTCCTGGGCCTGATGCTGGCGCTGCACACCCGGCTGCTGGACTATGATCGTGCCATCAAGAACGGAGACTGGAACCGCTCCAGCCAGTTCTGCCTGCTGGATTACCCGATTCTGGAACTCAACGGTCGCACCCTGGGTATTATCGGTTACGGCGCTTTGGGTCATGAGGTCGCACGACTGGCGCGCTGTTTCGGCATGCAGGTATTAATTGCCGCGCGTCCGGGCAGCAGCGATATTCCTGCCGATCGGGTTGCCATTGAGGAACTGCTGGAGCAGGCAGATGTGGTCAGCCTGCACTGCCCGCTGACCGAACAGACGCGTGACCTGATCGACGCTCAGGCGCTGGCACGGATGAAACCGGGCAGTTTCCTGATCAACGCCGCGCGGGGCGGCATCGTCAACGAAACAGCTCTGAAGGATGCACTGTGCAGCGGTCATCTTGGTGGCGCCGCCACCGACGTGCTCACTGAGGAACCGCCGCGCACCGGCAATATTTTGCTGGACCCGGCCATTCCGAACCTGATCATCACGCCGCACTCTGCCTGGGGCAGTATCCAGGCGAGGCAGACCATCATCAATCAGACCGTCGAGAATATCCACGCCTTCCTGCAAGGCGCCTGCCTGCGCCGCGTCAACTGACCCTCCAGTCAGCGCCCTGCTGCTATACCACTTCGGCAGCGGGGTACTGCTGGCGCCATTGCTCCAACCAGGCTGGCAGATCGGACGCCGGCATCGGCCGGGCAATGGCAAACCCCTGCCCCAGCTCACACCCCAGTGCCAACAGTTCGCGGCTGTGCTGTTCGGTTTCCACACCCTCGGCGATCACCTGGCGCCGGAACGCCCCGGCCAGTTGGATGACACCGGTCAGAATCGCCAGATCATCGGGATCCACCAGCATGTCGCGCACGAAGCTGCGGTCGATCTTGAGCAGCTGTGCCGGCAAGCGTTTCAGATAAGTCAGCGAGGAGTACCCCGTACCAAAATCGTCCAATGCGAAGCCAACACCCAACTCGGCACACGCCTGGATAATTCTGGACACCTGATCCACATCCTCAAGTGCAGTGGTTTCCAGAATTTCCAGCTCCAGGTCTCCCGGCCTGATATCAGGCCGCTGACTCAACAGGCCGGACAGGCTTTGGATGAAATTGGGTTGCTGCAGGTGGATTGCATCAATGTTGACGCTGACAGGAATCACCATGCCCATGTTCCGCCAGGACAGCACCTGGTCCAGCGCTTTGCGCAGTACCCAGTTGCCGACCTCAACCGCCAGAGGCTGATTTTCGATAACCGGCAAAAAAGCGGATGGCGGTAACAGGCCACGCTGCGGATGCTGCCAACGAATCAGCGCTTCACAGCCAACCAGCTCACCGGTACGCATGTTGACCTTGGGCTGATAGTAGAGGACCAGCTCGTCCTCCTGTATAGCCGTGCGCATACGAGCCAGACTATCGTGCTGGTTGCGTAATGCCCGATCCCGCTCGACATCGAACATCTGATAACGATTTTTACCTGCCTGCTTGGCCTGATACATCGCATGGTCAGCCTGCCGCAGCAGCTGGTCAGCATCCAGGTTGTCATGCTGCGGATAGAAAGCAACACCAATACTGGCCGATACTCTTAGTTCCGCACCATCGATCACGGCCGGTTCAGCAACCGTTTCAAGCAGTCGTCGAATCACGGGAAGGCTGGCTTCTGTCTGTTCAAGGTCAACCAGCACCGCGACAAACTCATCCCCACCCAAGCGAGCCAGTGTATCCTCCTGTCGGACCACCTGCTTCATACGCTGAGTCAGACTCACCAGGAGTTGGTCACCAACCGCGTGGCTGTAGGTGTCGTTCACGGCCTTGAAACCGTCAAGGTCGATGAACAATGTCGCAATATTGGTTTGCCGGCGCGCCGCCTGGGCCATCGCCTGCTGCAGGCGGTCCGCAAGCAACGTGCGGTTGGGCAACCCTGTCAGCGCATCAAAGTGAGCAATACGCTCCAGCTGGCGCTGATGATGCTTGAGTGTCGTAATATCCGACATCAGGGAAACATAGCCTTGCAGCTGTCCCCACTCGTTGTGAAAGGCATTGATCTTCTGCAGTACAGCGTAGCGCTCTCCCTCAGGGTGAAGGTTCCAGGCCTCACCTTTCCAGAAGCCATAATGTTGCAGCTGCTGCCACTGTTTTTCCGAGAAATCGGCCCCGTTTTGAAACACACCCATAAAGGACAGTGGCTGCCCCAGCGCATCCTCGCGGGTGTAACCGGTTGTGCGGGTGAAGGCTGCGTTTACCGAGACAATGCGCCCATTCGCATCCGTAATCATGATGCTTTCATCGGCATTATCGAACACGCTGGCCGACAATCGCAGCTGACTTTCCGCCTGCTGTCGCTGCCGCAGGTTGGCCAGCAGGTTGGCAAACAGCGCCAGCAGATCAACCGTTTGTTCCGTAAACAGCTCCGCCTGTCGGTGTGAAACCACACCAACAAACCCTATGCACTCGCCATTATTCATCAGCGGTTGATCGACCAGAGACTTAACCCCTTTGAGTCGCAGGATCTCGGCAATATAGGGCTCCTCTACTTGATCGATATCCGTAATAACGACCGCTTCACCCCTGTTATGCTTTTCCACCCAACCTGACAACCTGTCCAGCGGCAGATTCTGCATCCTGTTTCGAGTGTGGGGGGTGCCTTCGCGACACCACTCATGGGTCATGGAAACCTGGC
Organism: Marinobacterium maritimum; assembly: GCF_039523155.1. Lineage (NCBI taxonomy): Bacteria > Pseudomonadati > Pseudomonadota > Gammaproteobacteria > Oceanospirillales > Oceanospirillaceae > Marinobacterium > Marinobacterium maritimum. The sequence continues at coordinate 449,242 of NZ_BAAAET010000001.1, read as the reverse complement.
CCGCGGCAAAGTCATAGGCAAAGAGACTGCAACTGTCTGAATCAATGAATCGACCAATCTCCTGCAAGGCATCCCGGATCGCCTGATCCCCTTCCGACAGGCTGAGATTGATAAAACGGTTGGCAAATTTCAGCACTATCTGTCGATAGCTATCGATCGATTCGATACGTTGTTCTGCCGCGGTTCTCTCCATCTCGGCACTGACCCGTTCGACAAAGACATTCAGCAGCTCCCGGGCCAGCTCCTGCTGAAGCAGCGGCTTACAACCAAGCCCCACCAGAATCCCCATGGGCTGCTGCTGTTTATCCAGCAACGAGCTGCCGATATAAGACTCAATGCCCTTTTCAACCAGTAGCCTGTCCTGCGGGTACGCCACTGTCACACCAGACTCATAAACCGAATGGAACGACTTCATGACATTGCTGCATGGCGTGCCCTCAAGGCTATAGCGAAACGGCTCCGCCTCGCCCTCGGGAGTGCAGCAAACAACGATATCGACCGCTTCCCCTTTGCCGGCCAGCTTGCCGACAAACACATAATCCAGCCCCAGGGCGTCCCGCAAATATCGACAGACAGCACGATAGAAGTCCTTACCGGAGAGCAAGGCATATTCGGTCGCGAGTAACGACAACGCTGACTGAACCAGGTACTGCCGTGTTACATCCTGCACGGTACCCACGGTGATGACATCACTGCAGTCTTCGGACAGACGGCTTTCACCTTTAACGTGGACATACTTGACCCGTCCATCAGGCATCAACAAGCGATGATCAAGCTCGTAAGCCGTACCCTGCGCAACAGCTTCGCGATAGCACTGGGTCACCAGTTCCAGATCATCAGGGTGAACGCGCTGGGCAATGCTGGCTGCTGACTGTTCGGGACGGTCGTTTTCCAGTTCAAGAATCTGCAGCATTTCGCTGGAGCACGAAAACACCTCCGCCTGGTGATCAATCTGCCAACTGCCGATGCGAGCAATGCGCTGTGCTTCTTCAAGCTGGAAACGACTGGCTTCCAACGCATGCTTGGCAGACCTGTTATGTTTTTCCAGCTCACGCCGGCGACGGATATTGCCTATCAGCAGCGTGATCACCAGCGCCTGGGCAAAAAGCGCTCCCGTAAACGTCCAAAGCTGCCACCGGCGCCCACCTTCAATCTGGCTGATCTGCTCATCGACCATCTGTTCCAGCTTATGCTGGTAGTGCCAAAGATCGGCCTCCTGATGTCGCCCAGGTGTAATGTCGCTGATGATAGAAAACAGCAGGGTTCTGCCTTTAAAGGTGTAGGGCCTGGAATGTACCTCAACCGTACGCACCTCATCGTTGGCCAAACGGTGTCTGAAAATAAAGTAGTTACGCCCTTCCGACTTGGCCAAATCCCGCTCGGCGGCAACCTGATCCGCCGTAAAGGTGTTGATCTGCTGGATTCCCATGCCGGTAAGCTGCTGGTCGCTGTAACCATAAAAGCGTGTCGCCGCCCCGTTAGCGGCCACAATGCGGCCGCTTTCAGGCTCGATCAGTAGCATGGGAATATTGGAGCCGGTGAATACCTGCTCGAAGCCGGGCCCCTGGGCAAGCGCGTCTTCAGCCAGCACAACCCCGCTAACGCCCAGTGTCATCAGCAGCGATAACACCAGCACCATGGCAACCTGGGCACGGTTATGGAAAAGACTGAGCGCAGAGGAGATCAAGCGGAAGGCTCCAACAGCTGTTTTATATTGAACACACGCTACAGAATATCACTGGCGTGAACAAGAACAGCAGACTGTCGCAGCCCTAATACAATTACAGACTTGACCAGCATCATGCTAGTTCCGGATGCACTGCAGCTCCGGAGTCTGGTAGCCCCAACGAATCAACGCCTCCCCCTGGTGCTCCCAAAGGCTTTCATTGCGGCCCTGATACTTTGCACCGCTGGCAGCGGGCTGACGGTACATCAGCGAAACGCTGTCGCCGCGTTCCACAATCGCCGTTTCAGGCTCGGTCTGAAAGAAGGTGGCAACAAACTCGTTCGCGGGGTTGTTGTTGCAAATAAAACGAACCGCCTCCGAGTGTTCCACAAGACGATACTGGGCCTGCAATGCCACAATGCGCGAACGGTAGGCGGTATCCATACACTGCGCGGAATCGCTCGCTTTCCAGCATTCGTCCCGCCCCTTGATCCAGCCACGCTGCTCTGCCTTCAACGCTGGACGGTAATGGCTGCCGCTGGCCTGGAGTGCCTGCTGGTACACCTGACTCAGTTTGCGATCCAGCGCGGCCAATCCGGAATCAGCGCAGACCCGCTTTTCCGCTGCGGACAGGTCAGCGCCATCACAGTTGAATGAGGGCCCCCTGAGATGCCTGCCGCTGCTGCAGTCGCTGCTCAATGTAACCACACCACTCAGCGCTTGCCGGGTCTGGCACACTGAGATCATCACGTACACCGAGCCTGAATTCGACCACCGACTTCCACTCGGCAGAGCCGAGATCAGGCCCGTGGCCCTGACCATCACCAGTGCCCAGGCGCTGCTCCACGGAGCCATACCAGGCCTCATCACAGGCAACAGACTGCTCTTCCGGTTGCAGGGGGGCAGTGGCAACACAGCCCAGGGTAGAGGCTACGGCCAGTGACAGGGTTAACCAGCGAAACATGTGAAGCTCCTTGTCATAAATGTACATGCAGACAGACAGGCCCTCTGTTTAACACGCCCATAGAGAATCTGATAGTGATAACGAAAAAAGCCCCATCGGCCAAAGCCGATGGGGCAAAGGATATCCCAGGCAAAGGGAATCGAGGCTTAAGAGGTAATTCGCTCAGCCACCTGGTCGACGATATGGGCGCCAATCGGAATGGCCGAAGTCGCCGCCGGAGACGGCGCGTTGCACACCACCAGCGCGCGCTCGGTATTGACGAACAGGAAGTCATCGACCAGAGAGCCGTCCTTCGCGACCGCCTGTGCACGCACACCGGCCGGATAGGGGGTGAGATCCTCAAGCGTCAATTGAGGACAGTACTTGCGTACCTGCTCCAGATAACCACGACGGAAAATACTGTTTTTCATCTCCATCAGGCCCGGCTTGAGATTACGCGCCAGCATCTTCAGCAGGCCCGGGTAGGTCAGCATCTCGGCCATATCCCTGAGGCTGATATCGGTCTTGCGATACCCCTCACGCTTGAATGCCAGCACGGCGTTAGGACCAACGGTAACCGTACCATCAATCATCCGGGTCAGATGCACGCCAAGGAACGGCAGGTCAGGATCAGGGATCGGGTAGATCAGGTGGTTCACAATGTGGTTATGCTCAGGCGGCAGCAGGAAGTATTCACCCCGGAAAGGAATGATCTTGAAGTCTGGCTTCTGACCCAGCATACGTACCACTCGATCTGACATCAGACCGGCACAGGACACCAGGAAGTTGCCGGAAAACAGCTCCAACTCGGTTTCCACTTCCACCCGATCTGTCAGTTCACGGATGCGCCGCACCTCGGCGTTGTAACGCACCTCACCACCCTCAGCCGCCACCAGTTCAGCCATCTTCTCGCAGATACGGGTGTAGCTGACGATGCCGGTCGAGGGCACAAAAATGCCCCCCACACCGGTAATATTGGGTTCACGCGCTTTAAGCTGCTCGGCATCGAGCACCTCGATCGGCAGCTCATTCTCGGCACAGCGGCCGATCAGGCCCTGCATCCGCTCCAGCTCCAGCTCGTTGGTCGCAACCAGCAGCTTGCCGCATTCGTCGAACGGGATGTCGTGTTCGCGACAGAACGCCTTGGTGGCCTCGTTCCCCTCCTTGCAGAAACGCGCTTTCATGCTGCCGGGCTTGTAGTAAACCCCGGCGTGGATCACGCCGGAGTTGTGCCCGGTCTGGTGCTGTGCCGGGCTGCTTTCCTTCTCCAGCACCAGCACACGCTTGCCAGGAAAGCGCTGCTGCAACTGGCGGGCGGTGGACAGGCCCAGAATGCCGCCACCGATAACAATAAAATCAAAGGTACTTTGCATGCTTTGCATCACTCATCCATTCAAACAGCTTCAGCCGGTGCCAGACGACGGCTATAGATAAACAGGGCGATAAAGGCCGCGGCGGCGATCAGGTCATAGGTCAGGTGTCCGTGCGGGTACAACAGTCCTGCCGCACAGACGCCACTGAACAGACGCAATGCGATATTCAGCGGGCCTTCCAGGTGACCTTCCATGAAGCCAACGAAGGCATAGAGACCCAAGATGCCGAAGATGAAGACGCTGATCACCTCTTCGACGCTGCCACCGATAAAGCCGGTGTAGGCAAACAGCAGTGGCACGATGTAGAGCCCCTTGGCGATCTTCCAGGCGGTGAAGCCGGTCATCATCGGCGGCGTACGCGCGATGGCGGCCGCCGCGAAAGCGGTCAGACACACCGGTGGCGTCACGTTGGAGTCCTGCGACAGCCAGAAGATAATCATGTGCGCTGCCAACAGGATCATCGCCAGCTTGTCTGCATCGATCGCCTGGTCCAGCAGCTGGCCCTTGAAGTCAGACGGAATCTGATCCACCAGTGCAATCGCCTGGGCCTCGCTCATCGGTGCCGCCAGTGCCGTCAGGCTGTTCGGATCGACCAGCATGAAGATGGCGCGCGCGGTTTCCGGCAGGTTACCGTTGACGATCAGCTCGATCAGCTCACGCTCGGCCATCAGGCTGTACAGCGCTGGCGCCGACAGCGTTGCCAGTACGATGTAGGCAGCGGTTACCGGCAGGCCCATACCCAATACCAGAGAGGCCAGCGCCACCAGTACCAGGGTGATGAACAGGCTGCCACCGGCCCAGTCGGTCACCATCAGCGAGAAGGTGTTGCCGATACCAGTCATCGCCACCACGTTGACCACCAGGCCAACCGCGACCAGCAGCATGGCGGTAGTAGCCATGTTTTTGGAGCCCTGTGCCAGCGCATCGAGGATGTCACGCAGGCCCATCTTGTTCGGCGAGATCCAGGACGCCAGCACCACCGAGATGATGGAGATACCGGCCGCATAGGTCGGCGTGAAGCCATAGATCAGCAGCCCCACCAGCACCACCAGCGGCAGCAGGCAGTGCCAGCCCTCTTTCAGCACCTCTTTCACCGGGCGGGTGTGCATCTCAACGGCATGAGCATGGCTGCGACGCGCTTCAACGCGCACATAGAAACCGACTGACAGGAAGTAGAGCAGCGCAGGCAGTGCGGCGATGGCAATGATTTCCACGTAGGGAATCTGGGTGTAGGACGCCATGATGAAGGCACCCGCGCCCATCACCGGCGGCATCAGCTGACCACCGGTGGAGGCCGCGGCCTCAACACCGGCCGCAAAACGTGCCGGGAAGCCCGCCTTCTGCATCAGCGGGATGGTGATCACACCGGTGGATACGGTGTTGGCCACGGAAGAGCCGGAAACGGAACCCATCAGGCCGGAGCCGAGCACGGCGACGAAGCCGGGACCGCCAACCATGCGACCAGCTGCACAGCGGGACAGCTCGATGATGAAGTCACCGGCGCCGGACTTGACCAGGAAGGCCCCGAAAAGGATGAACATGAATACGTAGGTCCAGGAGATACGGGCAATGGAGCCGAACATTCCCTCGGACGAGAAATAGCTGCGATAGAGCACGGTTTCCAGGCTCAGGCCCGGAAAGTTAAACATGCCCTCGACATACTGTCCCCACCAGAACACGTAGGTGAGTGAGAACACAATCAGGGACGGGATAAACCAGCCGGTGGTCCGGCGTGTCATCTCCAGCGCTACCAGAATAGCCACAATAGCCACAATCCAGTCAGTGGTGTCGAAATGCACCCCACGCGCATAGAGCGCGTCCTCGAACAGGATCAGGTAGGCGGTCGTGCCCAGGGCCACCAGGCCGATCACTACATCAATCGCAATCGTCCAGCGGGCTCCGCCGTGCTTCTTCGACAATGGCACCATCAGCGCACAGATCAGTGCAAAGCCGGAGAAATGGATCGCCGACACCCAGAGCTCGGACAGGGTACCCAACGTATTGAAATAGATATGCGCCAGCGCAAAGAGCACACCGGCCCAGTAGACAAAACGGCCCGTGCCGCACTGGTCGTCACGCTGGGTCAACTCCATCGCCTTCAACTGCTCGGCGGTTTGTTGATCGGTTTGAGTGGAAGCAGACATCACTTCATTCCTGATAGCTTGATACGAAAGAGATGCGATCGGCCAAAAATGGCCGATCGCGCCTGATACTGTTATTCAGCGATCAGGTGGTCCGGAATGGTCACGCCCATTTCACGGTAATAGCGTACAGCGCCCGGGTGCAGCGGCACCGGCAGACCGGCAATTGCTTTTTCCAGTGCCATCGCCTTGGTGGCCTTGTGAATGCTGTTCAGGAACGGCAGGTTTTCGTAGATGGTTTTGGTCAGCATGTAGACATCTTCTTCGCTGATATCATCACGTACGGCGAGGAAGTTCGGCTGCGCCATGGTGTTGATATCCTGGGTCTGACCCGGATAGGTATTGGCCGGGATCACGTAGCGGGTCCACAGCTGGTAATTGCCGTTGGCCTTCGCCATCTGCTCGTCGGTGAAATCCAGTACGCGGATATCGTTACCCATGGCGGCATAGGCACGGGTAATGGCTGACGCCGGCACCCCCGCCGGGATGTTCATACCATCGATGGTGCCGTTCTGCAGAGCATCAGCGGAAGGGCCATAGCCCATGTGGGCCAGGTTGAACTTGTCCACATCAATGCTCAGGTTGCCGAGGATGGTACGGCCTGAACCTTCGGTACCGGAGTTCTTCTTGCCGATGGAGAACTTCTCGCCTTCCAGCCCTTTCAGGTCGCTGATGGTGCCGGTCTGGGCGTACTTGCCACGTACCACGAAGTGTTCAACGTTCTGCCACAGCATGCTGACGGAGCGCAGGTTTTCCTGCTTGCCGGAAGAGGCCATGGCACCTTCACCGTTCCAGGCCCAGGCACCGTAAAGCCCCTGCAGGATGGCGAACTGGGCTTCGTTTTCGCGCAGCAGCTTGATGTTTTCACCGGAGCCTGCAGAGTTGATGGCGGACATGGAGATACCCTGCGTCGGTTCCAGCTTCACCTTGGTCAGGGTTGCCAGCGCCACACCCACCGGGTAGTAGGTACCACCGGTAGACGCAGTCGCCAGGATATAGGAACGGGTATCGGCCGCCTGCACCAGCGCACTGGATGTGGCCAGCGTGCCTAGAGTCAGTGTCAGGCCCAGTGCCTTGATCAGCGTGCGTTTGCTTTGCTTCATGGTGTTTTCCTTATACCTGTTGTCATTTCTGGTTGTTGTAGTGACATAACAGGTATAGCAGAAAACGGGCCAACTCTCGGAGAACACCTAAGTCATTGATTTATAAAACACCAGCCCGAGAAACAATCTCACAATAAGCAATATTTGGCCTATCTACCCCGGAAACCAATAAGCAAAAATCCGCCTATTGCGGGGTAAAATCACATCGATTGAGGCCGTAGCGCTGCATTTTCTGGTTCAAGGTACGTCTTGGCAGATCCAGCATTTCCATCACCGCCTTGATGTTGCCCTGATGCTGTTCCAGCGCATCACGGATCAGGCGTGCTTCGTACTCCGCCACCTGCACCGCCAGCGGCAGTGAAGCACGGTTCATCACCGGCGCACTCTGCAAGGGCTGCTGCCGTGACAATAACTCGACCAGACTGGCCCGCGGGTCGATGGCATAGCGAATGGCGATGTTTTTCAGCTCGCGCACGTTACCGGGCCAGGCGTAGGACTGGAGCGCATCCAGATCATGATCCGACAGCGGGCGCGCCTCGCGATCATGATCCAGCGCACCCCGGCGCACATAATGGGCGAACAACAAGGGCACATCCTCGATGCGCTCACGCAGCGGTGGAATATGCAGTTCGGACACACTGAGCCGGTAAAACAGGTCTTCACGGAAATTGGGTTCATCGCGCAGATCCACCTTGGCCGCCGCCACTACTCGCAGGTCCACCGGGATTGGCGTGTTGGCACCAAGGCGTTCGATGACGTGTTCCTGCAATGCGCGCAGCATCTTGATCTGCAGATGCAGCGGCATGCTCTCGATCTCGTCGAGGAACAGGGTGCCGCCGCTGGCATATTCGAACTTGCCGACACGACGCTTGGCCGCATGGGTAAAGGCACCCGCTTCGTGACCGAACAGCTCGCTCTCGATCAGGTTCTCGGGAATGGCACCGCAGTTGATCGGCACGAAGGGACGTTTGCTGCGCTTGCTGTAGTCGTGCAGGCACTGGGCCACCAGCTCCTTGCCGGTGCCGGTCTCGCCGTAGATGATCACATTGGTATCCAGCTCGGCCAAAGACAGTATCTCCCGCCGCAGGCGCTGGATCGCCGGGGAGATACCGATCATGCGACTATCGAGGCCGCTCTGGGTCGCCAGGTTCTGCTGCAGACGCAGGTTTTCCAGCGTCAACCGCCGCTTCTCGCAGGCGCGATGAATACGCTCGACAAGGCGGTCCGGAACATAGGGTTTCTCGATGAAGTCGTAGGCGCCATCGCGCATCGCCGCCGTGGCCATATCCACATCGCCATGCGCCGTCAACAGGATCACCGGCATGTCTGGTGCCCGCTTCAGCGTCTCCTGCATCAACTGGATACCGTCCATGCCCGGCATGCGCACATCAGTCAGCAGTATGCCGGCACAGAAAGGATCGATCTGCTCCAGCGCCGCTTCGGCACGGCTGAAACTGCACACTTCAAAACCGGACAGCTCCAGCCATTGCGCGGTCGCCTCTCGTACCATCGCCTCATCATCGACCAGCAGTACCAGCCCCTGTGTACTCATGACAGCTCCACCTCGTTGTTGTCTCGCTCAACCGCCGCGTATCGCGGCATGCGCACCTGGAAGCAGGCGCCACCCTCCCGGTCGGCGACGCGGATCTCGCCCCCCAGGTCACGCAGAATACTGCTTACGATGGCCAGTCCCAGCCCCAGCCCCTGCCCCACCTCCTTGGTGGTGAAGAAGGGTTCGAACAGCTGACCGCGAATCGCCGCCGCGATGCCCGGACCGTTGTCACGCACTTCGAACAGCAGCGACTGCTCACTGACCTCAACCAGCTCCAGCCAAAGCTCATGCACACCGGATTGCTCCGACATGGCATCGCAGGCATTCTTGATCAGGTTGATCAGCACCTGTTCGTAGCGGGCGTTGTCACCGGCAATGAGCAGCTCGGCCGGTGGTGGCTCGTAGTGCAGTTGCAGTGACAGTTCCTCGAAGCGGCCACGAAACATCTGCAGCACCTGGGCTGTTACCTGCTGCAGGGAGACTGGCTCGATCCGTTCCGGCTTGCGGTAGGCGAAGGTTTTCAGCTGACCAGTGATCAGTGCCATGCGATCCAGCAGCTGTTCCTGCAGTTTCAGGTTCTTGCGTAACGCTTCGGGATTCTCCAGCAGGCGATCGGCAATCGCCAGATAGGTGCGCATGGCGGTCATCGGCTGATTGAGTTCATGCACCACCGAGGCCGACATCCGCCCCAGCGCCGCCAGCTTGCCGGCCTGTACCAGTTCGGCCTGCGCCGCTTCCAGCGCCTGGGTACGCGCCTCCACTTTCTGCTCCAGCGACTCGTTGGCCTCGCGCAATGCCTGCTCCAGTCGCTTGCGACGACTGATATCGATCACTGTCACCAGGTAGCCCAGCTCAGGTTGTTGGCTCATCTGCCGGATGGAGATCATCATCGGGAAAGCGTTGCCATCACCACGCTGCCCCACCACTTCCAGCCCAGTCAGCGGACGGAAGCGATCCGTTCCCAGTGCCTCCAGCGCCTGCTGCAGCGGCAAGGCACTGAAGCCTTCGCCAAGCAGCCTGAGTACCGGCTGGTTACGCACCCGGTCGACTGATACGCCGAAAATCTGCATCGCCATCGGATTGATCAGCTGCACCCGACCACGCTGGTCGATATGGACCAGGCCGACCTGTGCCGTATTGATGATGTCGCGCTGCTGCTCTTCGCTGCGGGCACGTTCACGCATCCGCTCCAGCTGCAAACGACGCTTCTGTCGAGACTCCCGCAGATACAGCAGCAGCAGGCCCAGCGCCACCCCCCCGCCCAGCACACTGCCGACCACCACCCGCGAGCGGTACTGGGCCGGGCGGATCGCCGTCAGCACCGACACCGTCCAGCCCAGGTCATCGAGCTTCACCGACTGCAGCAGCGACAGCTCGCCATCAGCCCGCACCAATGACAGCTCCGTGCCGTTCCCCAGCTGCAGCGGCACGGCAGTGGACAACGGCCAGCGCGCTTCGGTCTTGAAGATCAGCTGGTCATCAGGGGAACGAACAATCAGCGGATATTCGATCGCCAGTTGCTCACGCAGCTGCGACATATCCAGACGCATCACCGCCACACCCGCCAGGCGGTCGGTATAGACCGGCGCCGACATGTACAGCCGCGCATGACCTGGCTTCTCATGAAACTGCAGCTCCAGCCCCTGCTCACCGGCAATCGCCTGCTGGAAATAGCCCTCGTTACGTTGGGGCTCGAGCGGAAACGCCTGTTCCTCACGCCAGTTACTGAAGGCCAGAGGCCGACCTTCGGCATCCAGCACAAAAAGCGCGGTGGACCCGGCCACCAGATTGATCTGCTCCAGCACCCGGTTGACCGTTGCCTGATGGCTATCACCCGGCTGCAGCAGCCGGTGTACATCGGTGTTCTGCGCCAGCAGGAAGGGCAGGTAGCTGTACTGATCCAGCGCCAGGCGCATCTGACTGACACTGGTCAGCAAGCGGTCCGCCCCCTGTGCCTGTAGCCGCGCCAGCGCCCAGTCCCGCGACAGGCTGCCGGCAAACCAGGCCAGCACACTCACCAGCAGGATGTACACCAGCGCGATCACGCTGATCGGGTAACGCTTTCGGGACGACGCCTCAGGGCGCATGGTGGCAGATCCTCGGTCCGGGTTCAGTCGCGGCTCGATGTGGGTGCATTACCCTGGGTCACCTGCTCGTTCCAGGCCTGAGGTGCCAGCATTTCGCCCACGGCATCGAATTCAGGATAGGCAAGATTACGCCGACGACAGAACTCCGCCACTTTGGGGTGACGCGATTCAAACATCTTGCGGGCGATCCATTCCGGCGGCATGCGGGATTGATCATAGAGCCCAGCCTTGAGCCGCTGGTCGACCGCTTCGGCCAGGATGATACCTGCAGCCGTGGAAACATTGAGCGAACTGACCACCCCCTGCATGGGGATGATGATGTGCTGATCGGCCAGCTCGGCCGCACGCGGGCTGATCCCTTCCTTTTCGGCCCCCATGATGATGGCACAGGGACGGGTGTAGTCGACCTCTCGATAGGGCAGCGCCTCGTCAGAAAAATGAGCAGCATAGATGGCCATGCCCTTTGCGCGCGCAGCCAGAATCGCCTCATCCAGGGTATCGTGCAACGCCATATCCACCCAACGATCCGACCCCAATGCCGTACCCCGATAGTGCTGAAACCCTTCCTTGGGCCGCACGACCTGCACTTCGGCAACGCCGGCCGCATCGCAGTTGCGGATCAGGGCAGAGATGTTTCGCGGCTTGTGTACCTGTTCGGCGATCAGGGTCAGATCGGGCTGGCGGCGCTGCAGAATCGACAGCAGTTTCTGTTCACGTTCCGGGGTCATGGGCTCTCTCCATTGCTGGCGCGCAGACCTTACCACAAAAGCGCAGTTTTTTTTCAGCCGCCCCTGCGGCTGTGCCATAATGTCCGCCTTTGTCTCACCTGTGAATGAATGGATACCATGACCGCCAACACCACCATCGCCTACCAGGGCCAACCGGGCGCTTACTCCCATCTTGCCTGCCGTCGGGTTCATCCCGAGCTGACGCCGAAGGCGTGCGAGTCTTTTGTGGAAGCGATGTTTATGGTCGAGCGTGGTGAGGCCAGGCTGGCGATGATTCCACTGGAGAACTCCACCGCCGGTCGTGTGGAAGAGATCTACCGTTTGATGCCGAAGACCCGCCTGCATGTGATCGGCGAGCACTTCGAGCCAGTCAACCACTGCCTGCTGGCGCTGCCGGGCACTCAGCTGGAAGAGATCAAGACCGTCTCCTCCCACCCCCAGGCACTGGCGCAGTGCGCCGAGAACCTGCGCATGCTGGGCATCGATCCGATCGCTGCGCTGGACACCGCCGGCTCTGCCGCCGAACTGGCGCAGACACAGCAACCGGGTCACGCCGCCATCGCCTCCAGCCTGGCCGCCGAGCTGTATGGCCTGGAGATCCTCAAGGACAACTTCCAGGACAAGACCGGCAACACCACCCGCTTCATGATCCTGTCCAGAGATCAGATGATACCGGTACTGGAACCGGAGGTGCGTTATCTCACCTCACTGATGTTCCGCGTGCGCAACATGCCGGCCGCGCTGTACAAGGCGCTGGGCGGCTTCGCCACCAACGGCGTCAATATGATCAAGCTGGAAAGCTACATGGCGTCGGAAACAATGACCGTCTCCAGCTTCCATCTGGATGTCGAAGGGCACCCGCACCAGCAGGCGATGAAGTTCGCCATGCAGGAACTGAACTTCTTCGCCGAGGAGGTAAGGGTGATCGGTACCTACGAAGCGCACCCCTTCCGCTTCAGCCACCTCAATCTGGAGCTGTAACAGCCCGAATTACGCTGGGGTACATTCGCCCCGCAAGGAGCCGGCCAGCGCCTGACGTATCTGGTCGGCATCCAGCCCCTGCGCCACCAGGTGATGCAGTTTGGCAAAGGCCGCTTCCGGCGTCAGATCCAGCCCCGGCACCACACCGACGCGATTCAGCAATGCACCGGTTGCATAGGCACCCTGGCTGACAGCACCCTGGTGACACTGAGTCAGATTCAACACCACCTGCCCCCGCTCACCGGCCCGCGCCAGTTCATCGAGCAGCCCCGACTCGGCCTCCGGCGGATTCCCGACCCCATAGGTCATCAGGACCAGCGCCTTGACCGCTGCCGGCGCCAACGCATCGCGCACCAGCCGCGCCGGCATTCCGGGGAACACCCCCAGCATCACGACTGCCTCAGGGTCGTAACGGCGGATATCGAAGCGCACCGGCTCCGGCGGCAATAGCAGCTCCTGACGCAGGCTGATCTCGATCCCCGCCTGCCCCAAACGAGGGAAGTTGGGCGAGTCGAACGCATCCAGGCCGCTGCTCTTCACCTTGCGCGCGCGGTTGCCGCGCAGCAGGCGGCGGTTGAAATAGATGCACACCTCAACCAGTCCCGGCTGCGACGCCAGCAACAGCGTGGTCACCAGATTGTCTACCGCATCATTGCGCAGCTGGCTTAGCGGAATCTGCGAGCCGGTCAGAATCACCGGCTTGTCCTGCTGCGGCAGCATGAACGAGAGCGCCGAGGCGGTGTAGGCCATCGTATCGGTGCCATGCAGCACCACGAAACCGGCATACTGATCCCAGTGTGCCTGCAGCGTCTGCGCAATCCGTTCCCAGTCGGCCGGTACCAGGCTGGCGCTGTCGAGCAATCGGTCGTATTCCAGCAGGTCGAACGGCGGCAGCTCGCGCTCGCCCAGCAGTGCCCTGAGCCGGGCTTCGAAACCCGGCTCAGGCACATAGCCATCCTCCGAAGGCACCATACCGATGGTGCCGCCGGTATAGATCACCAGTACCTTGCGACTCATGAAGCGACCGCCACCGGCGCCAGCATGGCGTGCGGGCTGAGAATGGCATCCAGCTGTGCTTCCGGCAACAGGCCCTCGGCCAGCACCAGCTCACGAACCGTTGCTCCCGTGTTCAACGCCTGGGAGGCGATACGGGTGGAGTTGCTGTAGCCGATATGCGGCACCAGTGCGGTGACGATACCGATGCTGTTGTCGAGATGGCGGGCACACTGCTCCTCGTTGGCACGGATACCCTTGATGCAGCGGTTCTCCAGCATGGTGCAGGCGGAGGTCAGCATCTTGATCGAGTTGAGCAGGTTGTACACGATCATCGGTTCCATGGCGTTGAGCTGCAGCTGACCCGCCTCGGCCGCCAGCGTGACCGCCAGATCGGATGCGATCACCTGATAGGCGGTCTGGTTCACCGCCTCGGGGATCACCGGATTGACCTTGCCCGGCATGATCGAGGAGCCCGGCTGCATCGGCGGCAGCATGATCTCGCCCAAGCCGGTACGCGGGCCACTGGAGAGCAGGCGCAGGTCGTTGCACATTTTGCCCAGCTTGATGGCAAAGCGCTTGAGGATGCCGGAGAACATGACAAAGGCGCCCATGTCCGAACTGGCTTCCATCAGGTTGTGGGCCGACACCACCGGCTTGCCGGAGATCTCTGCCAGGCGGCGTACTGCCAGCGACTGGTAACCCGCCGGCGCGTTAATGCCGGTACCAATAGCCGTACCACCAAGGTTAACTTCGCACAGCAGGCGGCCGGCCTCGTGCAGCCGGTCAATATCCTCGGACAGGTTGACCGCAAAGGCCTCGAACTCCTGCCCCAGGGTCATCGGCACCGCATCCTGCATCTGGGTCCGCCCCATCTTCACCACATGTGCAAACTCCTGCCCTTTCGCCTCCAGCGAAGCGATCAGACTGCGAATTGCTTCTTCCAACGGCTCGGCCGCAAACTGGACCGCCAGGCAAACCGCCGTCGGGTAGGCATCGTTGGTGGACTGGGAACGGTTAACGTCATCATTGGGGTGCAGGTGCTGATACTCACCCTTGTCATACCCCAGCTTTTCCAGCGCCAGGTTGGCGATCACCTCGTTGGCGTTCATGTTGGTCGAGGTACCCGCCCCGCCCTGAATCAGGTCGACCACGAACTGATCATGCAAATGTCCGGCATCGATCTCTTCGCAGGCCGCCATGATGGCGTCAGCCTTCTGTGCCGGCAGCACACCCAACTCCCGGTTGGCCCAGGCCGCTGCGGCCTTGACCTGTACCAGCGCTCGCACCAGCGCCGAGAAATGGCTGATCGGTACGCCGGTAATGGCGAAGTTATCGATAGCACGCTGAGTCTGAATGCCGTACCAGGCCTCGGCCGGAACTGCCAGATCACCCAGAAGATCATGTTCAATGCGTGTATTCATGGATTGCATCGGACCTTTGCAAAAGGAATAAAAAGGCTCCCGGGGTCGGCTGGATACCGGGAGCAAATTGGAGAAGAGGTAGTTTCAATAAGTAGTGACAAGAAGTGGTTACTTGCCCCGGGCAGCGGCTTCACGCTGCTGGATGCGTGCCAGATCTTCCGGCTCGATCTCCCAGGCGGCAGGATCCACATTCATATCGCGGAAACGGCTGGCATCGAACACCGGTTGATCGACACCTTCGGCAATCTGCTGATCGAAGTCACGCATGATGCGCAGCCCCGGCTTGACCAGGAACAACAGCGCCACCAGATTGACCAGCGCCAGCAGCCCCATGGTCACATCGGCAAAACCGAAGATGGTGCTCAGATCGGTGGTGGAGCCCCAGCAGACCAGACCGATGATCAGGACACGGAAGCCGTTGAACAGGTTCTGGTTCTCGGTGCTGAAGAAATTGAGGCTGTTCTCACCGAGGTAGTAGTTGTACAGAATGGTACTGAAGCCGAACAACAGCAGCGCAATGCTGACGAAGATACGCCCCCAGTCGCCCACATGATCGGCCAGCGCAGACTGGGTCAGCGCCACACCTTCGACGCTGGCACCGCTGCTCGGATCATAGACACCGCTGAGCAGGATGATAAAGGCGGTCGCCGAACAGATGACCAGCGTATCGATGAAGACCGAAAAAGCCTGAACAACGCCCTGGTTGGCCGGGTGCGGCACATAGGCGACAGCCGCCACGTTGGGCGCACTGCCCAGGCCCGCTTCGTTGGAGAACAGACCGCGCTTGACGCCCATCAGGATCGCCGCACCGATACCGCCACCGACCATCGGCTCCAGACCGAAGGCGCTCTTGACGATCAGCATGATCACATCGGGAATGCGATCAAAGTTCATGCCCAACACCACGAAGGCGATCAACAGGTAGCCGCCGGCCATTACCGGCACCAGCACCTCGGCCACTTTGGCGATACGCTTGACGCCACCGAACACGATCATGCCGACGATCATCGCCAGCGCGATACCGGTATAGAACACGGGCACACCGAAGGCGTCACCGACCGAGGTCGCCACCGCGTAGGATTGCAGCGCCGTGAAACAGAAACCGAAGGTCACCAGCAGCAACACTGAGTACAGCGCCGCCAGCCAGTTCCACTTCTTGCCCAGTCCTCGGGAAATGTAGTGCGCCGGGCCACCACGGTAGGTGCCATCCGGCTCGGCCTGCTTGTAAGCCTGGGCCAGGGTACATTCGAGGAAGCTGGTCGCCATGCCCATCATGCCAACCACCCACATCCAGAAAATGGCACCGGGACCACCCAGCGTAATGGCCACCGCCACACCGGCGATATTACCGCCGCCGACACGGCCGGCAACGGACAGCACCAAAGCCTGAAACGAACTCAGGTGACCATGTTTGTCATGCTTGAAGGCCTGGCTGGCGCCGAGAATACGGAACATGCGTCCGAAATAACGAAACTGAACGAATCGGGAGGCCACTGTGAAGCCGATACCGATGGTGATCAACAACGCAATCAGTATCTTGCCCCAGAGAATATCGTTGAGAAAATCCAACATTGATGTACTCCGCTATTCTTGTTGTAAGAAAGCGAGGCATTTAACCAGCCACGGAGCGCTGTTAAAATTTGTCACTCTTGCTACAGAGTGACGCATTTTGGCGCACTTTTAGCATCACCAAGCACTAGCGCGTTTTAGCGCATCCCTGAACGAATACATCCAATGCCCCACTAAGGAGATATAGCGATTGAATGAGGACTTTGCACAGAATCTGCGCCTGCTGTGCAGCTATCACAAATCGATAGCGGAGGTTTGCCGCCGCCTTGAGATCAACCGCCCCCAGTTCAACCGCTATCTGAGTGGACGCTTCAAGCCGTCTGCCAACACCTTGCGTCGCCTGTGCGATTTCTTTGGTGTGGAGGTCCATGAAATCATGCTGCCCCACGACCAGTTCCAGCGCCTGGTACAGGTTCGGCCCAGCAGCACTGCCAAACCCGCCAGCTCCGGCGACATCATCAGCGAACACGTGGACCACCTGTGCCACAGTGGCAGCAATGGCCTTGACCGCTACCTGGGCTACTACTTCGAGTATTACCTGTCGATGTCGACGCCAGGCAAGCTGATCCGCACCCTGATCAGTATTGAAAAGCGAGATGGCCGCTACCTGTTCCAGCGCACCGAACGCATGCAGCCGGAACAGGGCCAGCCGGCCTGCCACAATCGCTACCAGGGCGCGGCCTTCATGCTCAGCGACCGCCTGTTTCTGGTTGATTACGAAACTCTGAACCGACACGAGCTGACCCAGACCATCCTGTTTCCCAGTTTCAGGAATCGACTGACACGCCTGACCGGCTTGAGAATCGGGGTGTCGGATAACAGTGAACGCATGCCCTGCTGCACTCGGGTACTCTATGAGTATCTGGGCACCAGCGTCAGAGTGCGCAAGGCACTGGCGATGTGCGGTCTGATTGAGCCAGACAGCGAAGGGCTGGACCCGGCCATACTGACGGCCGTCAGGAATGATATGACGGAAGACGAGATCCACTTCCGGGCACGCCACCACAGGGGACGCTGAGGGACTCGAGGAACAGCCAAAGCAAAACGCTATTGCTGCATCGCACAAAAACCACGCCAATTAGAATACATTGATCTAATCACGCTATTGTGCAGCGCACAAAAAAGGACGATAGTTAAATTGTCCTGGCAACAGGACGCGAGAGAAACTGCTCTTCCTCAACGTCTCTCGCATTCCCGTTTCCAACTCTGGCCGTTTTGAGTTGTATGCACTTTGTTGCCCCTCTTCTTCGGAAGAGGGGCTTTTTTTCGCGTTTAGTCAGCCTGTTGACGCTGCTTCTGAGCCTCACGCTGCTCCGCCTTGAGCTGGCGGCGCTGCTCGATCACTGCATTGGCATCGGCTCCGATATGGGCTTCGCCGCGCTCACGGGCCAGCTGAGACTGCTTTTCGCGCTGCACAAAACGTTCACGCTGACGCTCGGTCAGGCGATCGTGACAGTGCGGGCAGCTAACACCCTTTTCATACTGCTCGCTGGCCTTGTCTTCTTCGGTAATCGGCATGCGGCAGGCGTGGCACTGATCGTACTCGCCCTTCTCCAGGCTGTGGTTGACCGATACGCGGTTATCGAAGACGAAGCATTCGCCTTCCCACATCGTTTCGGCTTCCGGCACCTCCTCCAGATACTTGAGAATGCCGCCTTCCAGATGGTACACCTCGTCGAAGCCCTGCTCCTTCAGGTAGGCTGTGGATTTCTCGCAACGGATACCACCGGTGCAGAACATCGCCACTTTCTTGTGTTTCTGCGGGTCCAGGTTGTCCTGCACATACTGCGGGAACTCACGGAAGGTTTCGGTCTCAGGGTTGACCGCATTCTTGAAGGTACCGATCTGCACCTCATAGTCGTTACGGGTATCGATCAGGATCACCTCAGGATCAGAGATCAGCGCATTCCAGTCCTGCGGCTTAACATAGGTCCCGACCACACGCTTGGGATCGATGCCTTCGACGCCCATGGTGACGATCTCTTTCTTCAGTTTGACCTTGGTGCGGTAGAAAGGATTGCTCTCGTCAAAGGACTCCTTGTAACCCAGCTCGGCCAGGCGCGGATCGGACTTGAGCCAGGCCAGGACGGCATCGATGCCTTCACGACTGCCGGCGATGGTGCCGTTGATGCCCTCTTTCGCCAGCAACAGAGTGCCGCGCACCCCCTGCTCGACCATCAGGTCATGCAGCGGCTGACGCAGCTGCTCGAAGTTTTCCAGAGTAACGAATTTGTACAGTGCACAGACAACAGTGCTGGACATGGTATTTTCCTGTTCTTGCGGTCCGGAGCGTAAATCCGGAGCATGAATGATGGGGTGAGCATGCTCACCCCAGGTGAATCAGAGCGCCTGCTCGCGAGCCGCGCGCTCCTGAAGCTTTTTCAATACGCGCGACACGGCAACGAAGCCGAAAGTCGCGGTAACACAGGTGGTGGCGCCGAAGCCGCCGGCGCAGTCGAGGCGTGTGCCATTTTCCATCACGCTCTTCTGCTGACAGACGCTGCCATCCGGCTGCGGATAGCGCAGCTGCTCTTCAGAGTAGACACACTCGACGGCGAAACGACGACCGCTGCTGCTGAAACGGTAGTGACGACGCAGGAAGGAGCGCACCTTGGCGGCCAGCGGGTCAGTCTGGGTACGGGTCAGGTCCGCCACGCGGATCAGGGTCGGATCGACCTGACCACCGGCACCACCAATGGTGATCACCGGCACCTTGTGACGCTTGCACCAGGCGATCACCGCCGCCTTGTCCTTGACGCTGTCGATGGCATCCACCACGTAGCTCAGGTCGTCATGCAGCAGCTCGTCCAGGTTTTCACGGCTGACAAAGGCTTCGACCTCATGCACCAGGCAGTCCGGGTTGATGTCACGGATACGTTCCGCCATAACAGCAACCTTGGACTGCCCGATGGTGGATGTGCGGGCATGAATCTGACGGTTGGTGTTGGTGACACAGATATCATCCAGGTCGATCAGCGTGATTTCGCCGATACCGGTTCGCGCCAGCGCCTCAGCCACCCAGGAGCCAACACCACCGATACCAATCACGGCCACGTGGGAACGCTGGAACAGCTCCAGACCGTCCAGACCATAAAGACGCGCAGTACCGCCGAAACGCTGATCTACCGCTTCACTCATCGTCAAATTCATCCTCGGTCAATTCGGTCAGCACGGCTTCACCGCACTGACAGCATTTGCCTTCTATAAAGATCATGCCGAACAGTTCGTACTCTTCGGGATCACGCATCCCCAGCCCCAGCTGCTGACAGTGGTCACACCAGGTGTCGGTCAGGAAGAGCTGCTGCTCTTCAGGGTCACGGGCATAAAAATCCCGCGGCACACGATTATCGTTCATTTTTTGATCAATCATCATAGGGCGCGCATGATAATTCAGTTGGAAGCACCATGCCAGCGCAGGGAAAAGGGCTCGGACCAGTCGCCCGACAACAGCATCGCCACTTCGGGCAGACTAAACAGCTCACCGATAGTTGGATCAGCTCGAAAGGCAAAGGTTTCACCGGCCAGTACGAACCTGAGCTGCCAGGCATGCAGGTAGCCTCTGTCTGGCTGCGTCTGGACCGTTTCGTGATAAATGGGATCACCGACGATCGGCGCACCGACACTCTTCAACGCCACCCGGATCTGGTGCGTCTTGCCGGTATAGGGACGACAGAGAAAGGCGCGCAGCCCGGGTTTCAGGGATGCGCTGTAAAATTCGGTACGGGCAAAATTGTCCGTGTCGCGTGTCAGCCGCCAGCTGCTTCGGCGACTGCGCACCATGCCACCTTCGATACGACCCTGTTTTTTAGACGGTTTGCGATCACTGAGCGCCAAATACAGCTTGCTGACCTGCTGTTCGGCAAAGGCAGCGGACAGCTCGGCGGCTACTTCAGCCGAGAACGCGAAGACCACCAGACCGGAGGTCATCTTGTCCAGGCGATGCACCGGCCAGACCTTCTGCCCCAGCGCCTGCTCCAGCAGCATCGCCAGACCCGCCTCCTGATCATCCTTGTGCATACTGATGCCCGGCGCCTTGTCGATCACGACAAAGCGCGGGTTCTGTTCAATGATCTGAAATGCAGGGCCGGTGCCGGGCAGGCTCACCAGTTCATTACCTGCTTGACGAAGGGTACGGTGATCTTGCGCTGCGCACTCAATGAGGCCACATCCAGCTTATCCAGCGTCACCAGCAGATGGGCCATGTTGCGGCTGCCGTGATGCATCAAATAACGGATTACATCATCACCCAGCTGCAGACCTCGCGCCTGAGCACGGGCCTTGAGCGCTACCACCTTGGTATCGTCGTCCAGCGACTGCAGCTGGAATACCATGCCCCAGTTAAGACGTGATTCCAGGTCCGCCAGCTTGATACCCAACTTGGCGGGTGGCAGGTTGGCCGACATGATCAGCACATGGCCGTTGGCACGCATGCGGTTATACAGGTGGAACAGCGCCTCTTCCCAGGCGGCATCACCGGCGATCTGCTCAAGGTTGTCGATGCAGACCAGATCCAGCTGATCGAAGTCCTCGAGAATACGCGGACCGTACTCTTTCAGCTCGGCAAGGGGAAGGTAAACGGCACTGCGACGCACCGGATCAGAGGCGTGACAGCAGGACTGCAACAGATGGGAGCAGCCGGTGCCGGCGTGTCCCCATATATAGAGGTACTGCTCACCGAAGCCGGACGCGGCCTTTTCCAGCGCAGCACAGACCAACCCGTTGCGACCACGCACGAAGTTCTCGAAGCGGGCATCATCTCTAAGAGTGATCCCGAGGGGCAACTGCATTGGAGCTGCGGTACGGCTTTTGTCTTTCTGTGTCACAGCGAGCGTCTTAACGGGTTCAGAAAACCTTGATTTACATCTGGCCAATAAATGACGCGCGTAACTCTAACACAGAGCGCCCGCAACCTGATAAACTAGCGCGATAATTTTTTACCGATTATCTCCCGCTTTAAAGGTTGACTCACCCATGTCTACAGGTTCTGAAAAAACTTCCCTGAGCTACAAGGATGCCGGCGTTGATATTGATGCAGGTAACGCCCTGGTCGAACGTATCAAAGGTGTCGCCAAACGTACTGCCCGTCCTGAAGTCATGGGTGGACTGGGTGGTTTCGGTGCGCTTTGCGAGCTGCCGGCCGGTTACAAGCAGCCGGTTCTGGTATCCGGCACCGACGGCGTTGGCACCAAGCTGCGTCTGGCGATGGACCTGAAAAAGCACGATACCATCGGTATTGACCTGGTCGCCATGTGCGTTAACGACCTGGTAGTTGCCGGCGCTGAACCGCTGCTGTTCCTGGACTATTACGCCACTGGTCACCTGAACGTGGACATGGCGGCTGACGTGGTCACCGGTATCGGTGCAGGCTGTGAACTGGCGGGTGCTGCCCTGGTCGGCGGTGAAACCGCTGAAATGCCGGGCATGTACGACGGCGACGACTACGACCTGGCCGGCTTCTGTGTCGGTGTTGTCGAGAAGGAAGAGATCATCGACGGCAGCAAGGTTCAGGTCGGTGACGCCCTGATCGGTCTGGCCTCCTCCGGCCCGCACTCCAACGGCTACTCCCTGATCCGCAAGATCCTGGAAGTGACCAACGCTGACCTGCAGCAGCCGATGGGCGACAAGACCCTGGCCGAAGCCCTGCTGGAGCCGACCCGCATCTACGTCAAGCAGCTGCTGAAACTGATCCGCGAGTCTCAGGTTAACGCCCTGTCTCACATCACTGGCGGCGGCCTGCTGGAAAACATCCCGCGCGTACTGCCGGAATCTGCCAAAGCCGTTATCGACGTGAAATCCTGGGAGATGCCGCCGGTATTCAAGTGGTTGCAGGAAGGCGGCAACGTGGAAACCCGTGAAATGTACCGCACCCTGAACTGTGGTGTGGGCATGGTCATCGCCGTTCCGGCCGACAAGGCTGAAGCCGCTATCGCCCTGCTGCAGGGTGAAGGCGAGAACGCCTGGCTGATCGGTCAGATCGAAGCCGCCGGCGAAGGCGAAGAACAGGTTGAGCTGCGCGGCCTGGAGGCCTGAGATGGCGCCAAAACGGATTGTAGTACTGATATCCGGCAGCGGCTCCAACCTGCAAGCGATTCTGGACCAGACGCTTGAGGGGCAGATCAACGGCAAAATCGCGGCGGTTATCAGCAACCGCCCCGATGCCTACGGTCTGACCCGGGCCGAACAGGCGGGTGTCGATGCCCGCCTGCTCGACCACAAGCAGTTTGCCGATCGGGAAAGCTTTGATGCAGCGCTGGTTGAACTGATCGACAGCTACCAGCCTGACCTCGTAGTGCTGGCCGGCTTCATGCGCATCCTGACGCCGGAACTGGTACGTCACTACCATGGTCGCCTGTTCAATATTCACCCTTCATTGCTGCCCAAGTACAAGGGACTGAATACTCATCAGCGCGCCATTGAGGCCGGTGATGATGCCCACGGCTGCACCGTCCACTTCGTAACGGAAGAGCTGGATGGCGGTCCGCTGATTGTTCAGGCACAGGTCAGCGTCACCCCGGACGATGATGCTGCAAGCCTGCAGCAGCGTGTCCATCAGCTGGAGCATCAGATCTACCCGCTGGCCGTACAATGGTTCTGCGAAGACCGCCTCAGCCTGAGCGACGCCGGCGTCGAGCTCGACGGTGAACTTCTGGCCTCTTCCGGTTACCAATACACCACCCGCTAATCACGGAGGTTGTATGCGTCTGACACTTGCCACTCTGCTGACCGGCTGCCTGCTCGGCAGCCTGCCAGCCCAGGCCGATACGGCCCAGCTGCCGGCCTTCAAGGCCACCTACACCACCGCCTTCGACATGGGCATCTCGCTCAGTGGCGAGGCGGTGCGCCAGCTGCAGCAGACCGCAAACGGCCAGTGGCGTTTCAGCTCCGAAGCCGCCGCCATGATGGCCGGCATCAGCGAAACTACCCGCTTCAACTACTATCCGTCCGAGCCGATCCAGCCGGTCAGCTACCGCTACCACCGCAAGGTGCTGGGCAAGAGCCGCAAGGCCAGCGTCGACTTCGACTGGGACAAGCTGTCGGTCACCACAGTGGTCAAGGACAAGCCCTGGAAGATGCAGGTGCCAACAGGTACTCAGGACAAGCTCAGCTACCAGCTGCAGATGCGTCTGGACCTGCTCGCCGGCAAGACCGAGATGACCTACTCGGTCGCCGATGGTGGCAAGCTCAAGGAATATCGCTTCAAGGTCACCGGTGAAGAAGAGATAGATACCCCCTACGGTCGCTACAACGCCGTACGCGTCATGCGTGACCGTGGCGAAGACGCTGACCGCGAAACCCTGATCTGGCTTGCGCCAGAACTGGATTACCTGATCGTGCGTCTGGAACAGACCGAATCCGACGGCAAGACCTACGCGCTGTTGCTGAAGAACCTGGAGACCCCATGAGCGAAAGCCTGATCGACCTGACCGAATCCCGCCTGTTGGCCCGTGAGCAGTCTGCTCTGGATAACCCGGACGAGCTGTTCTACTGCAGCTACCTGATCGGTCACCTCAACCTGGTTGCGGCCGAGCTGCCGGAGTCCAACGAAGCCTTCCTGCACAATGTACAGGAAAGCCTCGACAACGCCTTTGCCGTCGACCAGCTCAGCGATCAGGACAAGTCCGGCATCAAGTCACTGTGGAAGGATGTTTGCGGCGAAACCGAATCACCGGTTGCCAGCTGATCCTGCACATCGACCAACAACACGCGATGCTGGTCCAGCGCCAGCGTCAGCGTGAAACAGCGCTGACCGCCACTGATATCCATATAGGGCGCTGATCTCAGGATACGGCGGTCATAGTCACTGGACGCCACCAGCTGGTAGAACCAGGGCCGCCAGCTCCAGTTATGTCCCAGCACCGAACCATTCGCACTCCAACCATCCCCCCGGTATTCGTAGTTGGGTGAGATCTGAACTCCCTGACGGTCGCAGATAAAGCAGCGCAATACGGCCGGATCCGGCACATACTCCTGCAATACCTCGGGCCCATCTGCGGCCAGCAACAACTCACGCAGCGCCAGCAACTGCCCCTGCAGGCCCTCCAGATGCCACTGGCGACGAGCGGACTGCTCCACCATCAGCTCCAGGTATTGCTGCAACAGCTGCTCGACCTGTGCACTGTACCGGTCAACCTCGACAAAGCCCTCAACCGCCTGCTCAAAAATGAAACCCTGAACATAACTGGCATTGCATTGCAGGGCGATAAAAAACTCATCCGCCGTTTCAACGCCTTCAAAAATCAGCTTACAGCCCAGCCGCGCCGCCATATCACCAATCGCATGCAAGAGTGCACTCTCCTGGTGCCCGGTCGCACCGTTTCGGAACATGCGCATATCGACCTTGAGCAGGTCCGGTGTGAAGGCCAGCAGACGATCCAGATGCTGGAAGCCCGAGCCAAAGTCATCCAGCGCAATGCGCACCCCTTCAGCACGATAGCGCCGTGCCAGCCGGTTGATACACGCGATATCCCCGACCTGCTCGGTGATCTCTATCACCACCCGCGGATGGTCGATCCAGAGGCGATCCATCATCCCCAGCGTCGGCAGCGGATCACCGGGGTCCAGCCCCTCGATCCATTCAGGCGACAGGTTAAGGGTCAGAAAGGTGTCATCCGGCGCCTTTGCAAAGGCTTCAAGCGCCTGATTGCGCACGGTGCGGTCCAGGGCCCGCCGCTCCTCAACAGTGCAGGATGGGTCCTGAAACAGCATGCCTGCAGACACGACCTGCCCTGCTTCATTCCTTTGCCGGGCCAACGCCTCGTACCCCGCAATACGCCCGGTGGCAATTTCGACAATGGGCTGAAACCAGGGGAAGACAGACTGCTGCATGGAAACCTCGATAACAGATGGAACTGAATTGGTGCATAGACACAGCAAAACCCGGGCCAAAATAGTTCACCGAGTTTTATTTCAGTTCAATCTGCAGCAAGAATCAGATGCTGGGCACAGCGAGGAATGGGTTGGGGCAAAGCCCCATCGGGGGTAATGAGAGTGCTAGATCATTTTTTCCATATGAATATGCGGAATACCAGCATCCATGAACTCCTCGCCGTAAGGCGCAAAGCCCAGTTTCTGGTAGAACTCCACCGCCTGAATCTGCGCCCCCAGATATACCCGCTGACAGCCTGCCTTAGCGGCTTCATCGATCAGGGACAGCACAACCCTGGCACCCAGCCCCTGCCCCCGAAACGCCTTCATGATGGCGATACGGCCAATATGGCCATCCTCCAGCACACGCCCCGTGCCAACCGGCAGCCCCTCTACCAGCACCAGCACCTGCACTGCAGCTTCATCCAGACCATCAAACTCCAGCTCGGGCGGAACATGCTGCTCGTTGATGAACACGCTTTCCCGAATAGCACAGATCGCGTCCTTGTCCTTGCCGTCAAAACGGGCTTTTACTACTTCAGACATCAGTTTCTCTTTACGTTTCGAATCAGTGTTCGCTGCCGGCATAGATCCACATGGGCTCAGTCTTGCCAGCACGCTCAAAGCCAAGTGACTTATAGAACTCAACTGCTTGACCATCGGCTGTCAGCATCTGCTGATGGAAGTGCTTATAGACCGACTGCATAGCTGCCATCATCGCTCGGCCAATGCCCTGCCCCTGGTATTCAGGGTGAACGAGCATATGCGGATAATAAACGACCAGATAACCATCCGAGATGGCATTACCGATCCCGACCAGCCGCCCCTCAACCCTTGCCGTTACCAGTGTATGTGAATTCCTCAGAGCAGACATCAGCGCGTCCGGCTTATCCGCCGAAGACCACTCATTGGCACGGTACAGGGCTATAACCTCAGCCTCTTCAATAGCACCGTTGATGACGACTTCTACCATCATTTCCATGTAACTCGAATCCTGAAGAGCTGCGACTTTGTAGCTCTGATCACATTGCTCCCATTGGTTAACAAGAAAGCAAGGGAGACACACCAGTTTGACGCAGCTAACCTACTCTTCAAATACAAGCAATTCCATATCGGCTGCTTGCTCCCTGAGGGGAATCAATGATTGGTACTGAGGGGACTCATACCAACCCGTAACTTTTTCAATGCCTGGAAAGCGGATCACCACAGTATCGCTGTGCTCATGCTTGCCCGAGAGCACTGACGCTATTTTCCCTCGAAACATCAACTCCGCCCCCCAAGGTTCCAGCGTAGCGGGCACTTGATTTCGATATTGCTGCCATTTCCTGGAGTCTTTTACAGTGACATGGCCGATGACATATGCACAATTCATCCTCGAGCAATCTCCTTACATGTTATTCCTTAATGAAGGGTCCGAAAAACCCTAGCTTTTGAGGCCCCAGCTCCCTTGCGGGCAAATTTAATTTTTTGTTACGCATTTCTTGTATAGAAACATATTTTATTTTTGTCTAAATCTCTAACATAAGCCGAATGCATATTAGAGCGTATTCTAGGCTCACCTTCACTCACACCGCCTAAATCCAAGGCTTTTTGATGTAACCGATTCACTTCTTCGATTGAATCAACATGGAAACCGAGCATCGTACCATTTCCGTTCGACGCAGGGCTTTCATCGAATGGCTCTGCTATGGCAAACATAAAGTCTTCATTTCCCCAAAGTGTCATTCGTCCCTCCCCGTGAAGTTTTTTTAAACCACAACCATCAAAGAGAACATCATAGAACGCGACTGCTTTTTCTTTGTTATTTGTGCCAAAAACAAAATAATTCATTTTCATGTTGAATACTCTAATTAGGTGCCTAAGATGCTTTACGCTGAGTTAACCGACGCCGGGCAGCAGCAAAGGGGAGCAAAAGCAGTACGTTTTGGCGTCCGGCTGACTGTTTGGTCAAAGTGCATGATTTTCCACCCTCAGGTGAATCAGTGCCACTCGGTCACCGTTGTAATCAATGCGTTGCTCAATGTCGTAAGGCCGGAAACCAAACTTTGGATAAAAGAGTAATCCTGCTGCGTTTCGATTAAAGCACGAAACCGAAACTGCCTCCGCGTGATGTTTCTCAAACCCTAACCTGATCATATGGTTAATCAGATAGCGGCCCACACCTAAACCTCTGGCATCGGACGCCACAACAACATTACCGATTGAGCACAGCCCGTCTTTCCAACGGTAAAAATTCGCGAAAGCAACAACTTTCCCCGCGATTTCAATCACCGTTGAGTCAGAACGATTTTCGATGCCCTGACGTACCTCGTCTCCCGCCAGAGGGAAGGCTGCTCTTGGGAAGCAGTAAAAAAGCTCTTCTCGTGTTTTCGGGAGCTTACAAATCTCGGGGATATCTTCTGCCCTTACGTCTCGGAGATACACGGGTTCCCTCCATGCAATTTAACGCCTGCAGCAGCGACAGACAAAAATGGCGGTTGTTTTGCCGGCTCTTTGGCAAAACAAGTGACAGTTTTGGCTGCCCGTTGCCTGCACTTGTTAAGTTTTGAACGCACGATAGTTGACTGCATAGTAAATTAGAGCGCCTACACCGCCACTGTACATGCATAGCTTGTGTAATATTGTTACTGACACAATACCATGAAAGTCGTTAGCGAGTGTAATTGGGTAAAATGGCTCTACATCCGTGTGCATTATGCTGTCTAAAGAGACGTGACTAAAACTGCCAATGAATGCACTTAAAAAGGCCACCCACCAAGCAATTTTAATGCTTTGATATTTGTCGATGCCAAGAATTTTTAGGCCAAGCTCTGAAAGATACTTGCCGGTTAGAGCTGAGAAAACAGCTAGTAGAATTGCACCAACATATGTATGTGTAAAACCGTGAAGATGCCCTTCTCCGGTGATTAGGACAATTAAAGGCTGGATATCCATTACAATTTGAGTCCAGCCGAATACCATTAAACTAAAGCTACTTTGTAAGATCGCTTTAATTAAAATTCCTGGTCCCATGTGTATTGGAGTAAAGGGCATAACTATCCTAGAAACTTAACAGTCTGTTAATGAGATCTTCGATCTAATAATAATTATTATTGGGTATACCTTTTAATCTCGACGCCATCTTATAAGCAATTGATTAAAAAGACTTTTATCAGGATAAAACAGACAAAAAGGTATAGTCACGCAGCCCTCCAGCCTGGCCGGATACCGGCCAACCAGGCGTATGACAAAAAGCCAGCAGGAAGTAGCTTGGTAATTAAGTTGTGAAGCGATAGATATTGAGTGCGTATTCGGCAACCCTGTCATCGCCCCATCCCCTTTTCCCTGTCATTGTGGCTGCCGACGTCCTGCTGGCAGATTTCTAGAGTGCCTCAGACATTATGTATTGGCAACATTCTCTATTCTGGAAATAATGTTGCTCAAGCTAAGACCCGCTGGGCGTTTCAGCTGTGAGACAGCGGGCACTGTCGCTGTGCTGTTCTTGCCTTATTCCGACCGTCTTGTGCGCAGGCACAAACCTACTCTCAGTCAAGCGGCAGCAAGGGGCGAGGTCAGGTCTTGGAAGACAATTCAATGTTTATCTGGCTTACCCCAGACCTCCTCCAGCCGGCTGGCGCGACGGCACGCGGTTTTATAGAACTTATAGCGCCAGGGATTCTTAAGGTAGTAATCCTGGTGATATTCCTTCACCGGATAGAAGATCGAAGCGGCGAGGATCGGGGTGACGATCCTCAGATCAGGACGTTGTTCGGCGAACCGCCTGATCACCTGTTCCCTGGACAGGCGGGCCAGTCGGCGCTGTTCATCGTCAGCGACGAAGATCGCGCTGAGGTAACTATGCCCCTTGTCACAGAACTGGCCCTTGTCGTCGAACGGATCGATATTGCGCCAGTACACGTTTAGCAGTTGCTGATAGGTTATGGTTTGTGGGTCGTAGGTCACCTGTACCGCTTCGTAATGACCTTCATGGTTGCCGTTATAGGTGGGGTTTTTCAGGGTGCCGCCGGTAAAACCGGAAATCACCTCGCTGACGCCGTCCAGTTCCTGGAAGGCCTGTTCCATACACCAAAAGCAACCGCCGGCAAAGGTGGCCTGGTCGGCACGGCTGATGCCTGCGGTAAGGGCGGCGAGTGTGGCAATGCATATCAAAGCGAGAGGTTTCATAATGAACGCTTCTCCAGACTCAGGGGTCTGGTCGTCTGTTTCTCTTGATTTGACTGCGAGGCGTTGGGGTTGGTTCAGTGTCAGCGGGCACTGACGCTGCACCGTTCCTGCTTTAATCAGTTCAACCTTTACGCCAGCGCAGGCGAAACTGTTTCTCGGCTTCTATGATGACCAGCAACGCAATTCCCACGCAGACGATGTTAACACCGTCCTGGAGCGGAACGGCAACGGTGGCAAAAAGTGCCTGCAGGGGCGGCAGGTAGGTAATGGCGAATTGTGCTGCGGTCACGATAATCACCGTTGCCCAAACCGCTTTCGTACCTCTGACAGCCTTCCAGGTGAGCGATGTGCCATAGAAATTACGAATGAAGAACAGGTGAAAGATCTCCATCACCGCCAGGGTATTGAGCGCGATGGTGCGTGCCAGCTCAATGGAATATCCCTTGTCGACCGCGTTGGCATACATGCTGAATACCCCGGCGATGAACAGGGCTGAGACAAACACCGTATGCCAGGCCAGGTCGCCCGTCAGCAACGGTTCACTTTGGGGGCGTGGTGGACGGCGCATACTGTCCGCCTCGGTTGGCTCAAACGCCAGCGCCATTCCCAGTGTGACGGCGGTAATCAGGTTGATCCAGAGAATCTGGATCGGTGTAATCGGCAGTGTCATCCCGAACAGCAGCGCCACAACGATGGTCATGGCTTCACCGGTACTGGTTGGCAACGTCCAGCTGATAACCTTCTTGATATTATCGTAGACGGTGCGCCCTTCTCTGACGGCCGCAGCCAATGAGGCGAAGTTGTCGTCTGCCAGTACCAGTTCTGCTGCCTCCTTTGCGGCCTCGCTGCCTCTGAGCCCCATTGCAATTCCCACATCGGCACGTTTGAGTGCCGGCGCGTCATTCACGCCATCTCCGGTCATTGCCACCGTCATGCCATGCGCTTGCAGCGCCATCACGAGACGCAGTTTGTGCTCCGGGCTGGTGCGGGCGAAGATGTCCGTATCCAGCACCACAGCCGCCAAAGTGCGGTCGTCCATGCCGTCGAGTTCGGCCCCGGTCAGCACCCTGTCGGGATTTTGCAGCCCAATCTGTTTGCCGATCGCTGTTGCGGTGCCTTTGTGGTCACCAGTGATCATCTTTACGCGGATGCCTGCCCCCTGGCAGCCCGCGATCGCATCAATGGCCTCGGGGCGCGGCGGATCGATCAACCCGACCAGACTGACCAGCGTCAGCCCGTATTCCACATCCGAAAATTCAAGAATCGTATGTTCAGGTACCACCGGTTTTACGGCAAACGCCAGCACACGCATGCCCTGGGCTGCAATGGCCTCTGCCTGTTGATGCCAGTAGCCTTTGTCAAAGGCTTCACTGCAGCCTGCAACCGTAAGCTGGTGGTCGCACATCGCGAATAGCCGTTCGGGGGCGCCCTTCACGAACACCATGGCCTGTCCTTTATGGTCATGGTTGAGCGTCGCCATGAACCTGTGCTCGGCATCGAAGGGGATAACATCGGTTCGAGTCCAACCGGCGCGCACCTTGCCGATATCAAGGCCGACCTTGCCTGACAGTGACAGCAGGGCTCCCTCCATCGGATCACCTTCAACCGTCCAGATACCGCCTCTCTCGTGCAGTGCTGAATCGTTGCAGAGCACCGCCACACGGCCGAGCTCTTCAAGCAACTCATGCTCCTGCAGGCTCACGGAGATATCGTTAAGCAGGATATCCCCTGTGGGCGCGTACCCTGCCCCTTCCAGCGCAAAGACGTGCTCAACCGTCACTACGGATGCCACCATCATCTCATTGCACGTCAGAGTGCCCGTTTTGTCAGTACAGATGACCGATACAGATCCCAGGGTCTCGATGGCGGGCAAGCGGCGGACAATGGCATTGCGCCGCGCCATCGCCTGCACGCCCACAGCAAGCGTGATGGTCACCACAGCAGGCAAGCCTTCAGGAATAGCAGCAACCGAAAGGCCGACCACGGCCATGAACATATCAGCAAAAGCCAAACGCTCGACGAAATAGCCGAACACCAGCAGCATGGCTGCAACCAGCAGGATCAGCAGGGTCAGCCAGCGCGAGAACACGTTCATCTGCCTGGTCAGTGGCGTTGTCAGCATCTCAACGGTAGACAGCATACCGCTCATGCGACCGATCTCCGTGTTTAACCCCGTGGCCACAACAACTCCCCGCGCAAGCCCTCGGGTTACCAGCGTACCGCTGTACGCCATGCAAACTCGGTCCCCCAGCACCGCGGTTTCATCCACGGGTTGCGCCTGTTTTTCAACGGGTACGGATTCGCCGGTGATAATCGACTCCTGAACCTGAAGCCCACTAACGTGGATCAGCCTCAGGTCAGCCGGCACCTTGTCCCCGGCTTCAATCAGTACAATATCGCCAGGCACCAGCACTTCGCCCGCTACCGAACAGCGCACCTGGTCACGCAGCACCGATGCCTTCAGCGCCAGCATACGACGGATGGCATCCATCGCCTTTTCCGCTTTTCCCTCCTGGAAAAAACCGATTGCGGCATTGATCAAAACGACCGCCAGAATCACCAGGGTGTCCGCCAGATGCCCCAATATGGCCGTGATAACGGCCGAGCCAAGCAGCACATAGATGAGGATATTGTGAAACTGCAGCAGAATACGGATCAGCGGGCTGCGCCTGGCAGCTTCGGGCAGACGATTCGGGCCGTGGGCTTCAAGGCGCCCTGCCGC
Organism: Marinobacterium maritimum; assembly: GCF_039523155.1. Taxonomy (NCBI): domain Bacteria; kingdom Pseudomonadati; phylum Pseudomonadota; class Gammaproteobacteria; order Oceanospirillales; family Oceanospirillaceae; genus Marinobacterium; species Marinobacterium maritimum. Next base: position 416,931 of record NZ_BAAAET010000001.1, on the reverse strand, counting down.
CTCTGCGGAAGACAAGCCGTTTGCATTACTATGCAGGGTATCCAGCACATCCTCGGATACCATCTGGTGCCACCTGCGGTCCACATGCCTGTTCATCGCCGTCTAAACGACCTGCCTTTTGGACTGAGAGAAAACAGTGTTCAGTAAGCAATTTAGACTTCAGACCCGCAACAGGCCATCTTGCTTCAACAGAGAGGCTGACTAACTCTCGACCTGATGCATGCTGTCAGCATTCGCCTTCAGGTGTGCCAGCGTATAGATCTGCCAGATGGCCAAGGGGAAAAATACAAAAACAAGCACAATAACCGTATTGAGGTAATTAAATACAAATTTCCGATTTTCCGGGAATCGATTCAACTCCCGTATGGACAACGCCGGAATCACGAGCATCGGCGTGGCCACAAGGGCAAAGCCAAACAGCGCTCCCATTATAAACTCCAGTGTGCCTGAAGTTGGCGAGTCTGTTGCCATGGTACCCAGTACCAGAGCCAATATACCTCCGGCTACAACGCCGATGAGCATTTCAACTTTTAGCGATATTTTCAGCCATTTGATCTGTTTATCCATAACATCTAAATCCATATTTATTTTAACTATTCCACAAGAGCATAGGGCCAGGCTTCACCACAATGAAAAGCAGGCATCCAGACTTTACGAAGAACGTCATCGCTACTCTTTAACTGTTTCAATTTTGACCGGCTTCCAACTGGCCACCTTATCGTTTACCGCTCTGACAATTTTCGGCCACTCTGTCATAAGGCTGCGCGAGAAGCGTATATTGATCACCAGTTCAGGCATGGTCGACAGGTTAAATTCCACTTCACACGCGGGTGATGGCGTGTATGGTAAGCACTCGAACAGATATTGCACGTCGCCGCTCGGATCTCTTGATATCAGATATTCTTGGGTCGATGTCATGCTGCCTTTTGACTTCGCTTCAATCACGGGATAGCGGATCTGAAAATGCTCATCGACACCAAACTCAGCATCCAGATCTTCAAATTGATACAGAGCGCTGTCCTGCTGCCGGTCATGGGCAATTCGCTCCAGTATGCGCCGATTCTTCTCATGTGCACTGCGTCGGCTTGGCTCGATGGATGCACGAACATAGCCCGCACAGTAGCCATTGCAGTTCGGCAGGTTCGCGTTTTCTGGATGAAACTTCCCGTTCAGCCCGGGGTAGTACATCGAGGCTGATACACCGTAGGACTTCAAGACGCGCTCAGTGGTATTCGACGGGTGAATGTAATGATTGGGCAGAGCCAGATGAATGACATAGGCATTGTCATCGTAATAGGGATACAGCAGATAGTTTTTCGCATTCGGAAGCGCCGTGACTGGCGGAATCGTCTCACTCCCCTTTGGGCCCAGCCGTTCAGGCTCCAGCCCATAGGGGTTTTGCATCCAGTTCGAGACAATTTTAGTCAGCACCAACGCCATGATGACCAGGGCGCCCAGGGTGATCGCTGTTTTGTTAAACATCGAATGCGGCCCGCTGACACAGAGATAGAGACCATGCAGCCCCAAGGTTTTCAAACCTCACAAGAGCCGCTTGAACAGGCATGTTCAAAGCCGGTGAATCAGCAGAAACAATCGTGAAGAGGCCTGGCGATTAAGCCAGAAAGCTGAACACTGCAAACCATCCCTGTCATTGACTCATCTCCCTGTTCCCTGTCGTTGTGGCTGCCAGCTTCCTGCAGGCAGACCTGTAGAGTGCCTCAGCGACACTCTATTGGCAACAATACGTCAGCCTACTGGGACTCGCTGTGATCAGGGATTCCCTGCCATCAAGGATAGGTGCGCAGGCGTTTCAGGTGGGATGACAGCGAGAAGCCCAGTTGCTGGCTGAGCTGGCGGGCACGCTTGTCGAGCTGGTTCTGGCTGATCTCGTGATCGTCCTCAGAAGCAAAGACCACCCAGTTGCCACTCTGGGTATGGCAACCGTAGATGGTGCCGAACTGCTGCAGCAGGAGTTCCAGGGTGTTCGGCCCCTGGTGTTCGCGCCAGAGGTTCATCACCAGCCATCCGCCCTGTTTCAGGCGGCGGGAACAGAGTTCCAGGTACTCTTCACCCAGCTGCTGGTCACTTAGCCCCTCGGCACCATAGATGTCGCTGAAGATGATGTCGGCCTTGCGGGTTTCCACATTGCGCAGAAAATCGAGCGCATCGGTGGTATGCACCTGAATACGCTTGCCGCGCGGCAGCTGGAAGAAGCGGTAGGCCACTTCGACCACTTCCGGGCGAAGTTCGGCAATCTGCTGCTTCAGGCCAGCAAAACGGCCATGCAGGCAGGTGTTCAGTGCCCCCGCACCCAGTCCCAGGCTGATCACCTGTTTGGGTTCGACAAACAGCAGCGCCAGCAGCATGGCGCGGACATATTCGTGTTCGGGAATCAGCGGTTCATGCTTGAGACAGCAGCTCTGCTCGTCCTGATCACCAAAGGCCAGGTAGCGCTTGTCACCATCATCGAGTACCCGCACGCTGCCGAACTGATCGTGACCTCGATAGATCTCTTTCCCCGGTAGCGACATGCTTTCCCCCTCTGCTGGCGCAAAAGGCCCGCATTATGCCTTGAACGCCCGCCAAAGTCCTGCCACCCCGATAGAGATCAAGTGCAACAACAACGTACCCGGTCTTGCCTGTCGTCTGCTGCCAACGCTTTAGGCGGCTATACTCGAAAGGGTCGGCTTTATCCTGACAGGCGTCACTGCGACAAACGCCCGTTGATACGTTCAGCATCCCGGCATGAAGGATTGGCAGCAATGGATACTCAATCATTACGAGATCTGCTGGAACAGTGGTTGACCGCCTCGCTGGCGTGGCTTACCAGTCCGTCGTCGTACTACCAGCTGTTACTGGTCCTGTTTGCGCTGTTATTTGCCTACCTGATCTCTCTGGCGGTGGGCAAAAGCATTGCCAGACCGATAAAGTCCACCGACTCCAGGCCTATCGGCTGGCTGCGGCGCTTCAGCTTCCGGGGGCGCAATCTCGCCCTGCCGTTGTTCAGTATCATTTTTCTGGCCATCGCCGCCGATATCAGCGACTACCTTTTCGGCAACAGCACCCTGATCCGGCTGTTCGAGATCATTGCGGTGGTATCGCTGGCGTACATCATCCTGTCCCGATTCGTCTCCAGTCTGTTCATCAAGAACTTCATCAAAATCGTCGTCATTCCCATCGTATTACTGCAGCTCTTCGGCCTGCTCGATACAGTGGTTGCTTACCTGGACTCCCTGGCACTTGAGATCGGCAATATCCGCATCTCTGCACAGGGGCTGATCCGGGTACTGATTTTCGGCAGCATTCTGTTCTGGCTGGGACGCATCTCCAACACGGCCGGACAGCGAATCATTCGACAGCAGCAGGTGTTGGATATCGGTACACGAGAGGTATTCGCCAAGCTTTACCAGGTTGCCCTGATCATTGTGATTTTCCTGCTGCTGTTACAAATCATGGGGATCAATATCACCGCGCTGGCGGTGTTCAGCGGTGCCCTGGGCGTGGGGCTTGGCTTTGGCCTGCAGTCCATCGCGTCCAACTTTATCTCCGGCCTGATCATCCTGCTGGACCAGTCACTATCGGTCGGTGACTACATCGAGCTTGATGACGGACGCACCGGCACCATTCGTGAACTGAACATGCGATCAACCACCCTCGAGACCTATGATGGCAAGGACATCATGGTGCCCAACGAGCGGTTTATTACCAACAACTTCATCAACTGGACGCACAAAAACAAGAAACAGCGCTATTCCATTACCTTTCAGGTAGCCTACGACACGGACCTGCACATGCTGTTCGATCTGCTGCGGCAAGTGGTCGCCAGTCACCCGCAGGTGTTGAACGGACAGGATGTGCCAATTGAAGAACGACCCGATGCCGAGATATGCGGCTTTGGCGAGTCCGGCGTCGATATACTGGTCGAATTCTGGATGGAGGGCATCGATGACGGTGTCAATCGTGTCGGCGGCGACCTCTACCTGATGATTTGGGACGCGCTGAAAGAACATCAGGTGGAAATCCCCTATCCTCAACGTGTGGTCAGGATGGCCGGCGAGGAGCCCTTGCCTGGCCACTCCCCCCAAAAACCTCAACATGGATGAATGCCCATGCCTTATGTACTGGTTGTTGACGATGAGCCCAATATCCTGCTGTCACTGGAGTTTTTGATGCAGCAGGCCGGCTTCAGCGTGGCGACCGCACCGGATGCGGAACAGGCGCTGGAGCTTATTGGCGAGCGCTGCCCGGATCTGCTGCTGCTCGATATCAGTCTGCCGGGGATGAGCGGTTTCGACCTGCTGGAGCGGCTCCGAGCCGCCGAGGCGACACGCGACCTGCCGGTGGTGATGCTGACTGCGCACGGGCGTGAAGTGGAAAAGGAGAAAGGGATGGCCCTGGGAGCCAACGATTACGTAACCAAACCTTTCTCGACCCGCGAGCTGGTCAGCCGCGTGCAGGCGCTGCTGGCCGACCAACAACAGGGAGGTTGAGCCATGCCATCCCGTCAGAACCTGCTTGGGCTCTGGCTGCTGCTTACCGGCATCTGCCTGGTGGTCGGCCTGGGTGTACTGATCTGGCTGGAAAGCGCCCTGCAGCCCTCGTCACAAACCCGCCCCGTTCTCTGGGTGCTCGGGCTGTCCCCGGCTTTGCTAAGCCTGATTGCTGGCTGGGCGCTGGAGCGGCGCCTGTTCCGTCCGCTGCGCCAGTTTCAGGTACTGCTGGCGCGGCTGGTAGCCAGCCCCGACGCTCAGGGCGACTACCCGCTTGACGGCTGGCTGCGCCCGCTGCAGCCGGACCTTGACCATATTCGCGATGGCTGGCGGCAGGACCGTGACCGGATTCGTGCCGCCCATGCACAGGGGGCAGAAGAAGCCGAAAGAATCAAACAGGAGCTGGAAGCGCTGCTTCAGGTGCTGGACCTGCCCCTGCTGATCTGTGATCGCCACCAGCGACTATTGCTGTTCAACCCCGCCGCAAGCGAGATGTTTCACGATCAGCCAGGCCTCGGACTGGGCCGCCCCCTGTCGCAGCTGCTGCCCCACCCCAGTCTGGCCGATGCACTGCAGCACCTGCCGGAAGATGGCACACCCCACCAGCTGCTGCTGCCCGGCGAGCACCACTGGCTGCGCTGCCAGTTGCGTCGACTGGGCGCCTATCACGGCGGCGCATTGATTACCCTACAGGACACCACCGCCGCGCTGGAACATGACCAGCGCTGGCGCCGCACCCTGGCCCAGCTGCTGCCCAGGCTGCGCGGCCATTGCGGCAGCCTCAACAGTGCCACCGAGGCACTGCTGCAGGTTGAGGACAACGCTGAGTTCAAGCAACGGCTGGAAAACGCCATCGAACAGGAGAGCCAGGCGCTGGCGGGCCAGGTGGAGCAGCTGACCCATCTGGTGGAAGCGCACCAGCTCAGTCAGTCCTCGCTTGAGGAGACCTGGTCCAACGACCTGTGCGGCGCACTTAAAGCGCAACTGGTACAGCAGAAAATCAGCCTGACGCCGGTCGGCATTCCCGCCTGGATGAAAGTGGACGGCCCCGCCCTGCTGGCGCTGCTGCAGCTGCTGATCCGCCAGCTGGGCCTGGCGCAGCAGGTGAAAACGGTAGAGCTTGAAGTGCTGCTGGGTAACCGGCGTGTCTATCTCGACCTGAGCTGGCCGGGCGAGCCTCTGAGCGAGCAGCAGTTGCAGCAGTGGCGTTCACTGCCATTGTTCGACGAGCCACTGTCGCCGCGCATCGAGGATGTGCTGGAACAGCACGGTGCCGACCTCTGGTCGCTGCCGCCGCAGCAACCCGGCGAGACACCCCGTTTGCGCCTGCCGCTGCCGGCTTCCAGCCGCGGTATTCAGCCGCTGCAACGCCCAACACCGCGTCCCGAGTTCCACGACTTCAGCATCGCCGACCTGCCAGCCCCCAGCAGTGACCTGGCCGGTATGCCCCTGCAACAACTGGAGATGGTGGTGTTCGACACCGAGACCACCGGGCTGGATCTGCGCCGGGGTGACAAGATCATCAGCCTGGCCGCCTGCCGTATCCTCAACGGCCGCCTGCTGGCCGACGATGCTTTCGACCAGCGGGTTAACCCGCAACGGCCAATCCCGCCCGAGAGTACCGCGATCCACCATCTGACCGATGCCGATGTGGCGCAATCCCCCCCGATCGAGGTGGTGCTGCCCCGCTTCCGCCATTATGTCGGTAACGGTGTGCTGGTGGCGCACAACGCCGTTTTCGACCTGCTCGCGCTACAACTGTCCGAAAGCGGCGAAAACAGTGTCTTCACCATGCCGGTACTGGACACCCTGTTGCTCTCCCGCGCCATCGACCCGTCACTGGAAGGCCACGGTCTGGATGCGCTGGCGGAGCGCTTCGAACTGAGCTTCCCGCCCGGTACCCGCCACACCGCTCTTGGCGATGCACGGGTTACGGCGGAGCTGCTGCTGGTGCTGCTGCCACGACTGGCCAGCCGCGGTGTGCTTACGCTGGGTGATGCACTGGCACTGCAGCGCAAGATCGAGCAGGAGCAACAGGGATGAAGCAGGCGCTCACCGGCCGTTTGGTCGCCCTCACCCTGCTGGCGCTGGCACTGTTCTCCCCCCCGCTGCTGCTGCTGTTCGACCGCCCTGCTGCCTGGGGGTTCTCCACACTGCCGGTCGTCATTTACCTGATCTGGGCGAGCCTGATTCTGCTGGCGGCGCTGGTTCTGGAGCGGTCCGATGCAGACTAATCTGGTAGTGCTGATCATCGCGTTCAGTTACCTGGCATTGCTGTTCATCATCGCTGCCTGGGGCGACCGGCGTGCCGAGCAGGGCCGCTCAGTAGTCAACTCACCGACCATCTATGCGTTGTCGATTGCGGTCTACTGCACCGCCTGGACCTTCTACGGCAGCGTTGGTCGCGCCGCCACCACCGGGCTCAGCTTCCTGCTGATCTACCTCGGCCCCACGCTGGCGATGCTATGCGGCTGGCTGGTGCTGCGCAAGATGATCCGCATCGCACGTTCACAACGCATCACCTCCATCGCCGACTTCATCAGCGCCCGCTACGGCAAGAGCGGCGGGCTGGGCATGCTGGTGGCGCTGATTGCCGTGATCGCGATCATGCCCTACATCGCACTGCAGCTGAAGGCGATCACGGTCAGCTACGGCATCCTGACCGAATACCCCAACCAGACCCCGCCGACCCTGTCGCTGCAGGATTTCTGGAACGACAAGGCGTTCTGGGTCGCGCTGGTGCTGGCGGTGTTCATCATCCTGTTCGGCACTCGCCACCTGGATGCCAGTGAACGCCACGAAGGCATGGTGACCGCCATCGCGTTTGAGTCGCTGGTCAAGCTGTTCGCCTTTATGGCCGTGGGGGTCTTTGCCTGTTTTGTCCTCTACCCAGGGCCGGAAGCCCTGTTAATGCAGGCCAATTCTGTACTGCCCGAAGCCGCCCGCCATTTCGGTCTGGATCAGATCCCCGGTGGCCCGCTGGGCTGGTTTGGCACCCTGATCCTGGCCACGCTGGCCTTCATTACCCTGCCACGCCAGTTCCAGGTACTGGTGGTGGAGAACGTCAACGAGCAACACCTGAGACGCGCCTGCTGGCTGTTCCCGCTCTACCTGCTGCTGATCAACCTGTTCGTAATCCCGATTGCACTGGCCGGGCTGATCGGTGGCAGTGCCACCGGCGAGCCGGACAACTTCGTGCTCACCCTGCCACTGTCCGCGGGCTTGAGCTGGCTGCCGCTGCTGGTATTCATCGGCGGCCTGTCGGCGGCGACCAGCATGATGATCGTCGAGACCATCGCCCTCTCCACCATGGTCAGCAACCAGCTGGTGATGCCTTTGCTGCTGCGCTGGCGCAGGCTTCATCTGGATCGCTCCCGCGATCTCTCCGGCTGGCTGCTGGGGATTCGCCGCATCGCCATCGTGCTGATCCTGATTCTGGGCTACCTCTACCATGCCCTGATCGGCGAGGCCTACAGCCTGGTTACCATCGGCCTCGTTTCCTTTGCAGCAGCAGCACAGTTCGCGCCCTCGCTACTGATGGGACTCTACTGGCGCGGCGCCAGCCGCAACGGGGCGGCGGCCGGCCTGCTGGCGGGCATTCTGGTCTGGGCCTGGACGCTGCTGATCCCGGGCTTTGCCCTGTCCGGCTGGATGAGTACCGGCTTCATCGAACAAGGCCCCTTTGGCTGGGCGCTGCTGCGCCCCTATGCGCTGTTCGGCCTTGAGGGCTGGGATATCTATACCCACGCGCTGTTCTGGAGCATGCTGGTCAACATCGGCCTGTTGATCAGCGTCTCCCTGTTCAGTCGCCAGAGCCACATGGAACAGACCCAGGCCGCGCTGTTCACCAATGCGCTGCGCCCTGAAGCGGAACAGGCGGCGATCTGGCAGGGCCAGGCCAACCGCTACGAACTCTATGGCCTGCTCAACCGCTATCTGGGCAGCAACGCCACACTGCGCCTGTTCAATGGCCAGATACCCGCGCCGCAGGACGACAGCCCGGCGCCGCCTGCCCTGATCGCCCGCGCCCAGCAGGAACTGACCGGTGCCCTGGGCAGTGCCACCGCGCGCATCCTGATCAACTCGGTGGTGCGTGGCGAGGCGCTGGATATGGCCTCCATCCTGAGCATCCTCGATACCACCTCGCAGACGCTGGAGTACAACCGCCGCCTGGAGCAGAAGTCGACCGAACTGGAGCAGATCGGCAACGAGCTGCGCAGTGCCAACGAACGCTTGCGCGAACTGGACCGACTCAAGGATGAGTTCGTGGCGATGGTCAGCCATGAACTGCGCACGCCGCTGACCTCGATCCGCGCCTTTGCCGAAATTCTCAGCGATGCCGAGGCTATGCCGGCCGCTCAGCAGCAGCATTTCCTGCAGATCATCGTGCGTGAGAGCGAGCGGCTGTCGCGACTGATCGAGGAGATCCTCGACCTGGCACGGCTGGAGTCCGGCCGCATGACCCTGCACCCGGAACGCTGCGACCTGGCCGACTCCTGCCGCCAGGCCGTGGAAGCGGTTACCCAGCTGTTCCAGCAACGCGCCGTGGAGTTGAAGCTGCAGCTGCCCGAGTCCTCCTGCCCGGTGATGGCGGATCCGGACCGCCTTCTGCAGGTACTGATCAACCTGCTCGACAACGCCAGCAAGTTTGCCGACAGCGACCAGCCACTGGTGCTGCTGGCGCTGGAGCCCAACAAGCGACGTTACCGGGTACAGGTGGAAGACAACGGCCCGGGTATTAGCGAAGCGGAGCGGGAGAAAGTGTTCGAGAAGTTTCACCAGATCGAACAGGGCGCCGAAGCCGGTGGCAGCGGCAACCGTCCACGCGGCACCGGGCTGGGGCTACCGATCAGTCGGGGCATCATCAACCATCTGGGGGGACGGCTCTGGGTGGACGAACCGCAACAGCTAAGCGGCGCCTGCCTGGTCCTGGAACTGCCGGCAGCACCGGAATTGAAAGATGGGGAAGCGGCGGAGACTCAGCTCAGTTCATAAGCGAGGTTGACCAGACCAGACAGCGGGCCCTGATCTTCATTGAGTTCACGCACGATACGACGTGCCTCACAGGCACATTTGCCACACTGGGTGCCCAGTTCGGTCTCTCTGCGAATATCGGCAAGCGACGTCGCGCCTTCGTCGACCAGACGTCGAATTTCACGATCACTGACACGTTTGCAGATACAGACTATCATCGCGGCTCATCACCCTGCATATGAGAATAGATATCATTAATGTCGAATATAAATGAAACATATTCTCATTACAAGCTGTGAATACGCTTGAATGCGTGGCTCACTTGATATGCCTCACATGACGCTGAAAGGCTCGCACCTGCAGCAGATCCCACTGCAGCTGGCGCAACTCGGCATCGCAGTACACGCCCAGGTCCAGCCAGTTGTCAGGCACCCCACCCGATGCAAGCGTCGCCAACTGTGCGTTCAGCAGTCGCTCCATCAGATGCTCGAAGGCACCGTTCAGGCGCCAGGCCATATCCCTGGTTAACAAATCATGCCGGCACATCCAGTCGATACGTGCGCGTGAGGCCACTTCGGGACAGTCGTTCTTCAGCGCCATTAGCCGCAGTGCGGCGGTCAATGGCAGCAGCCCCTGTCGCTTGAGATTGATCGCGTTGGGATGCGGGGCTTCACGGCCATCGCCCTGCAGCCGATCAAAGCGGTCCAGCGCGACGGGGGCTTCATCAAAGAGTTCCGCCATTTCATGCAGGAAGAGCCCGGCCTCGGGAACCTGCTGCTGAATACAGGTACGCAACCGGTCAGCCAGGGCAGCATCACCGTAGACCGGTGCAAAGTCGAACAGGATATTGCACATCTGTACCAGCTTGACCCGACGCTGTCCCATCCACAGCTGCATCTGGGCACACCACTCACGGATCGGCTTGCGCCAGAGGGGCCGTGACGCCATCACATCACCACGACAGAAGGGTATGCCGGCCTCGTCCAGCGTTGCCGTAAAGCGCTCGGCCAGGTTCAGAAACCAGGTATCGATCTCGGCATGACGCTCGGGGGGATAGTCATCCAGGATCAGCGCGTTGTCCTGATCCGGATGCAACAGGCTTTCATGACGGCCACCTGAGCCCATCACCAGTACGCAGAACCCAACGGGAGGCTCTCCCCAGCCCTGCTCCTGCATGGCGGCCAGCGCCTGCTCGATGGCCCGGCGATAGATCAGGTCGTTATGGTCGCTGATCAGTTCGGCTACCAGCCAGGCAGGCAGTTGCAACCGCAACAGCTCACGCGCCATTTCGGCCTGCCTTGCGCGCAACTCCGGAAGCGACTGCTCTTCCGGTCCCAGCAGCTGCTTCAGGGGGGCCAGTACCCGGTTGAAATCGACACTTTCCTCGGCAAACAGATCCCGCCATTGCGATCGCATCTTCGCTCTCCCTGTCCGATACAACCTTCAGCATAGAGGGGCCTGCCGGCAAGTCCAGTTTGCACAGCCGAGCGCCCCTTTGCGTGGACCTGCTCAGCTCAACAGCTGACAGCCCGGCCCCGCAATCCGGCTGCGACCGCCGTTCACCGGCTGTACCTCGATGCGGGTACTGATGCGGTCTTTCAGTGCCTGAACATGGGAGATGACACCGATCAATTTGCCCTCCTGTTGCAGGCCGGACAGGGTGTCCAGCGCCGTTTCCAGCGCTTCTTCATCCAGGGTACCAAAACCTTCGTCGAGGAACAGGGAGTCTACCCGCACGTTACGGCTGGCCATGCCGGACAACCCCAGCGCCAGCGCCAGACTGATCAGGAAGCTCTCGCCACCGGACAGGTTCTTGGTGGAGCGGACCTCGCCGGCCTGGTAGTTGTCGATCACGTTCAGCTCCAGCGGCTGCTCGGCATCACGCACCAGCAGGTAGCGGTCCGACATCTTCTGCAGCTGACGGTTGGCGTGCCCCACCATCAGCTCGAAGGTAAGCCCCTGGGCAAAGTTGCGGAATTTCTTGCCGTCGGCAGAGCCAATCAGCTCGTGCAGCTGGTCCCAGCGGCTCAGCTCGCGCTGCTGCGCCTCAATCGCCTGCTGCTGCTCACCGAACTGCTGCTTGAGTGACGCATTGCGACTCAACTGCTGCTGCAGGCTGCCGCGCTGTTCCAGCAGCTGCGCCTGGCGGGTTTTCAATTGCTGCAGCGTTTCGCCCAGCTGCTCGGCGGTTTCATCGCTCAGTGCCTGCTGCTGCAACACCTCCACCGCCTGTTCACACCGCTCTTTCAGGGTGTTCAGTTCGGCGGCCCGGGCGCTCAGCGCTTCAGCCTGCTGCTTCAGCTGTTGCAGACTGTCCAGCGGCATTAAGGCCGCCTGCAACTGCTCTTCATCGGCAAACTGGCTCTGCGCCAGTGCCTGTTTGAAGCCGGCTTCCATCTGCCCGGTTTCATCCTGCAGACGCTGGATCGCCGCTTCACTGTCACTGATCTGCTGACGGCGATGATTCATCGCCTGCTCGCTGCGTGCTGCCACTGCCCGCGACTGCTCCAGCGCTTCGCGTGCCAGCTCTACGGCGGTTTTCAACCCTGTTTCCCAGGCATCCGTATCCGGCTCGGGAGACAGCTCCGACCGCTGCTGTTGCAACCGGCTCAGTTCCGCCTCGAGCTGATCGACCTCCAGCCGTTGCTGCTGGCGCTGCTGCTCCTGTTGCTGCAGCTTCTGCTCCGCTTCCAGCTGATCGATCCGACCCAGCCGCTGCTGCAGTTGCTTCCACTGCTCGCCGGTGTCCCGATACGCCTGCTCCAGACTCTCCCACTCGGGGCACTCGGACCACCCCAGCTGCTGCAGGTTCTGACCGATAGACGGTTCAAGCGTGGCCAGTTTCTGCTGGATACTCTGCTCCCGCTGCTGCTGGCTGCGTGTTTGCGTCGTCAGTTCAGCCTGCCTGATCTCAAGTTGTTGCAGCTGCGCCTGCAGCTCCGCCAGCTGCTGCTCAACCGCTTGAAGACGTATCCTTTCCTCGCTCAATTCGGGCGGCTGTTCGCTGCGCCAGGGATGCTCCTCGGAACCACAGAGAGGACAGGGCTTACCGGGTTCCAGCTCATGGCGCTGTTGCTCCAGGTCGGCGATCCGCTCAGCCATCCGCTGGAGTTTCTGCAGGTCCTGCTGCTCCCGTTGCAGACTTTCGACCTGCTTTCGCCTCTGCTCGACCTGTTCAACTGCGCTCGCTTGCTGCTTCTGTAATTCGGCCAATGCCACAGCCAGTGCCTGGCGCTCCTGTTTCAGTTCGTCTGTCTGCCGCACCAGGCCACGCAGCTCACCCAGGCTTTCACCCTGGGTGCGTACCTGCTCCTGCTGCCGCTTCAACGCGTCCCGGCCACCCTCACTCAAGGCCTCACTCAGTGCCTTTTCCGTACTGGCCATGGCCACCTGCAGGGCAACAGGATCGGGGGCTGGTCCCTGCAACAGCTCAACGGGCAACTGCGCCCTTAACTGCTGCAGCGCACTGCGCTTAAGACTGATCCCGTAATCCTGCTCACGCAGCTGTCTGAGTAGCGGCTGCTGGCGCTCCAGTTCGTCGCCAGAGCGTTGATGGTTCAGCTGGGCCTGTTGCAACTGCTCACCCGCCTGCTGATGCGCCTGCTCCAGGGCCGGCAGGCCGGACTGAAGCTGCAGCTGCGCCTCCCGTGCCGCCTGGAGGTCGCGTCGACGCTGGCACAGGGGGGTATATTCCGGGCGCAGCGCCTCTGCCTTCTGTGCCTGTTCCAGTTTCTGCTGCTGAGGCTCAAACGCCTGCCGGGTGCTGTCCAGCTGCAGCTGATCCTGTTGCAGTCGCTGCAATTGCTCAGTTTCACGATCCAGCTGCTGACGCCAGTGGACCAGCCCCTGCTGATGATCAACCTGCCGTTGCTGCTCATGGGCCTGCTCATCGATGGCCGCCAGCTCACGGCTGAGGATGGCTTCTTCCTCGTCATCCAGCAACTGCAGGCCAGACTGGGCGGCTCTCAGCTGCTCCAGCTTCTGTTTCTCCTCACTGCGGCGCTGATGCACCGCAATGGAGATATCGGAGTAGATGGAAGTACCGGTGATCTGCTCCAGAATCGGCGCCCGAGCATCGGGATCGGCCTGCAGGAAGGCGGCAAAGCCCCCCTGGGCCAGCAGCATGGAACGGGTGAAACGATCAAAGTCCATGCCGGTCAGACGTTCAATAGTCTCGGCCACATCCTTGAGCTTGGTCACCAGCACCTTGCCGCTGTCCGCTTCCGAGACCTCATGTTTCGGCGGCTGCAGGGCGCCATCCGCTCGCTTGCGGCTGCGATGCTGACTCCAGTGACAACACCAGCGCCCCTGAGGCGTCTCGAACACCACCTCGGCAAAACACTCGCCGGTCTGGCGCGACATCACTTCGTTCTGGCTGGCATTGACCCGGCTCTGCCGCGGCGTGCGCCCGTACAAGGCCAGACAGATGGCATCGAGCAGCGTCGACTTGCCCGCTCCGGTAGGCCCGGTAATGGCAAAGATACCATCGGCGGTGTAGGCCGGATCGGTCAGGTCGATCTGCCATTCGCCGGCCAGGGAATTAAGATTCTTGAAGCGGATCTGGAGTATACGCATGAGGGCCCGGTTCGGTTGCTGTCAGTTGGTGTTACTATATTCGGTTTTTCTTATCTTGAACCGCGAGGAAGTATGCTGCAACGGCTACGCCATCACACTCACGGCCTGTCGCCCACGGAAAAGGGCATGGGCATCATCACTCTGGCCATGTTACTGATTCCCGGCATGGATGCCATCGCCAAGCTGTTGGCGCCCGCTCTTTCACCCGCGCAGATCGGCTGCCTGCGTTTCGCCATGCAGACGCTGCTGCTGGCAGGCTTCATGATGCGTGACCGCACCGGCCAGGCCATTCGGCCGGTGCTCGGCCAGCTGATGCTGTCGGGGCTGTGGATCGCGACTGCCCTGACCTTCCTGTTCTGGGGGCTGATATACCTGCCACTGGCCAACAACATCGCCATCTTTTTTGTCGAGCCGCTGATCCTGATGCTGATGTCGGCCTGGTTTCTAGGCGAGAAAGTCAGCCGCCACCAGTATGGCGCGGTGTTCGTGGGGCTGCTCGGAGCCCTGATCGTGATCCGCCCCAACTGGGAAGCCTATGGCTGGGTCACCGTGCTGCCGCTGCTGGCTGCGACCTTCTATGCTGCCCATATGGCGACGCTGCGCCACCTGTCCGGCCATATCAGTGGACTGGCGTCCCAGTTCTGGAGCGGTGTTTTCGCCGGCCTGTTTCTGGCGCTGGCCATGCTGGTCGGTGGCATCACCGGTTTCGAACAGCTGGAATGGCGCCCCAATGTCGCTGCACACTGGCAGCTCCTGCTGTTGATGGGCGTCCTCTCGGCCCTGGCGTTCGGCCTGATTAACGCCGCCTTCAAACACGCGCCTGCCAGCCTGCTCGCCCCTTTCCAGTACCTAGAGATCATCAGCGCCACCGCGCTGGGCTATCTGCTGTTCGGTGACTACCCCGATGCACTGACCTGGCTTGGCACCGCGATCATTCTCGGTTCAGGGCTGTACCTGTTTCATCGTGAACGCCGCACCCGCCAGCGTCTGGTCGAGGCCGGCATAGAGTCGCGCTGACTATTCAGCGCGATGATCCTGCTCCACCATCTGCTGCAGCAGGCCGTTGAACAACTGCTTCAACTCGGCCTGCTGGGCATCGGGCACCTGGTGCGCCACCAGGGCTCGCTCGAACACCTCGGCTGGCTGGAGATCATCCAGCGTTTCTTCGTCACCGCTACGAGACAGGATGCGATCCACTACCCGGTTGTTGCGCACCCTCAGCAGCACCAACGGGGTACCGTCCACCCGCTGTTCCAGCCACTGACGCAGGTCTGCCGCAATCTGGTCGCCCTCATAGAGCACTTCCAACCAGATCGACTCACCTTCTGCCGCAAGGCGGTCCAGCGCCGCTTCCAGCGCCGCCTGATCACCCTTGATCCTCTCCAGACGCTGAAAGCGGGGGATATCAACCAGCTGCAGACGAGGTGAGCGCCCCTCAAACTCGATCAGACAGAGGCTTTTCTGCTGCCGGGCCTCACCAAAGCCCATCGCCAATGGCGAGCCGCTGTAACGGATCTGCTCACAGCCGGCCACCGCCTGAGGCACGTGCAGATGCCCCAGCGCCACATAGTCGAGACTGGCGGGAAAGGCATCGGCTCCCACCAATGCCAGCGAGCCCACATAGAGGTCGCGCACACCGTCACCTTCCAGCGTTTTGCCCCCGGCGGCAAACAAATGTCCCATGCCGATCAACGGCACTTCGACCGCCAGCTCGTCACGCAACCGTTCTGCGGCAGTACACACCTGCGCATAGTGCTCACGGATGCCGACCACCAGCTTGCGATCCTTGTCCTCAAGGCTTTCACCCGCCTCGGCCTGACGAATGTCGCGGTCACGCAGATAGGGCACCGCGCAGATGATCGCCTCCGGCTGGCCATCGACATCACGCAGCAGCACGACCTCGTCGGCCGGATCCTCACAGGCGGCACCAACCACATGCACATCGAGCACTTTCAACAGCTGAGCCGGTGCGTTGAGAAAACTGGGGGAATCGTGATTACCACCGATAATGACCACATGGCGACAGCTCGACGCCGCCACCTTATTGAGGAAACGGTAGTACAGCGACTGCGCCCGGTTGCTCGGAGTCGTGGTATCGAAGAGGTCGCCGGCGATCAGCAGGATATCGATAGACTGCTCGACGATCTGCGCCTGCATCCAGTTGAGGAACGCTTCGAACTCTTCGTAGCGCTTCTGGCCATAGAGCAGCCGCCCCAGATGCCAGTCGGAGCTGTGCAGCACACGCAGCGGGCGGCCAGACGTTTTCATGATGGGCGTTGATTCGACAGTTTCAGGCTCTGCGGCCTCCTGAGCTTCAGACGGAGCATCAAACAGCGAAGGTTGTTCCGGCACGTTACTCTCCCTGCAAGGTGGCGATGATACGGCGGCTACCGCCGTGGTTACGGTGTTCACCCAGGTAGATCCCCTGCCAGGTACCCAGATTAAGACGACCGTCCGTGACCGGCAGCATCAGGCTGACACCGAGAATACTGCTCTTGAAATGGGCCGGCAGATCATCCGAACCTTCATAGATATGCTGGTAGTAGGGTTCGTCTTCAGGCACTGAGCGATTGAAGAAGGCCTCAAAGTCGGACCGCACCGTCGGGTCGGCATTTTCGTTCAGCGTCAGGCTGGCCGAAGTATGCTGCAACAGCAGGTGCAACAGGCCGGTTTTCACCTGGCGCAGCTCAGGCAAGGCCTGTTCGATCTCGTCGGTGATGAGGTGAAAGCCACGGGGGCGCGACTTGAGTCGGATGGTTTGCTGATGCCACATATCGGTCTCCTGCTCAGGCCGGCCAGTGTAACGCAAAACCGCCTGGCTCTGGAGCTAACCGATGACACAACCAGTGGCTGACGTTTAGCCCCCGATTGCATCATGGCAATGCAGGGGGAGTTCCGCCCCCCTTACCTCTTCGGTTGTTACTGTGCCTTCTGCTTGCCCAGCTCGACCCAGAGCACACCGCGCAAATCGCCAAGGGCATAGCCGGTTGCCTGGTCATTCGGGTAGTGCAGATCCAGCGCGGCCTTGACCTCAGCCTTGGGTTCACCATGGCAGGCAAGGCAGGGCTTCTGGATAAACAAGGGCTCGGCATAGAGTTGATGACCATCGATGGTGAGCAACTGAGGTTGCGGTTCTTGCTCAACCGCTGCCAGCAGCTGCTCCTGCCAGGGTTGAGGCGCGTTCGCCGGACTGCGGGTACGCGTCCCGATGCGACCCAGCTTTACCCCATGGCGCTGCGCCAGAGTATCGGCCAGGGGGCCTGCGGCACTGTTGCACACTGAAATACCATTCACCGGCCCACCTTCGGCGATGGCCGACTTCAGCGTCTGCATCAGTTCACCCTTGAATTCTGCCGCAATGGCCTTTCCCTGTTCCAGTTCACCCGCCGTGGCCATCATCGGCAACAGCAGCAACGCCGCCAGTCTTTTCATTGAATCTCCCGCTATATTGATGATTGAACCGGTACTCACGCGAAATATCTTCCATAAAGGTTAAGATATAACTTATACAGATACACCTAATATATGAATATATGGAGTACCATTCCAGTTAATCCTCACGCAGATTCAGGCCTGTTTAGGTACAGGGCTTCCTCCATCACTCTTATGGGCAGCGCCCTATTCGGCATTGACCTCGTCTGTGGTCAAAAGCCAAGCTCCCGGCGCAGCAAGGCAACAGCAGAACGCCAGTAATGCCAGCCCCAGGCACGCCGATCCCCATAGACCACCAACTTGCCACGTAACTCAGCCAGGTTCTGTTCCTGCAACCCGATATCGGCGCCTGGTGCCAATTCCAGTGTCAGGCGGTACAGCGCCTGTTCCGGGAACAGCAGATCACCCTGCTCACGCACCAGTAACTCCCCACCGCGCGTGGAGGCCAGCATTGCATCTGCAAGTACGCGAGTCGCATCAGTATCGATACGCCTGACCACTAGTTCCAATGGTGTCAGGTGCCCTGATTCCACGAAGAAACGTGCCCGATCACCTTCCTGCACTCGGTCACGCTCGGTTTCCGGCAGGTAGCCGTGAACCCGCCACAGGTTGGGCTGGATGATTTCCCCCAGGCGCTCGTTTTCCGCCACCCAACTGCCCGCTTTCAGATCCGGCGTAGCCGATTTGAACACCCCAGCCTGTTCAGCCTGAACGCGGTAACGCTTGAGCTGCTGTTCCAGACCTTCCAGCTCGGCCAGCACCTGACGCCTTTGCGACTCGATCACGGCCAGCTGCTGGTGCAGCTCGGGGTCGAGCCGGCTGGCGGTGCGTTGACGTTCCAGCCCCTGCAGCCGTGCCTGAGCACTGTGGTACTGTGATCGCAGATCAGGCGATTCCAGCAGGAACAGCGGCTGACCTGCTTCAACCAGGCTGCCATCCACCGGCAGGATAGCGTCTATGAGCGCATCACCCGGCACCAACACCGGCTGGCTATGTGCCGGGACAAGCAGCGCCTGAGTATGAATTCGACTGTCCCAGGGCAGCACCAGTACCAGCAGGGCCAGCACTAACAGGCCGAGGCTGCGAAGACTGCGTTTGCTGTTCATGATATCGCCATTGCGCTCCCGCCAGACATTAAGTTCATGAGCGACCGGTCGCAGGATGAACCAGCCGATTTCGATTACGGCCAACAGTGGCCCCAAGGGTTTGGGAAACATCAGGTACACCATGACCGCGATACCGACAAACACCACCAGCCGGTACAACCAGGTTCCCCAGGCAAAGAATATCAGTAGCCGGTGACGAGCCCGGCTGAAGTACTCCGGCTGCTCGTCCCCCAGTCCGAACAGGCGCTCGCGCAGATCCCAGCGGGCCAGCGCAAAGGCGCGCTGATGCAGATTGGGCAGGTCCAGCCAATCCATCAGCAGAAAATAGCCGTCAAAGCGCAGGAAAGGCGAGGCATTGACCAGCAGAGTCGAAATCCAGGTGGTGGTCGCCAGCAGGAAGATGCCGTTACGCAGAGGACCATCCGGCAGGAATCCCCAGACGAACGTGGCCCAGGCCGCTATCGTCAACTCGGTGCGAATGCCCGCGGCCCCCACCAGCAAGCGCTGCTTCCGTGATGGCAGTTTCCAGGCATCATTGACGTCGGTATAGGCCATGGGGAACATCACCAGAAATGCGATTCCCACGGTTGGCACACGGCAGCCAAGGTGTTTGGCAGTAAAGGCATGCCCCAACTCATGCAGAAACTTCACGCATACCAGCGTGACGCCATAGGCCAGCAGGCCCGCTGGACTGAACATATCCACCAATGTGGAGGTAAAGCCATCCCACTGGCGCGAGACCTCGAACAGCCCCAGCAACAGGGCCAGCAGGCTGATCAGAGCGAAGGTGCCACTGCCCAGCCATCGAACGCCGGGCAGAGTGCGCTCCAGCCAGGTATCGGGCCGCCACAGGGGCAAACGGAAAAACAGGTAACGGTGCAGCAGCCAGGTCAGCGGCGACGTTTTACGCTGAGCAAGACGATCACAAAAGCGCTCCGTACTGCTGGCCTGACCGGTTTTGACCAGTTCATGCTGGTGCAGAAACTTCACCACCTCTTCTACAGCATCGACATCGACGTTCAGGGTGGTGTCCTGCTTCAGGGATAACACGATCAGTGCCGGGTCAGCCAATGTCCAGCGACAGAGAATCTCGAATGTCAGCCAGTCGATACGGAAATAGAGGTTGCGCAAGGGATCATGCAGCGACCAGGCCGGCTCTCCCTGAGCAGAATCCGGCCCTTGATGCAGCCTTAATTCATCTCTCAACGCCGGCAGTGAAGACGTGGCCATGCGCGGTTGCCTCACAACCCAATCCAGCCACGCAGTGCACTCCAGGGGCGCCGTGCTATCCAGAAGATGAGCGACACCTGCTCACCCTCAAGCTTGGCGGTGCCTTTGAGGCCCAGCCGGGGGAGCAACGCTGCATCTGACGGTTCCAGCTGCGCCCGTACACGGTAGGCAAATTGCCCATCCGGCCGCTGTTCGGCCAGATGAGCGACATAACTGATTCGGGCGCTGACCGGATTAACCGGGTCGGCCGCCAGATACAGCCTGACCTCGTTGCCTGCCAGAAGGCTGACCATATCGGCCGGTGATACCCAGGCTTCAACCTGGGTTTTATGCTCATCGGCCACCACCATGATCCGTTCACCGGTCACCACCGGGCGTCCGATCAGCTCACCTGCATCCTCGAACAGCACCACACCCTCGCGAGGTGCAGGCACCTGACTGCGCTGGTTAAGCTCACGCAGGTATTCCACTTCCACCTGACGCTCGGCGATCTGACTCTGCAACACGGCAAGTTCGGATTTGCTCTCGGCATCAAACAGTGCGCGCTGAGCATTTCGCCGGTATTCAGCCTGAATGGTGAGCAACGAGCGCTCCGCCACTTCCAGTCGGCTCGCCAGAGAAACACGATCAAAAGCAAACAGGGGCTGCTCGGCATCGACCCGCTGGTTAGGGGATACCAGCACATCATCGATAATGCCATCCATCGGCGCGCGGATAATGGCCGGCTCCAGCGGTACCAGTTCCGCAGGCGCCAGAACCGTGAGCCGCACCGGCAGAGCCGCGATCACAAGTGTAGCCAGCGTCAGACCACCACGAACCAGCCAGCGCTTTCGGCTGCTCGCCCGAGGCGCCGGTCGCAGGCGGTGCAACCAGGAGCGAGGCTGATGAGCGGCATAGGCCTGAACCCAGGCATCACACCACTCCTGAAGCATGGAAACTTCTGCAGCCTTGAACGGCTGCTCCCGTGCCAGTACCAAACGTCCGCCGGCGAAACCTTCACGGCACGGCAGCTGAATCACCGCCAGAAACGGCGGCAGCCATTCCTGCCAGCCTGTCCATTCATCGACTCCTGACAGCGCCCGCAGATCCAGCGTAGCCGTCCCCGCCTCGGCAGCATTGGCCTGCCGACACCAACGGTCGAGCCAGTGCACGTAAGGAGCCTGACGCTCAACCGTCGACACCCCCGACAGAGCTTCTACCCCTTGGCTGCAGCTCCAGAAGGCTGCCTGCCGGTAAGACAGCAAAGCATGGCTTTCATTGACCAGTGTAAAACGCAGAGAAGCGGCAGATGCCGCTTCACGTGCCCGCCGCATCAGGTGCAGCAGGGTGGCCAGCATCGCCTCAGGGGCGTCCTGCTGGCCGGTTTGCTGTTGTAGCGCGTCAGGCATTACCACTCCGTTCTTCGGCGGCAGCACGTGCCAGCTCAATCAAGCGATCACGTTCCGCCTTCCAGGCGAACTGATTGTGAGTCTGCAACTGCTGCATCAATCCACCCTTGCCTTCATGGATGACCTCTGCCGTCTCCGCCTGCTCCGAGCGCACCTGGATCGTAACCATGGTTTCAACCTGGTCTCCATTTTGATCGCGTGCAATCACACGAATGATCAGGGTGCCATCGAAGCCCTTGGGTGCTACACCTCGGAACTCGCCTTTTTCCGGATCAAACACCAGCCAATCAGGTATCGGGCGCCCATCGGACAACACCGCCGACAGTGTGATTTCAGCCCCAGGCTCAGTATGACCAAAGGTATCGCTCGGAATGCTGAAGCTGATCAGGGTGATACCGTTGCTGGAGGCAAATGTCTGCTCCGGGATGTCACGCTGCACCAGAATCTGGCCTGTTTGCACCGGTTGACCCAACTCCACAGCAGGTGCTTCCTGAGGGGCTTCAGCCACTTCTGCCGGCGGTGGCGGTGGTGGCGGAATATCGGCCGACGGTGCAGGTGCAACCGGGGCGGGCGGCACCACGACAGGTTTGGGCGTTACTTCCACGTTGACGGTGATGGTATCGGTGCCACCCTTGCCATCGCTGACCATCACGGTGAAGCTGTCATTGCCGGAGTAGCCCGGATTCGGCGTGTACTCCCAGCCGCCGTCCGGGTTGATGGTGACAGTGCCATTAGCCGGATCGGTCGTTTTGCTGAACGTCAGCTCATCGCCGTCCACGTCCTCAGCTTCGAGCTGGCCGCTCACCGGGGTGTCTTCCGGCGTAATAACGCTCTGATCGTCACCCAGTGGGTCGCCGTTGCCATCGACCAGCACCGGGGCATCGTTCTCCGGGGTCACCGTGATACTGACGGTGATGGTGTCGGTATTGCCCGCAGGGTCACGCACTACAACGGTGAAGCTGTCATTGCCGTTGTAATCCGGATCCGGGGTGTAGGTCCAGTTGCCGTCCTCGTCTACAGTGACCGTCCCGTTAGCCGGATCAGATGCTTTCTCGAAAGTGAGATCATCGCCATCCGGGTCGTTCGCATCCAGTTTTCCATTAACAGGGGTGTCTTCCCGGGTGGTGACACTGACGTCTTCACCCAGCGGGTTGCCGCTTTCATCCACAAACTCGGGGACATCGGCGACAGGACTGACGGTAATCGTCAGGGTTGAAGTGTCATCCGTACCCGAGCCATCGGTGACCACGTAGCTGATCACCGGGAAGGCGCCGTTCCAGTTCGCCACCGGGGTGAAGCTGTAGCTGCCATCGGCATTGACGGTGATCGCGCCCTTGCCTGTCACAGAGTAGGCGTTGCCGAGAGTGAACGGGCCGGACTCGCCGACAAGGGCGAAGCTCTTCAACGTCACCGGGCCATCGACGCTGCTGGTACCGCTCAACAGGCTGCCGGTGGTTTCACCGCTGTCCTCGTTCACATTGAGGATTTCGTTGTCGTCGGTGAAGTCGTCATTCACCGGATCAACGGTAATCGTCAGGGTTGAAGTGTCATCCGTACCCGAGCCATCGGTGACCACGTAGCTGATCACCGGGAAGTCACCGTTCCAGTTAGCCGCCGGGGTGAAGCGGTAGCTGCCATCGGCATTGACGGTGATCGTACCCTTGCCTGCCACAGTGAAGGCGTTGCCGAGAGTGAACGGGCCGGACTCGCCGACAAGGGCGAAGCTCTTCACCGTCACCGGGCCATCGACGCTGCTGGTTCCGCTCAGCAGGTTGCCGGTGGTCTCACCGCTGTCCTCGTTCACGTTGAGGATTTCGTTGCCGTCGGTGAAGTCGTCATTCACCGGATCAACGTTAATCGTCAGGGTTGAAGTGTCATCCGTACCCGAGCCATCGGTGACCACGTAGCTGATCACCGGGAAGGCGCCGTTCCAGTTCGCCGCCGGGGTGAAGCGGTAGCTGCCATCGGCATTGACGGTGATCGTACCCTTGCCTGCTACAGTGAAGGCGTTGCCGAGAGTGAACGGGCCGGACTCGCCGACAAGGGCGAAGCTCTTCACCGTCACCGGGCCATCGACGCTGCTGGTTCCGCTCAGCAGGGTACCGGTGGTCTCACCGCTGTCCTCGTTCACGTTGAGGATTTCGTTGCCGTCGGTGAAGTCGTCATTCACCGGATCAACGGTAATCGTCAGGGTTGAAGTGTCATCCGTACCCGAGCCATCGGTGACCACGTAGCTGATCACCGGGAAGGCGCCGTTCCAGTTCGCCACCGGGGTGAAGCGGTAGCTGCCATCGGTATTGACGGTGACCGTCCCCTTGCCGTCCACACTGTAGGCACTGCCAAGAGTGAACGGGCCGGACTCACCAGCGATGGTGAAGCTTTTCACCGTCACCGGGCCATCGACGCTGCTGGTACCACTCAGCAAAGTACCGGTGGTCTCACCGCTGTCCTCGTTCACATTGAGGATCTCGTTGTCGTCGGTGAAGTCGTCATTCACCGGATCAACGGTAATCGTCAGGGTTGAAGTGTCATCCGTACCCGAGCCATCGGTGACCACGTAGCTGATCACCGGGAAGGCACCGTTCCAGTTCGCCGCCGGGGTGAAGCTGTAGCTGCCATCGGCATTGACGGTGATCGCCCCCTTGCCTGCCACAGAGTAGGCGTTGCCGAGAGTGAACGGGCCGGACTCACCAGCGATGGTGAAGCTTTTCACCGTCACCGGGCCATCGACGCTGCTGGTACCACTCAGCAAAGTACCGGTGGTTTCACCGCTATCCTCGTTCACGTTGAGAATTTCGTCGTCGTCGGTAAAGTCGTCATTTTCAGGCGTAACATTGACGGTAAGCGTATAGGCATCAGCACTGTAGGCGGTGCCGTCACTCACTTTAAAACCAACCGTTGTGTAAGGACTGCCGTTTTCATCCGTTCCGGGGACAAAACGCAACTTGCCTGCATCGATATCTGCCTTGGTGATCTCCTGATTCAGCGTCACCGGGTTCCAGTCTGTACCATCGAAGTACTCCAGGCTGCCGCTGGTTTCGAGAGTGGAAATCTGCACTTTAACGAGCGTATCACCGTCCACATCGGCAAAAGTACCGAAATCGTCCGCGGCCAAAACAACGGGAATATCCTCAGGTGTGGTGACGCTATCGTCTGTACCTGTCGGCAGGTCATTTACAGCCGTCACACTTGTGGAAAGCAAAACGGTATCGGCAGAGACGGCAGTAATACCACCATTGTTGCTGACATCCACAACTGCCGCATTGATGACGCTGGTGCTGCTGTCGATCAACCGTACAGTCACATCAGGGGCATCACCATGGTAATCGGCTGCCGGGACAAAACGCATCATGGCCGTTGCATCCAGCGTTAGCGCACTGGCATCGCCACTGATACTGCCTAGTGTGGTCCAGGAGCCACCAGCATCCGTGCTGTACTGCCACTGACCCTTGCCGGTGTCTTCGGTGTAGTCAATGATGGCAATGCCGGCGAGAGTATTGGCGCTGCTGCCACCGGATACTTCATCAGTCTGGTCATCAAAATTCGGGGTGAACAGGTTCGCAACCGTATCCCCTGGCGGATTGTCAGAATCTTCCGAAATGGATGGCAAGGAGCTGCTGCCGGAAGCCAAAGGTGCGTCGTTAACCGCCGTCACACTAACTCTGATGGTATCAGTGGCGGTACTGAATGGAGAGCCCTGGCCACTCATGGTCAGAGTTAACGTCCAGTTGGTAAGGCTTCCCCCCTCATCTGTGGCCACATCATCTGCAATATACAGCGTCCATGTACCGTTGGGATCTGTACCGTCAAAGGCTGCAAGTTGGCTGGCAAAGCTGCCGCTGATGCCATCGAAAGAGTCCAGATCGGACGAATCCTCATTATCAATCAAATTAGCCGGTTTATAGGCTCCGCTCGACAGAGCGCTTCCTGCCGGCGGCAGATCAGAACTTGCCTCATCATCAAAAGTCAATGTCAGGTCGGAAATGGCATTCGTGCCCTCTCCACCTGCATCTGACATCAGTATGACCTGTTGGCCTTCAGGGCCAACCAACAGGATATCCATATCCTGGGGCCAGGTATGACTGAGCCCATTCAGGGTAACGTTGATGTCAGCCAGCGTACCTGTGAGGCCCGAAATATCCAGCGTAGAGAGCTCCGTTATGCTTCCTGACCCTGTGCTGGGTATAACGATACCGCCAGTAGAGGTATAGCTGGAGGTTGCATCTGCAGGAGTCGTATCAACCTTTGTACCTGCCGTACCCTCCGTGCGATCCCAGGCCTTGAAGGTCAAACCGCTGGCAACATCACCATTGAAATTGGGGGTGGGTTGGAAGTAAAGACGGGTACTGCCGTCATCTGCCAACAGCAGCGCACTGGTTTCACTGACAGCACCAACTTCGCTCCAGGTAGCGCCATCATCTAACGAGTAGTACCAAGTCCCCTTGCTGGAGTCGATGCCGGTAACCGCAATCCCCTTAAGCGCACCGCCATCAGCATCGCTGATACCGCCGGTAAAATCACCCAGCAGAGAACCAACTGCTCCAGTGGGTGCAGCAGCATCCTCGGCTACAGTCAGAGTCAGGTTGGTATCGGCGAGTTCAGGCGGGGTGTTAGCCGCATCATTGTCACCAATCGTCGCTGTACCGGTTACTCCTTCCGCATTTGCAACCGTACCGGAGACAGTGCCCGTTGACAGGGTAAAGGTTTCAGCCACTTCAATTTCGGTATCGTCGCTTGTCCCAAGGCGGAGCAGGAGGCTTGTTTCACCTGCGGCAATGGTGACGTCACTAACCACCGTGGTCCATGTAGTACCGCCGTCAGTCGATACCTCAAGTGTATTGGCTGCATGGGTATCGGATCCAAGTGTAGCCGACACACCAGCAAGGCTCGGCGTAAACGTAATGTCCTCTGTTGAAGGATTCGACAGCTCAACCTTGAACTGAGCCACTCCTCCTTCGATAACGGAGGTGTTGTTAATGCTGATAACGGGACGGTCATCGTCCAGACCGGTAGTGTCCGTAGCCGGGGTGCCGCCCGGCATATCCGGGCCGTACTTGGTGCCACTACCATCATCGACGATCGCAGTCGAAGCGTTGTCGGTCAGGCTCGCCACGGCATCGGTCGCCACCAGGCTGAAGGTCTCGCTGCCTTCGTAGACGCTGTCATGCTCGCTGCTGATGTCGACGCGCACATACAGCGTGCCATTGGCCGGCATCACCGGTTCGCTGCCCACCGCATAGGGGGTCCAGCTGCTGCCGTCGGTGGAGTACTCGATGGTCGGACTGGTCAGCGTGGCAGTGCCGTTCTGAACTGTCAGCTCAACGGTCTGGCCGTTGTAGCCGGCCACTTCGAACATGGCGTACTGGGAGCCTTCGTTCACCGGACCATAGCCGGTCACCGCCAGACTGCGGTCGTCGTCCAGACCGCTGGTATCCGTAGCCGGGGTACCGCCCGGCATGCCCGGGCCGTACTTGATGCCGCTGCCATCATCCACGATGGCGGTCGACGCATTGTTGGTCAGGCCGGTCACGTTGGCATCGGTTGCCACCAGGCTGAAGCTCTCGCTGCCTTCGAAGACGCCGTCGTGCTCGCTGCTGATGTCCACGCGCACGTACAGGGTGCCGTTGGCCGGCATCACAGGCTCGCTGCCCACCCCATAGGCGGTCCAGCTGCTGCCGTCGGTGGAATACTCGATGGTCGGACTGGTCAGCGTGGCAGTGCCGTTTTGCACCGCAAGTTCGACGGTCTGGCCGTTGTAGCCGGTCACTTCGAACATGGCGTACTGGGAGCCTTCGTTCACCGGACCATGGCCGGTTACCGTCAGGGTCTCTTCGACAACGATTTCGACACTATCACTGTCGTTGGCAAAGTCAGAGTCCTGACTCATGATTGTCAGGTAGTCTGTACCCGCAAACGCGGTATCGGCTTGGTAAGCGAGGGTCGCCAACGCCGCATTAATTTCCGTCTGTGAACCACTGATGCGAAGTTCGTTTGTGCCCTCACCATCGACGCTGGCCGTCCCTGCCGTGACGTTCAGAACGCCATTATCGACTTTAAGCACGACCCAGGACAGGTTACCGTCCTGATCTGCCACACTGATTTCATTGCCGCCAGTAAAATTGATCAGGTCGGTTCCGGTTGTGGTGACAACGGCAGGATAGGCGTTAACCGGAGGCTCGTTACCACCGCTAACGGTAATAGTGAGGGTTTCAGTGGTTATACCGCCGTTGGTATCACGAACCTCGTAGGTAAAGACATCGTTCACATCCAAACCCGCTGCAATTTCGGCGGTTACCACATAGGAGTAACTGCCGTCAGCACCGATGGTCAGCGTGCCGTACGTCCCGATAACGTCTGTGCCATCCACAGCGGTTGTACCACCGGTAACAGCAGTATCTGCAGAGGTGGTCCCGATTCCTGTGACACTCAGAGAGTCTCCGTTATCAACGTCGGAATCGTTGCTGACTACGGAGCCAGTAATCGGCACCACAGCATTTTCACGAGTCGTATTGGTATCAGCAACTGCCACTGGAGCATCGTTTGAGCCGGAAATTGTGATCGTCAGCGTCGCCCAGCTGGTTTTAGAGAATCCATTAGTAACCTGGTAAGTGAAAACCTCGGTCAGTGACTCGCCTGGAGCCAGCGCATCTACGACGTCAAGACTGTCAGTCACTGCATAGGTGTAAGTACCATCCGAAGCCAGTGTCAGGTTACCGTACTCACCGCTGATTACCGCAGAACCACCACTCGAAATAGGACTGGCGCTTGAGCCTGGCACTGCAACTTGAGTGACTTCATTCGTACCGGGTGTGGTACCGTTAAAAATGTCCTCATCATTATCCAGCACGTTGCCGGTTGCATCAGAGCCTATAGGGCTTCCACCAACGTCAATGCCGGATTCAACTGCCGTGCCGTTATCATGCCCCAGGTAGGGATCGTTTGAACCTGTACCGTAAACAGTAATGTAAAGCGTGCTGGTGCTCTCCACACCGGCACTATCCTGCATGGTGTACACAAACTCTTCCACCACCGATTCACCCTCAGACAGGAGAGGGTTATCGGTAATCGGGGTATAGGTGTAACTGCCGTCAGCACTCAATACCAGAGTACCGTACTGGGTATTCACGGTATGGTCACTGCCCAGGCTGGCACTGCTGAACGTCAGCGTTAGCCCTGTTGGGTCGCCGGAAGGATCAAAGTCGTTGGATATGCTGATGGAGGTGATGTTACCACTGACGTCATACTCAATGCCGGTCACAGTGGTGCCCGCAGGTAGATTGGTAGCAGACACCTCCATACCTTCCCGGATGTGTCCACTGTAGGATGCGATATCGATCGCAACATCGACACTGGCACCGTCCACTACCAGCTCGCCGCCTTTTGCACTGTTCGCGGCTTCATTGCCGTTCGCCGAGCCGAATTCAAAGTAGCCCTGAAGCTGACTGGCCACATCCGTGAACGCGACCCATTGCGACGTCGCACTGTTCCAATAATGGGTGGGGGTCCCGCTGAGTGTAAAATCGGTGGTATTGGCTACCAGGCCATCAGCCTTGCCGAGGGCTGAAATAAGATTGTAGTTGGTACCGTCAAAGGCGGCCAATGCAACCGCCGTTGTACCACTTGCTGTATCCTGATCGTGATCCCAGAAAACGTAAGTCGAGGCACCGGGACTGACGGAATTAATGTTTGTACTGGTCGTAAAGGTCAGCGTGGTACTTGATCCACTGCCGGAATAGCTTCCAGCTGTCGCTTCACCCGTCAACTCCAGTCCCGAGATGGTTCTATCAATCTCGGAATCATCCACATCCGTATCGTTTGTGGTTACATTACCGCTTGCCGAGTAGCCGGTGTAGTCAAAACCACTGCCGCCTATAGTCGTTGACTCCTTGGCCTGGTTGTAATCGGGGTTGGCTGTCGGCGCATCATTGCGACCGTCAATCCGAATCGTCAGGATCGCACTGTCAGTCTCGCCCTTGCCATCGCTGATGGTGAAGGTGAATTGCTCGCTGAGCTGATCGCCAACATTCAGGGCGTCGACTTCGGGAAGCGCATTATTCAAAACATAGGTGTACGTGCCATCGGCATTCAGCGTCAACGTACCGTACTGGCCATTGAGTACAACAGATGTGTCACCGACTGCAGTCTGAACCGCACCATTTCCGGGTCCGACAGATATGACTGATAATGTGTCATTGTCAGCATCACTGGCAAAGTCGAGCACATTCCCCTCTGGATTCTGGCCCGCGACACCATACCCCTGTTCAATAGCCACGGTGGTAGCTGGGCTTGTAACTGGAGTCACGTCACCGGCAACCGGCGGCGTGTTGCTGTCGATCAGCGCATTCAGGGCGTTGTCGACCCGGTCTGAAGACGAGCCAATGACCTTGTAGGTATCGGATGTGACACCTGTGCGTGACACGAAACCAAGGCTGTCAAAGTACGCCTTGTCGACAGCCAGAATAAAGCCACGGTTATCTACCGTATTGCTGTCACCATCCTGGTTACCGTCGGCCTGCGCGGTTGCAAAATCAACGAACTCGGTATCAGTCCAGAAATAGAATCCCTTGACCTCGCCCTGCACCTTGATTGGGCGACTGATCCAGCCGAAATAAGTTTCACCACCGATGTTAATACCAATGGCAGAGACATCATTACCGCTGAAATAGCGGCTATCGGTATCATCGATGACCGTTACGGAGCCCAGGCCATCAGCCGTATAAATGAAGTTGTGGGTATTGGATTCCTTATCGATCGCATACTCGAAGTTTTCGTCCGGAATCCAGTCCTGGACTTCGCCGTCACTCTCGATATCAACGACGATTTCATATGCCGTCTGGAAGTCATAGGTGGCGAACTCCACTTCTACGGCTTCACCGTCAATGTCCAGCGTGGCTGAAGCATCAGTCGAGATCACGCCATCCTGATCTGTACCGGCAACCGCTGCAGCAAAAGCTTCACCCTCGTCCCCTGCGGTATCCCCCCCCGCATTGACCAGACTATCGATGCTGTGACCCAGTTCTTCCACCAGCACCTTGACGATATCCTGCTCGCCGGCAACGCCTTCTACCCAGTCTCTGTTCAGGTAAATCGTCGGCTCGCCATCCTTACCTTCGGCAGCAAAGGCACCCAGCCCCCCCTTGATGGTTTCGTTGTCCAGAAACTCAACTCTGACCTGGTACTCACCCGACAGGATCGACTGGCGCAGGGCTTCCATGGACTGCAGCCACTGGGCATCCAGAGTATCCTTACCGCCGTTGAACAGCTGAAACAGCTCCTCGGCGCTGGCGTTTTCCAGATAATCCTTGATCTGCTGCTGCGCCTGTTCTGTCGCCTGCTGGGTCTGGCCGTGGGCCACCGCCAGACTGAACATATCGTCAGCCGCTTCCACAACCTGATGGTCGTCAGCATGGTCAGCCAGAGTATCGATACTGGCTTCGACGGCAGCACCGTCAAACATGAGGCGTTGTTCCAGCTGCATCAGGTTGGGTAATACAGCACCGGGCTTGTTGTCGAGGGTAGACATCTTTCTGCTCCTTGAAAGGCTCGTCACTGCGGGGCCATTTCTAACAATTTTGAGAAATAGGGGGCTCAGGGTTTGGGTGGCGTCAACAGCAGGCGCCCGCTCATGCCGGCCAACAGCTCGTCGTATTGACCGTCAATGACCGCAACCGCCTTGACCGACTGGCTCAGCGGGTCAACCTTGGCAGCGGTATAAGCCAGCTTGACCGGATAGGTTTGTCCGGTGTCTTCGATGCTGACCTCAAAGGTGTAACCGGGCACCAGCCAGCTCAGCCAGCGGGATGGCACGATAAATTCCAGCTCCAGGGCGCTGTCATCCAGGATTTCCAGCAGCGGCTGTCCGGCCTGAACAAACTCCTGTTCACGCACCTTCTGTTCGCCGAGCACGCCGGCATACGGGGCCTTCAAGGTACAGCGCTGAATGGTGGCATCCAGATAGGCCACATCGGCCAAAGCCTTGTCCACCTCGGTCTTGCTGTTGTTCAGCTCGACACTGCCGATCGCATTCAGCTCGGCCATGCGTTTGCTCCCCTTGTAGGTGTTGCGAGCGCCGGCAAGCTGAGCACGGGCCTTTTGCAGCTGAGCGGCCTGCAGTGCACAGTCGAACTTGAGCAACAGCTGGCCCTTTTCAATGCGCTCACCTTCCCGTACAGGGATCTGGTCCACCTTGCCACCGAGTTCAGCAGACAGCATGGCGTAGCGAGCCGGGCTCAATTGAGCCCGCAACTCGCCCTGATCAAGCGCATACTCGCTTTGGGCGGCTGCCGGCACGGAAAGCACCAACAGCATCAATACGACTGGGGGTTTAATCCGCATAGCCATGGACTTATTGCGCTGCCGGCTGCGGGACATCAGCTTGCGCAACTGTCACCAGAGCAGACATATCCTGCTCCAGCCAGCCGCGAATCCGGGTCTGCAGCTCCTGCAGGCTGGTGCTGTCGAGGCTGTTCAGCTGTGGCTCCAGCCCGATACTGGCCTGCAGGCGCCCCAGAGACTCCTGCACCTTGGCCATGGCCTGATAGCGGCGCAGCTCACTCAGGATGGTGGTAACGTTGGCCGAAATACGCGCCTGCTCACCCACCATATTGCTCTGAAAACGTCCACGCACGATCTCTTCCAGTCGCGCATCGACCTTGTAGATCTGGTCGGCACGACCAAACTGGCGCAAGGAATCGTTGTACTGATGACGCGCCAGATGAACCTGCGTCAAGACGGACATCTGCAACGCCATGCGACGTGCTTCGGCCAGGGTTTCCTGGCGTTCGGCAGCATCCATTCGGCTGGGCGCCGAGATCAGGTTGAACAGGTTATAGCTGACCTTAACGCCAGCGGCACGCCACTGCTCATCGATCAGATAACGGTCGTTGTCATAGTAGCCGCCATACTCAAAGCTGATGCCCGGCAACAGTTTCAACAGCGCCTTGCGGGTGTCCTGAGCCGCGATACGGGCATTGAAAAACTGCTCACGCAGATCAGCGTTCTGCAGCAGCGCACGCGCCTCAAGCTGTTCGATATCGATCGCCAGAGGTGCTGCATGGGCTGCCGGCTCCTGCAGTTTGAAGCGGGTTCCCGGCAGCAGGCCAATCAGGTTGGCCAGTTCGATACGCGCACTGGCCAGCTCACGCTCAACACTTTCCAACAGACGCAGATTTTCCAGCAAATTACGCTGGTAACGCAGGGACTCATCCGGCGCACGTACCCGCTCATTGGCCAGTTTGACTGAATCGCCCAGCGCCTTCTCAGCCGACTGGATCGTCTGACCGACCCGCTCGCTCAGCTGCTCTGCCGCCAGTGCACGCCAGTAGGCGGTGCGCACATTCTGCATCAGCGTGTGCATCGCCTTGCGGCGCTTTTCGTTGGCGATCAGCAGCTTGTCGGCATTTTGCTTGGCGGTGTAGTAGCTGGCACCGAAGTCGAGCAGATTCCAGGACAGCACCAGGTCGGCCGTCTCGTGGGCCTTTTCGGATGAGATATCTACATCGCTGAAATCGCCTTCGGTGTAATCGGTCGGGTTGTCGTAAGGCGCTGAATAACGGCTACCGTAATTGTCACGCCAGCTGTAGCCGGCATTGGCCATCAGCTTCGGCAGCATGTCGTACTTGCCCGCTTCCAGCTCTCCAGCCGCCAAAGACTGTTCCAGCAACCGAACGCGCTGCTCCAGATTGTATTTGAGCGCCCGCGCTATCGCCTCTTCCAGCGAAATGATTTCACCATGCGGTTCCATTGCAGCAAACGCCATTTGCCTGTCGCTTGCATTGATCCGGTTCATGTCGGCGACACTGAAGTCTGTTGGCGTAACAGCACAGCCAGATACAACTGCAGCACCAGCCAGGACCAGAACCCGTCCCAGGGTTGAAACATTCTGCATCATTAACGTTTTACCTTTCCTGTAGAGTGTTGATCCATGTTTGTTGTCATTCGGCGACCTGATGATGCCTAGGATTGTATTGAAAGCGCACACGCAAACCTTTGCAGGAAAGGAAAGAAGCTTTTCCAGAGAGACGAACCAACAAGCCCCATGCTTTTTGGTAAACCGGGTGAACCACTTTCTGACTGGCAGCGTGAATAACTAATTGAAGCGCATGTCTTGATACAAAAGTGCAGACTTGCATTCAAACAGGTGTTATATACTATCGTTCGCGTATCCAATCACATACACCCAGCAAACCACCTGCTGTCCTGGATCAATAAAACCGGCATGGAAACCTCAAGACAAAAGCACATCCTGCTTTTAGATGAACTCCACAAAGAACGAAAACCCCTGACCAGCCTGCTGCGCGCCAACAGGTTTCGTGTTTCCTACGCGACCTCGACAAAACAGGGGTACATGATGGCTGTGACGTTGCAGCCCGACTTGATCCTGATACAGACATCGACGAGTACTGCGGACAGTTTTTCGATCTTTCGCAGGCTGCATGAAACGGTCAACTACCAGCTCCCTGCGGTCATTGTCTTAGCCTGCAGCAGCACGCTGGAGGTTCGTTTGGAAGCCTTCAGACTGGGCGCGGTGGACTTCATAACGAACCCCTGTGCTCCTGAAGAGGTATTGGCCCGCATACATGCCCAGTTGCGCCATGAGCGTGAAATGCGTGAAAGCAACAATGACAAAGTCCTGCAAACACCCCAATCGGAATCTGAGGTACTGCTGAGCGCCGCGGTGAGACAGATCAAAGAGGACCTTGCCGCCCCCATTTCCCTGAAGGCACTGGCCAGATCGATTGGCAGCAATGAGAAGCAATTGACGCAGCTGTTTCGTGAGCGGCTGGGCCTGACCGTATTTGCCTACATCAGGCAGCTAAGGTTGCAACAGGCGAAACGACTGCTGGCCGAGAGCCAACTGTCGGTCGAAAGCATCGCAGCACAGGTGGGCTACAGCAGTGCGGCCAACTTTGCCACTGCATTTAAGGCACACGAGACAATGACTCCCAGTGAGTTCCGCCAACAGCAAAGTGCACCACAGCCTGACGATCAGGTATTTGCCAGCTGCTCGGCCAGCGCTACCAGCATCTGATAGCCGTGTAGCTGACGCCGCCAGTCAACCGGAATCGCTACCTGCCCATAGTAAGCGCCGGCTAGCTGGCCGTAGATGGCACCCACCGTGTCGGCATCTTCGCCCAAATTGACCGCCTTCAGCATACCTTGCTCAAAACTGTCACTGTGGCTGAACGCCCAGAGGGCTGCCTCCAGCGAGTCAATCACATAACCGGTAGCGCGTATGGAAGGAGGCTCTCGCTCCAGGAAGGAGCCAAGGCAAACACCGATGACCTCAGCATCCAGCTCAGGCAGAAGCTCCGTCAACTCTGGATCCTGCCAAACCTCGGATGGATTCGAAGCCGTCAATGCCGCCTTGAGCATCAACGCAAAGGCACGGTTGGCGTCCAGGCAGCGGGGGTCGGCATGGGTCAGGCGCGCATGCTCTGCCGCCAGCGCAGGAAGTTCGGGACGGTCGCAGGCATGGATCACCAGAGGCGCAAGCCGCATCAAGGTGCCATTACCAGCCTGGTCCGTCGACTCCTCGCCGGCGAAGGGGTCTGCGGTACGCTCGTAACGCAGCAAGGCGCTGCGAGTGCGATTGCCGATATCGAAGCAGCGATCGGTCGATGAGCAGTAGCCTTCGCGGAACCAGCGAACGAAACGGTCCATCTGGTCATGGGGGTCAAACCCCTTGCGTTCGATCAGGCTGTAAGCCGAGCAAAGGGCCATCGAAGTGTCATCAGTCCAGTAGCCGGGCTCCAGCCCATGAGGACCGCCACCACGATAGCCGGTCACCGGCTCGAAGCTGCCCGGCGCCATGAATTCAACACTGGCCCCCAGTGCATCCCCCACGGCGAGCCCGATCAGCATTCCTGTCAGCTTATCCTGCATGCCTCTGCCCCTCCTTATGTCTGACCGCGCTTAATTGGCGGCCTGATAACGCCGTTGCAAGATCGCGATACGTTTCACATAGGCCCGGGTTTCGGCATAGGGCGGCACGCCGCCATACTCCTGGACGGCACCGGGACCGGCGTTATAAGCTGCTGTCGCCAGACTCATATCCTTGTTATAGCGCTCCAGCAACATCGCCAGATAACGCACTCCACCATCAATGTTCTGTTCCGGGTCGAAGGGGTTGCTGACACCCAGCTCGGCAGCGGTCTGCGGCATCAATTGCATCAACCCCTGAGCACCAACACGAGAACGAGCTTCAGGATTAAACGCTGACTCCGCATGAATAACGGCTCGCACAAGCGCCCCGTCGACCCCGTGCAATGCCGCTATACGGTCGATCGCCGGGCGGTAACGGTCAGTGAACAGCGGCGTAGTCTCCCAGTTGACCTCGGAGTCCACCCGACAGGCGAAACAGTCAAAGCGGATCGTTTCGTATTTAACGCCATTGGGCTTGGCATCACTGAAAGACAACACGCCGTTGGGACTGCGATATTTATAGTAGGTACTGACAACATCAGCCTTCTGCCGGGGCGCAAGATTGGTGTATTCCACCCGACCGTCGGGGTGCTCAATACGGCGAATTTCGGCTTCAGCCGTGAACGCCGGCAACAGCAATGCGGCAAGAATATACGGTGAGAAATGTCGATACATGGCAGCTGATCGGGTTTCAAATCCATTTGCCAGACTATTCTAGAGACCTGACGCCGGAAATGCTGCCATGCTGGGATAATTTGTTGCGGATAATTGATCGAATGCAACAACCGGGGCGGACAACCGCCCCGAGTCTCACCCGATCAGTCGAAAAGATCCCGATGCATCACGCCACGTTCGCTCCAGCGGGCCAGTTCGGCCTGAGCACCGTCCAGGGTCATACCCTGCCCCTGCAGCAGTCTGACCAATACCTCATCAATCCCCTTACCCAGGGTAGAGGCGCGACCACAGATGTACAGGCTTGCCCCCCGGCTGACCCACTCCAGCAGCTTGTCGCCGCACTGCTCAAGCCGCTCGGTAATATAGCGCTGGGGACCACCGTCGCGAGAAAACACGGTATCCAGCTCGGAAATGACCTTTTGCTCCACCAGGGTCTCAATCTGCACTCGATACAGATAGTCACCTTCATAATGGCGGTTGCCGAACAACAGCCATACCGGCCCAGTACGGCCAGCGGCGGCACGCGCTTCGAGAAAGCCGATAAAGGGCGCAATGCCACACCCGGTCGCGACCATGATCAGTGGCTGCTCGCTGTCCTGGGGAGGATTGAAACCCGGGTGTGCCACCAGCTCGATCTCCCGCGCCTCGCCCAGAGGCCAGTTCAGGCACAGCTCGCGACTGCCCAGACCCAGCACCTCGTTGCCCTGATCATCGAGATAGCGCAACAACCCGACCGTCAGGCGAATCCGACCCGGCGTCACCGCTGCGGCAGAACCCACGGAATAGGTCCGCGGCGCCGCATCAGCGCCTGGCAGAAACTGGAACAGGTCACCCGGTTCAAACATCACCTCATCAGGCACCTCGAAGATCAGGCTGTAGCTCTGCGGGCTATCATCACCCATTTCAGCATCCAGGCGTACCCGTTCGATCAAGCGGGCCTGACAGCGTTGACGCTGAGGCGCCACACCTTCGGCTTTCAGCACCCAGCCATGAAGGTTTGCCAACTGCTGCAACCAGACCGTCCATTCACCAGCCGGGTCACCATCGACTTCATGCAGGGGCAGCTGTTCTGCTGCACCTGCAGCCAGCAGGGTCTCGCCGAGCTGGTGTCCGCCTGCACAGAAGTGCTCATAGCGACGATCCCCCAGCGCCAGCAGACTGAACGGCACACCGCTCAGGGCCTCGGGTCGCAGATGCTTGACCCAGCCACGCGCCATTTCGGGCAACTCGCCCTCCCCCGTGGTCGAAGCAATCACCAGTACCTGCCGGTAACGCCTCCAGTCCGCCGGGCTGAACGCGGCGATCGAGCCCTGATCCACCGCAATACCGGCAGCCTCAAGCGAGCCCGCCGTGGCGGTTGCAAGCCCCTGAGCCGTGCCGGTCTGACTGGCAAATACCACCAGTACCTGAGCGCCATCCTTAATCTGACTGGCTCCGGCTGCACGCTGACGGCGCCACCAGCTAAGACCACCGCTCAGGGTCAGGCCCAACACGAGGCCGCCCACCAGGATATTGAAAACACCGGAAATCCACCCCGCCCATAGCCCTTCATGCAGCTGCTTGGGCAGGTTTGATGCCACATCTATGGCCGTTATCTGGTCACCGCTCACCACCAGAGCCTGACTCTGCGTCTGGATCAATACCGACCCCGCCTTGAAGCGACGCGCACTGACCAGCTCTGACAGGTTATGCTCGGCCGCAGCCTGCTGCAGTCCCCGCTCCAGTAATGTTGGCTCTGCACCGCGCTGCAGTCCCAGATCCGGGCGCCCTATATGCAATGACATCAGCACTGCCGTCAGGGGCAGCATAATCGCCAGCGGCAACAACCACACGCCCAGCCACTGGTGCCAGCCGATCAGTGAATGACGGAATTTCGGCCAGCCAAGCAACACACCCGCCACCATGATCGCCACCATGGCGTAGGTGACCCACTCCACCAGCCAGCCCGCCCCCATCAACAGATCCTTGTGCAGGCTCTTGACCCAGGCAAAGAAGTTGCCAACGGCATCGGCACCACTACCGACTCTTGCCCCATCGGCGAGACGGAATTCCCCGCTGCCTGGCAGTATCCACTGCCCTTGGGTCGAACTACGCTCGACACCTACTACTGACAGGCTGTCAGGCTGAGCATTCAA
Source organism: Marinobacterium maritimum (assembly GCF_039523155.1). Lineage (NCBI taxonomy): Bacteria > Pseudomonadati > Pseudomonadota > Gammaproteobacteria > Oceanospirillales > Oceanospirillaceae > Marinobacterium > Marinobacterium maritimum. The sequence goes on along the minus strand of NZ_BAAAET010000001.1, from coordinate 379,003 downwards.
CAGCGCCACAAGATCGCTCACCGCAACCGGCCCGGCGTAGGGAGCAGCCGTCAGATCGGCCACAACCGGCTTGAGCGCCAGCACCATGCCGGTCAGGACAATGAGTAAAAACAGGGGGGTCAGGAGCAACGCCAACCAGCGATGCACTTGTAATAGATACGTTCTCATGGGGACCATCCTTAGACTGAAACAGCTTGGATTCGGCAAGTCCCTCAGTGTATCCACCCCTTACTTAAACAAGGGTTAATTTAGCGTAAAGATATGTTAATTCTGGAAAGGGCACTGCCAACAAAACATACAGACAAAGATGTATAGATGTTCTTTCGTTCACCCGTGCGATAAACTAGCCCCCATTACTTGTACAGGTTTATGGGATTTTGAAGCAATGGCAAGACGCACCAAGGCAGAAGCCGCCGCAACGCGCGAAGCGCTAATTGATGCAGCTGAAGAGATGTTCATGGAGCACGGCGTTGCCCGTACGTCACTGGAACAGATTGCGCGCCACGCCGGCATGACCCGAGGCGCCGTTTACTGGCACTTCAAGAACAAGGCCGACCTCTTCCACGCCATGCTTGAACGCGTCCACATGCCCTTTCAAAACCTGTTTGATGAAGTCGACGACTCCGTGGCCGACAACTGCCCACTGGAAGCCATTCGCCAGGCCTGCATCAAGGGGTTTGCCCGGGCGGAACAGCCACGCAACAAGCGCGTTCACTTCATCCTGATGTATCGCTGTGAGTTTTTCAGCGATATCGATCCTCAGGCGATGCAGGAAGAGATCTCCCAGGATATCAACAGCGTATTGCTGAAGTACTTCCAGCTGGCCGCCGAAAACCGGCAGCTGGCCAGCCTGAGCCCTGAGGCCGCGACAGACCTTTTCTATGCAACGCTGACCGGCCTGTTCAATGGCTGGCTGCGCCACCCCGAGCTCTATTCGCTCGAGGCCCGTGGTACCCAGATGGTTGAAAACCTGCTGCATCTGCTGCGCAACGCCTGATCACCCCCTGCCCCCAAACTCCCTGCTTTCCCTGTTCTGCTGCAGCCTGCTGGCGCTCTGACATCTCAATATCCAGTTTCACCGGCCCTGAACGCAAAAGGGCCGGTCAGTGACCGGCCCCTGATTCATTGCATCATCTCTCAGTGCGCTTCAGCCACACCCCGCTTGCGGCTGATCCAGTCGGATATCGACGCGATCATCGCATAGAAGGTCGGCACGAAGCAGCTGCCGATAATCGCGACTGACGCCATGCCCACGGAGACCGCCGTGCCGATATGGTGACTGCTGGTATCACTGGCGCCGGTGGCCAGCGCCAGCGGCACAGTGCCCAGGATAAAGGCCAGCGAGGTCATGATGATCGGACGGAAACGCAGCTCCGCCGCGATAACGGCCGCTTCACGGATCGACTTGCCGAACTCACGCCGCTGCAGCTCGGCAAACTCGACAATCAGGATGGCGTTTTTCGCTGCCAGACCAACGACCACCAGCACACCAATCTCGACGTAGACACTGACCTCCAGGCTACGCATCATGATGCCGCCCACAGCGCCGAAGAAGGCAAAGGGAGTTGCGGTCAGTACCGCCAACGGCAGTGACCAGCTCTCGTACTGGGCTGCCAGGATCAGGAACATCATCAGGATACCAAAGCCCACGGCCAGTGAGGCCGTATTACCTACAGTGGTTTCCTGATAGGCAGTACCTGTCCAGCCCATGCCCCAGTCATCGCCAAGGGTTTCCTGCACCACCTCATTCATCGCCGCAACAGCCTGGCCGGAACTGTATCCTGCTGCCGGACCACCCTGGAACTGAGCACCGAGGTAGACACCAAAACGAGATACTACCGCCGGTGCTACCTGGCGCTCCAGAGTGACCAGCTCGGACATCGGGATACGTTCGCCACTATTGCTGCGCACGAAGATGGTTTTCAGGTCATCCGGCTTCTGACGGTATGCGTCCTCGTTCTGCAGGAACACCTGGAAATTGCGGTTCTGATAGCTGAAGTAGTTAACGAAACCGTTACCCAGGGTGTTGGACAGAGTCGCATTCAGGTCTTCCAGTGCCACGCCGTAGCTCAGCGCCTTTTGACGATCAATATCAGCACGGTAGGACGGCACGTTCACGTTGAAAGTGGTGAACACCCGATTCAACGCGGGGTGCTGGTTGGCCGCCTGCATGACCTTCAGCGATGCCTGATAAAGCTCTTCCGGCGAAGCGCCTGCGTAGGACTGCAGGTAGCCGGTGAAACCACCGGTGGTCGACAGCCCCATGATCGGTGGCATGTTGAAGGCAATCGCGCTGCCGCCCGGCGTCTGGGCACCGATCTGCATCACCTGACCGATCAACTGATCCACCTTGAGGTCACGCTCTTCCCAGGGCACCAGACTGACGAACATCACGCCTCGGGCACTGTTCACGGCACTGGTCAGGATGTCATAGCCGGCCACTGCCGCCACATGCGCAACACCCGGAATCTCCTGAACCTGATGGCTCACAGCATCCATGTAATCATTGGTACGATCCAATGATGCCGCGTCCGGCAGCTGCACACTGACCAGCACGATACCCTGGTCGGTCTGAGGTACCAGCGTCGTCGGGGTATTCGCGAACATCCACCAGGAGCCGTAGCTGAAACCGGCGGCCAGCAACAGGGCCAGTACCCAGCGACGTACCAGTACATCCACGATGCGGGTGAACAATGCAGTCAATGCACTGAAGCCGCGCTCGAACCAGCGCAGGGGGGCATGGAAGGCACGCATGAAGCCGCTTTCATGTTCACCGGGCTTGTGGTGCTTGATGAATACCGCCGACAGCGCAGGCGTAAAGGTCAACGCCATCAACGCCGAGAAGGCCACTGAGATCGCGATCGTCAGTGCGAACTGCTGGTAGATCTGCCCGGTAAAACCGCCCAGGAAAGCGACCGGCACAAACACGGCCGCCATGATGAAAGAGGTGGCAATAACAGGTCCACCGACCTCTTTCATCGCCAGCACGGTCGCATCTCGGACACTGATATTTTCATCTTCCGCCAGTACACGCTCGACGTTCTCGACTACCAGAATGGCGTCATCCACCACGATGCCGATCGCCAGTACCAACGCAAAGAGGGTCAGCAGGTTCAACGAGAAGCCAAACATGTAAAAGCCGGCAAAGGTGGCCACCACAGACACCGGCACCACCGACATGGCAATGACCGTAAAGCGCCAGTTCTGCAGGAACACGTAGAGAATCACGCCGACGATCAGGAAGGCCTCGATAAACGTCTTCACAACCGTATCCACGGACGCGGTAATGAACAGCGTGGTGTCATACGGCACTTCATATTCCAGCCCTTGCGGGAAACGGCCTGACAGCTCAGCCATCTTGGCCTTGACCGCATCAGCGGTTTCCAGCGCATTGGCGCCCGGCTGCTGGTTGATCACGATGGGCGCCATGGTGGCGCTGTTCAGGCGTGCCTCAACACCATAGAAGGAGGCACCCAGTTCGACTCGCGCCACATCCTTCAGCAGCAGTGAGGAACCATCGGGGTTGGTACGCAAATAGATGTTGCGGAAATCATCCGCACTGGACAGACGCCCGCCCGCATTGACCGTATAGGTATAGGCACGCGGGTCGCTCTGCGGCGTACCGGCCAGGTTACCCGCAGGCACCTCGGTGTTCTGCGCACGAATGGCGCGCGCCACTTCGGTCGGGGTCAGGTCATACTGTGCCAGTTTCTCCGGGTCCATCCACACGCGCATGGCGAACTCGCCACCACCCAGCACCTCAGCCGCACCAACACCTGGAATCTGGCGCAGTTCGTCGAGGATGTTTAGGGTGGCATAGTTCTGCATGTAGATATTGTCATAGTCACCCTCAGGTGAAGTCAGCGCCAGCAGCAGCAGAATAGAGGTAGAACGCTGCTCCACCTTGACCCCTTGCGCACGCACCGAGTCCGGCAGCTGCGACAGAGCACTCTGCACCCGGTTGTTGACGTTGACGGTGTTCTGGTCGCCATCGGTACCGATGTTGAACGACACCTCCAGCCTCATCAGGCCGTTATCCGCACTGGTTGAGGTCATGTAGATCATGTCCTCGACACCGTTGATCGCTTCAGCCAAGGGTGCAGCGACGGTCTGGGCCACGGTTTCGGCATTGGCCCCCGGGAACACCGCCTGGACAGAGACACTGGGCGGCACTACGCTCGGGTACTGTTCGATCGGCAACACGCGCAAGCTGACCATCCCGACCAATGTCAGGATGATCGCCAGCACCGTGGCGAAGATCGGTCGCTTGATGAAAAAGTTGGCGAAACTCATGCGTCATCACCCTGCTTGGCCGCCTGGTCGGCACGGGCGTTGATCGGTGTACCCGGCTTGACGCCGGAGGGATCACCGCTGACGACGGTGTCGCCCGCTTCCAGGCCACTGAGGATAATCTGCATATCACCGGCCACTTCCCCCAGTTCTACGGTGCGGGCACGGGCCTTGCCTTCTTCATCGACCACGAACACCTGCGGCCCCATCAGTCCCTGAGTCACGGCGATCTCCGGCACGGCAATCACGTTATAACGCATCAGCCCCTCAATGCTGACCCGCGCAAACTGACCCGGCAGCACCTTGGCATCAGGATTGGCAAAGCTGGCAGAGGCCTGCACTGTACTGGTCCGCTGGTCCACACGCACCCCGAGGAAGTCCAGCGTTCCCTGCAAACGAGTCGCAGGCTTACCTTCACGACCGCCGACCTCCAGGCTGGCATGAATTCGGTTCAGTTCGTCCAGTTCAAGCTGGCTGCGCAGTTCAAGCGCATCCGTGAGCGGCATCTGGAAGCGCACCTCCAGCGGATCCAGCGGAGTGATCGTCACCAGCTCGGTACCGGCATTGACCAAATTGCCCAGATTGACCTGACTCAGGCCGATGCGCCCGGAAACCGGCGCCGTCACCTGGGTATAACCAAGATCAATTCGGGCACTCGCCAGTGCCGCCTCGGCCTGGGCAACCTTGGCCCGGGCCACCTGCTGTTCAGCCAGCGCCTGGTCGTACTGCTGACGGCTTACCGAGCTGCGCTTGAGCAGCGATTCATAACGTGCTGCGTCACGGCCGGCACGAGCCAGCTCGGCCTTGGCGCTCTGCAGGTCAGCTTCACGCTGCCTGGCCTGTGCCTCATAGTGTTCAGGTTCGATGGTATAGAGCACCTGATCCTTACTGACCTGATCACCCTGCTCAAACTGACGCGTTTGCAGCGTGCCTGTGACTCGAGCCACCAGAGTCACCTCGTTGTCACTGCGCAGCAAAGCGGAATAGGTCTTGTCCAGTGACAGATCCTGACGCTCGATAAGGGATACATCTGTCATGACCGGCGGCAGCGGGCGTGCGCCTGCAGCTGATTTCTGGGTCTCATCACTGCATGCGCTCAGCACCAGCGCCATGCAGGTCAGCAAGAGTACACGCCCTTGGGCAACTAATGTCTTCATCACAAGATTCCTGATGACTGAAAGGCAAAGCAGGATTTTACATCCATACATGCATGGATGTAAATTAGACCGCTGTTCTATTAATACAATTTCCGGCACTGTCAGTGCTGTTCACACGCCGCACCCAGACCCTGACCTGAAACAATGCATCCGCGCCCCTGTTCAGAGATGCTAGCTGATTCCTATTGGTGACACTTTGGCAACCTGGACGCTCAATGACCTGCATGGAACCCGACACCATCAAGCGCACGCTGACTGGCCTTGAACTCAGAATTGGCTCACGTCTGCCCTGGTCTGTTTATAGCCCACAGGGCACGCTGCTACTGACCGAAGGCACACTGATCCGCAGCGAAAAGCAGATCGAAAGCCTGCTTAACATAAAGGCGCATTATTACCGCTCGACGCACCCGGGCGTTTTCGCCCCAAGCGAGGAGCCGAAAAGCGCGACCCTGAAGGCCGGCACCTTCGTCATCACTCATACGCTGCTCGAACGACTGGAGGACACCTTCGAACTGCGCCACCAAAAAGAGGCTGGCAGTGCGTTCATCCGCCGGATCATGCAACTGGTATTTGATATCCAGGCGGTCTGCGAAGAAAACCCGGATGCCATGCTCGGCACCATGCAACTGATTGTCGAAGCGCCCCACGGATTGGTGCACCCGCTGCACGCGGCCATGATGTGCGAGGTGGCCAGCTGTCGCATGGGGCGGGGACCGCTGGATCGCTTCCCGCTGGTTGCCGCGGCACTGACCCATGACTTGGGCATGTATGAGCTTCAGCAGGAGCTGTTCGAACAATCCTCTCCTCTCACGCCGCAGCAACGGCAGATCATCGATGAACATCCGCAAAAGGCTTACGATCTGCTGCTGCAGCGAGAAGTGACCGAGTCACGCTGGCTGTTACCGGTGCTGCAACACCATGAGCGGATTGATGGCAGTGGTTACCCGGCAGGCCTGGTTGGCAACAACATCTGCCGGGATGCCCGTCTGCTGGCGATCACCGACTGCTATTCAGCGATGATCCGTCCGCGCGCCTATCGTAATCAGGTATTGCCTCGCGATGCCCTGCGCGAGATTTTCCAACAACGCGGCAGCACCATAGATGCCGCACTGGCGCGTCTGTTTATTGATGTGATGGGTATATTCGCACCAGGGACACTGGTGCAGTTGAGCGGTGGAGAGCTGGCACTGGTAACCGGGAGAGGTGACAACCTGGATCAGCCGAAGCTGGCTCTGATCACCAACCGGCTGGGCGCCAGGCTTGATTCCCCCCGGCCATTCACGCTGGAAGACAGTCGAGAGATCAAGTCGATCGAGCGTATTCAGGACCACGCCGAACTGATCGCTCTGCTCGGTCATGTCTGGCCGGCCATGACGCCCATCCCTTCAGCCTTTTGAGGGCACCTCGGGCCAGTTGTTCGGCACCACGAAGAGACGCTCGACCTCCACCCAGCCGGTTGGGGCCGCCACCACTCGGGCCAGCAGGCAGGCACGGCCGGACTGCTGCACCTCGGCCGCTGCTTGCAACAGTCTGCCCGGCAGCGGCGCCTCGGGCTGCTGCCAGTCTACCAGCCAGTGCGGCTTGTGCAGCACCACCCAGCCTTCAGGCTCCAGTGCCAATACCTCACTGGCATAACACCAACGCCCCTGGCCATGGTCTGGATCAGCCTGCTCCGGTGCCGGCAACTTGCCCTGACAGGGATAGAACAAATAGCCCGGCATGAAGATGCGCGGAGTGGGCGGAGCCTGCAGCCCCAGTGACTCGAGCACAGGCTGTGCAGCAGGCTGTGCCGCTAACCGGGTCTGGTGCTGCAGCAGGCGTGCGGTTTTCAAATCCAGCCGGTCCCGGCTGTTGGGACCGAACCAGTACGGCTGCCGGGTCTCGGCATCGGTATGCCCCAGATAGAACTTGACCGCAATCTCATGATGCTCCACGTCACCGGTCTGCGGATTGCGCACCAGAAAATCCAGCTCGCCCAGCGTACGCTGCTGATCCCGGACCTGAAGGTTGCGCGCCAGCAGCGGCCAGCCGAGCAGGTCTTGCAACAGGCAGGCGTAAAGCTGTTCGAAATACAATCCCAGGCGACGAGGTGCTGCTTGCCGCAGCAGATCAGGCATGGACTCAGGGTGCCGATCCCAATACTGCAACTGCTGGAGATAGTCGTTTGGCAGCCAGTCGACCGGATCGAAGGTCAGTGCGCCACGGTACAGCTGAGGAGCGCGACACAGCCAGGCCAGATGACGGATGACCGGCTGTTGAAAGGGATCGCGCTCAACACCGGTTTTCATCGACGATCAGGCCAACGGCAGAGGCTTGCGAGATGGCAGGCAAGCCCACAAGCGATGTAATCGCTTGCAAGGCAAGCTCCTACGCCATGGTGAATTGTCGACGGCCGGCAGGCGATAGCCATATTCAGCGCTGGCGTTCATAGACACTGAGACTGACCGCCGTGCCCAGATTAAGCGACTCGATCAACCCCGCCCCCGGTATGGTGAATGCCCGGGCATTAAGCTGCTCCAGCTGGTCACGCGGCACCCCTCGCGCCTCATTACCAAACAGGTAACAGTCACAGGCCTTGAAGGCCTCAGAGCTGAGCGCATCACCCTGCATATCCAGGCAGCCGATGCGCTCGTAGCGCTCGCCCAGGCTATCCAGCGACACATCCAGCTCCAGCGGCACATGGAAAATCGCGCCCATGCTGGCACGAATCACCTTGGGGTTGAACGGGTCAACACTGCCGGGGCTGAGCAAACAGCGGTAACCGCCAAACCAGGCCAGGGTACGCAGGATTGTGCCCAGATTGCCCGGATCCTGGATTTCGTGAAAATAGATCGCCACTTCCGGTTTACCTGAAGCCGGCTGAATCGCCGCCATCGGCAGCACCGCCACGATGCCCTGGGGGCTCTTGGTGGCACTGATGGCACTCATCTGCTTGCCAGTGACTTCATGCACCTTGAACTCGGTTTGCCAATCGGCGTATTGATCAGTCAGATAAAGCTCTGCAGCCTTGAGCGTCGGCTGATGAATGGCTGCTTTCTGCAGCTCCAGCACCAGGTGCTCCCCCTCCACCAGACAGCAGCCGGTTTCAGTGCGATATTTTTTCTGCTGCAGCTTTTTGATCAGATCCAGTTTCATGCCAGTCCCGCCTTGAATTGTGGCGGCATTATAGCCCCGCTCCCGGGTGAAGTCAGTCGGCCCTTGGCGTGGTACCAGGCCAGCACGTACAATATGCGACTCAGTCACAATGATGGTTCCTGTACACTATGGCCCGTTCCAAAAGCAGCGCCCGTTGGCTCAAAGAGCATGTCAACGACCCCTTCGTTAAACAGGCACAGAAGGATGGCTACCGTTCGCGTGCCAGCTACAAGCTGCTGGCCTTGAACGACAAGGACAAACTGATCAAGCCCGGCATGCTGGTCATCGATCTGGGCTCGGCCCCCGGCGGCTGGTCACAGATCGCCTCCCAGCTGGTCGGCGAACAGGGCAAGCTGATCGCCTCCGATATCCTGCCGATGGATGCTCTGCCCGATGTGGACTTCATCCAGGGTGACTTCACTGAAGAGAGCGTGTTCAACGAGATCATGGGCGTGATCGACGGCCGCCCCGTTGACGTGGTGATCTCCGATATGGCGCCCAACCTGAGCGGCGTGGCATCCGCCGACCAGGCTGGCTCCATTTACCTGATTGAGCTGGCGCTGGATATGGCCCAGCAGGTGCTGAAACCCAAGGGCAGTTTTGTAGCCAAGGCGTTTCAGGGCGAAGGTTACGAAGAATTCGTCAAACAGGTGCGTGAACACTTCGATACCGTGCTGATCCGCAAGCCTGATGCTTCCCGTGCCCGTTCACGCGAGGTGTATGTAGTCGGCAAGGGCTTCAAGGGCTGAACGCCCCCTCATACAGGAGCAATGACAGGATCCGTGGCCGCCTGGGCTCTGCATGGTCTAAGCTCCATATGGTCTCATGCTATTGGCTGAATAAAACATCGGAAAGGAGGGAGCCTCATGTCGACAAGGTCTATTGCAGCAACTGGCCTGCGTCATCGCCCCCATCTTTCCCTGTCCTGGCGCTTTCTGCTCTTTGCCATTGGGGTCATGCTGCTCAATGGGTTGCTGCTGTCATCGAGAACCGACCATACGATCGAAACGGCCTTTCTGCACCAGGCAGATCAGAAAATCCACCTGCTCCTGGATCAGATCAAGCGCAATGTTGAGCAGGGCCGGCTGACACTGGATGACAGCACGCTGGCGCAAGAGGTCATTTATCTCAACCAGCACTCGCGTTTCAGTGACCAACTGAACGTACTGGCGCTGTATGCATTTAACGACCAGGGCGAGGTCATCGCCCACAGTGCAGGCAATCGCGCCCCCAAGGACATGTCTGCCGATTCACCCTACTATCGCGTCGTTATCGAGGGCCTCACCTCTTTGGGAGAGGCCCATGAAGTCAACCCAATGACCGGTAAACTCAAGGGGGACTATTTACTCCCTATGATGTTGCCCGATGGTACCCGCGCGGGCATTGAGGCTGAAATTGACATTACCGGTCTGGAGGCTGCCATCAGCAGCTTCGACGCCCCTTTCGAACAGTCAATGTGGATCAGTATCATCTTGAGCAGTCTGCTGCTGTTACTAGCCCTTGGCGGGCTGATCTACAAACGGCTGACCAAGCCGGTCGAACACCTGCACCAAACCGTCCTTGCTCTTTCGGCAGGCAACCTGGAAAGCCGGGTAAAGCATGGATCTAGCGATGAAGTGGGCCAGCTCGGAGCCGGCATCAACCACCTGGCAGACAGCATCCAGTCGTTGTTGCGCGAACAGGAAGAAACCTACCTGGCAACGCTGAGTTCACTGGCAAAGGCTCTACAGGCCAAGGACCCCTATACCGCAGCACATTCTGGCCGCGTTTCACGTTATGCGGTTCGACTCGGACAGCAGATCGGGTTGGACGATGTACAACTTGAATTATTGAAGAAAGGCGCCCTGATGCACGACCTTGGCAAGATCGGCATTCATGACACCATTCTCAATAAGCCGACAGCCCTGACCGACGAAGAGTATCGGGAGATGCGCAAACACCCGGTGATGACCGCGGCCATAATGAAGCCCCTCAAGCACTTCAGAGCCTTCGCCGAGATCGCGGCCTGGCATCATGAGCGCTGGGACGGCAAGGGCTACCCGGACGGGCTTGCTGGGGACAAGATACCACTGCTGGCCAGAATCGTGGCTATTGCCGACACCTGGGATGCCATGACAGGGGACCGGGTCTACCGGCGAGGGATGCCGAGGGCCAGGGCGCTTGATATTCTGGAATCAGAACAGGATCAGGGACAGTTCGACCCTGAGCTGATTCGAGCATTCATAAGCATGATCAAAGCCGAGCTGGCCGCTGCCCCCACCGATGCGGAGGCGGATGCATGCAGGGTTTCTCTGACTGAGTGACCTGATGCCTCACCGGGAGCCTCAGTCCACCCGGCTCATCCGCACCTTGGCGAAGCCGTTTCCCTGCTCCAGAGTCTTGTCATTGATGATTTTCCAGGCTTCTTCTTTGCCTTTCTCCTTGAAAACCAGATAGCGACTGCCGCCGCTTTCACGCACGAAGATCTTGTCCATGTCGGTACGCTCACCATCGGACTCCAGATAATCGCTGCCGATAACGAGGCGGTTATCCGGAATCAGGTCGCCCAGGTTCACACCCACGCTGGACACCTCAATTTTGTAGGTGCCCTCAAAACCATGACCGCAGCCAACGAGCACCAGTGCAAACAGCGAAATCAGCAGCAAACGCAGTTTTTTCATCGTTTCTTTCCTTGTTAAGAAGCAAGCCCGCACCGGATGCGCAACAGAGCGCGGGAATATGGATCAATACATCCTGATCAGCACCACTCCAGCCAGCAGGCAGAGCACACCGAGAATACGCCCCAGATTAATTTCATGCTGCGGGAAAGTGGCCCAGCCGAAATGATCCAGAATCACCGACATGATCAGCTGACCGGCCACCAGCAGCGCAATCATCGTAGCGGCGCCAATGCGAGGCGCCAGAAAGGCACCGGTGGCGACGAACAGTGCTCCCATGAAGCCGCCGGTCCAGGCCCACCAGGGGGCCTGTTTCAGCTGTGCGGCCACGGGCCAGTCATAGCGCATCGCCAGCACTACGCCCAACAGTGCGGCTGTACCGACAGCAAAGGAGATCAGAGAAGCCCAGAGCGCACCATTGCTCTGCAGCGCCAGGGTGCTGTTCACCCCGGCCTGCAGCGGCATCATCATGCCGGCCACGAACGCCAGCGACAGCCAGAAATAGAGCATGGAGCCTCCCTTCATGATCCGTGTGCTCAGCGGCGAGTCAGGTAGACGCCGCACTCCAGGTGATCGGTATAGGGGAACTGATCGAAGATCGCGAACCGCTCCACCTTGTGGGTCTTGCTGATCTGCTGGAGGTTGTCGTGCAAAGTATCAGGATTGCACGAGATGTAGAGGATATGCTCATATTCGCAGATCTGCTCCACGGTATGCTCATCCAGGCCACAGCGCGGCGGGTCGACGAATACGGTGCTGAACTCGCACTCTTCCAGCGCCAGCCCCTGTACCTTGCGGCTGGTCTTTTCACCCTTGAGGATCAGCGACAGGTCTTCCGACGGCATGCGCAGCACGTCGATGTTGTCGATGCCGTTCTCCTGGATGTTCCACTCGGCAGAGCGGACCGACACCTTGGAGATCTCGGTGGCCACCACGCGACGGAAGTTCTGTGCCAGCGGCAAGGTGAAGTTGCCGTTACCGCAGTAGAATTCGACCAAGTCTCCACCAGCATGGGACGAAGCATCGATCGCCCACTCGATCATCTTCTCGCAGACATGACCGTTGGGCTGGGTAAAGCCGTTTTCGGTCTGCTGGTAGCGATAGACACGCCCCTTGATGTTCAGCTCTTCCACGACGAAATCGCGGTCCAGCAGGATCTTCTGCTTGCGGGCGCGGCCGATGATGTCGATGTTGAACTGCTCGCGCAGCGGCTTGACGCGCTCGACCCACTCGTCGTCCAGCTGGCGGTGATACAGCAGGCTCACCAGCAGCTCACCGGACAGGGTACTGAGGAAATCCACCTGGAACAGCTTGAAGCGCAGCACAGGATCGGGGCGGATCACGTCCAGCAGCTTGAACATCACGTCATGGATGCGCTCGGACACCATAGGACAGCTGTCCAGGCGCACGGGAGTGCGCTTGTCGCCATCGAACATCACGTAGTAGAGGTCATCCCCTTCGTGCCAGGTACGAAACTCGGCGCGCAGGCGGTAGTGCTCCGGCTGCGAGGTAAACACCTCGATTTCGGGCAGATCGAACTCGGCAAACTGCGCGGCAATTCGGGCTTTCTTGTCCGCCAGCAAGGCGTCGTACTGTTCAGGCTCCACGCGGGGAAGGGCCATCGGCTAACCTCTGTGTTCTCTAGGGTAAATCGGCAAGGATCGTTCGGGCGGCGGATTTTAGCACAGCTGCTGTCAGCCTTCATTCGGCGATCAATCAGGCGTAGAATGATCCACTTTATTTTTCAACCGACTCAGAGCCAACGATGTCCGACAGCAAGCGCAAGATTCTCGTCACCAGTGCCCTGCCCTATGCCAATGGCCCCATCCATCTGGGCCATCTGGTCGAGTATATCCAGACCGATATCTGGGTTCGTTTCCAGAAACAGCGTGGTCATAACTGCACCTACGTCTGTGCCGACGACGCCCACGGTACGCCGATCATGCTCAAGGCCGACCAGATGGGCAAGAGCCCGCAGGAACTGATCGACCAGGTCAGCGCCGAGCACCAGCGCGACTTCGCCGGCTTCATGGTCAACTTCGACAACTACTACTCCACCCACTCGGAAGAGAACCGTCAGTTCTCCGCGCTGATCTACGAGCGCCTGCGTGATGCCGGCCATATCAACCGCCGCACCATCACCCAGGCCTACGATCCGGTGAAAAACATGTTCCTGCCGGACCGCTTCATCAAGGGTGAGTGCCCCAAGTGTGGCGCCAAAGACCAGTATGGCGACTCCTGTGAGGCCTGTGGTGCCACCTACCAGCCCACCGAGTTGAAGAACGCCTATTCCGCCATCTCCGGCGCCGCCCCGATCGAGAAGGAGTCCGAGCACTTCTTCTTCAAGCTGGGTGACTTCGAAGAGTTCCTGCGCGGCTGGGTCAACGAGCACGTGCAGAGCCAGATGATCCACAAGTTGAACGAGTGGTTCGAATCCGGCCTGCAGGAGTGGGACATCTCCCGCGATGCGCCCTACTGGGGCTTCGAGATCCCGGATGCACCGGGCAAGTACTTCTACGTCTGGATGGACGCACCGATCGGCTACATGGCCAGCTTCAAGAACTGGTGCGACAAGAACGGCGTCGACTTCGACGAGTACTGGCAGGAAGGGTCCGATGCCGAGCTGTATCACTTCATCGGCAAGGACATCGCCTACTTCCACACCCTGTTCTGGCCGGCCGAGCTGAAGGGTGCGGGTTTCCGTACACCTACCGGCGTTTTCTGCCACGGCTTCCTGACCGTCAACGGCCAGAAGATGTCCAAGTCTCGCGGCACCTTCATCATGGCCGAGACCTACCTGAAGCACCTGCGCCCGGAATACCTGCGCTACTACTTCGCCGCCAAGCTGGGCTCCGGTATCGACGATATCGACCTGAGCCTGGACGACTTCCGCCTGCGCGTGAACGCCGACCTGGTCAACAAGGTGGTCAACATCGCCAGCCGCTGTGCCGGTTTCATCAAGAAGAAATTCGATGGCAAGCTGGGCGCCGAGCTGACCTATGCATCGCTCTATCATGAAGCCGTTGCCGCCGGCCACAGCATCGCTGAAGCCTACGAGAAGCGTGAGTACGGCCGCGCCATGCGTGAGATCATGCACATCGCCGACAAGGCCAACCAGTACATCGACAGCGCCGAACCCTGGGCAATCGCCAAGGATGAGTCACGCGCCCAGGAAGTACAGGACTGCTGCACCCTGGGTATCAACCTGTTCCGCGTGATCATCAGCTACCTGGCACCGGTACTGCCGGAAGTGGCCGAGAAGGCATGCGAGTTCCTCAACATCGATACCCTGGCCTGGGATGCAATCGAGCAGCCGCTGCTGGACCACGAGATCAACAAGTTCAAACCGCTGATGCAGCGAGTGGACGAAGCTACCGTCGAAGCCCTGATCGAAGACTCCAAACAGAGCCTTCAGGCCCAGCCGCAGGTTCAGTCCGCCGAACCGGCTGCCGCTGAGACCGAACTGAGCAAGGCACCGATCGCCGATACCATCGAGTTCCCGGACTTCGCCAAGGTCGACCTGCGTGTCGCCAGGATCGCCAAGGCCGAGCACGTGGAAGGTGCCGACAAGCTGCTGCGCCTGACCCTGGATCTGGGCAGCGAGACTCGCAACGTCTTCGCCGGCATCAAGTCCGCCTACAAGCCGGAAGACCTGGAAGGCAAGCTGACCGTAATGGTCGCCAACCTGGCGCCGCGCAAAATGAAGTTCGGCATGTCTGAAGGCATGGTACTGGCTGCTGGCCCCGGCGGTCAGGATCTGTGGATTCTGGAGCCGCACGAAGGTGCCCAGCCGGGCATGCGGATCATGTAACCGCTTAAACGGAGCAGCCGAACAGCTCCTTCCTTCAAATAGCCGGCCTCGTGCCGGCTATTTTGTTTTCGCCTTGTTCCCGATCCGGAAAATGGCTCAGTACTCTTCCCCTGCCTCTTTATGTAATATCGCAACGCCAGAAACAGACATGACCCCAAATTAATCAAACCGTTGATTACGCTATTAGACGGACTTGGACCGTACACATACCACTCCCTCGCTTTGCGAGGTCTTCTTCCCTGGAGTCAACATGAACAGCCCCCACGCCGAGCTGCACCAGCTCAGCCGTCAACTTATCTGGACCGGCTTCAAGCAACTGGTTCCGATCTCCCTGTTTGTCATCGCCTTCGGCATCGCATTTGGCCTGGCCGCTATACAAACCGGACTCAGTGAAGCTGAAAGCGTCTTGATGAGCACCCTGGTCTTTGCCGGTGCATCTCAATTCGCCTCGCTGGAGCTGTGGGGTCCCCAGGTGCCACTGTTCACTGTTCTCTTGACTGTGTTTGCCATTAACGCCCGACATTTGTTGATGGGGGCCACCCTTTACCCCTGGCTGCAGCATTTGCCTCCGGGGAAACGGTATGGTGTCATGATGGTCGCTTCAGATGCCAACTGGGCCATGGCCATGCAAGCCTTTACCAAGGAACAGCCGGGCCTGGGCCTGCTGTTCGGTGGCGGGCTCGCTCTTTGGTCCTGCTGGATTCTGGGCACCTGGCTGGGCATTTTCTTCGGCAGTGCCATACAGGAGCCACAAAGCCTGGGACTGGATATGGTGATGGGCTGTTTCCTGCTTGCCATGGTCGTTGGCGGTGACAAGAACCCGAGAATGCTGGTCATCTGGTCGGTTGCCGCAAGCTCATCCCTGCTGGCTTACCGGTATTTACCTGAAAACAGCCATGTCATTGTGGGTGCACTGGCCGGCGGCCTGCTTGGTGCTTTCTGGATGGAGTCAGGCGATGAGCATTGAAACAGCCGGCATGGGACCGATGGTCATTATCCTGGCCATGGCACTCGTCACCCTGGCTACACGATGGGGTGGCGTGTATGTCATGTCCTTTGTACCAATCAGCTACAGGGTCAAGCAATTCATTAACGCCATGTCCGGGTCGGTACTGGTTGCGTTGATAACCCCCATGGCCGTTGCCGGTGACAATGGGGCACGGCTGGCACTCCTGGCCACAGCAATCATGATGCTGCTCACCAGAAAGCCCCTGCCAGCCATCGCTGCCGGTGTACTGGCCGCCGCCCTCTTTCGGCAACTATAGTCCCCATATTGCTCAGGAGCAGTCATCATCCGGGTTGGCCAGCTTGACCTCTAACGGCGCTGGCTTTTCACCCCCTGGCATCCCGATCATCTCGTTATAGGCGCTTTCATGCAGCAACACCGTGTCGGTGATCCCTAGCCCCTTGAACGGGAACTTGGCGTCCAGCTGGCTGGTAAAGCGCATGATCCTGCCTTCGTCGTCACAGACATTCAGCACCCCCTCTCGTTGCGCCAGCTGTACCTGCACCAGGTACATGCTGCTCTCAAACGCCCTGAGCACCAGCTGTTCAATCTGCCCATACTGTTTTTTGACTTCGCTAAGTGAGATTTTCATCGCCTGCCTCCTGTTGCATATATGCACTTACGCGCGCCCACCCAAGACGGTTTATCTACCGCATCATTTAGGGTACAAACAACCCTCCTGATCAAAGGAGGTACAGGATGAAGTTTCTGATTATCGGCGCCGGAGGAATCGGCTGCTATTACGGCGCGCGCCTGCTGGAAGCCGGCCATGCAGTGACCTTCATTGCACGCGGCGCCCACCTGGAGGCAATGCAGCAGCAAGGGCTGACCGTGGAGCATGAGGCAATGCAGTTCAACGCCGCGGTGGATGCCATGAGCATGGATACACTGATAGCCCAGCACAGTTGTGCCGATTACGACCTGATCATGCTGGCGCTCAAGTCAGGCGCAACCGCCGGCTGGCTGGCAGAATGCGGCCCATGGCTGAAGCACGCCGACACCCCTGTATTGTCGCTTCAGAACGGTGTCGACAACGAGCCCCTGATCGCCGAAACGATTGGTCAGACGCGTACGCTGGGCGGTCTGGCGGTACGCATCGGCGGCCATATCATCGCACCTGGCCATATCGAAGCCAAAGGCCCGGCACAGGTGGTGATGGGACGCTGGCCGCGAATTGCAGCCCCCGATCCGGCACTGGAGCAACTGGCCGAGACGCTGAACGCGGCCCAGATCCCGACTCGCGTGACTGACAACATCCGTTACGAGTTGTGGAAGAAGCTACTGATCAATAACGGCGTTAATCCGCTCAGCGCCCTCACCGGACTGGATACACGCAGCCTGACGGCGGATCCTGCTCTGGGTAAAGCGGTGTATGCCATGATGCAGGAAACGGCTGTTGCTGCCCGTGCGGATGAAGTCGAGCTGACACCGGCTGACGTGGATGAGATGTTTGCCCTGATCAGCCAATTTGATGCTATCAAGACTTCGATGCTGGTTGACCGTGAAAAGGGACGTCCTCTGGAGCTGGACGATATCAGTGGCGCCGTGATTCGCCGCTGTCAGCAACAGGATGAGCCCGCGCCCAATACCGAACTGGTGCAGCGGCTGCTGCAGCTCGATATCCGCCCTGTGCAATGGCAGCCACTGACGGCATAATGCCCGGCCATAATTGCGTGACCCGATAATCTGAAGAGGATAACGAAATGACTCCGGAAGCCTTTGCCGCCCGTATCGGCCAGGATGAAAACCTGGATTTCGAAGACACCCAGGCGGTGATCAGCGAATACTTCGACTACGCGCCCTGCGCGTTCAATAATGGCGAAGTGTTCAATGAAGCCGGCCAGAACGAGGGCTCCTGCAAGATCTTCGGTTTCGGCCAGCTGATGCAGCTGAACAAGGAACAGACCCTGGCCTGCTTCGGTCGCTTCTACCGTGACGTATTGAACACGCCGGACGGTACCGATCACGCCAACATCCGCAACTTCATGGTGAGTGGCTGGGACGGTATCAAGTTCGAAGGTCAGCCGCTGCAGCGCAAGGCTGACTGATCAGAACAGCGGAAGCTGCTCGGCTTCCGCCTCCCCCTCTTTCGCTCCCAGACGGTAACCAACCCCCAGCAGGCGCACCGGTCGCGCACCACGGTGCCAGGCCTCCTCCATCAGGGATGCAAACACGCCCTTGTGAGGCTGATCTGCACGACACTCGGCCGTGGTCTGGGCAAAATCGTTGAACTTGACCTTCACCACCGCTCCCAGAATCTGGCGGGACTCGCGATGACGCTCATAGCGTTGCTCCAGATCCTCCATCAGCGACTCCAGCTGATCGAGACAACTGGCCAGATCGGGCAGATCCTGGCTGAAGGTATGCTCCACACTGATCGACTTGCGCTCGCGGTGGGTACGCACTTCTCGTGTATCCTCACCTCGTGCCAGCTGCCAGAGGCGCTCACCGAAACGACCGAAGTGATTCTGCAACTCGACCAGCGAAAGTGACTGCAGCTCGGCACAGGTCCCAACACCCAGCCCCATCAGTTTTTCCTGGGTACGCGGCCCCACCCCCGGAATCTTTTTCACCGCCAGTTGAGCGACAAAATCAGCCTGTTGCTCGGGAGTGATCACACAAAGGCCGTCCGGCTTGTTCCAGTCACTGGCCACCTTGGCGAGGAACTTGTTCTGTGCCACACCGGCCGATACGGTGATCCCTGTTTCCTCCTTGACCTGCTGCCGTATGGCTTCGGCGATCCGCGTAGCGCTGCCATCCAGCAAAGCGCTGTTGCTCACATCCAGATAGGCCTCATCAATCGAGACCGGTTCGATCAGGTCGGTAAAACGGCGATAGATCGCAAAAATCTGATCAGCCACTTCACGATAACGGGCCATGTTGCCGGACACCAGCTTCAGCTTCGGGCACAGCTGCAGCGCACGCGCACTGGGCATGGCAGAGTGGATACCAAAGGCTCTTGCCGGGTAGTTGCACGTGGAGATCACACCTCGCCGTTCGGCAGCACCGCCAACCGCCAGAGGAATATCCTGCCACTCGGGATGCTCCAGCATCTCCACGGCCGCAAAGAAGCAGTCGCAGTCCAAGTGGATGATTTTTCGAGCAGAAAGCTGTGGATCGGAGGCGGGGTTTGCAGGTTTCATCGGGGCACTTCTGTTATACAGTGTATATATTCACGCATGAAACTCGCCCTGGAGCAAGCCGATGTCAGAAGAACAAGAATGGAATGGCCGTGAACGACGCAAAACATCCGATCGACGTCAGACGCCCGACCGACGTCAGGATATCCGCTTCGAACCCGGCAACCCTGACCGTCGCAAGAACCGTGGACGCCGCAAGGAAGACAAGGACCCCTGGCAGAAAAGCCTCGAAGGCTAACCAGACTGTCACCGCCCGGTCATTTTTCAGTCACCCCGCTGTCACCTGATCGCCATAGTGTATGGGTCAGTTGATAGAGGTGACTGAACATGCAAATCGATGTAGAACAGGTACTGGTCAATAAATACCCCGCGTTTGCGCACAAGCCCGCTCCGGTCCGCCGCTCCACCCTTTTTTGCCTTCGCCGCCTGGTGCGTGAGCAGGAGATCAATCGCTTTCTGGAAACCCACAAGGGCACCCGCGGGTTCGAGTTTGTCGACGAAGTCCTGGACTACTTCAACTTCAGCTACACCGTCAGCCACAAGGAGCGGATGAACATCCCGTCCTCGGGGCGTGTAATGATTATTGCCAACCACCCGCTCGGCGCTCTGGATGGCCTGGCCCTGCTCAAGCTGGTCGGTGAAGTTCGCCGGGACGTTCGTATCATCGCCAACGATGTGCTGATGAATTTTGATGCGCTGGAAAACCTGTTCCTGCCAGTCGACAACCTGGGCAAGAGCACGCGCAAGGCCAACATCGCCCGTATCGTCGATGCACTGCAGAACGAGGAAGCCGTCATTGTATTTCCCGCCGGCGAGGTGTCACGCGCCGGCCTGACAGGCATCAAGGACGGCAAGTGGAACAGTGGCTTTATCCATTTCGCGCGCAAGGCCAACGCTCCGATCCTGCCGGTGTATCTCGGCGGCAAGAATTCCCCGCTGTTTTACGGCCTGTCCTACATCAACAAGTCGATGTCGACCCTGATGCTGGCCCGTGAGATGTTCAACAAGCACTCGGTTACCCTGCCGGTGCGGATTGGTGAGCCGATCGCCTTCAGCCAACTCGATGCTCTCCCGGTCTCCAACCGTGATAAGGCCAGGCTGCTGAAGAAACACCTGTACCGTATCGCCCGAAACAAGGCACCGCTATTCCTGACCGAAAAGACCATCGCACACCCGCAAAGCCGCCAGGCACTGAAGCAGGAGCTGAAGAAGGCCGAATTGCTGGGCGAAACCTCAGACGGCAAGAAAATCTATCTGTTCAATTACCATCCTGATTCGGTGGTGATGCAGGAGATCGGTCGCCTGCGTGAAGTGGCTTTCCGCACGGTTGGCGAAGGCACCGGCGAAAAACGCGACCTGGACCGCTACGACCAGTACTATCGCCACTTGATTCTCTGGGATGAAGAAGACCTGGAGATTGCCGGCGCCTATCGCATCGGCGAGGGGTCTCGACGCATGCAGAGCAAGGATTATCAGCTCTACAGCGAGTCCCTGTTCAACTACAGCGAACAGATGGACGAGATCTTCGAACAGGGAATTGAGCTGGGCCGCAGCTTTGTGCAGCCACGCTACTGGGGCAAGCGCTCACTGGACTATCTCTGGTACGGCATCGGTGCCTACCTGCGTCGCCACCCGGAAGTACGCTACATGTTCGGCCCCGTCAGCCTGAGCAATAGCTATCCGAAGCGCGCTCGCGATCTGCTGGTCTGGTTCTACCGGCATTACTTCCCTGATCAGGCCTGGCTGGCCCGCTCACGCAGTCCCTACCAGCTGGACAGCGATGCCGAAGCGACCATCCATCAGCTATTCTCGGGCAACGACTACAAGGAAGACTTCGCTCGGTTGCGCGAGCAACTCGACTTTCTCGGCGTATCCGTACCGACTTTGTACAAGCAATACAGTGAACTCTGCGAGCCGGGCGGGGTCAGTTTCCTTGACTTCGGCATCGACGCCGACTTCAACTACTGTATCGACGGGCTGGTACTAGTGGATACCCACAAGGTGAAAGCGCGCAAGCGTGACCGTTATATCGGCAGCCATGGCTAATTTCCCCCACTGAGGTAAAGTACCTGTCCGTCGTTGTAATGCTGGAGACAGGATGCACCCTTTAGGACTGGTACTTTTCGCCATCATTGCCCTGGGCAGTTGGTACTGGTGGCAGGCGCAACCGCTTGAGCAGCGTCGCAGCGCCAGCTGGAAGATCTTTCTGCTGCTGGTCATCATCGGCCTGCTCTTCCTGGCGATAACCGGCCGGATGCACTGGCTGGGGGCCTTGATCGCACTGACACTGCCCTTCCTGAAAAAGCTGTTGCCTTTGCTGCTACGCTTTTTTCCGTTCCTGGCACGCTGGTGGCAGTCACAGCAACAGCAGAAAAAACAGCAAGGTCAGTCACGCCGACAGCAGCGCAAGCCCAACGGCAACAGCAGAATGAGCAGCGCTGAAGCGCTGGAGGTTCTTGGGCTCAAGCCCGGCGCCAGTCGTGAGGAGATTATCCGGGCTCACCGCCAGCTGATTCAGAAATTGCACCCGGACCGCCAGGGCAGTGCCTGGCTGGCGGCCCGAGTCAACGACGCCCGGGACCGCTTACTGCACGACTAGGAAGCAGCCATCGGACGGGTCACTGCCACCAGTCCAGTTCGCCGCTGGAAATACGTAACATGTCACCTGCAGGCTGCAGCTCCAGTGAGCGACCATAGGCCGGATGAAACCCTTCGAGCTCAAGCCCGCCATCCGCATCCAGGCCGAAGTGGATTGGCTGCAGCTCCAGCCCCTCGGGATAAAGACTCAGCAGCTCCGAGGAGCTCCGCTCCCAGCGACCCTGATACTCAATCACCGGCTGGTTGTTGAGATAATCTTCGGTTAAACGAAAGCGCCCCTCACGCGCCAGGGCAAGACTGAGACGGCGAGTACTGATCGTCTCAGGCGTGACGTATAGGGCACGTAGCGGCCAGTGCTCCAGGTCACCCAACCGGGCACAACCGCGGGAATAATTGCCGTTGATTTCCGCTTCCATGCTGAGGGCATACCAGGCCCCGGACTTGCCACGACAGGGTTTGGCCTCAACCTCAAGCAGCAATTGGTGCTCCTTGCGACCACCACCACTCGCCATGGTCTGCTGCCAACGACGCATCCTGGCCAAACGCTCAGCCTCCGGCCGCTCAAATCCCAGCTGCAGTAAACGCCCCGGGTAATGCACGCGCACATGGCGCTTTCTCAGGTCGAGAATCACCTTGCCATCGTCGGATACTGCCCTAAGCTCGATCGCGGGCAAGGTGTACTCACAAGCAGCCAGAGAACCACCGATCACCAGGGGCTGCTTCAACACCAACGGCGACGCCCCCACTGCGGCTTGCGCTTCTACATAGACAGGCCAACCTTCGCCAATACTCTGGGCCGCATATTCCCGCTTCAGCAGATCAGATGCCACCTCAACACTCAGGGTATCCTTCGCCCCACAGACGGAAAAACGGTAACCCTCCCCTTTCTTACTCAGCGTACCGCGCACAAGCTGATCGCGTTCTCCCGGCTTGACCGACTGCAGCCCGCAACCCGTTATCAGCAAGGGTATTACAACTGCCCATGCCGATATCCATTTACACCGCATTAACTCCCACTCCGTTATTTTAAACACGCGTTTAGAGCATCTGATATTCAGCGCAACAGTCTACCGGCTCGATGCTTAAATCAAAACGAAAGCGCCCCCTTTTTTAAAGCTGTCGTCCAAGCGCGACTGCTTTATCTCGACTAGACTCAACAGACTTAATCTGGACAGAGGAGAGCTCACATGAGTGACCATATCTATAAAATCGTCGAAGTCGCCGGTTCCTCTACGGAAAGTCATGACGACGCCATTCGGCAAGCCATTGCCAAAGCGTCCGAAACCATTCAGCACCTGAACTGGTATGAAGTCAAAGAGATGCGTGGACATATTGCAGACGGTCAAGTGGCCCACTATCAGGTCGTCGTTCGACTGGGTTTTCGTCTCGACTAGAAAGTATCCAAAAAGAGACATTTTAAGTCATTGAAATATAAAGTATTTGTCAATCCAAACACCAAAGTGTATGCAATTTACCGACAGTATAATCCCAACAAATACTAACAACACCCGGCAAAAAATAAATAACCTACTGATAGTAAAGGACTTGCCAACAAAAGGAACAATACTTGCTAAGGCGCTGGATGCCCAGACAAGCCCTTCGGCATCACTGGGTACATGGCTACCGCTGCCTGACGGTGAGTCTGTTTAATGGAATAATCGCGTCCACACTGGCTGAGCGACACAGACACTGATGATCCGTTTCAAATGGCATACCCACTCACTCAAGCAGCTGGTACTGCTGGCTTTCTTTCTTGCCGCCATTCCCCTGGCCATATTGATCTTTCAATCCGGTAACGCACTGGTTGATCAGTCCGAGCGCTCCCGCACACTGGCCCGTGAAATGCTGCAAAGCAGCCAGCAAACCGAAGAGCTGCGCATTCTTGCCGAAGACGTCACCCGCGCGGCGCGGCAGTATGAGATCGTTAAACGCCCAGAGCTGCGTAACCGGCTCGAACAGCAACTGGACGCCTACCGCGCCCTGCTGCAGAAACTCAGGCTCCCACCACAACTGTCGCCCACAGCGAACAATTTGGATGACCTGCTGGACAGCCTGAGCCTGCAGGCAGAGGATGAGGCTGCGCCACACTTCGAACCGGCCGACCTGGACCGCCTGATCACCAGCACTCAGGAGCTGATCAGCGCCATCGACCAGATGTTCAATTCCCGCTTGGCCGAACTCGAACAACAGGTCAAGGCAGAGCAACAGCGCACAGGCTGGCAGGCATCTGCACTGATGTTGGCCTCTACCATCCTGATTCTGTTTTTCAGCGCCCGAATCAACCGTCCGGTACAGCACCTCATCCAGCATATCCGTGCATTGGGAGAAGGCGAACGCAACCCGTCTCCCCAGCTATCGGGGCCGGTCGAACTGGTCCAGGTGAATGAACAATTGAACTGGCTGGCCGAACGCCTGACAGCACTGGAAGAAGACAAGGCCCGTTTTTTGCGTCATATTTCACACGAATTAAAAACACCACTAACGACCCTGCGGGAAGGTGCTGATATTTTATCAGAGGAGCTGGCTGGACCCCTGACTAAAAACCAGCACGAGATCGTTCACCTGCTTCAGCAAAATAGCATTACCCTGCAGGAGTTAATCGAACAACTGTTAGATTACAATCGCTTACAGCAGCCTCACCGGCTTCAGATAGAAACAGTTGCAATACACTCTCTACTCGAGCGTATAATCGCGCCCTTCAAGTTACAGATCGAGCAAAAAAAATTGCAGCTTGAGCTGGAACTTAATAATATCGACGCTTGGGACACCGATGCGCATATGTTGCAACGTATATTGGCGAACCTGATTTCGAACGCTGTACATTATTCGAATGAGGGCGGCACTATCTGCATCAAAACCTGCCAAACCGGTTCTGAACTGGAACTTGAAGTGGCTAACACCGGCCCTCAGATTCCGGACACCGATATCCCGCAGTTATTCGAGCCCTTCTATCAGGGCAAGAATCGTCGGCGCGGCCCATTGAAGGGCTCAGGAATAGGATTAAGCATAGCGGCCCAGGCCAGCAACGCGCTGAATGCTCAACTGCAGGTCAGTCGCAACAGCGACGGCTGGGTAGCATTCAGTCTTTTATTACCATCACTGGAACACTGAAGCGATGCGTCAGCTTTTACTCTGTACCTTGATGATGCTTCTGGCAGGGTGCCAGCTGCTGGAGCGCTCTGTGCTGCGTCCGGCAGCCAGCGATAACGTTCAAACTCGAGCCTGCGATATTGACGACGCGCAGGTGATTGAGTGGTTAAATTATGAACATCGTTATATTTCGTCTACACTTGAACAGAAGCGAAAGCTTCTTATTGACGCAGAACGAAGACAGCAAAGGACATTGCACGCACTCTTGCTGAGCACACCGGGCCAGTCACCTGAACAACTGCGACGAGCTCTTGAGTACCTGAGCACGCTTGGCACGCGCTCCTCCTGCAGCTCCAGCCAGTATATCGAGGTACGCACCCGCCAGCTGCAGTTGCAGCTGGACCTGCTGGAACAACGCCAGACGCTCGAGCAGCAGGTAGACGAATTGCAGCGTCAGGTAGACGCCCTAACCGATTTGGAACGACAGATTACGCGACAGCGTGAGGAGCACTGACAGATGACGTCAACCCCCCATATCCTGCTGGTCGATGACGATACCGCCCTGCTGAGACTGCTGGAGATGCGGTTGCAGGCAACCGGTTACGAGATCAGCTGTGCTGAAAGCGGTGAAGAGGCCCTGAGCCTGGTCCGCCAACGCAGCTTTGACCTGGTACTCACAGACCTGAGAATGGATGGCATGGATGGCCTGACGCTTTTTTCTCGCATTCAACAGGAGCAGCCCGACCTGCCGGTCATCATCATGACCGCACATGGCTCCATTCCTGAAGCGGTAGAAGCGACACAGAAAGGTGTTTTCGGCTTCCTGTCCAAGCCCATCGACAAGCAGCACCTGCTGGATACGGTGCGCGCAGCCATCAAGAGCTCGCAGCGCAGCCAGGACCAGAGCTGGCGCACTGGCATCATCAGCCACAGCGACCGCATGGAGCAGATCCTGGATCAGGCCCAGCGTGTGGCAGCATCCGATGTCAGCGTCCTGATCACAGGTCCCAGCGGCAGCGGCAAGGAACTGGTTGCCAAGGCGATTCACAAGGCCAGCATTCGTGGTGACAAGCCGTTCGTGGCGATCAACTGCGGCGCCCTGCCGGAACAACTGCTGGAGTCCGAGCTGTTTGGCCACACCAAGGGCGCTTTCACCGGCGCCGTCAACCAGCACGAAGGCCTGTTCCGCGCGGCTCAGGGCGGCACGCTGTTCCTTGACGAGATCGGCGACATGCCGGTCACGCTGCAGGTCAAGTTGCTGCGTGCCCTGCAGGAACGCACAATCCGCCCGGTCGGCTCGACCCAGAGCGTACCAATTGATGTACGTATCATCTCGGCCACCCACCGCAATCTGGAATCCGCCATGCTGAGCCAGGAGTTCCGAGAGGACCTCTACTACCGCCTCAACGTGGTCAACCTGGAACTGCCGCCGCTACGCGAGCGTCCGGAAGACATTCCGTTGCTGGCGCGCCACTTCCTGTCCCAGGCGGCACAGAAGCACAACCGCAAGGTCCGCGGCATTTCACCGGGTGCACTGCACCTGCTGGCCCAGGCCGCCTGGCCCGGCAACGTGCGCCAGCTTGAAAACGTGATGGAACAGGTCGTGGCGCTGAGCCCTTCACCCATCATTCCTGAAGGCCTGGTCTCCAAGGCGCTGACCAACCAGGAGCGAGTAATTCCTTCGTTCAACGAGGCCCGCGCCGACTTCGAACGTCGCTACCTGATCAAGGTACTGCAGATCACCGAAGGCAACGTGACCCATGCCGCGCGTATTGCACAGCGCAACCGCACCGACTTCTACAAGCTACTCAACAAGCACGATCTGGAAGCGGCGCAGTTCAAGGCCAGCGCCAAGGCAGCGCTTGCCGCCCAGCAGGAAGCACTGAAGCAGGCTGACAAGAAAAGAAAGGCAGGCTGAACACCTGCCCTCTGGGGTAACTGAGCAGGCAACCTCTCAGTTACCCAACACCTCCAGCGCCTTATCGGTCAGCTCGACCACATCCAGCACGGTTCCCCGCCCTTCGGCAACACGCACAATCCGGTCACCCAGTACAATCAGTTCAACCGCCTCTGAGCCATGTCCAAGTTGCTCCAGATAGCGATGCGGCAGGCGCTCGCCATGACGATACAGATCGGCGTCCAGCACCTCACCTCGGCGCACCTTGTCCTGCCAGCCTGGCGGCAGCTCACCACCCCGTGCCAGCTTCTTCTGCAGCCCCGGCGGCAGCGATTTGTGCTTACCCCCTTCAGGGTGATAGCCATAATGCTCTTCCAGTACCAGGTCTCGCAGCAGACGGCGCTCGCGCTCACTCAGCGGCAGAAAACGGTCTTCATCCCGATCAGAACGCTCATCTCGCTCCCGCACTTCACGGCGATCGCTTTCGCGGGTTTCACGAGTGTCGGCTTTGCCTTTGTATGCTTCTTTTGCCTCTTTCGGTTGACCGGCCCACTCCGGCTTCTGGGCCACCACCGGCGTTGCCAGCAGGCTCAGCGTTAGCCCGATTATCGCTGCTTTCATATCAAACCTTCCTCTGTTGATCGGGGAGTTCCAGTACCATCCGGCATTGGCATTTTAGCTCGGCTTGACTAGTATCTCCCTGTTTTCGTGTTATGTTCGATGAGTCCGTCATGTCAGTACCCAGCCTTAACGAAGCCCTCGCGCTGATGAACCAGAGCGCTTTTCCCGTTGCTCGCGCTATCTGTCAGCAGCACTTGGCCCAGCGTCCCGATGATTTCAACGCCCGCCACCTGCTTGGGCTGATCCAGTTCAAGGCCGGCAACCTGCTTGGCGCCACCAAGGAACTGACCAAGGCCAGCAAACTCAACCCCGGCCCCCGCTTCCAGGCCCAGGCCCTGAACAACCTGGCCCTGGTTCTCCAGGCCAGAGGCAAGCGGGAACAAGCAGTCGAGGCCTGCCGTACTGCCCTGCAACTGCAGCCGCAGGAGCTCGCCTTCCACCTGAACCTGCTGGGCCTGCTGGAGCAGCTGCAGTGCTGGCATGACATTGTCGACCACCTGAAGGGCAACCCGGAACTGGCTCACAATGATGAGGCTCAGCTCTGTCACGCTGTGGCGGCACGCCACCTGGACCATCACCAGACGGCGCTCGACATTCTGGCCAGGCTTAGGAACAGTGTAGAAGTGGAATCTGAACGGGCATTGAACCTGTGCCTGCTGGGCAACAGCCAGGCTGCCATTGCCAACTGGAAGGCGACGGGTGCGTCCCCCGAATTTCTGGTTCAGCTGGCTGACTATATCGCCGAAGAGGGCTTTGCCACGGCGGCCACACCGCTGTACCAGGTGGCAGCCCTGACCGAACCGGACAACCTGAGCGTTCGCCACATGCTCGACGCCGCCCAGGGCCAGTGTACTCCCGAGGCACCGTCGGATTATGTACGCAACCTCTATGATACTCATGCCGAGCAGTTCGAGTCGCGCCTGCAGGACCGACTGGGCTACAACGCACCGGAAAGACTATGCCAGCATCTGACGCACCTGATTACGGCAGATGTCCCCATAGATGCCGTTGACCTCGGCTGCGGTACCGGCCTGTGCGGAGTTGAGCTGCGCAAACAGCTGCCGATAGCCAACCTGAGCGGCTGTGACCTGTCGCCGCGAATGCTGCAACTGGCCGCCAGCAAAGAGGCATACGACACCCTGAGCTGCAGCAGCTTGCTGGATTATCTGGCCAGCGTTGAGCCGGTGCAGCTGATTACGGCGACCGATGTCCTCATCTATACCGGCAACCTGAAACCGGTGATTGAGACCCTGCCCCGAGCACTCAAGCCCGGCGGTTATTTTGCGTTCACCGTGGAGCTAAATTCGGACGATTCAGACGTTAGCCTGCACTCTTCCGGACGCTACCGCCACAGCCAGCATCATATCGAAGCACTGGCTACCCAATACAGCTGCTCAATCCAGCTGCTCGAAGCCTTCCCGCTGCGGACGGAAAACGATGTCGTTATCGAAGGATTGATGGTTATTCTGCAGCGAGCCTAGCCAGCAGGGTTTGGCATAGTATACGCAACCGCTCCAGTTGCGCTCGCTTGCCAGCGGGTTCAGCCACCGCGCCGGACGGCAATTGACGCAGGATACGGTCGCAAAGCAGGCGCTGATCGGCTACTGACAACTGCCAGTCATCCCAACGATGCACACTGGCCTTAAGCAACTCGCTCAGCGGCAACAGGCTGCTCTCAAGGCTGCGCTGGGCATCGCTGAAGCCTCGCAGCCGCTGCACCATCATGACCGACAGCAAGGGCAGCTCTGCAGGATTGCTCAGCAAGGCCGGCAGACGCTCCGCTTCCAGGTCACGCAGTACGCCCGGCAGGCGCTGCAGCAAACTGCGCCGATACCAGCACCGAGCCTGCGGCATCCAATGCTGAACCTCCGCGGTCAGCGGCTTGAGTACCAACAGAGCATGGGTACCGGCCACAGGGTCGCGCTGCTCACCCAAACGCAGCGGGCTGTAACCATTGTTGCGCCAGAACTGCAGCAGTTCATCACTGGCGGCAAAACTGGCTCCAAGATAGTCGATCTGCTCGGCACGCGCGTCCTGCTCGATCCACTGCAGCAGCTGACTGCCAACGCCCTGCTGCTGTACATCGGGATGCACGGCAATACGCACGACCCGCAACGACCGCCAGGGAGCTACCTCGCGCCAGCCTTCCTGTGCAATCAGCGTCTGCGGCAGCAGATGACCACGGGGACGCCGGCGCCCCTGCCAGATCGCGTCCGCAAGTTCATCGGGCAAGGGCCCCTCTTCGGCCAGCAGTGCGCACGCCACGGGAACACCGGCTGCACGCACCATGTAGATTCTCATATTGGGGCTGTCAAGCAGGATACGCAGGTCACCGGGCGTGGTACGGTAGTGCGCCAGTACCAGGAGGCCAAACAGATGGCGTAGAAGCCTGGTGTCCTGCGCCAGCGCAGCCTGGCCCATTCGGACCACTTCCAGCTCAGACGCCTCTCCTCCCGGCTCGCCAGCATCCACATCGAGCAACAGCATACGGTTGCTTAACTGCTCCAGCGGGTCGGGTGCTGCCCAGCGAATCGGGGTGGTCAGGCGATACTCGCAGCAGCGTGGATAACGGCTGCGCAGCTGACGCAGAAACCGCAATGCAAACCCCTGACCATTGCCTTCATAGCCATGCAGAGTGGTCGCAAACACCGCACGTGGGTAAGTATTCACCAGCTGCAACAGTAGTGGCGTCGGAATCGTGGCCGCCTCGTCCACCAACAAAAGGTCTGCCTGTACATCGGCATGCAGCAGTTCATCCGGACGATAGTATTGCAGGCGCGGGCTGAGCTCCGGCACCAATGCCTCCACCCGCTCCAGCAGGGATGCTATGGCGCCCCGAGAGAACGCCGTCACCGCCACCTTCTTTCCTGCCTGGAGCAACCGCGCGGCCGCAATTCCCAGCGCCGCGCTCTTGCCCCGCCCTCGGTCGGCACTTAGCACCAGCGGTTGCTGGCGTTTGGCCGCCGAGTCCAGTATCAGCTCAACCGCCGCTGTCTGATCCACACTGCGAAACGGAGCTTCCACCACCGGCAGCGGTACCACCGGCGGCAGCAGTGGAATGATCGGAGCCTCGCCCTGAGCCCAGCGAACCAGCTCATCAGAAGCACTTAAGACCCGTATCAGATGGGAAAGGTAGTGACCACGCAGTTGCTCAGGTGAGTAGGGTTCAACACAGAGGGAGGCATATTCGGGATCGGCAAAGCCGGCCCACTCGCTGGCCGAAGGAGTCAGCAGCACCACGCAGCCGCCCCCCTCCACTGTGCCGCAAAGTTGACCAAAAGTGTTGGGATTAAAACCGGCAAATGCATCGAACACGGCAAAATCCAGCGTCTGACCCAGCAGTTCAGTCGCCTGACGGGCACTGACCGGCACCAGTTCTGCCGCTGGCTGGCCTCCCACCAGCACGCCCCGCCCCTGCAACCAGTCTGACAGGGGGCCGGCAAGCTGCTCTCGGCACCAGTTTTCCTCTCCACAGACCCAGATCAGGACACGCTGGCGAGACCGGCGCAGCTGCTGATACAGCTGCACCAGAGACGTTGCACTCATTGATCGGTATACATCATTCCGGGGCTGGCCGGCTCGTTACTCTCTTCAGCCTTGAAGAATACACCTGGCGGCTGCTGCAAGGCTTCCTGAAGTTGCTGTTCCAGGTGTTGCTGCACCTTGCCCAGACTGAGTTCACCCCGGGGCTGGAAGGTCTTGGCCACGATACGCAATGGCAGGGTCGCCGTGAGCTCATGCCCCTGCACCCGGGCAAAACAGCGCTCGACCAGTTTGCGGGCATTTTCATTGGTGGACGGCAGTACTGCGCCGATCACACACCCCTGTTCCCAGCCGATCAAATCGCCCGGGCGGGAGAACTCCTCCCCCAGCACTCGCACCAGCTCCAGCAGGTGCTCACGCCGTACCTGCTCACCAAGATGAATACGCAGCACAGTCAACGGCGCAAACTCGCGCACCGATCGCCGGCACTCCAGCGCCAGCATGTGACGGTACCAGCTCTCGGTGGCGATGCCCGTATTGGGGTCCAGTGCCAACACTGGCTCCTGTGCCCGTGTAACCGCCCAGACCATGCTGCGGCTGCGCAAAACCACCATTAGCAGCGTGGTTGCCAGCAACAATACAATCAACAACACCACCAGCGTGATGCTGGAACCATTGGCAGCCGCCAGAGCCAAAGCGACCACGTTCAACAAAAACAGCAGCACTGTCAGGTAGCGGATGCGCTTCAACTGCTCGACGAACACAGAGTCCATAATCGGTCTTTCCTTTACCCTATTTCCCACACCAGTAAAGCGACTTTTAACGCGCAATGCAATTGCGCGCACGCCCGCCGTTGTCAGCGTCGCTTCTGGTGTTTCTCCCAGTTATCCTGACGAGCCTGATCGCTCTTGCGCAACATTACGTAGATTGCGCCCGTACCGCCATGCTGGGGCTGGGCAGAATGAAAGGCCAGCACCTGATCCAGCAATGGAAGCCACTCATTAAGATAGGATTTCAGTTGGTTACCCACGCCATCCGCACGATTGCTGCGACCATGCTGTATCAACACGGTACGGATGTTGAGATCACAGCTTTGGCGCACAAAGCTGGCAACCTCATCACGCGCCTGGGCCAGAGTACAATGCTGCAGGTTAAGGCAGGCATCGGTGCTGTAGCGTCCAAGACGCAGGTTACGAAACACCCCTTCCTGCACGCCATCCCGTTTCCAGCTAACCGGGTCAGCCGGGTGCAGCCATTCCACCGGATTCAACGTCAGCCCCTCAGGCGAGCCCTGAGCAAGACGTCGCCGGATGCTTTTGCCGGGATCAGCCTTGAGGGGGCGGCGCGACGCATTTTCATTCACCGTTTTTGCCTGGGGATTGCGCCGCACACCTTCCGCCTGCATCAAGGTACTGAAGTCGGTGTCATTGTCAGATCGCATATTTCCCCCCCCCGTGTAACCGTATACATCATGACCTGTGCAGTCATTTTGACAGGCGCTCTGATTCAATTGAACGCTTTTCGCCTGCAGAGTTCTCATTTAAGGTATCCATTGCCCTTAATTTTGAGGTAGCACCCCGATGCAACGACTGGTCATACTCCTCACCGTGATTGTCTCCGCCCTGGCCATTTACCTGTTTATCGTTCCTGAACAGACAACGCTGGATCCTTCTTCCCCGACGCCCGTATCCGAGAGCACCCGACTGGAGGCGCGAGAGCATATCAAAAGCCTGACGCAACAGGCAGCCGAAGATACCCTTGATGTGGCCGCTGCGAATCACTTCGTCACTGGCAGCCAGTTGCTGCAGTTGCCGGAGACCAAGCAGGAAACGGAGCAAGCCATTGCTCTGAACCCGACGGACTCAGACAGTGCCACCAGCTTTGCCGTAGACCTGCCGACCCCAACCAATACAGACTCCGGACTGGAAGCACAGTCACCCATATTGACGCCTCAGGATCGCCTGCGCTTGCAGGAGTTGCTCAACAACCCCAACCAGGCAGCCGACGAGATATTCTACGTCCATTCGGTGCGCAACTCTGACCAGCAGGGGCTCTGGGGCATCATTCATCAGGGCCTGATTGAAACCTTCACCCGCGGTATCCGTATCGAAGATCGCTCGCGCCTGCTCAGCGCCCATATTCCCGCCGATGCCGACGAGCCCCTGACCGACCAGCGCAGCTCCTGGCTGGGCCACTTGCTCAAGCGCAAGGTGGAGGAAACCTGGGTATTCAACTACCAGCAGGGGCTGCTGGGCCGCAATCCGAACGTGATTCACCCCGGCCAGCAGCTGGTGATTGTCCGCTTCAGTGAAGATGAACTGATCGATATCTATAACCACTTTACCCACTCCGGGGCGAACTGATCGCCCCGGCCTGCCGGTTTCAGTGGACGCAGTCAACCAAGACGCGTATAATTTAGTTCTTATTTTCAGAAAGCGTTGCCCCTGATCAAAAGCACTCGCAGCCTTTCTCCTCCTCTTAAGACCCAGGTATAACTCACAGCATGTCCAACACTGATACCAGCCCCGCCAACTTTGGCGATTTGGGACTGTCCGCTCCTATTCTTAATGCACTGACCGAAGTTGGCTACGAAACTCCCTCGCCGATCCAGGCCCGGAGTATCCCGCCACTGCTTGAGGGGCGGGATCTGCTTGGCATGGCACAAACCGGCACAGGTAAAACCGCCGCCTTCGCACTGCCGCTGCTACAGCGCATCGATACAGCCGCAACCCACCCGCAGCTGCTGATCCTCGCTCCGACTCGCGAGCTGGCACTGCAGGTGGCGACTGCCTGTGAAAAATATTCCAAGCACCTGCCGGGGCTGCGTACCCTGTCGATCTACGGTGGCCAGGGCTATGACAGCCAGATCCGCGGCCTGCGCCGTGGCGCCCAGGTGATCATCGGTACTCCGGGCCGCGTCATGGACCACATCCGTCGCGGCACCCTGCAGCTGGATCGACTGCAGGCGCTGGTACTGGACGAAGCGGATGAGATGCTGCGCATGGGCTTCATCGATGATGTGGAATGGGTGCTGCAGCACACCCCGGCCCAGCGTCAGATTGCCCTGTTCTCGGCTACCATGCCGCAGGCAATCCGTCACATCGCCGAAAACTACCTGCAGGATCCGGCCGTCATCAAGATCCAGGCCCAGACTGCTACCGCCAGCACCATTCGCCAGCGTGTCTGGGTGGTGCGCGGCATGAGCAAGACTCAGGCGCTGACCCGCATTCTTGAGCAGCACGAGCATGAAGCAGCACTGGTGTTCGTACGCACTAAAACAGCCACCGAAAGCCTGGCTGAAGAGCTGACCCGCGCCGGCTTCCCGGCCGCCGCCCTGCACGGCGATATCGCCCAGGTACAGCGTGAGCGTATCGTCAGCAAGCTGAAAAAAGGCGAACTGGACGTAGTAATCGCCACCGACGTAGTCGCCCGTGGTCTGGACGTGGAACGCATCAGCCATGTCATCAACTACGATATCCCGTACGACAATGAGTCCTACATACACCGTATCGGTCGTACCGGTCGTGCTGGTCGTAACGGCGATGCCATCCTGTTTGTAGCACCGCGTGAACAGCGCCTGCTGCGTCAGCTGGAACGTACCACACGCCAGCCACTGGAGACCCTGAAGCTGCCGACCGCCAAAGAGATCAACGCTCTGCGTGCCGAGCGCCTGCAGGCCCAGATCCTGGCAGCCGCTGAAAAGTCCAACCTGGACGAGTACATGCCGTTGATCACCAAGCTGCAGGAAAGCTCTGAACTGAGCGCCGAGCAGCTGGTCGCGGCCACGATCGCGTTGATGCACAGTGACAAACCGCTGTGGATGGATGAGAACGAACCCGATCCCAACACCCGCCCGGCACCGCGTGAGCGTCAGGACCGTGGCGAGCGTGGTGAGCGCGGCGAACGTCCGCGCCGCAACCAGCGCAACGAACCGGTAGCAGCCGGTATGGAACGCTACTGGATCGGCGTGGGCCATCTGCACGGCGTCAAGCCGGGTAACATCGTTGGCGCCATCGCCAACGAAGCCGGTATCGAAAGCCGCCTGATCGGGCGCATCAACATCGCCGACGAATTCAGCTGCGTCGACCTGCCGGCCGACCTGGAAGCCAACCAGCTGCAGACCCTGAAACGAGCCCGAGTGTGTGGCCAGCGCCTGGATATCCGCCCCTGGCAGGAGAACGGCAACGCTCAGCGCCGTCCCCGTGGCAAGGCACCGGTACGCCGCCAGCCGCGCCACTGATCACGCGACTCATCGCTGATCACCTTATCAGGCCGCGCGATACCTTCGGGTACGCGCGGCCTGTTTGTTTCCAGGCTCTTCCGGTCGGCTCAATACCCACCCCCAACTCACCGTCCAGGGCACTAGCACCTGCGACCGGTCAGGGGTGCGTCAACACAGGAT
This sequence comes from Marinobacterium maritimum, assembly GCF_039523155.1. NCBI lineage: Bacteria > Pseudomonadati > Pseudomonadota > Gammaproteobacteria > Oceanospirillales > Oceanospirillaceae > Marinobacterium > Marinobacterium maritimum. The sequence continues at coordinate 343,716 of NZ_BAAAET010000001.1, read as the reverse complement.
GGGCATCGAACGGATCCAGCTGGTGCTTTGCCTCGGTGACCAGCGCCTCGGTCAACTGACGAATGAGTCGCGAGCCGAGATTCCACACATGCCAGTACAACGGCACAGCCAGATAACGCCCCGGCGTCATGTCTACCGCCTGTCCCGCTTCAATCATCCCCCACCCCTGCTGGTCCGGCACCATGCCACAAGCCAACCCACGCACGATCAGATCACAGAAGGCCGAAGATGATGGGATACGATGACGTGAGTACTCATGTGCCTCCAGACCGAAGAACTGTTGCAGGTAGCGGTTCTGTAACTGATCCTTATAACTGTACTCTGCTACCGGCGCGCGCCGGAAGCCGCCCGCCACCACCCCCTCGGGAAAATGACGCGCCAGGTAAGCGGGGCTGGCCAGACAGCGGTAAGGCACCACCCCCAGCGGAACACACAGACAACCTGGCATCGCCTTGGGTGAAGAGGTAATGCACCCGATCACCTCACCGTTTTTGAGCAACTGATGTGTCACATCCTGGTCGTCCACCTTGAGATCCAGTAGTAGCCGCTGCTCGGTTACCAATGATGCCACGGCATCTGGAAACCAGGTTTCCAGACTGTCAGCATTGAGTCCAAGCGCGACCCGGGTGAACCCCTGGATATCCTGTTGCGAAAGCGCCTGGTGCAGTTCCTGCTCAAGCAGGCTGATCTGACGATAATGCTTGAGCACCTGCTGACCGGCCTCAGTCGCGTGGATCGGCGCCGTGCGAACCACCAGCACCTGGCCGAGCCTTTCCTCCAGCTGCTTGATCCGTTGTGACACGGCAGACTGGGTCACGTGCAAACGCTGCGCGGCACGTTCAAAACTGCACTCCTCTACCACCGCGGCCAGGGCTGCCAGCTGTCGCAAATCGATCATCATTAATCTATCTAATCAGTAATTAAAAAGATTAGTTTTACTTACCCTCAACAGGATCGCAACATACGCAGCCTTTGACACCCACCCCGTCTGAATTCGCCATCACGGAGGAACGCACATCATGAGCCCACTACTGACACTGGAATGGCTGGCCTGGAGCAAAGGCCTGGCCACATCGGCCGGCCTGATCATGGCGATTGGTGCGCAAAACGCCTTTGTGCTGACACAGAGCCTGCGACGCGAATTTCACTGGCCGATCGCTCTGCTGTGCATGTTTTTTGATGCGGTGCTGATGACCGTCGGCGTGATTGGACTGGGCGTTGCACTCAGCCAATCCCCACTGCTGCTGGAGATTGCGCGCTGGGGCGGAGCTTTGTTCCTGTTCTGGTTCGGCCTGCAGGCGGCACAAAGGGCACTGGGCAGCCACAGCCTGACCACCGGCGGCCAGGGCGTTAGCAGCCTGAAACGCGCCCTGCTGACCACCGCAGCCGTCACCCTGCTCAACCCCCACGCCTATATCGATACCATCGTACTGATTGGCGGCATAGGCGGCCAGTACGAGCCAGGCTTGCGCATCTGGTTCGCCGTTGGCGCCATCACCTTTTCGGTGATCTGGTTCAGCAGCCTCTGCTTCGGTGCCCGCTGGCTGGCCCCCCTGTTTCGCAAACCGGTTGCCTGGCGAATTCTGGACGGCCTGATCTGCCTGATGATGTGGAGTATTGCCGTCAGCCTGCTGGTCGCGCTCTAAGCACTGGCGCCAATCTGCTGATCGCCCCTGAAAGCCGGACATAAAAAAGGCTGCCCGTTATGGGCAGCCCGACCGGGCCGGTAGGGCCCTATCAAGACCATACCTGAGGGTATGGAGCGAAGAACACCGCTTACCAACCCAGTATAGTTGGCTCGGTGGCCTTTACCGCCTGCACGGCCCTATAATGCGTGAAACATTTTCAATTTGGAGCTGACCGGCCATGACCACACTGGGCACACCACTTTCAGCCAGCGCGACCCGCGTTCTCATGTGCGGCGGCGGTGAACTGGGCAAGGAAGTTGTTATCGAACTGCAGCGACTGGGCGTTGAAGTCATCGTCGTCGATCGCTACGCCAACTCCCCCGCCATGCAGGTTGCGCACCGTTCACACGTGATCTCCATGCTGGACGGTGACGCCCTGCGGGCGGTGATCGAGCAGGAAAAACCGCACTACATCGTGCCCGAAATCGAAGCCATCGCCACTGACACCCTCGCGGAACTGGAAGAGGAAGGCTTCACCGTCATTCCCACGGCCCGCGCAACCCAGCTAACCATGAACCGCGAGGGTATTCGTCGTCTGGCCGCCGAAGAACTTGGTCTGAACACCTCTCCCTACCGCTTCGCCGGCAACTTTGTGGAGTTCAAGCACGCCGTCGAAGCGATCGGCATGCCCTGCGTGGTCAAGCCGATCATGAGTTCATCCGGCAAGGGCCAGAGCACCATCAAGCAGGCCGATCAGATCGAGGCGGCCTGGGAATACGCTCAGGAAGGCGGCCGCGCCGGTGGTGGCCGCGTGATCATTGAAGGTTTCGTCGAATTCGATTACGAGATCACCCTGCTGACCGTGCGCCATATCGGCGGCACCAGTTTCTGCGAACCGATCGGTCATATCCAGGTGGACGGAGATTACCGAGAATCCTGGCAGCCACAGGCGATGAGCCCGGCGGCACGCCAGGCGGCCGAGAAGATTGCCGAGAAAGTCACCCACGCCCTGGGCGGCCACGGCCTTTTCGGCGTAGAACTGTTCGTGCGTGGCGACGAAGTTATCTTCAGCGAAGTCTCACCACGCCCGCACGACACCGGCATGGTAACCCTGATCTCTCAGGACCTGTCAGAGTTTGCGCTGCATGCCCGCGCGATTTTGAATCTGCCGATTCCGCTGATCCGCCAGCACGGGCCTTCAGCCTCGGCGGTAATCCTGCCGACGGGCGAATCCAGCCAGACCAGTTTCGCCCACCTGCAGGCAGCACTGGCCGCGCCGGATACCGACCTGCGCCTGTTCGGCAAGCCCGAAATCCATGGTCGTCGTCGCATGGGGGTTGCTCTGGCTCGGGCCGAAGACGTGGACAGTGCCCGTGAAAAGGCGCGTCAGTGTGCGCAGACGGTTCGCGTCGAGTTCTGATCAGTCGCGCACTTCAAACCATGGCAAGCGGCTGTCCCCGTCGGGATGGCCGTAGCCCGGATAAAAACGATTGTCTCGCTCGACATACCAGGGGGCGCCGGGCAAACCGAGATCACGCTGCTTCAAAGGCAGCAGTTTGCCCTGCTGCACGATAAATTCGGCGCTGTTCGAAACCCCATCCGGGTGGCCGTAACTGCGGAACACCTTTCCCCCAACCTGCTCATACCAGGGCAACACCCCCCTTCCCTGAGGGTGACTGCTGGTGGGGAACAGTTTTTGCCGTTTGATTGTGAACATGCTGTATCAAAACCTGCGCTAAGCGATTGTTATCGCAATGATAACACCTTAAGTGTCTCTTTTTGAATACAGGTGATTTTCAATCAGTTGTTCCTTGTCAACTTTCCGCAGTTTTTTCAGCGCATACTCTCTCCTGAGTGCCGAGCTGCGATCGTGCCCCGCCTCCTGCCAAACCAGCTCAACCGGCCGCCGCACACGGGTATAACGCGCCCCCTTGCCCGCGCGCGTACCATTATGCTCCTCCACGCGGCGGGCCGTATCCGTCGTCACGCCGGTATAGAGACTGCCATCAGCACACCTGAGCATGTAGACCGACCAGTACTTTTCCACTCTTTTGGTACCATCTGCCCTGAAGCCTCTGTCACTGTTGGCAGCAGAGGCGTAATATTCTGCTTCCACACAATTCTGGGGGCACGGTCAAGCCGATGCAAACACTATTACTCGCGATCGCAGGGCTCGCCTTCCTGATGATCGTGCTGGAGGATGTGATTCACATCAACAAGGCGAAAACGACACTCTTCCTCGGCACTCTTGCCTGGTTACTGCTCTTTCTCTTCCCTCCCCACGGCGCCGACAGCCACCTGATTCAGGAAAAGCTCGACGAGAACGTTCTCGAAATCGCCAGCCTCTGGCTGTTCCTGATGGCCGCGATGACCTTTGTGGCCTTCCTCAACCATCAGGGCCTGATTGAAACGCTGATCTACAAGGTTTTGCCCAAGCAGCTCAGTGAGCGCAAGCTGATGTTCCTGGTGGCAGGGTTTGCCTTCTTCTTCTCCTCCCTGTCCGACAACATTACCGCAACGCTGATCTCCATCGCGCTGGTACTGTCATTGAAAATGGAAGCGAAGAAGACGGTGCGCTTTGCCGTACTGGTGGTGTTCGCGGTCAACTCAGGCGGGGTAGCCCTGATCACCGGTGACGTCACCACGCTGATGATCTTCATGCAGCAGAAAGTGGCCATCGACGACCTGCTTTGGCTCAGCATGCCAGCACTGGCCAGTGTGATGCTGCTGGCCACTCTGCTGTCCTTGAAGCTCAAGGGAGAGGTGGTGATCAGCCCCAGCCCCCGCCGGGACGACAAGGTCGGCATGATGATCGCGTGCATTTTCCTGCTGACCATCATCTCCACCATCATTCTCAACGTGATCGCGTCGGTTCCGCCGCTGCTCACCTTCCTGTTCGGCCTGTCGATCATGTTTCTGGTCGGACGGCTCTGCTACAAGGATGACGAACGAGAGAGTCTGCTCGACTATATCCGCGTGATCGAGTTCGATACCCTACTGTTCTTCCTCGGCATCCTGCTGCTGGTCGGCATGATGAAAGAGATCGGCGTGCTGGACTCGCTGGTGCGCGTCTATGAGGTACTGCCCACCACCGGCGCCAACTTCGTCATGGGCCTGCTGTCTTCACTGGTGGACAACGTACCGCTGACAGCAGCATTGTTGAAATCCGATATCGGCATGGATGCAGCCAGCTGGCTGACCCTGACCTACGCCGTTGGCGTTGGCGGCTCACTGCTGGTGATCGGCTCTGCCGCCGGCATCGTCGCCATGAGCAAGGTGGAAGCGATCACTTTCATCAGCTTCATGCGCTACTCCGGCATCATCATGGTCGCCTACACGGCGGGCTTTGCCGGCAGCTATCTGGTCGGGCACACCCTGCACTGACCGCTGTGCTCACCGGTCATGGATGACAGGTGAGCTCTCCTCGCCAAACCAGGACAGCTGTGACTGCAGCGCGACCACTTCACCGACAATCACAATCGCCGGAGCCGGTAACTGGGCTTGTGCCTGCAACTGCGGCAGGGTTTCCAGCGTACCCACCAGCACTCGCTGATCTTGCGCCGTGCCGCGCGATACGATTGCCGCCGGTGTATCGGCCGGCTTGCCATGCGCCACCAACCCGCTGCACAACTGATTCAGGGTATGCAACCCCATGTAGAACACAATGGTCTGGTTGGGCTGAATCAACTCGGCATAGTTGAGTTCAGTGGTGCGGTGCTTGAGCTGTCCCGTGACAAACTTCACTGACTGGGCGTAATCCCTGTGGGTCAGCGGAATACCGGCATAGGTAGAACAGGCACTCGCCGCGGTGATGCCCGGTACCACCTGGAAAGGAATTCCCGCCTGCTTGAGCTGCTCCAGCTCCTCACCGCCACGGCCAAAGATGAAAGGATCGCCCCCCTTGAGACGTACCACTCGCTTGCCTTGACGGGCGTGATCAATCAACAACTGATTGATCCCCTCCTGAGGCACGGCGTGGTTATCACGCTGCTTGCCGACATAGATCAGATCCGCATCACGGCGACACAGATCCAGCACTTCCGGTGATACCAGGCGATCATAGAGCACTACATCAGCCTGCTGCATCAGCCGCAGCGCCTTGAAGGTCAACAGTTCGGGATCACCGGGACCAGCCCCGACCAGATAGACTTCACCGGTTTGATGTGACGCATTACCGGCCCGAATCTGCTCATCCAGCAGCGCCTCGGCATCCGCATCACGGCCGGCAAACACCCGCTCGGCCACCTGGCCCTGAAGAACCGACTCCCAGAATACTCGGCGCTCGTTGACCGTGCCGAAGCGCGCCTTCACCTGATCGCGGAAACGCCCCACCAGTTGTCCCAGACGGCTGTAGCCGCTGGGAATCAGGGTTTCCAGCTTGGCCCTTAACAGCCGTGCCAGCACCGGCGACTGACCACCGGAACTGATACCGATCACGATCGGCGAACGATCGACAATGGCCGGAAAGACGAAGGTGCAGAGCCTGGGATTATCAACCACGTTGACCGGCACATTGCGTGCAACAGCATCGTAATGAACCCGCTCATTGAGCACGTCATCATCCGTTGCGGCCAAGGCCAGCACCTTATCGTCGAGCAGCTCGGGATGGTATTCACCGACCAGTACCTGTCCCTGATGCAGCTCCAGCATCTCCTGCAGCTCAGGCAAGACACGGTGGGCAATCAGGGTGATATGAGCACCGGCGCGAATCAGCAAACGCGCCTTGCGCAGGGCAACATCGCCACCGCCCACCAGCAGGACGGGGCGTTGTTTCAGGTCGAAGAAAAGCGGCAGGTAATCCATCGTCGTGGCTCCAGTGCAGTACAGCTTGGGACTGTCACAACTATAGCCACTTTAATGGTAATAAAAAACAATTTATTGATAGCTTTTTAGAATAAAAGATCACTTCTGCAGTGCAAAGCGTCCTTCAAGGAACGCCACGATGTCACTGGACTCGTACATCCATTCACTGTGACCATCCGCATGATCGATGCGCAGGCAAGGCACCTTCATCTTGCCACCACCACTGATCAGATCCTGACGGTGACGACCATCGGAACGCACGTCACGCAGTTCGAGCGGCAGATTCAGGCGGCGCATGGAACGGCGTACCTTGACGCAGAAGGGGCAAGTCGGCAGCTGATAGAGGGCATACCCGGCCAACGCCTGCTCCACCTGCTGTTGCGCCTGCGGCGAACGCTTGCCGCGACGTGGCAATGTCAGAAAATGCAGACCCATGACGATCAGACCCAGAACCCAGCGAACAGCTTTCATAGTGACTTCAGCCCCCGTTCAAAATTGATGGCGCAGTTTACTACAATGACCAGGATCAACAAACTGAATAGGGCCTACTGACGCCTGTCAGCACCCCGCCGTTACGTGATATGGTTAGCCCCAAACATTTTCAGGAAGTTCAACCACAGGGACTTCTCCGTGAGCGAAACGACCCCGATGGCCCAAGCCATGAACCAGGAACCCGAGACCCGCTGTTTTCAGTTCAAAAGCACCCGCGCGGCGCTGAATGAGCTGATCCTGACCACCAGCGATACCGAGCTGCTGAAGCCGCAACTGGCCAGCCACGCGGCCAAGGTGCCCATGCTGTTCAGCAACATGCCGGTTATCCTCAACCTGCAGCAGCTGACCAATACACCCGACATCGACGCCCTGCAGTCACTGCTTGCCCTGTGCCGCGAGTTGTCACTGGTCCCTGTCGGCCTCAAGGCAGACCCGGGCACCTCCGCTGAACTCTGCACTGCGCTGCAACTGGCCGATTTCAGCCATCAGCGTCGCAACGCCAGGGAAAACGACAGCGAGCCAACCCAACCAGCACCGGAAGCGGCCGAGCCAGCGGCTGCCCCTGAGCCGGCAGCCCCCGTTGCGGCCAAAGTGATCACCACGCCGGTACGCTCCGGCCAACAGGTCTACGCCCGCGGTACCGACCTGATCATCCTGGCCCCGGTCAGTGCCGGTGCCGAGGTGATGGCCGACGGTCATATTCACGTATATGGCCCCCTGCGCGGCCGCGCCATGGCCGGCGTGACCGGCAATGCTGACGCGCGCATTTTCTGCCAGTCGATGGAGGCCGAGCTGATCTCCATCGCCGGGTACTTCAAGACCAGTGAAGACCTGCATGCCGAGTGCTGGCAACAGCCCATTCAGGCATTGCTACGCGGCTCTCGACTGGATACAGTTTCACTTTAATTAACCGCTTCTTCAGATTGATGGATACAGATGCATGGCTGAAATAATCGTTGTCACTTCCGGTAAGGGGGGCGTTGGTAAAACCACCAGCAGCGCCGCGATCGGTACCGGTCTGGCCCTGAGAGGGTTCAAAACCGTCCTGATCGATTTTGACGTAGGCCTGCGTAACCTGGACCTGATCATGGGCTGCGAACGCCGTGTGGTCTATGACTTCGTCAATGTCATTAACAAGGAAGCGACCCTCAATCAGGCGCTGATCCGTGACAAGCGCAACGACAACCTCTACATCCTGCCGGCGTCTCAGACCCGCGACAAGGATGCGCTGAGCGTTGAAGGCGTAGAAGCGGTTCTGAAGGAATTGTCCGAGAGTTACGACTACATTGTCTGCGACTCACCTGCCGGTATCGAGAAAGGCGCTCAGCTGGCACTCTACTTTGCCGACACAGCCATCGTGGTGACCAACCCTGAAGTCAGCTCGGTACGCGATTCCGACCGTATCCTCGGGGTATTGCAGAGCAAGTCACGCAAGGCGGAAGAAGGCGGAACGGTCAAGGAGCACCTGCTGCTGACCCGCTACAACCCGAATCGCGTTGATGCCGGCGAAATGCTGAGCGTGGACGACGTCAAGGAGATCCTGGCGATCCCGCTGCTGGGTGTGATCCCTGAGTCCGAAGCGGTACTCAAGGCCTCCAACCAGGGCGTTCCGGTCATCATGGATGCTGACAGTGATGCCGGCCAGGCCTATGACGACGCCATCGCCCGCTTCCTCGGCGAAGATCGCGAACACCGCTTCCTCAACGTGGAGCGCAAAGGCTTCCTGAGCCGGGTATTTGGACGGAAGGGCTAATGGGTATTCTGAGTTATTTTCGACCGAAGAAGCAGACCTCGGCCAGTGTCGCCAAGGAGCGCCTCCAGGTGCTGGTCGCCTACGAACGCTCTCAGCGCACGCAACCCGACTACCTGCCACAGATGCAGCAGGAGATTCTGGCGGTGATCGCCAAGTACGTCGATGTTTCTACTGACGATGTACAGATCAACCTGGATGAAGACTGCTCCATCCTGGAGCTGAATGTCACGCTGCCCGAAAAGGGCTGAGCCTTATCCGCTCCCGGAGCTGGTAACTGGGCATATGCTGGTTACACTGGCAAAAAAGGGGCTCTCCAGCCCCTTTTTTACACCTGCCAGCAATTAACTAATCACAGGCAGCTCTGACCAGGCTCGCTTGTGCAACATCTCGCATCCCTCCTCGGTAATCAGGATGTTCTCTTCATGCACCATCATTTTGCCAGGTGCAAAGGTCATACCCGGCTCAAGGGTAAGAATCATACCGGGCTTCAGTACTACGTTCCCGTCAGGCACATTGGAGGGCCATTCCGTCAGTTGCATACCCAAGCCATGCCCCATTCGGCCGACGTCATTGCCCAGTGCTCCAGCCTGCTCAAGCACATCCCACATGGCCTGCCAAACCTCCCCGGTTGTGCGCCCCGGTGCCGCGACACTTAAACCCGCCTCGGTGGACTGATATACCGCCTCATATGCACGAGTCGCGAGCGCATCACCCCGGCCAAATGCATAGTTACGATCAAAGTCGCTGAAGTAGCCATCAAAGGTTGCGCCTGTGTCGATAATCAACACATCGCCATTGCCAAGCTCGCGATCTGTGGGTCCCATGATGATATTGTCATAGCCGCCCTGTCCTGACGCCGAAATCAGGTATGGGCAAGCATCGGCACCCAGCCGCAGCATCTCAAGGTGCATCGCCTTACAGGCTTCCCGCTCAGTCATACCAAGGCGCAGATGTTCCAGCAAGTAGTCAAACCCGGCAGCCGTCACTTCACAGGCAAAACGGATCTTAGCTATTTCCGCCTCAGATTTGACACTGCGCAATTCTCGAATGATCAGCGATACATCCACCAAAACATGCTGGCTCAGACGATCCTGCAATGCGGCAAAGTTTGCAGCCGGCATGCGCAAGTGCGTTTCCGGTCCCAGCATCGCGCCTATTCGTCCATGGCGCGTTGCACAAGCTGCCAGTGTATCGGCCAGCAGCGAAATGCCGTCATCCTCAGGACGGGGTGATGGCCAGCTGCGCACATCGTCAATCCAGGTCTGATGCAGGCCAGCAGCCCCAATTTCAGGCACCACAGCAATCGGCTTCCCGCTGGCAGGTACGACCAGAAACCACGGTCGTGTCGGGCTTTCCCAAAACTGAGACTTGAAGCCGCTGAAGTAACGAAACTCAGGCTCCGTGGTCAGAAAAACCGCATCGATCTGCTGCTCTGCCATGCGAGCCTGCAGCTTCTCTGTACGAGCTTCGAATTCGGATATTTCAAACCCTCGGGGAGGCGCTATCAGGGTGTTGGTCATCTTGGCTACTCTTGTTGTTATGGCCTGAGGCCCTCGATTAACGGATCAGGCTGGAGAAGCCCCCAGCCATAAACAAATATTTAGTTGAAGGCCAGATCTCGCAGCAACAGGGCAATACCCGGGAAGAAGATCAGAATGGCGGTCATTGCGAACAGGATCAGGATGAACGGTAGAGTACCGCGAATAACATCCATATAAGGCCTGTTAAAGATTGCAATCGCTGTAAAGATGTCGCAACCGAACGGAGGTGTCGCTGAGCCAATCGCCATCTGCAAAGTCACCATAACTCCGACGAGTACCGGATCCAGGCCGACGCCATGCACGATCGGCATAAAGATCGGGGTCAGGATCAGCAACACCACCAGCGAGTCAACAAACATGCAGCCGACAAAGAAGGCCAATGCAATAACGAACAGCACGAATTCAGGCGAAGCATCCTCCAGGCTCAGAGGCGCCAGCAGCTCCTGCGGGATCTGCTCGAATGAGATATACCAGGAGAAGGCCTGACCAATGCCCACCAGAATGAATACCACCGCTGTAATCAGGCCAGTGCTCAAGGCAGAATCCATCAGGTCGCGAACATTAAGTTGGCGATAGATCACACACTCCACCAGCACGGCATAGAGCACTGCAAAGGATGCAGCTTCAGTCGGTGTCATGATTCCTGAGTAGATGCCACCGACGATCAGGACAGGGAAACCCAGTGGCAAGATCGACTTTTTGAGAGCTTCAAGCTTCTGTGCCCAGTCTGTTTTCTCGACCAGAGCAATAGAGTCGCCATGCTTGATGCTGTAGAGATAACAATACACCGAGAACATCAGCGCCAGCAGAAGCCCCGGGCCAATACCGGCAATAAACAACTCGCCCACACTGGCATTGGCCAGCGTACCGTACAGAATCAGTCCGATGCTGGGTGGTATCAGGAAGGCAATATCACTGGCATTGATGATAAGCGCCATGACAAAGCTGTCCTTGTAGCCCGCCTGCAGCAGCTTGGGACGCATGATCTGACCAACCGATACCACCGTAGCCTGGGTCGAACCTGACACCGAACCGAACAACGTGCAACTGATACAAGTCGTAATAGGCAAACCGCCACGCATATGACCCACAAATGCCTGAATCAGGCTGAGCAGGTTATGCGCCGTATGACCACGTGTCATGATGTCCGCCGCAAGGATAAACATCGGCACGGCAATCAGTGCATTGGGAGAAATTCCGGTCACCATCTGCTGGATGATCACCTGAGGGTCCGTTCCCGAGAAATGAACCAGACCGATCAAGGCTCCCACAGCCAAGGGCACAACCATGGGAAAGCTCAGAAACAGGAGAATGATCATTACCGTGACCAGCGTGAAGGTGATCACATAGATATCCAGCTCGCCAGCAATGATATCCGCAAAAAACTGGGCAACAGAACTCATACCATATCTCCCTGCGAATCGGCGTTGTCTTCGGTGACTTCATACGAAAGGTAGATATCGCGGTGAGTCAGATTCATGATCAGACTGATCAGGTACTGGATACCGGCCATTGCCAGGCCCAGCGGAATAACCGAGTAGATGATATAGACAGGAAACTGCAACGCCGGACTCAGTCGGTTGATTTCCTTAAGCTCCACCACATAGTGGAATGCCAGATAGGCAAGAAAAAACATGAGCGCTGACGTACAGGCCGCGATCAGAATTGAAATGACCTTCTTCGCATTGTGATTCAAGGCATCGTATACCGCCGTCATGCGGATGTTTCGCCCCTTACGCACGGCATAAGCGAAGCCGATAAAGGTAACTGATACGATCAGGAACTGATTCAGCTCCTCGGCAAAGAAAATGCTTTGGTTGAAGAAATAGCGACCGATCGCATTTGCGGTTGAGTTCAACATCATGAGCACAATGGAAAAGCACACGATGTATTTTTCGATTTTTTCGGTAATGGAGCTGATTTTGCTAAGCAGGTGTTTCATGGCCGCATCCCCTGGCCACCACTCCCTTGGCAGCCACTTCCGGTGAATGAGTTGTTATTGGTTTGCTCCTGAAGCTCAGGAGTTTTTGGCCGCTTCTACTTCTTCCATCAGGCTCTCCAGAATGTTGCGCGCACCTTCGCGAGCGGCTGCCTTCTCGCTGTCGTCATAGGCATTTTCGACGACGTTGTAGTAGGTTTCATGCAGGCCTTCAGCCAGTTCCTTGAAGCGACTACGCTCCGCTTCATTCAGGACCACCACCTGCATCGACGGCTGCTCTTGCATGATACGATCCATATGCTCCCTGTTAATACGGGTCTGATATTCAAAGGCAGCCTGCTCAGCAGCGACCGACGCCTTCTGGATCATCGCCTGCTTTTCCGGGCTCAGGTTGTTGAACCACTTGTTATTGGTCGAAACAGTACCGACATACGGCTGCTGCCCCGGGAAAATCAGGTGGCTCTGCACTTCATGCCACTTTGCGTTGTAAATGAAGTAGATCGGGTTAACCATGCCATCGATGGTTTTCAGCTGCAGCGAGCCATACACCTCACCCCAGGACAAAGGTGTCGGTGTCGCACCAAAGGCCTTGTAGGTTTCAACCGGAATAGTCGAGGTGAACGTACGGATCTTGTGATTGGCAAAGTCTTCCGGGCTACGAATGGGCTTGTTGGCGCCCCATACCATCTCGCCTTCAGAGAACATGGACAGCAACTTGAGGTTCACGTCTTCAAACTTGTGCGCCAGATCCGAGTAAATGGTCTTGCTACCCGTCAATACCTTACGAGTAACTGTCTCATCGGTACCCAACACGTAGGGCAGACTGATTGCCTGCACCTCAGGTACATAGGACCCCAGATGCCCGGTCCCCACGGATACAAACTGGATAGTGCCGTTTGCTGCCAGCTCGACGACATCATTCTCGGTTCCCAGCTGGCCGTAGTAGTAGACTTTGACCTTGATATCGCCATCTGACTCCTGCTTGATCACATCGGCAAAGGTTTTGGCATAGATCGCCTGCACATCTCCCTTGTCCTCTTCACTGGCAAACTTCCAGGTTTCTGCTTGCACTGCACCAGCAATGCCAAGGCTGAGACCAAGGGTGAGAAGGGGTGCAAAGAACTTTTTCATGTGAGTACCTCTCGTTGTACTTATTATGTTTGGTAGTGCGATTAGTTAGGCCGTTCCTGGCCAGCCTACTGCAATTGGTTTTGCACCAGCGTGACCCAATAGGCTGCGCCACTTTGCAGGATGTCATCATTGAAATCGTATTTCGGGTTGTGCAAAGCACAGCCTCCCACCGAGTCGATACCGTTACCCAACAACGCGTAACAGCCCGGCTTGACTCTCAGCATGCTGGAGAAGTCCTCAGAGATGGTGAACGGGTCACAACTCGGGTTGACCCGTTCGGCCCCCAGAGCCTGCTGCGCCGCCTCGACCGCATGCTGGGTCTCTTCGGCACTGTTGACGGTGGGATAGAAGGTATTGATGAATTCGAACTCGTACTGCGCCCCTGCCGCCTGACAGATACCGCCGACGATCTGCTCCATGCGCTGCTCAATGCGAGCCAGTGAGTCTTCAGTGAAACAGCGGCAGTCACCCTTAATCACCACATCAGATGGGATCACATTGACGGTACCATTGGTGATGAACTCGGTAGCCGATACCACCGCCGTTTCATGAATGGCACTAAGGTTACGTGAAACGATCGTCTGCAAACCCAGAATGACCTGAGAGCCCACCACAATAGGATCTACTCCGGTGTGTGGCATGGCGGCATGGCCACCTACGCCCTTAATACGGATCTCAAAGCTGCTCTCACTTGCCATCAGCGAGCCCGGGCGGACGGCAAAGTGGCCGGCTGGCAGCCCCGGCAGGTTGTGCAAACCGTAGACGGCATCTATTTCGAAACGCTCAAACAGACCATCATCAATCATCGCCTGAGCACCACAGCCATGCTCTTCATCAGGCTGAAAAATGAAATAGACGGTTCCATCGAAGTTACGGTGCTGCGCCAGATGACAAGCAGCCCCTAGCAGCATGGTGGAATGACCATCGTGACCACAGGCATGCATGCGCCCCTGATGACGAGAGCAGTGGTCAAAGGTGTTCATCTCCTGAACGTGCAGCGCATCCATGTCCGCACGCAGGCCGATACTGGCACAGCTGTTACCGTTGCGCAGAATCCCTACGAGGCCTGTCTGGCCGATATTCCGTACGACCTCGATTCCCCAGGAAGCCAACTTCTCAGCAATAAAATCCGCGGTCTGGTGAACATCGAAACCACACTCCGGAAAACGGTGCAGGTGTCGTCGCCATTCGGTCATCGCGGCAATCAGGTTGGAATCGAACTCAATCATGACGTGACCTCCAGCACCGAAGCCTGATCAGTCAGGTGTTCAATACCTGACTCTGGGGATAAATGGCAGGACAAAAGATGACCATAGCCATGCACTGCAGCGGGATACTGCAACAGGCGCAGGCTGTGCCAAGCCAGAACCTGGTTACTGGTGATCACCGGTTTACCCAAACGCTCCTCTATACGCTCAACCACCTGCGCACTTCTCAGCGCCGTGCAGGAGATGAATAGAAGATCGGCATCAGGATCACAGACTTTGATCGCTGCTTCTTCAATATCCCGCGGGCTAATGAAGGTCATCTCGGTATCGTCTTCAAACCCAAAGCCGGCAATATTGATAACTTCGCAGCCAGAACCGGTAAAGACGCGAGCCACATCTTCATTAACTGTTTCGGTATAGGGCGTCAGCACCGAAATGCGTTCTGCATTAAGCTCTGTGAAGGCGGCAAATGCTGCCGTAACGGGATTGGTGACCAACGCACCGGGACGGGTAGAGTGGATCAGCTCGGTCACCCGCTCGCTACCGATCGCTACCGTACCCGAGGTACAGGCATAGATGATCACATCCAGCTGCGTGCCCGGCAGGATCGCATCGGCCGCAGCACTGATACCCGGCGCCATGGTCCGCAGGTTCTCAATAGTTAGCGGATTGTAGTTGCGTACCCGGCTGGTAAACATCTCCACACCATCCGGATAGATACGCCGCAGGTCCTGCTCGATATTGAAATCGGTCGCCAGAGTGATCACTCCGACACGCCCCATAGGAGCCAGATGATCCAGTTTGTAACGTGGCGATAGCGTTTCGGTTTTCATTATTCTGTTCTCACGCGCCTTATCGGTTTTATTGGTGATCTGGTCGTGCCCGATATCCCGACCTAGACTCATGTTACGCACCAGGCTTGCAGGCATTCATACAATTTGCGCCCGCAGATGAGGAAAATATGCAAATCACCCCGCAGATGTGTTTTCATCACTCACCCGGTACCAATGACGGAGTACCACCAGAAAGACGCGTTTAACCGTTCACGGTGATGACCGATCCATCACCGCAGCGACACTGATAACGAAGGGTTACCCATGCCGCCATCCAGCACGCTGTCACTCGACAGCTTCGATCGCAAAATTCTCAAGATCATGCAAACCTCCAATCGCACGACCTCTGACCAGATTGCCGAGCATGTCGGCCTGTCACCGGCAGCCGTTCAGCGGCGCGTCAAACGGATGCGCGAACAGCAGATCATCAGTGCCGATGTGTCCGTGGTAAATGCCAAAGCGCTTGGCCGCAACATGACGCTTATCGTGCAGGTCAGCCTGGAGCGTGAACGCGCTGATCTCATCGACCTGTTCAAGAAAGAGATGAAAAAAAGGGAGGAAGTGCAGCAGTGCTACTATGTCACCGGCAGTGCCGACTTCATGCTGGTGGTTACAGCTTTCGACATGGAAGAGTATGAGCAATTCACCCGGGAAGCCTTTTTTGATAATACCAACGTACGCAGTTTCCAGACTCATGTAGTCATGGATCCGGTAAAAGTCGGTTTGACCGTGCCTGTTGATGAAAAGCAGGACTGAAGCAGAACTCAGCCAATTATGGCTATTGGACAATAAAAAATGGGCGGCCACTGCCGCCCATTCTCTCTTGCTGAATCAGCCTACAAGCTGCTGATATACTTCGGGGTCTGTCGCTCCTTCGGTGCCGATCACCAGGATCTTGCTGTCTCGATCCAGACCCAGCGCAGCCGCAAACTCGCTGCTCTGACGAGCCCGAATCGCCGCAGCCAGCCCCGGCACCGCAGATTCACCCGCCTCGACAGCCGGATCCTGGCGGTAGCCCTTCGCCAACATGCGCATGGTTACTGGAACCGCATCTTCGCTCAGTGTCATGAAGTCATCGGCCCCAGTCGCCAGTATTTCCCACGCCAGCAAAGAGACTTCACCACAGGCCAAACCCGCCATCAAAGTTTCCAGGTCGCCTTCCACCACTACCGGCTCTCCGGATTTGGCGCTTTGCTGCAGGCAGTTGGCCTTCTCAGGCTCAACCACTACAAAACGCGGGCGACGCTCGCCCCAAAGATCCCAGAAATAGCCACATACAGCCGAGGCAAGGCCACCTACTCCCCCCTGAATAAAGACATGGGTCGGAATCTCCCCATCAAGCTGCTCAACAAGCTCCGACAACATCACTGTATAGCCCAGAGCCACATCCTTGGGAATCTCCATGTAGCCTTCATAACTGGTATCAGAGACGATGATACGGCCATGCGCCTTGGCATCGGCATCCGCCTGGCGTACTGAGTCGTCATAGTTGCCAGCAATCCGGATCACCTCAGCACCGTACGCTTCCATCGCCCGCTTGCGCCCTTCCGACACATCACGGTGCACATAGATCACACAGCCACAGCCAAACATCTGGGCGCCCCAGGCTACAGAACGACCGTGATTGCCATCGGTCGCGCAGCTGACCACCATTTCAGCCACTTCTTTTTTCCAGCGGCCGTCCAGCAGCTCGGCAATACTGGGACGTGTGCCGGATTTCTGTTCCAGTGCCAGCTGCAACTGACGTGCAACCGCATAAGCGCCACCCAGCGCTTTAAAGCTTTTCAAGTCAAAGCGCTTGGATTCATCCTTGTACCAGATACGAGCCAGATCAGTATCGGCCGCCAGTGAATTGAACGAATACAGCGGTGTTACCGAATAGCCTGGCCAGGTTTTGATATCGCGAATTGCTTCATCAGCAGCATCTACACAAATCACATTCTTTTGAACCTGGCTGTATGCACGTGAACTGTCCGCCTTGGGGTTGGCAAAGTGTGTCAGTCTTCCTGTGAGATCTAGCATAGCTGTCGATGCCCTCTTTATTATTAGCAGGTGTGCCCGACTGCACTGAGACGCTGCAGCTGCCCCCGTCAGGGATACGGCAAGGCCAATCCTGTTCTGAAAATGACTCGCCCGTATCTATTCGGGCCCATAACTGTCAAGCAAAGCCGCTACACGCCTGTCTTTTAGTGAAGGAGCACTGCCTTGAACCAGTTGAAAACAGTTTAAGGAGCTGAGGAGCGGCCGTTCTGCGTATTGCCTCTGCCGGCTGAGGGAAAACAGCACAATGGAAGTGTTAGCCGCGGAAAGTCTGCACAGAGCACAACACATGAACAGTTGAAAAGCCCAATACAGGCGCCCAGGCCTCACCAGAACTACTGGAGCCAAGGTGCTTTCTCTGGACGGATAAATGAAAGATAAATGAAATAAAGCTTTGACGCCGGGCCCAACTGGTGTACTCTGGACAGGCTTAAGAGTAACACAAGCATTTATGCACCATTTCGACGTCCTGCCTAATAGTAAGTACCTCGTTCTGTATTCATAAGTACCAACATTACCTAAGCATTACCTGACCCTTATTGGCGCTTATGCCTCAGGGTTCAATTTTTTACTCAGATCGAGATAAATATCATGTCAAACACTACTACTGGCACCGTTAAATGGTTCAACGAAACTAAAGGTTTCGGCTTCATCGCTCAGGAAAACGGTCCTGACGTATTTGCTCACTTCAGCGCTATCTCCGGCAGCGGTTTCAAGACCCTGGAAGAAGGCCAGAAGGTTGAGTTCACTGTTACTCAGGGCCAGAAAGGTCCTCAGGCTGAGAACATCGTCGCTATCTAAACCCTTGGTTTAGACGACACCTGATCGGCTAAGCCCTGCGCTTCCGATCAGTACAAGAGATCCGGACTCCTCTCGAGGACTCCGGATTTTTTTGTGCCTACCGTCTGACTCAGCCCGCTCTGGACTGCCATCACACCCGAAACTCGGCTAGAAAGGGCCCGTCCCGACATGGAAGGGGCGCATCATCTCATGGTCCTCGTGCGAAAGAATGTGACAATGCCAGACAAAACGACCGGGCTTGTCGAACCGCATCTTGATCCGGGTCACCTGCCCCGGTAGCGCCGTAACAATGTCACGCCGGGTCAGCTCCTGTGGCTCTGGAGAGACAGGCTTGCCAAGCAGTTTGATATTCTCTAGCCGATAGCCACTCCCTTCCTCACCGTTGTGCTGCAACACCGGCTGCGCAACCAGATCCGCCTTGAACGCCTGACGATCCAGTATCTGGAAGTAGACCAGATGCACGTGTACGGGGTGGGCATCGCCAGTCGCATTGTAGATTTCCCAGATTTCGGTGGAGTTGAGCTCCGGGTTTTCGGTGATTGGACTGTGCCATGCAAGAGCTCCCTGCACCTCGCGCCCTGTAACGTCCATGACAGGCTCGGCCGTTCCGAGCAAAGGCTGCAGCCGCCCAAACTCATCGGTACCCTCGAACAGAGCAAGCCGGCGTACTCCGGGCACAGCAGGAGGTGGCGGGTCTTCTACATTTATTCCTCCTCCAAGAGCACTTGCCACACTGATATCGGTATCAGGAACAGATGAACGAGGAAGTACCACATCAAAGGCCAGAATGCGGTCGGTACGTCGGTTCGGGAAGAGGTCCTCCTTTTTCGGCAGCTCACCACCGAAGGGCGCATCACCAAGCAGGTTTTCGATAATTACCCTATACCCCATGGGCACACGCTTGAAATCCACCACCAGATCAAGGCGCTCTCCGGGTGCGAAGCCCACCTCATCCACCTCGACGGGTTGCTCAAGCAGGCTCTGGTCTGAACCGATCACGTAAAAAGGGACCGGCTCGCCAGGCCCTGGATCAATCTCGCCAGCTGGCACCACCTTTAATCGTAATCGCATGAACCGGCTGTCGCAGCCATTCAGCAACCTCACCCTGTATTGGCGCTGCTCCACCTCATACTTTGGCCAGATCACCCCGTTGACAACCATATGATCACCGAAGAACTCGGCCAGCGCGGTTGGACCTCCATCAGGAAAGAGCTGCTCCGGTAGCACGACGCCCTCTTCTTCAATGAATTCACTGTAGAAAGGATCACCCGGAAAAGCCGGGTAAAAAAGCTCGCCAGTGTGGCGGAACATACGATCCTGCACCGCGAACCCCAGTTCATAGGGCGCTGCCGGAAGGCCCAACACATTATCCGGCAGCCCATCATCATCTTTGTCCCGAACGATGAAGAAACCTGCCAACCCCGCGTAGACATTGAGCCTGGTAATACCGAGAGCATGATCATGGTACCAACAGGTACCGGCCACGTCGTTCCAGTCAGAGCCACCATAGCGGTAATAACGAGCCTCCCAACGAGGCCCCAGTACCCTGAAGCGAGGCGAAAAGAAATATTCGGGATTGCCATCAAAAGGACTGTCGTTCCGGCCACCATGGACATGGGTCACAATCGGAACACCATCATCCGCCAGAGTGTAGTGCGCATATTCATTCAGAGAGTAGGCCCAATGCAGGCTGGAATCGACCGGCAGCAGGTGTGATACAACCTGACCACCTTCGATCAGATCGTTTTCCCAGCTGATCTCGAGGGGTTCCTGCCGGGCAGCAAGCTCAATCGTGCGTCCGGGCCAGGATACCGGACCGTTATGAACCCCGTAGCCCCAGACGGTTGTGGGCACAGGAGTAAAGCCATCCATACCGACCAGACCGGTCATTTGCACTGTCCTTGCCGCACGGATCCGCAGGCGCCCGCTATTGGGCACATATTTGAAGCCGGTGTCCAAGGCATTGGGTGCCGGATTCATGAATAGCGGTTGCATGGCCGGATCAGACAAACCCACCGCCAGGCTCGCGGCCTGAAGCGTATGGGCATGCAGGAGGTCAACCGGAATACTGGCGGTCAAGCCTGCTGCCATGGCAGACCTGATACTCAGAGTAAGAAAGTCTCGACGCTTCATAGCCCTCACTCTCCGAATAATTGGCGGAAAGAGCAGGTACCTGCAACACCCCGGAACCGACCCCAGCCCTTACGATGTAGTGAATACTTTCCAGCCCAGCAAAAAGGATGCCGCTCTTCCTTAATCCTTTTATCTCATGAATTTATGCAGCCAGAGGGGGCGATCTTACCAAGGGAGCTGTAATGGAGGAGTAACAGATGCGGGCAGGGAAAATATCCCCTGAGACAGGAAAACCCGCCTCGACGGGCTTTCCTGGATGAGCAGAACCATGACAGGATCGCCGTCCGCCTAACGACCTTGCTGCCTTGTCACAGCATCCGCACCTCTGAACGAGGGCCATCCGTGTACATCGCGACCAGGGAATAGTCCATAAACCCGGTACACGTGGACAGGTAATCCTTGGCGCAAAAATTGACCTTGTCTGAGCAGGCTTCAACAGCGGCCTCGTCTGCAGTCTGCAACCGCTGCTGCAGCGCCGCGAAGCGGCACGTCACGACATCAGCCGCATCCTGCTCCTTGCGATCGTTCGTCACCGCCAGCCGTAGCACCGCATTCTCCCGATCCCACTCAACCAGGAAATAACGCGACTCGTTTTTGACATTGGCATTGAGCAAGGCCATCGCCTTCTCCAGCGCTTCTTCCATGTCATCCTTGAGCGCCCCGTCCTCGGTGGCACTGGATTCCGCAAAGTGAAAACGGTTGGTTGCGCATTGCTCTTCAGGAGCAAAGGGATTTTCACCTTCGCTCAGACTCCAGTTCAGACTCATCTTGTCCTCAAACTCTTGATAGGTTAAACACCTGATTACTCATACTTGTCCGTATCGGACTGCTGCAAGCGCTCATAGCGAATTTGCAGCAGCGACAGCCGGGCGCTAGTACCCGCTTCCAGGCTGTGCGCCAGCAGCTGCTCCAGCACCTGCCGCGTCTTGCGAATACGGGGTGAATAATGACCGAACTGGATATTGCGTGACAACATCATGAACAGGTGTTGGCTGTTCGGGCTCAGCCGTTTACTGGCCGTAACCGCCGCCAGGTATTTATCCATGACGTCCGGTAACGGAGCTGCTCCGTGAAATACCGCTTCGGTATCGGCATAGCGACGCGAGAACGCCAGACGCACATGCTCACTGCTGGGCAGGGTATGGATCAGGTCCATCAGGAACAGGGCACCGCTGTTGAAGAAACTGCGCCCATCCGCCGCCCGAGGGCTGGCATGGGTCATCAGGAAGTAACCAGCCAGCAGCACCTCAATGTACCAGTCACCTCCCCCGGCACGACGCTTGTAGTCCTGCAGTTCGGAAACATATAGACAATACGGCAGCAGCGGGTGAACGCTGTCGTGCTCGGTGGCGATAGCATCCTGAATCTGGTGCAAGTCGAGCCGCTCCAGAATTTCGTTTTTCGCTTCCAGCAGCCAGTCCCGCCCGTCCTTGGCATCAGCGAACGCGCCCGTGCAGAGCTGCATCTCGCACGCCTCTGTCAGCAGGCTGGAGTAGCTCGGATCCGAGGACGCCAGTTCCCAGGTCTCATTGACGGCCGCGTGCTTGAAGGCCAGATCGACCGCTTCCAGCAACTGGTGGATCTGTTCGCGAATCTCTTCATGCAAGGCGCCCAGCTTGTCGCTGATGCCATCACGGTTCTGCTCCAGCATCTCCTGGATGTAGCGGCGACGATGATCCTCATCGACGAAGTTGATGAAAGCAAAGCGGGACGAGGTTTCATGCCGCAGCCGCCCCTGAAAGGCTTCCTCGAAACGGTTGGCCGCCGATACCAGACGATCAGCCGCTCGGCTGATCTCGAAGTAGTTATCGATCAGCTGCTCGTGCAGTTGCTCGTAATAGTGGTGATCCTGCTGCGACTGCTGTTTTTCGGACAGATCCTGGGTTCGGCTGGCAATCGAGATGGCCACATAGGCCCCGGCAAAAGCGATCGGCAAACCGATCACCAGATTGATCGCATCACTGATACCCGACCAGCGTGTAAAGGTGAGCAGGTCTGGCATTTCCGGCCCCAGCTTAAGCACCATCAGCGTGACCAGAAACAGTACCAGGGCAATACAGAGGGAATAGAAGATGCCCGACGTGAAGTTCCGGAACTCCTGGTTATTGCGCTTTTTACTAGCCATCAGCCCTACCCGACCTGATTACGCCGCTTGATCTCGACCAGCAGCTCAAGCTGTTGATCCGGAGAAAGCTTGGTGATTTCGTGGGTCAGATCGGCCTTGTAATCGATAAACGGCAGTTCTCCCCGCTCGACAGCCCCCCGGACCGCTTCTTCGTTGGCATCGATATGCATCAGCATCGCCTGCACGATACGCTTGATCTGGCGCTCGGTCAGACAGGCATCTTCCAGCGGCAGGTCGAGCAGCATGCGGATCTCGCCGTCGCGGTGATCGTAGTCGTAGAAGCAGAGTTTCTTCTCGAAGGTCTTGCGAATCGCC
Source organism: Marinobacterium maritimum (assembly GCF_039523155.1). Lineage (NCBI taxonomy): Bacteria > Pseudomonadati > Pseudomonadota > Gammaproteobacteria > Oceanospirillales > Oceanospirillaceae > Marinobacterium > Marinobacterium maritimum. The sequence goes on along the minus strand of NZ_BAAAET010000001.1, from coordinate 320,974 downwards.
ACCTCGAAGAAGGCGCGACGGAACTGAGGGTTGATGCAACTGTACAGCCGGGGTACCACAATCTTGATCAGCTCACCCGACTCCTGCACGTTGAAGATAAAGGTGACCATGGAGTCACCATCAGCATCACGATAATGCTTGGTCGGGAAAGCCGAATACAGATAGCCGTCAGCACTATCCTGCTCTTCCTGTCGGCACTTGTACTTCCAGCCGATGGACTGGAACAGGGCTTCCAGTTCCTTTAGCGTTGTAGCCAAAGCGTGTTCCTCATTATTCAGGGTAGACCGGGGACCTGCTCACCAGCCCCCGGGAAAATAATCAGATACCGGTACCGTCTTCAAGCGCACGCAGCTGGGCCAGCAGTTCCTGGCGCTTTTGTTCGACAGGATCGATAGCCGCTTCATTGATGCCCAGCACTTCCTTCATTTCAGGGATCAGAGAAGCACTCTTGGTCAGCACACCCAGCATGCGCAGGAACTGCTTGTAGGTCAGGTCACCATCTTCGATCACATGACCGATGGACAGGTGATGATCGTGGTCATCCGGGTCGTACTCCCAGGAACCTGTCTTGGTGGTGTAGTTCTTGTTCAGCATCCACTTCAGCAGCTCGGTACGCTTCTCCGGATCGGCCTCTTCCACCAGCTCATCAAGGTGCTTGAGGGTACGCATCTGCAGAAATTCGCCATCTTCCATCAGGCGGATGACAATCATGACCCGGTTGCTATCGTCGTCGGTGAAACCGGTCACAATGGTATCGCTATCCCGTTCCTGGTATTTGAAGTCGACCTCGTCGAGATACTGTTTAATCTTGGCTGTGCTAATGGCCATGTCCGTTTCACTCCATGAGTTGCTGTAAAGTCGCAGCATCGATGATTTCGTCACTCAATACCTGCTGAGCAACGCGATCGATCTGACGCCAATGAGTGTCGACCAGCGAGGCGGTGTGAGCCGTTGCCTCATCCAGCCAATGTTTGATTCGCTCTTCAACCTGTGCCGCAAAGGGCAGGCGTTTAAGCCAGTCTTGCAGGGCCGGGATCGACAGGTTATACAGCTGCTCATCCATGCCCCATTCGGCGATGGCATGCCAGGCATAGCTGGCCGCCTGCTTCAGGTCGCCGGCCGCACCACTGTCGAGCCCCTTGTCACCGAACTGCTTGATCTGTGCAGCCCGCCCCGCCAACGCCACACAGGTGAGGTTGAACAGAAACTCGCGGGTGTAGTCGTGTTCCTGCTCGTTGTCATAGGCGACCATACCGAGAAAGTTGGCCCTGGCCACGACTGTCACCTGTTCAATACGGCGCTCCGGCAGCAGCACCCGTGAGATCACGGCATGTGCTGCTTCATGGTAAGCCGTTTCCAGCAGGTGCTGACGACCATCCTCCAGGTTAAGTGGCGCACCGTATTTCTGCGTATTAATCTGCTCGGTCACCAGCTCAGGCCCTATCGCCTCCAGCCCTTCACGCAGCGCCAGCAGCACAACCTCCCGACTGACCTTTTCCAGATCAGCACCACTGAAACCGGCCGTCAGCATCACCAACTGATCCACGTCGATTCCCTGACTGAACAGGGGACGCGCCAGCATCCGCTCGATAAACCAGCGCCGCGCCTCCTTGTCGAGCTGGGGCACCTCAAAGTGCAGGTCGATACGGCCCGAGCGCAGAATCGCCGGATCGATCAGGTCCTTGCGGTTAGTCGCCGCGATGATGAAGATATCGTCACCGCCAGCAAAACCATCGATTTCCACCAGCATCCTGTTCACCAGCGCATCAGCATGTGGCCCCGCCGTACCCCGACGCGGCAGCGCATCGATCTCGTCGATAAAGATGATCGCGGGTGCATATTCGCGGGCGCGGGCAAACAACTTGCGAATGAAGGATTCGTTCAGCAGGTCATTACCGGCACAGGCGATGAACGGCAGGCCCGCCTCATGAGCAAAGGCCTTGGCCAGCATCGTTTTGCCCGTACCCGGCACCCCGTAGAGCAGCATGCCACGGGGTACACTGATGCCCTGCGCCTTCAGCTGTTCGCGCTGGCTCACCAGATTGATGGTTTCACTCAGCCGCGCCTTGATCTGCACATGACCGGCGATCTGTTCGAAAGACACCTCGGGCAGATCCACCTGGATGCCTGAAGCATCCGTGAAATCCTCACCCCGTGCCAGCTTCTCGATGCGCGCATCGGTCAGGACCACCTTCAGCCGAGTGTCCTCAAGCGCGAGCTGGTGCCGAAAATAGACCCGCTGATGCTTGGTCGCCATCTGCTGCGGCAGTTTGCCCATGTCCTGAGACTGCAAAAAGACTTCAACGCCAGCATCAATACTCAGCTCAACCTGTTCGACATGGGCATTTTCATGCGCCAGCAGATAGTCGGTCACCGGGTCGTACACCTGATCGGTCAAGCGCGACTTCACCGCCCGAGTATCAAAACCGGGGGCAAAACCCAACACCAGCAGGCGTACCAGCAGATCGAACTGCTTGAACTCGACCGACAGGCCCAGCTTGTCCTCAAAGGATTTACGCTCATGCTGGATCTGCTCCTGGGCGATCCGGGCCAGCGCATCGATGCTGAGTTTGTTGAACAGAATGATGCTGCCCTGAGACAGCCGCGAGATCATCTCGGGCGGAATGGCGGCCACCTGATGGCCATCCTCGATCTTGGTTTCCTGACTGATCGCCTGTAACAAATGCTCGCGCGCCTGGTGCGGTTGCTTGCGGGCCTGCTCGGCGAACGTCCGGTTGGAATAGATACTGCTGCCCAGGTTCGACGTGAACACCACAATGGTCTGGCGGAAATCGATCTCTTCGCCGCTGTATTCATCCCTCAACCAGCCCTCCGACAGCAGGCGCAGCAACGCGGTCTGCACACGGCTGTGGGACTTTTCCAGCTCGTCGAACACAATGATCGAGCGCGGGTGCTGCTTGACGAAATCGGTCAACAGGCCGGTGGTCGCATCACTGAACCCCTTGCGCAGGCCCACCAGGCCGAAACTTTCTTTTTCGGAGGAGAACTGGGTCATATCGAAGGATCTGAGAGCATAGCCCTGCAGCCCCTGCCCCATCAGCTGGGCCATATAGGTCTTACCCGTCGCGGCGGGCCCCAGGAAGGAAAAAATCGCCTGAGGGCGGTCGCTGAGCTCGCTCCAGCTCATTCGCATCACGGCATCGCTGACCGCTTCAACAGCCGCATCCTGATCGAAAATACGGCTGCTCAACAGCGCCTTAAGTTCCGCCACGCTGGACACCACCGTATGGTAGCGGCCCTTGCGATCTCCCAGATTGACGTACGGCTCGGTGACACGACTGGAAAGATCCAGCCCTTGCTGCTTCAGGCGCTCCAGCAGCCGGATTACATCCGGTGCATAGGGCACTCGGGGCAAGGAGGCGGTTTCTTCAAGCAGACTGGTTGTGAAGCGCTCGGTACGCGGCCCCTCTTCGGGCACATTCAGGCTATCGCACAACCGGGAATAATCGCTATCGGATAATGGCTGAAGAGACTGGAGTGCACTGCGCAGGTGGTCAAGCGTGATCGAGCCCTCACCCGACTCGATTGCGAGCAGTTTCCCGCCCAGAAGCATGTTTCGCATTAAAGAGTATCCCTACCGCTTTCGGTCAACGCTAGCAGTATCCAGCAGGCTTTGTGGGGGAGAAAGCACCTGGAAACGTCTTGCTTTGTGTTTCAAATGACTGACATTTCCAGCCAATATACGCAATTTACCTAACCTTGAAAACCGAGACATTTCCAAAATGTCGAAGCACAACAAGGCCATATACAACCCAGCCGCATTCAGATCAAAGAGCGCCCCGGTACCGGGCTGTACTGCAAGTATTCCTCAGCCATGTTACGAGACAAGGCTCACAAGATTTCAGTGCTCCATCCCGCCTTCACAGACACTATTGTGCGGCGCTGGCGGCCTGGCAACGTTTCTCCAGCAAGTCGACCAGTATGCGTTCCACATTACTGCCTCCGATACTGATGCGCGCGCCTTCAGACAGGGCGGACAATGTCTGCGTTGCACGCGGGTAATCGGCCTGCACATAATCGTTAAGGGCGGATACCAGGGCCAAGGCGAGATCTCGATTGGCTCCTGCAGGTTTAGCCGCGATTGCGCTCCTGCAACGCTCAAGTCCGGCAGTATCTTCCGCCGATGCATAGAGTCCCGCCACATGCAGTGCAATGAAAGGATGACCGATCATCGACCAGACATGTTCTATATGCCGGACAACATCAGGCTGTAAGGGGTTAGCCTGACCGCTTTTCAGATAATCCCGGAGCAGGAAGCCGCCACAATCAGCCAGCGTCAGTACAGGACCACAAGTGGTTGTATCCGGAGCACAATAACGCAGATAACGCTGCATCGCGGCATCACGTTCATCCATTTGCCACTCCGATAGCGCCAGGTGCCACTGAACATGACCATACATCTGGCCTTCCCGAGCCCCAGCCCCATGGATAGCCAGCCAGTCGTGAAGCAACTGCGCCGATTCTTCAGCCTCTCCTTCATCATGCAGCAAATGGGCCAGGGCGTGAATGGAGTAAAGCGCCTGCGGCCGAATCGCCAGTGCCCGCTCAATCAGTTCACGCCCCCGCTTGCGCTGGCCGGCTTCACTGGCCGCAAACCCGAGCCGGGCGAGCAAGGCCCAATCATCCTTCAATGCCGCTTCAACGGACTCGAAGATAGCGAGCACAGTCTCCAGCTTGGTCGCACCGCCGTAAAAGAACAGATTTCCCGCCAGCTTGGAGACCACCAGCAGATCAGCAGGCGATGTTGCGATATGGTCCAGCGCACGGGCCTGGGTCGCCTGAAAATTGTCGATCAAGCCGATCAGCACCTCGACATGCTCACGCTCCCACTCAGTCGCGTTCTGCACCGCCAGCTCGGCACGCTCGCGATAGGCTTCAGCGCCGGGCTCGCCAACATCCTGGGCCACGAAGTAACGCGCAGCCGCTGCCAATGCAAAGTTCTCATCAAGCGCCAGCGCCCGATCAAGCGCTTCGGCCGCACCGGATTCTGAGCCCAGAATCAGGTCGATCGCGTCTTGATACAGGTCTGCCGCCTGAGCAGACTGGCAAGTCAGTGTATTGCCGGTTCGAGATTCAAGCATTGGACAATGCCTCTTTCAGTGATGGGGTAACTGCGTCCAACTCGGATATGCGCGCATGCCTTCATGGCATACCTCCTGGCCAGTGCAGGGTCGCCGTGCTCTAAGCATAGGTGACTGAGCCGAACTCCCCAATGCTGCACCTGGATCTTGCCCCTTGTTCGGACAAAAAAGCCCTTCCGAAGAAGGGCTCTACTGGCCAGCAAGGTTGGATCAGGCGGCAGGCGGTGTATTGAGCAGTCGCACCTCGCGCTGCGGGAAGGGAATCTCGACGCCCGCTTCTTTCAGCGCATTGAACAGCGCCAGATTGATGCGATACAGCAGGTCGTAGTAGCGCTCGGTCGGAATCCAGACACGCACGCCCAGAGTAATGCCGCTCTCGCCGAAGGCCTCGATGCCCACCTGAGGCGCCGGGTCCTGACAGATCTCGTCACCGAACGTCGCCAGCACGGACTTGAGCAGTTCGCTGGCCTGCTCCGGGTCGGCGCTGTAGGCGATATCGATGGCCACTTCCGCCAGCGTATTGGCATGGGAGTTATGGATGATCTCTCCCACCACATGCTTGTTGGGGATGGAGATCTCGACGCCGTCTTCATTGGTCAGCAGCGTGTGTGACAGGTGAACCTCTTTCACCAGCCCGCTCACGCCCTGCACCTGAATGGTGTCGCCCACCACGTAGGGGCGTGTCAGCACGATGGTCAAGCCGGCGCTGTAGTTGGACAGCAGCCCCTGGATCGCCAGGCCAGCCCCCAGACCGACAGCACCGATCATGGCTATCAGCGGGGTGACGCTGATGCCCAGCTTGCCAAGTGCCACGATCGCCACCATGGCGACAATCAGAATCTTGACACAGCTGGCAATGAAGCGGCTCAGCGTGACATCCAGGTTGTGTCGCTGCATCAGCGCCAGCGACCAGTTGGACACCTTGCCCGCCACCCAGAGCCCCAGCAGCAGGGTGATCAGCGCACCGATGATCTGGAAGCTGTAGTTGACGAAGAACTCCACCACCAGATTATAAATTTCCTGGAACTGCACCAGCTCCTGCTTTACCGACTCTTCCATTCCTTACTCCATTTTCAAACAAGAACTATCCGGCTGCCGAACCGACTCCGCCTGTGTCAGCCGACGCAGACGGCGAGACAGGCTGTCGACCAGCACATTCAGCAGCGCCGTGACCGCAATCAGCAGGAAAGCGCGGTCATAGCGAATCTCCTCGAACGCCGAATCGATATAGAACCCGAGCGTGGCAATACCCAGTATCCCCATGATGGCACTTTCTCGCAGGATAACCTCCCAACGATAGAACAGGAACGCCAGCATTGCCGGAAAGCGCCGCGGTGTTTCGATATAGGCATAGCGCAGCAGCCCCTTGGGCTCATCGGGTCGCTCTTGTCGAGAGCCATGTTCCGCATCGCTGGCATTGGCCACCAGAAAGGCGATCAGGCCGCCGTTATGCAGCGCCAGCGCCAGCACCGCCGGCAGTCCTGAAGGGCCACATAGCAGCATGAACACGAACGCCAGGATCATCTCCGGTGTCGAGCGCAGCACCAGCAGCAAAAAGCGCCCCGGCCAGCGCATCACGGCTCCCGCCATCGAACGGGTCGCCAGCGGGTAGACCAGCAGGACCACCAGACCGGTCAGCACCAGCGCAATCTGGGTCAACAGCAGTGTCTGCACCAGGCCGGGCCAGACCTGCTCACTGAACATCTGACCATACCAGTCCAGTGCGCCGGCAAGATCACCCTCACGCAGTGCTCGAGGCCAGATATCCTGGCTGATGAACTGCCAGAAATAGCCGCTGTTACTGAAACCGACCGTCTCCGGCAGCAGCCAGATCGCCAGTATCATGTAAAAAGGAATCAAACGCGGACGCACCCAGAAACGGATCGTCGCAATCAGCAGCAGGAACGCCCAGAGCAGCGCCCCCGCCTCAGCGTACTGGCCCTGCTTGAAAGCAGTCTCAAGATGAAAACCCAGCGTCGGCAGGCCGATAAAGCCCAGAATGGCGCTGGAGCGCAGTGCGCACTCGAAGCGATAGCGGGTATAGCTGAGCAGTGCCGGCCAGGCCTGGGGGATCAGGGTATACAGATAGCGCTTGAACGGGTTCAGCCCGGGGGCAAGTGTCAGCTCAGGGTCACGCGACTGCTGCTCGAAAATCTCGGCAAACACCTTGGCGAACACCCCGGCAAAGGGCACCAGAATCGCCAGCAGACCAGTGGTAGCGCTGAGCCCGTAGAGCTGCATGAAGATCAGCCCCCAGAACAGCTCATGCACTGAGCGCACCGAGGCACAAAGAAGACGCACCAGCCGCCAGCGGAACAGCATCGATAGCAGCAAGCCCAGTGGCGCCGAGATCGCCACCGCCAGCAACGCAAAGGCAACCGTCTGCCCCACGGCTTCAATCAGCACCACCGGCTCATCCCAGCGCGGCAGCAACAGCCCCTGCCCGATTCTGCCCAGCTCCTGCCAAGGGTCGACGGGATAGACCGCCAGATCGGCGCCGAACAGGCACAGCAGCGCCACCACCAGCAGCAAGCCACAAACCCCGTTAAGAGTTCTGGCACTGGAGCGATACGGGTACAGCGGTAAGGGTTGGTCGCCGAAGATCATGACCGGACCATCGCCCAGCCGTCCGTTTCCTGCACCGGGCTCGGTGCCAGCAGGGAACTTTCCTGCTGATACCATTCGTCCAGCCTCTGCTCAGACAGCTCGCGGGCCGGGCAGTCGCAGCAGATACGGCCATCGCGCATGACGATGATGCGTTCGAAATGATTCAGCGCCAGCTGACGGTTGTGCAGGCTTACTACAGCGGTCTCGTGCTGCTCGAGCAGATACTCCAGCAGCAATTCCGCCTGCAGCGGGTCCACCGAGGACACCGGCTCATCACCGAGGAACACCGGCTGCTGGCGATAAAGGGCACGGCCGATGGCCACGCGCTGCCGTTGGCCCCCTGAGAGCCGGTCCACCGACTGCCACAGCTTGTCCTCCAGCCCGAGCGTCTGTACCAGCTCGGCAATCCCCTGGCGATGTGCCGCAAGCGGCCGCACCAGATTCCACAACGCCGGTAAGGTGCGCACCCGTTCCAGCCCACCGATAAAGATGTTCTGGTACACCGACAGCAGATCCACCAGCCCGCCGGACTGCGGCTGCAACGCCACCCGCTCCGGCTGCTGCTGGTACAACAGATGTAACAACGAGGTCTTGCCCGCGCCCGAAGGGCCGAGCAACGCAACCTTTTCGCCGCGATGGATCTGCAGGCTGATGTTGTCCAGCACCCGGTGATCGCCATAAGACAGCGATTGGCCGGAGAGCTGGAACAGAACGGATGACTGGCTCATTCGCGGTCAGTCATCCAGCAGACCAATCGCCTTGGCGGTTGCCTCGATCGGGCCGTAATCATCGTTGCTTGCCGGTACAAAGCTCTGACGCGGGAAGCTGGCCAGCAGGTCAGGATCCTTCATTTCCAGCAGCGCAGCACGCACCTTCTCCTTGAAGCCGTCACCAAAGTGTTCATTCACATCACCACGAACAGTCCACTGGTAGTCCGGATAGGTCGGCGTGGTCCAGATTACCTTGACCTTCGAGGTATCGATCTTGCCCTCTTCCAGCTCCTTCTCCCAGACCGCAAAGTTCACCGCACCAACCTGCCAGGCACCCGCCTGTACCTGAGCGATGGTACGGCTGTGGTCACCGGAGAAACCGACACGCTCAAAGATCACTTCAGGCGCAGCACCGAATTGTTCACGCAGATAGAACTCCGGCATCAAACGACCGGAAGTGGAGCCCTTGGACCCGAAGGTAAAGGTCTTGCCCTTGAGCACATCGCTCAGGCTGTCGGACGGCTCCAACCCTGTGCTGGTGTTGGCAATGATATAGCTTTTGAAAAACTGATCCTCGTAGCCCTGCGCCAGCGCCTCGGAACCCGGCACCAGACGACGTGCCTGCACACCAGACAAGCCACCGAACCAGGCCAGCTGCACCTGATTGTTGCGGAACGCCGTGATCGCCGCCGCGTACGACTTCACCGGGATGTACTTCACCTCAACACCGAGCTGCTCGGTCAGATAATCAGCCACCTTGCCGAAACGCTGCTGCAGGCGAGATTCGTCGGCGTCAGGAATCGCCGTAAACACAAAGGTTTCAGCCTGGGCCAGAGCCGGCAGCGCCAGCAGGACCAGCGCCATCATTCGGCGCAGAAAGGACATGATGCTTCCTCGTCACATTGGGTTAGGTTGGCGTCGTGCCGCCAAGGGGAGTGGAATGATACGAACTGGCGGGACATTTGTCAGCGGCTGAGCCGGGCTGACAGACGAAAGGACTCGGTCATCGAAGGTCTGTCAGACCAGTTGACGGCGAATGGCGTAGCTCCAGTTTTGGGAATACACCCTTTTATCACCCTCATAGGCATCCAACTCGGCATCAAGGTAGAAATAGCCGGGATCACACGTCAGCACCGTGCGTGTCAGGGTTTTGATCTGCCAGTCATCCCGAACCAGACTGCGCTCCCAAAGCGTCTCACCCCGGGCAGAGCTGAAGTCGTCCCCCTGGTAGGAGTACCATTCCTGAGTCTTGCGCTGGACCACCGTCCCGATCGCCTCCAGCTTCTGAAAGCCGCCGTCGTTGATCACCTCCAGGGTGGAAACGTCTTCATCCAGTTCACGGATCACACGCCAATCGTGAAGCTCCTCGGAGAGCCGTTGCGCCTGGCTGCTGGCTGACATCTCCACCTCCGGAAACACGACCTTCTCCTCGCGCGATTGATGCAGCGGCAACAGCAGGCGGCTCTTACCCGTATGGATGTGCAGCCGGGTGGAGTTCGGTGTCGGCCAGGCAAGTGGAAAGTAGGATGACGAAATCGCGAGCCGAATACGGTGGCCCTTGGGGAAGGATTGGGCGATCTGGTTGAGCTGAACCCGCACCCGGTAGGGCTTACCCGGCTCCAGCGGAGTCGGATCGGCGTGGCTGTCGCGGTGGGTCAGATTGAGCAGGCCATAACTGACCCGTGTTACCTTGTTGTCGGGCTGCATATCGGAGAGGCGCACCGCGACCATCGCCACCGGCTCACTGGCAGAAATATGGAGTTCGACTACCGGCGCCCCCAGGATTTCCAGCGTTTCCTGCAGAGGTTCCGAATTGAACACCAAAGCGCCGCCATCCTCTTCGCGCTGATCGTGTGGCAGGTCCGGCGTCGCACTGTAGGAGCACCACTTGCCGGCAAACAGACCGTTACTCAGTGGCGACTGCAGCGAGAGCCACTTATCCTCGACCGCAGTGCCTTCGTCGACGAGGCGATACTCAGTGAGCCGGAAGGCCTGCTCCCGCGCCTCCTGCGGAGGCCAGTGCGGCTCACTCACCCAACGGCCGTAGCGCTGGCTGTAGGCAGTGGAAGGCGGCATGGTGTCGAGCATCCAGGCGCGCAACATCGGCTCCTCCATAATGCCGGTGTCGCGGTCCTTGAGCCACTTGTCCCACCAGCGCAGACACTCCTGAAGAAAACCGATCGCCGGCCCGGGCACCCCCAAGTGCGGGTAGCGATGGCTCCAGGGACCGATAAGCCCCAAACGTGGCCCCGGCAAGTGTGTCAGCAGCCGGAAGACCGCATTGGAGTAACCATCAGCCCAGCCACTGACCGCCATCACCGGCACCTGTACCCGGGAGAAGTCCTCGCAGATGGAGCCGTGCTTCCAGTAGTCGTCACGGTGCTGATGCTCAAGCCAGGTATGCAGCCATAGCCCGCTTCCTTCCAACCGATCGAACCACATCTCGCGCCAGCGCTCACCGACGACAGCCGGGTCCGGCGGCAGTGAGTTAAAGGCAAACATGGTCGACGCCCAGGAAAGATTGTCACCCAGCAGACAGCCGCCCATATAGTGCACATCATCAGCGTAGCGGTCATCAGTGGAGCAGACACTGACGACTGCCTGCAGTGCGGGCGGTTGCATCGCGGCGATCTGCAACCCGTTGAAGCCTCCCCAGGAGATACCGATCATCCCCACCCGGCCATTACACCAGGGCTGCTCGGTGAGCCATTCGATGATCGAAACGCCATCGTCCAGCTCCTGCTGCAGATACTCGTCGGTCAGTACGCCCTCCGAGTCACCGCTGCCACGAATATCGACCCGGATGCAGGCATATCCGTGGCCGGCAAAATAGGGATGGAAGGTTTCATCGCGCAACCGAGAACCATCGCGCTTTCGGTAGGGAATATATTCCAGAATCGCCGGCACCGGTTCACGTTCTGCACCCTCCGGCATCCAGACCCTGGCCGCCAACCGAGTGCCATCCGGCATCGGGATCCAGGTATTCTCGATATGGCGAATGCGGTTCGGAAACGTCTGCTGGATTTTCATATCGCCCCCTCGCTCTCAGCCGACCGGCACCACCTGCAACGCCACCGCCTGCTTTATCTCCTCATAGGTATCCAGCAGCTCCGGCTCCGTGTTGCCACCAATGTAAATATTGGCGATCTCATAACTGTAACTGTCCTGCCCTTTCAGATCCGACAGCCTCTGCCCTTCGTGGGCGATGAAGTGAAAATCCACGTTGGCAAAGCGGCGCTTGATGTGCTCCAGCTCTTCCCGGTTCGGTAGATGCGTGACCAGGCCGTCTTCCATGTGCAGGCGCCACATGAACTTCGCCGCCAGTCGGCAAGTCCCCACCCCTTGGGGAAAGTCGGGCTTGCGGCCGAGTCCCAGGTCGATCATCACCTTGTGATGGCTCAACCCATCCACATCCCGAAACAGTGGGCAGTGAGACTGAGAGATACGTGGATTAACCTCGAGCAACCGAATCGCGCCGGTTTCCGGGTTCCAGAAAAACTCCACGTTGAACGGGCCGTTATCGAAACCGATATGCTTGAAGAACCGCTCACAGGCCACAGCCATCTCCTGCTTCACTGGCTGCGGCAGCTTAGACGGGTATTGATAGCGCGAGAAGCAGGAGTGATGGAGCCCTTCCCGCAGCGAATCGACCACGCCATAGACCACCACCTCACCATGGTAGACATAACCTTCCAGCGTGCACTGATCCCCTTCAGAGATGATCTCTTCAATAACACAGTGTTTGCCATCGATCGGGGCGATTTCGTCCGGGATATGGGCAAACTTCAGCAGGTCGTTGAAGGGACGCCCCATGATGTGAATATCGCGGCGGATCGCAGCGATCGCCTCGTCCAGTTGTTCATCGGACGCAACCCTGAAGCCGAGCATCGACGCCACCGACTTTACGGGCTTGATCCAGAACGGATACTCCAGGCTGACCTGGTCCCGATAGTCATCAACGAACGGATCGATCACGCCGAACGCCGGCACATACTCCGGGACCGCCCGTTTCTGCTCTACACGGCTCCAGTACTTGTGCTCGCACTTCAGCAACGCCTCGAGACTGGGCGATGGCATGGCGTAGGGTGCACGCAACAGCGGCAACATGGTACTAACCGGAAAGTCCCAGTAACCTACGATGGCATCAACGGAGCCCTCAAACCGGTCGAGCCGTGCGAGGGCTTCCTCGTATAGCTGTTCGATTGGAAGTCGGCCACCCAGCTTGACCTCTTCTGCGCGAAAAAGGGGATGAAAACGGTAAGGTTCAATCTCTTGCAGAGCCTCCATCTGCTCCAGGTTGAAGCTATCCTCACCGAAAACGAAGATATTCTTTGTGGAACTCATGGCTCTAAGGCTCTTTGATGCAGCGACGCCACCGGAACGCGCCCACTGCCAGTTGGGCTTGGCAGATGCCTCTATCCAACTCGTTGCTGAATAGCCCCGGCCCCCTGTTGACTCCAGAGAAACGAAGGAAGCGCCCGTAATGACTCAGGCGCGATGGAATAAACCATGTTTCTCTGGGAATTTGCCTACCCCTAATATAGACGACATAAACCAGTTAGATAGCAACGGCGGCGAACCGCTCTTAAAACAGGATTAACGACACCATTCGGCGTAAACAAGGGCCCCGCCACAGCTTGCGAAAACCGCCACCTCCACTATATTCACAAGTTGGGGGTGGAGGTTAAGCAGTATTCCGCTTACCACTTTTTTCAAACAAAGGATTCTGCGTGATGAAAAAGTTGATCCCTGTAGTTGCTGCATCTGCTCTTCTTCTGAGTGCCACGTCTGTGCAGGCGGCTGGAACCTACGCCTTCGTGGGCGTTGGTCAGGCAGAATACGATGATGTCAGTATTCCTTCCGGTACCGGCATCAAGGTTGATGACAATGACCTGACCTACAGCTTCGGTATTGGCTACCGATTTAACGACAACTTTGGCCTGGAAGGCGGGTATACGGATCTGGGTGATTTCAGCGCTTCAACCGCAGGCGGGCCGGTTACCGTCACGGATGGAGCTGATACCTTAACCCTCGACGGCAAGTTCAGCGCCGATGCGGCCGGTTTCTTCCTGGGTGTCAGGGGCATGATGCCGCTGCATGAAAAGGTCGGCGTCTACGGTCGTGCCGGGTTCATCAACTGGGAGTCTGATGCCAAGCTGTCGGGCACTGCCACATTGAACGGCGTGAGCGCTGCAGGCTCGTACAGCGGTGAAATCGCCGATGGCACTGACCCCTACCTCGGTTTGGGGATCGAATACAAATTTGCCAAGGTCGCTTCGGTCCATGCCGACTGGTCACGCTACATGCTTGATTTCGAAGGTGAAGATATTGACGTCGATGCCCTGACTCTGGGTGTTACACTGTATTACTGATTGATCACGCCTATGAGAGACGAAGCCCATGGCTTCGCCTCTCTTCCTCAGATGCCCTTCAACCAGAAAGACTTTCACTCCACTGCACAGGCCGACAGAAGCGGTAACAGATCAAGCCCCAGATCAGACCGGCAAACCCTCCACTGAACGCCATCCCCCCAAGCGCCGGAGAAAGCAGAAGAAATAAAACATAAAAACCATGACGGACAAACAATATTATAATTTATCTTATACAATATAAAATGCAATTGGATTATTACTTTAAAAACAAATTCAGGAAACTACACAATCGAAAATAATTAAAACAAAACCGATAATTAACCTCCACAACCATGCTGTGTTCACAACTACTATACTTGATTAAAAACTAATGGTTGTTAATTTTTGTAAAACCAACAGAATTCAATCTCTGCCATCACCTGCTTGTGTTACTGAAGTGTTCACTCATCTTTCGTATAAAGTTCGCAAATAATATCATCATGATTCCCATCAAGATCGAAACACCGGCAATAAGCCAAACCAATATTCTCGGTTCAAATATAATCAGCACGCCGACTAAGACAAGAAGGAAACCGGGGAGCATCAACAGGTACACTGAGCCAGGCTTTTGTGCCATTCCTTTACAGGTTGATGCCATTGGGCACATTCTAACATTGTTTATAGATTGAGTTTTATCTTCACTGCCCATCTTCATTACCTCTCAAGTATGTAAAATTTCAACTCGAGCCATATAAAATATAATTCAACCTTCAAACCCCTGTTTATTGGTATTTTCCGACGACCATTTCAACCGAACCGTCCATAGAAGATTGATTATCGTGGTTAAACATGGAACACTTCCTTAAAGATAAAATATATCTATAAATTCGCTAACTTCGGATATACATACTCAACACTAATCGATATATCCGGGTGAAAACTTGATTTTATTGGACATAATCCAGCCGCACCTTCCAGCTTTTTACGCTCTGGTAGCGGAAAAGCATGAGGCATATTTACAACAAGAGAAATTGATTCAATGCGCTTTTCTGACTGCTCTACATCAATGTCAACAGTCGTTCCATCAATATCAATTTTATCTCTTATTGCCACCATCCCCATCGATATAAGCATACAACCTGCCAGCCCCGAACCCACCATATTTTCTGGAGAGAAATTTTCTCCCTTTCCGCTATATGGGCAATCCATTTCGACCATTTTGTCCTGAGGACCTTTGATAGCTGTACAATGCTGATATCCATCATATATTACTTTTAAACTTACCATCCTCCCCTCTCCTTGTGCTTTGCGTAATTAGCCATTAATAGAACCTCATTGGTTGTACCGAGGTGTCTACTGTTCGTGGGCCACTTGAACAGCTAATGGCGCATTAGCCGGCGCTGCCACCGGGCGTTTCCGCACCAGCATGCCAGCAACACTTCCTGCGGCCGGTTTAAAGGAAGGTTAGGACACCTTTACGAGAATCGCCAAGTCATTCAACTTAAAGCCTCTATAGCTTCACTCATTGCCTGCCGGGCATCCTCTGAATCCAGGCGGTATATTCCACGCCAGCCGGTTGCAGCCGTTTCAATGCGGACTCGGCTACGGAACAAATCTCTTACGTGATCCTGAACCTGGACGCGCAACGCGACCTGCCTTATTCGTTTTCTGTTCTTTCTTGTGCCGTGGATTGGGCAGCCGGCGGACACCGGCCGCGTATTGATAAGACAATTTATCGATCAGCGCTGCAACACCCTGATCCTTGCTGAATGGGCGGACAGGGCACAGTGCCATAAGAACAAAAGACACAGCAGTCTCCCGGTTTGGGCTTCAGCAAAGCATGGCAGGATTCACACTCGTAGAAGTACTGACAGGCATCGGTTGGCATGGTTTCGGTTTTCCGATGACCACAGTGGGGACATTCGATTGTGGACTCCAAAACTATCTCGACCATTACGCCCCTCCCACAATAGAAACTTCAGTTAGAACGTCTATACACTGATAGCAAAGCCATTCACCTTAGGGCCTCAAGCGCATCTTTCAGTGTCCGTCGGACGACCTCTGAGTCCAGGCGGTAATAATTCATGCCATGAATTGTTCGATGCGTGACCGTCCCGCGAGAGGCAAATCGTTCCAGTTGTCGGATCACCTCCTCCTCGGACAGCCTCGTCAGAGTCGCGACATCGCATTCGCACAATTCCGCAGTGTAGAGACCTGCCAGGACCTTCATCCCATTGGCATCTTCGGCCTCTGGCAAGAGCCCTGTTAATCGGGACGCCAGATCATCACCGATCAGGAGGATCGATTCTGTCTTTCCGGAGATTTGGCACGTATAGGAGACCCACTCCACGCCTTCCGGCTGCAACCGCTTCAAAGCGGCCCCGACCACGGCAGGGTCCATGCAACGAATCTCGCAGGTGATACTGGACCTGGATTTGCAGTCTGACATAGAGTCCTCGCATACTGATCTTGCTTGTAAACAAGTCTAGTTAAGTCACCTGCCGGAGCGCCATTCATTGAGTGCAGGGGCTCTGAATACCCTGGTTCAGTGCGCTACGTGGCAGCCGGGGGCTCCACAACAAGTTCCGCTGGAACCTTCGAGAACACACTCAGGGCGGTAACGGTTAACAGAATCAACGCCATGCCGACGATCTGAACAACCGCCAGATTCTCATTTAACACCACGACGCCAAAGAGCGCTGCCGTGACTGGCTCGACCATGGCCGCAATTGAGGCCACCGCAGGCGCCGTATGGTTGAGGCCAATAATATAGAGAATGAACGACACCCCCGCGCCAAACACTCCCAGAATCACGAAAAGTGGCCAACTCGGTGTACTGAGTACGGCCAGTGCCTGCTCAGTATCGTTAAGGCCAATCAGTATGCAGGCAAGTACCGCGAAAGCTATCGCCAGAATCGCCTGGGGACTGCCGTGCGGTGCCGCATACTTGAAGCCGAAAATGAATACGGCATAAGACAGCCCGGCCAGCAGCCCGGCGAAAGCCCCTGCCGGCGTAACACCACCCGCCCCGGTTTCGTAAACACGCGTCAGCAGCACGATGCCAACCATGACCATCACTATCGCGGCCCACTTAAGCCGGGTCGGGCTTTCGAGCTTGAGCGTGAAGGAGGCAAGATAGACGAACACCGGTGCGCAATACATCAGCGTCGCTGCAACCGCAACACTCCCCTCTGCAATACTCACGAAATAGAAAGCGAAGTTGCCTGCTACGCCGACACCCGCGATCACCGACCAGAACCACATTCGTCCGCTGGCCAGCCCGCTGCCCTGCGGACGCAAGGCCAGCCACACAAGCACGAACAGCAGCCCGATTGCGCCGCGAAAGAACGACACCACGAGCGGGCTCCAGCCATCGCCCATGAGCATCCCGCCGATCCCGCCGGATAGCCCCCAGCATAACGCCGCCAGCACCACGAATGCCGTACTCATACTCGCCAACTCAACTCTTGCGTACCTGCACGCACAGTACGCAGCACTGTCTCTGCTTCAACCTATCAATACACGGACCAGTGTGTAGACCACCATAACGAGTACTGACACCGAACTGACTGACCAAAGCGTTGCCCTGATATCATGCAGTTGTCCCGTCGCATAGGCGATGAAGTGTGCTGCCCGGGCAATCACGTACAGCCATATCAGTAATTGAGCCAGAACAAGCGGCGGATCCATGAGAACAAACAACAGGCCAGCAACCAGGAACGCGGGAATACTCTCCAGGTCGTTCAGATTCATTCGTCGCGAGCGCTCTACATATTCATTCGGCTCCAGCTGACCGGGCTCAGGGTTCGGATTGATAGGACTCTTCTTGGCATCCTCGGGACTCCGAAAACCAGCGCGAACCTTCATCATTCGGTAAACCGTCATCCAGGGCTGCAGCAGAAGCTTCAACAGCATGATCGACGCAGCGAGCACATACGCCGAGAAAGCCGGGTTATCGAGACTCAGGATCGCCGTTTCAAGTGTCATCAGATATCTCCTTAGAACGCACTCTTCCACTGCTCGGTGTCGATAAACCAGCGCTCCTCGCAGATCTTGTCCCCAGTGAATTTGAACAGCACCGCAAGCTGTGACCCAGTGACTTTCGCCGACTTCCATTCAACGATCGAAACGACCTCGTCTGTACCTTGAATCTGCCGTAGAGCTGTAATTTCGAAGCCTGGCGGCAAAAGTGTTGCCAGGCCATCCAGTGCTGCACGGAATGCCGCCCGGCCTTCAAGAACATCTGCCTGACCAGGCATAACGAACCTCATATCCTCCATGTAATCGGCAACCAGAGTATCGAAATCTCCGGTACCAACGGCGTCCCAGCCTCTTGCCACAATATTTGCCAAGTTCATCGCTGATCCACCTCAGTATCTAATTTAGAGCCGCTCACGCTTTGCTTGCCTGAGCACGAATTCCGGACCTCCTTGCAAGGGATAACCTAACTATAGATGGCTCTACCGTTCGTGGGTAACTCGAACATATAACGCTTAAACCATCCTTCCCTTAAGCCTGAATTGGAATGCGTGTATGGATAGATGATCCCCCCATTTGGGTTATTAAACAGCCCAAAAATATCTCTACTCTGAACTGAAACAACAGTTAACCGGGGCTTTAAGATGCAATTTGATTTCACGGGCAAACGTGTACTTGTAACCGGCGGTACACGAGGTATTGGAAAGGCGGTGGTCAATGCTTTTCATAAAGCAGGTGCCTGCGTCGCCATCAATGGCCGTACGGTCGAATCGGTTGCAAGTGCAATCGACAGGATTGCTGATACCAGCCGGCTGGTATCAGCTCCCGGGGACATCGGATCCGTATCCGGTTGCGAAACAGTGGTAAAAGCTGCGATTGAAGGGCTTGGCGGGCTCGATGTGCTTGTAAACTGTGCAGGGGTCGGTATCTCGGTTGCAATAGAAGCTAGCGATGAATCCCTATGGGACAAAACCCTGAGCGTAAACCTGAAGGGAACCTTCTTCTGCATTCAGGCAGCACTGGAAGCCCTGCGACTGAGCAAGGGCTGTATCATCAACATCGCCTCAGACGCAGGACTGATGGGCAACCACAACTCTTCCATCTACTGCGCCTCCAAAGGCGGTGTCGTCAACATGACGCGAGCCCTGGCCCTGGAACTGTCCCCCCAGCTACGCATTAACTGTGTATGCCCGGGATATGTCGATACCGATATGGTGCGTCGTGACTGGATAGACCAGCACCACGACCCTGAACGATTGGAGAAAATAGTCTGTAACTATGCGCCACTGAAACGCATGGCCACACCTGCCGAAATTGCAAACTCCATTCTGTACCTGGCAACACCCGAGGCTGGCTTCATTACCGGATCGGCCTTGCAAATCGACGGTGGCTCAACCGCGGGGCACTGACATATCGGCTGCTTTACTAGCTGATGCTCAGCCACGTAACGCCGTGACAAGGTGCCGGTTTGAAGGTGCACCGCGCCGGAAAGCCGGCACCTTTGAGGCCCTCAGGCCGGAACGAACTTGAACGACTGGTTAAATGCCGTAGTCTCGCTCAACTTTGGCAATTCCCACTTTGAACGCTGAATACCATTGTTCGTGGCCCAGCCTCTGCGCCTCCCGGTGCTCAGCGTTACTCTTCCAATTTTTGATAGCTTCAAGGCTGCCCCAATAGGACACAGTAATACCCAACCCGTCGCGAACCGATTCGACACCCAGAAAACCCGGCTGCTCAGAAGCCAGCGCCACCATGCGGTCAGCCATTTCAGCGTAACCCTTGTCGCCTTCAGTACGGTGGTTGCTGAAGATGACCGCGTAATAGGGCGGTTCCGGTGTTTGAGCAATATCTGACATAAATCCCTCTATAGATTTAGTAACGCACAGCAGAGCAGCCCGAGCTTACAAGCCTCCGGCCTATCAGTATATCCAGGGAATCAACCGATAACGTACGCGTTGAGCATAGTCGCGATAGCCCGGCAGCTCTTCCTGCAAAGTCTGGTCTTCAAGCGCGGTTCTAATCACCGCGATGATTGTTGCCATCGCTGCCGGAATCAGTGTCCATAGGGATCCCAGCGCAAGAACAATAGCGAACAGTGCAAGAATATTTCCGGCATACCCCGGATGCCGCACAAATTGGTACGGGCCCGTGTCACACACCACATGCCCACGATCCGTCTGAATGCGCACCACGCTGGAGAAAAAGCGGTTCTCTGCCACTGCCCATGCAGCGAAAGCGTATCCGAGCGAGATCAAAATGAAACCAGTCACGATGAGCCATAGCGGAAACTCGGGAGACCAGTTAAAGCGATGATCCATCCCTGCCACGATGACCGTAGGAAACGCGATACTCACCGCCATCAGCGGAGCAAGCACTTTGTCCCAGGCTTTTGCCTTTTGGAAATTATTCTTATTTTGTCTCTCGGATATTAACCCGGGATTCCGTTGTTCCGCCCATATGCGCCCACCAATGCCAGCGGCCAGGATCAGCACGGAGTACAGCCACGCCTGCCACCAATCAAAATCCCCTCCGCACACCAAAAGAACCAGTGGTATGCAGAGATACAGGATAACTACCCTGATCCACTGGCGAGGGGACCCTGCCTGAGCCGCATTTGGGACATCTTCATTCGAAGACACGATAATCCCTCAAATCACATGAAGTTTTCTGGCCATCTTGCACCTCCTCGTCAGGGGTAACCTAACTATAGAAGGTGTCTACTGTTCGTGGGTAACTCGGAAACTTAACGTTTTGCTAGAGGGCGCGTAGCAGCAACGCTGTGGAGCGTCCCGTGGAGGCCGCTTGCGGCCGGAGTGCACCTGAGCAATTGGTTAGGCCGGTAATCATGCTTTGACACCAGATATTTCATAAATCATGCCGCCGTAGCGTGTATTGAATATTGTATTAGAAAAAAGCCTCTCTACGGATTTCCACGGTGAAACTTGAAAATACTCATCGGTATAGCCGTATTGCTTGCCAATAGCTAATACAAATTTGAAAACAAAACCGGGGAGGCTCTCTGGTTTTTTTCCATCCAGAATAGCAAATCGGCCACCTGATGGGAGCGCGATATAGGCCTTTTCTATCACGCTTTCATATTCTGGTATGTAGCCAAAAACCCCTGTGGAAAATATTGCATCTAATCCAGCTGGAAAATTGAACAGCGTCAAATCTGATTCTATAAGTTCAATATTATCCCAGTTATTCCTGCGAGCTTTCTGGCGAGCTACTTCAAGCATTCCAGGAGCGATATCAACGCCAATGATCTTTCCTTGCGGCCCGACTTTTTCCAAGATGAGAGGAAAATTCAATCCTGTACCGCACCCTAGCTCTAAAACGGTATCTCCCGGATTCAAATCAAGACACTCTACGATCTCAGACCGGTATGTTTGCATTCTGAGCCCCGCCAGCCTGAACAGGGTAGTTGCAAAATCGTAGCTTTCAGCGCCCTTATCGTACAAATACTTAACTTTCTCTCGAGGTATAGCCATGGGTTCTCCGTTAGCCTAACGCCGCGGTTAAAGGGCCAAAAAAGCGTAGCTTTTGAGATCTCAGTGAGCAAAGCGAACGATTTTCAATCGCTTTGATATGTTGAACTCCGCTCAAACAAAGCCAACCGGCATCCAGGTTCATGCCAGGTAACTCAGGGCGTAAAACGCAACAAGAACACCCAAGCAACCCATTGCAATGTAGCTCGCGAAGTAAACCTTCTGCTGCGCGCGCGCTCCAACCCTTAAGCCTTCGTGTCTGAAGCTCAGGTTCTTGACAGCCTCCCTTCCCGCGACATCAAAATAGATGGCGCCGGCGACAAGGGAGAAATACGGCCAGCTTTCACTCCCCAAAATCATGAGCGCACCGCTAACCGGCATCCATATAAGAGTAAGAAGATCCCAATAGGCGACGTAAAGTTCAGAGCGCTGGATCAGAGAATCAGTGTAATCAGGGTCCTCCTGGATCCCTAGGGATTGTGCCAACTTAAAATTAATAGAGGAAATCAGCTGCACGATGTACATCGCACCTCCGAGCAAGAGTTGCATCCACGCTAATAGCTCAAACACATCTGATTCCTAGTTTTCAACATAACGCTTTTGTTTAGCGGCGACTACGGAGCGCAGCGTACTAGGCGTCCGGTGTAGGGCCTCCAGGCCCGGAACGCACTACAACAATTTGTTATGCAATGCCCAGTCGTCGCACGTCATTCGATAGCCCCGCACTGGTCGGGCATGGAACTCTCGAAGTGTATAGTCTCCGAACCCGACCTTCTCCGTCACCCTAACGGAGGCTGTATGCTCCGGCTCTATAATAACAATTACCGACTCGCAGTGTTTTTGGTCGAAAGCATACTGGAGAACACCTTTGACAGCTTCTGTCGCATACCCCTGATGCCAGAACCTACGCGCCAGACGATAACCTAGGTTGATTTCTTCAACATCGCCAACCAACTCCGGTCCAACGCCACAGAAGCCGATAAAATTCCCTGATTTCTTCTCGCACAATGCCCATGGCCCGATTCCGTGAGAGGCATAAGACTCAAGGCACCAATCAACAAACTTTCGGGTCGCTTCTTCGTCGCAAACTCCACGGACGGAGAACTTCATGACTTCCGGATCACTGAGCATTGCGGTGAGTACCGGAACGTCTTGATGGGACAGCCTCCTTGCAATCAACCTCTCTGTTTCAAACAATGGCACCAATCTCTTCCTGTGCATAACGCCTTACACAGCGGTGCGAGGTACGAGCGTCCGGCACCGTAGGCGTGAACTGCTGTAACTTGTTATATGCCATTAGTGCAATACACCCCAAGACTCACACACCCCACGATAATTAGACATTAACTTAGTAACCTGTTGCTGGGTGGATACGACCAATTCATAAGAAAGCAATCCATGCCGCGTGAATAGGACATAACCATCATACCCATCTTCTGGCTCAAATATTTCAATAGAGCCCACCAGCTCCTGTAACTTAGCTAGTGCTTCTTTCGACGGAGGCCACGCATCGAAATCAACATTAAAATCGACAGATTGTGGTTGAGAAAAATCTACTCCAACCTCTTCAAGCTTACGAAGCACATCCCCGTCTGCATCTTCTGGAAAATTCACCTAAGTCTCCATGGCATATAACGCCGCCGTAACGGGCCGAAGCTGCGCAGCAGCGAAGGTCCGAGCCCAACGCAGTTGGGCTGAACGTTGACGGCCTTGTTAGCGAATTTCATTGGTACGCGTACTCCGCGAGTATTGTCTTAGGTTCACCATGCTTTGTTGAGTAAGCATGAAGATATACCGAAACCGTCGGCATCTCAGTCCGGCGGCTACTGATGGACGAATGCAATGCTTGAACTATTGCTTTCCCGGTGATTTGGTAAACGCTGATGTTAACGCCACCACCAGACCATGGACCGAAAGACCACCCTCCGGCTTCAAACTTAACAAGCTGCTTATTCGAACAATCTTGTTTGTTATCGCACATGCCGTTACTGATGAGTATGTGCTGAACATCACCAAGAAATATCTGTGCTTCATCATAATAAGCATGTGAGCTACAACCTGACAGAAGGTTTGCGCCAATCGCTATGAACAGAATGAGCTTCATAAGTATCTCGCTAACGCCGCGCTCTGCGGCAAATTTGGAGCGCAGCGGAAAATTTGTCCGACAGCAGCGCTTTGTTAGTTGCGTTGAATGCCATATGCTCTGCGCCATTGGGTTCTAGGTTTACACTGGACATTCGTCAAATGGTCATTGAGGTGATTAAGACTCCTTCCTTTCCGCTCGATGAACTTCCTACCTTTACGCGCTTATCGATTGTATCGAAACATTCTGCATAAAATGTTTTGACAACATTTGGTGTGTTCGGCTTATAGCCTTTTTCAATTTCCAAGAATCTACGGATACACAATGCCACAAGATCAGAAAGCTGGATCATTGGGTTTTTTCTTGAGTCAATAGGATAGCTAAACTCTACTATCCATTTCACTTTTTGGTTGTTTGGAACTTCAAACCGTCTATTTTGGATGATTGCTTCAACACTTTCGTGATGCTCTTCTTTTTCGTCCAGAACAATCATACCGCGAGCCGACTGCCCGAGATTTTCCTTTACGTGCCAATTCATGTAAGTAATTAGGTAGTCAAAGGATAGAAGGTACGGGTGATTACTGTCATATACCGTATTAAAGGCGCATTCTGCGTTCAACAAAGACTCTTTCTCTAATGCGAAGAAATGGACGTGATGACCAAGTTCATTAATTAGGCCAAGTAAATCTCGAACCAGTTGCAATCTATCCTGGATAGGATGCCCATCAAAAGGGCCTTCGCCATTTGGAGATAGAAGCTCATTTGAGTGCACCTCAAACCCCGGTGGTACATTGCCGTTAAAATAATCAGAAATTATTCGATCAAGACTCTCTTTAGTGTTATTCCATTTTTTATCTGCCACGCTAAGTCCAGCAAGCACAAAAATTGGCTGCTGTGCATCCTGCAAATTCGCCCCAGTATCACCACTTTCATCTAGATAGAAAAAATGCACTCGATATTCTCCTTGTGCGAGCAACTAACGCCGCCGTAACGGGCCTAAGCTGCGCAGCAGCGAAGGTCCGAGCCCAACGCAGTTGGGCTGAACGTTGACGGCCTTGTTAGCGTTCCTTACTTGCATAAGTACCAATTCCTAAATGAAATTGAACCTGCCAAATAGCAAGCACAACTCCTGGAATAAAAAACCAAAACCAAATGAGCATCGCAGGCAAAGCGAGCGGGGCTGCTATTAATGTTCCTACAATAGGCCAGAACCTACTCACACGGACATCTCGAACCCAACCAGCCACCATGACGCCAAGGGAGATCCATGGAAAGACCACCACCAGTGCTCCAATAGCTTTATCGGTGATGACCAGTTCTGAGGCGCCATTCAGTGTTGCCCATAGTGCTGGCAGAGAGGCCAGCCCCATAACTGCGGCCCATATGACTCGGTGCTTAATCATCTTTCAACGCTAACGCTCAGCTCACGCGCCGTTGTGTAGCTGCGAAGCAGCGGAAAAACGGTCGCCGTGCAGCTGCTTGTTAAGTTTGTCTTTGCTAAATGTAATGCCCGATCCAATATCATCTGCCACTCTTACAAAGATTTTTGTAATACAAAAATCAACTATTCTTACTATAGAGTCCTTCACATCCCGATCATATACAGTATCGTCTCCATGTTCTAAAGCCCCTTTATATCTTGCAGACATGCTAAAGTCGTGATGTGCAATATCAGACAAGAAAGCATAGACATCTTTATAATAAGCTTCACCAAAAGGGGAAAGCCTAGCCTTCTCTATAACCGATTTAGTAATGTTGAACTGATACAGTTTAGCTTCTTTGATTTTTTCAGCAGAATTCCTATCGAGCTTATTGGCAACCTGCTCTTTGAGTGTTTTATCACATTCCTTTTTCCACTCGTTTTCAGACATCACGCTTGATAATTGAATCATCCGTGTGATTTCGTGCGGGCTTAACCAGCACATGTAAAAATTCAGCGAAAGCTCATACAAACTCCTCACTATATTTGCTGACTGAATAACTAGATCTTCATCTATTAGAATTCTAATTGACTTCAACATTTCAGATGCTCTTGCGAGGATGCCAAAAATTATCTGGTGGTAGCTTACATCAGATCTTTCATTTGAATGGAATTGTCGAAACTCACCTTTAAGGACCTCAATATAGTTTTCTAGCTTTGTTAATTCTAGAGATATGTCATCGCTTACATCAGTTCCTAATAATGAAAGGAATGAGTCTCGGTTGACTTTTTCCATTGAAAATATGAAGTGAGTGTAAGGATTATAAGTACATTTAAAACCCTTAATTGTTAGCGCAGATTCTTCCAAGCCTTTTTTAGATCCGAGAACAATAACTGGAGGCTTACTGACTCCTAAAGATAGATATGCATGATAGGTTGCCACATCATCAGCGCACACGAAGTCAAATCCACTGTCTTTATTGAGATTCTGATAAATATGTAGTGCAGGTCGATACCCCCCGCGTATTGTAGATGCTACATAATCAATATCTTCTTGAGATGGATTATCTGTAATGTGCTCCCACCCATTTTTTGTACGCTTATAAAACCCTGGCTCAATTCGTGAAATTGATACTCGGGTTATATAGCCTTTGACTTTTCCTTCAAGATAATCACAATACTTTTTAAAGAAAAAATCATCTTGCTCTACTTCCCGAGCTATCAACTCATTAGGATCAACCTTAATCGTTTTTGGCGAGACCAAAAGTGATAAGGGATTATTTGAGATATCTAGTTCACTCATAGAAACTTAACAGTCTGTTAATGAGGTCTTCGACCTCATAATAATTATTATCGGGTATACCTTTCAATTCCGACCACTGCTCGGCAACTCATTGAAGTACAAAGACTTCGAACTTTGGCAACCGGATAAAAAGGTACTTTTCTCGACATCACGCCACCCGGCGGGTATAACGATTTGCATACATTTCATGGATGAGGTGTTGTACATGTCGAGTTCTCCTTTTCTCAAGTCCGTTGAGGACTTCATGCTGGTCCAGCGCTACAGCCGGCGGACGATCAGCACTTATCTTTACTGGATCAAGTACTTCATTCTGTACAGCGGCAAGCGCCATCCTCGCCAGCTGCATGATGAAGACATCATTCGGTTTCTGACCTTTCTTGCCGTTGAGCGCAATGTTTCTGGCGGCACCCAGGCACTGGCGCTGAACGCGATCGTTTTTCTCAAAGCAAAATTCCTGGGCCAAACGGTGGGGGACCTTTCCAGCTTTAGCCCATCCCGCAAGCCGCGAAAACTGCCTGTCGTGCTGACCAATAAGGAAGTGGCCGCCCTGCTCGGCCAGCTGACTGGAGTCCGCTATCTGATGGCCGCCATGCTGTACGGCTCGGGATTGCGACGCATTGAGCTGGTGCGCCTGAGAGTCAAGGATATCGATTTCGACTATCGGCAAATTCGGGTGTTTAACGGCAAGGGTGGCAAACACCGGCTGGTGACGCTTGCGGAGGAGCTGTTGCCCCTGCTGGCTCAGCAGGTGGAGCGGGTAGAGAACTATCTCAAGCAGGATTTGATGTGCGAAGGTTACGCGGGTGTGTGGCTGCCTGATGCACTTGCGCGCAAGTATCCCAATGCGCCGTTTGAGTCTGGCTGGCATTATCTCTTCCCTGCTTCTCGCCTGAGTATTGACCCTGCCAGCAAACTCCTGCGCCGGCACCATTACGATGAGAGTAACCTGAACAAACTGATAAGAAAAGCGGCGCGGGATGCTGACATTCGCAAGCAGGTGTCATGTCATACCTTGCGGCATTCATTCGCAACGCACTTGCTGCAGTCTGGAGTGGATATACGGACGGTACAGCAGCAACTCGGCCATGCTGATGTGAAGATAACCGAGATCTATACTCATGTATTGAAACAGGGGGCTCAGGGCGTCAGAAGCCCGTTAAGCACCCTGTGAAGGTCTCGCCCGCAAATCGAGACCGAAGCGCGAGACCGGGTAGCGGGATTACAGCTGCATACCTTCCCGCTTCCCCTGAACTGCTAAGCTTGTGACAGGTACCTAATCCTTTAACCAGGAGAGAAGTGATGAGCTACCGACATGTTCTGGTCACCGTGGACTTGTCTGAAGCAAGTAAAACACTTATCGATAAAGCCATCGAGCAAGCCAAACCGGCGAATAGCAAGCTTTCGATTGTGTATGTCGAAACGGACCGTCTGACGGAAGACCCAAAAGAGGAGCAACGTATACAGGCGCAGCTGCACAGCCTTGTTGATGAGTGTGGCTATCCTGTGACGGACACTTTGTCAGTCATCGGTGATTTACATATGAAGGTGGCCGGTTTGGTCAATACCAGTGATGTTGACCTGGTTGTATGTGGCCACCACCACAACCTGGTTAGCCGCCTATTCAGTTCAGTACCCAAACTCGTCAACAATGTGAAAGCAGACTTGCTGATCGTTAATCTCGGTTCATAGCATGTTCGGTGAATACCCATGGGGGACGGCTATAACCACCAGGTTGATCACGCAAAGGTAAATGCTTACTCCGCCGCAGGCCTGTGGCTGATAAAACCCCGACTTGTTGATACTTCTTTCAGACACCAAAAAGCCCGCTATTGCGGGCTTTTTCAACTACCACGAGCGAATGTGATTACAGCTGCGTATGCAGGCCGCACTCACGCGTTTCGAGCGCCTTGGTCGGGTCGAAGTAGTCGTGCTCGTTGGGCAGGTTATGCTCGGCCAGGTAGGCGTCCATATCCGCTTCGGTCCAGTTGAACAGCGGCGCCACCTTGATGATGCCGTCCTTGCTGGCAGAGACGATATCCAGTGACTGACGGAATTCGGTCTGATCCTTGCGGATGGCGTTCAGCCAGAGGTCCGGCTTCAGCTCCCCTAGCGCGCGCTGGAACGGCTCCAGTTTCACCTGACGGGTAAACTCTTCGTGCTGAGGATCGTCCACGTCCGGGATGCCGCCCATCAGCACGTTACGGCGTGCGGCGCTCATCTCGGGGATGTAGGTGACGATGTTCAGGTTCAGGTCCTTGATCAGCTTTTCCGCGAAGCGGTAAGTCGCCGAGGTGTTGTAACCGGAATCCACCCACAGCACCTTGATGTCAGGCTTGGCCTGCACCGCCATGTGCAGGATCACCGACTCGTAGGGACGGAAGTTGGTGGTCACCAGCGGCTTGTCGCTGTTGGCGATGGCCCAGGCAACAATTTCCTGAGGAGTCTTGCCGGCCAGTTCGGCGTTGGCGGCTGCCAGATCGATGCTCATTCCTGTTCTCCTTGTCAGCTTTGCGGATAGGCCGGGCGGGTTACGGAGGCGCCACCCTGATAGCGAACGCTCATTTCGTCGAAGGCGTTCAGCACTTCCGGCGTGTAGCGATCTTCCGGTACCAGCAGGGCGTCGAAGCCACAACGTTCCAGATGTGCCAGACGGTCGCGGGTCACGTCACCCACGGCACGCAGCTGGCCCTTGTAGCCGTCACGACGCAACAGGCGCGCGATGCTGAAGCCACGGCCATCGGTGAAGGCCGGGAATTCCACGGCAATCAGTTCAACCTGGCCGTTCAGCGCCAGCACCTGGTCCAGGTCGTCGTCGCCGTTGACCTGGACGCCAACTTCACGACCGGCCAGGGCTTCGCGGTTTTCCAGCCACTGCGCCAGCGGCAGGATGATGGCACCGTCTGCGGGGATCGACTGATCCTCCGCAACCGTGATCCACTTGTCTTCAGCTACCGGGGTGCGATCAATGATCAGCGGCATATACGGCCTCCTTGAACGGCTCTACTCCGACACGACGTACCACTTCCAGGAAGCTTTCTGCTTCGGAGTCGCGCTGGTCGATGTAAGTCAGCAAAATCTTTTCGATGGTGTTGGCCACTTCGTCAGCGGCGATCGCCTTACCGATGGACTTGCCCAGTGACGCTTCCGCCTCGGATGAGCCGCCCAGGGTGAACTGGTACCAGTCCTCGCCTTTCTTGTCGACGCCGAGGATACCGATATGACCCACGTGGTGGTGCGCACAGGCGTTGATGCAGCCGGACATGTTGAGACGGATCTCACCTATGTCGTGCATGTAGTCCACGTTTTCGAACTTCTCGTTGATCTGTTCGGCGATGTTCAGGGTCTTGGCGTTGGCCAGGCCGCAGAAATCGAAACCGGGGCAGACGATCATGTCGGTCAGAGTACCGATGTTCGGGCGCGCCAGGTTGTTAGCGTTGAGGCTGTTCCACACTTCGTGCAGATCGCTCTGTTTCACGTCCGCCAGCACCAGGTTCTGATGATGGGTGGCACGGATCTCGCCGAAGGAGAAGCGGTCTGCCAGGTCGGCTACAGCTTCCATCTGCAGGTCGGTGATATCACCCGGCGCCTTCAGGTACGGCTTCAGCGATACGACAACGATGCGGTAACCCGGCACCTTGTGCTCAACGGTGTTGCGCTCGTACCAGGCACGGAAGTCATCGTTCTGGGCCAGCAGTGCATCCAGGTTGCTGTCGGCGGCATCGGCCTCATAAGCCGGCGGTGCAAACTGCGCCTTAACCTTGTCGATCTCTGCCTGCGACAGACGCAGGTCAGACTCGCGAATCTCGGCCCACTCGGCTTCTACCTGTTCGCGGAAGGCGTCGATACCCATGGCGTTCACAAGGATCTTGATACGCGCCTTGTACTTGTTGTCGCGACGACCGTTCAGGTTGTACACGCGGATGATCGCTTCCAGGTAGGAGAGCAGATCCTGCGGTGCCAGGAACGGGTTGATCTGCTTGCCGATCACCGGAGTACGGCCCAGGCCGCCACCGACCAGCACTTCGAAGCCGATCTCGCCAGCGTCGTTCTTGACCAGGTGCAAGCCGATATCGTGAACCTGAGACGCGGCACGGTCTTCAGGACCGCCGGTGACGGCGATCTTGAACTTGCGCGGCAGGTAGGCGAATTCCGGGTGCAGCGTTGACCACTGACGAATGATCTCACACCAGGGGCGTGGATCTTCCAGTTCACTGGCGATCACACCAGCGTAGGGATCAGTAGTGGTGTTACGGATACAGTTACCGGAGGTCTGGATGGCGTGCATCTGCACTTCGGCCAGCTCGGCCAGAATATCAGGCACAGACTCCAGCGTCGGCCAGTTGTACTGAATATTGGTGCGCGTGGTGAAGTGGCCATAGCCCTTGTCGTAAGTACGGGCGATGTGGGCCAGCTTGCGCAACTGGGTAGAAGAAAGCAGACCGTAGGGAACAGCCACACGCAGCATCGGTGCCTGACGCTGTATATAGAGGCCATTCATCAGGCGCAGAGCACGAAACTCCTCGTCGGGCAGTTCGCCAGCCAGAAAACGACGGGTCTGGTCGCGATACTGCGCCACCCGTTCGTCTACCAGCTTCTGGTCCACTTCGGTGTATTGGTACATGTCAGGTCAACCTTGTTATTGACAGGGTGCTGAAAACCTAGGTGCGTTTTCCAACACTCTGATAAGCGTCATTGAAACAGGCTGCCATGCTACCCATGCAGCTTTATAACGTAAAATACTAATTAATAATTTTGTTATTCCTTTATGGAACTTAGGACCTTAGACTATAAAAGGTATGGATACGCGGCCCGCTTATTCTTTTCTGACATATAAGAATGCATATATATTCTTTTTTATTTTATAACCTCTTCGCCATAATGCCGTTCAGTTATGAGCCCACCCTTAACTCCGGGCTCTGTGTACCAACCAAGTGAAAGAGTCGCACGATGAATCTGTTGCCGGAACACCGCCTGACCCATCTGAAACAGCTCGAAGCTGAAAGCATTCACATCATCCGCGAGGTGGCTGCCGAGTTCGATAATCCGGTCATGCTCTACTCCATCGGCAAGGACTCATCCGTGATGCTGCACCTTGCCCGTAAGGCCTTTTTCCCGGGCAAGCCGCCCTTCCCTCTGCTGCACGTGGACACCACCTGGAAGTTCAAGGAGATGATCCAGTTCCGTGACAAGATGGCAGAAGAAGCCGGCATGGACCTGATCGTGCACATCAACCCGGAAGGCGTTGAGATGGGCATCAGCCCGTTCGAGCACGGCTCTTCCAAGCATACCGACATCATGAAAACTCAGGGCCTGAAGCAGGCACTGGACAAGTACAAGTTCGACGCAGCCTTCGGTGGTGCCCGCCGTGACGAGGAGAAATCCCGCGCCAAGGAGCGTGTATTCTCCTTCCGTGACAAGCACCACCGCTGGGACCCGAAAAACCAGCGTCCGGAGCTGTGGAATACCTACAACACCCGCGTTGACAAGGGCGAGAGCATCCGCGTCTTCCCGCTGTCCAACTGGACCGAGCTGGATATCTGGCAGTACATCCACCTGGAGCAGATCCCGCTGGTACCGCTGTACTTCTCCGCGGTTCGTCCGGTCGTCGAGCGCGATGGCATGCTGATCATGGTGGATGACGAACGTATGCCGCTGGCTGACGGTGAAGTGCCGATGATGAAGAACATCCGCTTCCGTACCCTGGGCTGCTATCCGCTGACCGGTGCCGTTGAATCCGACGCCGACACCCTGCCGGAGATCATCCAGGAGATGCTGCTGACCACCACGTCAGAGCGCCAGGGCCGCGCCATCGACCACGACAGCGCCGGCTCCATGGAGCAGAAGAAGATGGAAGGTTACTTCTGATCTCGGCTTAACAAGCGGCTACAGCATTCATTGTGAGAGCGCGCCCTGAGCGCAGGTACAACTCGAGACGCGCCGGACGCGCTCCACATACAGAACACGGGAAGAGATAAACATGTCACACCAATCCGATCTGATCGCAACTGATATCGATGCTTACCTGGATCAGCACGAGAACAAGGAACTGCTGCGCTTTCTGACCTGTGGCAGCGTGGACGACGGCAAATCCACCCTGATCGGCCGTCTGCTGCACGATTCCAAGATGATCTACGAAGATCAGCTGGCCGCGATTCAGAGCGACAGCAAGAAAGTCGGCACCACCGGTGAAGAACTTGACCTGGCACTGCTGGTTGATGGTCTGCAGGCAGAGCGCGAACAGGGCATCACTATCGATGTTGCCTACCGCTACTTCTCTACGGCCAAGCGCAAGTTCATCATCGCCGACACCCCGGGACACGAGCAGTACACCCGCAACATGGCGACCGGTGCGTCTACCTGCGACCTGGCGATCATCCTGATCGACGCCCGTCACGGCGTCCAGGTACAGACCCGCCGCCATAGCTTCATCGTTTCTCTGCTGGGCATCAAGCACACGCTGGTGGCCGTCAACAAGATGGACCTGGTGGACTTCAGCGAAGAACGCTTTGAAGAGATCAAGAAGGACTACCTGGAATTTGCCAGCGGCCTGGGCCTGAAGGATATCCACTTCGCCCCGATCTCCGCGCTCAAGGGCGACAACGTGGTCAACCCGTCCGAGCACATGCCCTGGTATAAGGGTGAGTCACTGATGGAAACGCTGGAGAGCGTTGAGATCGCCGGCGACGCCAACTTCGATGAGCTGCGCTTCCCGGTGCAGTACGTCAACCGCCCGAACCTGAACTTCCGCGGCTACTGCGGCACCCTGAGCGCCGGTATCGTGCGCCCGGGTGACGAAGTCACCGTACTGCCGTCCGGCAAGTCCAGCAAGGTGAAGTCTATTGTCACCTTCGACGGCGAACTGCAGGAAGCCTTCGCGCCCATGGCGGTGACCCTGACACTGGAAGACGAAATCGATATCTCCCGTGGCGACATCATCGTACACAGCAAGCAGGTGCCGGAATCCACGTCCAAATTTGGCGCCCACCTGGTGTGGATGTCCGAGCAGGAACTGGTCCCGGGCCGCAGCTACGAGATCAAGCTGGCCAGCACCCGTACCGCAGGTCGCATCAGCGCTATCCGCCACCGCATCGACGTCAACACGCTGGAACAGATCCCAGCCGCTACACTGAGCCTGAACGAGATCGCTCAGGTAGAAGTCACACTGGAGCGTCCGGTGGTGGCTGACGATTACCGCCGTCACAAGGGCACAGGCTCGTTCATCGTGGTGGATCGCCTGACCAACGCCACCGTGGCCGCGGGCATGATCGAAACGACCGCGGCTGATGATAGTGCGATCGAACTTCAGGACCAGTCCGTCGTGACCACCGAGCTGCGCGCCCAGCGTTGCGGCCAGAGTGCTGCCCTGATTCGCCTGGAAGGCGCCAGTGACGAGCTGCGCAGCACCCTGCTGTTCACGCTGGAGCAGCAGCTGTTCAATCGCGGGCGTCTGCCGCTGGCCCTGACCGGGCAAAATGCGGATCAGATCCAGGCATTGAAAGCGGCCGGCTTACTGCTGCTGACCGACGCGCCCGAACAGGAAGCCGACCTGGTACTGGCACTCGATGACTTGCAGGGACTGGCACCGGCCACCCAAGTCAGTAAGTTGCTGCAGCAAATCGAACAGGCTGGACTGATCTGATCAGTCAGCATCAGGAAGAACAACCGGCCCTTTGGGCCGGTTTCTGACTCAGCGGTTGCCAGACATCAACAGGCTGATCTATACCCTGAGGTTATAAATCCGGTAAAATTTCAGCAGATTCTAATACGCCTTGCAGGACTCTCCTGCAGGGGTCGAGGCAATGACAGGGGCTATGACTGATTTTCTGCTCATCCTGATCAGCACCGTACTGGTGAATAACTTCGTCCTGGTACAGTTCCTGGGGCTCTGTCCCTTTATGGGCGTGTCCAACAAGCTGGAAACAGCCATGGGCATGTCGCTGGCCACCACCTTCGTGCTGACGCTGTCGTCGGTGTGCAGCTACCTGGTCTACTCGGCACTGCTGAAGCCTTTTGGTCTGGAATACCTGCAGACGATCGCCTTCATCCTGGTGATCGCCGTGGTGGTGCAGTTCACCGAGATGGTGGTACACAAGACCAGCCCCATGCTGTACAAGCTGCTGGGCATCTTCCTGCCGTTGATCACCACCAACTGCGCCGTACTCGGTGTCGCCCTGCTCAATATCAAGAAGCAGAACGGCTTTGTCGAGTCGATCGCCTATGGTTTCGGGGCTGCCGTCGGCTTTTCGCTGGCGCTGGTGCTGTTCTCGGCCATCCGTGAGCGCGTTGCCGTGGCGGATGTGCCCATCCCCTTCCGCGGCGCCGCGATCGGCATGGTGACGGCTGGCCTGATGTCGCTGGCGTTCATGGGTTTTGCCGGCCTCGTGCAGTTCTGAGGCGGAGTGAGCAATGACCACTGTAATTACTGCAATTCTGATTCTGTTTGGCCTGGCGGTGGTGTTCGGCATCATCCTGGGCTACGCCTCGGTCCGCTTCCGGGTTGAAGGTAACCCGATCGTCGACCAGATCGACGCCCTGCTGCCGCAGACCCAGTGTGGCCAGTGCGGCTACCCGGGCTGCCGCCCCTATGCCGAAGCGATCTCCAACGGCGATGCAATCAACAAGTGCCCGCCCGGCGGCCAGAGCACCATCGAGGCGCTGGCCGACCTGCTCGATGTCGAGGCGGTCCCGCTTGATGCCGAACACGGCGAAGAACAAGCCAAAACGGTTGCTTTCATCCGCGAGGATGAGTGCATCGGCTGCACCAAGTGCATCCAGGCCTGCCCGGTGGATGCGATCCTCGGCGCAGCCAAGCAGATGCATACGGTTATCTCCAGCGAGTGCACCGGCTGCGACCTCTGTGTAGAACCCTGCCCTGTGGACTGTATCGATATGATTCCGGTGGAAACCACCATCGCCAACTGGAAGTGGCCGGCACCGGCTGAATCGCGCAACCTGAACCTGATCGCCACCGATCGCGGTCGTGGCGAGTTGCAACACCAGGAGGCGCACTGATGGGCAAGGTATTCGCATTCCACGGCGGCATCCATCCGCCGGAGAACAAGAAACAGTCGACCCGTACGCCGATCCGCAAAGCGCCGCTGCCGAAACTGCTTTACCTGCCGCTGCAGCAGCATATCGGCATGGCGGCCAGCCCGCTGGTCAATGTGGGCGACCGCGTGCTCAAGGGTCAGATGATCGCCGAGCCAGTGGGCCGCATCAGCGCCTCCCTGCACGCACCTACGTCGGGCACCATTCGTTCCATCGGTCCGCATCCAGTCCCCCACGCATCGGGCCTGGAGTCCGACTGCATCGTGATCGAGAGCGATGGCCAGGATGAGTGGCTCGAGCATAAGGGGCTGGAAGACTACACTCAGCTGGAGCCCAGCGCGCTGATCGAACACATCCGCCGCTGCGGCATCGCCGGCATGGGCGGCGCCGGTTTCCCGACCGATGTCAAACTGCACCTGGGTGACGATCACATCGTCAACACGCTGATCATCAATGCGGCGGAGTGCGAGCCTTACATTACTGCCGATGACATGCTGATGCGTGAACGCGCCCACGAGATCCTCGGCGGCATTCGGGTAATCAGCCACCTGCTCAAGCCCAGCCACATCATGATCGGCATCGAGGACAACAAGTCCCACGCCATCCATACGCTGGAATCGGTACTCAAGGGGTGCGACCTGAATATCGACATCCGCGTGGTGCCGACCAAGTACCCGTCCGGCGGCGAGCGCCAGCTGATCCAGCTGCTCACCGGCCTGGAAGTACCCAGCGGCCACATCCCGGCCGATATCGGTATTGTGTGCCAGAACATCGGCACCACGGCCGCCATCTATCGCGCCGTGCACCATGGCGAGCCGCTGATCTCACGTATCGTCACCGTTACCGGTGATGCCGTGGCGCAGCCGCAGAATCTGGAAGCGCTGATCGGTACGCCGTTCGCCGACCTGCTCGATGCGGCCAATGTGTACGAGAACAAGCTCTATCGACTGGTGATGGGCGGCCCGATGATGGGCGTGACCATCGAGCATGACCAGATCCCGGTGATCAAGACCACCAACTGCATCATCGCCGCCACCATCGACGAAATGCCGCCGGCCCCGCCGGAACAACCCTGCATCCGCTGCAACATGTGCGAACAGGTGTGCCCGGTGACCCTGCTGCCGCAGCAGCTGTACTGGTTCTCCAAGGGCCGCGAATTCGACAAGGCCAAGCACCACAACCTGTTTGACTGCATTGAGTGCGGCGCCTGCGCCTATGTCTGCCCAAGCAGCATTCCGCTGGTGCAGTACTATCGTTTCGCCAAGTCCGAGATCCGCACCGAGGAAGCGGAACAGCGCAAGGCCGATCATGCTCGCGAGCGCTTCGAGGCTCGTCAGGCGCGCCTTGAGCGTGAGCAGGAAGAGAAGGAAGCCCGCCGCAAGGCTCGTGCCGAGGAAGCCGCCCGTGCCCAGAAGGCACGTAAGAGTGCAGAGACCGAGACGACCGCCGCTGAGCCGGTACAGGATATCAATGCACTGAAAACCGCTGCTGCGGTTGCACGCACCAAGCTAAAGAAAGCACAGAAGGCTCTGGATGCCGCCCGTGACAGCGGAGAAGGTGACATTCCGGCACTGGAAGCCGCCGTGCAGGCCGCCCAGACCAGCTCTGAGCAGGCACAACAGGCGCTGGAAAAAGCCGAAGGTGCCAAGCCGGCGGCACCCGCTGCAGTCGACACCAAACAGCTGAAAACTGCCGCTGCCGTCGCCCGCACCAAGCTGAAAAAGGCTCAGAAGGCACTGGATGCCGCACGCGAAAGCGGTGAAGGCGATCTGGCGACACTGGAAGCGGCGCTCAAGGCCGCTCAAGAGAGTGCCGACCAGGCTCAGCAGGCTTTTGAGCAGGCAGAATCCGGTGCTTCAACAGATGCAGCGGCTGCAGGCCCTGACCTTAAACAGCTGAAAACTGCCGCGGCCGTGGCGCGCACCAAGCTGAAGAAGGCCCGTGACGCGCTGAAAAACGCCGAGGACAAGGGACTTGAGGGACTCGACAAGCTGCGTGCCACCCTCACCACGCTGGAGCAGAAGGCCGATGAGGCGGATAAGGCCTACAAGGATGCCGAAAGCGCCGCAGGCGCTTCAGCCGCGCCGGCCCAGGCGGCACCGATCGATATGAAGGCGCTGAAACAGCAGGTGTCAATCATGCGCACCAAGCTGAAGAAAGCCGAAGCGGCACTGGACGGTCTCGAAGGTGATGAGCGTACCCAGGCCGAACAGGCCCTTGAGGAACTGCGCCAGCGCCACGCCGAGGCAGACAAGGCGTTCAAGGCGGCTGAACAGGCTCAGATCGACGCTGCTGCCGCTCAGGGCGTCGACCTCAAGCAGTTGAAGATCGATGCTGCCATGGCCCGTGCCGCTGTCACCAAGCTGGAGCGTGCATTGGCCAAGACCGAAGAGGCACAGGAACGTACCTCCATCGAAGCCGAGCTGGTAACCGCCCGCGACAAGGCCGAACAGCTGAACAAAACCCTGCAGCAGCATGAGCCGGCCTGACGCCATGCTGACTGCATCTATTATCGTTAACGGGATCGAATCGACATGTCTCTGATCCGGATGAGTTCACCTCATGTCTACAAGACCAACACCACCGCCAATGTGATGCGGCTGGTGCTGCTGGCGACCCTGCCCGGCATCCTTGCCCTGACCTTCTTCTTCGGCTGGGGCACGCTGATCCAGATCGTCTGGGCCGGTGCACTGGCCCTGGCCTTCGAAGCCGCCATTCTGAAACTGCGTCGCCGCCCGATCATGTTCTATCTGAATGACGGCAGTGCGCTGGTGACCGCCCTGCTGCTCGCCGTCGCCATTCCGCCTTTTGCGCCCTGGTGGGTCACCGCTGTCGGCGTGTTCGTGGCGATCGTCATCGCCAAGCACCTCTATGGTGGACTGGGCCAGAACCCGTTCAACCCGGCAATGGTCGCCTATGCCCTGCTGCTGATCTCCTTCCCGGTGGAAATGACCCGCTGGACGGCGCCTTTCGTGCTTAATGGTGAAGGCTGGCCGGTGGCCTCTTTCATGGACACCCTGGGAGCGATTTTCGGATCGGTCGAGCATGTCTGGTACGACAGTTTCACCGGCGCCACACCGCTGGATGAGCTGCGCCACCGCAGCGGCCTGACCACCGAAGAAACCTGGCGTCAGTCGCTGGTATTGTCGCAGGGCATCGGTGCCTGGCATGCTGTCAGCGCGGCCTGGTTCATGGGTGGCATCTTCCTGCTCTACCGCAAGATCATTACCTGGCACGCCCCCATCTCCATGCTGCTGGCACTGGCGATCTCTGCCACCCTGTTCTACGGTTTTGACCCGGACAACTATGCCGATCCCTTCTTCCACCTGAGCACCGGCGCCACCATGCTGGCGGCGTTCTTCATCATCACCGACCCGGTATCCAGTGCGACCAGCAACCGTGGCCGCATCATTTTCGGTGCCAGCATTGGTGTACTGATCTTCATCATCCGCACCTGGGGTAATTACCCGGATGGCGTCGCCTTTGCCGTACTACTGATGAACCTGGCCGCCCCGTTCATCGACCTCTACTCCCAGCCACGCAGCTATGGCCATAGCCAGAGCAACAAGGGACGTGGAGGCAAGGCATGAACGAAATCATCAACTCCATCCGCACCAACGCCCTGGCGATCGGCCTGTTTGCCATCGTCACCTCGGCGGTAATCGCACTCACCCAGCAGGCCACCAAGGAGCAGATCAGCCACAACAAGGCGGAGTTCCAGGCCCGGGCGCTGTTCGAAATCGTCCCCAAATCGGTGGATCCCGAGCTGGTTAACCACAAGCTGCAGATGCAGGCTCCCGAACTGGGCAGCGAGACACCGATCGAGCTCTACCAGGCGATCAAGGACAACCAGGTCGTGACCGTGCTGATGCCGGTGATTGCACCCGAGGGCTACAGCGGTAACATCGAATTGCTGGTGGGCGTCAATGCCGACAGCACACTGGCAGGCGTACGCGTGCTCAGCCACAAGGAAACCCCGGGACTGGGCGATAAGGTCGAACTGAGCAAGTCCGACTGGATCCTGTCTTTCAACGGTGAACAGATGGCGATGGGCGGCGATGACAGTTGGGCCGTGAAGAAGGATGGCGGCCGCTTTGACCAGTTTACCGGCGCGACCATTACCCCACGCGCCATCGTGGGCGCCACCGCCCGCGCGATAGAGTTTTTCCGTGCCCACCGTGAGCGTCTGCTGACACCGGTCACGGACAAGGCGCAGCCCCGGGCTGCAGGAGTAACAGAATGAGCGTCGATTATCGCAAGATCACGCTGGATGGCCTCTGGCACAACAACCCGGCACTGGTTCAGCTGCTGGGCCTCTGCCCGTTGCTGGCGGTCACCGCATCCGTGGTCAACGCACTTGGACTGGGCCTCGCCAGTACACTGGTACTGGTCAGCTCCAACCTGACCGTATCCCTGTTTCGCAAACTGGTACCCGAAACCGTACGTCTGCCGATCTTCGTCATGATCATCGCCTCCTTCGTGACCGCCATCGAACTGGTGATGCAGGCGTTGACGTATGAGCTCTACCTGATTCTCGGCATCTTCATTCCCCTGATCGTAACCAACTGCGCCATCATGGGTCGCGCCGACGCCTTTGCAGTGAAGAATCCGGTGCGTGCATCGGTGCTCGACGGTCTGATGATGGGCGTGGGCTTCACCATCGTACTGGTCCTGCTGGGCGGCCTGCGTGAAGTTCTGGGCACCGGCCTGCTGTTCAGCAACATGCACCTGCTGTTCGGCGAAGCGGCACGCAGCTGGGAGCTGACCCTGTTTGCCGACTACCCCGGCTTCCTCTTCGCCATCCTGCCGCCCGGCGCCTTTGTTGGCCTGGGCCTGATGATCGCGCTGAAAAACGTAATCGATGCCCGCATCGAAAAACGCCGTCAGATGGCGCAAAAACCGACACAATTGACCGGCAGCAAGCGAGTGCGGGTTACCGGATAACTAGACTTTAGGGTTGTTGTAACACTCGGAGGTTTTGACTACTCTCGAATGTTAATACATTCATGAGTATCAGGAGCCAAGGTGGGCAACCCTCTTCCAGTCATTATCTGTGATGATTCACGACTGGCACGCAAGCATATGGAACGTGCGCTGGCACCGTGGAATCTCGCCATCACTCACGCCAATCATGGCCTGGAGGCGCTTGAAGCGATCCGGGCCGGCAAGGGCGAGCTGCTGTTCCTTGATCTGAACATGCCGATGATGGACGGCTATGAGGTTCTGGAAAGAATTCGCAGCCAGGATCTGCCGGTGCTCACCATTGTCGTCTCCGGTGACATCCAGCCTGAAGCCCACGCGCGCGTGCGCAATCTCGGCGCGCTGGATTTCATCCAGAAGCCGATCAATATCGAGCACCTGAGCCGCTCACTGCATGCCTTCGGCCTGCTGGAAGAGGTGACAGCAGCCACCCCCGCCTCCGCTTCCGCCTCTGAGCCCATCCTGACCGGAACCACCAGTAATTCACCGATTGAGCAGGCACTGGCGCTAAGCGGCCACTACCAGGAACTCGCCAACGTCGCCATGGGCCAGGCTGCCGGCCTGTTGGCCGAGCTGATGAACACCTTCATCGAACTGCCGATTCCCAGCGTCAAGCTTGTCGAGGCCGGCGAGCTGGAAATGGCGATGCAGCAATCGATCAGCCAATCGTCCTTTACCACTGTCTGCCAGGGCTTTATCGCGCCCGGTATCTCCGGTGAGGCTCTGCTGATTTTGAACGGTGCCCAGCCCGATCAGCTGGCGCAACTGCTTAACCATCATGGTGAAATCAACGCTCAGGTCGAACGCGAACTGACCATGGAGATTGCCGCAGTGCTGATCGGCGCCTTCCTCAACGGCCTCGGGCAACAGCTCGATCTGAACTTCAGTCAAAGCTCACCGAAGATGCTCGACGCACTACCACGCCGGGGCAATTTGACCCGGACCGGCCAGCCCGACCGGATCCTGAGCATCGACATCAGCTACCGCATCGAGGGGCTGGCACTCAGCTGTGACCTGCTGCTGCTGTTTACCGAAGACTCCCTCCCCAAACTGAATGAACTGGCGAGCCACCTGTCATGATCAACCCGCCTGAGCACGTATTGACCACCAACGAATTTCACTGGCAGCTGGGGCTGCTGCAGAATCTGGATGTGGGCCTGGTGGTACTGGACGCCGATCACAGGGTTGTGGTCTGGAACAGCTTCATGTCCAACCACTCAGGCATCAGTGATCCGTGCGCCTGCGGCAAGCAGCTGCCGGAGCTGTTCAGCAACTTCCCGAATGACTGGTTCAAACGCAAGCTCAACAGTGTCTTCCTGTTGCGCAACCGCGCCTTTATCACCTGGGAAGAGCGGCCTTACCTGTTCAGGTTCAAGCCTCACCATCCGATTACCGGTGTCGCCGAATTCATGTACCAGAATGTGACCCTGATTCCGCTGTCATCACCCAACGGCCAGATTGAGCATGTCGGCATCATGGTCTACGACATGACCCCGGTGGCTATCAGCCAGCAGGCTCTGCGCACGGCCAATGAGGAACTGGCCCTGCTGAGCCGCACCGACAAGCTGAGTGGACTGGCCAACCGTGGCCACTGGGAGGAGTGCCTGCATCAGGAATACGAGCGCTTTCGCCGCACCCAGACGCCTTCCAGCCTCGTCATGCTGGATGTGGACCATTTCAAGAAGATCAATGATACCTATGGTCACCAGGCCGGTGATGAAGTCATACGCATCCTGTCCAACCTGCTGAAGAGTCACGCCCGCAATACTGACACCGCCGGGCGCTATGGCGGCGAGGAGTTCGGCGTCCTGCTGGTCAACACCAATGAGGATAATGCCATGGTGTTCGCTGAACGGGTCCGCAACGCCGTTGAAGCCCTCACCATCCGCCACGGGCCTCACCAGATCCGCTTCACCATCAGCCTCGGCATCGCTCAGGTCAACAACAGTCATCAGTCGCACGAGGACTGGATACGCGACACGGACACGGCGCTCTACCACTCCAAAACAACGGGGCGCAACCGTACCACCCTGGCTGAGGATCTGGAATAATTACGGCTTCACCAACCCACCGCAAGCGGGAACCATGAACGCCGACAAGCGATACCAGATTTTCAGCCGCCTTCAGGAGCAGAACCCCAACCCTGAAACCGAACTGGAGTACGACTCCCCCTTCGAGTTGCTGATTGCCGTTCTGCTGTCAGCCCAGGCCACGGACGTCAGCGTCAACAAGGCCACACGCAAGCTCTATCCGGTAGCCAACACTCCGGAAGCGATGCTGGAACTGGGTGTCGACGGCGTGAAGGAATACATCAAGACCATCGGCCTGTTCAACACCAAGGCCGAAAACGTCATCAAAACCTGTCGCATCCTGGTTGAACAACACAACAGCGAAGTCCCGCAGACGCGCGAAGCGCTGGAGAAGCTTCCCGGTGTCGGTCGCAAAACCGCCAATGTGGTGCTTAATACCGCCTTTGGTCAGCCCGCCATGGCCGTCGACACCCACATCTTCCGCGTCGCCAACCGCACTCGCATCGCCCCCGGCAAGACCGTACTGGAGGTCGAGAAGAAGCTGCTGCGTTTCGTACCCAAGCCTTTTCTTGTCGATGCACATCACTGGCTGATTCTTCACGGCCGCTATGTTTGCACGGCTCGCAAGCCTCGCTGCGGCGCCTGCATCATCGAAGACCTGTGTGAATTCAAGGATAAAACCGAGCTTTAAACAGGCTTCGGTTACTCACAGATTCTGTGGATAAAACAGTGGATACATGTTGAGATAATGGCTCCAGACAGCGTATTTCAAGGCCTTCAGCGAATTGGTAATAAAATAGACAATTTTTGATTAAACATTTAAAAAACAGCAACTTACAGATGTCAACACTGTTTCTAAATGTTTACAATCCGGGTTATACACCGGTCTGGAGCAACGCTGCCGGCACATGTGTACAATCCAAAAAAAAAGCGCCCTGTCAAGGCGCTTTTCCACGTTTTATTGCGATTCCATGACCTTATTCAATCGTCAGGAAGCTCGATCTCAATATGGCTCTGCGGACGGCAGCAGCAGGTCAGAATCTCATCTTCCTTGAGATCTACCAGACTCTCCTGAATATAGTCCACCTGCCCTTC
Source organism: Marinobacterium maritimum (assembly GCF_039523155.1). Taxonomy (NCBI): domain Bacteria; kingdom Pseudomonadati; phylum Pseudomonadota; class Gammaproteobacteria; order Oceanospirillales; family Oceanospirillaceae; genus Marinobacterium; species Marinobacterium maritimum. The sequence goes on along the minus strand of NZ_BAAAET010000001.1, from coordinate 277,779 downwards.
TATCAACTTCACCTTACAGCAGCCGCAGTAGCCTCCTCGGCAACTGTAGGGCGCCGGGATGTTCTGCGCCTCCAGCGCATCCAGCAGCGAGAATTCATACTGGTAATAGAAGGTATGATAATTGTTGACCTTGATACGCGGGATACCAGACATGGTCACCTCGATTACAGATCAAATCCGTCAAAATCGTCGGTGTCGACTTCGTTGTCGATCTGACCGACCAGGTAAGAACTGATCTCCGCCTCCTGAGGGGCCACCTGGACATTGTCACTGACCAGCCAGCCATTCATCCACGGCAGCGGGTTCTGGCGCTGCGGGAAGATTTCGGTCAGGCCCAGTGCCTTCATGCGTACATTGGTGATGTACTCGACATAGTCGCCCAGAATGCGGGCATTCAGACCGATCATGGAGCCCTCGCTGAACAAATACTCCGCCCAGTCCTTTTCCTGCTCGGCCGCCTCACGGAAGATGGCGTAGACCTGCTCTTCACATTCGGCTGCAATCTGCTTGAAGTCCGGATCGTCAGCACCGGCAGCCATCAGGTTCAGCATGTGCTGAGTACCAGTCAGGTGCAGCGCCTCGTCACGCGCGATCAGCTTGATGATTTTGGCGTTACCTTCCATCAATGCGCGCTCGGCAAAGGCAAAGGAGCAGGCAAAGCTGACATAGAAGCGGATCGCTTCCAGCACGTTCACCGACACCAGGGTCAGGTAGAGGCGCTTTTTCAGGTTGTACAGCGTCGCATCGTAGCGCTCGCCATCAATCATATGTACGCCAGCGCCGTGAACACCGTAGATGTTGACCAGCTGAATGAACTCGTCATACAGGCGGGTTACCGCCTCGGCACGCTTAATGATCTCCGGGTTGGTGACGATGTGATCGAACACTTCCGAAGGCTCGGTGACGATGTTGCGGATGATATGCGTGTAGGAGCGGCTGTGAATAGTCTCACTGAACGCCCAGGTCTCGAACCAGGTCTCCAGTTCCGGCAGGGAGACCACCGGCAAAAAGGCGACGTTGGGTGAGCGCCCCTGCACCGAGTCCAGCAGCGTCTGATACTTCAGGTTGCTCAGGAAGATATGCTTTTCGTGTTCCGGCATATCCATGAAGTCCTTGCGGTCGTTGGTCAGATCGACCTCTTCCGGACGCCAGAAGAACGACAGCTGCTTCTCGATCAGCTTTTCGAAGATCGGATACTTCTGCTTGTCATAACGGGCCACGTTCACTGAACGGCCGAAGAACATCGGCTCGCGGGTTGCATCGTGGTTACTCGGGCTGAAAGTGGAGTATGACATGAGTCCCTTTTTCCTGAACAAAACATACCGGCCATCCCCGGCGGGCGCCGGGGAGAAGCCTTAGAAAGAAGACAAAACGCTCTGATCAGAGCTTGCAGGCACCGCCTTCACAGCCGTCGTCACCCTTGTCGGACGCACCGGCACCATCGCGGGTGTTGTGGTAGTACAGCGTCTTGACGCCGTTCTTGTACGCGGTCAACAGGTCCTGAAGCAGCTGCTTCATCGGCACCTTGTCACCCGGGAATTTGGCCGGGTCATAGTTGGTGTTGGCCGAGATCGACTGATCGACGAACTTCTGCATGATACCGACCAGCTGCAGGTAACCGGTGTTGTTGGGGATATTCCACAACAGCTCGTACTGACCTTTCAGCTCCAGGAAGTCCGGCACCACCTGTTTCATGATGCCATCCTTGCTCGCCTTCACGGAGACAAAACCACGCGGCGGCTCGATGCCGTTGGTGGAGTTGGTGATCTGCGAGGAGGTTTCACAGGGCATCAGCGCGGTCAGGGTACTGTTGCGCAGACCGAACTCGCGAATATCCTCGCGCAGGGTTTCCCAGAAGTAGTGCAGCGGTTCTTCACAGTAGCTGTCGATATCACGCTTGTAGGTGTCGATCGGCAGCAGACCCTTGGCGTAGGTGGTCTCGTTGAATTTCGGGCAGGCACCCAGCTCCTTGGCCAGCTGATTGGACGCCTTGAGAAGGTAGTACTGGATCGCCTCGAAGGTGCGGTGCACCAGGCCATTGGCACTGCCATCGGAGTAACGCACTCCGTTCTTGGCCAGGTAGTAGGCGAAGTTTGTCACGCCAACACCCAGAGTACGACGCGACATGGTCGCATTGCGCGCCGCCGGGATCGGGTAGTCCTGATAATCCAGCAGGCTGTCCAGCGCACGCACGATCAGGTCTGACAGTTCTTCCAGCTCATCCAGGTTTTCCAGCGCACCCAGGTTGAACGCAGACAGGGTGCAAAGCGCAATCTCACCGTCCGGATCGTTGACGTCGTTCAGCGGCTTGGTCGGCAGAGCAATCTCCAGACAGAGGTTGGACTGCTTCACCGGCGCCACGGTCGGGTCGAACGGACTGTGGGTATTGCAGTGGTCCACGTTCTGCACGTAGATACGGCCGGTGGACGCGCGCTCGGACATCATCAGGCCGAACAGTTCGACCGCCTTGATGGTCTTCTTGCGGATAGACTCATCCTGTTCGTATTTCTCGTACAGACGCTCGAACTCATCCTGATCAGCAAAGAAAGCATCATACAGTCCCGGCACTTCGTGCGGGCTGAACAGGGTGATGTTGCCGCCCTTGATCAGTCGCTGATACATCAGCTTGTTGATCTGTACGCCATAGTCGATGTGACGCACACGGTTCTCTTCAACACCGCGGTTGTTCTTCAGTACCAGCAAAGATTCCACTTCAAGGTGCCAGAGCGGGTAGAACAGTGTGGCAGCACCACCACGAACGCCACCCTGAGAGCAGGATTTAACCGCAGTCTGGAAGTGCTTGTAGAACGGGATACAACCGGTATGGAAAGCCTCACCGTTACGGATCGGGCTGCCAATTGCACGGATACCACCGGCATTGATACCGATACCGGCACGCTGGGACACATACTTGACGATGGCAGACGCTGTCGCGTTGATGGAATCCAGGCTATCGCCGGTTTCGATCAGCACACAGGAGCTGAACTGGCGCGTCGGCGTGCGCACACCCGCCATGATCGGCGTCGGCAGGGACAGCTTGAACAGTGACGTTGCGTCATAGAAGCGCTTGACGTAATCCAGGCGAGTGTCGCGCGGGTAGTTGGCGAACAGACAAGCCGCCACCAGCATGTACAACTGCTGCGGGCTTTCGAAGATGTCGCCGGTGACACGGTTCTGTACCAGGTACTTGCCTTCCAGCTGCTTCACCGCGGCATAGCTGAAGTTCATGTCACGGCTGTGATCCAGGTATGCGTTCAGCTCATCGAACTCTTCGCGGCTGTAATCGGTCATCAGGTGCTGGTCGTAGCGCTTGTCCTCGACCATGCGCTCCACGTGATCATAGAGGTGCGGCGGCTCGAAGTCGTTAAACGCGCGCTTGCGCAGATGGAACACCGCCAGGCGTGCTGCCAGGTACTGATAATCAGGTGCGTCCTCAGAGATCAGGTCGGCTGCGGACTTGATCAGCGTTTCGTGGATATCGGACGTCTTGATGCCATCGTAGAATTGCAGATGCGCACTGAGTTCAACCTGTGATACCGATACATTCTCCAGTCCTTCGGCGGCCCAGATAATTACACGATGGATTTTTTCCAGATCGATCTGTTCACGCCGACCATCGCGTTTGGTAACCATCAGATCTTGCTGCATTGTGCACGCTCTTCCTGTAGTCGTTGATGAAACTTGAAACCCTTGCCACTCAGGCTCGCCTACAGCGGTTCATACCGGTTCAAAACCCATAGACAGCACATTGGCGAAACGCCTGAAAAGGCAACACCAAGGATAGGTCATATTTTGGACAGGAACACAAGATATAGTACAGCACCGCTTACAGGGCACTAAATATAGATACTGACACGAGGATTTCAATCTTGATTTATAGCGCTATCGGGTGTAATCCGACATCCCCGATGCGCTGGAAGCCGCGCATTATGAGGGCTTGAAGCCGCTTTTACCATCCCCGAGAAATAAAGACTTTTTTTCATGCTTATGCGACGCTTCGCGAAAATTTAGCATAGAAAAAAACCGATAATTTTCGGCTCCTTTCCCTTTACAACCCCCGCCTCGATGTCTATCATGCGCATCCTCTGGTGGGGTTCCCGAGTGGCCAAAGGGATCAGACTGTAAATCTGACGCGCGAGCTTCGGTGGTTCGAATCCACCTCCCACCACCATCGAATTACACAGAAGAGCCCTGCCATATCGGCGGGGCTTTTTTGTATCTGCCACATTCTGCTCCTCCCCTCCTGCTACCAGACGACAACATCTTTAGTTCTATGCATCTCCCGGGCAAGTCATGTTAGGCTTGTCTCATTACACACATACAGTTCGGTTGAACGACCTCTGCTCCAGCAGTTAAACCGGCTCAATAATAAAAACAAATGATCGCATGACTCATGGACTGACTCTGCCCACTCGCGGCGAACTACAACTGTTCAAAGAACAGCAGGTTATTCTGGAGAATGCCGGTGTCGGCATCTGCTTCATTCGTGACCGACTGATCCAGCGCTGCAACCGACAATTTGCCCATATCTATGGCTTCGACAGCCCTGACCAACTGATCGGCAGCAGCAGCGAGCAGCTGTATCCAGACTCGGTCAGCTTTCGCCGACTGGGCGTTAGCGCCTACCCCAGCATGGTGCGTGGTGAACGCTACACTACTGAACTGCAGATGATACGCCGTGATGGCACACCTTTCTGGTGCCGCATCACCGGCAACCTGATCAGCACCGACACCCCTTCCCTGGGCTCCATCTGGATCATTGAAGATATCGACCAGCAACGCCAGGCTAATGAGGCATTCCACGCGCTGCATCATCAGCAGCAGTTGATTCTGGATCATGCCATGGTCGGTATCGCCTTCATGCGCCAGCGCAGGATCAGCCGTTGTAACCAGCGCATGGCCGACCTGTTCGGCTATGAGCTGCATGAGCTCAAGGACCTCAGTACCCGCGCGTTCTACCCGACCACAGCGAGCTGGGAAGCAGCCGGCCAGAGGCATCGTGAGGTGCTAAAGCGTGGCGATGCGTTCAACACTGAAATTGAGTTGATGTGCAAGGATGGCAGCCGCCTCTGGTGCGATCTGCGCAGCAAAGCGATCAACCCGGACAATCTGGATGAGGGCAGCATCTGGATCATCATGGATATCTCTGAACGAAAGGCCCATGAAAGCGCACTCCTGCGGGCGCACGATGCACTCGAACAGCACGTGACTGAACGCACCCGTGAACTGGAAAGCGTGGTCAATAATCTGCACCGTGAGATTGAAGAACGCCGTATTGCCGAGGAGCGCATTCGACACCTGGCCCAGCATGACAGCCTTACCGGATTGCCCAACCGGTCACTGTTCGATCAGCGACTGGGCGACCAGCTGACCAAGGCCTCGGCCACCGGACGCAAACTGGCTGTACTGTTCATCGATCTCGACCGGTTCAAGCACATTAACGACTCACTGGGCCACCATGAAGGTGACATGCTGCTGCGCAGCCTGGCTGAAAGGCTGCGTCAGGCAACCGGTCACGAAAACACCCTCGCCCGTATTGGTGGAGACGAGTTCGTCGTCCTGCTCAACAACGTCGAACCCTATGAGCGTATCGAACAGCTGATTCACCGCATGCAGAGCGCACTTCAACCTTCGGTGCATGTTGGCGTACATGCATTCAGTATTTCAGCCAGTTTCGGGGTAGCCATCTACCCGCATGACGGCAATGATATCCAGACCCTTATCAAACATGCCAACACCGCCATGTACCGCGCCAAGGCGAACGGCGGCAACCGCTATCACTTTTACAATCATCATCTGGACCGGGAAGCCGTAGAACGAATCGAGCTCAGGAACGCGCTTTATCAGGCGCTGCGCAACCAGGAATTTGAGCTGCACTACCAGCCCCAGGTATCGGTCAGCGAGGCGCGTATCGTTGGTGTAGAAGCCCTGATCCGCTGGCACCGTCCTGGCAAGGGCATGGTGTCGCCAGCCTGCTTCATCCCACTGGCCGAGGAGTGCGGCTTGATCAACGAGATAGGCAGCTGGGTACTGGAGAGTGCCTGCGTTCAGCTCAAGACATGGCAACAGGCAGGAATGGATCTGAGGGTAGCGGTCAACCTCTCTGCGGCACAGCTGGATGATCCCGGGTTTTATGATCTATTGAAGGATTGTCTGCAACGTCACGACCTTCAGCCACATCAGCTGGAGCTGGAGCTGACCGAAAGCATTTTGATGCGGCACGTGGATCAAAGCGTCGAACTGCTTAACCGCCTGGACAAGCTGGGCGTTCACCTCAGCATCGACGATTTCGGCACCGGCTACTCCAGTTTGAGTTATCTAAAGCGCTTCCCGCTGGACACTCTGAAAATAGACCAGTCGTTCGTGCGTGACCTCTGCATCGACCAGGATGATGCGGTGATCTGCCGCACCATCATTTCCATGGCCAACAACCTGAACCTGACGGTCACGGCAGAGGGAGTAGAGCAGGCTGACCAGCTCAACAAGTTGGCCGAGTTCGGCTGCGACCTCTATCAAGGCTACCTGTTCAGCCGCCCACTCCCGGCTGGCGAAATCACCCGGCTATACCTGGAGTACAGACCAGCAGAAGCCGGGCGTTACGCCATCTAAAGGCTGGTTACTTGCCACTAAGCCCGCCCATGATGCCACGGACGGCAGCGGGGATATCGCCGGGCAGCAGCACGATCTTGGCATTCTCGCCCTGCGACATCTCTTTGATCGACTCAACGTATTTCTCACCCAGCAGGTACATCACCGGCAGTTCGTTACCCTGGATTGCTGAGGTTACCTTCTCGATCGCCTCCTGGCTCGCCTGAGCCAGTACAACTTTGGCTTCGGCATCACGACGAGACGCTTCCAGGCGCCCTTCCGCCTCAAGAATGGCAGCCGCCTTTTCACCATCGGCACGGGTCACGGTGGCACGACGCTGACGTTCAGCCGCAGCCTGCTCTTCCATCGCCATCTGCATGGTCTGCGACGGGTTGATATCCTGAATCTCAACGGTCTTCAGCGTGATACCCCAGTCAGAGATATCGTCGGAGATAGCCCCCTTGAGCTTGGCCTTGATCTGATCACGGTTGGACAGCGCCTGGTCCAGGTTCATTTCCCCCACAATGGAACGCAGGGAAGTCTGTACCAGATTCTGAATGGCAAAACTGTAATCCTCCACACCGTATACCGCCTTCTCCGGCGATACGATGTTGATATAGGCCACCGCATTGGCGATGATCACGGCGTTATCCAGGGTAATCACTTCCTGAGACGGGATGTCCAGCACGATATCCTTGGTCGTCACCTTATAGGCAACGGAATCGATGTAGGGAATGATCACGTTCAGGCCCGGGCCCAACGTCTTGTGATATTTCCCCAGCCGCTGTACCACATGCTTGCTGCCCTGAGGTACGGTTCTGACCCCCAGAAACAGAGTCACAATGACCAGCACGAGGAAGACCCCTGCCATCATCAGTCCATCGATCGTAAACATCGCTTTCTCCTTTCACTGAAGTGGGAATGGCAACAGCCTAGCCCCGTTTTTTGACAATCAAAGTATTACCCGAAATCTCGGTGATCATGACGCGATCACCGACAACGACGGAGTCATCGCAGATGAACTCCCATTCATCATCACCCAGTACCGGGGTCGCAAAGCGTACCTGCCCACGACGGGGTGGCTGGGGCGCCTGAATCACCTGCCCGGTTTCGCCCAGCACCGCCTCACGCGCAATTCCCGCCTTGGTTCTATCCACCATCAAGGGGCGCAGCAGCTTGAACCAGGCCAGCGCAAACAGACTGGAGCCGATCGCCCAGGCCACCAGCTGAATGCTGAGACTCAGGTCGGGTACCAGCCAAACCAGTACCGCCATCAGCAAGCCACCCAAACCAAACCAGAAAATGGTAAAGCTTGGTACCACCAGCTCAGCCATGATCAGCAACATGCCGAAAACAACCCAGTGCCAGTATTCAATTTGAAATGTCATTATCCATCCCTGCAACCATGTCAGTGTGTAACGATTATGGAGCAGTTTGGTGCCGGGGTCGACTCCAGCACCGACCAGTCCAGCGCCCATACCCCGTTACCTACCTGCGACCCCAGGCCCAAAGACCCCCAGACATAGTACGCAGGTGCAGCATTATTTTATGGAAGGGTGATCCAACCCTGTGGTAAAGTGCTGGCCAATCCGTTACGGGCTTCAGGTTGATCGGCGCATGCGCTCTCCGGTCGAGCCTGTTTCACCTCTCCACCTTGCTTCTCGGATTCGGGCAAGCTCCCGACTCCCGGCTCGCACCTCCCTCTGCCTGTAACCGGAACATGCTTTCCGGTGGTTGCTCCCTGCGCGGTCGCAGCAACCATGGGAACCGGTTTTGTCTAACCCGGTTGCTGCGGCAGCCAAACCGAGAAACCATAATGCCAATAAATCAACTCGGTGCTTTCGGGCACAACTTCCTGGGCAACGCCCCTGCCTGGTACAAGCAGATCATTGTCCTCTTTCTGATTATTAACCCCATCGCAGTCTGGACCATCGGTCCCCAGGCCACCGGCTGGCTGCTGATCGGTGAGTTCATTTTCACCCTGGCAATGGCACTCAAGTGCTACCCCCTGCTGCCAGGCGGCCTGCTGGCCATTGAGGCCCTGCTACTGGGAATGACCAGCCCGGAATCGCTGTACCATGAGGTAGAAGCCAACCTGCCGGTTATCCTGTTGCTGATGTTTATGGTCGCCGGCATCTATTTCATGAAAAGCCTGCTGCTGGTCACCTTCACCAATATCCTGCTGCATGTCCGTTCCAAGTATCTGCTGGCCCTGCTGTTCAGCATGACGGCTGCGCTACTGTCAGCTTTCCTTGATGCCCTGACCGTAACCGCCGTGATCATCAGCGTTGCGGTCGGCTTCTACTCCGTGTACCACAAGGTAGCATCCGGCAAGGGGCATCAGCACAAGGACCACAACCATGTGTCTGACAGCGAGGTCGTGGACCTGCACCGTGAAGACCTGGAAGGCTTCCGTGCATTTCTGCGCAGCCTGCTGATGCACAGCGCAGTCGGTACAGCACTGGGCGGCGTCTGTACTCTGGTGGGTGAACCGCAGAACCTGTTGATCGCCAAGGTCGCCGGCTGGAACTTTGGCGAGTTTTTCATGCTGATGGCACCAGTCTCCATGCCGGTACTGGCGGCCGGCCTGTTCACCTGTGTGGCGCTGGAGAAACTGCAACTGTTCGGCTATGGCGTCAAACTGCCACGCCCGGTGCTGCGCGTGCTGAATGAATTTGCTGAGGCTGAGCGCGCCAAGCGCACCCCGGCCCAGAAGGCCGCTCTGATTATTCAGGCGATCGCGGCGGTGGTTCTCGTGCTGGGTCTGGCCTTCCATGTTGCCGAAGTTGGCCTGATTGGCCTGCTGGTGATCATCCTGATTACCTCCTTCAACGGCGTCACTGACGAGCACCAGATCGGCAAGGCATTTGAAGAGGCCCTGCCCTTCACCGCTCTGCTGGTTGTATTCTTCGCCATCGTGGCCGTCATCCATGAACAGCATCTGTTCACGCCGATTATCAACTGGGTACTGGCTCTGCCGCCGGAACAGCAGCCGGGGATGTTCTTCATCGCCAATGGCGTGCTGTCGATGATTTCGGATAATGTCTTCGTGGCAACGGTGTATATCAGTGAGGTAAAACAGGCGCTGGATGCCGGCGAAATCACCCGTGCACACTTCGACCAGCTGGCCGTGGCGATCAACACCGGTACCAACCTGCCCAGCGTAGCAACGCCCAACGGTCAGGCAGCCTTCCTGTTCCTGCTGACCTCAGCCATTGCTCCGCTGGTGCGCCTGTCCTACGGCCGCATGGTGATCATGGCTCTGCCCTACACTCTGGTGCTGGGTAGCGTGGGCCTGCTGTCGGTCATCCTGTTCACCTGATCCACTCGGCGGGGCCAAAGGCCCCGCCATCATGCAACCAGCGGCCAGCCGATCAACAGCGTGGTGATCGTCACGACCGCCACCAGCAGGTTCATCGGAACGCCAACTTTAAGGAAGTCAGTGAACCTGTACCCCCCCGGACCATACACCATCAGGTTGGTCTGATATCCCAATGGCGTAGCAAAGCTCGCCGAAGCCGCAATCATGATCGCGAAGATAAAGGGTTCATGGCTCAGCTGTGCCTTCTCGGTCACTTCCAGCACGATCGGCAGCATCAGCACCGCCGCCGCATTATTGGTGATCATCTCGGTCAGCACAGAAACCGCCAGATAGGTCAGAATCAGCAATAGCCAGGGCGTGCCGCCACTGAGATCGACAATACCGTCCGCAAGCAGCGTAGCGACGCCGGTTTTTTGCAGAGCCGCGCCCAGCGCGAATGAGGCCGCGATGGTCAGAATAACGGTCAAATCCAGGCTCTTCTCGGCCTGAACCACGCTACAGCAACCGGTCATCACCATCAGACCCGCACCCACCAGCGCCGCATTCAGCATGCTGGTCAGGCCGGTGCCGGCTGCCAGCACGATGGCGGCCAGAATCCCCCAGGCCAGCCAGGCGCGTTCATGGCGGGGCTGGGTCTTGTCCAGGTCGTTGATCAGCAGGAAGTCCTTGTTGTAGCGCTGACGACTGACGAAGGCCGGACGCGCCTCCAGCAGCAGGGTATCACCCGCTTCCAGACGGATATTGCCCAGGTTGCCCTGCACCCGCTCACCACTGCGAGCCACGGCCAGTACAACAGCACCATAGCGGTCGCGGAAGCGGGCATCACGGATCGCATGTCCCACCGCATCGCAGTGGGTCGACACCACCGCCTCGACCAGGCAGCGCTCGGCCCGATCCTGATTCAGCGTATCGGAGTGACCATTCTCCGGCGATGGCACGACACCATTGATCCGCAGCAGATCGGAAATTGCCTCGGTATCGCCGGCAAACACCAGGCGATCCCCGCCCTGCAGTTTCTCCTCCGAGGACACGGCGGTCACGATATTGCCCTTGCGTTCAATCTCAACCAGATAGACGCGGTCCAGGCTACGCAGCCCTGCCTGCTCCACACTCTGACCGACCAGCGGTCCATCGGAGGCAACGGCTACTTCGAGGGTAAACTCACGCAGATTGGCAAAGGCCCGCTTGTCACTGCGATCCGGCAGCAGGCGCGGAAACACCAGCCAGATAAACACCACACCGACCAGTACCACCGGCAGAGCCACCGCGGTAATCGAGAACAGCGACAGACCGGCTTCGCCGGTCAACTGCTGATACTGCCCGTTGACCACCAAGTTGGTACTGGTACCGATCAGGGTCAGGGTACCGCCGAGGATGGCGCTGTAGCTGAGCGGGATCATCAGCTTGGAGGCCGGAATATTGATTTTGCGTGACCAGGCATGGATCGCCGGGATCATGGTCGCAACAACCGGCGTGTTGTTCAGAAAGCCACTGAGCAGAACCACCGGCGCGAAAATACGGCCCATGGCACCACGCACACCCTGAGGCCGGCCCAGTACCTTGTGCACCAACAGATCCACCCCACCGGAGGAATGGATACCGGCCGCTACCACGAACATGCAGGCTACGGTGATCAGACCGGAGTTGGCAAAACCTGCCAACGCCTCACCGGGAGTCAGCACACCACTGATGCTCAACAACGCCAGCACCGCCATCATGACGATATGCGGCCCAGTCCTTGTCAGAACCAGAACTGCCAGCGCAGCCAACATCAAACCCAGTGCGAACCAGCCTTGCCACTCCACAGCGTTAACCCGTATCCGTTGAAAACGCCCTAAGATACAGGGTTATTTTGATTCCATAAAAGAATAAATATTAACAAATTTATACTAATATGAAATATACGACCTAGCCAGATGGCATTTGTGAGCCTTGATCTCTGGCGATTGATGGCAGTCCCAGCGAGATCACCACTGTCATCGCCAACATGGCCGCACTGAGCCACAGGCAGGCCTGCAGCCCTGATGCTCCCTGCCCCGCCAGTTGGAACACCCAGCCCGACAGTAAAGTACCGATCAGCCGCCCCATGGCGTTGGCCATATAATAGAAGCCCACATCGAGAGAGACACCGTCACTGCCGGCATAGCTGACAATCAGGTAGCTGTGCAGCGAAGAGTTGATCGCAAACACCGCGCCAAATACCAGCAACCCGCCAATCAAAACCAGGGCCGGGTCCTGTCCTGACACCAGCCCCAGAGCAATCAGCACCGGCAGCACGGCCAGCATCGCCGCCCACCCCGTTGCGGCACGGCCATCCGGCACTCGCCCGGCAGCCTTGCCGGTAATACGAGGCGCCAGCGCCTGCACCAGGCCATAGCCGATCACCCAGAGCGCCAGGAAGCCGCCTGTCTGCGTGTGATTCCAACCCAGCGTCTGCGACAGGAACACCGGCAAAGCCACCACAAACCAGACATCACGGGCACCGAACAGAAACATGCGAGCGGCGGAGAGGATATTGATCGCCCGGCTCTTGGAGAAGACATCTCGGAATTTCGGCTTGTTTTTCGCCTTGCCCAGATCCTTTTTCAGCAGCACCAGACTGAACAGCCAGACCAGTGCCAACGCACCCGCCATCGCAGCCACTGCACCGGCAAAGCCAAGCCACATCAACAGGGCCCCTCCGAGGAAGAACCCCGCACCCTTGAGCGCATTCTTGGAGCCGGTCAGGATCGCCACCCATTTGTAGAGCGTCCCCTGAGCATTTTCAGGCACCAGTAGCTTGATCGAGCTTTTGGCGCTCATTTTGTTCAGGTCCTTGGCGATCCCCGACAGTGCTTGCACGGCCATCACCCAGGGCACGGTGAGCCAGGCCGGCGGCACCAGCAACATCGCCAGCGCCACTACCTGTAAGCCCAGACCGATGTTCATAGTGCGATTCAGCCCCAGATGAGCACCTAGCCAGCCACCGACCAGGTTGGTCACCACACCGAAGATCTCATAGAACAGGAACAGCAATGCTATCTCCAGCGGCGAGTAGCCCAACCCATGGAAATGCAGTACCACCAGCATACGCAGTGCACCGTCGGTCAGGGTAAAAGCCCAGTAGTTGCCGGTCACCACCAGATACTGGCGGATGGCAGGAGAAAGCTGGCTCAGCATTTTTGTCTCTCTTCAGTGCATGGTACAGGTGTTCAAACCGCAGGCATGTCGGCCGCTGGGTAGCCGCTACCCGACGCGCTGTCACATCCCTGTTCGCTCGATGGACGCCATCCATGGCGTCCAACGGTCGGCTATCGGCCACCCATCGTCCTCGGCAAGCGTTGGTGCCACATCCAAGAGAAAACACTCTCTCCACAGGAAATCTGGCACCCAACTATCAGAGGCCGAAGGCAGGTCTGCCGGTGACCGTCGGCGCCAGGGACGGCGCCGTCGAGCCGCATGGATGCCAATTGTGTGTCACCGGAAGGCCTGTCTTTGGCCGGCGGCCACCTTAATCAGTGACAGACCGACCCACTATCAACTCAGGCCTGATCCAGTCGCCCAACCTTCAGCGCCAGCTCCGCCGTGCGGTTGGCATAGCCCCACTCATTGTCGTACCAGAGGTACAACTTCACCTGGGTACCGTTCACCACCATGGTAGACAGGGCATCCACCACGCTGGAGCGTGGATCAGTACGGTAATCGATGGAGACCAGCGGACGCTCTTCGTAACCCAGAACGCCCTGCAGCTCACCCTCGGCCGCCTGCTTCAGCAGCGCATTAACCTCGTCTACCGAAGTTTCGCGCTCAACTTCGAATACACAGTCGGTGATCGAGGCATTGGCCAGCGGCACGCGGATCGCATGACCGTTCAGCTTGCCCTTCAGCTCCGGAAAAATGTGGGTGATCGCCGTGGCAGAGCCGGTGGTGGTGGGGATCAGACTCATGCCGCAGGCGCGAGCGCGGCGCAGATCCTTGTGTGGCGCATCCAGAATGGTCTGGGTATTGGTGATATCGTGAATGGTGGTCATGGAGCCATGCTTGATGCCCAGCTGCTCGTGAATCACCTTCACCACTGGAGCCAGACAGTTGGTGGTACAGGAAGCGGCCGTCACGATCGGATACTGCTCCGGATCGTACAGATCATCGTTCACGCCCATGACTATATTGAGCACGCCCTCTTCCTTCACAGGCGCGGTCACCACCACCCGCTTCACGCCCTGATCCAGATAGGCCTGCAGCAGCGCCTTGGTCTTCATCTTGCCGGAGGCTTCGATCACCAGATCGCAGCAGGACCAGTCGGTATCGTTGATCGCCTTATTGGCCGTAACCGCGATGCGCTGACCACCAACGGTCATCATGCCGTCTTCGGCAGCGGCCTCATGACTCCAGCGACCGTGCACCGAATCGAAGTTCATCAGGTGCGCCAGCGTGGCAGCATCGCCAGCCGGATCATTGATCTGCACAATTTCAATCTCGGGCTGATCGTAAATCGCTCGCATGGTCAGACGCCCCATGCGCCCGAAACCGTTAATGCCTACTTTAATTTGGGCCATGACATCTACTCGTAGTTGGAATTGGAGTCGAAAAGGTTTTGTCAGGACAGCCAGCCGCGAATCGCATCCTGAGTCGGAATGCTGCCGCTGTGCACAACCTGCTCGTCGATAACGACGGCAGGGGTACTCATCACACCGTAATTCATGATCGCTTCCGGATCCGTTTCTTTCATGACATTCACTTCAGCACCAACTTCAGCTGCTACTTTGCTGATGATCTCGGCCGTTTTGATGCACTTGCTGCAACCGCTGCCCAACACTTTGATCTGTTTCATAACCCAACCTCGTCAGAGTCTGCCGCCGGCGCTCAAATAAACGGCGTCAGCACATTGAAAACCCACCCTACCAGCGTGAAAGCCGCCAGCAACACCGCAAACAGAATCGCCAACAGGCGCCACTGCATCACCTGCTTGAGCAGGATAAACTCGGGAAAGCTGGCCGCCACGGTACTCATGCAAAACGCCAGCGTGGTTCCAATCGGCAGGCCATTGACGATCAGGCTCTCCATCACCGGAATCACCCCGGTCGCATTGGAATAGAGCGGAATCCCCAGTGCGACCGCCGCCGGTACGGACCACCACTGACCATCGCCCAAATGCGACTCGATCCAGCCATCCGGCACAAAACCGTGCAGTGCGGCGCCCAATCCAACACCGATAATGACCCACTGCCACACCCGACCGAAGACCTCACCGGTTTCGCTTTTGGCAAACTGGTGACGCTCGGCGAACGAGAGTCTGGCCGCCGGACCGCTCTGCACCGGCGACCGTTGCTGTCCGCGTTCCAGTGCTTTGCGCGCAAACGATTGCAGCCAGCGCTCGGCACGGATCTGATCCAGGAAAACACCACCGAGCACCCCGACAGCCATACCAACCAGTACGTACAGCACGGTGAACTTCCATCCCAGTAAACTCAGCAGCAGCAATACGGCCACTTCATTGATCAAGGGCGAGGTGAGCAGAAACGCCATGGTGATGCCCACCGGAATGCCCGCCGAGGTAAAGCCGAGAAACACCGGAATACTCGAGCAGGAGCAAAAGGGTGTGATGGCACCGAAACCGGAGCCCAGCAGGTACCCCACCCCGCGATGGCGTCCGGCCAGAAAGTCACGTACCCGCTCCACATTCAAAGAGGCGCGGGCCAGTGCAATCAGATAGATCATCACCACCAGCAGGACGTAGATTTTGCTTACATCCTCGACAAAAAAGTGCAGCGCATCACCCAGCTTTGTATCTGGCGACAGCCCCATCAACTGGTAAACCAGCCAGTCTGCCAGGAGGGTAAAGATCTCAAACATGACTTACCTCCCCAAACCAGTGCCGGGTGCGATTGGCGATTACCACCAGCGACAACATCACGGGCACCTCCACCAGCACACCAACCACCGTCGCCAGCGCTGCACCTGAGTGCAGCCCGAAGAGAGAAATAGCCACTGCAACCGCCAGCTCAAAAAAGTTGGAGGTGCCAATCATGCAGGCAGGCGCGGCCACTTTATGAGGCAGGCGCAACCAGTAGGCCGCTGCATAGGCGATGATAAAAATACCGTAGGTTTGAATCAGCAGCGGGATGGCAATCAGGCCAATGGTTTGCGGCTGGGCAATGATGGTTTCTGCCTGAAAGCCGAACAACAGCACTACCGTCGCCAGCAGACCCAGAATCGACCAGGGCTTGAGCTGATGCAGCAAACGCCCCAACTGCTCACCATTCCCCCTGCGTTCCAGACGATGCCGTGTCCAGGCCCCCGCCACCAGCGGCAGTACCACATAGAGCACCACCGACAGCAACAGCGTTTCCCAAGGCACATGGATATCGCTGACACCCAGCAGAAAAGCCGCGATGGGGGCAAAGGCAAAGACCATGATGATGTCGTTTACCGAAACCTGCACCAGCGTATAGTTGGGGTCGCCCTTGGTCAGCTGACTCCAGACAAACACCATCGCTGTACAGGGCGCCACGCCCAGCAGAATCATGCCGGCGATATACTCGCCGGCACTCTGAGGATCGACCCAGTCGGCAAACAGAACCCTGAAGAACAGCCAGCCCAGCGCCGCCATGGTGAACGGCTTGATCAACCAGTTGATGACCAATGTCAGCACCAGCCCCCTGGGTTTCTTACCCACATCCTTGATCGCACTGAAATCGATCTGCACCATCATCGGATAGATCATTACCCAGATGAACAGGGCCACGACCAGATTCACGTGGGCATATTCCAGGCTGGCAACAATACCGAAAAAGTCCGGCACCAGGTTACCCAGAGCCACACCTGCCAGAATGCAAAGCCCTACCCACAGAGTCAGGTAACGTTCGAAAATACCCATCATTGTCCCTCTTTCAGATATTCAGCAGGCTTTTTCACAGGCATTGCCGCCAGCCGAAGGGCGCGCATCCATCTTTACCAGTCGCGAAAGTTGCTCTTGCAGCTGCTCTCCGGCATGACTTGAAGCCTGCGCAACCACGTCGACAACCCACTCAGGCAGATCCGGATGGAGACGATAAAACACCCATTGTCCCTGACGGCGGTCAGCCAGCAATCCAAGCGTACGCAGTTGGGCAAGATGCCGGGAAATCTTGGGCTGGGGCTGTTCCAGTGCGGCCATCAACTCACACACGCACAACTCTCCCTCGCGCTGGATCAGCAACGTACTGAACAGCCGCGTCTCATCCGCCAGTGCCTTGAACAACTCCACGGGTGTCATACTGTTACCCTTTAAGATATATATGAAAAATCATATATTCGATTTTCCACATATGCAATCCTGATAAGGTTACAGTTGAGTTGCAGGCTGCATGAATAGAGCCTTTTCTGTATAATTTTGCGCCTTTATCGCTACAGAAGCCTGAACCCGGTTGCTTCTGCCGCTAGCACCTGCTGTTCCTGTACTGATTGTCATCGAACAGCCGTAAGCTCTTTCCGGCTCCGCCTAGCGCGAGCAGCCTCCGAACAACATACTACTCAAGCAAGAGACTGTAGATGCTGCAACGAATGAAACAGGAGTGGTTTTCCAACGTCCGCAACGATCTGTTGTCCGGTACGGTGGTCGCCCTGGCCCTGATCCCCGAAGCAATCGCCTTCTCCATCATCGCCGGCGTCGACCCCAAGGTCGGCCTGTACGCCTCCTTCTGCATCGCCGTAATCATCGCCTTTGTCGGTGGCCGCCCCGGTATGATCTCTGCCGCCACGGGTGCCATGGCGTTGTTGATGGTCACCCTGGTCAAGGAGCACGGTCTGGAGTACCTGCTGGCCGCTACCCTGCTCACCGGGGTGTTCCAGATCATCGCCGGCTTCCTCAGGCTTGGTGATCTGATGCGGTTCGTGTCGCGTTCGGTGGTCACCGGCTTCGTCAACGCCTTGGCAATCCTGATCTTCATGGCCCAGCTGCCGGAACTGACTGACGTTACCTGGCACGTCTACGCCATGACCGCCGCTGGTCTGGGTATCATCTACCTGTTCCCGTACATCCCGGTGATCGGCAAAAGCCTGCCCTCTCCGCTGGTGTGCATCATTCTGCTGACCGCAGTCGCCATGGTAATGGGGCTTGATATCCGCACCGTGGGTGACATGGGCGAGCTGCCGGATACGCTGCCAATCTTCCTCTGGCCGAACGTACCGCTAAACCTGGATACCCTGCTGATCATCCTGCCTTATTCTCTGGGTCTGGCCGTTGTGGGTCTGCTGGAATCGATGATGACCGCCTCCATCGTGGATGAACTGACCGACACCAGCAGCAACCGCAACCAGGAGTGCAAGGGCCAGGGCATCGCCAACATCGGTGCCGGCCTGCTCGGCGGCATGGCCGGCTGCGCGATGATCGGCCAGTCTGTGATCAACGTGAAGTCCGGTGGTCGTGGCCGCCTGTCCACTTTCGTGGCCGGCCTGTTCCTGATCATTCTGGTGGTGTTCCTGGACGAGTGGATTCGCCAGATCCCGATGGCCGCACTGGTCGCCGTGATGATCATGGTCTCCATCGGCACCTTCTCCTGGGAGTCGATCCGTGACCTGCCCAAGCATCCACTCTCGACCAACATCGTCATGATCGCCACGGTGGCGGTCGTCGTCATGACCCACAACCTGGCACTGGGCGTGTTTGTCGGCGTACTGCTGGCGGCCCTGTTCTTCGCCAACAAGGTGGGCCAGTACATGAGCATCAGCAGCGAAAAAGACCGCACCAGCGAGACCCGCACCTACCGTATCAGCGGCCAGGTTTTCTTCGCGTCCTGCGAAAAATTCAACGCTGCCTTTGATTTCAAGGAAGTGCTTGATAAGGTCGTGATTGACCTGAGCCACGCCCATTTTTGGGATATCAGCGCCGTTTCCGCGCTGGACAAGGTGGTCATCAAGTTCCGCCGCGAGGGCGTCGATGTGGAAGTGATTGGCCTTAATGAAGCCAGCCGCACCATCGTCGACAAGCTGGCTGTTCACGACAAGCCGGAACAGGTCGACAACATCATGGCCGGGCATTAAGGGGGAGACGAGAGTGAGCAAGATCATTGCCTGTATCGACGGATCACAAGCCGCACTGGCAGTCTGTGCAGCCGCCGCCTGGGCTCAGCAACAGCTGGATGCCCCGCTGCAACTGCTGCACGTACTGGAAAAAAGCGACTACCCGACCGAAAGCGACATGAGCGGCAATATTGGCCTGGGCACCCGTGAGCACCTGCTTGAGGAGCTGTCCGAACTGGACAACCAGCGCAGTCGCCTGATGCTGGAACAGGGCCGTTTCATGCTGCAGGAAGCACAGAATCAGATCCAGGCCGCCGGCGTTGCGGCCGAGCAGATCGACCGTCTGCAGCGCCATGACAACCTGGTCGACACCCTGCAGGAAAGCCAGGCCGACATGCGGCTGCTGATCATGGGCCGCCAGGGCGAAGCACACGACAGTGCGACAACGGCGGTTGGCAGCCACTTGGAAAACGTGACTCGCACCCTGCAACAGCCCATTCTGGTGGCACTGGACGGTTTCACTGCACCCAAGCGCTTCATGCTCGCCTATGACGGCAGTACAACCGCCAACAAGGCATTGAACATGGTGGCACAGAGCCCGTTGCTTAAGGGCGTTCCCTGCCACCTCGTGATGGCCGGAAAACGGGTTGAGCGCCAGCGTGAGCAGCTGGCCAATGCGGAGAAAATGCTGCGGGGCAACGGCTTCGAGGTCACCACGGCTACCCTCGAGCAGGACGAGGTCCGCCCGGCACTACTGAATTACATCCAGAAAAACGGCATCGAACTGATGGTGATGGGGGCCTGGGGCCATTCCCGTATCCGCCAGCTGCTGGTCGGCAGCATGACCAACTGGATGCTGCACAACAGCCCGGTACCACTGCTGCTGTTACGCTAATGCCTCTCCTTTCTGATCGACAGAACCCGGCTCAACGCCGGGTTCTTTTTTGCCCCCCCCTAATGAGCGGACCGCTTTCCCTCTATTTCTGCCATGAACTCTAAGGAGCCGGTGATCTACGCCCAAGCTCACCACGTAGAGAGCTTTGATTTAAGGAACTTCCTGACAGGGATAGCCTCTCCACCAAGACGTGATCGCACATCACGGGAGCAGCATCCATGAAAACAACAATACGCACGCTCGCCATTACGGCCTTCATGGCCCTCCCCCTGACAGCTTCGGCCATGGGTCCAAAAGATATCGACAGCCTGGTTGATACTGCTGTCAGAGTTAATACTGAAGGCCCTTTTGCAGGCCAATTCGACACTCTGATTACGCTGTTAACTCAGAATACGAGTAACCGGACCGCCATACTGTCTACGCTGGACAGCAAAGGCCAACGCACTGTTTTCGCCCCCACGGACAGTGCTTTTGATGAACTGGAACAAACGGTGTTAACACTCGGATACTGCAGCCTTAGTGACTTGGATCCCTCTGTTATCGATGCAGTGCTGCTGTATCACGTTGCACATGGCCGACTGTATGCGTCGGATGTACTGGAGTCCGAGCAGGTGCGTACGCTATCCGGTGGATTTCTGATGCAGGACGCTGCTGTGCTGACCGACAACCTGGGGCGCACGGCGAATTTGATACCGGGAGCTCTGGATGTGGAAGCTGATAACGGGGTTATTCACGCAATCGACGCAGTGGTACTTCCTCTGTTACCCGACATGGGCCCGGGAAACTGCTCATAAGTGATTCAGATTCATGGCTTTGCAAGCGATACAGCAGACTAGAGCATTAAGACCAACTAACGAAGGCCCACCAATACCAGAGCCTGGCTATTACGCCGGGCTCTTTTGTATCTGGCGACAGGAATTTTAATATGAACATTTTTGCGCCAAAATGATCGGACAACTTTGGTTTGAACACAGACCGTCGTTTTCGGCATATAATGGACACATTGACTCCGAAAGGCGACACAAAGGATTGATCGGTTGAGGCCCTTATGCTCAAGTTCAACGGAATACCACTGTTTGGCAGTGTTGACTCGCTTACCGGCCGGCTGGAGCAGCTCCATGACCGGATTCTGGAAAGCACCCCGGGTATCGCCAGGATTGCCTGCGCGCTCTATGACCCAGACACCGATCTGCTGAAAACCTTTATCAACAGCACGCATCGGGGGCACGCCATCGTTTCATACGAGTACCCGCTTGCGGAGAGCAAGTCACTCCTGCAGATGGCGCAACAGGGCAGCTGCCGCGTTATCGATGATATAACCCAGGAAATCCTGCCCGGCACCGCCCATTCCAACTGGCTGATCGAGCAGGGTTACAGCGCCTCTTTTACCCTCCCGATGTTCAGCGGCAAGCAGTTTTTGGGGTTCATCTTCGTTGACAGCAACCAGGCAGGTATTTTTACCGATGCCGTCCAGCGGGACCTGATTCTGTTCTGCAACATGATCACGATGACCATCGCCACCGAAATGTCCGCTGTCCACGCACTGCTGGCCACCGCACAGGCCGCGCGCGAGTTTGCCGACCTGCGCGATTTCGAAACCGGCAAGCACCTGACGCGCATGGCGCAGTTCTCAAGACTTATTGCCAAGGGAGTTGCAGAACACTACGGTTTTTCAGATGAAAAAGTAGAACACATCTACTTGTTCGCCTCCCTCCATGACATCGGAAAAATCGGCATCCCTGACAGGATCCTGCTCAAACCCGGCCGCCTGGATCCAAAAGAGCGCGCGATCATGCAAGGACATGTCAACAAGGGTGTGCAGATCATCGAAAAGGTACTGGAGGACTACCAACTGGGCCACCTGGCCGATGCTCGTGTGATGGTTAATATCGTCGCCTGCCACCACGAATTTCTGGACGGCAGCGGTTACCCCAACGGCCTCAAGGCTGATCAGATCCCGGTGGAAGCTCGCATCGTCACCGTGGCCGACATTTTCGACGCTCTGACCAGTCAACGACCGTACAAGAAACCCTGGGATGTTTCCAGAGCGGTCGCAGAGCTGGAACGCATGGTGACGGCAGGAAAACTCGACCCGCACTGCGTGGCGGCCCTCAAGTTTCATCAGGAAGAGGTCGAGCGCATCGTGATCGAATTCCGGGACGAAGATATGGCCACATTCCAGGCACGAGCGGTTTCGGCTATCGAAGGCTGAGCCTGGCGCTAGACAGCGTCCCTGGCCCCACAGCTAGGCAAATGAGACGACCTGGAAGTGCGGATTTTCCGTACAGGCCTCCATGCGGCGGATCTCCTCCAGCACGACCAGGTTTTCCACACCCGCCACTCTGAGCTTGAGACACTCCTGCCGCGCCTCGTTACGCTGAGTATCCAGCGCCTTACCCTCGATAATAGCACCTGACTTCAGCGTCAGCCTGACCGGATACCTGAACGTACAGGCAATTTCGATATAGTCATGCTGGTCACAACTCATCATAGTATGTGCTTTTTGAATTCAGCTTTGAACGTCGGCTTAAGCAGCCCCTCTTGATTCTCTTGAAAATAGCAAACATCAAAGAGAAATTGCACTGCTTACTATAGACCGATTCAGAGGCTCTGGCCTCTTGGACTCAACAGGGCCTGACAAGCCGCCCGACTGGACAGCTTATCAGGCAGATACATCAAGCCTGCTCAGGAGCCTGCTCCTGAATTTCAGTTTCAGTGTTTCCTTGTCGAGCAAACATCATGATCACAAAACAGACAACGGCATAAATAGTGCCAATCGGCCAGCCCAGAAGCATTATCCCGCAAAAAATCCCGGCAGGTATTTTCTTATTCCCAAAAGATCCCCAACAACCCAAAGCCCCTATGGCTATCATTCCAAAGGCAAAATAGGTAAACATGGATGCATCTACAAGGGCCCCATTACTGGCAAAAAGGCTCTCTAGCATTTGCCCTCCCCCCAAGAAAAACAGCCCAAACAACACCACGAGCACACCACCAGCACCAACGAGAATCCGGAGAAAAACATTCATTTAAAAGTTCCTTTTTCTGAAATTTCCATTATTAACTTCCACAATACTAAGCCAGTCATATCCACAAGCATCCTCATGGAAAATAGTGACTTATCTGTTTATCAAGCCATGCAGCACCTCCCAAATTCCGTATTTTATAGAAAATACGCCCATCCTTCGGCTAGTGCGCATCTGTACAATGGCAAGAACAGGCCGAGAAAAGCCGAGAATCTATCACTCAAACGGGAGGCGATTTAAATTGAAATATATTTTGACACTGATGTATTTTCCTTCCTTTGAAAACAATCATGTATAGGTGATGTGTTAAGCCATTCCACTCTAAGACAGCTATTTATCCCTTAATAGATGATGATGAACTAATTTGGGCCGTTTATCCATACCCTGCAGAGTACCCCCTTGATACACGACGATGATAGCCCGAAAGAGCTCCCCCTTACTCCCGAAATGATCTCCTACCGCTCCAATGTATAAAGTATATCCGCACCACTGCCCAGCTCGCTGCTCTGCCCCTCGATGCGCCACTTGTCGCTGAGCTTGTATTTCAGACTCAGGGTGTTGACTGCATCCAGCACACCGATGCCGTAGCGCAGATAGAGGCGCGGCGAAAGGTATTTACCAATGAAGAAAGCCGACTCATCGTTGGCGCTGCTGTCGAAGCCAAATTCGTCCAGCGACAGGCTCTCTCTCAACTTGCCGGTAATCTTGTTGCCCTGGCTCATGCCCAGCGCGAGCGCGGCCTGCATCATCATCTGCTGCTCCCCCGCCGAGCTTTCTCCTGGCGCTTTACCCAGCAACAGGTAGGACAGCACACTGCTGTCCGGCATGGCCGGCTCGCCGTACAGGTCCATACGAGGCTCGCGCAGGGTACCGCTGACGTTGGCCCCCACGACCACATCGTCAACCTGTCGGCCGATGCGCAGGTCCAGCCCCGGGTTGTCCACCGGACCGGCCGCATACACCAGGCTACCACGGCGAATTTCCAGGTCCTGTCCGTAGAGTCGATACTCACCACTTTCCACCTGGATACTGCCGGTGGCACGGGTGATCTGGCCTGGGGTTTCGTCAATCTGCAAGGCCCCCAGCAACCGGCCCTTGAAACCCAGTGCATCCACGCGTACGTCATCTCCCAGCTCGATGCGCAGGTCGGCATAGACCGGCACCACCGGCTCTTTCTCGACCACCTTGCCCTCTTCGACACGCACCACGTCGGACGAGGGTTGCACCGCGCTCTCACGGGTTTTCGGCGGTGAGATATGAGCCAGAGGCACCTTCAGCGTGCCGCCCAGGCGAATCTCCCGAGTGCCCAGCGCCAGTTGCAGATCAGGACTGATCAACGCCTGAATCTCTGCCGTATCCATGGCGGTAAAGTTTTCCCCCATCAGCGTCAGTTCCCCGGCGCGTTCAGCCAGATCATAGTCGCCGGCCAGGTTCAGCGTGCCTTCACCCGAGGTCGCGGCCGCCGTAAAGCGTACCTGCCCCGGCAGACCACTCTGATTCAGACGGAACTCCAGCGGCGTGATCACCAGCCCCAGCGCCGGCAGCTCCACGCCGCCCTCCAGGTAGTTCAGTTCACCACTCAGCTCCGGTGAGTTCAGGGTACCGCCCAGCACCAGCTGGCCACCTACCTGCCCCTGCATGTTTTGCAGGTCTGGCACCAGCACTGACACCAGGCTCAGGTCGTCCGCCTGCAGCGTCAAGCCGCCCTGCAGCTGCTGCTGTTGGCTCAGCCCCCGAACGTCCAGCGCCAGATCCAGTTCACCCGACAGGAATTCCAGCAGCGTTTGTGCCTGTAACTTCAGGTTGTCATCTGCCAGCGTAATGCTGGCCTCAAGCGGCGCCAGCGGCAGGGTCTGATCGGCCTGTGCCGGCGTCAGCTCACCGGCGCTGGTGCTCAGGGTGGCATTCAACACCGGCTTACCGCCGGGCTCCTGGCTAAACGCAACCTCGGCAGACAGAGTCGGCGTCAGGCGCATGCCGTTGAGCAGCGGTGTCAGCAACCCCAGCGCCAGCTTGTCCAGCGTCGCCTCAGCCTGGGCACGACCGGCAAAGCTGCCCTGCGCCTGCAGGCACAAAGCCCCCCCTGCGCTCAGCTCATCAAGACAGAAGGATTCCAGCTGATAACCTTCGGGAGATACCGTCAGCCCCGCGGGGGCCGACGCCCGCCAGTGACTGAGCGGCTGCGGCTGCAGCTCCAGCTGCTGTAATTGACCAGTCCAGCGCTGTTCCGCTGCGGCCCAGCCACCGGCTGCCGCCAGCTCCACGCTCCCCGGCGACCCTTTGGCATTGAGAGTCAGTCGGTGCTGTTCCGGGGTTCCATTCAATTGCAGCGCCACCTGATCAAGCTTCTGCCCCGAGGCTTCCATATTCACCAGTTGCAGATCTGCCGACCAGTCACTCTGGCCTGACAGATCCAGGGCAATATCGCCGCTGAGTTTTTCGAGACTGGCCTGGGCTGCATAGGCCAGACGATCGGCCCGAATCCGCGCTTTAACGGCCGGTTGCTGCAAAGCGCCCGTGGCCTGTCCACTCAGCTCCAGCTGGCCACTGGCCTCGGGCAGCAACCGGGCGAGATTGGGTGCCCGCAATTCCCACTTGAGCGCCAGCTGGTCACTGATGCTGCCACTGACCGCCGCCCGTGCGCCGGCATAACTCAGCTTCAGCTCATCGATCTGCCACTGGCGGGTATCGCCAGTCAGCCTGGCGGATGCACTGATCGACTGCTGTTTCAGCTGCCCCTGCAGGCTGGTCAAGTCCAGCACCAATTGCGGCAGCTCACCGCCCAGCTCAACCTGGCCGTTGGCATCCAGCGCCAGCTTGCCAGGCCAGTCCGGCGCTGCCAGTGCCGGGTCAACACCCTGTGCGCTGAGTTGATAGCGAATATCCATGCCCTCAGCCCCGTCGATTTGAGACTGCAACCGCAACCGGGTTCCCCCCTGATCGGCACTCAGTGAGAGCGTGATATGACGGGCAGCACCATCAAAATCCACGACCAGGTCGGCATTGAGCGGCAGACTTTCAGGCCAGTGCTCCAGCCGCACCCAGCGAGTCAGGTCGGTCCCGCCCTGCAGCTCAAGGTGGGTCAGGAACTGCCGCGACGGCTCGGTCCAGCCGTTGAGGGTCAGGCTGCTGGCGGGCTGCTCCAGCTGCAGCTGCTCGATCAGCACCAGCCCCCCCTGAGTCCGCAGGGCCAGGCTCAGATTCAGTTCGTCCACCAGTACCTGCTCAGCCTGCACGACACTGATGTGGCCCAGCGCCACGCGATCCACTTCAATGGCCAGTGGCAGCTCTACGGCAGGCAGTGTTGGCAGTTGTAAGGGTGCAGACTTTTCGGCAGGAGGCTCGGGCTGATCACTGGCCGGTGGCAGGCTGATATCCAGTCTGGCGGCACTGAGTTCGTGCACTTTCAGCAGTGGCTGCGTCAGCGACCAGGGGTGCCAATACAGGCGCAGTTGCGCCAGCTCGACATTCAGCCCGTTCTGCTCGAAACGCAGACGCTCTATCTGCAGATCGGAGGTCAGCGTACCGTCAACGCCTTCAAGCTCCAGTTGCGGCAGCAAGGATGCGGCGAAATTGAGCGCGAAGCGGGTACCGGACGGCAAAAACAGTACGGCGGCCAGCAACAGCAGAACAGACAACAGCAGGACCAGAACTGTGCCCAGCCCCCAAAGTAACAGCGGTCTCACAAATCAGGCCCCAAAGTGAAGTGTATCTGCCAGCCGTTCTCATCCAGGGGCACGGCAAAATCGAGTCGTACCGGCCCAACGGGGGACTGCCAACGAGCACCGATGCCAGCACCGGTTTTCAGGTTCATATCGGTATCATCAAAGGCGTTGCCGGTATCAACGAAAGCAGCCACCCGCCATTTATCCTTGATCAGGTAGTCCATCTCAACGCTGCCGGTTACCAGGTAGCGGCCACCGATCACCTCACCGTCGCTGCCCTCGGGCCCCAGTGACTGGTAATCATAACCGCGTACACTGTTGTCACCGCCAGCATAGAAACGCATGCTGGCCGGCAGGTCGTCGACAGAGTCGATCAGCGTCAGTCCCAGCTCGGCGCGCGTCAACAGGCGCCAGCGCTCAGACAGCGTATCGACTCGCTTGCCGCGCAGGTCCAGCTGGAACAGGTCGGTATCGGACAACAAGGTCTCGGCAGCGGCGGCCACACCGAAACTGATCTGGTGACCACGGCTGGTGTTGAGGCGGTTATCGGCTCGGGTTCGGCTGAATCGGGCACTGGGGATCAACAGGGTCGAGTCCTGTTCTTCATCTTCAAAAGTCCAGGTTTCCTGCTGCCAGTCCAGCGCCAGACGACGCTCCCATTCTCCAAGCTGTTTTTGCCAACTGCCGCCAATGCTGTAAGTACGTGCGTCGATGGTATCGGACTGCTCATCCTCCAGCAGCAGATTAAACGCAAAACGATCCGTCGTCGGATTATCTCCGGGAATCTGGTAACTGCTGGTGAACTGCTGACGAATCTGGGACAGGCGCAAGCGGGTTTCCAGCGTATGCCCACGGGTGTTGAGCCAGCGCCGGGTCAGCCCCAGTTGCATGCGCGCCCCGGTATCGGTGCCATAGCCGAAACCGGCCTGATAGAGGCTACGCTTCTGCGGGGTCAGTTTCACATCTACCGGCAGCTCGGCATCGGCCAGCTCGTCCAACCGGGGTCGCACCTCCACATCCGCGAAGTAATCGCTGTTGATCAGATTGCGCTGGAACTCCACCAGCTTGCCGGTTTCCACCGGATCCCCGGAATCAAAGGGCATATAGCGGCGCAACAGGGACTCGGATACCGGCGCTTCATCAAAGCGGATTTCACCAATACGGGCACGGGGACCGGTTTCATAGACCAGTGCGATATCAGCCCGGTTACCAGCCACATCCACCCGAATCTCACTGACCTTGAAACCGGCTTCATAATAGCCGCGTTCGGCGGCATGTGACTGCAGGTGACTCTTCAGCGCACTATAGTCGCCATGCAACAAGGGAGCTCCGACCTTGACGGGGGACTCGGCAATCACCTGCAGCAGGATCGAGTCATCAGCGCCCTCGCCTTCGAGTTTGAGCCTGGCACTACTGATCTTCATCTGCGGCCCGGCCTCGACTCGGTAACGGGCCTGCCACTGTTCAGGATCGCCCTCAACCTTCAGCTGCAGGTCCAGTTGTGGGTGGTAGTAGCCATAGGGCTCAAGCGCGGTACGGATTTCGCCTTCGGCCTGGCGATGCAGGTAGCGCAGACGACTGGCTGTAGGCAGCGCCCCCTCGGACGTCATCAGATCATCAATGCGCAGCAGAGCTCGAATGTTGTCCGCAGGCTCACCCTCGATACCTTCCAGAATGAACTGGGCTGCCAGCAGCTGCCAGCTGCAGGGCAACAGCAATAACAGCACCAGTAAACGCGGGGGAAACAACAGATGCACTCAGGCGGCTCCTTCGGTTGAGTCTGGGTTTATTCTAACCTGCCAGCTTGCTGAAAGTCCTTGCCAGCCGGTGTGTAATTGGCATATTAGCAGCCCATGGTGGTTAAACGGGTAGAAAGCCTCTTGTTATGTAGTAACATAATGCTTTTCGCTATCGACAATGAGGTCCGCATGCGCCTGCCACTCAGAATACTGTTGACCGCCCTTTTGCCCATACAGAATCTGATGGCCGCTGGGGTGCATCAACATGGTGCCGCCCAGCTGGATATGGTGATCGAACCACCGCTGATGGCGATCTCATTCAGCTCACCGCTGGCCAACCTGACCGGCTTCGAACACCGACCATCCAGCGACGCGGAGCAGCAGAGCTGGGACGATACGCTGGCACAACTGCAGCGCGCCGAAGAACTCATCCAGCTGTCAGCCGAGGCGGACTGCAGCCTGAGCCGGGTGGATCTGCATCTGCCTTTTACGGCCAAGTCCCGGATTCAGAGCAATGAACATGAACATGAACATGAACATGAACACGCACATGATGATGTCTCCCAAAACAGCCATGCCGACCTGATGGCGGAGTATCAGTATCTCTGCGCCAACAGCCCGGCACTGAAGGTACTCCAGCTGCCGTTGATGCAGCGCTTCCCGGCCATTGAGTTGCTCGAGGTTCAGATGGTCACCCCTTCGGGACAACATCAGCGCACATTGACTGCCAAACAGACCGGTTTGCAGCTGCCATGAAACCGGTGCTGCACCTGGAATCCCTTAGTTTCGCCTGGCCTGGCAGCACGCCGCTGGTTCAGATCGAGCAACTACAACTCTCTGCCGGGGAGCACCTGTTTATCCAGGGGCCTTCGGGCAGTGGCAAGACCACTTTGCTCAACCTGATCTCCGGGCTGCAATCAGGTTTCACCGGCACAGTGGAGCTGGCCGGCCAGAGTCTGGCCGGGCTGTCCACTCGTGCCCTGGATCGATTCAGGGCTGACCACATCGGCATGCTGTTTCAGCAGTTCAACCTGCTGCCTTACCTCAATCTGATCGACAATGTCTGCTTGCCCTGCACCCTGTCCAGAAAACGCCGCGCAGCCGCCAGCCGCGACGGGCGCTCCGTAGAACAGGAAGCTGAGCGCCTGCTGACCCGGCTGCAACTTGATCCCAGCCTGTTCCGTCAGCGCCGGGTGGCCGAACTGTCGATCGGCCAGCAACAACGCGTAGCCGCGGCACGTGCCCTGATTGGTCATCCGGCATTGATTATCGCGGATGAACCCACCTCAGCTCTCGATGCCACAAGTCGTGATCTGTTCATGCGCCTGCTGTTCGAGGAACTTGAACAGAACGATAGCACCCTGCTGATGGTCAGCCATGACCCGGCACTGGCATCACATTTTCCACGACAGCTCCACCTGGGAGAGCAGTCATCATGCTGATCCGTCTGGCCTGGAACAGCCTGCTGAGCCGGCGGACTACCGTGTTGCTGACACTGTTTACCATCGCCCTGAGCAGCGCCCTTCTGCTGGGCGTACAACAGATCCGCGAACAAAGTCGGCAGAACTTCATGGCCACCGTCGCCGGCACCGACCTGATTGTCGGCGCCCGCTCAGGGCCGGTACAGCTGCTGCTCTACTCGCTGTTCCATATCGGCTCTGCCACCAGCAATATCCCCTGGAGCAGCCATGAAGCTCTGGCTGATGACCCGCGCATTGACTGGACCATCCCGCTGTCGCTGGGCGACTCTCACAAGGGCTACCGGGTGGTCGGAACCCGAAACAGCCTGTTCCGGCATTACCACTACGCTGACCAGCGCCCGCTGACATTTACCGAGGGTGACGAGTTCGATGACCTGTTTGCGGTCGTGCTCGGTGCCGAGGTGGCCCGAAAGCTGGGTTACCGCATCGGTGACCCGATCGTGATCGCCCACGGCAGCGGCAATACCAGTTTCATGCAGCACAAACAGATGCCGTTCAGTGTCAGCGGCATCCTGGCCCCTACCGGTACTCCGCTCGACCGAGCCTTGCTGGTATCGCTGGAGGGGCTTGAAGCCGTGCATCTGGGCTGGCGTGCGGGCGTGCCTTTACCGGGCCTTAAAGTCACGCCCGAACAGGCCCGACAGCGTGACCTGACCCCGCGTGAAGTCACCGCCGTACTGGTTGGACTGAAGTCGCGCCTGCAGACCTTCCATCTGCAACGAGAACTGAATAATCGTCGGGACATACCCCTGACCGCGATTTTGCCGGGGGTCGCGCTGCAGGAACTCTGGCAGCTGGTCAGCGTAGCCGAGAAAGCCCTGCTGGCCGTTTCCGGCGCCGCGCTGCTGATCGGCCTTGCCGGCATGCTGGCGGTGCTGCTCGCTGCCATCCAGCAGCGGCAACGCGAGATCGCGGTGCTGCGTGCACTGGGCTGCTCTCCTGTCAGAATTGCATCGCTGCTGCTGCTGGAAAGCCTGTTGCTGACCCTCGGCGGCATCCTGCTCGGCATCCTGCTGCTGCAGGCCGGCCTGGTTCTGCTGCAGGCCCCCCTGCTGGAGCAGTTCGGGTTGCTGCTTTCCCTCGGCACCTTGAGCCAAGCACAGTGGCAGCTCTGTGCACTGATCCTCTTGCTGGGACTGGTCAGCGGGCTGCTGCCAGCGCTTCTGGCCTGGCGCATGGCATCAGCCAGCCGCCTGATTCGACGTAACTGACCTATTACAACCGACTGAGAAATACACGATGCGAATACTGCCCCTTATGCTGACGGCCTGCCTGAGTTTCTCCGCCGTCAATGCTGAAGAAATCATGGTCAATGGCGAGCCCGCTCCCGAGATTGACTGGGAAGCACTGATGCCCAAGGACTATGTCCTGTCACTGGAGAAGATGTACAACAACCCGGAGCTGGAATTGCTGGACGACTACAGTGACAAGGCGCAGCGCATGTATGACGAGCTGACGCAGTCTCTGGCCTCGGCCCCCGTGGTGAATGCCATGAATGGCCGCATGGTCAGTATTCCCGGATTTGTCGTGCCGCTGGAAGGGGAAGGTCAGTCGGTCGACCGTTTTTTCCTGGTGCCCTACTTCGGTGCCTGCATCCATGTGCCACCACCGCCCTCCAACCAGATTGTCGATGTGCACTACGAGCCAGGTACCCGGGTGGAAAGTCTCTATGACGCCGTGTTGGTCAGCGGTCGCCTGACCACCGAGGTGTTCAGCCATGAGATGGGAACAGCAGGCTACCGGCTGGAAGCCTACCGTATTGAACCCTATGAACTGCCGGAGGAGATGCTCCCGGCCCCGACAGAGAAGTAAGACGGCACTGGCTGGTTCAGTACAACGGCTCAGATGGACAGGCTCTCGGCTTCAAACAGCTGCTCGACTGGCACCGGGCGCCCAAACAGGTACCCCTGCACACAGTCACAGCGCTGACGCTGCAGAAAAGCACTCTGCTCAGCCGTTTCCACACCTTCAGCCAGCACTTCGATTCCCAGGCTGTGCCCCAGCGCAATGGTACTGATCACCACCGCCTCATCCTTGGGGTTGCGACCGATATCACGAATGAAACTCTTGTCGATCTTGATCCGGTTCAGCGGCAGGTACTTGATCCGGTCAAGCGAGGAGTAGCCGGTACCGAAGTCATCCAGCGCCAGGTGGTAACCTGACAGGCGAAGACGCTGCAGCTGCTGAATCACGAAATCCGGGTCCTGCATGATCATGGATTCAGTGATTTCCAGTTCCAGCAGGTGCCGGTCCAGCTCATGCTCGGCGACAATCTGGTTCAGACGCTGGATGAAATCAGCCTGGAGCAGCTGTTGCGGCGAGATGTTGATAGCAACCAGAGGCACGGCGAGGCCTTCATTACGCCAGGTCGCCAGTTGACCGCAGACCAGTTCAATCACCTGCCACCCCAGTGGCACGATTAGTTGAGTCTCTTCCGCTAGCGGGATGAACCTGTCTGGCCCCAGCAGCCCCTGCTCAGGATGCTGCCAGCGAACCAGTGCTTCCAAACCACATAAGGAACGCCCCCCGAGTTGATATTGAGTCTGGTAGTGGATGACCAGTTGTTGCTTGTGCATCGCCAGGCGCAGATCCTGCTCAAGCGAAAAGTGGTTCACAGCATCGGCAGTCAAGTCGGATGAATATAACTCGTAGCGATTCTTGCCCCGCCCCTTGGCCCTGTACATGGCGGTATCTGCATGCTTGATCAGCGTGTTGGCATTGTCACCATGATCAGGGAAAAGGCTGACCCCGATACTGGCTGTCAGCTGCAGACGGTGGCCGGCCACGGGAAAGGAACAATCCAGCACCTCGAGCACCCGACGCGCTTCGGCTTCGGCATTCGCCTGACCACCGGGCACCAGCAGGATGAATTCATCCCCGCCCATACGAAACAGTTTCACACCCTTGGGCATCTCCCGTGTCAACGCTTTGGAGAGAGTCTGCAACAGCGCATCGCCCACCTGATGCCCAAGACTGTCATTAACCCGCTTGAAGCGATCCAGATCGACAAACAGCAGTGAAAAGGCAATCTGGGGGCCCCGCAGGAGGCGTGCCAGCGTTTCATGCAACCCCTTGCGGTTCGGCAAGCCAGTCAGATCATCATGGCGTGCCTGCCAGGCCAGATCATCGGTTTGCTGTTGTACCCGAGCCTCCAGCAGTTGCTCCCGGTTGTGCATCGACAATACCAACAAGGCTCCCAAACAGCCGACACCAACCAGCAGCACCTGCAGGTACTGTGCCTGGCTGATCGGATGGGCTGCCAGATAGTCTGGCCCGGCCACGGCTTCGACCCGCCATGTTTGCTGGGCCAATTGCACATCAAATGCCTGTCTCAGGCTCTCCTGGTCGAGTTCTCCAGCCCCTGACGTAGTGTAGAACGGCGGCTTTTCGGCTTCACTGACCCGAAGCTCGATGTTCTGCACACTGCTGCCGATCAATACGTTCTCCAGCAAGCGCTCAACCGTAAACACCCCCACGACAAACCCTTCCAGTTCGCGCTGACTCTGCAACAGCTCCTCGCCTATCAGCCGGTAGACCGGCTGCAGCATCAGCAGCCCGGGCTCATCGGGTGCCTGGGTCAGGTAAAGCACCTCAGTTACAACCGCCTCACCACGCGCCTGCGCCAGCTCTACCCAGCGTTTCCGGTCTTCCAGCGAGTAGAGGTTGAACCCCAGAGCGGCGCGGTTGGCCTCCATGGGTTCCACGTACTGAACCGGAATCATGATCTTTTCGGTCTCTGGGGACTCACCATAAATACTGTAGCTTGACCACTGTAGTTGCTCACGGGTCCAGCGTTCGAACTCGCTTCGCTGATCACGCACCACCAGCGGATCCCAGGAGTAGGCACGCAGGGCCTGGTTGTTCGCCAGTAAGGGCGTTACCTGCTGCTTGAAGTCATGACGTGTCAGCGGTAATTCCTTGTTCAGCGCCTGTGCCAGGCGAGACAGGTCACGCAGATTCTGTTGGATAATGGCCTGGATGCGCGCATCCACCAGCTGCACATCCTGCGCGAAGCTTTGCTGCAACAGACCTGACAGGTTGGAGAGGTAGTACTGGTTGATCAACACCACCGCGACCAGGGTGCCACTCAAACGCACCGGCAGCAGCCAGCGGCGATGCTGACAGGCACCTTTAAAAGCACCCGCGAGGGAAAGGAACAGCGGGGTCCCCAATATCACACCGAAGCTGTCCCCGAGCCACCAGGTCGTCATATCAAGCAGCATCCCCTGGCTGCCACCTGCCTCGTTGAAGAAGGTAACCGCACAGGTACCAATAACGGCGTTCAACATACACACCAGCAGGCCACTGAACAGGATATAACGCAGCATCCACTGCTCACGGGAGGGTCGGGTAGGGTCAGCACCAAAGCGTTGCAACAGCCAGCTTCCCAGCGCCGTCTGCAGCATCGCTCCGGATGCGATCAGCAATGCACTCCAAAGATGGCCAAGCTCAAGGGGTTGATGAAAGGAAGGCAGAATCAGGTTGACCAGCAGGCTGCCCAGTCCAACCCCGGGCAGAAGTCCAAAGCCACCGCGTAAAACAGCCGCCAGCCCCAGCCCGGCCGGCAACCAGAGGGGAACGATATGCTCATGCAGGCCGGTGGACATAAACAGCAGTCCCAGCAACAGATAGCCCAGCGCCAACAGCAGGTTGGCGCCGATTGAACTGGGGGCAAGGGGCTGAGCGGATATCGTCACGGTGGTGAGACTTCCCTGTCGGCGATTAGCAGACATTCTAACTGTCTGCCAAATCCTACAGGAAAACGTCCCGAACCCCAGCAAAACCTGAGCCTGATACCGAATTGATTAGCCGCAGGTTGTTTCAGGTCAACACTGGTCACCCAATAGCAAGGCCTCCAGCTCTGCCGCCGGCAAGGGCTTGCTCTTCAGGTATCCCTGGAACTGATGACACCCCAGTCGCTCAAGCTCCATGCGTTGCGCCTCCACTTCGACCCCTTCAGCCAGCACGCTCAGGCCCAGCTTATGGCCCAGCATGATGATCGTTTCCACAATCGCCAGCGCTTCATCGCTCGCCAGCAGATCATCGGTAAACGACTTGTCGATCTTGAGCAGGTTGAGTGGAAAACGCTTCAGGTAAGCCAGCGAGGAATAGCCGGTTCCAAAATCATCAATCGCCAGACTGACCCCCAGAGCACGCAAGGCGTTGAGCATGTCCACCGCCTCAAGTCCCGGCGACATCAGCGCGCCTTCGGTCAATTCCAGCTCCAGCAGGGCCGGGGTGATGCGGGTCTGCTGCAGGTTATTCGCCACTTCCTGCGGCAGATGATGAAGGTATAACTGCTGCGGTGATACATTGACGGCCACCCGCGGCACCCTTATCCCCCGCGCTTGCCAGGCAGCGATCTGTTCGCAGGCATTGCGCAGCACCCAACTACCGATCTGACTAATCAACGCACTCTGCTCTGCCACCGGTATGAACTCGGCCGGTGATACCAGCCCCTGCTCCGGGTCCTGCCAGCGTATAAGGGCTTCCACACCGGTCATCCGGCTGCCATCAATCGACCATTGCGGCTGGTAGTACAGGCAGAACTCATCCTGCTCCAGCGCGCGCCTGAGCCGCTGCTCCAGTTGCAGGCGATGGTGGACGGCGGCCGTCAGGTCATCACTGAAGAACCTGAGACTGCCCCGCTGCTCCTTGGCATTGAACAGGGCCGCATCCGCCTGCTGCAAAATGACTTCCGGTGACAAGTTAAGACCCTCGATCAGGCTGATACCAAAGCTGGCACTGGCTCTCACCTCGGCACTGTCACTGAGCCTGAACACGCTCTGTAGTTGCTGCATCAGCGTGTCTGCAATGTTGGCAGCCTCATTGCTGTCGGCCACTTCATCCAGCAGGATGGCAAACTCATCCCCCCCCAGGCGGAACAGGTGCTCCCCTTCTCTAAGCACCGCACTGAATCGCTCCACGACCTGCAGCAACAGCCGATCTCCCTCCAAGTGTCCGAAGCTATCGTTGATATCGCGGAAATTGTCCAGGTCCGCCATCAACAGGGCCGACAAGCGCTCATGGTGCAGATTGTAACGACGGCATGCCTCCAGCTGCCGGAACAGAGCCTTGCGGTTGGGCAGCCCGGTCAGGGCATCATGGGTCGCCAGATGCTCAATTCGCGACTCACTGTTCTTGAGTTGCGTCAGGTCGGTGAACACACCGATGTAATGGCTGACATCACCACTGTCCTGACAGATCCGGCTGACACTCAGCAGCGCCGGAAACACCTCTCCGTGGCGGCGCCGGCACATGATCTCTCCTTGCCAGTGCCCTTGTTCGCCAACCTTTTGCCACAGCGCATGGTAGAAACTCTCCGGATGGCGCTCCGAACGCAGGATGTCCAGCGTCTTGTTCCTCAGCTCATTTTCGCTCCAGCCGAACATGTCGCTAAACGCCGGGTTAGCCCTGGTAACTCGCTTGCGGGCATCGGTGATCAGCACGGCTTCCCGGGTGTTCTGGATTACGGCCGAGGCCTGCTGCAAGCGGCTTTCCTGGTGGCGCCTTTCGGTAATATCGGTCAGCACACCCTCAATAGCCACCACTTGGCCACTGCCATCACGCAGCACATGGGTTTGGTCCTCGACCCAGCGCTCATCGGCACCGCCCGTACTAACCAGGCGATAGGTCTGTGTGAACGATGCCAGGCCCTGATGCAAATACTCGTCCGCCTCGGTCAGAACTCGGGCACGGTCACGGGGATCGATAAGGGAATCGAACCGGCTTTCCGAAGGCAACAGCGTATCAGGCTCGATACCCAGGTTGCGGATATTATCCGATACATACTCGATCGGCCAGCCGTGCTCATAACGCCAGCGCACCAGTATGAAAGGGCTTGAGTTAATCACCTGGTTGGCCGCTTCCAGCGCCTGATCACGGTTGATCGAATCCAGCGCAAAGCCGATATCATGGGCAAGCTCTTCCAGCGTTTTGACCAGTTTCGGTGAGAAGAAGTCGACCGTGCTCCCATAAAGGGTCAAGTTGGCAAACACTCGTCCCTTGTGATGCAGTGGCAGAGCGATTGCAGAGCGGCAATTGAAGCGGCGGGAAAAATCGTGCCAAGGCTCATACTCGGGCGTTCCCAGACAGTCGTTGACGACCACGGTCTGATCATACAGGACCGCACGCTCACTCAGGCCTCGCCCGGGATGACGGTCAAAGCTCTGCAGCAGCTGACCGACGCCGGTGGCGGTGGCCTGATCTCCGGCGTGGGCGCGTGATGAAGTAATACGCCGCTGGTCATCACAAAGGCCGATCCAGGCAAAGCTCATCTGCCCCTCCTCGACCGCAATCCTACAGGCTGCCTGCAACACCTCATCAACGGAGCGGCTGTACAGGATCACCTGATTGACCCGTGAAAGCATGTTGTAGAGGTTCGACTGACGCTGCAACGCCTGCTGGTTGAGCCGCTCCCGAGTCAGGTCCTGAATCATGCAGATGACATGCTCGGGATGCCCGTTACCGTCACGCAGAAGCTTGATATAGATTCGTACCGGCACCGCTTGACCGCTCGCGGCGATAAAGCGCTTTTCCAGTTGATAGGCCTCGGTCTCACCGGCAAGTAAACGGCCAAAGGCATGCTCGTCAGTAGTCAGGTCACTGGGGTGCGTCAGGGCCTGCCAGTTTTTTTGTCGCAGCTCTTCGGCACTGTACCCCAACAGAGCCTCAAGGCAGTCATTGACCTTGATCCAGCGCCCCGTGTGAGGGCAGGTAAGGCCCATGCCGATAAACGGCATGTCGAAAAAGCCCCCCAACAGCTGCTCGCGCCGGGAGGCTTCATTTTCTGCCAGATGGGACAGTGTCAGGCCCAACTGGCGGCGCTGGATGGCTATCAACAATACCGTCAGGGTCATCGCCGCCAATCCGGCCAGCAGCCCTCCATGTGAGGCCTTGGTCACGAAAGCCTTCTCGGCGTCCAGCCAGCGTACCAGAAGCTCTCCCATTGAAGGCAGGGCCAGTGCGACCAGTAACAGGCCGGCAAAAATCAGCCACTGCCCGCGTCCGGGGGGCACTTCCAAGTTACGCGAAGGAGGCGCCCAGGAGGCCAGCGCGAGATACAGACAGCCGCCGCTGATGGCAACAAAAGCACTGCCCTTGAAGCGGCTGATCAGCTCAAAAGCTTCCATGCTAGGCACCAGCCAGCCGACCAGTGCATCAGACCCGTTAACCCACAGTAGTCCGAACACCAGGTACAGAGCAACGTAGCCACAAGGCTGCCACCCTTTTCGGTGCATCATCCCAATCCACCTCTTGCTGCAAAACATCCATATAAACTGTCACTGTACCTAAGCCTGTGGCTCAGAACTACCAGTCGATGACAGTGCCGTCATAGTTCAAAAAGCGTCCGCTTTGTTCCATATCCAGTTGCTGCAACAGCCCGCGCAGAGAAGTAACGCTCTCCTCAGGCGTAATCAGTGCATTCTCGCCCCCCATATCGGTCTGTACCCAACCGGGGTGGAGCGCCACCACCTTGATCGCGGCCCCCTCCAAATCGATGGAAAGGCTTTTCACTACCTGGTTCAATGCCGTTTTGGAGCTGCGATAGTAATAGCCACCGCCTGACTGGTTGTCACTGATACTGCCCACTTTGCTACTCAGGAAGGCTACGGTTTTCAACTTGCTGGTGGCAATGCGAGGGTACAGCGCCTGTGTCAGCATCAACGGACTCAGCGTGTTGGTTTCCAGTACCTGACGCCAGAGTTCCCGCTCGACCTTGCCAAAACAGACGCCCTTGGGACCGTAATACCCCGCATTGTTGATCAACAGGTCAATGGTTTCATCACCCAGCACCCGGTCCAGTGCCTTGATCTGGCCATCCTTGTTTACATCCAGAGTATGCAGCTGCACCTGCTCCGGAAAACGCGCTTCCAATGCCAACAGGTCCTCGGCACGTACCAGGTCACGGGCACAGGCGTGCACGCGCCAGCCATCACGGGCATACTGATAGGCAAACTCGAGTCCCAGACCACGATTACAGCCGGTAATCAAAACAGTTCCTGACATCTGACCTACTCCCAGTGAGACTACCTCTCAGTCAAGCAGTCCGTCCGGCATCTGACAAGTACGCTCATTCTCTGGCACAATCCCCGCCCTTTGGTTCCCACACTTATCCCCCTCAAACGCTGGAGAGTTCGGATGCGTATTCTGCTTTTATCGGCCTATGACGCAGTGAGTCATCGCTACTGGCGACACGGGCTGGTAGCCGCCTTTTCAGAGCACGACTGGACCACTCTGTCATTGCCCCCCCGATACTTTGCCTGGCGCATCCGCGGCAACAGTCTGAGCTGGGCGTTCAACGAGCGCGAAACACTGCTCAAGCCCTACGACCTGATCATCGCAACCTCCATGTGTGACCTGACCGGGCTGCGCGGACTGGTGCCGGAGCTGGCGAGCATCCCGACTCTGGTCTACTTCCATGAGAACCAGTTTGCCTACCCCGAGTCCGGTCGAGAGTTCAGCAGTGTGGAGCCCCAGATACTCAATATCTACAACGCACTGGCGGCCGACCGGATACTGTTCAATTCAGAGTTCAATCGCCAAACTCTCGTCGAAGGTGCGGCAACGCTGCTGCGCAAGCTGCCCGACCAAGTGCCTGTCGGGCTAACGGAACGAATGACCGATCGCTCAGAGGTGGTCCCCGTCCCCTTGCCTGACGAGGTATTCCTGCCTGCAACGCCGGAGCCCGGGCCTCTGCAGCTGGTCTGGAACCACCGTTGGGAATTCGACAAGGGACCCGAGCTGCTGCTGACCGCGATCAGAGCGATGCAAAACAGGGGCATCGACTTCCAGCTGCATGTGGTCGGCCAGCAGTTCCGTCACACCCCCAAGGTATTTGACGAGGTCCATCAGCAGTTGCAGAGCAGAGGTAATCTGGGCTGCTGGGGCCATGTAGAGTCGATTGATGATTACCGTCGTCTGCTGCAGTGCTCGGATGCGGTACTTTCAACGGCACTGCATGACTACCAGGGCATCGCCATACTGGAGGGGGTTGCGGCCGGCTGTACACCGGTAGTCCCGGACCGACTCGCCTACAGGGAGCTGTTTGAACCCGGCTATCGATATGACTCCGACCATGAAGCGGACAGGTTAGCCGAACGTATAGAACGACTCGCCTCAGCCAAAGCTCGTGGTGAGCGCTTACCCTGTCCTGATATCCGGCCACTAAGCTGGGCACAGCTGAAGCCCAGCTATGAGCGCGCGATTACCCGGGCAGTAACGGCCCGACAGTCGGGTTAATCCTTGTCGGGCTTATCAACTTGCGAGCGAGCGCTCGCCAACCGGTGCAGCACCTTGAACTGAGCATCGCACTTGCGGCAATGCCGGCACATAAACAGGTGCATCTTCAGGCTGAGTTTTTCACTGCCAGACAACTCCCGGTCGAGCTGCTGCGACATCAATTCAGTTGCACGTTTACAGGATTGCATTGCTATCCCCCTTGCTGAACCAACCGTTCTCCAGGCAAGCTCTCAGCTTCAGCCGAGCACGATGCAGGATCACCCAGCAGTTCTGCTCGCTGATACCCAGTGACTCGCAGATTTCCGCGGTTTCCAGCCCCATCAGCTCTCGCATTGAGAACACCCGGGCGGTACTTTCCGGCAGATGCAGCACACAGAAATCGAACACCTGCCAGAAGCCATCCTGGAGGCAGGCCTGCTCTGGCTCGTGCCATTTTTGCGGCCGACTGGCCGGTAACCAGTGCGCACGCGGATTGAACAGACCATCGATCTCAGGCATTTCATCGGGGTTGAACCCTGTTGTCTGCTCACGGTGGCGGTGTCGAATTTCATCCACCAGCTTGTGCTTCAGAATACCGAACACCCAAGTCTCCAGTTTTGCCGCCCCTGTAAAGGCCCCTATACCTTCCCAGGCCGCTATCATTGCATCCTGTACCAGGTCTTCCGCCTGCACCGGATCACCCAGTTGAATACGGGCAAACGCCAGCAACCTGGGTCGAATAGCCTGCAAACGCTGCTGTACCTCGTCACTCCCCAGCGGCGTTCGCCCTTCTTTATCCGTCAACGTCCCTTCCCCCTCTACAACACCGAAGCGATATCCCGACACCTGCACTGTATCAGCATAGTCGGCCAAGGTCGCTGATCCTTACACACGGCCTGCTCGATACCCGCGACATGGAGTTTGAGCGGCGCTGACCGTATGATGCCGATTTCGCCACCCAGACAGAGGTTATCGTCACCGGCATGAACCCGCCCGCCCCAGCCGCCTTTACCCTGCGTGATTACCAGCAGGACGCCGTGACCGCCACGGTGCAACACTTTCGCGCCAGTGATGACCCGGCTGTGATTGTGCTGCCCACGGGGGCGGGCAAAAGCCTGGTCATCGCCGAGCTGGCCCGTCTTGCACGGCGAAGGATTCTGGTGATTACTCATGTACGCGAGCTAGTGGAACAGAACCATGCCAAGTACGCGGCTCTGGGCCTGGAAGCCGGCATCTTCTCTGCGGGCCTTGGGCGCAAGGAGTTCAGCCACCAGGTTACCTTTGCCAGTGTGCAGTCGATCGCCCGTAACCTTGAACACTTTGCCGATGCCTTCTCGTTGCTGATTATCGACGAATGCCACCGGGTCAGCGAAGAAGAGGACAGCCAGTACCAGCAAGTGATCAGCCACCTGCGTGAGCACAACCCCGGCCTCAAGGTGCTCGGACTGACTGCCACCCCTTACCGCCTAGGCTATGGCTGGATCTATCGCAGCCATTACCGCGGCTTTGTCCGCAGCGAAGAGCCACGCGTATTTGACAAGTGCATCTTTGAGCTGCCGCTGAGCCATATGATCCGCAACGGCTACCTGACACCGCCGGAGGTGGTCGACGCGGCCATCGCCCACTATGATTTTTCCTCGCTGACACCCTCGGACACTGGCCACTACCCGGAGCGGGAACTGAACAGCCTGCTGGCGAAGCACCCGCGCGTCACCCGCGCCATCTGCGAGCAGATCGAGGAACTGGCGCAACAACGCCAGGGTGTGATGGTGTTCGCCGCCACCGTTGAGCATGCCCATGAGATCGGCAGTTACCTGCCCGCTGGGCACACCGCCGTGATCACCGGCGAGACCCCGGGAGACGAGCGTGAGCGGCTGATCACGCGATTCAAGGCACGTGAACTCAAGTACCTGGTCAATGTAGCGGTGCTCACAACAGGCTTCGATGCCCCCCATGTGGACCTGATCGCCATCCTCAGGCCCACCGCTTCGGTTAGTCTCTACCAACAGATCGTCGGGCGCGGCCTGCGCCTGAGTGACGGCAAGGACAACTGCCTGGTGATTGACTACGCCGGCAACGGCTTCAACCTGCATCATCCCGAAGTGGGCACGCCCAAGCCGTCTGCGGATTCAGAGCCGGTGCAGATATTCTGTCCCGGCTGCGGTTTTGCCAATATTTTCTGGGGCAAGACCGATGGTAACGGCCAGGTGATCGAGCATTTTGGCCGTCGCTGCCAGGGACTGCTGGAGATGGAGGGAGAGAAACCACAGCAGTGCGACTACCGTTTCCGCTTCAAGGAGTGTCCTCACTGTGGCGCCGAGAACGATATCGCGGCACGCTATTGCCAGACGTGCAATGAGGCGATCATCGACCCGGACGACCTGCTCAAGCGAGCACTGCAGCTGAAGGATGCACGGGTCATCCGCTGCGCAGGTATCAGTTTAAGTGCAAGCGGCGAATGCCTGACGGTCACCTACCATGAAGAACAGGGCGAGGAGCTGCGTGAGCGCTTTCACCTGGACCGGCCGGCACAACGCGCCCTGTTCAACAAGCTGTTTGGCCGACGTTGCGGCAACGGCGAATCCCCCCGCCAGTTCAAAACAGTCGCGGAGGCCATCGCCGCTGAATCGCTGTTGCCGGCACCTGACTTTGTGATTGCCAAACAGGCCGGCAAGAAAGGGCGCCAGGGTGGCTACTGGCAGGTACGTGAGCGCCTGTTCGATTATCAAGGCGCCTACCGCAAGGCCAACGAGATGTAATTCAACTCTTTTTCTGTGCCTTCAGCCGGTCGCTGAAACTGAGTGACGGCCCGAGCAGGATCGGCAGGTAACGCCAGGCGAACAA
The DNA here is from genome assembly GCF_039523155.1 of Marinobacterium maritimum. Classification (NCBI taxonomy): domain Bacteria; kingdom Pseudomonadati; phylum Pseudomonadota; class Gammaproteobacteria; order Oceanospirillales; family Oceanospirillaceae; genus Marinobacterium; species Marinobacterium maritimum. The sequence continues at coordinate 235,019 of NZ_BAAAET010000001.1, read as the reverse complement.
CGCAAAAGCCAACAGCCAGAACAACGCCGATGCGATTATCAGGTTCATCATTGCCGCCGGCCAAAGTGCTGCCAGCACTCGTACCAGCGCTGCCAAGTGAAGCACCAGGAACGCCAGCACCAGCAGCGGCCCCGCACGGAGTTCACGCCCGGTATGGCCCAGCGCCGCCCGAGAGGCCACCGCCATGATCATTCCCCCCATGGCGCCAACCGTCAGCGCATGCAGACCGGCACTGGACGACCAGAGGCCGGCACTGCTGCCGGCCAACAGCAGCAACCCAGCCCCCAGCCAGGCGTAACCGATGTGCAGTACCAGCAGCAGCGGCTCAGCGCGCGTTTGCCAGCCACGCCAGCGAATCAGGCGTACCAGTTGCGCACTGCCGGCCAACAGCAGCAGCACCGCGGTGACAGCGCCCTGCTCCCAGAACACCCAGACGATGCCAGCCAGTGGTGTCAGCGCCGCAGCGGCAATGTCCACGGGACCGAAGGCGGCCGGCATGCGGGCTCCCTCAATCGCCTGACGGTTGAGCCAGTTGCGCGTAAATGCCGGCGTAATTCGTCCACCAATCAGAGTCAGCAACATCAACACCAGCACCAACACCAGGTGCAACACATCCCGTTCAGGCAACCAGTGCAGATGAAACGCCAGGCTTAACAAGGCAAAAAGCCCAAGGATCACCAGTACCTTGAGATTACGCCGGTTGCCGGCCAGGATCAGCTCGCGGCCAAACAGGAACGCCAGCACCAACCAATAGCTGACCGCTGCCAGCGCATTCACCGGCTCGGCCCAGGCGCCACCGACCAGCGCCACGGCCCGTGCCAACAGCCAGGCCAGCGCCAACCACACCAGTGAAGCCCCCGATACGGGCTTGCGCCCGGTCCAGTTGGCTACCGCCGCCAGCAGAAAGCCACCGATTGCGGCACCGACAAAACCGAACAGCATTTCATGACCATGCCAGAGCAGCGGAGGCAGCATACCGGCGGGCGGATTGACCCAACCGTTCCAGAACGCCAGCCATCCCGCCAGCGCCAGCAGCGCCTGGAGGCTCGCCAGGGCAAACATCGGCCTGAAGCCATTACTCAGGATCCAGCCTCGGCGGCTGCTCGGGGTGTGTTCCAGGTTGATCACGGACATCGGGCACCCTTTTAGATGTATATTGTATCCATTTTAAAGCTCAAAAAGATTCTCGCTCTTTTACCTGACCAATGTCTATAGTCTCGAATAAATTTGGCAATAGACTGATTTCGCTATAGCAATGAGTCTCTGACACGCTACACTTTGCACTTTTGAGCAGTTGTAGACCTGACCTGAAGAACTGATGAGCCATTCCTCCACCCGCAAGTTGAAGCTGATTCTGCTGCTGACAGGCGTCAACCTGTGCGTGCTCTTCTTTATGCTTTGGCAGGGAAGCGGCGCAGGCTCTGGTGACGCCAGTATCGACAGTCGCGTCATCGGCGTTGCCATGTTTATCGTGTTTGCGCTGGTGCTTTTGCTGATGGGCGACCTGATGCGTCGCTTTGTCATTCTGCGGCGTCACTCGGAATCAGCCCGCGAACGCATGAATGATGCCGTTGAAAGCCTGTCCGAAGCATTCGCGCTGTATAGCCCCAAAGGCAAAATGCTGCTGTGCAATAGCCGCTGGCGGCAGGTCTACCCCTGGCTGGACACCCTGGAGATGGATCGCTGGGAGGTGTTCAAGGAGCAGCTCAAGCCTCATATCACTCAGCTGGAGTCTGTTGAAAGCGAACAGGCTGGCAGCAACAGTTACATTGAGCACCTGGACAGCGGCCATGCCATTCTGGCCAGCGACAGCCGTACCCGGGAAGGCGGCCTGGCCTGCGTACGCACCGACATTACCCACACTCAAAGAATCGAGCAGAAGCTGCGCAATCTCGGGCGCGCACTGGAGCAGAGCCCCGCATCGGTGATGATCACCAATACCCGGGGCATCATCGAATATGTAAACCCCAAATTCTGCGAAGTCTCCGGCTACAGCCGCGATGAGGCACTGGGACAAAAGGCCGACCTGCTGCGTTCAGGCGAAATGCCGGATGAAGTCTACCGCGACCTCTGGCAGACACTGGGACAGGGCCACGAATGGCATGGCCAACTGCTGAACCGGCGCAAGAACGGCGAACTGTTTTGGGAGCAAGCCTCCATCTCGGCGGTTCGTGACGAAATCGGCAACTGCCAAAGCTATATTGCGGTCAAGGAAGACATCACCCACCAGAAGGAGATGGAAGAACAGCTGAAGATGATCGAAGCGGTGTTCAGCACCAGTAACGAAGCGATCATGGTGGCCGACCGCGACGGCCTGATCAAAACGATCAACCCTGCCTTCAGCCGCATCACCGGTTATACCCTGGAAGAAGTTCAGGGGCGCAACCCCAGCATTCTCAGCTCCGGCCGGCACGAAGTCGGCTTCTACCAGAGCATGTGGCATGAGATCATGCAGCAAGGATCCTGGAGCGGTGAGATCTGGAACCGGCGCAAGAACGGTACCATCTACCCGGAATGGCTTTCCGTCTCGGTGGTATATGACAGCGAGGGCGAGCCCAGCGAATATGTCGCCGTCTTCTCCGACATTACCAAGCGCAAGAACGATGAAGCCCAGATCGTACGCCAGGCCTACTACGACGAACTCACCGAGCTGCCCAACCGCACCCTGCTATCCGACCGTCTGAATCTGGCTATCGCCACCGCCAACCGCGATGAACAGATCATCGCGCTTTTGTTCGTCGACCTGGACAGATTCAAGTACGTCAATGACTCCATGGGGCACGAGTACGGTGACGACCTGCTCAAGCAGGTGGCCTACCGGCTTAACGGCTGCGTACGTGATACCGATACGGTCGCCCGTTTCGGCGGTGACGAATTTGTCATCCTGTTGCACAACATCAAGTCCGAGGCCGATGCCTCCTATGTCGCGCACAAGCTGATCGAAGCCCTCAGTACGCCCTTCATCCTGGCCGAGCGCGAGATCATCATCGGCGCCAGCATTGGCATTGCCATGCATCCCGGCGATGCTGACACCGCGGAAACACTGATTCGCAATGCAGACCTGGCGATGTACAAGGCCAAACAGTCCGGCCGCAACCAGGCTCACTTCTTCACCGCCGCCATGCAGGAACATGCCAACCAGCGCATGACACTGGAGCAGGACCTGCGCCATGCCCTGGAACGTAACCAGCTGGAGGTGTACTACCAGCCGATTATCGCCGGCAAAAGCGGCCGTGTGCAGGGGCTCGAAGCCCTGCTGCGCTGGCACCACCCCGAGCGCGGCCTGATTCCTCCAGATCAGTTCATTCCGATGGCGGAAGAGACCGGCCTGATCGGCAGTATCGGCGAGTGGGTACTCGAAACCGCCTGCGAGCAGGTGCAGCAGTTTTACGCAGCGGGCCACGAACTCTACCTGTCGGTCAACATTTCTGAGCGCCAGCGCGACCTGGGGCTGGACGCCGATGCGGTAGCCAGTGTGCTGAAGCACCACCAGCTTGACCCGTCGCGGCTGATTCTGGAAATCACTGAAGGTCTGCTGCTGCAGGACAGCCAAGAGACTGTCGCCTGGCTGCAGGGCTTCAAGGGTCTCGGCATTTCACTGGCGATTGACGATTTCGGTACCGGCTACTCGTCACTGAGCTACCTCAAACGTTTCCCGGTCGATACGCTCAAGATCGATCGCGAGTTCATCCGCGACCTGAACAGCGACCGCTATGCCGATTCACTGGTCAGCGCGATCATTTCCATGGCCGCCAGCCTTGAGCTGCGCCTGATCGCCGAGGGCGTCGAAACCGAGAAACAGCGCCTGACCCTTATCGGACAGGGCTGCAATTACATGCAGGGGTACCTGTTCTGTCCGCCGCTACCGGCAGATAAGCTGACGCATTGGCTAAGCAGTTACCAGCCATCGCCCTGCGTGATGGAGCCCTGACTTAACGGCTCACTGCCACATTCAGCAAGGGTTGTAGCGCTTCGGCCAGCGTCGGCGTGAACCTTAGCTCCCCTTCCACCGGCACCATTCCGGCACGGGCCAGGGCACGCAACGGCTGGAACTGCAGATCGGCAACGACCAGCGCCACTCCCTGCTGATGGCAGACCTGAATAAAGTGATTCAACGCACTCAGCCCGCCAGCATCCAGCAAGGGTACGGCATCCATGTACAGCACCACCCCGCGCACCCCATCCGTTTCCGCCTGCAACTCATCAAAGACTCGATCCGCGGCGGCAAAAAACAGTGGCCCACTGAGTTTGAACACCTTCCAGCCCTGTGCCAGTTCACCCGGCACATGCTTGGTCTGGCGACTGATATCCGTGAAGCGGGTCATGCCGGACAGGTCACGCATGAACAGCAGTGACGCCAGTACAATGCCAGCAAAGATGGCGATCACCATGTCGAAGAGCACGGTCAGCAACAGGCAGGTCAACAGCACCAGCACATCCCCACGGGGGGCCCGTCGCAGCAGGAGAACCACCTTGGGCGCCTCACTCATGTTCCAGGCCACCATCAGCAACAGTGCGGCCATGCTGGCCATCGGCAGCCAGGCCAGCAGCGGCGCCAGCACCAGCAGACCGGCCAGCACCACCAGCGCATGCACCATGCTCGCCAGCGGCGAACGAGCGCCGGCACGGTAGTTGGCGGCCGAGCGCGCCAGCGCTGCCGTGGCGGTAAAACCACCCAAAAAGGGCGCCACCAGATTGCCCAACCCCTGCCCCAGCAGCTCACCGTTGGCATGGTGTCGCTTGCCGGTCATACCATCGAGCACCACAGCACAGAGCAGAGACTCGATGGCCCCCAGCATGGCGATGGAGAACGCGGCCGGAAGCAGCTCGCGCACCAGTGACCAGCTCATTTCGAGCGGCTCACCACCGGGACCGGGTCGATCCCAGGGCCAGGCCAGTTCAGGAAAAAACGGTGGAATGCCGGCACCCAGGGTGCCGTCCGGCAGCAGATAGCTGAAGCGACTGCCGATGGTTTCCACCGAGTGGCCCATAAGCCCGGCAAACCAGGCCACCGCCAGTCCAACCAGCAACGCCGGCAAGTGCCCCGGTATCGGCAGGCGCAGGCGCGGCCAGAGCACCAACACGGCCAGTGTCGCCAGCGCCACGGCCGTAGCCGCCGGGTCCAGTGCCGGCATCGCCGTAGCAAGGCTCGCCACTTTCTGCCACCAGTGCTCAGGCAGCCTATCCAGGCTAAGGCCAAAGAAATCCTTTACCTGCAGGGTCGCGATGACAATGGCGATCCCCGAGGTAAACCCCAGGGTCACCGGTTCGGGAATATATTCGATCAGCCGCCCCATACGGGCAAAAGCCAGCCCGAGCAGGATCAGCGCGGACATCAGGGTGGCAATCAACAAGCCGGCAAGCCCATAAGTCTGGGCAACGGGGTACAGGATCACCACAAAGGCGGCGGTGGGACCAGAAACGCTGTAACGCGAGCCGCCCGTCAGAGCGATTATGAAACCGGCAATAATCGCGGTATAGAGGCCGTATTCGGGCTTGACGCCACTGGCGATCGCCAGGGCCATAGACAAGGGAATGGCAATAATGCCAACACTGAGGCCGGCCATCAAGTCCTGAGTCAGCGCTCGGCGGTCATACCCCTCCTTCAGCGTTTCGCGCAACGCGCTGGCAAAGGAAAGGGAGTGGAGCCGGGCCTGCCTGGACATGGGGACGATCCTTCTCTGATCACGAATTGTCCACATACATTAACTGTTCATCATATATGATTCAATGTTAATATCATTAACATGCTATTCGCTCCCGCAATACAAGAGGTCCTATCATGGAAAACCGCACTGCCCGCCTGACCCTGTTGATCGATCCGAAAAAGAAAGCCACTTTCGAGCAACTCTGCAGTCAGCAGGACGTGACCCCCTCGCAGATGGTGCGCAAGTTCATTCGTGACTTCATCGAGCAGGAACTGGGGCAGGATTGGCAGGATCAGGTATTCGGCAAGGACGACACGCTCGGCTGAGGTTTTCCTTAGCATCCATCGGTATTTGTAACCGGCAAATTGATGTATCATCCGCTCATTATTTAATCAGGAGGTTTTTGCATGCGTCTCGCCGAAATCGAAGCCATCATGCTTAACGTGGGTCTGTTCGTCTTTGCCGGTGCCGTCTTCTTTATCATCTATGACCTGGCCAAGAAATCGAATGCGGGCCGCTTCGGCACTTTCATCCTGTTCTTCGCTCTGGGTTTGGGCCTGGCCGCATTCCTGATCAAGACGGTAGTCGTAGAGATGATTGGCGGCGGCGGCATCTGACCACCAGAGCCTGTTTCACTGTCAGCTAAACGCGGTATAGTGTCGGAAAGGATTCTGGCAAGGTAGCTCGCAACATGGATACCACACTGATCATTCTGCTGGCGATCATCGTCGTTGCCGCGCTCTACTTCATCTCCCTCTATAACCATCTGGTGCGCCTCAAGCACGGCGTCTCCCGCGCCTGGGCCAATATCGATGTACTGCTGAAACAGCGCCACGACGAACTGCCCAAACTGGTCGAAACCTGCAAACAGCACATGGGCTATGAACAGGCCACACTGACCGCCGTTATCGAAGCCCGGTCTGCTGTTGCCAGTGCTCGTGAACGTGGTGACATCGGCGCTCTGGGACAGGCCGAAACCCAGTTGAGGCTGGGACTGGGCAATCTGTTTGCCGTCGCCGAGGATTACCCGGAACTGACCGCCAGTGACAGCTTCCACCACCTGCGCAGCCGCATCACCGGACTGGAATCCGGCATCGCCGATCGACGCGAGTATTACAACGACTCGGTCAATCTGCTTAATGTGCGCATCGAGCAATTCCCGGACGTGCTCATCGCCCGTCGCTTCGGCTTCAAACCGTCCCAGTTGCTGGAGTTCGACGAGGCTGAAAAAGCCGATGTCGACATGCAACAACTGTTCAGCTGATCCGCCATGTTACTGGACCTGGCGCCCCTGGAAAGCGGGGAAAAACTGTTGTTCTTGCTGATCTGCATGGCCGGCACCCTGGCATCGCTCTGGTTCGTATTCAGCCGGATGACCCGTTACCGGCTGATCGCTGACACACCGACCGCCAAGGTACGCTCTGCCCCCCAAGGCTATGTCGAACTGATCGGCCATGTCATTGCCGGTGAGGATGGCATGCTGGATGCTCCCCTGTCCGGCCGCCCCTGCGTCTGGTACGACTACAAGGTCGAGGAGCTTGATGATGACGATGGACGCAAGCGCTGGCGCTCCGTACGCAGCGGTCGCTCCCAACACTGGTTTCAGATCAACGACGGCACCGGTACCTGCCTGATCGATCCGGAAGGGGCCGAAGTCAGCTCCCAGCACAAGCACAGCTGGCGTGGCCATAGTGCCTTCCCCGGCGGCCAGAGTCTGGACTCAAACGCGGTCGCAGCATTTTTCAGCACTCAGATTGGAGCCGGGCAGTATCGCTTTACCGAACGCCTGATCTTTGAGCATGAGCAGCTGTACGCCCTCGGTCACTTTCATACCGTTGGTGGCGGCCGCGACCAGCTGAACATCAAGGATGCCGTGCGCGACCGACTGCGCAGCTGGAAGCGAGACCCGGAGCAACTGCTGGAACGTTTCGACAGCAACGGCGACGGCAAAATCAGCCCTGACGAATGGCAGGCCGCACGCCTGGCCGCCGAGCAGGAAGCTCAACAAGAACAGCAGCACCTGCACGCGCTGCCCAGCATGAACGTGCTGACTGACCCTCAGGCCTCTCGCATGCCGTATCTGTTATCGACCCATGACGAAACACAGCTGATCCAACGCTATCGCTGGCTGTCAGCCGGCTGCCTGCTCGGCGCGATGCTCTTTTTCTGGTTTTTTCTCGAAGTCCTGCTGGCAAATTGAGCCAAAAGTGCTCAAGCTGTAACTAGAAACGCCGATAAATGAATTGTCATCTGCGTTTGAGGTTGGGATTATGATTGGCCCACAACGCTATCTGCAGCATCCAGAGCAGATCGAACTCGAATTAAGCCCCCTTCTCAAGGCACCCGCCGCCTCCAGCTCCTCTATACCTCTTGGACTCCTGTTGCACTGCCACCACTACTATCCCAGTGGCAAATGGCTGCGCATCCAGGCCCCCGCTCTAACCGAAGAGTTGAGCATCGATGCCCGCGTGGTTGATTGTGATCGAGGCCAGCAAGGCGATTACCTGCTGAAACTGGCTTTCCCGGATCAGGAGCAAATGTTCCGTGCCCGCATGCTGGAACAGCTGTGTCAGATCTGCATCTATCAACGACACGATCCGGACAAGGACCTGAATCAACAGGCGCTTGAGTGGATCGAAGCGGAGGCGGCACATTTCCCGTCGAATGGCTTATAATTGCAATTTTGCCAAGCCAGTGACGAGAGGTTGATATGCAGCAGAAGGTCGTACGCGCCGGATCCATCGAGATCGGCAACGACAAGCCGATGGTACTGTTCGGCGGTATGAACGTACTGGAGTCCCGTGATCTGGCTCTGAGCATCGCCGAATACTATGTCGAAGTGACCCAGCGTCTCGACATTCCCTATGTCTTCAAGGCCTCCTTTGACAAGGCTAATCGCTCTTCGCTGAACTCCTTCCGCGGGCCGGGCCTGGACGAGGGTCTGAAGATTCTCGAAGAAGTGAAAAACACCTTCAACGTACCGCTGATTACCGATGTACATGAACCCTACCAGGCCGCCCCCGCAGCCGAGGTGTGCGACATCATTCAGCTGCCGGCCTTCCTGTCGCGCCAGACCGACCTAGTCAGCGCCATGGCCGCTACCGGCGCCGTAATCAACATCAAGAAGGCCCAGTTCCTGGCCCCTCAGGAGATGAAGCACATCCTGCACAAGTGCGAAGAAGCCGGCAATGATCGACTGATCCTGTGCGAACGCGGTACCAGCTTTGGCTACAACAACCTGGTCGTCGATATGCTGGGCTTCAGCATCATGAAGGAGTTCGGCTATCCGGTGATGTTCGACGCCACCCACGCGCTGCAGATGCCCGGCGGGCGCGCCGACTCTGCCGGTGGTCGCCGCGCACTGGCGGCCCAGCTGTCCCGAGCCGGCCTATCCCAGGGAATTGCCGGGCTGTTCCTCGAAGCCCACCCAAACCCCGATGAAGCCAAGTGCGATGGCCCCTGTGCCCTGCCGCTGGATCGTCTGGAGCCCTACCTGGCGCAGATGAAGGCTGTTGACGAACTGGTCAAATCCTTTCCGCCACTGGACACCAGCGCCTGACCCGGTCGCAGTCCTGCCCTCCTGGCCGTTACCCCTGACAGGTGACGACCAGGAGTCCGGCGGCCCTGAATCAGGTTACAAGGAAGCAAAGGACTGATGAATACGCCTACCGATTCTGCTTACGCCGCTCTCAAGGAAGAGCTTGTCATCGGCCCCAGCCACCACCGCTTTCAACTGGTACGCCACCAACGCGACCACTTTATGGGCGCCATCTGGCTGGCCGAAGATATCTCCACCGCGTCCCGTACCGAAGTCAGCCTGCTGATCCTGCGACCAGAGCTGGTCCGCCAGCCGGGCTTTTCAGACAAGTTGCGCAAGCGCATCACCCGCCTGCGCCCAACCCTGGACTTCCCGCATATCGCCGCCTGTTACGGCTACTTCAGCTGGCGCGGCCTGGAATTTCTCTCCTACGAAAAGCTCAACGGGCAAACGCTGTCAGACCTGTTGGCGCGCAAGCAGGCCAGTAAACTGAAACCACTGCAGAAGCAGGGCCTGCTGACCCAGCTGGCCAAGGCACTGGACTATAGTCAAAACCGCGCTCACATCCCTCACGGCCTGTTGGCACCAGATCTGGTCTTTCTCAACACCGGGGGAGGCGTAAAGCTGCTTGGACAGGGATTGCGCGACCTGATCGAGCCCTTGCATACCCTGCTGCCCAAGGCACCCGAATACCCACGCTACCAACCTCCGGAAGCCTTCCACCAGCAGCCCGCTCATGCCGGGCACGATGTCTTTGCGCTGGCGGTGATCGCCTGGGAAGTATACAGCGACAAACAGGCCTTCCAGGCCAGTGATCCCGAATCCTCACGCTTTCAGCGCGAGCTCAGGGCCCCCTCAGGACTCAACAAACAGCAGTGGCATATTCTTTCTCGCGCCCTTAGCCCCGATGCCGAGCAACGGCCGTCAAGCTGCACTGAACTGGTACGCGAGCTGTATGCTCCCCCGGAGGAGCCTGCAGCAGAATTGATCGAAGAGGTGCTGAGCAGCATCTCGGAGGCAGAGGAGTCTGACTCAGAGACCACTCCTGCTCCCGGCGCTTCCCCACAGGGCACAACCTCGGAAGCGCCGCCCGAGCCAGCGACATCAGCCGAACCAGCCGCCACTACGAAACGCTGGCGACTGAGCAATCCCTGGCACGCCCTGAGCAGGCCGGCCAAACGCTGGTTGCTGGCAACGCTGATCTTCGGGCTTGGCTTTGCTGCCGGCGTCTGGGCCGCTCTGCTGCTGATGCAGGGGCAACTCGACTCGGTCAGCAGCCAGGCCCTGAGTCAAATGAAGAACAACCGTGAATTACGCGCCGCCTTCGAATCACTGGAGCAGGCCCACGAGCAGCTGCAACGTGCTCACGAAGCCAGCTTGAAAGCACAAGTGAACAAGCCCGCTGCCGCACCTGCACTCGATAACGACATCGAGTCAGCCGACGACCTGCGCGATGCACAGCAGCCAGCCGCCAACCTGACCCTGTTTCAGGATGAACTTAACGATGGCGGCCGTGGTCCACAGATGGTCATCATTCCGGCAGGCCGCTTCCGCATGGGTGACCTGCACGGCCAGGGGGACGATAACGAATACCCCGTCCATGAGGTGGTCATAGCCCACAGCTTCGCACTGGCACGCCATGAAGTGACCTTTGCCGAGTATGACCGCTTTGCCCAGGCAACCGGCCGCCCCCTGCCCGAAGATGAAGGCTGGGGACGTGGTCAGCGCCCGGTCATCAACGTCAGCTGGCAGGATGCCGACGCTTATACCCACTGGCTGAGCGAGCAGACAGGGCAACCCTACCGCTTGCCGACGGAAGCCGAGTGGGAATACAGTGCCCGCGCCGGTACCGAAACGATGTACTGGTGGGGCAACCAGGTCATGGACGGTTTCGCAATTTGTGACGGCTGTGGCTCCCAATGGGACGGTCAAAGCACCGCGCCAGTAGGCAGCACCCGGGCCAACCCCTGGGGGATACACGACCTGAGCGGCAACGTGGATGAATGGGTGCAGGACTGCTATCAGTCCGATTACCGGAACGCCCCCGGGGATGGCAGCGCCGAACAGGCAACCGGGTGCCATCAGCGCGTCATGCGCGGCGGCTCCTGGTTTGATATACCGCGATTGATCCGGCCGTCCAGCCGCTATCGGCACCCGGCGGATACTTCTCGTAACAGCTGGGGGTTCAGAGTTGCACTCGACCTGCCAGCCAGCATGCACTAAGGAGAGCCTCATATGCTGAACCACCCACGCACGCACTTTCTTTCTCTGCCGCTGGGGCTTGGCCTGGCTTTGTTGACTTCACCGAGCTGGGCAACCGAAACGGGAGGGCACTACCTGGATGAAACCACCCGCAACCAGCTGAGCTTGACGCTTTACCAGCAAAACCTGGCCCTGGTGGAAGAACAGCGCAAGATCCCCCGGCTGACCGCAGGTAGCCGCGTCGTGCTTCAGGGTATCAGTCCACTGATGCAGGCGGAGACGTTGCAGATCGCCGGTGCGGGTGTGATCACCGAGCAGAATCTGGAACAGAACCTGCTTAGCCTGGCGCAGCTGCTGCAACGCCACAGCGGTAAAATGATCACCCTGGCCCGATTCAACAGTGTTACCGGTGCTGAAACCCGGCAACAGGTGCGCCTGTTGAAAGCGGAAGGCAACCAGGCGATGGTTGAAAACAGCGAGGGCCAGATCGAAACCTTGCCTCTGAACCACAGCGGCTGGCGGATCATCTTCCCGGCCCCCGCTGAGGGCTATCAGCTCAAGCCCCGGCTTTCGTTTGTCAGTGAAGGACTGAGCCAGCCCGGCAGCGCGCGGTTGCGTTACCTGACCCATGGCCTCAGCTGGAGCATGGACTATGTCGTCAACCTGAACAAGGCAGGCGATACGCTTGGCCTGCAGGGTCTGGCAACCCTGAGCAACCAAAGTGGCCTGGCCTGGCCTGAGGCCAGCATCAAGCTGCTGGCCGGCAGCGTTAACCAGCCGTCAAACTATCCGCGCCCTGAAGCCTTTGGCCTCATGCGTGCTGCCGCCATGGACAAAACCGGCGGCCAGGCGGCCCCAAGCAGTGTACAGGACTACCACCTCTACACCCTGCCCCAACCACTGACCCTGAACGATCAGCAGCAGAAGCAGATACCGCTGATCGCTCGCGAGAAGATCCCCGCCGAAATTCGCTATCACCACCAGATCCAGGTCAACGCCCACCAGCAACTGCCACCGCAGCAGCATAAGGCCAGCATCCAACTGACCTTTGATACCCCGAAAATGGAAGGTGACAAGACGCCTTTACCGGCCGGGCAGGTGCGGGTATTCCGCCCCGATGCATCAGGGCAGATGCAGTTCATCGGTGGCAGTCACTTGAGCGCTACAGCGCCGGGGGACACTGCCCGCCTGCAGCTGGGAGAAGCCTTCGATGTGGGCGTAGAATATACCCAAACCGCGTTCAGGAAAGTGTTCGACGGCTACGAGGTCAGCTATGAGGTACTGCTGACCAATCGCTCTGACAAGGACAAGCCGTTCAACCTGAACGCGTTGATGCCGATGCCGTTCAGCCTGCAACAATCCAGCCTGAAGCCGGCGGAAGAAACCGCTGCATGGGTTGAGTGGGTGTTCGACCTTAAGGCCGGAGAAGAGAAAACGCTGACATTCAGCGCCAAACTGATCAGGTCCTGACCGCTTCCTCGGGCAGGGACGCCTGGCGCTTGCGCCAGCACTCTGCCCGCGCCGGATCAATCACCGCTCCCAATGCCCCCTCATCGTAGACCGCGATCATCCGCTTGACCGCCAGCGGGTGTTTCTGCTCGCCCGCCAGCCGATAGTACGCCAGCGCCTTGACCGGATCCGGCCGGAAATAATGCTCAAACCCCTGCTCATAGATACGTCCCATCTGATACTGAGCCTTGGCATCGCCCAGATCTGCCGCCCGCTCCAGATAGATACCTCCCTGAATACGGCTGGCGATATCTTCGCCACGAAAGTGCAGCAGGTGTCCGTAAGTAGCGAGTGCGGCACGGCTGCCATGCTCGGCCGCCCAGCGATAGAGGCGCATCGCCAATTGATGACGTCGGCGCGAACCGCGCCAGAAAGGAAGGTGAAACAACTGTCCGGCTAACCTATTGATCAGAGGCGCTGTTTGCCGCATCAGCCAGCCCATATATATCCCCTGGAAATTAATCCTGTTATTTTTATAACAATATGATAAAAATATCTCATATCGTCACGCAGTGACGGATTAACTCAACTATACCTGTTGTCAGCCAGGATACTGAAGTCCGTTCTGACATCTGAGAGTTTCAACAATCACCCAAGCAGCTTTGGAGCCTTCCCCTGATGAACATCTTCGAAGACAACGCACTGACGATCGGCAACACACCGCTGGTCCGCCTGAAGCACCTGTGGCCTGCCGGCAACCTCTTTGCCAAGATCGAGTCCCGCAACCCGGCCGGCTCAGTCAAGTGCCGTATCGGCGCCAACATGATCTGGGCCGCCGAGCAGGAGGGACGCCTCAAGCCGGGAATGACCCTGATCGAGCCTACCAGCGGCAATACCGGTATCGCGCTGGCCTTCGTTGCCGCCGCCAAGGGCTACAAGCTGATTCTGACCATGCCCTCCTCCATGTCGCTGGAACGCCGCAAGCTGATGAAAGCACTTGGCGCCGAAATCGAGCTGACCGAGCCGGCAAAGGGCATGAAGGGCGCTATTGAGAAGGCGCAGCAGCTGGTCGACGAAAACCCGGACACTTACCTGATGCTGCAGCAGTTCGAGAACCCGGCCAACCCGGCAATTCACGAACAGACTACAGGCCCGGAAATCTGGCGTGACACCGATGGTGGTGTTGACATTTTCGTTGCGGGTGTGGGGACTGGCGGCACCCTGACTGGCGTATCCCGTTTCATCAAAAAGACCCAGGGCAAAGCGATCACCAGCGTGGCGGTAGAGCCGGTCGACTCGCCGGTAATTTCTCAGACCCTGGCCGGTGACGATGTTAAACCCGCACCGCACAAGATTCAGGGTATCGGTGCAGGCTTTGTACCCAAAAACCTGGAACTGGACCTGGTCGACCAGGTGGAACAGGTTAGCAATGACGAGGCCATCGCGACCGCACGTGAACTGATGCAGAAAGAAGGTATTCTGGCTGGCATTTCCTGCGGTGCTGCCCTGACCGCCGCGCTGCGCCAGGCCCGCCTGCCGGAAAATGCGGACAAGCAGATCGTGGTAATTCTGCCTGACTCTGGAGAACGCTACCTGTCGTCCGTCCTCTTTGAAGGCATGTTCAGCGAGAACGAAACGGTGCAATAAGTACCCGCTGGCAATAACGAAAACAAAAACAGCCGCTAATAGCGGCTGTTCTTTTGTCAGCGGGTATACCTGAGAGCGATTAGCTCATCAGTTCACGTACCTGCTGGTGGCTGGGGAAGCTGCTCAAATCACGGACAACCGCCTTGTCACCACTACGGGTCAGGATGTAGGAGCTAGGCTTGCGCGCACTGCCCTGATAGACACCGCTCACTTCAAAGTTTTCGCCGTCCACACCCAGAATTGCAATCGTACGCTCTTGTTTGACCTGTACATCCATACTCGTTTCCTCCGCCCGTATTTTGTAGTTTTATTACAATAAGGATAGCCTAAAAGCAGAATTTGACAAGTATATGAGCGTTTTTTTGTCGTTTGATGACAGGATCGTCTAAGCTTATCGCTCGACCTTAAGGCACTCCTCGGCCTTTCTGTAGCCCAGATCAATCATCTCGGCCGCACGGTCGAATTCCAGCAACTGGCAAGCGTTGCGCGCCACTTCAATCACCAGGTCCGGCGGATACACCGCCAGCTTCTGCCGGGCAATACTGCTTTGCATGGTATCAAACGCCTGGATTGCCACTTCATAAGCTCCCCAGTCCCCCCCGCTGCTGCCAGCCTTGCTCTGTTGCCAGCGTTGAATGAAGCGGTTGATACGATCCCGTATTGGCGAGGCTGACACCTCTTCCGCCACCACGACCTCCTCTATCGGTTCTTCCCTGTCGGAGACCGGCGCGTTGAGATTGACCGCGAGCGTCATATCAGTGTTGTCATGAAAAGCAGGTGCGATGGGTACCGGGTTCAACACACCACCATCCACCAGCACATGCCCCTTGTACTTGAACGGGGTAAACAGCAGCGGTATGGCGATGGAAGCTCGAATGGCATCGAACAGCTTGCCGGAATTGATCCACACCTCCTTCTGAGAGTGCAGATCGGTCGCCACCGCCGTGAAATGAATCGGCAGATCTTCGATATGAACATCACCTACAAGGTCGATCAGGGTGTCGATCAGCTTATCACCACGTACCAGCCCACCCTTGTCCCATGTAAGGTCCAGCAGAGCCATGATATCCCGACGGGTGATTGAGCGAACCCATTCCTCATACTGATCCAGCTTGCCGGCGGCGTAAATACCTCCGATCAGGGCCCCCATTGAGCAGCCGGAAATGGACTCAATGCTGTAGCCGTGCTCCTCCAGCCAGTGAATAACACCGATATGAGCCAGTCCCCGGGCACCACCACTGCCCAGCACCAACGAAACGGTCTTGTCTGCGGACGTCATGTTCACCTCTTGCGATCCATCATGTTCAATGCTGCCCTGCCGGTTATCTACGCTGATACGCACCGGTCCCCGGAAGGACAGCGACTGATACCCAACATACAGCAGGAGAACACCACGTCCAAAACCACCTAGCATTGGCCTTTTTCCTGTTTCTTCGGAGGACAGTTGCCACCGCCCCCACTGTCATTACCACCACCCCCACCAGACGTGACGCTGCCACTGAGCTTCTGGTTGGGACGCTTCAGATTCAGAGTTACCGAGACGTTATCCGACTCATTGCCATCATCTGTTACCGTCAAAGTGACGGTGTAACTGCCCTTATTGACGTAATCATGCGCCACTGTCGCACCACTCCCGGCTGCACCATCCCCAAACAGCCACGCAAACACCAGAGTTCCTGTCCCCGTATCCGTGCCAGCCACAAAGGTACATAGATAGCCATCACAGCTGTAATCGAAGGCCGCAACAACAGGCGCAGATGGCGGAGGCTCAGGAGGAGGCGCCTGATCCAACAACGCCGCAGCCACATCCAGACGTCCATAGCGGGTCCAGTCTCGCAGGTCCTGCCCGCGTGCTCCGACAGCCGCCGCGCTGTTCTGCAAACGACTGCGTACCACCTGGTTACACGGCTGAGCATTGACCTCACATCCTCCTGCAGTATTGATAACCGCCAGCCCCTGTTCAAACAGATCCGCCCAGACCAGCGCCGCCCCTCCGGCAACCAGCGGGGCCGCCATGGAGGTGCCATCCCACCAGTCCACGCAGCTGTCGGTACCGGGCGCCAGCCCGCAGTTTGCGTCCGGCAGAATGCCGATAATGGCTTCGCCCGGGGCAGACAGGGACACCCAGGGATCCGAGGGCCAACTGAAGGTACTGAATGCGCTGCGGTCGTCATTGTGGTTGGAGGCAGCCACGGCGATCACTGTTGATTCAGGATTCTCCACCGCCCCATCAGTACAGGCCGCTGGATAAACACGGCCGGTATCGCCGTTATTACCTGCTGCAGCGACCACCAGCACACCGTTATTCCAGGCTGCCTCTATGGCATCGCACTCGCCCTCTGAAGGGCCAGTCGGGTAGATATTGCCCTCTTCGTCGATTAAATCGCTGCCGTAGCTCATGGTGATCACAGAGTAGCGGCTGCGCATCAGCTGACCACTGCTATCAAACTGATCCTGGGAGGCATTCAAAATAGCTTGAATGGAACCTGAAACCGGACACAGACCCACCTGGTAGTAATTGAAGCCATCAGTCACCAGCTCCTGGTAACAGGCTTTGAAAATGCCGAGGCTGGTATCCCAGCCAATACCGGCAATGCCTTCTCCGTTGTCGGTGTTGGCAGCGACTTCGGAGCTGACGAAAGTGCCATGCCCCAGGTTGTCACAGGCTGGATCGCTGGCCGTGCAGTAGTCAAAATAACCGACCGACAGGCCGACCAGGTTCACCTGCTCAATGCACTTGCCCTGCAGCTCCAGGGCATTGCAGTCAGCGCCGCTATCCAGCACAGCGACCTTGGGAGCATCCCGAGCAGCCGGGTCTGCCGGGTCTGTTGCCCGTCCCGTACTGAGATCCCAGGCCTCAGGCGCATTGATATCAGCCCCGGCACTGCCCTGCGTGCTGGCAAGCTGGCTGCCGAAAATCGTGGTACGCACATAGCTGTGTTTCTGGCCTTCGTTGTTCAGATACCACTGCTCGGTAAAGTAATCGAGGCCACCTGCCGGTGTGGGTCCGGGCTCTTCAGTGGGTAGCCTCAGCAAGCGATAATAATCAGGCTCGGCATACACCACATTGGGGTTGGATTTATAGATCTTGACCGCTGCGGGAACTGAGCCGCCGGGCACCTGAATCAGCTGTACACCGATGGAATCGAAGGTTTTCAGGGGACGACCACCAGCAGCCTGGTGCGCTCCCGCTCTGAGCTCCGCCGCGACACCGGGCTGGAACTTAACCAGCACCCGATCCGGGGCATAGGGCGCGGCCACCAACTCGCTCAACGCCACAGGGCCCGCATATGCGGGGCCAAATAGACCACTCAAAAAGAGTACCAGCAGCGTTGCATACAATCGGTAAAGCATGAGAGCGCCCTCCTGTCTATCCTGATTGTCAGGCCAAGGCGGGGGCGTACGGCGCAAGGCCTGTAAATGTCATTAAACTGAGTGACTAACTTTAGATATAGGTCAGTGGCTCATTCACTGCACACTGGCGCAGCGAGTGTAAACTGTCAGGCAGGGTTAACACTTGCCGGGAAATGATGTTGGAAATCAAGGCACTGAACATTGCCTGACCAGGCGGTGCGGGAAAGTGAAATTTATTACAGTTGACCAGCAGGATCAGGAGATTCTGTCATCCTGATCCCTGCTGCTCGGTCAGCAGAAGGTCGACAGGTACAGCTGTTCCACCTTGCTTCGCGCCCAGGGGGTCCGGCGCAGGAACTTAAGCGATGACTTGATGGAAGGATCGTTCTTGAAGCAGTTGATATCGATCATCAGCGACAGCTCATCCCAGCCATAATGCTCAACCAGCTGCGTCAGGATGGTTTCCAGCTTGAGGCCGTGCAGCGGGTTGTTCGGTTGCTCAGTACTCATAGGCTTCGGTCCGGTCTCACTCACTTCAGCATATGCGCGGCATAGGCAACGGTAAACGCCGGCTCCTGAAACACCTTCAACCCGGTTTCGGCAAAGGGGATCGGCAAGGGATTCTCTGACAGTACCGTCCTGATCTGCGCCGCGGACAACAGCTCCACGTCGACATCCGCAATCAGCTCGATGGCAGCTTCCAGCTTGAAGCTGATCGCACCACCGGCAAACTTGCCCTTGTGCATGCGCTCACGAATCACCACCTTGTCGACGCTGTAATCGCTCATCAGCTTGGCGAAGGCAAACTGAAACTGCTGCAGGTCTTGCCGTGTATGCCCTTTTTTCAGGGTGATCTTACGCACCCGACACTCCGGTATCAGAAACTGCCCCTGGTCCAGATTCAGAAGGCACACAACGGCATCACTGCCGGTCAATTCAACACCACAGATGTTCATCGTTATTCAATCTCTATTGCAGAGTCGATACCTGATACTCAGGCATCGACGCCAAGGATGGGCCGCACCTGCGCCAACGGCACAGGTGCGACCCCAGTCAGGCCAGTTGCGCCAGCCAGGCGTTGGAAGGCAGGAAGAAGGAGGCACCGGTCACGGCACGGGTAAACTCCAGCAGGCGATCAGCATGCCCCTCTTCATCACCTTCAACCATGCTTTTGAGCATCAGTTCGAAATGCTCCGGCGTACGACAGGTACTGATAAACACCAGCCCCTTACGCTGGCTGTCACCATAGGGCATGCTGTGGCGCAGAATCTCCATCGAGCTGCCGTCGGCATGCTTCAGCGAGGTGCGCTTGGTGTGCGCATGCAGAGACTTCTTGTCGCCCGGATACTCGACGTTATCCGCCTTGGTGCGCCCGTAGGTATCCTCCTGCTGCTTCAGCGACAAGCGCTGCCAGGCCGTCAGGTCATGCTCATAGCGCTGCAGGTGCAGGTAGCTGCCACCGGCGAATTCAGGATCTTCATCGCCAACCAGCGCCACATCCAGGCGATCATCACCTTCGGGGTTCTCGGTACCGTCCACAAAACCGGTCAGGTCACGCATGTCCTTGTATCGGAAGCCATGTACCTCTTCCACCAGTTCAGCCGCATCACTTAGAGCTTCGACAATCTCCTGCCCCAGCTCGAACACGGCATCATGCTGATCGGCCCGGACGATGAAGAGCAGGTCCACCGGGGTCGACGGCGCTACGCGCTCGCCGTTTTCCAGCGCCGGAAATCCGCGCAGCAGTGCTGGCCGCTCTTCCGGGTTCAGTCGGTCCCAGTAGGCCGAGCCAATGCCGACGACCAGGTGCAATCCAGCGTCAGGGTACTGCTCACGGAAACGTGCCAGCCGCTCGGGCATCGAGGCCAGTTCCTTGCGAACCACTTCAGTCGCGCCAGATTCATGAGTCTGATTAAAGGTCAGGAACAGCGCATCCTTGCTGGCTTCAGCAATCACGCCGGACTGGTAGGTGTCTCGCATGGCTTTCTCCTATGCCTTGGCCAATTACAGAAAGGCGGCCAACTCTTCGGTCAGCAGGTCCAGTTCATTCTGGGCCTTCTGACGTGCTTTCTTCTTCAGGGATTCCACTTCCGCGGTTTTTTCAGCCACCAGTGCCTGCGCAGCCGACGCCTTGTCTTCGGCCTGCTCCACCTGCTCCAGCAGCGGACGGATCTGCATCAGCACAGCACGACGACGTCCTTCCTCTGCGCGCGCGATCTCCTCGGCGGACTTTTCCTTCTCTTTCACCTCAGCCTTCTGTTTGGCTGTGCTGGTGTCGGTGAGTGAGCGGATACCAACCGCATGACGCACTTTGTCTAGGAAAGGCGCGGAGTATTCGCGGGCACGTTCAGCGCCCTTGTGCAGGATCGCTTCCACTTCACCGAGATCGTTCATCAGCTCATTGTAGCGGGCACGCGGCGCACTCAGCTGGGCATCGATGAATTCGAACAGTTCTTTCTTGGCATCGCCCCAGCCAATACCTTCAACGAAGCGCTGGCGCATCGCGGCACTCTCGGCTTCATTGGCAAAGCAACGATACAGGTGCATCAGGGTGTTGTCCGGATCCTTGGGTTCGCCCGGCTCACGGGTGTCGGTGACAATCTGATTGATCAGCTTGCGCAGTTCATTCGAGGAGCAGAACAACGGGATAGTGTTGTTGTAGCTCTTCGACATCTTGCGACCGTCCAGACCCGGAATCAGCTGGGTCTCTTCATCCACCTGCGCTTCCGGCAGGGTGAATAGCGGCTCGAAGTTGTGGTTGAAGCGGCCACCGATATCACGCGCCATCTCAATATGCTGAATCTGGTCCTTGCCTACCGGAATGATATCGGCGTTGAACATCAGGATGTCCGCCGCCATCAGGATCGGGTAGTTGAACAGGCCCATGGTGACACCGTCATCCAGGTCTTCCTTGCCCGCCTCACGGTTGGCATCGACTGCCGCCTTGTAGGCATGGGCACGGTTCATCAAGCCCTTGGAGGTCTGGCAGGTCAGGATCC
The DNA here is from genome assembly GCF_039523155.1 of Marinobacterium maritimum. Taxonomy (NCBI): domain Bacteria; kingdom Pseudomonadati; phylum Pseudomonadota; class Gammaproteobacteria; order Oceanospirillales; family Oceanospirillaceae; genus Marinobacterium; species Marinobacterium maritimum. The sequence continues at coordinate 214,182 of NZ_BAAAET010000001.1, read as the reverse complement.
AGGTCAGCTCGGTAATTTCAGGGATGTCGGTCTGACGGTAGAAGGTCGCCTTGTCGGTATCCAGCCCCAAAGCCAGCCAGGTCGCCGCGATTTCACGTGTGGAGCGTGCAACACGCTCGGGCTCCTGACACTTGATCAGGGCGTGAAAGTCGGCCAGAAAGAAGTAGCTGTTAAAAGCCGGGTTCTCGCTGGCTTCAATAGCAGGCTTGATGGCGCCGAGGTAGTTGCCGATATGCGGCGTACCGGTGGTGGTAATACCGGTGAGAACGGTTTTCTTACTCATCATTCACTCGTCAGTCGATTCATCCTGCCGGGGTCCCTGGCTAATGGATGACCCAGCGTGGCTCAAAAGGCTATGATACAGCTTGTACCACTGCTGTCCCAGTGTAATGGCCAACTGATACACACGAAAACATCTATCGCCACACAGGAGAGAGGATCTCATGGACGAACTGCTACCCTCATGGCTCACGCTGGCCGGCTTCATCCTGCCGGCACTGATTCTGATACTGAAGGAACACCCCCGCAACCTGGCGACGGTCAGTTACCTGATGGTGATCGCCGGCTTTTGCCTGCTCGGCGGACTGCTGTTTTCAGCCGCGCTGATCCACTGGCAACCGGGTATTGGTAAGCCCCTGCTGAGCTCTTCGCTGGTAGTGCTCGGCGCACTACTCAGCCTTGGCGGGAGAACACTCTGGTTACGCTGGCTAAAAGTTGACTAAAATAATCGGTTTTTTGACAAGCTAAAGTCCTCAGCCATAATAGAACCGAACCAAGTGCATGATTGCAGATCACACGGAGGACCACATGGATACATCCACGCACACCTTCTCGGCACTGTTTGAGCAGCTGGGCCTGGCCAGCGACAAGGACTCCATTGAGCAATTCATCCGTACCCACCAGCTATTCAGCAACGAAGTTGCGCTGCACGAGGCCTCCTTCTGGAGCGAGTCTCAGGCGACATTTCTGCAAGACGCCATCAGCAACGATTCTGACTGGGCCGAAGTGGTTGATGAGCTGAACAACAGCCTGCACACCTGATACACCCCGCTTCTATCGAGCGGGCCAGAGCGCCCGCTCGTTTCATTTGCCTCCAGACCAAGGGATTCACCCAGATGCTGACACTGGTTTCACCAGCAAAAACCCTCGATTACGAATCGCCTCTGACGACCCAGGTATATTCTCAACCGCGCTTTATCGAGCACGCCCAGGAACTGATCGCCACCCTGCGCCAGCTGTCGGTGCAGGATATCGCCGAGCTGATGAAGCTGAGCGACAAGCTGGCCAGCCTGAACGTGGCCCGCTACGAAAGCTGGCAAGCCGAACATTCACTGGATAACGCGCGCCAGGCGATTCTGGCGTTCAAGGGTGATGTTTATACCGGCCTGGAGGCCGAAACCTTCACCGCGGCTGACTTCGAGTTTGCCCAACAGCATCTGCGTATCCTGTCCGGCCTCTACGGTGTACTGCGCCCGCTGGATCTGCTCGAACCCTACCGCCTCGAGATGGGCACCAAACTGAACAACCCGCGCGGCGACAACCTCTACCAATTCTGGGGCGAGCGCATCACCGAGTCACTCAACGACGAACTGGCCGAACAGGGAGCCGATGTCGTGGTGAACCTGGCATCCAACGAATACTTCAAGGCGGTCAAACCCAAATCACTGCAGGCGCGCCTGATTACACCGGTGTTCAAGGATCTCAAGAACGGCCAATACAAGATCATCAGCTTCTACGCCAAGAAGGCACGCGGCCTGATGAGCCGCTACCTGATCCAGAACCGGATCGAGACACCCGATGCGATCAAGCAGTTTGACCTTGAGGGCTACTACTTCAGTGCCGAACAGAGTAAGGGAGACACCTGGGTCTTCCTGCGCGACGAACCGCCGGCGAAGTAAGCATGTTCATGCCAGGCCCGGCTTCTGGCCGGGCCTTTCGACTCATTTGGCGGCGCTGACCTCAAACGCCCCCACCAGCTGCTGCAGCTTGGCGGCGGTACCTTTCACCTGATCCGAGCTCATTTGCAGCTCCCCCACCGCTCTGTTCATCCGGGTGGTGATCTCGGCCACCGAACGGGCATGACCACCATGGGCCTGGCTGTGCTGATCCAGGTGTTTGATGATATCGAACATTTCAGCCACGGAGTCGTGTAACGCGGAGTTGTCCGAGGTGGACTGTTCAGCCAGTGTCAGGCTGCGATCTACGTCCTCGACACCCGACTCCATAAAGCGCACCGCTTCCTCGCTTTCAGCCTGAATACGGCCAACCCGCTCGCCGATCTCCCGTGCTGCCTGCTCAGTACGCGCCGCCAACCCTCGCACCTCATCAGCCACCACCGAGAAGCCTCGACCATGCTCGCCCGCCCGTGCCGCTTCAATCGCCGCATTCAGCGCCAACAGGTTGGTCTGGGCAGTTATATCGGTGATCAGGGTCACGATCTCGTCGATCTCGGTCGTACGAGAGTTGAGTGTCTGCACTCGCTGAGCGGACGTCTGCACGATATCGCGGATCGCCTGAGTACCCGAGCGTACCGATTCATACTGCTCCCGTGCCTGCTCAACGACCTGCTCCATCGCCGACTTCATCACCTCGGCCGTAGAGGACGCACGTCCAATGCCTTCCAGCTGAGCTTCGACCAGCCCCAGCATGTGCTCGGCGGCGGTATCCACCGAGGTCGCGGCTTCCAGCGCGACATGATTACGGGTCTGCATCAACTGGCTGTTCTCGCCCACATCCCCGGCGGCGCGGATCACCTGGGCAACGATATTGTCCAGGTTGTCGACGAAGCTGTTGATCCAGCGGGCCAGATCGCCGGTTTCATCGGCGACGATTCCCTCCCGATCCAGTCGTTGACTGAGGTTGCCCTCGCCTTCGGCCAGGTTGCGAATCACCTCGGTCATATCCCCGAGGCGACGCGACAACGGCCGGAGTCCAATGCGCCAGAACAGCAGTACCGACAACGTCACGAACAGGAAGTTGAGCAGCATGCCTGGCAGTGCATCCAATGCCAGCCAGTACTGCAGGCCGTAACTGGCACCCAGACCGACGGCCAGGGACCCTGCCAGGCTGGTAAACATGCGTACGCTCAGCGAGCGACGCCGGTACACTTCCTCCAGATCCGATTCGCACATCATGCCCCAGCGATCCCGAGAACCAGGCAGGGTGAAGGTCACGCCTTTGCCGATCACCGGTATATGTCGGTAGTCGGAATAGCCCGGATAGGTGACAAACAGGTTTTCCCCCTTGCGGATCGTCTCCCGTACGCCCGGATGCAGTTGACCGGTGGCCGGATCGGTGAAGCGAATCTCGAACTCGGTATGACGGTTGACCCTGACGGCCCCCCACTGTGTATGGATGCCGCTTTTCAGGTTTTCGCCATGGGAGAAGGTATCGTCCTCGAAACGGGAGCGGGACAGGGCCACCCCCTGCTCGATGCTCGGATCGAAGCGGGAATCCACCATGAACAGGTAATTGTCTCCGGATTCCGGGTAGATGTGCCCGGCCTCACGCTGAATCAGGTCTCCCAGCACGTCATTGGGCACTCGGGCGCAGAGCAGGCCAAGGGTGCGACCTTCCCGTTGCACCGGCTGGTAAAACATCAGTGTCACGGCATCATGAAAACGGGACGAGCTTGGCCCCAGCTGCTGGGTCACCGGGTCCACATAGGGACCATGCAGGAAAGGTGCACGACACCCTTCGCGCACGGCTGCCGGGTTCAGATCACTGACGCCGATGCGGGAAGGTGCCGTCGAATAGAGCACCCGACCCTCGGTATCGAGACAGGCCAGTTCGGACCAGTCCACTGCCTGACGCAGCTTGTAGTCAAACAGGGTGGCGGCATCCGCGGGCGATTCCACATCGACCTGCTCAGCCAGCGCAGCCAACAATTCCCACTGAGCCTGTGCCCACTGGGTCAACAGGCGCACCCGAATTTCGGCGATGCTCTCGAAGGTCTGTTCCACCAGCGGCAGGGTTCTCCGGTTCAGCCAGCAGGATTTGCGCATGGCCAGCTTGCCGGTCGCGCCCCACCAGGGTAACCAGTGCCGTTCCGCGCTGGACAGCTGCATCTGAGAACTTTTCAGGACTGACATCAACTCTCTCCCTCAATACGTTGAGAGAGTCGAAGCAATAAGTGCGCCAAAGCAGGGCAGCACAAAAAAGATGCTACTGGATGGCGACATTTGAAATATCGATCGCACTAAAAGCGTGCAATCTTCCAGTTACAGCCGTACAGCTGCACCAGATATGAGCAGAGCGACCGCGCAGTGTGCACGGTCGCTGCAGAGGGGTCAGCTGGTCTGTTCGATACCGACGATCTTCCAGTCTGCACCCGCAGCCTGCATGTCACGGGTCAGGTGCCAGACTTCGCTGAATTCGCTGGTCGGCTGACCGGACTCGGCGATCCAGCCATAGAAGTGAATGCTCGCCACCACATGATCACCTTCATCAATGAAGTTGACCAGTTCAGCCATTACCGAGTCAACTTCGGTATGCTGCTCGGCCGACAGTTTGGCGCGCTCCTGCTGCAGAGCGGCAAACATCTCGTCCGACATGTAGTCACGGATCTCGCTCCAGTCCTGAGTATCCCAGGCCTTCTGCAGGTGAATGAAGTGCTTCTGTGCGCCGTCAACAAACGCTTTCTCGTTGAACCATTCCGGCAGGTTCAGTTTGGCGGCCGCCAGACCCACATTACTGGCACCACCGAAGGCAGGTGCCTGAGGAGCAACCGGCTGTGGCTCCGGCTGCTGGCGCATCATGCCGCCACCAGGCGTCGCATAGGCCGGCTGCGGTTGCTGTACCTTGCGACGAGCAAACAGCTTGAACAGGACAAAACCGATCAAGGCAATCAGCAGGATATCCATGATCTGGATGCCGTCGAAAGCACCGCCCATGAACAGCGCCGCCAGCAGACCACCCGCCAGCAGGCCGCCGAGCATGCCACCGAAGCCCTTCGAGCGGGTGCCCGTGGTCGCGGTGCCGGTTTTGCCGGTTGTAGTGGTAGCCGTCTGATCCCTGCTCGGTGAAGGCGCCACCCGCGTCGGGGTTGTGTAGCTCTTGCCCAGGCTGGAGCCGCCGCCCAGGCGCTTGGCTTCTGCCATATCCGGCATCATGACCAGACCCAGTAACAGGGCAAAGCAGGTGGTAATCAAGGTTCGCATTTCGTCTCCTCAAGTGGTTTTGCCAACCGGCGCAGAGATTGTGCCAGTATTGCGATATAGAGTCCGGTAAAGATCAGCAGAATCCCGACCAGGTGATACAGTCCCAGGCTTTCGCCCAGAAAAACGGTTGCCAGCAGCAGACCGAACATCGGCATCAGGTGGATAAAAAGCCCCGCTGTCGGTGCCCCCAAGCGTTCGACCCCCAGGTTCCAGAACAGGAACGACAGGATCGACGGAAATATCGCCATATAGAGTACGGTCAGCAGAAAGGGTTCCGTCGTCGGGACAGAGAATTGCCCGCCCTGCTCCCACAACATCAGTGGCAGCAGCACAACCACGCCAACCAGCACGGAAAAACCGAAGAACGTCAGACCATCCAGCGCAGCCGGGCGCCAGCGCAGCGTGATGGTATAGAAAGACCAGCTCAGCATCGCCAGGAAGATCCACAGATCGCCTTCATTGAAGGCAAAACCGGTCAGTACCTCCAGCTGTCCCCGGCTGATCAGCACCAGTACACCGCCCAGCGACAGGACAACACCCAGCCACTGACGCCCGCTGGCGCGTTCGCCAAACATCAGCGCCCCCAGCAACAGGATCATCAGCGGCACGGCAGACTGCATCAACATGGCATTGGAGGCCTGGGTATACTGCACCCCGAAATAGACCAGGGTATTGAAGCAGGCCACACCGAGAAAGCCCTGCAAAAACAGCATCGGCAAGTTGTCTAATAGCACCTGCCGCAAGCGCCAGGCACGCGGCAACCACCAGGGTGCAATGATCACCAGTGCCAGAGTCCAGCGCAGGAAGGCCAGGGTAAAGGGCTGCATATCCAGATGAATAGCACGCGCCAGCACAAAGTTGCCGGCCCAGAACAGGGTCGTCAGAATCAGTAACAGATAGGGCATCAGGCGCTCTCTTGGTCGCTTCGGCGCAGCAGTCTGGCCAGCAGTGTGTCGGGGGGATCTTCGCCGGTAAGCAGGTAGTGCAGCACGTTATAGTTGTTAACGCTCCACTCCATCTGCCGTTTGGCCACGCCGAGACCGCAGAACAAAAGTTCATCTCCAGCCTGCAGCTGGTGCAGTTCGCCCGGCAGCAGGTGAACACCCTCGGCCGTTTTCAGCAGCAGCGGGAAACAGGGCAGCATCCGATCACGCTGACGCGGATCCTTGTTCAGATAGCGCAAGGCCACTGGCCGCTGCGCCATCATAGTGCTCACGGCGGGCGCCGTTTCAGGCGTCACCTGTACCGACCAGCTGTCCAGCTCACGATCACCAACCACGCTGCTCATCCGGTTGATCAGAGTATGCGCCCAGACATCGTCCTGCTGCTGCAACTGCTCCAGAAACAGCGGCAACAGTGGCGTTTTCAGCTGAGCCAGGATGCGATTGGCAATGATCCTTCCCGGCTCCATGACAAAGTCACAACGGCTGTTGCGGAAAATCAGGGCATTCTGGTGCAGGTTCTGACGCACAACCGTGGTCAGCTTCGGGTTCAACTCCCGCGCCGTCATGATGACCGAAAGATTGTCGGCATCATTGTCGGTGCCTGCAATGATGCCCACCGCTGACTCCACGCCGGCCTCCAGCAGCGTATGCGCTTCGGTCCCCACACCCACTACCCCGTTCTTCAGTGGCGCCAGATTTCCGGGGCTGGGATCGATGATGGTCATTTCCATCTCTTCAGCGGAGAAAGCCGTCGCCAAAGCTCGACCAAAGCGGCCATAGCCGCAGATGATCCAGCGCCCCGGGGCATGCTTGTAGGCGCTGGAAAGGGTGCGATGATGCGGGTTCATCAGCCAATCATAGGCCAGCAGCTTGTGCGGCGAACGCGCCGCCAGGGCCATGTAGTCGGCATAGGCACGGAAGGGGTCAACAATCATGTCGGTGCCGAAGGAGGCCATGTTGGCTGTCGTCACTTCGGAATTGGTCCGGGTGATCACCTGACGCCGAGGTGCCAGCAACTTGCTGGCGATGGCGATCGACAAATTGACATTGTCGTTGTTGGTCAGCGCCAATACGCCGATACATTGCTTGTGCTGCAACCCGGCGTGGTCAAGGATATCCGGCAAAGAGGCATCGGCACAGAGCGAAGGCACTGGAATCACCAGGTTATCCAGCTCCAGCGCATCAATACGATCCTGCTCGATATCCACCACCACCACGCGGACACCGCGATCGATCAACCGCTTGACCACGATACTGCCGGTAACCCCGTAGCCACAGACCAGATAGAAGGGTTCACGCAGGTTACGTACGTGAGACGTGAAACCGCGCAGCCGCATCAGCCGACCGAACATGGGCTCCTGCAGAACCGCCAGGGTCTGGCCAATCCCGTACAGCCAACTGATCACCGTGGCGTAGATCGACAGGGTCACCCACATGCGCTGGGCATCGGTAAACTCGTAGGGTACTTCACCAAAGCCGATGGTCGTTCCCATGAAGGAAACGAAATAGAAGGCATGGAAGAAGTCCATGTACCAGACGTTGCCGTCGGCATCGCGCCCGGGAATCAGCGTCATGCCGAACACCGTGATCGCATAAACCGTGATCAGGGTAATCAGCGGCGCACGCAGGCGCCGCATGAATAGAAAAACCAGGTTATTCATGCGCTCAGCGCCGTATCAGTGCGGTTTCCACCACCAGCAGGATGACGGAGATCAGGTTGGCCACCGCGGCACCGGCAGCAAAGGACACGACACTGGCCATGATTCTCGGCGTCATACCGGCCGCAGCGATCTGCTCTCCGTAGCCCCAGAAACCCGCGGCGATGATCAACTGCAGATCGGCCACCAGGCTGGTCGCCAGCATCAATGCCCCCAGGTGGGTGCGGTCACCGAATTTGAGCACGGTGCAGATCAGGCTGACCACCAGCGCGGCAAACAGCTCGAAGACATCGTGATGAGCGGCATTGTCCAGATCCCCCAGTACAAAACCGAAGTTAAGCGTCAGTGCCAGCACAATGAAAAACGCAAAGATCACCTTTTCACGGTTCATCCGTTAGTTTCCTATCCTGTAAACTCTGGCTGATTGTATCGACTGTCCGCGTCCTCTGCACCCAAGTGGCAGCATTTCCGCCAGAGCCACTCAACAGGGCTCGATTGAACTGCTGCTCAGCGCCGGTGTCCCATGTCGTCTTGAGGCCGTACAACACTAGTGAGGGAATATGCTCCGTCTACATCGTCCGCTGGCTTTCATGCTGCTGCTTTTGCTGTCCTGGCTGGCTCTGCCGCTGCGGGCCGAAATCATTACCGGTCCGCTGGACACCCGCGAATACCGCTACCTGCAGCTGGATAATGGTCTGCGTGCAGTGGTGGTCTCTGACCCGCGCGCCGATAAGGCGGCGGTGTCGATGAATGTGGATGTGGGCTCCAATGCCAACCCCGAGCAGCGCCCCGGGCTGGCCCACTTCCTCGAACATATGCTGTTTCTCGGCACCGAGAAATATCCGCAGGCGGACAGCTACCAGCAATTCATCAGCTCCCACGGCGGCAGTCACAACGCTTTCACCGCCTATGAAAACACCAACTATTTCTTCGACGTCGAAGCCAGCGCCCTGCCCGAAGCGGTCGATCGTTTTGCCCAGTTTTTCATTGCCCCGCTGTTCACCGCCGAGTATGTGGATCGCGAACGCCATGCGGTGCACTCCGAGTATCAGGCCAAGCTGAGGGATGACGGCCGTCGCAGCTTCGAGGCCCAAAAGCAGGCCTTCAACCCTGCTCACCACTACAGCCGTTTCGCTGTCGGCAGCCTGCAGACCCTGTCCAACTCGGATGACAGTCATATTCGCGAGGAGCTGATCCGTTTCTACGAACGGTATTATTCCGCCAACCTGATGACCCTGGCCGTGCTCGGCCCGCAGCCACTGGACCAGCTCGAGTCACTGGTGCGCCAGGCATTCGGCGCGGTGGAAAACCGCCACGCCAGCCCCTATGTGGACCAGGCGCCCCTCTTTGTCGAGGGCAGCCTGCCCGCCCAGCTCAATATCGAGACCCTGCGTGAAACCCGGGTACTCAGCCTGAGCTTCCCGATGCCGTCGGTTCGCACACACTGGCAGCAGAAACCGCTGTACTACCTGAGCAGCCTGATCGGTTATGAGGGCAAGGGCAGCCTGCTGTCCCTGCTCAAAGCGAAGGGCTGGGTACGCAGCCTCTCGGCATCACCAGCGATGGACCTGCCCGAACAGGCGATGTTCCGCATCGAGATGGAGCTGACCGAGGCAGGCTGGGCCGCCATCGACCAGATCACGGCGGATACCTTCGCCTTCATCGAGACGCTGCGCCTGGAAGGCGTTAACGCCGAGCTGTTTGCCGAAGAGCGCCAGCTGTCCGAGATCCAGTTCCGCTACCGCATGCCCGGCGACCCCACGCACGAAGTGATGCGCCTGTCGCAGGCGCTGCAGCACTACCCGACGCCCTACCTGCTCAAGGCCGACTATTACTTCGGTGACTTCGATGCCGAGTTGATCCAGCGCTATCTGGAGCAGATGCGCCCGAACAACTTGCTGCTGACACTGGAAGGACAGGAACTGCAGACCGATCAGGTTGAAGCACGCTACCAGACCGCCTACTCGATTCAGCCGATCGATGAAGCGCGCCTGGCGCAATGGCAGACACCGAGCATCGACGCGCGCCTGCATGTACGCAAGCGCAACCCCTTCATCGCTGAAAACCTGGCACTGATCAGCGCCGAAGACTATCCGCACCCGCAGGCGATCTGGTCCAAACCCGGTTCAGTACTCTGGTACCTGCCGGACAACGAATTCCAGCGCCCCAAGGCTGATTTCTTCTTCAGCCTGCTGTCTCCTGTGGCCAACCAGTCGGCGCGTAACACCATGCTGGCCCACCTCTATACTCGTATGGTGCTGGACCAGCTCAATGAACCCCTGTACGACGCTGCCCTGGCGGGGCTGGGTGTCAGCTTGTACCCCCACATGCAGGGTCTCAGCCTGAAGCTCAGCGGCTTCAGCGACAAGCAGCCCCTGCTGCTGACAACGCTGATGACAGCGATGCGCAACCCCGAGTTCGATGCGGAGCGCTTTGCCCGCATCCGTGACCAGCTGCGCGAGGAACTGGAAAACGCGGCCCAGGAAAAGCCCTACAACCAGGCGTTCAATCACCTGTACAACCACCTGCTGGGCAGCTGGACTCGGGAGCAGAAACTGGCAGCGCTGAACACGCTCAGTCTTGATGACCTGAAAGGCTTCTATCCCGGACTGCTGGAACCTGCTGGCCTGCGCCTGCTGGCTCATGGCAACCTGGCAACCGACACAGCCATTGCCATGGCGCAGCAGGTCAGTCATACCCTGCAGCCGGCACAGCTGGGCTGGCTGGCAGAGCCTCCGCATGTGCTGTCGCTGCCGCTCAACGAGCCGATGATCGACACCTTCCTGACCGAGCACAGCGATGCCTCTACTCTGCTCTATCTGCAGGGACCGAACGAGGACCTGCGCACCCGGGCAGCCGTGGCCCTGATCAGCGAGATCGCCTCCACCCCCTTCTATTCGCGCCTGCGTACCGAAAAGCAGTACGGTTACATTGTCTTCGCCAACTTCATGCCGATCCGTGAGCGGGCCGGCCTGACGCTGGTGGTACAGTCCCCCAATACCGACCCCTTCGTACTTGCCAGTGAATATACCCGTTTTCTGGAAGACACCCGGGCACGACTGGCCGCCCTCGGTGATGAAGAGCTGGAACGCTACAAGCAGAGTTTGCTGTCACGCATTAACCAGCGCGACACCGACCTTAATGAACGGACCAGCCGTTACTGGCGCGAGCTGGATCGTGACAACCTGGCATTCGACACCCGTGAACGCCTCAGCGAATACACCCGTGGGCTGAGCCGTGAGGATCTGAGTGCGATGATGGATAATCTGATGGCCCGCCAGCTGCTGATTCGCAACTTCGGCGGCACCGTGGAGGCGGCCGTCAAGCAGCAGGCGCAGCAGGATGATGACGCACGCCTGAACGCCCTTAAGCAGGAGCAGCTGGGCGTCCCCGCACTGTGATTGCCGCGCTTTGAGTAAATTCAGCGCGTCTCGGCGGGTTCTTCGACGAAGACCCGCCCCGGCGCCCGGTTGCCCGGCCCTGATGGCAGAGGGGCTTCGGCCGGACTGTCTTCACTGATCACTTCCAGCACATCATCCGCACGCCCGGTCCAGTCCTCGTCCCCCGACAGCTCATTCCCCAGGTAGACGCCCGGAATCGCCTTCACCTCTTCGGTACAGATATTCTGGAAAATACAGCGCTGGATATCCAGATCCAGGCGGACCTGATCAAAGATCTTGTCTTCGCCGACCAGAGCGACTTCGGGTTCAGACCGAACCACCACCTGGTGCACCGGTGGCGGTGCCGAAGGGTACACCACCTGCACGGGGTACTGCCGTTTCTTATGATCAGCATAGCGAACTTCAGGCATTGGCTCCCAGTCCGGGTCGCCGCGTCCCTTACCCTCATAGGCATCACGACCGTGAACCCGGCCAGCGGAAAACTGGTCGACCTCCGTCACCGCATAGGGGATCGGTTCAGCAGCCATCACTCCCGTGGCAAAAGACAGCCCCAGCAGGCAAGCCCAAGCCTGGCAATAGCGCCTAGAAGTATTCTCCCGGGTAGATCGACTCGGCATAGAGCGCCAGTTCCTCCAGTATGTGGCGGTCGCGATCCGGCAACTGCGGATCCTGAGCAAGTTCGTTCAGGTCCTTGAACAGCTGTGGCAGGCTGTAGCCGCCGCCCTCTCCCTGCAGCAGCTTGCGGCTGCGGTACTCCTCCCAGCGCTGGGCTTCATCTTCGCTCAGCGTGTATTCAAAATTCCGTGCCTTGTAGCGCAGCAGCATCTCTTCCAGACGGGCATCCTGGAACGGCAGATCCAACTCGGCCAGTGCCATCGGCTCGGCGGCCCGCACCTGCTCCATCAGAGCCCGGTCGTGATCGGAGAAGAAGCCGCCGCTGTAGAGCATATGGTCCGGATCCCCGTCCGACTGGGGACCGCCATCACTGAATATATCGGCCACTTTCGCCGCCACTCCAGCTTCATTGCGCAACATCTGCAGATGGCGACGACAGGTATCGCCGTCAATCGACAAGCGATCGGCCTCCACCTTGGTCAGCATGCCGGCAGGCGCGATGATCGGACACTTGTTCGCCAGCACCTGCTTGAGCGCAATGCGCGGCGCCCCAGCCGGCAGTTCATCGTGGCGGGTATAGATCAGTTTGCGCAGTTCATCCACACCCAATTCGAACAGCGGGGTCGGGTCCTCACGCAGGTCCCAGACCAGGGTGCTGTTGCGGTTGCTCGGGTGGCTGGCCACCGGCGCCACGATGGCGGCATTGCCCCACTCGGTCGGGTATTTGGACGAGATATGCAGCACCGGTTTCATGCGCACTACGTCCAGCTGGGCCTGCACGGCCCGCTTGCCACGGTTGCGCAGCACGAAGTCGAACAGTTTGGGCTGACGCTCCTTGATCAGCTTGGCCACCGCAATGGTCGCGTAGACATCGGACAGGGCATCATGGGCATGGCCGTGATCGATGCCGTTGGCCTTGGTCAGATCCTCCAGACGCAGGCTGGGGCGGCCATCTTCGTATTCCGGCCACTCGATACCCTCAGGGCGCAATGCCCGGGTCAAACGCAGCATGTCGATGATGTCCCAGCGCGAGCAGCCATTCTGCCACTCGCGGGCATAGGGGTCGTAGAAGTTGCGGTACAGGGTATAGCGTGTAATCTCGTCATCGAACCTGAGGCTGTTGTAGCCCACGCCACAGGTGCCCGGCTGTGCCAGTTCGGCGTGAACCCGCGCGATGAACTCCGCCTCACTGACCCCTTCCTGCAGGGCGGTCTGCGGCGTAATACCGGTCACCAGGCAGGCCTGAGGATGCGGCAATACATCCTCGGAGGGACGGCAGTAGATCATCAGCGGTTCGCCGATGATATTGAAATCGGCGTCGGTACGGATACCGGCAAACTGCAGGGGGCGATCCCGGGCCGGGTCGATACCGGTGGTTTCATAATCGTGCCAGTAAAAGGTTTCGTTCTGCTCGCCCGCCATCGGTTCTCTGTCTCGACTTTTCGTAAGGGGAATGGTTAGATCCAATTGAACCCGTCAGATTAACATCTCACCTTCAATGGATCATCCGTATGCTGACCGATAACAAGGATTTGGACACCCGCTGCCCCTGCGGCTCGGGCAAGCCGTTCAGTTTCTGCTGCGAACCGGCGATTTCCGGACGCAAGCCGGCAGCCACCGCCGAAGCGCTGATGCGCTCCCGGTATACCGCCTTCGCTCTGGGCGCGGTGGACTATCTGATTAACACCACCGCCTCCCGTAAACGCGGCCCTCATGACGCCGAGCTGTTATCGGAACAAACCCAGGTTACCACCTGGACCGGGCTGAAGATTCTGGATACGAAAGCGGGCTCGGCCAGCGATCAGACCGGCATCGTCGAATTCAAGGCGTCCTTTGACAGCCCGGAAGGCAGTGGCATCCTGCACGAGCGTTCGAACTTCGAGCGGGAACAGGGGCTTTGGGTCTATACCGATGGCGACGTTGAGTTGTTGCCCGCTTGAACAGCTGACTAAATTTCATCCCGCATTGGCCGATACCCCTTGCAGTCACATTCAAGGGCCCGGCCGATGCATATACAGAACCACAACCTGCAACTGGGCAGCGAGCGCAGCTACAACCGCAGTGAGTCAGAGCAGGAATCTCTGCGCGTGGGCCGTGTCAGTACTGATGCCGTAACCGGTAACCGGCGTGTTGATGTGGTCTTCGAGGCCGCTGCGGTCAGCGAACGGGAACTGTCCCTCTACAGCGCACAGGCATTGCGCGCTCAATCCGCCAATACGTTGCCCCCTGCCGCCAATGCGTCTGTCGACACCGGATTCGAAACAGCCTCATCCACCGAGGCCAGCGAGAGTCCACTAGAGCAGCTGCCTGCAGAGGACAGACTCAAGCTGGACCTGATCGCCCGCCTGCACAAGGCGATCACCGGCAAGGAAATCCGGATGACGCTGATGGACCCCGGTGTTCTTGAAGCCCATGCGAATATTGACGCCCCAAAGCCCCCGGCATCTGCCGCCCCACCGGCTGCTCCAGCGCAACCGGCTATCGGCCTGGAGTATCAGCGCTCGCTCAGAATCGACGAGTCCGAACAAACCCGCTTTACCGCCAGCGGCCGCGTAACAACGGCTGATGGTCAGCAGATCAACATCGAGCTGGAACTGCAGATGGCCCGTTCGATAACCGTAGAACAGCATCAAAGCCTGCGGCTTGGCGCGCGCCTGTCTGACCCTCTGGTGCTCAATTTTGACGGCATCGCCGCTGAACTGAGTAGCACTCGCTTCCAATTTGACCTGGATCTCGACGGTACAGAAGACAGTGTACCGACGCTTGCCGGTAACAGCGCCTTTCTGGTGCTGGACAAGAACGTGGACGGCAAGATCAATGATGGCAGCGAGATGTTTGGGGCACGCAGTGGCAATGGCTTTGCCGAACTGGCGCAATACGATGACGACGGCAACGGTTTCATCGACGAAGGGGACGATATTTTTTCCCGCCTGCGACTCTGGTCACCCACCGCCGATGGCCAGGGCGATATGCTGAGCCTCACCTCACAAAATGTTGGTGCCATTTATCTGGGTAGCGCCGACACCGAGTTTTCATTGACGCCCAACCTGCAGGAAAATCGCCTTGGGGTGATCCGATCCAGCGGCATCTACCTATCTGAAGAGGGTCGAGTCGGTAGCGTCCAGCAGCTGGATTTGAGCATCTGATCACAGCCAAACCGAACTGCTTGACGCCATTCAGCGTCTGTCAAGGCTTTTCCTTGCACTCCCCTGACCGGTAGAATGTCGACCCGCCCGCTCATCTTCGATAACGGATGCCGGGACTCTCCTCTGGTAGTGGTGACCGATGTTTGCAAACCTGTTCAAGCCCAAGTGGCGTCATTCAAATCCGGAAGTGCGCGTTTCGGCTGTCAGTAAACTGTGCCCGGACCAGCCTGAGCAGGCCGGTATTCTGTGCCAACTGGCGCTGAGCGACAGTAATCGTCAGGTACGCTTGCAAGCCGTGCGCAGGTTGACCGATACCGATTCACTGCTGACCGTACTACGCCAGTCAGATGATGCCGAGATCCGTGAACAGGCCGGCATCCGGGTCAGCGAGTGCCTCAGCGGCAGTGAGGACTCGAATAGCCTCTGCCAGCTGCTGGAGCTGATCAACGATGATTCAGCGCGTACCCAGATCATTATCAACACCAATGCTCAGCTGGAAACCCAGATGCTCAACAGCATCAACGATGAGTCCGTACTGCTGCAGATTGCCCTGCATGCGCGCCTGGCGAATATCCGTAAGGAAGCCGCCCAGCGTATCGAGGATGCCGAACTGCTGGAACAGGTACAGCGTGCCAGCCGTGGGCGCGACAAGGCGGTTCATCGAATCAGCCGAGACAAGCTCAACAGCCTGCGTGAGCAATCACGCCTGCAGGCAGAAGCCAGTCTGCGCCGCCAACAGTTGCTGACCCAGCTGCACCAGTTGGCCACGACCGAGGATATCCAGTTCCTTCAGGCTCGCGCCCAGGCGCTCTATCAGGAATGGCAACAGCTGCCAGACATCAGCACTGACGAGCAGCACACCTTCGATAACCTGAAGCAGAGCATCGAGCAGCGTCTGCAACAGCAGGCCGATGCCGAAGCCGCAGAAGAGCAACTGCGCCAGCAGCAGCAGGCCCGAGAAGAACAGGCAGCAGCCCTGCTGACTCGACTTGAAGCCGCCATCGCCCTGCCCAGCAATCAGATCCAGTCGGAACTGAGCAACCTGCAAGCTCAGTGGCTGCCGTTGGCCGAAACACTGTCCAATAAGTGGCAGCAGCAGTGGCAAAAGTGTCTCTTCCGTGGCGAAGCCCTGGCAGCTGCCCAGGCACGCCTGGAGCAGCACAACGACAGCCTGCAGACACTGCTGACACAGGCTGAACAACCCCTGCCTCAGCGACTGCGCAAGGTCCGCCAGCTGCTCGACCTGCTTGACTGGCCCGGCAAGGAACCCCTCCCTGAGGCTGTGCAGCAACTGCAGGCACTGGCGGAGCAGCTGAAACAACAGCAAAGCGAACTCAGCCAGGAAGCCCGTCAGCAGGAAAGCGAGATTCACCAGCAGCTCGACCAGCTGGAACAGGCGATCGACAGCGGCAACCTGAGTGAAGCCAACCGCTTGCACCAGGCGCTGGGCAAGCGACTGGACAAGCTCAATGCCGTGCTGTCTGACACGCTGGAAAACCGCTATCGCCAACTGCATGCCCGCCTGGCCGAGCTGCACGACTGGCAGGGCTTCGCCGTTGCCGGCAAAAAGGATTCGCTGTGCGAGCGGATGGAAGCCTTGATCGATGCCGAACTGCCGCCGCAAGAACTGGCCGACCAGGTCAGGGCACTGCAGCAGGAATGGAAACAGATCGATGCGACTGACTCGGTACACTCGCAGAAACTGTGGAAGCGCTTCCAGGAAGCAGGCGAAAAAGCCTATGCCCCCTGTCAGACCTGGTTCAAGGCCCAGCGTCAGCAGCGTGAGTTCAACCTGACCCAGCGCCAGCAGATCTGCAGCCAACTAAGTGCCTACCTGCAGCAGATGGACTGGAGCCAGGCCGACTGGCCAGCCGTGGAGGCTGTCAGCCGCACTGCCCGGGAAGAGTGGCGCCGCTACACCCCGGTCGACCGTGCGCCCGGTAAGCCTCTGCAACAGGAGTTCAACACCCTGCTGCGGGAGATGGATCATCAGATCAAGGAGCACCGCCAGCACTGTGCCGAGGTTAAGGAGCAGCTGATCGCCCGCGCCGCGGAGCTGGCTGAAGCGGAAGATATCGATGCCGCCGCCGACGAAGCCAAGCAGTTGCAGAAGCAGTGGAAAGCGGCCGGCCCCACCTTCCGCAGCCGTGAACGCGCCCTCTGGCAGGCCTTCCGTGAACAGTGCGACCTCATCTTCGGTCGCCTCAAGGACGCACGCAAGGCTCAGGCACGGCAGGAACGCCAACAGGCGGCGGAGCAGGCACGTCAGCCGCTGGCTGATAATGCCGTCGCAGCGCTGCAGCGCCTGGCCCTGCTGGCCGAGCAGGCCGAGGAAGAACTGGCGGCCAACGGCAGCAGCGAGACCCTATCAACCCTGCTGACCGAAGCCATCACCGGCCCGTCACCGGGCGAACACTGGCGCGAGCGTATCGGCCAGCGCCTGGAAGCGATCCGCCTGATCAGCGCCGGCACCCGCAGCATCGAGCAGCAACTGACACTGTCAGAGCGTCAGGCGCGGGAACTCTGTATCCGTCTGGAGATTCTGCTGGGCATCCCGTCACCGGAAAGTGACGAAGCGCTGCGGATGGAATATCAGATGGAGCGTCTGAACCAGGCCCTGGCGCAACAGGACGACGAGCCAACGCCGGCCGCCCTGCAGGCGCTGGAACTGGAATGGCTGACACTGCCCTTCGCCTGGCAGTTCGGTGAACTGCACGAGCGCTTCCTGAGCCAACTGCAGGAGGCCTGAAACGGCTTCGGCTTTTGGCAATAAAAACCCCGGATGGCAAACCATCCGGGGTTTTTATTTTCTCGACAAAGCGCGCTCAGCACATCAGTTTGTGCCAAGAATCAGGCCGCTTCGTGTTTCACCAAATGCGGTTTTGGCTGCGCCGGATGCGTACTGACCGTTTCGACCCTGAACAGGTGGTACGCCTCGGGACCGAAGGGGTCCAAAGCGGTATCCATGTACTCGTAGTCCATCGACACCGGTTTACCTGTCATGGCGACCCTGAAGCTGGCTTCACAGAGCGGCACATCGGCTCGCAGAGGCTCTTCGACCCACATGAAGAGTCCTTTTTCAGCCACCAGATACTCAAACCGTACGACCCGGTAACCTTCTTTCAGATGCAGATTGTTCGGACTGTCGGACGCTTCGAGACGGTATTTATGAATCGCTTTCATGATCGGACTCCTCGTCTTTTGATCTCGAGTTCATGATGGACAAGGAACACACAAGAAAAAAGCAGATTTCTTAATCTCAACCATCAGCTTTTTTCGAACAGTCTTCCCATCGACTCTGACAGATCGCCTGCACCGCCGGGTGTGATGGCTGGGCGCCTCGAGTAATGGCATAAAGGCGGTCCTGTGCCGTCTTAACCTCCCCGATCCATACAACCTGATACTGCCGGCACACCTCGTCCGCGATCACCGAGGGTGCTGCAAAGAACCCCATGCCGTGGTGACCGAATACCTTGATCAGCGCACTGTCATCGACCTCGGCGCGCATCGAGACCCGCACGCCCACGTCATCAAACCACTGCATCAGTTGACTCACATAGGGTGCATCAACGGCGTTGGCCAAAAAAGGTTGACCATCGAGACTGGCGGGAAAATCGATCTTGAGCGTGCGGGCAAGCTCAGGGGCGGCAAACAGGCTCATTGGCGAACGAACCAGCTCATGCAGATGCAATCGGGTTTCGGTATCCAGTACCGGGGGGCGGTCCGTCAGGACCAGATCGAGATCGTGGCGCTTGAGGTCTTCCAGCAGATTGGGGGTGCGCCCGGTTTCGCAGCTGAGACTGAGCTCTCGATCCAGATGCAGTGCGGGCTCAATCAGACGCCAGGCGATCAGCTTGTGAATCGAAGCAGAGAGCCCCACGGCAAGCCGCAAAGGGCGCTCATCCGTTGGCATGTCCAGCACCTGTTGCAGCGCCTCGGCGGCATCGAAGATCTCATCCGCATGACGCTGCACGGTAAGGCCCAGCTCCGTCAGTCGCAACCCCCGTCCTTCACGTCGAAACAGCAGGCCGCCGATTTCGCTTTCGAGGGTCGCCACCTGACTGCTGAGCGTCTGCGGTGCCAGCTCGAGTACCTGACTGGCCCTTGCCATACTGCCCTCCCGGGCCACCACCCAGAAATGATACAGGTGACGAAAATTGAGTTTGTTCAGCATCCGACACTCCCCTTGCCTGAATGCTGAACAGTCTAACTCAGGCAGCCACCATCACCACCCCGGTCAGGGCAATGGCGCCGCCGGTCAAATGACGGAACAGGCTGGCGCGGGCTTCAAGGAAGTTTTTAATACCAGCCATTCTTGCGTCAAGCGGCATGAACACGTAACGGCTGACGCGGAAAAAACACAAACCAGTTGTAAGGAAGTGAGGTCTTGGCTTGACTGACAACTAACACAAGCGGATTTCATTAGCAGGAGCCTGACATGCTGTCTACGATCAAACTGCTTGAAGTGACTGACTTCCCCTCCATTCGCCGTGCCAAGACGGATACCTTGCAGGTAAATCTGGGATACCGTTGTAACCAGACCTGCGTGCACTGTCACGTCAATGCTGGCCCCAACCGTACGGAGATGATGGACGACGCGCTGATCGAGTTGATCCCCCAAGTGCTGAAGGCCCGCAATATAGGGACCCTCGATCTGACCGGGGGCGCACCGGAACTGCATCCCCGCTTTCGCCAACTGGTAAGCGAGGCCCATCAGCTTGGCGTCAGAGTCATTGACCGCTGCAATCTGACCATTCTGTTCGAGGAGGGTCAGGAAGGACTTGCCGAGTTCCTGGCCGCACAGAAGGTCGAGGTGGTGGCTTCACTCCCCTGTTACTCAATGGACAATGTAGACAAGCAGCGCGGTAAAGGCGTTTTTGACCTCAGCATTGCTGGACTGCAGAAACTGAATGCTCTCGGCTATGGCCAACCTGATTCAGGCCTGGTATTGAATCTGGTCTACAACCCGCAAGGGCCTTTTCTGCCACCGCCGCAACAGGCTCTGGAAGCGGATTACCGACGCGAGCTTGAGCTGCATTTCGACATCTGCTTCAACCAGCTTTTCACCATCACCAATATGCCGATCAAGCGATTCGGTTCCATGCTGCTCTCCAAGGGCCAGTTCGAACCCTACATGCAGTTGCTCAAGGATAACTTCAGCCAAAGCAACCTGGACAACCTGATGTGTCGTACCACCCTGAGTGTGGACTGGCAGGGCCGGCTGTATGACTGCGATTTCAATCAGCAGCTTGAGATGGCCATACCCGGCAACGTACGTACGCTGGAAGAGCTGCTCAACACTGATCTGACCGACAACAACCTGATCTGCACTGCCGATCACTGCTACGGCTGCACAGCCGGTCAGGGCAGCAGCTGTGGCGGCGCGCTGGGTGAATCGGCATGAAAAAGCTGCTGATACTGGCCGTCATTGCCGCAGTGGCCATCGCCTTCTTTATACTGGACCTGCACCATTGGCTGACTCTGGACGGCCTTAAGTCAGGGCTGGAACAGTTTGAATACTGGCGCAGTCAGGCCCCCTTGCTGACGGCGGGCGGCTTTTTTCTGCTTTACATCATTGTGACCGCCCTCTCATTGCCTGGTGCGGCCGTGATGACGCTGGCCGGTGGCGCGCTGTTTGGACTAGGGCAGGGCCTGCTGCTGGTGTCCTTTGCCTCCACCATCGGGGCGACTCTGGCCTTTCTGGTATCACGCTACCTGTTACAGAACTGGGTGCAATCCCGCTTCGGTAACCGCCTGGACGCCATCAACCGAGGCATCGAGCGTGACGGCGCCTTCTATCTCTTCACCCTGCGCCTAGTGCCCGCGTTTCCCTTTTTCCTGATCAACCTGCTGATGGGGCTGACGCCGATCAGGGCCTGGACCTTCTACTGGGTAAGCCAGGTTGGCATGCTGGCGGGCACTCTGGTGTACGTGAATGCCGGTACACAGATTGCCCAGCTGGAAAGCCTGTCCGGCATTCTGTCACCGGACCTGCTGATCTCTTTCGCGCTGCTGGGCCTGTTCCCGCTATTGGCCAAAAAACTGATCGGCTGGATTCAACGGCGCCGCGTCTATGGCCGCTGGCAAAAGCCGGCCCGATTTGACCGCAACCTGATCGTGATTGGCGCCGGTGCCGGCGGACTGGTATCGGCCTATATTGCCGCTGCCGTCAAAGCGAAGGTGACCCTGGTCGAAGCTCACAAGATGGGCGGTGATTGCCTGAACTATGGTTGCGTGCCCAGCAAGGCGTTGATCAAAAGCGCTCGGGTGGCTCACCAGATGAGGCAGGCGGAGCGTTACGGCCTGGATGTGACCGCACCCCGATTTTCGTTTCGTGCTGTTATGGCCCGTATCCAGACAGTCATACATAAGGTAGAGCCCCATGACAGTATCGAGCGCTACACGGGCCTGGGGGTTGAGGTGCTGCAAGGCCACGCCACTCTGATTGATCCCTGGACCGTAGAGATACGCCTGCATGAGGGCGAAACCCGACGCCTGACTGCACGCAGCATTATTCTGGCAACGGGGGCCAGCCCGGTCGTACCGCCTCTGCCAGGACTGGATGAAACCGGCTATGTCACCAGCGATACGCTCTGGGACAAATTTGCCGAGCGGGATACTCCCCCGGAACACCTGGTGGTACTGGGCGGCGGTCCCATCGGCTGCGAACTGTCGCAATGCTTTGCGCGACTGGGCTCTAAAGTTACTCAGGTTGTTCGGGGAGAGCGCTTGATGACGCGGGAAGATACCGAGGTTGCTGAACTGGTTCAGGCCTCGCTGCAGGATGAAGGAGTGGACGTGCTGACGAATCATGCCACCTTGCGGGCGAAGCAGCGCGATGGATGCAACTACCTGATCTGCGACCATCAGGGACAGGAAGTAGAGCTGCCGTTCGATGAGCTGCTGATCGCCGTTGGTCGACAGCCACGCCTGACCGGTTATGGGCTGGAAACCCTGGGGATTGAAACGCACCGTACCCTGACCACCAACGCCTACCTGGAGACCTTGTACCCCAACATCTACGCAGTCGGTGATGTAGCCGGGCCCTACCAGTTCACGCATACCGCTGCCCACCAGGCATGGTACGCCGCCGTCAACGCTCTCTTTGGTCAGTTCAAGCGTTTCCGTGCCGACTACCGCGTCATTCCCTGGACCACCTTTACCGACCCGGAAGTGGCACGGGTCGGATTGAGTGAGCAGGAAGCGATTGAACGCGGCGTTGCGCATGAAATCACTCGTTATGCCCTGGATGAACTGGACCGAGCCATTACCGAAAGCGAGCCTAAAGGCTTCGTGAAAGTGCTGACCGAGCCGGGCAAGGATCGCATTCTGGGCGCCTGCATCGTCGGTGAACATGCCGGTGAGCTGCTGGCAGAATTTGTACTTGCCATGAAGCACGGGCTGGGGCTCAACAAGATTCTGGGCACCATCCATACCTACCCGACCTGGGCGGAAGCCAACAAGTATGCTGCCGGTGAATGGAAAAAGGCACATGCACCGGAAGCGGCCCTGAAGTGGCTTGAGCGCTATCACGCATGGAGAAGAGGCTAGAATGAGCACACGGTTTGAGTGGGCAATCGTCGTGCCGGTTTTGAACGAGATCGACACCCTGCCCGCATTGCTCGACCATCTGCGAACCTGGCAACAGCGCGGGGCTGAAATACTGCTGGTGGACGGCGACAGCCGGGATGGCACGGCGGCGGCGGCCCGTGCTCATGGTTTCACGGTTCTGGACGCTCCACCGGGCCGCGCCAGCCAAATGAACGCAGGCGCCCGACACAGCCAGGCGCCCAACCTGGTGTTTCTGCATGCGGATACCCGCCTGCCCAACAACGCGGATCAACTGATACAGGCCGCTCTTGCCGACTCATCCCTGTCATGGGGTCGCTTCGATGTCCGTATTGAAGGGCGCTCCCGCCTGCTGCCGGTCGTTTCCTACCTGATGAATGTGCGCTCGCGCCTGAGCGGTATTGCCACGGGTGACCAGGCCATGTTTATGACACGAGAATTGTTCGACCACGTGGGTGGCTTCCCCTCTCAGCCACTGATGGAGGATATTGAACTCAGTAAACGGCTGAAGCAGGTCAGCGCTCCGACCTGTTTACGCACCCGGGTCACAACCTCAGGGCGGCGCTGGGACCACCACGGCAGCTGGCGCACAATCTTGCTGATGTGGCAGTTGCGCTGGGCCTACTGGCGCGGCACATCGGCCCAAAAGCTGGCGGAGCGATACAGATGAAGACAACTCGTATCATTATCATCGCCAAGGAACCCCGACCGGGATTTGCCAAAACACGCTTGATACCAGCACTGGGACCGCTGGGAGCATCAGCCCTGGCAGACCGTCTATTACGCCACACGCTCGCCCAAGCGCTGGCAGCCGATATAGGCCCAGTCGAGCTATGTGTCGCCCCCGAGATGGAAGCAGAATACTGGCAGCCATGGCGCAGACAAGACCCGATTGAGCTGACACAGCAGGTTGAAGGCAACTTGGGTGTACGCATGATGAGTGCAGCGGAACGTGGTCTCCAGCACGGTCACCCGGTGATGCTGATTGGCACAGACTGCCCGGCCCTGAACGCTCATCAGCTACGCGCCATGTCAACGACACTGGCCCGGCATGATGCCTGCCTGTGTCCGGTCAGCGACGGTGGCTACGCGCTGCTGGGCTTACATCGAGCTCATGCTGACCTCTTTACAGACATCCCATGGAGCACCTCAGAGGTGGCTCGACTAACGCGAGTGCGACTTGCCCAACTCAACTGGAAGTGGGCCGAAAGCCCCGCCCTGTGGGATGTGGATGAGCCTGGGGATTTGATGAAGCTGAAGACTTTTTATCCTGAGATTGTCGCTGAAAGGTTTTAATAGTCCGCATTAGCCTGGTATTGCTCTCCACTGCCATCGGGCAACAACAACCGTGCAAAGAAACGCTGGCCCGCCGGCAGCAGCGCAAAACCGTCATGGGCTATTCCGGGGACCTCGTCCAGCTCTACTCCAATCCCCTGCTGCTCCCATGCTTCACACAGTTCCAATAATAGCGTCCGGCGAGAACGTCCCTGGTTATCGGGCATTTCAGGCTGAATGCTGTGGGTATCCTCGCAACCAACAGCCATGTGTACCCTTACGTTCCGGAGCATCTCCATGTTAGACACATCGAAGAACGGCCCGATGTTGTGCGGCAAACATATCTGACCGGGTGCATGGATGGAGACAGCTTTCAGGCGTCCGGGGTGTAGGTATGCAAACCGATGCGCAAACTGTGCGCCTCCTGAGAAACCATAAAGATAGAACTCCCGCGCAGTCCGATATTCAGCAGCAACTTCTTCAATAATTGACAGCAGTACCTGATCATAGCGATAGCCAAGCGGAGGCTGAAGCTTGTAGCCATCCGGCTCGTCAGCGCTGACCGCACCTCGCGGAAACAGGGGCGCCAGCACCACACAGCCATGCTCTTCGGCAAACTCGATAAAGGCATCCCGAAACCCTTCGGCCGTACGCCCCGAGCCATGTACAACAACCAGCAGTGGAGCCTCTGCCTGCCTCTGCTCCAGATGGCAACTCGGCACATACAGACAATATGAAAAACGGGGATCAGCCTGACAGGCCGTAAACGGGATGCGCCCCCGCTGGTAACGTTTTTGCAGTTCCCTCACACAGCATCCTTCATCCATTCCGGTGCCCGACACCGGTTCATTGATCCCTTTGCCAGACAATAGGGCTTACCATCGGCACGGATTTCCACGTCGGCATCAACATTGAATACGCTTGCCAGCATCTCGGTTTCGATGACCTCTTTTGGAGCCCCCGCTGCCAACAGAGTCCCCTGCTGCATGACCAGTACATGGTCAGCAAACTGTGCCGCCTGGTTAAGGTCATGCAGAGACATCACAACGGTCAGTTTCTGCTCACGATTGAGTTTGGCCAACAACTCCAAGACCTCAAGCTGATGCCCCCAGTCGAGAAAGGTAGTGGGCTCGTCAAGCAACAGGATGTTTGCCTGCTGTGCGATTGCCATGGCGATCCAGACCCGTTGCTGCTGGCCGCCGGACAAGGCCTGTACCGGCTTTTCCGCGTAACCGGCGACGCCCGTTTGCTCCATCGCCCAGGCCACGACCGCCCTGTCCTCCCGGCTGGCACCGCGCATGAGCCCCTGATAGGGAAAGCGCCCGTACTCGACCAGCTCACGCACCCGAATGCCTTCGGGAGCCACCGGCTTTTGCGGCAACATGGCAACTTCAAACGCCAACTCCCGACGCGGCCAGCTTTCCAGTGAGCGACCATTCAGCTCAATACCACCACGGGTTGGCCTGAGCAGGCCGGCCAGACCTTTCAGCAGCGTACTCTTGCCGCAGCCATTGGGACCGATCAGAGCCGTCACCTGCTGCATGGGAACCTCTACGCTCAGGTTCTCGATAATGGTGCTGCCGTCATACCCCAGCTGCACCTGTTCCGCGTTCAGGCTCATTTCATTCCCCATAACATCAAGGCTGCTGTTTCAGCAGATACAGAAAGGCGGGCACACCGATCAGGGCACAGAGCACGCCCACGGGCAGTTCGAAAGGTACCACCAGAGTACGCCCAGCCAGATCAGCCACAAGCACCAGTAAGGCGCCCAGCAACGCCGAAATGCCCAGCTGATGGAGCAGCGCTCCGGGTACCAGCCAGCGCGCCATATGCGGCACCACCAGTCCAACGAATCCAATCGGACCGGCCACTGCAACGGCACTGGCCGCCAGCAGCGTGGCCACCAGTAAAACCAGCAGACGCCAGCGCCCCAGATTAACCCCCAGGCTCAGTACCTGCTCATCATTCAGGCGCAGCACGCCCAAGGGTTTAACGATCAAAGCGGCCCCGGTCAGCCCGAGCAGAGTCCAAGGCAGAATCACCCATATATAGTGCCATTCACGCCCGTGCAGACTGCCTGCCAGCCAGGCCACCAGGGTTTCAGTATGGGCCTGTCCCCAAAGTGCCAACCCCCCCGTCATCAGTGCATTGAGCACGGCAGCACATACAACACCGGTCAGAATCAGCCTGAGCGGGGTCAATCGGCCCGCCCCGCTCAGTCGATATACCCCGGCTGCAGCCAACACACCGCCAGCCAAGGCTCCCAGAGGCAGCCAGGCCAGCAGTTGCTCACCTTGCAAATAGAGACTGGCCCCAGCCGGCAGCATCGCACCCGCAACCACCAGCAGCACCGCCGCCAGGCTTGCGCCCGCAGAGATCCCCAGAATCCCGGGGTCTGCCAGGGGGTTGCGGCTAAGCGCCTGCAATATGAAGCCCGAAAGCGCAAAGTGCAGCCCGACAACGGCGGCCAGCAACGCTCTGGGCAAGCGTAAATCCCAGACCACCCGTTGGCCATGCTCACTCCCGGTGCCTGTCAGCGCTGCGAAAACCTGCTCAGGACTGAGTGAAGCGGCTCCGAGACAGAGGCTCAGCAGCAAACTCAACCCAATAACCAGAGGCAACAAGATCCAGCAGGCCAGGGGCGCAATCCCGATTCTGTTCATCCAACCCTCCCGAAATCCTTGCGCATCAGCAGGATCAGCCAAGGGCCACCCAAAAGCGCTGTCACTACACCCAGCGGAATTTCCTGTACTGCCACCGGCAAGCGTGCCAACACATCAGCCGAGAGCAACAGCAGCGCACCCAGCACAGCATTCAGCGGCAGCCAGCCAAGGGACTGTTCAGAAAGCAGCTGCCGCGTAATATGGGGTACAACCAAACCAATAAAGCCGACCGGCCCGGCTACTGTTACCGCACCGGCCGTCATCCCCACCGCCAGCAACATGAACACCAGTCGCCAGCGAGATACCGATACGCCCAGACTGCGCCCCATGGCATCATCCAGCAGTAACACCCGGAACCGCCGGGCCAAAGCCACGACCAGCAACAGGGGCGGTGCAATCCAGATGATGACCTGCTCAAGCTGCTCCCAGCCACGACCGCTGATACCACCGGCAAGCCAGAAGAAAAGCTCGCCCGCCTCGGCCCCCGAGAACACCAGCAAGCCGGTCATCACAGCGACACACACCGCACTTATAGCCACACCGGCCAACACCACACGAACCGGCATCAATCCGTTTTTCCAGGCCAGTACAAACGTCAGCCCTCCTGCCAGCGCACCACCCGCAATCCCGGCCAGCGGAAACCAGGCCGCATCCACCGATGCCAGTGTACTCAGGATCACCACCAGGCATGCGGCTCCGGCAACGACGCCGGTCAGATCAGGCGCTGCCAGCGGATTTCGTGTCACGCCCTGCATGATGCCACCGGCCGTCGCCAGCGCAGCGCCCACCAGCAGCGCCAGCAGGGTACGTGGCAGACGCAGCTCCCAGAACAGGATCCCCTGCACCGGCTCTCCAGCGCCCTGGGCGAGCCGCCAAAGATCCACAGGGGTAAAGACCTGAGCACCAGTCATCAAGGACAAGGCTATCAGCAGCAGACAAAGCGCAGCTGTCGCGGCAATTGGTTTGATAATCACGGACAGGCCTAACGATAAGGCTTGCTGCGCAGCGAGACGGGCACGTCAGGCATGGCAAAAAGATCGGGGTAGAGCCTGTGTGCCATCTCCTGCACTACCAGTGAGCGGGCGACCGGACCCGCCGCTTCCTTCCAGTGCTGTCCTACTTCGTACACCTGCCCCTGACGAACGGCTTTCAGATAGGGCCAGATCGGGTTGTGGGTGAAGGCACGCTGCTTGTTGGACGCGAACAGAAAAATCACATCGGGGTCCTGCTTCAGCAGGTCTTCAAGGCGCATGCGGTACCCCAAAGGCAAGCCCTGTTCGGGATTGACCAACTTGCCCCCCACATTTGTAACATTCAGCCAGCTGAGCAGCTCAGCCGTCAGAAAATGATCGTAGTAGATGAAAGGTACTTCTCCCCCGGTCACCAGCAGAGCGGCTGAAATCCCGCCGGGTGCTTGCTCGCGGTAGCGTTCCAGCTGCTGCTGGAACTGACGATTCATCTCTTCGGCATCCTCTGTCCGGCCCACCAGCTTACCGGCAATGGATACCGCCCGGATGCTATCATTCAGCGTTACAAGGTTAAGTGCGGCATAGGGCGCGATCTCGGCAAAACGACTGGCATCCTTTTCGGTATAACGACGAATGGCCAGCACCAGATCCGGGCCTGCTTCCGACAGCAGCTCCATATTGACCTGTGAGCGACTGCCAATAACGGGAACGCCATCCAGCCTGTCACCAAGATAATCCGGCTGGGCAAAAGGACCAAAGCGAGTAATGGCAGCCGGTTTAATACCGAGCGCCAATAGCAGGTCGGCACCAAAAGTTGAAATGCTGGCGACCCGCTCAGCAGACCGGGTCAACTGAACCTGCTCGCCACGGTCGTCTGTTACCGTAATGGCCGCCGCCACCAGCGGCACAGCCGCCAGACATATCAGCAGCCTGCGGAGTAGCCTTATCGCCATTAAGAAAACCTAATCAGAATCATTCACATTAAGGTGGCGCATTATGGCATAATTGGCGCCAAAATCGATCTTTTTTCGATACCCTCATCACCGGTATCAAAACATGGACAGGATTCAGTCATCACTGACAGGGATACATATGAGCAGCAAAGGTAAATCGATTTCCGACCAGGCATCCCGGGCCCTGGTCAGCAAACTCAAGCAGGCCATCGGCTCGGGCCATTACCGTCCGGGTGAGTGGCTTAAACAGATTGATGTAGAGGAAACCTACAACGTCAACCGCTTCACCGTACGCGCGGCGCTGAGCGAGCTGCATAGCAGTGGTTTCCTGCAGCATGTGCCCTACAAGGGCTACAGAGTCATCGAACATTCCCTGCAGGAACGCATGGCCATTACCGAAGCGCGCGAACTCATCGAGTGTGCGATCGCGGCCAAAGTGATGCTCAACATGGACGAGACAGGCCTGAATCAACTGACCGCCTTCGCTCAGGCCTTCCGCAACGCCGTTCAAAACCAGGACCAGACCCGCATGATGGAGCTTAACTTCGCTTTCCATCGCTGCTTCAACGAATACTGCCGCAACCCTCACCTGTCCCGTATGGTCGATGAGATGCGTGAGCGCGGTGTCGGCAGCGCCGACCGTGGCTGGACCAAACGCAGTACGCAAGAGGCCAGTGCGCAGGACCACCTGGATATGGTCGAGGCGCTGAGAGAGAAAAACCTGATTCGGCTGCAGGCGCTAATTCACACCCATCTCAACCGCTGGCGTGAAAGTTATACCGAACTGAACGCCTGATTGCTGCGACTGATTTCCTGCCCGGCCAGCGCCACCCTCACGCAAATATAGAATACGAAGACCAAGTGATAATTATTATCATTATGTTGTAATGGCGCCAATATGCTTTTATGATCCCGCCCACATCGTATCGAGTACCCGCTGCAGGACAGGCTTCTCCCTCACTCAAACAGCCTAAACCGCGCCCAACGACTCGATGCTTGTGTCTTAACCAATTCGGGAACGCAGTTTGATGAGCACAAAGAGCACGTCACCAAAACACCCTTTTGCCCGCAAGGCCCTGTACTGCAGCTGCCTGCTGGCCAGCTTCTCTGTAATGGCCCAGGCCGAGACCACTCAGGACACTCTGGTGATTACCGGTGACTGGCTGGGTAACGCCAGCGAGGAGGAGATCAGGGTCTACCCCGGTTCACGCAATCTGATTACCGAAGCAGAACTGCATGAGCGCGGTGCACTCAACCTGGAAGATGCCTTGCGCGGCACGCCCGGCCTGCAGATTCTGGATGAAACTGGCACCGGTATTCTGCCCAATATCGGTGTACGCGGCATGAACCCGTTGCGCAGTGAGCGTGTTCAGTTCCTGGTGGACGGCTACCCCATCGCCATCGGTCCGTACACCAACGTGGGCGTCTCCCTGTTTCCGGTCACCTTTCCCAGCATTCAGAGCATCGATGTGGTGCGCGGCGGCGCCGCCGTTCATTATGGCCCCAACAACCTGGGCGGTGTGATCAACCTGCACACGCGGGCTATTCCCAATGAGCTGTCGCAGACCATCCGTGAACAGGTTGTCATCAGTGAAGAAACCGGCAACCTGATGAATGACTTCTATTACCGTGTCGGTGGCGCGGTCAATGAGCAGCTGGCCCTGCAGCTGCAGGTCAACATGCAAAACGGTGAAGGCGCTCGCAAAAACTCTGACACCGACGTGAGCAACGTGATTCTGGACGCACGCTACACCCCCAACCTTGAGCACGAAATAGCCGCCCAACTGCAGTACTACGATGTCGATGCCAGCCTGCCAGGCGCTCTTAGCCCCGCAGCCTACGAAGACGACCTCACCCAATCCCAGCGCCCGTTTGACGGCTATAACGCTGACATGCTGCGCGGCACCGTCACCTGGACCTATACACCAAACGACGATGTCGAGTTCCAGTGGCGCAACTTTGCCCACGACGCCGATCGCACGTTCTATTTCGGCCAGCGCCTGGGCACCGGTGACCACTGGGCCGACCCGGCCCTGCCATCAACTCATCTGGCAGACTCGCCAAGACTGTTCACTGTCTACGGCACCGAGCCGCGACTGACACTGCGTCAGGACAACCATACGATCACCCTGGGTGCACGCTATATTCGTGAGGAAGTAGAGTTCGACGTCAATCGACTTGAGTTCGCATCTGACAACTATTCCAATGTGCGCGACTGGCACTTTGAGACTGACGCCTGGGCCGCTTATGCCAGCGACACCATCAGTCTGATGAACGGTCGTCTGGATGTAACACCCGGTATCCGTTATGAAAACGTGAAAACCGACTACAACGATGGCATTTCGGGTGCAGTCGACGAGAACAGTGTCAGCAAGTGGTTGCCGGGCCTGACCATCGGTTATCAGGCCACCAACGATCTTTTCGTCTACACCAACGCCCAACGCTCGCTGGTGCCGGTACAAACCGCTCAGGTGACCAAGCCCGGCGAAGTGGGCAACGAGTTGGCCTGGAACTACGAACTGGGCGCTCGCCTGCAAGCCACACCTGATCTGTCTGCCGGCGCGACGCTCTTCCTGATCGATCACGAAGACCTGATTCAGTACGACAAGCCCAGCAACACCTACATCAACCTGGGCGAAGCCCGCTCTCAGGGCGTCGAGCTGAGCAGCGACTGGCAAGCCAGCAACCGGCTCAAACTGGGCCTCAGCTACACCTACCTGGATACCGAGCAACGCAGTGGCGACAATATCGGCAATGACTTGCCAAACGCTCCGCATCATCATTGGGGGGCCAACGTGGTTTATCAGCACAACCAGTGGCAAGGCAGCCTGACCGGTACCTATGTCAGCAGCAGCTTCAGCGATGCCGCCAACACCGAAACGGAAACAGCCAATGGCAGTGCTGGCAAACTGCCAAGCTACACGCTGATCAACGCCCGCGTTGCACGAGACTTCAACCTGGGTAGCGACAAGCAGCTTCAGCTGGCCCTTTCAGCCAACAACCTGCTGGATGAGGACTACTACTTCCGTGGTGCCGATGTAAGCCCGGTGGGCCGCCTGCCCGGCCCGGGTCGTGCATTCATCCTGAGTGCCCAACTGGATTTCTAATCCGGTTTGAGACAACGCCTTCAGCCGGGCTCCTGCTCTTTGTGGCCCGGCTTTCTCCCCTCGCCTTTCACCACAGATCGCCAAAGCGATCGCGATGACACAGGTACAGGCGCAGCTCAAACTCCAGCTGGTGGTAATCCGGCTCCATATAGCAGCAGAGCTTGTAGAACGCCTTGTCGTGCTCCTTCTCACGCAGATGCGCCAGCTCATGCACCAGAATCATGCGCAGGAACGGCTCCGGTACCTTGCGGAACAGGGAGGAGATCCTAATCTCGTTTTTCGATTTCAGCTTCTTGCCTTGAACCCGTGACGCATAGGTATGCAACCCCAGCGCATTGTTGATGATGTGGATCTTGTCGTCATAGATCACCTTGCTGATCGGCGACGAGCTGCGCATGAACCGGTTCTTGATGCCCTGGGCGTATTCATACAGGGCCTTTTCCGAGGCCAATTCATGCGCCTGAGGGTGCTTCTTCAGCAGCCAGGCAGCGGATTTTTCGTTATCCAGCAATGCCTGCGCCTGCTGCTGAACCTGAGGGCTGTAGCAGCTGAGGTAGTTGGATTTTTTGGGCTTGCTCATGGCGTCATCATTCACCGTACCGCTCAATCCGCGGCCAGCTTGTCGGTCACACTCTGAATTTTATCCTGAATGCTCTGCTCCCGGTCCGTCCGGGTGCCCAGGCGCATGGACGAGCTGATACGCGAAGCTCCCATCTCGTGTACCACCTCGTGACAGCGCTTCACCGCTGCCATGACCTCATCCCAGTCACCCTCTATGTTGGTACCGTAGGCATGCATCTGATGCTCAAGACCGGCTTCTTCAAGCACCCGCTGACAGGCCGTGACATACTCGGATACCGAAACGCCAACGCCGATAGGGATGACACAGAGATCAATCATGACTTTCATATGCGCTCCGATTTGAAAGTTTTGGGAGTGTTATGGCGTCTATGTTACCTCTCTCCCTGACCGACAGTAAAAGGCGCCTGTGGTCAGGAAACGGTACTGAGCAAGCACTGAAGAGCTGGAATGGACAGTACTGCCCACCAGGCCTGCGCCGGGAACCGGGCCACCGAGACAGTGGCCCGGGAGCGCTAAGCTATTGCCTAGACGCCCTGTGCCATCAGCCCCTGAATCATGGCATCGGCCCGCTTCTTGGCGGGACGCTCCAGTAACGGGGCGACATAGGCTTCAAATTCCGGTTTTCGCGGAATAAGGTTGAAGTCCATCCCGAGGTTGAGCAGCGAAGCTACATAGACATCCGCCGCACTGAACCGGTCACCGGCCACATAGGATCGTCCGGCCAACCAGCCCGCCAAAGTGTCGAAGGTCATCTCGAATGTGCCATAGCCAATACTACGCTGCAGGTCGGCAGTATCGGCTTTCCAACCAGCGGCATTATCGAACATTGCAGGCTCTCCGCAGGCCGCCGCGAAGAACAGCCATCGATAATACTCGCCCCGGTTTTCCAGTGCCGGGGCAAGGCCTGCCTGCGGGAATGCATCGGCCAGATAGGCACAGATAGCCGCAGCCTCGGTCACAACCACATCACCATGCTGGATAGCGGGCACCTTTCCCATTGGGTTGATGCCCAGGTATTCAGGCGTTTTCATGGTAGTGTCGTACTCCAAGACCCGGACCGAATACGGCTGGCCGATTTCCTCTAGCATCCAGTGCACAATGGCCCCACGGGATTGGGGGTTGGTATAGAAAATCAATTCCTTGGTCATGCGTTTCTCCTTTCACTTGGTGTATGGAGACTTTAATGCCCGCCACTGTCAGTTTCTGTCAGTAGTGTTTTCCGCCACTCCTTCATCATCTGGAAACGACGTTTGGGTGTCTTCTCGGAAAGTACCTGGGCCTCCAGAATACGGTCTATACGGAAGTGGCGGTAGTCATTGCGCAGTTCACACCAGGCCGCCAGGACCTGGACCGAATCAAAGAAACCGACGGTCACCGGCCAGACCACGCGATCGGTCCTTGCCCCGCTCTGGTCCGTATAGTGGAGGGAAAGCTTGCGTTCCTCGTTGAGGGCTTGACGAATCAACGGCAGATCCTCACGCTGCGGTGGCCTCCTGCAGGGAACAATCACCAGAGCATCGTCATCGAAGCGCTGACGCAGTTCCGGTGGTAATACGGCTTCAAGTTTAGCCATGGCGTCCCGCGCCGCCTGCCCCATGGGTCCATCAGTACGCTCCCCGGCCCATTTCAGCCCCAGCGCCAGGGCCTCAATCTCCTCGGGCGAGAACATCAGCGGCGGCAACAGAAAGCCCGGCTTCAACGCATAGCCCAGCCCGGGCTCACCATCGATCTCCGCCCCCATCGACTGGAGCGTAGCGATATCACGGTAGAGCGTACGCAGGGAAATCCCGGTTTCCTCTGCCAATACGGCGCCTCTCACCGGCCGACGGTGGCGGCGGAGGATCTGCAGGATGTCTAAAAGACGTTCGGTACGGGACATAAGGCTCGGCTACAGGAGTGGTAATGTACGCTTGGCGATTGTGCCCCACCCCGTTCACCAGTAAAAGCGAGTCCTGCACATCCACCTTTTCTCAGTGCACCCACTAACTGATGGGATTGGGGAACATCTTCTAAACGCTCGGTTTTATCGAAAGACTCTTCAACCAAGCAACTGGCTTCAGCAAGATGATTCAGAGTGATTTACTCAGCGATGGTATCCCGTTCCTGCTGTACTTGTTCTGACCAGCTTAGGATAGAATAACGGCCTATTTCCGACCTGATCAGCGAGACACGATATGGCGACAGCATCCGCAGTGCACATACTGGTAAAGACAGAGAAAGAAGCACTGGAGATTCTTGACCAGTTGAAGCGCGGCAAAAAGTTCGATGCCCTGGCCAAGCGCCATTCCATCTGCCCGTCCGGTAAGCGAGGCGGCGACCTGGGTGAGTTTCGCCGCGGCGATATGGTAAAAGCCTTCGATGACGTGGTGTTCAAGCGCCCCCTGTACAAGGTACACGGGCCGATTAAAACCCGCTTTGGCTATCACCTGATCAAGACGCTGTACCGAAATCCCTAAGCCCAGCCTTCCCTCATATCCCAGGGTTAACAGCGCCTGCGACTATAGCTGAACGTCCGGGTACCCCTAGCCGCCCCCGATTGGTTCCATAGGCATGCAACAGATGCGCAAGCCCCCTCTTCCAGCACCCGTCACACCTGCCGTGGGGTGATACGGGCAATCGTGCGGAACTCCCGGGTCATATGGGCCTGATCACTGAACCCAAATGCATAAGCGACATCAGCCAAGTTGGCGTTTTTATGCCCCCGCAGAAAACAGATCGCCTGTTTTATCCTCAAGATACGCTGATAGTGTTTGGGCGTCATACCCAGCCAGGAGCGGAAATGACGCTCGATCTGGCGCTGGCTCAGCGGTGCGCTTTCGCTCAGTTGGCCAGGCGAGTCACCCTGCTCGATCGATTCAAGCGCTGTTTCAAGGCAGTCTGGAATCACATTGGTAAAGTCCAGGTTATGGTGTGCCCACTGAGAAAGGGCTTCAACCTGACGCGTGTTATCCTGCGTCATCAGTTGCAGCTCCGTGAACATTTTATAGAGATGGTACAGTTGATCATCTGCCGGCAATAACAACGTCGGCTTATCGTAGTGCCGCCCTAAAACACCGTAGCCAATCGCCGGATGAAAACGAATACCGGCCAGCCGTGCCCCCGGAGACATGACAATCTTCTCTGCCATTTTTTTCACCGGCAGCATGATCACACCTTCCGGCAGGGCGGCATCCCCCATGGTGACCTCGCCACATAGATTGAACAGAATGCCACTGCCGGCATCGGCATAAAGCGGCTTCACGAGGGGGGCGGGCTGCAGAACAGAAGCCGACCATACCCCCTGCACCAATGCGGACAGTGGACCTGAAGGCTGGAACAGTAAAAAACTGAACGCCTGTTGAATGGGTTTATCGCGGTTTATAACTGCCGACCTCTGGTTTGAACGCCTTGACGATTCGGTTCCAGCTATTGATGGCATTGACGGCAATGGTCAAATCCACCACGGCTTGCTCACCTAGTGACTGAACGGCCTCCTGGTGACGAATATCGTCCACCCGTTGCCCCGTCGTCAAATGCTCCCCCCACTCCAGAGCCGCCCGTTCAGTCCCGGAGTACATCGGCATGTCACGCCATGCACTCAAGCCAATGATACGTTCCGGGGTTTCTCCCTGACTCATCAGCTCCTTGCTATGCATATCAACACAGAAGGCGCACTGGTTGATCTGCGATACTCTTAGCTTGACCAGCTCCCAGGTGCGCTTCGTGACAGTGTCTGAAGCCGCAAACTGCTCAGCCAGATAGTCTTCCTGGCTCATCAGAATATGAATCGCCTTAGGTGCCAGCTCGAAGTAATTTGTGCGTAGTGCCATGTTGTGTCTCCTCATAGATTGAGTATGAGAAGGTAGCGAATGCCTGAGGATGGATATTGAATGTTTTCGACATAAGCGCTATTCCATCTGCCCACCCGGCAAGCGCGATGGCGAGATTCCTGACATCGATCCTCCCCCAAGGGCAACAACGCTGTAGTGTCGTTCAGATCATCGGCTTCAAACACTTTCCTCAGGGCAGCTTCTCTCCCGCACCATGATCCGCAGTGCCACGCCTGCCGCTGCGGTGCGATTTTCCACTCCCAGTGCCGGATACACCTGCTCCAGGTGCTTGTTGACTGTTCTCGGGCTCATACCGAGGATTTTGCCAATCTCCTGGTTGGTCTTGCCATTGGCGATCCAGTAGAGCACCTCGGCGGCACTGGCCGTAATCCCGAGCTGGGTTTGGAGCAGTGCAGGGCCGGTTATGAAGATCCCCGGGGCATGAACCAAAAGCATGCAGGCGAGCGTGAGCCGGCACTCAATACACTGCTGGAGTAGAAAGCACCCAGAAATTAGCCCTATATCAGGGCATTTAACAGGAATTAGGCAGGCTCCGTGCCAGAACCTGCTATCAGGATCAGCGGGTCGGGCAGGAGGAAAAAATGATCGGTCGGTGGGCGGTCACATGAACACTCAGGCGCTCGCCCTCGGGGTAGCGGTGCAGCCCCTGCTCCAGTACTTCGACTTCACGCCCTGAGCCTAGCCGGACGCGATAAAGTGTCTGACTCCCCTGGAATTCGGATCCGACAATTTCACCCGGTACTCCACCGTCGTGACTCAGGTAAAGGTCACCCGGTCGCAGGAACAGCTGAACATCACAGCCACCGTCAACGCCCAGCGGTTCGGCAAACTCCAGCAGCCCCAGTTCGGTCTCTACCGCCATGACTTCGTTCACCTTGCCGCCGAACAGCTCGCCCTTGCCGACGAACGCGGCCACTTCCGGGGTCGCTGGCTGGTAATACAGCTGCTCGGGCGTGCCCCACTGCTGTACCTTGCCGGCAGAGAGGATGCCGATCTTGTCACTGATGGTGAAGGCTTCCTGCTGGTCGTGGGTCACCATGATGGCGGCGATGCCACGCTGCTTGAGAATATCGCGCACTTCCTGCGACAACTGGCGGCGCAGATCGGTATCCAGGTTGGAGAAGGGTTCGTCCATCAGCAGCAGACGGGGATCGGGCGCCAGCGCGCGTGCCAGCGCCACACGCTGCTGCTGACCACCAGAGAGTTCATGCGGGTAGCGGGTACTCAAGTCGGGCAGCTCGACCAGGTCCAGTACTTCCTGAATCCGCTTGCGCTTTTCGACACGTCCCAGACCGCTGAGACCAAAGGCGATGTTGTCGGCAATGCTCAGGTGCGGAAAGAGCGCATAGTCCTGAAACACCATGCCCATGCCGCGCTTTTCCGGCGGCACCACCTGATCAGGACTGCTGATCACCTGCTCACCCAGTCGTACCTGTCCCGCCAGAGGACTGATAAAACCGGCAATCGCTCTGAGTACCGTGGTCTTGCCACAGCCACTGGGCCCCAGCAGGCAGGCGATCTCGCCCTGCTCCATCGACAGAGCAACGCCATCCAGCACTGTCTGCGATTGGTATGCACATTTGAGACCTTCAATACTGAGCAAAGCGGCCATGCTGTCCTCGGAACGCAAGAAAATCGGGGTCGATATAATAATTGAAAACCATTCTCAAATCATCCAAGCGCATCAATAAAACGCGCCCAGTCGAACGCCGGACCGGGATCGGTCTTGCGACCCGGGGCGATATCGCTGTGACCAGTGATCCGATCGCGGGTCAGGCCCGGGTAGGCCTGTAGCAGTGCTTGGGTAACCGCGACCAGTGCCTGGTACTGCGCATCGGTATAAGGCACTTCGTCGGTCCCTTCCAGCTCGATACCGATGGAGAAGTCATTGCAGGCTTCGCGTCCCTGGAAACAGGACTTGCCCGCATGCCAGGCCCGGCGATCAAAAGGCACAAACTGGGTCATCTGGCCGTCACGCTCAATCAGTAGATGCGCGGATACTTCCAGCCCCTCGATCTCTTTAAAGAAAGGGTGCCCGTTCGGATCCAGACGATTGGTAAACAGTTCGGCAATATGACCACCTCCGAACTGCCCGGGAGGCAGACTGATATTGTGAATCACCAGCAGCGAAATCTCGCCCTCTGGACGCTCGTTGCAATTGGGCGAAGCGAGGCGTCGCGTGCCCTCGATACAGTGGTCAATGATGGTCAAGCGCGTCTGGTCCAAAGGGTGTACTCCGACAGCATACTCAGGCTGCCCTATTTCCGGTAAAATGCGCGCTCCATAGTACATCATAGGGACAGGCCCGCCACCATGCTGACGCTGACCGAGCTCAAACCGATCATTGAAGAGAATGTTCGCACCGCCCTCAAAGAGGATGTAGGCAACGGCGATATCACCGCTGAGCTGATTCCGGCCAGCGACCAGAAAAAGGCCCGGGTGATCTCGCGCCAGACCGCTGTCGTGTGCGGCCAGGCCTGGGTGGACGAAGTCTTCCGCCAGGTGGACCCAAGCGTCAAGATTGAATGGCTGGTCAAGGATGGCGAGCTGGTAGAGCGAGATCAGGTACTCTTCCGCCTGGAAGGTTCGGCTCGCTCCCTGCTTACCGGTGAGCGTGCGGCACTGAACTTCCTGCAAACACTGTCCGGCACTGCGACCGTCAGCCACGAATATGCCCAGCGTGTCGCCGACACACCGGTTACCCTGCTGGATACCCGCAAGACCATTCCCGGCCTGCGCATGGGGCAGAAATACGCGGTCAGCTGTGGCGGCTGCTCCAACCACCGCATCGGTCTCTACGATGCTTTCCTGATCAAGGAAAACCACATCATGGCCTGTGGTGGTATCGAGCAGGCGATCGAAACCGCACGCCAGAATCACCCTGGCAAGCCGGTTGAAATCGAGGTAGAAACCGAAGAGCAGCTGGAACGCGCACTGATGGCCGGAGCCGATATCGTCATGCTGGACAACTTCAGTCCGGAGCGGATGGTCGCCGCTGTGGCCCAGACGGCCGGTCGCGCCAAGCTGGAAGCTTCCGGAAACATCACCGACGAAACCCTGCTCGACTATGCCAACACCGGCGTCGATTACATCTCCATCGGTGCGCTGACCAAGCACTGCCGTGCGGTGGATCTGTCGATGCGCATCATCGAAGACTAAGTAGAAGACTTGAAACAAAAAAACGGCACCTCGGATGAGTGTGCCGTTTTTTATGCCTGCGACTAAAAAGCCGATAACCAACTGGCTCGTTGCCGTAATGCCTGTGTTTTACCACCAGGCCGAGATGGCCGCTATTCCCTGTGCTCCATGTTTTCGCGCCCTGGCCAAATCATCTTCACCCAATCCGCCGAGGGCATAGACCGGCAGGGTAGATTCCGCGACCAGTTCGGCAAACTGCGCCCAGCCCAGCACCGGCTCCCCCGGATGGGATGAGGTCGCCTGCACCGGTGACAGGGTAATGAAGTCGATGCCCTTCTCTTCCGCCATACGGATCTGCTCGGCGTTGTGACAGGACGCACTGAGCCAGCGGCCGCTGAACTCGCTGCGGCAAGCCAGCGCCTGCAGGCGCTCAGAGGTCAGGTGCAGATGCTCGGCAGCGAGCGTATTGGCCTGTTCGACCGAGGTATTCACACCCAGCAAGGCGCCCTTCTGTTCGCACAGTGGCAGCAGTGATCGGTAGAGGTCGGCAAACTCATCCTCGGAGAGTGCCTTGGCCCTCAGCATCACCTGACTTACCCCCTGCTCCAGAGCCCCCCGCAGGCACCCCGCGTACTCCTCTGGCGAAGCAGCAGAGCCGGTGATCAGCAAGCGCTCAGGCAATCGGGCCGCCGCCACTATCGGCGTATTGGCCGCCGGGAAGGTGTAGTCATCGAGCTCTTCCGGCGCAACCCAGCAGACCGGCTGGCCTTCGGCACCATGCGCCTCACCGTCAAAGCCGTCCACCTCCCAGACATCCAGCAGCACCGATTTATCGGGATAGTGATGGGGAATCAGGATCAGTGGACGGGCGGAGGTGACGCGGATACCCAGCTCTTCGTGCAGCTCGCGCGCCAGCGCATCGGCAACCGGCTCACCGGGCTCTACCTTGCCCCCGGGAAACTCCCAGAGGCCACCCTGGTGCTTATCGTCAGGACGACGGGCGATCAGAATACAACCGCGGCGGTCACGAATGACGGCCGCGGCAACGTGGATCAGTTTGGACATATCAGTTTGGGCAGGTCAGATCAGCTGCGGTAGTCCGCGTTGATGCTGACGTAGTCGTGGGACAGGTCGGTGGTCCAGACGCGCTCGATCACCTGACCGCGGTTCAGAACCACACGGATCAGGATCTCTTCGCCGTCCATCACCGCCTGACCGGCTTCCTCGGTGTAGCTGGCCGCGCGGCCGCCGTTCTCGACGATGCAGACATCGTTGAGGTAGATCTGCAGCGCATCCAGGTCCAGGTTGTCGATACCGGCACGACCGACACAGGCCAGGATACGGCCCCAGTTGGGATCGCTGGCGAACAGCGCGGTCTTGACCAGCGGCGAGTGCGCGATGGTGTAGGCCACATCCAGCGCTTCCTGGCTGGTACCGGCGGATTCGACACAGACTTCGACGAACTTGGTCGCACCCTCACCGTCACGGACGATGGCCTGCGCCAGATCCAGCATGACCCGCTCCAGCGCTTCGGTGAACAGCGCCGCCAGCTCGTAGTCGGAGCCGTCGATACGCACGCCGCTGGCACCGGTGGCCACCAGCATGCAGGAATCGTTGGTCGAGGTATCGCCGTCAACCGTGATGCGGTTGAAGGAACGGTCTGCGACTTTGCTCATCCACTGCTGCAGCAGTGCCTGCGGCACTTCGGCATCGGTCGCCACATAGCCCAGCATGGTGGCCATGTTGGGCATGATCATGCCGGAACCCTTGGAGATACCGGTCAGGGTGATGGTCTTGCCCTGGTATTCGATCTGCTCGCTTGCAGCCTTGGGACGGGTGTCGGTGGTCATGATGCCCCATGCCGCCTGTTCCCAGTTGTTCTCGGACAGGTCGGCTTTGGCATCTTCCAGCACGCTGACGATCTTGCTCACCGGCAGCGGCTCACCGATAACACCAGTGGAGAACGGCAGCACCGCTTCGACCGGCACCTCGCAGCGCTCGGCCACGGCCTGGCAGCAGGTCATCGCATCGGTCATGCCCTGATCGCCGGTACCGGCGTTGGCATTGCCGGTGTTGACCAGCAGGTAACGCGCCGGTGACACTGCCAGGTGCTGCTTGCAGATACGTACCGGAGCGGCACAGAAGGCGTTCAGGGTGAACACACCCGCGACGGAGCTGCCTTCGGCCATCTCCATCAGCACCACATCACGTCGGCCCGGTTTCTTGATCCCCGCCGATGCAATACCGAGACGAAACCCGTTTACCGGATGTAATTGAGGCAAAGTAGCCGGACCAACTGCCATGATGCTGTTTCCTTAAATCGTTATCGGACGTTGATTAACTGAGTTTACCGTGACACTGCTTGTACTTCTTGCCGGAGCCGCACGGACAGGGGTCGTTACGGCCCACCTTCGGCGTATCACGCTTGAACGGCTCGGGGTTTTCGCCCTGGTCGTTCTGCTCGGCACCAGCCTGCCCGTCTTCGCCCATGCTGTTGCTCTGGGCATGTTCGAAGTTCATCTGCTGGCGCTCGGCCTGAGCACGACGTTCCTCTTCCATACGCTCAACCTCTTCCGGCTGGCGTACCTGAACGTGACTCAGGATACGAACCACATCTCGCTTGATGTTCTCCAGCAGGTCCTGGAACAGGGCAAAGGCTTCACGCTTGTATTCCTGTTTCGGGTTCTTCTGCGCGTAGCCACGCAGATGAATACCCTGGCGCAGCAGGTCCATGGTCTGCAGGTGCTCTTTCCACAGCGTGTCCAGAACCTGCAGCATCACCTGCTTCTCGAACATGCGCAGGGTTTCGGCACCTACCGCATTTTCTTTCGCCTGGTAAGCCGCCAGGATCTCGCCGCGGATCTTCTCGCGCAAGCTCTCCTCGTGCAGAGAGTCGTCCTCATCCAGCCACTGCTGAACCGGCAGCTTGAGCGCGAACTCGCTTTCCAGTGCCTTTTCCAGCGCCGGCACATCCCACATCTCTTCCAGGCTCTGCGGCGGGATATGTTCGCTGATACTGGTGTCGATCACCTCGTCACGGACCGATGCAATGGTCTCGGAGATATCGTTCGACGCCATCACCTCGTTACGCTGATCATAGATCACGCTACGCTGGTCGTT
Organism: Marinobacterium maritimum; assembly: GCF_039523155.1. NCBI lineage: Bacteria > Pseudomonadati > Pseudomonadota > Gammaproteobacteria > Oceanospirillales > Oceanospirillaceae > Marinobacterium > Marinobacterium maritimum. The sequence continues at coordinate 172,054 of NZ_BAAAET010000001.1, read as the reverse complement.
GGCTACATCATCATATTCCAGCAGCGACTTACGGATATCGAAGTTACGGCCTTCCACCTTGCGCTGAGCTTTCTCGATGGCGTTGGTCACCATCTTATGCTCGATCGCCTCACCCTTCTCCATGCCCAGCGCCTGCATGAACGAACGTACGCGCTCGGAGGCGAAGATACGCATCAGGTCATCTTCCAGTGACAGGAAGAAGCGGGAAGAGCCCGGGTCGCCCTGACGGCCGGCACGGCCACGCAGCTGGTTGTCGATACGGCGGGATTCATGGCGCTCGGTACCGATGATGTGCAGACCACCGGCTTCCAGCACCTGCTCGTGACGCTGACGCCACTCTTCACGGGCCTGGTCAACCTGAGCTTCACCCGCGTCTTCACCCAGCGCAGCGATTTCGGCTTCCAGCTTGCCGCCCAGCATGATGTCGGTACCACGACCGGCCATGTTGGTGGCGATGGTCACCGCACCCGGACGACCGGCTTCGGCGATGATATCGGCTTCGCGACCGTGGTTCTTGGCGTTGAGCGTGTTGTGCGGAATCTTCTCCTTGTTCAGCAACGCAGAGAGCAGTTCCGAAGATTCTACTGACGCCGTACCGACCAGTACCGGACGGTTGTGCTCACGGCAGTAGCGGATCTCCTTGACGATCGCCTGGTACTTTTCTTCCATGGTGAGGAAGACGATGTCGTTGTAGTCCTTACGCTGTACCGGGCGGTTGGTCGGAATCACCACCACGTCCAGACCGTAGATCTGACGCAGTTCGTACGCTTCGGTATCGGCCGTACCGGTCATGCCGGACAGTTTTTCATACAGGCGGAAGTAGTTCTGGAAAGTCGTGGACGCCAGCGTCTGGCTTTCCATCTGGATCTGTACACCTTCCTTCGCTTCCACCGCCTGGTGCAGACCTTCGGACCAGCGACGGCCCGGCATGATACGACCGGTGTGCTCGTCAACGATGACGATCTGGCCATTCTGGACAATGTAGTCCTTGTCACGCTGGAACAGGTAGTGCGCACGCAGACCCGCCAGCACATGGTGCAGCAGGTTCAGGTTCTGCGGTGCATAGAGGCTTTCGCCCCCCTGCAGCATGCCGTGCTCGATCAGCAGGTCCTCGACCAGCTGATGGCCTGCTTCGGTCAGTTCAACACTGCGGTTCTTTTCATCAACGACAAAGTGCTCGTCGATGACCTGAGTGGTGTCCTTGGGATCGATCTCGCCGTGGAACTGCTGCAGGCTGGGAATGAGCTGATTGATCTTGTGATAGGTCGCCGAGCTGTCTTCGGCCGGACCCGAGATGATCAGCGGCGTACGCGCTTCATCGATCAGGATGGAGTCCACCTCGTCGACCACGGCAAAGTGGAAATCGCGCTGCACCTTGTCAGTGATGCTGAACGCCATGTTATCGCGCAGGTAGTCGAAGCCGAACTCGTTGTTGGTACCGTAAGTAATGTCGGAAGCATAAGCCGCACGCTTGGACTCGGGGTCCTGGCCAGAGAACACCACACCAACACTCAGTCCAAGAGATTCATACAACGGACGCATCCACTCGGCGTCACGCTGAGCCAGGTAGTCGTTCACGGTGACTACATGGACGCCCTTGGCCGGCAGCGCATTGAGGTACACGGCCAGCGTCGCCACAAGGGTTTTACCCTCACCGGTCTTCATCTCGGAGACCTTGCCATCGTTCAGCACCATGCCGCCGATCAGCTGGACATCAAAGTGGCGCATGCCCATGACACGCTTGGAGGCTTCACGGACCGCGGCAAAGGCTTCGGGCAGCAGCTTGTCCAGCGCCTCGCCCTGCTCAAGCCGTTCACGGAAAGCAACCGTCTGTCCCTTGAGGTCAGCATCGGAAAGCGCTTCGAAGCCCGCTTCCAGCTCATTGATCTGCTTGACGACCTTACCCAGTCGCTTCAGCTCACGATCGTTTTTACTTCCCAGTATCTTCTTGAACAGTGACAGCATAATTCGACTTTTAACCGGTTGAATGCAAAGACCTGCTTCTGCGCTGCAGCGTTCTTTGCCAGAAAAATGGATACGACATTCTACCTGTATTGGGGCAGATAATTGAATGTCAATGGTGAGGAATTTTGATCTGCCTCGACCACCGCCTTACCGATGGCCCAGAAACGCAAAAGCCGGCTTTGGCAAGCCGGCTTTCGAAGAAGGGATCAACCCGCCGCGACAGGGCGGTGGTAGGAAATGGGCACGGGAGTGTCCTGATCCTCATAGGTGACGGTTTCCCAGGCACCTTCGGTCGCCAGCAGTTTGCGCAGCAACAGGTTGTTCAGGTAATGACCCGACTTGTGGCCATAGAATTCGCCAATCAGGCTCTTGCCCAGCAGGTAGAGATCGCCGATCGCATCCAGCACCTTGTGCTTGACGAACTCGTCTTCGTAACGCAGACCGTCTTCATTCAGGATCTTGAAGTCATCGACCACGATGGCGTTTTCGAAGCTGCCACCCAGCACCAGATTCTGTGAGCGAAGGTACTCGATATCACGCATGAAACCAAAGGTACGCGCGCGGCTCACTTCCTTGACGAAAGAGGTGCTGGAGAAGTCCAGTACCGCTTCCATGTTGCGGTTGGCGAACGCCGGGTGATCGAACTCGATGCAGAAACCGACCTTGAAGCCGTTGAACGGCTTGAAGGTCGCCGTCTTGCCTTCGTGGCTGACGGTGACTTCCTGCTTTATGCGGATGAATTCCTTCGGCGCATTCTGTTCTTCGATACCGGCAGACTGAATCAGGAACACGAACGGCGCAGCGCTGCCGTCCATGATCGGGACTTCTTCTGCGCTCAGCTCGACGTAGGCATTGTCGATACCCAGACCCGCCAGGGCGGACAGCAGGTGTTCAACGGTAGCGACACGAACGCCATCACGCGCCAGATTGGTCGACAGAGTAGTGTCGGCAACATTGTCGGCACGGGCCTCGATCTCGAAGACAGGATCCAGGTCCACTCGACGGAACACGATACCGGTATCAACCGGTGCCGGTTTCAGCGTCAAGTACACCTTCTGGCCCGTGTGAAGACCGACGCCGGTGGCCTTGATGCTGTTTTTGAGTGTGCGCTGTTTGATCATCCGCTATGCCAACCTGAATTTACAAAAATATCTTGAAATTTTAACAAACCCGACGCCAATTATTCAATCGGCGCACGCCCATTGGGCTGACTATTTTTTAGTCAGCCTGGCGACGCAGAAAGGTCGGGATGTCGAGACTGCCATAGTCGTCGCGCTGGCCTGACTGGTCGGCGGCTTCCGGCTTCGGCTTATCCACCAGCGCTTCCTCACGCTGACGACGCAGAATGGTCGGCAACTCAATCTCGTCCAGGTTCAGGGAGCCATCAGGCTTGCGGCTGTTACTGCTGTTGCCCTGTACGACGGTCATTTCCGGCTCACGGGTACGGTCCAGGCCGGTGGCCACAACGGTCACTTTCAGCTCGTCACCCAGAGTCGGATCGATCACGGTACCGACCACAATGGTCGCGTCTTCGTCAGCGTACTGCTCGACGATGTTACCCACCTCGGTGAACTCACCCAGGCTGAGGTCTTCACCGGCCGCAATATTGACCAGAATGCCGCTGGCACCACGCAAGTCGATATCTTCCAGCAGCGGGCTGCGGATCGCGGCTTCGGCCGCCTCTTCGGCACGGCTGTCGCCACGGGCGATCGCGGTTCCCATCATCGCCATGCCCATTTCGGACATCACGGTGCGCACGTCGGCAAAGTCGACGTTGATCATACCCGGACGGGTAATCAGGTCGGCAATACCCTGTACCGCGCCCTTGAGTACGTCGTTGGCAGCGCTGAAGGCGTTGACCAGGCTGCAGTTCTTGCCCAGCACCTGCATCAGTTTCTCGTTCGGGATGATGATCAGCGAGTCCACCGCATCGCGCAGCTCGGCGATACCGGCTTCAGCGATCTTCATGCGCTTGCGACCTTCGAAGGGGAAGGGACGGGTCACCACGGCGACGGTCAGAATGCCCAGCTCACGGGCCACCTCGGCCACGATCGGCGCGGCACCAGTGCCGGTACCGCCACCCATGCCCGCAGTGATGAACACCATATCAGCACCGGTCAGGGTTTCGGCGATCCGCTCGCGATCTTCCAGCGCTGCCTGACGACCAATTTCCGGATTGGCACCGGCACCCAGGCCCTTGGTCAGCTCACCACCGATATGCAGCGCCGTACGAGCGGCATTGCGGCTCAACGCCTGAGCGTCGGTATTGGCGCAGATAAACTCCACACCTTCGACTTCGGTATCCACCATGTACTGTACGGCGTTGCCACCGCCACCACCAACACCAATCACCTTGATCAGCGCGCTCTGCGTTACGCTTTCGACCAGTTCAAACATCTTCCCCTCCTGTCCGGACGCCTGTTACTACCTTCCGGCCTTTCCGGCATTAACTTGAAAATTGAGTACGTAAAAAACGAATACTTAAAAGTTGCCCTGCAACCAGGACTTGAACCGCTTCAGATAGTCACCCATTCCCGGCCGTGGCTCACGCTCCACAACCGGTACCAGCTCCTGAGCCGACTCCGCCGCAATCGGGGCCATGGGTACTTCATGGTCCTGTCGAGCGTAGTGCAGCAAGCCGATGCTGGTCGCATAGATCGGGTTCCCCAGCTGGGCCTCCATGCCTCGAATGCCTTGCGGCTTGGCCAGCCGAACCGGCATATGGAAGATCTCTTCCGCCAGCTCAACTGCACCCTCCATTTTGGAGGTACCGCCGGTCAACACGATGCCCGCGGCCACCAGATCCTCGAAACCACTGCGGCGCAGTTCAGCCTGCACCAGGGTAAACAGTTCCTCGTAACGCGGCTCGACCACTTCAGCCAATGCCTGTCGCGACAGATCCCGTGCCGGTCGGTCCCCCACACTGGGCACCTTGATCATCTCGTCCGCCTGCGCCAGCTGCGCCAGCGCACAGGCATACTTGATCTTGATCTGCTCGGCATGCTGCGTCGGCGTACGCAACGCCATGGCAATATCGTTGGTCACCTGGTCGCCAGCGATCGGAATTACCGCCGTGTGACGAATGGAGCCAGCGGTGAAGACGGCAATATCGGTGGTGCCGCCACCGATATCAACAATGCACACACCCAGGTCCTTTTCGTCATCGGTCAGCACCGAGTAGCTGGATGCCAGCTGCTCCAGCACCACTGCGTCGACTTCAAGGCCGCAGCGGCGAATGCATTTCTCGATGTTCTGGATCGCGTTGATCGCACCGGTTACCAGGTGCACTTTGGCCTCGAGACGGACACCCGACATGCCGAGAGGTTCCTTGATCCCCTCCTGGTTGTCGATCAGATACTCCTGCGGCAGGATGTGCAGGATCTTCTGGTCCGCCGGGATCGCCACCGCACGCGCCGCGTCGATCACACGCTCCAGATCGTAGTCGGAGACCTCACGATCCCGCACCGCCACGATGCCGTGGGAGTTGAGGCTGCTGATATGGCTGCCGGCGATACCGACGGTCACGCCATGCACCTTGCAGCCCGCCATCAATTCGGCCTCTTCCACTGCCCGCTGAATCGAGCTCACGGTGGATTCGATATTGACCACGACCCCGCGCTTCAAACCACGCGACGGGTGGGAGCCCACACCGACAATCTCGATCGTGCCCTGGGGTGTCACTTCACCGACCAGGCAGACCACTTTCGAGGTGCCAATATCGAGCGCAACAATCATGTTGCCTGCCATGTCACCCTTAACCTGCATTATTATTTCCTGCTCCTGCGCGCCAACTCACGGCCACGCCATTGGTATAGCGAATATCAACCTGTTCTATCTGCTCCGCCCGGCCTGCCAGACTCTGCTGATAGATGCGAATAAATCGTTTCAGTCGCGGCACCAGCTCCTCGCGCCCCGCGATCACTCGAATGCCATTGTCCAGTTCCAGCGTCCAGGCCCCGCGTGACTCCAGCATCAGTCCGGTCAGGCGCAGCCCTGCGGCAGAGAACATCCGGTTCAGGTCATGGTACTGCTGCATGATCCTGACCGTTTCATGCGCCGGGCCGGTTAACTTCGGCAGCGCCGCATATTCGGGTTTCAGCTCAGGCCAGAAAATATCGCCCTGGTGATTGAGCAAGCCCTTGTCTCCCCAGCGCGCGACCGGCACCTCTTCTTCCAACTGGACTTCCACCGCCGGTGGCCACTGCCGACGCACACTGGCACTGTGTACCCAGGGCTCCTGTACCAGTCGCTCCTGTACCGCCTTTAGATCCAGCTGCAGCAGCGGTCGATCCAGCCCTGCCGCCAGGGTCTGCGCCAACGCGTTCTTGTCCAGATGGCGGGTTGCGCCTCCCACTCGCACCTCGGCGACCGGCTGATTGAGCCAGTGCCAGAGCTCGCGCAGCAGGGAGCTGCCCACCCCTACAAATACCACCAGCAGAGTCAGGATGACCACGGCCCGCCAATGGCGGTCCAGGCCGTTACCTGCAGTTTCCTGAATCTCTGCCTGTGTCATGCGCTTACGCCTCGGCGATACTCAGAATCTCGACCACCAGCTGTTCAAAGCTGATACCGGCCTCTCGTGCCATCATGGGCACCAGGCTGTGATCCGTCATGCCCGGTGCGGTATTAACCTCCAGCAGCTGGAAATGGCCATCGGCATCCATCATCGCATCAACACGCCCCCAGCCGCGGCAGCCCGCCACGTTGAACGCCTGCAGCGCCAGCTGCTGCAGGGTGTCCGTCTGCGCCTCGGTCAGGCGGGTATCGAAATGGTAATGGGTATCGGCCGCCGCATACTTGGCATCGAAGTCATAGAAATCGTGCGGTGTTTCCAGCCGAATCACCGGCAACGGCTGACCATTCAGCAGCGCGATGGTGAACTCGGGACCATTGACCCACTGCTCGGCAATGACACAGCTGTCGTACTCTCGAGCAGCCGAAAACGCACTTTCCAGCTCTTCCCGGTTGCGCACTTTGCTCATACCGATGCTGGAGCCTTCATGTGCCGGCTTGACCATCATCGGGTACCCCAGCTGAGCCTCGACAACCCCCAGATCGGTATCGGCATCCAGCACCGCGAACGCCGGTGTCGGCAAGCCTGCCCCCTGCCACAGCTGCTTGCAACGCAGCTTGTCCATGCCCAGCGCAGACGCGGCCACACCACTACCGGTGTAGGGCTTGCCCATCATCTCCAGCACGCCCTGAATGGTGCCGTCCTCGCCACCACGGCCGTGCAGAATCAGGAAGGCGCGATCAAACTCGCTGTCCAGCAGCTGAGCAACGGGATTGGTACCGGCACAGCCCAGATCGATACCGAAAGCATCCACCCCGGCAGACTGCAGCCCCTTGAGCACCTCGTTTCCGCTGCGCAGAGAGATCTCACGCTCGGCGGAGGTCCCGCCCATAATTACCGCAACTCGTCCGAAAGCCGCCATGTCTGTTGTTTGCATCTGATCACTCATCATTCTGCACCCTTGGGTTCTCGCACCAGGGATTCGTTGACCAACTGGTGAGCCAGGCTGGTGATATTGCCGGCCCCCTGAGTCAGCAGCAGGTCGCCCGGCTGCAGCACATTGCGCAGGATTTCGGCGACCCCTTCAGGCCCTTCGACATACACCGGCTCAACGCCACGCTGACGGATACTGCGGCACAGGCTGCGTGAGTCGGCTCCCGGAATAGGCTCCTCACCGGCCGGGTAGACTTCCATCAACAGCAGCAGGTCCACTTCCGACAGCACCTTGACGAAATCTTCATAGAGATCGCGGGTACGGGTATAACGGTGCGGCTGATGAATCATCACCAGGCGCCGCTCGGGCCATCCCTCACGGATCGCCTTGATCACCGCCTGCACCTCGGTCGGGTGATGACCGTAATCATCCACCAGGGTTACCTCGCCACCGGCCACCGGCAGTTCACCCAGCACCTGGAAGCGACGGCCTACGCCCTCGAAACGATCCAGTGCACGCACGATGGCTCCCTCATCGATACCCTCGTCCAGCGCCACGGCGATGCAGGCCAGTGCATTGAGTACGTTATGCCGGCCCGGCATGTTGACGCACACGTCCAGCGGCGCCTGACTCCCCGGGCGCTGCACTGTGAAGCAGGTTCTCATGCCCTGCTGGCGGATATCCACGGCACGGTAATCAGCACCCTCATGGAAGCCATAAGTCAGTACCGGTCGGCTGACTTCAGGCAGAATCTCGCGTACCACCGGGTCTTCGGTGCAGAGCACCGCCAGACCATAGAACGGCAGGTTGTGCAGGAAGCTGACAAAGGTCTGCTTCAGCTTGCCGAAGTCACCGCCATAGGTATCCATGTGGTCGGCATCAATATTGGTAACGATCGCCACCATCGGCTGCAGATGCAGGAAGGAGGCATCGCTTTCGTCCGCCTCCGCCACCAGGTAGCGACTACCGCCCAGCTGCGCGTTGGTGCCGGCACTATTGAGGCGGCCACCGATGACGAAGGTGGGATCCAGCCCGGCTTCCGCCATGATGGAAGCCATCAGGCTGGTCGTCGTGGTCTTGCCGTGGGTACCGGCAACGGCGATGCCGTGACGGTAACGCATCAGTTCAGCCAGCATCTCGGCACGGCGCACGATCGGAATGCGCGACTCACGTGCCGCTACCACTTCCGGGTTATCAACCTTGACCGCGGTCGAGGTCACCACTACATCGGCCCGGCTTACATTGCTTTCAGCGTGGCCAATGAAGATTTCGGCGCCCAGCGCCTGCAAGCGTTCGGTGGTTGCCGAGGGTCGAATATCAGAACCGGTGATTTCGTAGCCCTGGTTCAGCAACACCTCGGCGATGCCGCACATGCCAACACCACCGATACCGACAAAGTGGATCCGACGGATACGGCGCATTTCAGGCACTTCATATACTTTCACACTGCGGTTCACCGCTTTCACTGCATAACCTCCAGGCAGACCGCTGCTACCCTGTCACTGGCATCAGGGCGCGCTTGCTGTCGTGCGCGCCGGGCCATATCCAATAATGTGTTTCGATCGTTCAGCTCAGTCAGCAAAGCCGACAGGCGAACGGCATCCAGTTCAGTCTGTTGAATCACCTGAGCCGCACCCGCTGCCTGCAGATGCTGAGCGTTGGCGGTCTGGTGGTCATCCACCGCGTGCGGGAAAGGCACAAACACCGCGGCAAGGCCGGCAATCTCGATCTCGCTGACCGTCAGCGCACCGGCGCGGCAGAGCACCAGGTCCGCCCAGCCATAGGCCTTGTCCATACGATCGATGAACGGCACCACACTGGCTTCAACACCAGCATCTGCATAGGCCTGCTGGGTCACTTCCAGGTGGCGCTTGCCGGTCTGGTGCCATACCTGCGGGCGCTGCTCAGGCGGCAGTTTTGCCAGCGCCTGCGGCAGCACCTGGTTGATCGCCAGAGCGCCCAGGCTGCCCCCCACGACCAGCAATCGCAGCGGCCCGTCCCGCTCAGCCATTCGCTGCTCAGGCGCGTCCAGCTCAAGAATGGGACCACGCACCGGGTTGCCGGTAGTTTCCACCCCCTTGCGGCCGGCGAAGGCCTTGGGGAATGCCTGCAACACGCGCTTGGCGAAGCGGGCCAGTGTCTTGTTGGTCATGCCCGGAATGGCGTTCTGCTCATGCACCACCAGCGGCGTGCGCAACAACCAGGCCGCCAGGCCTCCGGGGCCAGACGCAAAACCGCCCATGCCCAGCACCGCATCGGGACGCACCCGGCGCAGCACCGCCAGTGCCTGCCCTAATGCATTGGCAAGGCGGAAGGGTGCCAGCAGCAAGCTTAACCGCCCCTTGCCACGCAGCCCGGTTACGGAAATTCGATGCAGCGGAATGCCGGCCGCCGGTACGATCTCGTTCTCGATCCCGGTGCGACTGCCCAGCCATTCGACCTCAATGCCCTGCTGCTGTAGCTTCTCGGCCGTGGCCAGCGCCGGGAATACATGCCCACCGGTGCCGCCGGCCATGATCAGCACTTTACGTGCCCGGGTGCTCATTCCGCTTTCTCCTCAATTCTCAACAACCGCCTCAACCAGGGCAGCTCATGCGGCTGCATCTTCAGCCGCTGGCATTTCAATTCGTAATCAACCCGCAGTACGATGGCGATCATGGTCGCGCACACCAGCAGACTGGAGCCGCCATAACTGAGCAGCGGCAGCGTCAGCCCCTTGGTCGGCAGCGCACCGACATTCACGCCGATGTTGATCAACGCCTGACCGGCGATGATGAAACCAAAGCCGTAGGTCAGATAGGCCATGTAAAAGCGCTGCTGCTTCTCAGCCTGGCGCCCGATGCGGAACATGCGCGCCACCATCAGCACATAGAGCCCGATAATCAGCAGCGCACCGACCAGGCCCAGCTCCTCGGCCAGCACGGAGTAAACGAAGTCCGTGTGCGCTTCGGGCAGGTAAAACAGTTTCTGCACGCTGTTGCCCAGACCGGTGCCGAACCAGTCACCACGACCAAAAGCGATCTGCGCCTGCGACAGCTGATAACCGGCGCCATAGGGATCGGCCCAGGGATCGGTAAAGCTTTTCAGGCGTTCCAGTCGATAGGACTGGGAAAACGCCAGTGCCGCAATCAGGCCACCGCCACCCAGCACCACAACCACCAGCTGGGCGAACTGCATGCCGCCCAGAAATACGATACCGGCCACGGTGCCAACCATCACCACCAGCGCACCGTAATCGGGCTCCGCCAGCAGCAGCGCACCGTAGATACCCATGGGGATCACTGGTTTGATCACGCCCCACCAGCTGTTACGCACCTCATCCAGACGACGCATCAGGTAGCCGCTGACGAAGATCACCATGCACGCCTTGGCGATCTCGGAGGCCTGCAGGTTGACCGGCCCCAGGCCGATCCAGCGCCGGGAGCCGTTAACCTCACGACCGATACCGGGCACCAGCACCAGAATCAGCAGCAGCAGACCGAACACCAGCAGCGGCACGCTGTACTTCTCCCAGGTGCGCACTGGTATAAAGGCTGCGGCTGTGGCACAGAGCAGCGCCAGCAACACGAAGCTGCCATGGCGAATGATAAAGTGGGCCGAGGAACCGAAGTCGCGCGCCGCCACATCCATGGACGCCGAAGTAATCATCACCAGACCGGTCAGCATCAATGCCAGCGCGCAGCACAGCAGCAGCGGGTCCATCGGGGCAATCCCCTCTGGCACTCGCATCCGTGCCGGCAATGCCGGTATTGGCAGCCTCAGGCCCAGTTTCACGTCAGCGCCTCCACGGCCTGAACAAAGCGCTCGCCCCGCTCGGCATAACCGGTGAACATATCGAAGCTGGCACAGGCCGGTGACAACAGCACGATATCACCTTCGTGCGCCAGCTCGTGCGCCAGCGCAACGGCGGACGGCATCGAAGCGGCAAAGTGCGTCTGCGCCGGCGATACCTCCGCCGCGATCAGCTCCGCATCGCGACCGATCAGGACCAGGTCGCGACTGAAACGCTGCAGGGGTGCATTCAGCTCGGCAAAGGACTGATCCTTGCCGACACCACCGGCGATCAGAATCAGTTGCGCCCCCTCTGCCAGGGTTGCACCCAATCCTTCCAGTGCCGCCAGGGTTGCCCCCACGTTGGTGCCCTTGGAGTCATTGAAATAGCTGACCCCCTCAATCTCGGCAACCCACTGGCAACGATGTTCCAGCCCGGCAAAATTCTGCAGCGCTTCCAACGCCGCGGCGCGCGGAATGGCAACCGCATCAGCCAGCGCCAGTGCAGCCAGCGCATTGGCCAGGTTATGGCGACCACGGATTTTCAGTGCCGATTCCGGCAACAGGCAATCCAGGCCGCAGGCAAGCCAGATTTCACCGTCCTGCTCACGCAGCCCGTACTGTTTCAGATCCGGTTCATTGAGCCCGAAACTGCGCAGCTCAACCCCCTGTGCCAACAGCGGCTGGGTCAGTGCATCCTGACGATTCGCCACCACCACGGCCGCGCCGCGATAGATACGCTGCTTGGTCAGGGTGTAGTCCTGCATGCCTTCGTAACGGTCAAGATGATCCGGGCTGACATTGAGTACGGTTGCCGCCGCCGCACGCAGCTCATGCGTCGTTTCCAGCTGGAAACTGGACAGCTCCAGTACATAGAGCTCCGTGGGCTGCTGCAGCAGATCCAGTGCCGGCGTACCAATATTGCCGCCCACACCAACCTTGATGCCGGCCTGCTCAGCCATCAGTCCGACCAGGGTGGTGACGGTACTCTTGGCGTTGGAGCCGGTAATCGCCACGATCGGCGCCTCGGCTTCGCGGCAGAACAGGTCGATATCGCCGATCAGCGCGGCACCGGCAGCCGTCGCCGCCTGGATGGCGGGGTGGCGCTTGTCGATTCCGGGGCTGATCACCAGCTCCTGTGCCTGACTGAGCCAGTCACTGTCCAGCTCGCCCAGGCGCAGCTCCACGCCGGGAAATTCGGCACGGAACGCCTCTGCCGCAGCCGGTGCCTCGCGGGTATCACAGACTGCAAAAGGCACACCGGCACGACGAAAATAGCGTGCGCAGGAGAGCCCGGTCTGGCCCAGACCGATGATGATGCGCTGCTTGTCAGTGGTGATCAGGCTCAATCCTCTGCTCTCCCGTTAGCGGATTTTCAACGATGCCAGACCGATCAGCACCAGTACCACGGTGATGATCCAGAAACGTACGATCACGCGTGGTTCCGGCCAGCCCTTGAGCTCGAAATGGTGGTGAATCGGCGCCATACGGAAGATGCGGCGACCGGTCAGCTTGAACGATGCCACCTGCAGGATCACCGACACGGTTTCCATCACGAACACGCCGCCCATGATCACCAACACCAGTTCCTGGCGTACGATCACGGCGACAACACCCAGTGCAGCGCCCAGCGACAGGGCACCCACATCACCCATGAATACCTGGGCCGGATAGGTGTTGAACCAGAGGAAACCGAGCCCGGCACCGACGATGGCGCCGCAGAAGATGATCAGCTCACCGGAACCGGCTACGTAGGGAATATGCAGGTAATTGGCAAACTGGGCATGGCCGCTCAGGTAGGCAAATACCGCCAGCGCGGCCGCCACCATGACCGTCGGCATGATCGCCAGACCATCGAGACCATCCGTCAGGTTGACAGCGTTGGAACTGCCCACAATGACAAAGTAGGTGAATACGATGAAGAAGATTCCCAGGTCGATCGCCACGTCCTTGAAGAACGGCAGGATCAGCTGGGTTTCTACCGGCGATTGCGCCGTCATATAGAGCACGACTGCCGCTCCGATGCCGCCGATCGACTGCCAGAAATACTTCCAGCGTGCCGGCAGGCCTCGCGGGTTCTTTTCGACCACCTTGCGCCAGTCATCGACCCAGCCCACGGCGCCAAAGATCAGGGTTACGATCAGCGTTACCCAGACGTAGCGACTGCTCAGATCACTCCACAGCAGCGTACTGATGGCGATCGACAGCAGGATCAGGGCACCACCCATAGTGGGCGTACCGGCTTTGCTCAGGTGCGACTGGGGACCGTCATCACGCACCGCCTGACCAATCTGCTTGGACTTCAGCTGACGGATCAACCAGGGCCCCAGAAACAGCGAAATCCCCAACGCGGTCAGAATACCCATGATGCCGCGCAGGGTGATGTAGCGGAACACCCCGAAGCCGGAATAGAACTGGGACAGGTAATCGGCGAGTAGCAAAAGCATGGTGTCAGTGTTCCCCTTCAAGCAGGGCTGTAACCACCCTGTCCATCTGCGCGCTGCGCGATCCCTTGACCAGAATCGTGGTTTCGGGTGCCAGCAGTGTTTTCAATCGTTCAATCAATGTCGCTTGTTCCGTAAAGTGTTCTGCGCCCACCCGGAGTGAAGCGAACGCATCCGCTGCTGCCTGCATTTTCGGCCCGGTCACCAGCAGGCGCTCGATGCCACGCTCAGCCGCATAACGGCCAACCTCGGCATGCAAACGCGGGGAGTCCTCACCCAGTTCGGCCATGTCACCCAGCACCAGAATCCGCTGACCCGGCAGCTGCGCCAGCAGGTCAGTGGCCGCCTTGATCGCATCGGCATTGGCGTTGTAACTGTCGTCAATCACCAGTGCCCCGCTGCTCAGGCGGTGCGGGCTCAAACGACCGGCCACGGGCGTGAACCGGTCCAGCACACCGGCGATCTGCGGTAATGGCTGACCAGCAGCTACCCAGGCGGCGGCCGCCGCCGTGGCGTTGGCCACATTGTGCCGACCGAGAATCTGCAGATTGACCGGCAGCTGGTCGGTACCGTCATCCAGCACAAAGCGCCAGCTGCCATCGACATTCATCTGCAGCCGGCTGGCACTGATATCCGCCGCCCCGTTTTCAACGCCGAAGGTGAACACCCGGCGCTTGAGTCGGTGCAGGCGTTCAATCCAGGCTGATGCGTGGGGTGAATCCAGGTTCACGACCCCGACACCGCCCTCACGCAGTCCGCCAAAAATCTCGCCCTTGGCCCGGACAACGCCCTCGAGACCGCCAAAACCTTCCAGATGCGCACCCATGGCATTGTTCAACACGGCCACATCCGGTCGCGTGAACGCGACCGTGCGCGCAATTTCGCCCTGGGCACTGGCACCCAGCTCGATCACCGCCGAGCGGTGCTCCGGCGCCAGACGCAACAGGGTCAGTGGTGCACCAATCTCGTTATTGAGATTGCCCTCGGTGGCCAGCACCTCCCCCCGAGTGGCCAGCAGACCGGCCAGCATTTCCTTGACCGTGGTTTTGCCGCCACTGCCGGTGACCGCAAAAACCGGTGCGCGGAACAGCGAGCGGTTGTAACCGCCCAGCTGCCCCAGCGCCTTTAAGGTGTCGGTGACAACCAACTGGGGCAGCCGGGTGTCGACCTTATGGTCCACCACGACCGCCGCAGCCCCCTTCAACTCGGCAGCACCGACAAAATCGTGCCCGTCAAAACTCGGGCCTTTCAGTGCAACGAAAAGATCGCCCGGCGCCAGAATACGACTGTCGGTCACGACCCGTTGCAACGAGCAATTTTCACCCAGCTGCTGCGCACCCAGCACCTGCTGGAGCTCATTCAGCTCGAAGGCGCGCATCATACATCAGCTCCTTCCTGCAATACATGCCAAGCCTTTTGACAGTCATCAAAAGGCTCCTTGACTCCCTTGATCTCCTGGTAGGCCTCATGCCCCTTGCCGGCAATCAGCACCAGGTCTTCAGCATTCGCGTGATTGATCGCCCATCGAATCGCCGCTTCCCGCTCTACTTCCACATGGGCCGCCGCATCAGGCAGCACACCCGCCAGGATCTCCTTGATAATTGCCTGCGGTGACTCGGAACGGGGGTTATCGCTGGTGATCACCAGCTGATCCGCCAGCTCGGCAGCAATGCGCCCCATCTCCGGACGCTTGCCAGCGTCGCGATCACCACCACAGCCAAACACGCAGATCAGCTGCCCCTGCGCCGGGCGATGCAGGCGAAGCGCCTGCAGCGCCTGCGCCAGCGCATCGGGTGTATGGGCAAAATCGACGACAACGGCCGGGGCATGTGCCACTGCCGGCAGCGCCTGCATGCGACCTGCGACCGGTTTTACTCTGCCCAGCACCTCTGCAATCCGCGCCAACGGATAGTCCAGCAACTGCAGCAGGCTGGCACAGAGCAGCAGATTGCTGACGTTGAAGCTGCCCATCAGCGAGGTTTTCACCTCGGCACGTTCCTGATCACCAACCAGGGTGAATGCAGCACCTTCCGGGGCGAAACTCAGCCCATCAACGCCCAGATCAGCACCCGGCTCACTCACGGCGAAACTGAGGACTTTTGCCTTGGCAGGCTTCAGGCGCTGCCACAAAGTACGGCCAAACACATCGTCGACATTGATCGCCTGCAGCGCAGGCGCATGATCGATGAACAGCTTCGCCTTGGCATCCCCATAGGCCGCCATGTCACCGTGGTAGTCCAGATGATCACGGGTCAGGTTGGTAAACCCGGCCGCGGCAAAACGCAAACCGGCAACCCGCTGCTGATCCAGTGCGTGGCTGGACACCTCCATCACCACATAATCGGCTCCCGCCTGCTTCAATTCGGCCAGCAGCGCCTGCAATGCGATCGCATCCGGCGTGGTATGGGTCGCAGACTGGAGGTCATCGAGAAAACCGTTGCCCAGGGTACCGATTACGGCGGCACGCTGCCCCAGCTGTTCCAGCGCCTGAGCCAGATAGTTGCTGCAGGAGGTCTTGCCATTGGTGCCGGTAATGCCGATGACCTTAAGATGATGGCTGGGGTTACCGTAAAAACGGCTGGCCACTTCACCCACCACGGCGTCCAGATCGGTCACCTCGAGCAGTGGCACCCTGACTTGCGCCCGCTCTGCCGCGCTCAGCTCATCACGTTCAACAACGACCGCAACCGCCCCCTGCTGCTGGGCATCGGCGATAAAGTCCGCGCCACGGCAGGACACACCGTTGCGGGCAAAGAACAGATCACCCGGCTTGACCTTTCGACTGTCCAGCGTCAGACCGGACACCATCACCGGCGTTTCAATCGGCAAAGCCGCGAGCGTCGAGGACGCTTGCGGCAACAGGGTCAGCAGGGACTGGGTATAAAGACTCATTGCATCGCCACCTGTGAAGACGCGGGTTCAGGCCACTTATCCGGCGGCACATTTAGCAGCCTTAATGCCCCGCCCGCGATCCTTGAAAAGATCGGCGCGGCCACCAGGCCCCCGTAATATTCCTGCCCCTTGGGGTTGTCTACCATCACGGCAATCACAAAGCGCGGATTACTGATCGGCACCACTCCGGTGAATACGGAGACATATTTATCTTCGGCATAGCCACCGCCGCTGGCCTTGTGCACGGTGCCGGTCTTGCCGCCGACTCGGTAGCCTTCAACAGCGGCGCGCCGCCCGGTACCGGCCGGCCCGATTACCGTCTCCATCATTTCCAGCACCTGGGGTGCGACCCCTGGCGGCATAACCCGCATTCCCGCGCTTGGCTGAGTCTGTTTCAACAGGGTGGCCGGACGGAAAACGCCGTCCGCCGCCAACGGCACATAGGACTGCGCCAGCTGAAGCAAAGTCGTGGACAGGCCATAACCGTAGGACATGGTGGCCCGCTCGACCCGCTGACGCTCATTCAGGTAGGGCAGCACGCCCGTGCGTTCACCCGGAAACCCGGTACCGGTGTCCTTGCCCAGCCCTACATTGGACAACAGATTGCGGACAGTATCCGGCCCCATATCCAGCGTCAGCTTGGTCACACCAACGTTGCTGGATTTGGTGATGATGCCAGTCAGACTCAACTCACCGTAATCACGGTGATCCTTGATCGTCGCGCCAGACACGCGAATGTAGCCCGGAGAGGTATCGACAATGCTGTCACGGGTGTACTTGCCGCTCATCATCGCCGCCGCCACGGTAAACGGCTTGATGGTGGAACCGGGCTCGAACAGGTCGGTCAGCGCCCGATTGCGCAGCGCTGACGTTTTCAGTTCGGAGCGGTCGTTAGGGTTGTAGGAGGGCTGATTGACCAGCGCCAGCACTTCACCGGTGTGGGCATCCAGCACAACAGCCGAACCGGAGTCTGCCTTGTGTACCTCGACCGCCGCTTTCATCTCGCGATAGGCCATGTACTGCACACGCAGGTCGATACTCAGCTGCAGATCCTCACCGGGATCGGCATCCTGCAATGAGCGAATATGCTTGATGGTGCGACCCACCCGATCCTTGAGTACCAGCTTGCGCCCGGGCTCGCCGCGCAAGCTGTGGTTGTAGGCCAGCTCCAGTCCCTCCTGACCTTCTCCATCCACATTGGTAAAGCCAACCAGGTGAGTACTGACTTCGCCGGACGGGTAATAGCGCTTGTACTCGCGATCAACGTGAATGCCGGTCACGCCAAGCGACTCGACCTTTTCAGCCAGCTCCGGTGTAACCTGGCGCTTGAGATAGAGAAAGCGGCGCTCACGATTGGCGGACAACTCTGCCTTGAGCTCATGCGGGCGCTTGCCCAGCAATTGAGCCAGGCGAGTCAGACCGGCATGCTGCAGGTCAGCCTTGAGCGGATCGGCCCAGACGGTTGCCACCGGTGCACTGACCGCCAACGGCTCACCGTTGCGATCGCTGATAACACCTCGGTGGGCCGGGATCAGCATGGTGCGCAGTGAGCGGGCATCCCCCTGACTGCGCAGAAAGTCCTGATCATTGGTATAGAGCGAGAAGAGTTTTGAAGTGATTGCAGCCACAATCAGGGCGAGCAGCACCACGACCAGCCAGATTCGCCAGCCCCGCGCTGCTTGATTCTGAATGTCACTCGCTTTATCGCTGCTCATTGCGCACGATCTCGATCGCTTCGGTTGCAGGCACTACCATGTTCATTTTGTCCGCGGCCACTGCCTCGACCCGGTGATGTGCGGACCAGACACTCTGCTCCAGCAGGTACTGCCCCCACTCCACCTGCAGATCATCCCACTGCTGCACCAGAACCTGGTGCTGGTTGAACAGCCGGCGGTACTCATATGCCGAGAAGATCACCGCCATGGCGCTTCCCATCACCATCAGGGTAAGCAACAAACTGGTCGCAGCAGGTACGAACACCTCACTACCACTCAGCATCCTGCTCGGTTGCATCGTGTCCTTTCTCGCCGGTCTGACCTGAGGCAACTTTGCCTTCAGTGCCTGCGCCCAACTGCCGACGTCGGGACGCTTGACCTTGAACCGGGGCAGTTTCATGCCAGCTTGATCGCCGCTCGCATAACGGCACTGCGTGCGCGCGGGTTGTTGTTCAGCTCATCCTTACCCGCCTTCACTGCCTTGCCGGCGGATTTCAGTCGCCGCTTCAGCATCTCATCGGTCACCGGCACGCCCGGCGGCAGATGCTCGTCACCTTTCACATGGCGACGGATGAAGCGCTTGACGATACGGTCTTCCAGCGAATGGAAGCTGATCACCACCAGCCGACCGCCGGGCGCCAGCACTTCCAGCGCCTGGTCCAGACAAGCTTCAACATCTGCCAATTCACGGTTGATATGGATGCGAATCCCCTGGAAGGCACGGGTAGCCGGGTGCTTGCCCTTTTCCCAGCGGGGGTTGGCTTCGGAGATAATCTTGGCCAGGCGCGCGGTCGTGGTGATCGGTTCCTCTTCACGCTCAGCCACGATCGCCCGCGCCATCCGGCGGGAAAAGCGCTCTTCGCCGTACTGATAAATCACATCGGCGATTTCGGTTTCGGAGGCGCGATTGATCCAGTCGGCGGCACTTTCACCGGAGGTGGTATCCATGCGCATGTCCAGCGGACCGTCGTTGAGGAAACTGAAGCCACGCTCGGGATCATCCAGCTGAGGTGAGCTGACGCCAAGGTCCAGCAGCACGCCACTGACCTTACCCACCAGACCGCGCTGCTCGACAAATGACTGCAATTGAGCGAAGGAACCGTGCTCAATACTGAAACGCGATTCGCCGGCAAAGCGTTCGTGGGCGTGACGGATCGCTTCCGGATCCTTGTCGATCGCCATCAGGTGCCCCTGCTCCGACAGCTGCTCGAGCACCAGCGCACTGTGACCGCCGCGCCCGAAGGTTCCGTCGATATAAAAACCGTCGGGATCCTGGACCAGTTCCTTAACCGCCTCGTTAAGCAGTACGGTAATATGACTGAATGTCTGACTCATGTTGTTCCGTCGTTATGTCCGTTAGAGCGACAGACTCTGCAGTTCCGGCGGGATCTCGTCCTCGCCATCCACTTGCAGGTACTCGTCGCGCGTACTGTTCCAGAGCGCCTCACTCCAGATCTCGAATTTATTCCCCTGGCCAAGCAGAATGATCTTCTTGTCCAGCTCGGCGTAGTCACGCAGAGGCGCCGGCAATAACATGCGTCCGTTCGCGTCCAGCTCCAGGTCCGTGGCATGTCCGGTCAGCAACCGCTGAATCCGTCGCACCGCCTTGTTGAAACTGGGCAGCGCATCGATCTTTGCCTGGATTTCATCCCATTCGGGCTGTGGATAAAGCAGCAGGCACTGGTCTTCGGTATCAATCGTGACCACCATCCGGCCTTCACAATGACCGTGCACCGACTCGCGATAGCGAGCCGGCAGGGCCATGCGGCCTTTGGCATCCAGATTGATCGGATTGACTCCGCGGAACATGACGCCCACCGCAACCCCCAAATTAACCCACTTTTATCCACTTTTTCCCACTAGGCGACACTATAGGTAGTCAAAGCCATAGATGCAAGGCGATGTAAAGCGGGGGTGACAGTTTTAAGCCGCGCTTTGGATCCGCGATTAAAAAACAGAATTATCCTTGTTTAACAGACACTTAACAAACTTAAAAAAGAAAGAAAAAAGTCTGGAAGCGGCAGTTTTTTCGTGAGCCTGGACTTGAGTTTCACTAATGTAACAGGGGGGCGTTTCATGGCTGAATCAGGGCATACCGCAGTAAATCAACCGTTTAAAAAAGCGTCTACTCAAAACACGTGGAACGATGCTCCAGAAAATTCATACTGAGCGTATCCCTGAATAAAAATTTTGGGGGGCCTTTATCGCCAAACATAAGCAGAACCTAAAACAGATAATACATATATAGATAGGCGTATTATTTTGTAAACAACGACTCTTCGCGGGATCTCTTCCAGATTCCCCCTTTCTGAACAAGGAGAGGTTTCATGCGACATGTAAAGGTGGCCATCATCGGTGCAGGTTCAGCAGGCCTGACCGCTTACCGACAGGCCCGGCAGCATTCGGACTCCGTTGTACTGATCGACTCTGGTCCACTGGGCACAACCTGCGCTCGAGTCGGCTGCATGCCGAGCAAACTGCTCATCGCCGCGGCCGATATCGCCTGGCACGCCCGTCACGGCGCCACCTTCGGCCTCGACATCCCTCAGATCCACGTGGATGGCAAAGCGGTCATGAACCGGGTGCGCAGCCTGCGCGACCGTTTCGTCGGCAAGGTACTCAAGGGAATGGAAGGCATTCCGGCGGAAGATCGGATCAGCAGCCGCGTCCATTTTGTGTCTGATCACGAGCTGCAAACGGAGACCGGCGAGCGGCTGCAGGCGGAGCGCATCGTCATCGCCACCGGCTCACGCCCCAGCATCCCCGGCTTTCTTCATGCCGCCGGCGACCGCCTGCTGATCAATGATGACCTTTTTGAGTGGGAAGAGCTGCCCGAGTCCGTTGTCGTCTTCGGGCCCGGGGTCATTGGTCTGGAGCTGGGCCAGGCGCTAAGCCGCCTGGGTGTACGTATTCGCATGTTAGGCGTCGGCGGGGCTATCGGCCCGATTGAGGATGGCGAGATTCGCCAGGCGGCTCATCAATGCTTCAACGGCGAATTCCCGCTTGATGCCGACGCCTCGGTATCGGCCATTCGTCAGGTGGGCCCGGGTGTCGAAGTCGACTTTCTCGACACTGATGGTACGCCTTGCACCGAGACATTCGATTACCTGCTGGCCGCCACCGGTCGACGCCCCAATGTGGACAACCTGGGACTGGGCAACACCGCCCTGAAACTCGATGAGCATGGCATCCCCCTGTTCGATCCAACGACCCTGCAATGCTCGCTGCCGCATATTTTCATCGCCGGCGATGCCAATAATCACCTGCCGCTGCTGCACGAAGCCTCTGACGAAGGCGCCATTGCCGGACGCAACGCCGCCCGCCTGCCGGATGTGGAGCCCGGACATCGCACCACGCCGCTGGCGGTGGTGTTCTCCGATCCGCAGATCGCTACTGTCGGCCTGCGCCCCTCACAGGTCGAGCAGCAGTATGCGAACCACTTTGCCGTGGCCAGCTTCAACTTCAACGAGCAGGCACGCGCCAAGGTGCTGGCCAAAGACCGGGGGCTGATGAAAATCTGGGCTGAGAAAGACAGCGGCCGCCTGCTCGGTGCCGAGATTCTGGGACCGGATGCCGAGCACTTGGCCCACCTGCTGGCCTGGTCGATGGAGCAACATCTGTCCGTCGACCAGCTGTTGGCGATGCCCTATTACCATCCAGTTATCGAGGAAGGGTTGCGCAGCCTGCTGCGAGACTTGAAGACACTGATCTAGACAGAAAGGGGCGACAACTCGCCCCCCCTTTATCTCGCATTACATGTTGGGGTAGTTCGGTCCACCCGCGCCTTCCGGCACCACCCAGGTGATATTCTGCGCCGGGTCCTTGATGTCGCAGGTCTTGCAATGGACGCAGTTCTGGCCGTTGATCTGGAACTGGGGTCCGTTTTCACCCTCCACCACTTCATAGACGCCCGCCGGACAGAAGCGCTGCGCCGGTTCGGCGAACCTGGGCAGGTTCTGAGCGATCGGGATGCCGGCATCCTTCAGCTGCAGATGACAGGGCTGGTCCTCTTCGTGGTTGGTGTTGGACAGGAACACCGACGAGGGCTTGTCGAACGACAGCACGCCATCCGGTTTCGGGTAGTCAATTTTCACGGACTGATCCGCCGGCTTCAGCTGGGTGTAATCATGTTCGGTGTCATGCAGCGTGACCGGGATCTTGCCGCCGAACCAGTTCTGATCCACATAGTTGAACGCGCCGCCCAGCCAGGTACCCAGCTTGTGCATCGCCGGGCCGAAGTTGCGCGAGCGGTAGAGCTCGTCGTACAGCCAGGACGCCTTGAACGCATCGGTGAAAGCGGACAGATCACGCCCTCCCTCATCACCGGCCAGCAGTGCTTCGGCCACCGCTTCCGCCGCCAGCATGCCGGATTTCATCGCCGTATGGGTGCCCTTGATCTTGCTGAAGTTCAGCGTGCCGGCATCGCAGCCGATCAGCAGCGCACCGGGCATGGTCATCTTCGGCAGTGCATTGAAGCCGCCCTTGGCGATGGCGCGGGCACCGTAGGAGACGCGCTTGCCACCCGCCAGCACCTGGCTGATCTCCGGGTGATGCTTCATGCGCTGGAACTCGTCGAACGGGCTCAGCCATGGGTTGGCGTAGTTCAGGTCGGTGATCAGTCCCACCACCACCTGGCAGTCATCTGTGTGGTAGAGGAAGAAGCCACCACTGGCACCCGCTTCACTCAGCGGCCAGCCGGAGCCATGCACCACCAGGCCGGGCTGGTGCTTGGCCGGGTCGATATCCCAAAGCTCCTTGATACCGATGCCGTAGTGCTGCGGATCGGCGTCCTGATCCAGCTTGAAATGACTGATCAGCTGCTTGCCCAGATGACCGCGGCAGCCTTCGGTAAACAGGGTGTATTTGGCGTGCAGCTCCATGCCGGGCATGTAGTTGGGGCCCTGCTCGCCGGCGGCAGTAACGCCCATATCACCGGTGGCGATACCCTTGACGCTGCCATCGGCGTTGAACAGCACTTCGGCTGCGGCAAAGCCAGGGAAGACTTCCACGCCCAGGGCTTCGGCCTGCTCACCCAGCCAGCGGCAGACATTCCCCAGGCTGACGATATAGTTGCCGTCGTTGTGCATCGGCTTGGGCACCAGGGCATTGGGCAGCACGGTGACGCGCTCAGCATCCTTGAGCATTACCACGCGGTCTTCGGTCACAGCCGTATTCAGTGGTGCCTCCAGCTCTTTCCAGTTAGGGAACAGCTCATCCAGCGCACGGGTTTCCATCACTGCACCGGAGAGGATGTGGGCGCCCACTTCGGAGCCCTTCTCCACCACACAGACGGTCAGTTCCTGCTCGTTGGACTGCGCCAGCTGCATCAGCCGGCAGGCCGCGGACAGACCGGCAGGGCCGGCCCCCACGATGACCACATCAAATTCCATCGATTCACGACTCATACTTCACATACCTCATCATCGACAGAGTCCGGAACAGGCTGTAACGCACTCAGACTGGCGATCACCGTATCCACAAACACGTCTGCATTACTTGAAATCGAAAAATAGCTGGTCCGCTGCAGCCAGCTGGAAACGAAGCCGTCGACCATCGCCTTGATCAACCAGGATGCGGCTTCAGGATCAACACTGACCGGCAACTGGCCACGGCGGATGCCGTTACGGATCACGCTGAGTCGGCGCTGGTGCTGGTAGTCCATGAAGCGGGCCACGGGATCGGAGACCTCGCGTTCACCGACACCCGAACTCTCGCGGATAAACATCAGCATCATCCGCCGGAAGCTGGCGTCATGCTCGATCCGGCTGAGCAGCGTCACCAGCAGCTGACGCAGCTTGCCCAGCGGGTCCTGTTCCTGATCGGACAGGCAGGCATCACTGAGCGCCTTGAATGGCCGGGAATAGTGTTCGCTGATCGCCTCGAACAGATCCCATTTGTTCTTGAAGTGCCAGTAGATCGCCCCGCGGGTGAAGCCGGCTTCCCGGGCAATATCACTCAACCGGGTCGCCGCCACGCCCTGCTCGGAAAACAGCTCAAGGCCCTTTTCCATGATGGCCAGGCGCGTAGCTTCAGCTTCTTCGCGGGTACGACGCATGACACTCTTACCTCAGGAGGTGATGGAACCACCGTTGAGCGGCAGCACCTGACCCGACATCCAGGAGGCTTCACGGGATGCCAGATAGGCCACCGCAGCACCCACGTCTTCCGGTGTTCCGGTACGGCCCACGGCAGTCGCCTTGGCATACTCGGCATAGTCACCGAAGTTGTTCATCGTGCCCAGCGATACCGCATTGGCCGTGATGCCCTTGCGTCCAACCTCATGGGCCAGATGACGCATGAAACCCAGCGCAGCCGACTTGGCAGCTGCATAGTTGGTCAGGCCAAACTGCAAGCCCTGACGCCAGGATTCGGAACTGATAATGATGATGCGACCAAAGCCCTGCTCCACCATGCCATCAACGACACGACGGGTCAGACCCAGAATGGCGCGCAGGTTGAGGTCCAGTTGACGCTCGAAATCCTCGTCGGCCAGATCCTTGAAGTGACGCAATGAATCCGGCATGCCCGGCGGGACACCGGCGTTATTGACCAGAATGCTGACCGGCCCGTACTCGCGTTCGGCGGTGGCCACGATGCTTTCACGTACCTCGGCATCGGTGATATCACCCGGCGCAGCGCAGACGTCAAAGCCTTCTTCACGCAGCTGAGCCACGGCGTTCTCGGCACGCTCGGCGTAATAGTCATTGATCACGACCTTGGCACCCTGAGTCGCCAGCGCGCGAGCAACACCCAGCCCCATTCCCTGGCCGGCACCGGTCACCAGTGCCACCAGGCCTTCAAGTTCAAACAGTTTCTGGCTCATTTTCTTGTCCTTGTATTAGAGCGTTTCTCAAGACAAGGCGCCCCGCAGGACGCCTTTGCTGTCGATCAGGGGCAGACTTCGAACAGACCCGCTGCGCCCATGCCTCCACCGATGCACATGGCGATGACGACATACTTGACGCCACGGCGACGGCCTTCGATCAGGGCATGACCCACCATGCGCGCACCGGACATGCCGAACGGATGGCCGATGGAGATGGCTCCACCATTCACGTTCAGGCGATCATTGGGGATGCCCAGAGTGTCGCGGCAGTACAGCACCTGACTGGCAAAAGCTTCGTTGATCTCCCACAAACCCACATCGTCCACTTTAAGGTTGAAGCGCTCCAGCAGCTTGGGAATGGCATAGACCGGGCCGATACCCATCTCTTCCGGCTTGCAGCCGGCCACGGCGATGCCCTTGTAGATGCCCAGCGGCGCGATGCCGCGACGGTCCGCTTCCTCACGGCTCATCAGCAAGGCAGCGGAGGCGCCGTCGGAGAACTGGGACGCGTTACCGGCGGTGACATGCTTGCCTTCCGCGATCCACTGACCGTCCTTCCACACCGGCGCCAGTCCGGCCAGGCTTTCGTAGGTCGTTTGCGGACGGTTGCACTCGTCACGATCCGCCACCACTTCCTTATGACCGGCCGGCTTGCGATCGGCATCGAACACCAGCTGCTGAGCCGTCAGCGGTACGATCTCGTCATCGAACAGACCCGCTTCCTGTGCGGCAGCGGTGCGCTGCTGGCTCTGCAGGGCATAACGATCCTGTTCCTCACGGCTGATGCCATAACGCTCGGCCACGATCTCGGCGGTTTCGATCATCGGAATGTAGGCGCTGGGCACCACTTCCTTCACCGCTTCCGACTGCGCACGGTAGGTATTCTTGTGCTTGGTCTGGGTCAGCGACAGCGACTCGACACCACCGGCGATGGCCACGTTCATTTCACCGGCCATAATGCTCTTGGCCGCCACCCCGATGGTCATCAGGCCGGAGGCACACATGCGGTCCAGCGCCATCCCCGGCACCGTATCCGGCAGACCGCCGGTGTACGCGCACAGACGGCCGATGTTGTAGGCCTGGGTGCCCTGCTGCACCGCCGCGCCCATGATCACGTCTTCCACCGCTTCCGGTTCGATACCGGCGCGCTCAACAACAGCACGGACCACATGGCCGCCCAGTACCGGCGCTTCGGTATCATTGAAGGAGCCGCGGAACGACTTGGTCAGCGCGGTACGCGCCGTAGATACAATGACTGCTTCGCTCATCTCGATTCTCCTTACTGAGCCGGATTGAAGGTGTAGCGGCTGATGGTGTCGATGACGCAACCGGGGCGGTCACTGCCTTCGATCTCGACGGTCACGCGCACGCAGGCCTGCACCGCCTGTTTGATCGCTTCCACGGCGATCACTTCACCGCGGCCACGGATGCGGCTGCCCACCGGCACCGCCGCCGGGAAACGCACCTTGTCGCAGCCGTAGTTGACACCCATCTGCAGGTTTTCCACGGCCATCAACTGCGGCAGAAACAGGTTCACCAGCGACAGAGTCAGATAGCCGTGGGCGATGCATTTGCCGAAGGGACCTTCGGCGGCTTTCACCGGATCGACATGGATCCACTGGTGGTCACCGGTCGCCTCGGCGAAGAGGTTGATCCGCTCCTGGGTGATCTCCAGCCACTCGCTGCAGCCCAGATCCATCCCTTCGGCGGCCAGCAGAGCCTCGGCGCTGCTGAATGTCTGGTTTGCCATCCTCTATCTCCTTAGGCGTGCTGAGAGCTGACCGAGAGCACTTCACCGGTCATGTAGGACGAGTAATCGCTGGCCAGGAACATCATCACGTTGGCCACTTCCCAGACCTCGGCCGCACGACCGAAGGCCTCGCGGCTGGCCAGCTGCGCCAGCAGCTCTTCGCTGGAGGCTTTCTTGAGGAAGTCATGCAGCGCGATCGACGGTGACACCGCATTGATGCGCACGCCATGCTCGGCGGCTTCCAGTGCACTGCAGCGGGTCAGCGCCATCACCCCGGCCTTGGCCGCGGCGTAATGCGCCTGTTCCTTCTGCGCACGCCAGCCCAGTACCGAGGCGTTGTTGACGATGGCACCAGCGCCGCGTGCCTGCATGTGCGGCAGCATGGCACGGGTCATCCGGAAGGTGCCGGTCAGGGTGATATCCAGCACCCGGTGCCACTCGTCATCGCTCATCTCGACCACGGTTTTCTGACCACCGAGACCGGCGTTGTTGATCAGCACATCGACGCCACCCAGTTTGGCTTCCGCCTCGGCAACCAGCGCCTGGACTTCCTCTTCCACGGTGACGTTACACAGCTGACCGTAGATTTCGTTCAGACCGGTCTCCTGTTTCAATGCGGCAACCGCCTCTTCCAGACGACGCGGATGGATGTCGGAGATCATCAGCGCACGGCAACCTTCTTCGGCGGCACGCTTGGCGGCCGAAAAGCCGATGCCCGCCCCAGCAGCAGCGGTAATCAGCACGGACTTGCCCTTGAGCAGACCGTGACCTTCAACGTATTTCGGAATAGTGCTCATGTGCGTTCTCCTCAGCTGCCCCAGACTTTCTGTGCCGGAACGGCGTCTTTAATCAGTTTGTGGACCACTTCTCCCAGCTCGGACGGCTCCCAACGATCGCCCTTATCCACGCCTTCAGTGGTGCGCCAGCCGTCACAGATACAGATGCGACCGCCTTCGGACTCGAACACCTTGCCGGTGACATCGCCCGCTTCCTCGGAGGCCAGCCAGGCCAGCAACGAAGAGACGTTTTCAGGTGCCCAGTAGTCGAAACTGCCATCTTCCGGCTTGGCCATACGGGTAGCCATGGCTTCCACAGCGGTCGTCATGCCGGTACGCGCCGCCGGCGCGACCGCGTTGGCGGTGATGCCGTAACGGGCCAGCTCGGCGGCCTGGTTCAGCGTCAGCGCGGCGATACCGCCCTTGGCAGCGGCGTAGTTGGACTGACCGATGGAGCCCTGCAGGCCGGCACCGGAGGTGGTATTGATGATGCGTGCGGCTACCGGCTTGCCCGCCTTGGCCTGGTCACGCCAGTAGTGCACGGCATGGGAAGAGATGCAGAAGTGCCCTTTCAGGTGCACCGCCATGATGGTGTCCCACTCCTGTTCGGTCATGGACGCGAACATACGGTCGCGGTTCACACCGGCGTTGTTCAGCACGATATTCAGATCACCGAAGCTCTCGATGGCCTGTTTGACGGCATTGGCGCTGTCTTCGTAGTTGGTGATATCAGAGGTGTTCACAATCGCCTTGCCGCCGGCCGCCGTGATCTCGTCCACCACGGCCTGAGCCGCGGCTTCATTGATGTCGTTGACAACAACGGCGCAGCCTTCCGCCGCAAAAACCCGGGCATGCGCGGCACCCAAACCACCGCCGGCACCGGTAATGATGGCCACTCGGCCCTGAAGAATAGACATAACTCTCCCCTGGACCCGCCGCAGCGGGTCAGTCAATTCAAGTACGGATAGCTAGAAAAGGATGTTGGCTATCAACCTAAGCGTTCGATAATGGTCACATTGGCCTGGCCGCCGCCTTCGCACATGGTCTGCAGACCGTAACGACCGCCCCGACGCTCCAGTTCATGCAGCAAACCGGTCATCAGACGCGCACCGCTGGCACCCAGCGGATGACCCAGCGCGATGGCGCCGCCGTTGACGTTGGTCTTGTCATGGCTGTAACCGGTTTCCTGCAACCAGGACATCACCACGGAGGCGAAGGCTTCATTGATCTCGACCAGATCGATCTGATCCAGGGTCATGCCGGCTTTCTTCAGCGCGGCTTCCGTGGCCGGAATGGGCGCACGCAGGTGCCAGATGGGATCGTCACCGCAGACACTGATGTGATGGATGCGGGCGCGCGGCGTCAGGTTGTAACGCTTGAGCGCATCTTCCGACACCACCAGCAGCGCAGCGGAGGCATCACAGGTCTGGCTGGATACCGCCGCGGTGATCGACGGATAGGTCGGGTCTACCGGTTCCAGCTCAGCCATTTTTTCCAGTGTGGTCTGACGCGGGGTTTCGTCACGGGTCACGCCTTCCAGCGGCACGATTTCACGGTCGAAATAACCCGCTTCAATGGCATGCAATGCGCGGCGATGACTTTCCAGCGCAAAGGTCTCCATGTCGGCGCGGCTGATGCCCCAGTGGTCGGCGATGCGCTGAGCGGCATAGAACTGGTTCACCGGCGCATCACCGAAACGCGCCTGCCAGCCCTTGCTCTCGGCAAAGGGCGTGGTGAAGCCGTAGGACTGACCGGCCAGCATGGCGGCCGAGATCGGGATCTGAGTCATGGTCTGGACGCCGCCCACGGCGATCACGTCCTGAGTGCCGCTCATCACGGCCTGAGCCGCGAAGTGCAGCGCCTGCTGTGACGAACCGCACTGGCGATCCACCGTGGTGCCCGCCACGTTCAGCGGCAGGCCCGCGGCCAGCCAGCTGGTACGGGCGATATCACCGGCCTGAGAGCCGATGGTATCGACACAGCCGAAGATAACGTCGTCATACGCATCGGCCGGAACGTCGTTACGTTCCACCAGCGCCTTGAGCACATGCGCACCCAGATCGATGGCGTGAACATGAGACAACCCTCCCTTGCGGCGCCCGGTGGGCGTGCGCAGGGCATCGACAATATAGGCTTCAGCCATCATGACCTCCCGAATGTCTGACCCGGGCCCAGGGGCGCGTCGTCAGCAAAGATGGCGGCGCTAATGCGCGCCTTGTGGAAGGCACGGTCACCCCAGGAGGATTCCAGTGCCCAGGTGCGTTTCATGAACATCTGCAGATCCACTTCCCAGGTGTACCCCATGGCACCGTGAACCTGAATGCCGTGGCGTGCCGCCAAGTGGGCTGCTTCTGCACAGGCGATATGAGCCTGAGAAATGTGCAGAGCGGCATCGGCATCGCCGTGCTGCAGTGAATAGCCCGCGCGATAGAGCAC
Organism: Marinobacterium maritimum; assembly: GCF_039523155.1. Classification (NCBI taxonomy): domain Bacteria; kingdom Pseudomonadati; phylum Pseudomonadota; class Gammaproteobacteria; order Oceanospirillales; family Oceanospirillaceae; genus Marinobacterium; species Marinobacterium maritimum. Next base: position 142,032 of record NZ_BAAAET010000001.1, on the reverse strand, counting down.
CGGCTTGGCGAATTCGATCTTGCTCGCCACGTCGGCCAGGTGATGCTTGACCGCCTGGAAGCTGCCGATCGGCTTGCCGAACTGCTTGCGTTGGGCCACATAGTCCACCGACAGGTCCAGCATGCGCTGCGCCAGACCCAGCAACTGACCGGCCACCGAGAGCGCACCACGGTTCAGCGCTTCTTCCCAGATCGGCGCACCGGTTTCAGCATCGACGATGCGGGTCGCGCTGCTCGGCTCCCACATCACCCGGCACAGGCGACGGGAAGAGTCGATGCTGGCGTTGTGTTCCACATCGATCAGCGAACGCGGCACCGCATGGATCTCGCCCTCATGATTGAGCAGGCTGAAGTCAGCCAGGTGTGCATCGGCCACCAGCGGGTTGATCGGATGGCCGACAGCAATGCGGATGCTGCCCTCGGCAATCTGCTCCAGCCAGCCGTTGCGGTCCGCAACGATCTCAGGCAGGGCCGCAATCAGACCGGCACTGACATAGGCGGTATCCGCCAGAGAGTCAGGAATGCCGTAGTAACCCAGCTCCTGAGTCATCAGGGACCAGACCACATCGCCCATCCCCAGGCCGCCGGCTTCTTCCGGAATCGACAGCGCGGTCAGGCCCTGCTCTGCCATCTTGTTGCGCAGGTCCGGCGAACGGCCCGCATCGGTTTCCCAGATTTCGCGCAGCGCTTCCGGAGCCGCTTCGGTCATCAGGAAGCGGCTGATTGCATCCTGAAAGGCGCGTTCGTCGTCAGTAAAAGTGAAGTCCATGGCGCACCTCAGGCTTTCGGCAGACCGAGCATGCGCTCGGCGATAATGTTGCGTTGAATCTCGTTGGCACCGGCATAGATCGGACCGGCCTGGGCAAAGAGGAAGCCCTCCAGCCAGCCGTGATCATCCTGGTTCTGCGGCGCGCTGGAGAGCAGTTCACCCCGGGCACCCAGAATGCGCATTGCCGTTTCATGGATTTTCAGATCCAGCTCGGACCAGATGATCTTGTTGATGCTGGACTCGGCACCGATCTTCTCGCCACGGGCCAGGCGACCCACGGACTGGTAAGCGGACAGCGCGTAGGATTCGGCACCGGCCCAGACCTCCATCACGGCATCGCGGATGCTCGGATCTCGGTCGGCGGCTTCCCGGTTGGCCTTGTAAAGCTCGACCAGCTTGCGCACCGGCTGTTGGAAACGGGCCGGTGATCGCAGCAGCAGGCCGCGCTCGAAACCGGCGGTGGCCATGGCCACATGCCAGCCACTGCCCTCTTCGCCAATGCGGTTTTCCACCGGCACGCGCACGTTGTCGAAGAAGATTTCGGCAAAGGCATCCTTGCCGTTCAGCGCCTTGATCGGGCGGATGGTCACGCCCTCGGCATCCAGCGGCACCATCAGGAATGACAGGCCGTGGTGACGCTTGGAATCGGCATCGGAGCGGAACAGACCAAAGGCCCAGTCGGCGTAGATGGCGCGGGTAGACCAGGTTTTCTGGCCATTGATGACGTAGTGGTCACCGTCGCTGATCGCCTTGGAGGAGATCGCCGCCATATCGGAACCGGCATTGGGTTCGGACCAGGCCTGAGCCCACATGTCGTCGCTGGCCGCCATACGCGGCAGAAAGCGCTTCTTCTGTTCCTCGGTACCGAACTCCATCAGCGTCGGGCCCAACAGCAGCTGGCCGTTCTGGTTCACGCGCATGGGCGCGTCGGCACCGTAGTACTCCTCTTCGAAGATCAGCCATTCGGTCAGGTCGCAGCCACGGCCACCCAACTCTTCCGGCCACATCACCATCGACAGGCGCGCATCAAACAGCTTGCGCTCCCATTCACGGTGCTGCTCGAACCCTTCGCGGGTGTCATAACTGGCCAGCTTTTCGGCCGGCAGATTGTCCTTGAGCCAGGCTCTGACTTCCGCACGGAAAGCCTGCTGGCGGGGGGTATAATTCAGATCCATGGCGAACCTCAGAAACTGGCGTCACGTTTTTCGACAAAGGCCCGGCGGGTCTCGGCCGAGTCCGGGCTGGTGTAGGCCTGCAGCGTGAAGCCCTGCTCCCAGCGATACTTGTCTTCCAGATTGCCGTCCTCGATACCGTTCAACGCCTCTTTGGCAATACGGATCATGGCCGGGCTCTTGGCCGCGATCTTGGCGGCAGTCGCCAGCGCGGTTTCACGCAGCTGTTCCTTGGGCACGATCGCTTCGATGAAGTTGTAGCGGTCGGCTTCCTGCGCGGTGACGGTTTCACCGGTGAAGAACATCTGACGCACTTTCTGCACCGGGAAGAGGCGTTGCAGGTGAGCACCGCCGCCCATGGCACCGCGGTCCACTTCCGGCAGCGCAAAGGTTGCGCACTCGGATGCGAAGACGATGTCGGCTGCGCCGGTAATACCGATGCCACCACCCAGCACAAAGCCATGTACGGCCACGATTACCGGCACTTCACAGCGATGCACCGCCTTGAAGGTGGCGTAGTTGCCGCCGTTGACGGCGACGATGCGCTCGGGGTGCTGATCCAGTTCCTTGATGTCGACGCCCGCGCAGAAACCGCGGCCTTCGGCACGAATCAGCACCACACGCACCTCGGGGTTGCGGCCCAGCGACTCGATGCCTTCGGCCAGTTCGAACCACTCGCGGCTGTCCAGTGCATTCACCGGCGGCTTGGCGATCACCAGTTCGGCGATACCATTTTCAATTTGGGTCGTAAAAGCAGTACTCATATCAGGAAGCCTCCTCCAGAGCCTGACCGTTGGCGCGGGCACAGAGCGCCTCCAGGCAGGTTTCAGCTTCACCGGCGATCGACGCGATCAACTCCGGTGCGCTAATCAATTCATTGATGGCGGCGGCCACCTGGCCGCTGGGCAGAATGCCCTCGTCAGGGAAGCCCTGAACCATGGAACGCTGCAGCAGGACCGGCTGGTTGGCGGACATCACCACCTGCGACATCTGCGCCGGGTCCTCTTTCACAGCCTTGAAGAATGTTTTCAGCATGTGGCCGAAAGTCATGCCGGTTTCGCGCTTCCACTGGCGCGCGCTGCTCAGCGCAATCCACAGCTTGCGGATCGGGCTGGCCCCTTCCAGCTTGTGGATAAAGGCGTTTTCGACCATGCGGTGGCGCATGCCGTCCACCGCCAGGGTGACGCGGATCTTCTGCGGGTCCTGCACCGCCAGATAGCGCGCCAGCGTCTGCTGAGGCGTCGGCGAGTCGGACGTCATCATGAAGCGCGTACCCATGGCGATCCCGGCGGCACCGGCCGCCAGTGCCGAGGCCAGACCACGACCGGTGGAATAACCACCCGCCGCAATCACCGGCACGTCTACGGCATCGAGCACCTGCGGCAGCAGGATGGTGGTAGGAACACCGCCGGTATGGCCACCGCCTTCACTACCCTGGATGGTGATCATGTCCGCCCCCAGTTCCACCGCCTTGATGGCGTGTTTCACCGCGCCCACGGTGGGAATGCAGAGCACACCAGCCGCTTTCAGCCGCGCGATGGTCTGCTTGTCCGGACCACGGCCGTAGCTGACCGCTTTCAGGCGGTACTGGATCGCCAGTTCCACGCACTGCATGGCGTTTTCCTGGAACATGTGGAAGTTGAGGCCGAAGTTGCTGCCGCCGTTGGCGTCGATCACCTTTTTTATCTCACCTTCCAGCTGAGACGCCTCGATGGTGGCACCGGCCAGAAAGCCGAAGCCGCCGCCTTTGGTAGTCGCGATCACCAGATTGGCGTCCGACACCCAGCCCATCGCGGTCTGGATGATCGGATACTGGCAGCCCAAACGGCGGGTCAGCTCGGTCTGCAACAGCGGACTCATGCTTTCTCTCCGTTGGACTGCTCAGCATTAGAGGCAGCAGCCTCAGCCTTGTTGGCTTTCACCATGCCCTTGGCGTCATAGCCACCGAGCAGGTCGCCGGAGATCTGTTCGTTATGCACATGGGCGAAATGGTGCCAGGCAAAGGCCGCTTCCATTCCGGTGCGCTTACCGGCCAGATCTTCCACGTGGTTGATCACCTGCTTGGTCAACGCCAGCCCCATACGCGGCTGACGTGCGATTTTCGCAGCGATGTCATAGGTGGCTTCGGCCAGTTCGTCACGGCTGAAGACGCGGTTCACCATGCCCATCTCGCGGGCACGTTCGGCGCTCATGCGATCACCCAGGAACAGGAACTCCTTGGCGATACGCGGGTTCAGCTCGTAGGGATGCGCGAAGTACTCCACCCCCGGAATGCCCATGCGCACTACCGGGTCCTGGAAGAAGGCGTCATCGCTGGCGATGATCAGGTCGCACACCCAGGCCAGCATCAGGCCACCGGCGACACAGGCGCCCTGGACCATGGCGATGGTCGGCTTGGGCAGATCGCGCCAGCGACGACACATGCCCAGATAGACTTCCTGCTCACGGGCGTAGAGGTATTCTCCGCCGGGCTTGTTGGTGTGATCCCACCAGAGAGTGCTGCGATCAAACTCCTTGTTGATATCGCGCCCCGGAGTGCCGATGTCATGACCGGCGGAGAAGTGCTTGCCCTCGCCGCGCAGCACGATCACCTTGACGCTGTCGTCATCAACGGCCTGACGGAAAGCCGCGTCCAGCGCGTAGGTCATCTGCGAGTTCTGCGCATTGTTGAAACCGGGACGGTTCATGGTGACGGTGGCAATACCGTTCTCCACGCTGTACAACACCGGCTGCTCGGTCTCGTAGACGGCCTTGTCTTCGCGCTGCACGAATTCCTGCTGAGTCTTGTTTGCCAGATGGTCTGCTGCTGTCATGACAGGCTCCTGTTTACTGGTCGTTGGACGCGCCGCGGATACCCGGCGGGTTATCCTTGAGCTGACGAGCGCGGAGGTTGTGCGGGTCCAGCTGGGCGATGATCGCCAGCTGCTCGGCGGTCGGATGTGCGGTTTCGCCCATGTCCGGTGCCTTCAGCAGTTCAAAGCCGGTGTTCGCCTGCACTTCTTCAAAGGTCACGCCCGGATGCAGCGAACGCACACGAATGGCGTGGTCCGGACCGCCAAAATCCATCACGCAGAGGTTGGTGACGATATGGCGGATTTCCATCAGGTCCTGGCGCATGTTCTTGCTCCAGCGCGCCGGGTTGTAGCCAACGCCGGAGACCATATCCACCTCACCCTCTACGAAGGCGCGTGTGTTGTGGCTGGGCACGAACAGGGAGTTGATATGGTTGATGCTGTTGCCCGGCAGACCGCGCACACCCAGCATCGCCACCTTCGGCTTGTCGTAGTCACCGACCACGGACAGGTTGGTCTGACCGAAACGGTCGATCTGAGTCGGGCCGATCATGGCGTGGCGCTTGCCGCCCCAAACGCATTCGAACACGCGCTCGAACGACATATAGCCGGAGTACTTGGGCACATAGTCGCCGCGCGGACCCACCGGGATCGGCTCTTCCACCAGCAGGGATTCGCTGTCGGTCATCATCAGTTCCGGCGCATGAGTCATCTTGGCCAGGCTGGCCCCCAGACGCGGAATGATGCCCAGGCCCGAGGCCAGGATTTCGCCATCGCCCCGGAAGGCTTCGGAAGCGGCCACAATCATCAGTTCGGCCAGCGTAAATTCACAGTTGGTCGTCATTGTTGTGACTCTCCTCAGAATGTCGGCACGGGCAGCTGGCTTATGGCGTCGGCGCCACCGTTGGCGGCCTGATAGGCGTCTTCACCACCGTTGACGAACTCGTCCAGATAGATGGTCCAGCCATCCTCCTGAGTGGCACTGGCGGCGTAACGCTTCATATGGGCCAGATCCCAGCCGTAGTCCGGGGCACACATGGTGGGATGGGCACCCTTGGGAGCATGCACCACGCCCTGTACCAGATAGCGTTCGAAGGTATTGAAGCGTGCAGTGGCGGCGTCCAGTTCCAGCTTGTCGACCACCTCTTCGGCAGAGACAATGCAGCGCTCGGCAGCGCGAGCGACCAGATGATCGAAGTAAGGGTCACTGCCGGTAATCAGGGTGTTACCCAGCTTGTCCGCCTTGTTGACGTGAACAAAGGCCATATCCAGATTCAGCGCCGGCATCGCCAGCAGCTCTTCGCCATCGTCGTAGGGCGACTGAATTGTGCGCAGGTCGTTGTGCTTCATCACATCGGTAGCCAGACCACAGCGGGTCGGCAGGAACGGCAGACGCATGCCGGCGGCACGCAGGCCCCACTGGAACATGCCCTCGTCCAGCTCCATCACTTCGATTTCACCGGCCTGACGCACCTTGCGGAACCAGGGTTCCAGCGGGATCGCATCCATGGTGGCGAAGCCGAATACCAGCTTCTTCACCTTGCCGGCCGCGCAGAGCATGCCCACTTCAGGGCCGCCGTAGGACACAACGGTCAGATCCTTCACATCGGAGCGCAGAATCTCGCGCACAATCGCCATCGGCTTGCGCCTTGGGCCCCAGCCACCGAAGCCGATGGTCATGCCATCACGCAACTTGGCTACCGCTTCGGCGGTTGTCATCAGTTTGTTCATTACTTGCTCCTTACTTGAAACCGACCGAGAAGTCGTGACCCCAGACGCTGACACGGGTGAACTCGAACGCGCTGTGCTCATCCCAGTCCACCTGCAAACCGCCGAAGCCGTACTCCATATCGAAGCCGGACGGAGTCTTCATGTAGAACGAGGTCATCTTGTCGTTGAGGTGTTCACCCAGAGTCGCGGACAGCTTGACGTCGTTGGAAACCATGCGGTCATGAGCACGCCCTACCTCGGTCATGCAATCCACTTCCACCATCGCGTGGACACAACCGGTTGGAACAGGGAACTCGGCAATGGCAAGACTGTGATGACGGGCGTTATTGCAGTGCATGAAGTGGATGCGCAGCGGGTCGGCATCCGGGGCCGGTTTGTGATTCATGATGTCGGAGAGACCGAAACCGAGGACGTTCTTGAGGAAGTCACGGGTTTCGTCGAAGTTGGGCGCCGGCAGCACGATGTGGCCCAGGCCCATGTCGCCGGTAACAAAGCGCGGCACACCCTGCGGCGAGACGAACGGCAGGAAGTCGGAACGATGGCCCCAGTACAGCTCGTGACGGTTACCCGCCGGGTCACGTACAATTGCCAGCTGCTGAACACCGCGCTGGTTGCACAGATTCGCATCGCCCGCTTCCCAGGCCACGCCCTTCTCATCCAGCTCGGCGGTCGCCGCAGCGAAAGCCTCCTCGGACGCCAGTTCCCAGCCGGAGGCGAGATAGCGATTCTCGCTGCCTTCCAGAATCAGCATGCGGAAGGGGCGTTCGTCCATCTTGACGTAGAGGCCGCCTTCCGGCGCTTCCGATGTCATCATGCCGAGCACATTCTCGGCATAATCCTGCCATTCCTTCAGGCTTTCGGCCTGAGCCACAAAGTAGCCCAACTCGCGAATATCGATCATCACATCCCTCCGGGGTCTTGTTCTTTTGCCCATTATCAGGAGGGTGGTACAGCGCCTCATCGTCCATTGAGACTAAACAGAATTTGGGAAAATGAATGGGGAGGAAGAGTGGGTTACGACCTTTGAGGCTTCGCAGCTTTGGAGTTGCAGGGTTTCAGAGGTAGTTGGCTGATCGTCAGGTATCGACCTGTCCTGCCTGAATCAGCTCTACTCTGTAAGCACTCTCAAATTAACGGTAACCTGTCACACAAGCCCCCAACTCAAAGAACAGAAAAGATGAAGTTTTCAACTCCAGAACGGGAAGCCCTGCTAGCCATCAAAGGCGTAGGCCCCACCGTTATCAAACGCTTCGAAGAGATAGGTATCAGCTCCTTTACCGAGCTGGCCACTTACAAGGCTGAAGCGATAGCCGAAATGGTAGCCTCCATGCTGCGCACCACCTGCTGGAAGAATAGTCCTCAGGCCAAGGCAGCAATTGAGGCGGCGATAGCGAGAGCCAAAGAGGGCTTGTGATGCCCCTTTTGACACATCCACACAACTATCGAATCAGTACTGGAAACACCTAATGATCAGACCCCGCAAGGATAGCGACATTGAAGCCATACTGGATATTTGGCTTAAGGCATCCATCAAAGCGCATGACTTTGTCGCGCCGGAATTTTGGCAGGCTCAGGTCGAGAATATGCGCACTCTCTACATCCCCGCTTCCGAAACCTTCGTGTTCGAACAGGACTCAGGCGTGGTCGGCTTCTACTCTCTGCATGAAGACACGCTTGCCGCCATTTTTGTGCGGCCCGAGCGGCAGGGCCAAGGCATCGGCAAGCAGTTGCTGAATCATGCCAAGGCGCAAAGGCCCACGCTTACCCTCTCCGTGTATAGCGAGAATGAGGCCAGCTACAGGTTTTACCTGTCACAGGGTTTTCAGGTTGTCAGTGAGCAGATTGATGAGCACACGGGGCACCCTCAATACACTATGATTGCAGGCACTGCTTAACCACCAAAGGACGACAAGATGCCAAGACGGCTCACGCAAACCAAACCCGGCACGCACCAAGCGTTGAAGAACACCTCTTATGAGAGCATGGTGGTCAGTTGGCTGATGCAGGATGGCTGGCAAGTGTTCCTGCCGATTCTGGACCACGGGCACCAGACCGACATTCTGATTTCAGACGGGCCGAGCTACTACCGCATTCAGGTGAAAACCGTTGAAGCCAGTGGCGAGGATCATGTGGTGCATAACGCCTGGAAGGGCAGCAATGTGGATGTGGTGGTGTACTTTGCCCGCAACTCCAACTGGGGTGTGATTGCACCCGCCTTTGATGATGAAAAACGCCCTTTGAACCACGAAGAGCACCGCAAGTTTACGCAGGATCGCAAAGAGTTCCTGCGGGAGTTTCATCAGGTTTAAACCTCAGCACGGGTTCTGCTCCCTGTCCCCATTTTCAGGTGACAGGCTCACCTGACGTATCCACGTAGGCTTTAACCATCAGTAAACGCAATAAACACTAGAGTAATAGTGATCCTGATAATAAGGCCAAGAGGATTCTGTGATGCAATATCATCTTAACGGTTTTAAGCCCGGCAACTACGAGATTCCGGATGCCGCCCGTGAGCCCGCCGCTATCCCCCCTATAGTGGACCTGCCCCGGGAAGTGGATGTCCTGATTGTCGGCTGTGGCCCTGCCGGGCTGGCGCTGGCGCGTCAGTTATCCGAGTTTGCCGATATCAAAACCTGCATCGTTGATCAGAAAGACGGTCCCCTGCTCTTTGGCCAGGCCGATGGTATCTCCTGCCGCACCATGGAGATCATGGAAGCCTTCAACTGCAGCGAGATGATGGTGAAAGAGTGCTACCAGCTGCACCAGAACGCCTTTTGGGAGCCTGATACCGAGCATCCCGAAAACATCAAACGTACGCACAAGGTACGCGATGCACGCCTGGGCCTGTCCGAATTTGTCCACGGCGTCGTGAACCAGGCCCGTCTACACGAGCTGTTGCTCGAGGGGATGGAGCGTTCGGTCACCCACCTGGTGCCCCATTACAGCCGCCGCCTGCTCGAGCTGGAAGTCGACGAGAGCCTGACCCAGGATCTGAGTGCTCACCCGATCACCGCCACCTTCGAGCGTATCGACTCGACCCAGTCAGCCAAGGTCGAAACCATCAAGGCACGCTATGTGGTTGGCTGTGACGGCGCGCGCAGTGCGGTGCGCAAGAACCTGGGCATTCAGCTGGAAGGCGACTCGGCCAACAAGGCCTGGGGCGTGATGGATGTTCTGCCCGTGACTGACTACCCGGACATCCGTGTAAAAAGCTTTATTCAGTCCAAGGAAAACGGTGCCGTCATGATCGTCCCCCGCGAGGGCGGTTACCTGGTTCGCCTCTATGTCGAACTCGACCTGCTGGACAAGGATCAGCGCGCGTCACAGCTTGATCTGACGGCCGATGACATCATCGCCAAGGCGCAGCTGATCATGAATCCCTACAAGCTGGATGTGAAGGAAGTCGCCTGGTGGTCCATCTATGAGGTGGGTCAGCGTGTCGCCGATCGCTTTGACGACACCCCGGTGGGTAACCCGGAAAGCCTGATTCCGCGTGCGTTCGTGGCCGGTGATGCCTGCCACACCCACAGCCCCAAAGGTGGCTGGGGCCTGAACACCTCCCTGCCCGACACCTTCAACCTGGGCTGGAAGCTGGCAGCAGTATTGCAGGGCAAGGTTGATCCCAGGTTGCTGCAGACCTATGAAGCCGAACGCCGAAAGGTCGCATTCATGCTGATCAATGCCGACCGTGAAATGTCCAAACTGGTGGCCACGCGTCCTACGGCCAATCAGGATGAGCAGCCGGCGAAAAAGAGCACCGCTGATATCGAGAAATTCATCGCCCGTCAGAACGGTTTCATTGCCGGTACCTCCATTGGCTACGATGAGTCATACCTCTGCACCGGTCATGAAAACCAGGGCCTGGCGACCGGTTTCCCGATTGGCCAGCGCTTCCACTCCGCCGAAGCGGTGCGCGTAGGCGATGGCTGCCCGGTGCATCTGGGCCACCTGGTGAAAGCCGACGGCCGCTGGCGCATCTTTATCTTCGGTAACGAGCAGAGTCCTCTGGATGCGAGCTCCGAGTCCAGCAAGCTGGTCGAGTTCCTGGCCAACGCTGAGACCTCTCCGGTGAAGAAATATACGCCTGCCGGTGCCGATATCGACTCAGTCATCGATACCTATGCGGTATTCCAGCAGCAGGATCTGGCAATCGAGGAGATGCCCGAGTACCTGTGGCCAGCCAAGGGCAAGTACGGCCTGAGGGATTACGAGAAGGTCTTCCGTACTGACGAAGGCCTGGATATTTTCGAGCAACGCGGAGTTGATCGTGCACAGGGCTGTATGGTCGTGGTTCGCCCTGACCAGCATATTGCTACCATCCTGCCGCTCAATGCGCATGAAGAACTGAGTGCGTTCTTTGATGCGTTTATGATCTGATCAAGCCGATGTAAAAAAAGAGCGCCTCTTGAAACAAGCAATGCGTTTCAAGAGGCGCATGGTCTCTGATTTGGGGCTGGTTTTGGCACAGAGCAGACCCTAGGCAAGATGTGACTCAAGCAAAGTATTAGCCATAGCTGTCGTTTGGCTTATCAGCATGCTGCCCCCACTAGCTGATGATTCGCTGGTATTATTGAATTAATTACTAAGATTCTGATCAATTCAAGAACACTGTGTGTCAATCCTAAACCAGGTCGAGTACTACGTACTGCCGGTCAGAATAAGGAGACGTAACGTACTTTGCATCAGGCTTACCAAGGATTGCTACCAAGACCCGACATATTATATTTTCCATCTGCAAGATAATCCCATCGTCATCTGGCTGGGCATTACCTCCAAATACTGAGAATCCTAACGGCTCATCAAAAAACAACCCCTCATGGATAGAGTTGTTTCTGGTCGTACTGGATAGGGAATCCATAGTTCTGCCTTGTTTTGTTGCCCATGGCGGTACCACCATATTGAATTGGTTGCAGAGCCATTCAATTCTTTTGTTGTGATTGATATCGTGTCTCTCTTTGGTCCTCGGTCCGAACACTTGGCGATAACAGGCATCTAAAGCCATATACAGATACTGAAACCTCTCAAAGCACAAAGCTTGTGGATTCTGAGCCATAAACAGAGCATGAATAATGGCTTCAATACGTTTCAGTGAGCGGGCATCACAAGTGTGCTTATCGACGAATCGTATCGCGAGGTTTACACCGGCTTTAATTGAAGGCTCCCCGGCATAAAAATCGTTAAGCTTTCTTCTTTCGATAGGTGTGGCGTCTATAAAACCGCATTCCTCTGTTGTGAGCCTTAATCCCAGGAAAAAAGATAAGCACCAAATAACGAACTTCACCTCATCCTCATTGGCAACATCGGTAATAGTGATCATGTGCGTTCTGGGGAGTCCAAATATTCTCCCTGGTGGAACAATTATCTCCCCGCTTTCGCCTCGGCGCTCCATAAGCGATGCGTAGAACCATCCATTGATTGCGGCGCTGTTGTTTCTGACATTACTGACGCGTTTCTCCCTGTCGGGATGAGATGTTATCGAAAAGCGTGTATCGGTTAGATCAAGACCGAGAGGATAAAAGCCGAATTCCATGCTCATTTTATTTTTTCTCGCCATAGCGCTTCATCCTTTCTTTTCGATGCATTCGAATCGCCGTAAACCCTATCATCTCATCATTACCAAACTTCAAAAAATAGCGGACCTGAACTATTTTGATTGAAGACGATATTAAATATCGGAGTCATCATATACGACCGTTCTTAACAGAAACGTCGAGCTTTTGGGTCGATCTTTTCCTACAGGGACAACGCCAACGGCTATAATTTCGGTTTTATCATCGTATCCCTCATAGGTTTCAATGTATTTCCAACCTTCGTCTTTGTTTGGGTTTACCTCATCTGGAATTTTTTCGAGTTCATAAAAAGCCAAATCTAAATCAAATATAGGACAAAGGGAGTTTTCCTGAGCTTTACTCTTTAAGTGATCTTTAATTTTATTTTTATTAAAAGACCATGATCCATCATTATTAAATTGACCAGTTTTTTTCCAATTATTACCATAAGGAGAATTGGAACAATCCATTTCAAGCTGATGACACCCAAAAATATTATAATATCCTCTTGAAATTGACATATCATCACTTTCATAACAAAAGGTATCCTTTTGTGATGAAATACAGTATTTCTTAAAGCAGCGCAAACAACGCTTCTTCAAATCCGAGCCTGTTGATAAAAATCCATTTATGTATAGCTTAGTGCTCTTTAGCGAGGACACTAACTTATGAAGTCTTATCACGTCATCCAAATCAAATATTGAGAAATTTGCTGTTATGCATTTATCAGAACCATCACCTTTAACTTCAACACTTTTCCAAGAATTACAGAAATTCTCCCCCATAGTGAAGCTATTTGTTTTACTATAGGAAAATGTTAATCTGATGAAGTCATGTCTATTTGGGTCTTTATTTTTGGCCTCAAAAAAATCACCGCATTCTGAACAATACTTATTTAATTCTTCCTGTTCACTATTACATTTCTTACATATTTTCATTTTAGACTCATCTAACCTTATTATACTTTCGAGCTTATTTAGATAGTTCATTATGCTCTGATACTGAGCAACTTTATCTCGTATTGCCAGTCACAATTTGGCATGGCTAAGTGAAAAAGTAAGTACTGAGTGCGTCATGCTCTCTATAGACTGTATAGAATCACCGAAAATTAGCATACCTTATCCTCATACTCCCTCTGACTAAGACGATAGTATATTCCCATTAACGTCCGCTTCGTGCGCGTAGCTAACTTTGCAGCACTCCAAAAACCAAAAAAGCCGCCCCTCTCGCTAAGGGCGGCAAATCAAAGCACAGCATGAACAAAACGCTGATCAGCGATACAGGATCACCAGATCGTTGATCACTGAAGGGCGGTCATTACCCACCACGTGGATATTGACCTCAAGCGTCAGCGCAGTGCCCTTGCGGGACTGCTGCACCGACTTCACCCGCGCCCGGGCCTGGATCTCGGATCCGGCCGGAACGGGTGACGGGAAGCGCAGACGGTCAGAGCCGTAATTGACCATGGTCTGGAATCCCGTAATTTCGAACGGCAGCGCAAAGTTCAGGCGCGACTGCAGCACTTGCACCAGCGAACCGTGGGCGATGGTGGTGCCGAAAGGACTCTCCTTGGCGGCACGCTCCGGATCGGTGTGGATCCAGTAGTTGTCGCCGGAGAGTTCGGCGAAGGTGTTGATCAGCTCCTGATCCACCACCAGCGTGTTGCTCCACTCGGTGAACTCGTCGCTCACCAGTGCCTGCAACGCCGCCGGGTTATCCACGCCGACCTGTACCTGGCCCTTGTCGTTGCGCGGCAGGCTGTCCAGCGGATTCACATACGGCAGGCTATCCAGGGCCTTGTCCGCAGCAGTGAAGCGCAGCAGGGTGTTGCCCTTGGCATCGACCTGATCCAGCACCGGCTTCAGCGCCATGCCGACCTTGATCTCGTCTTCGGCCAGCCCCACCAGCGTAGTGTTGACGCGCACGCCCTGTTCCAGCTCAACCACCGCCAGTGCCTGCGGCATTTCGTCGGCGAATTCCGGCAGCGTCGGGATGCGGGTCAGCGTGTAGCTGTACAGCGTGCCCTTGCCGGACACCGGCTTCCACTCAAGATCATGGGCCAGGCAGTGTGTGCAGTGACGGCGCGGGTAGAACACCCAGCCCTCACAGGCGTTACATTGCTGGATACGGATCTCGCCTTCGTTCAGGCCCTGCCAGAAGGGCTTTGAGATCTCGGTCATCTCTGGCATCGGTTTCAGACTCATGACTTAGCCCCCCTGCAGAATCAATGCACCCTGTTCACTCATCACGCCGCCGGTTCCGGAGACGAACACCTGATCGCAGCGCTTGAGCTGACGTGCATCGGCACGACCGGCGATCTGGGTGTAGGCTTCGATCACCTGCGAGAAGCCACCGGCACTGCCGGCCTGACCGAAGCTGAGCTGACCGCCGTGGGTGTTCAGCGGGAAGTTGCCCTTGAAGGTCAGGTCGTTCTCCTTGATGAAGCGCATTCCCTCCCCTTTCGGACAGAAGCCGGCATCCTCCAGCGACAGCAACACGGTGATGGTGTAGCAATCGTAGATCTGCGCCGCGTCCATATCCTGCGGTTTGACGCCTGCCATTTCGAAGGCGCGCTTGGCGGCTGCCGCCACCGGGGTCACGGTCATGTCCTTGGCATAGGACGGTGACTTGAACGACAGACGCTCGCCAAAGCCTTTCACGAACGCCGGGCGGTGTTTGGTCTTGGCCGCCAGCTCCTTGGAGGTGACGATCACGGCGGCACCACCGGCCACCGGCATGACGATTTCAAGCACGTGCAGCGGATCAGCGACCATCTTCGAGCCGAGGACGTCCTCGACCGTCAGCGGCTTGCCGAAGAACATGGCGTCCGGGTTGGCCAGAGCATTGGTACGCTGATCGACACAGATTTTGGCCATCGCGGCCTGATCATAGCCGTACTGCGCCGCGTAGCGCTGGGCGATCATGGCATAGCCGGTGTTCTGGCCCATGTGACCGTAAGGCAGATCGAATTCCGCTTCCGGTGCACCGAAGGCGGTGCTGTGACCACCAAAGCGCATGGCACGGGCCATCCATGCCGGATCTTCGCTCGGGCCGAACGGTGCAAGGCGCATCGGAATCACGCAGAGCACTGCTTCACACAAACCCATTTCGATGGCCGCAGCCGCGCGCCATACCATGCCCACCGGGGTGCAGCCCCCCAGGTCAACCACTTCCGCAAAGTTCAGCTCAATGCCCAGATACTCGGCCGCCATGGCCGGTACGAAGACAGATGCTTCGTGGAACTGGGGACCGTTGATCACCAGACCATCCAGATCACTGGCCTTGAGACCGGCATCTCCCAGTGCCTGGGCCGCCAGATCGGCCACCTGTTCAAGGTGGAACATCTGCGGCGCCGTGGCATATTTTTCAGGCTTGTACTGCGCCGCGCCCACAATCGCGGCATCTCCTCTCAATCCCATTGTCATCTCCCGACGCCTTATTGGTATTCGAACGGTGGCAACCCGACTTCGGCCAGTACCTCGGCCGAATAGGGCCGGTAGGTGCCCGCCTTGTCATCGCGCACATAGAGCGGATCCTTGCAGTGTTCAGGTGCATAGCCCTGACGCTGCAGGTCCACCTTGCGCAGCTTGAAGGTGGTGGTCATGTCCGCCGCTTCGCTGACCCGGACGAACTGAGGTGCGGCATAGCGCGGCACACGTTCCTCGGTCAGATCGTACAGTGCCTGCGGATCGAAGCTCTGCCCTGCCTGCATGACGATCGCCGCCATACCGGCACGGCCTTCATGCTGAGGCACCTGCACACCGTAGATGTTGATCAGCTCGGCCCCCTTGAAGTCGTCCAACGCACTGGCCACTTCCTGGGTGGAGACGTTTTCGCTCTTCCAGCGGAAGGTATCGCCGACACGGTCGACGAAGTAAAAATAGCCGTCTTCGTCGTAACGCAGCAGGTCACCGGAGCTCCACCAGCTGTCGCCTTCACTGAATACATCGCGAAGAATTTTCTGCTCGGTGGCATCCGGGTTGGTGTAGCCCTCGAAGCGACCACCGCCGATCTCGGGGTGGTTGATGATCATGCCGATCCCTTCACCCACTTCACCCGGTTCGCACTGGATACAGAATCCCTTGTCGTCACGCAGATGCATGTCGTTTTCGACATCGTAGCGGATCAGGCGGAAGTTGGTCTTGTTCCAGTCCGGTACTCGGCCACAGGAGCCGATATGGTTATCCAGGTTGATCAGGTTGGTGTTGGCTTCGGTCGAGCCCCAACCCTCATAGACATCCACCTCGCCGAAGCGATCGATCCAGCGTCGCCAGGTCTCGGCGGTCAGGCCTGCGCCCATCATGCAGCGCAGGCGGTGTTTGCCGGCGTCCGCATCCTGATTGAGCAGATAGCGGCAGATTTCGCCGATGTACTGGCAGACGGTGACACCGTTGTCGCGCACATCCTGCCAGAAACGGCTGACGCTGAACTTGCGGCGCACCAGAATGGCGGACCCCGCCTTCAGCGCGGTCGAAGTCACCGAGGTGGCGGCCGCACCGTGATACAGTGGCAAACAGCAGTAGAAGACATCATCCGGCCTGGCATCGATGGTCACATGCATGACATCACCGGAGCAGAGCCAGCGCATATGGCTGTAGATCGCCGCCTTCGGCAATCCGGTGGTGCCGGAAGTGAAGATCAGCAGCGTCGGCGTTTCTGCCGTGATGCCCTCGCGGTAGCAGCGATCAACCTGAGCGGTCGATGCCTGCTCCAGCGCGGTGACGAACTCGCTGCCCAACCCTGCCAGATCAGCCTCGACAGCCGGTTTTTCCGCATCCGGCAGCAGCCACAGCGGCGTTTTGATATCCGGCGTCTGAGCGAAGTTGTGCGCGCACTCTTCACCCACGATGGCGGCCCGCGCCTTGGTTGACTCCAGCGCGTGCTGGAGTGGCTTGCCGTTAATCTGGTTGTTGATGAAGGCCACTACCACACCGATCTTGGTCAGGCCAAACCAGGTGGTGAAGAACTCGGGACGGTTTTCCATCGCCATGGCACAGACATCACCGGGCTTGAGGCCACAGGCCAGGGCGGCATGGGCCACCTGGTTGGCACGGGTGTCGACCTCGGCATAGCTGAGCCGGGTATCGCCGTAGATGATGAACGGATGCTCACCCAGCTCCGCTGCCTGCTGTTCGATACGATCAGCCAGGGTGTAGTAATCCAGCGGCTTGATCAGTGCAGCCGCCTGCGAGCGGCGGTCCAGCTTGCGCTGGGTCTCCTCGCGCGGCACCACCGCCGGTGATGGCGCAGATTGTATGGCACTCATGCGCTTCTTCCTTTTGGTTTTGTTGCGAGCCGCTGTCGTCAGCGTACCCGGATTTTCGGCGCCGGTGTATCACCGCGCATGGTCTGCAGGAAGCGGTCTACCGGCGCCGGGGCCGCCACCTGCGGCAGCTCGCCTTCGGGCGGGCGCTGGCTCCAGAACTTCTGCCAGGACGGGAACAGACCGTGGAAGGTGCCCTCGTAGGGCTCACGGCCCGGCCAGCGCATCTTCATATCGCCGATGGGCGGCTTGTTCAGGTCAGTGGCGTACCAGTAACAGGGCAGACGACGGCGGAAATACCACTGGCCGTCGATGCGCTCATAGTCGTCCCAGTAGAGCATCTGCATGATCACCCACTCGGGGCCGGTCTCATGCTCGTTCTTGGAATACACCACGCCGATCGCATGGTCGGCGTCGATGAACTCGATGATGTGCTGCCCCAGGTGATGGGAGGTCCCGGTGAACTGATCCCGCAGCGTGGTATCCACCCAGGCCTTAAGATGTTCACGTCCCACCCTTTCGCGGCCGACACGGATATCGGGCGCAAACAGGTTCACGTGCGCATCCAGATCCCGCATGTCCAGCGACAGCGAATACTTGCCCGCCAGCTGGCGGATCGCCTCGGTGGACTCCAGACGGTCGATGCGCTGTTCCAGTGTCATCTCAGCCATAACCACCTCAGATGAAGACCATGCCGCCGTTGACGGCGATGTTCTGACCGGTGACAAAACCGGCATCATCGCTGGCCAGGAAAGAGGCCACCTTGGCCACATCTTCCGGCTCGGCCATGCGGCCCATCGGGATGCCGTTGATCATCTGCTGCATCCACTCTTCCGGGATGCCCTGCATCATCGGCGTGTTGGTTGCACCCGGCACCAGGGTGTTGACGCGAATGCCGTTCGGCGCCAGTTCGCGGGCGATGCTGCGCGTCAGGCCCATGACACCTGCCTTGGATGCAACATAATGGCTCGGGCCTTCGCCAGACATGACGGCAGAGCTGGACACGTTGATGATCGCGCCGCTGCCGTTTTCGGCCATCAGGCGTGCGCCTTCGCGGCAGCACAGGAAGGTGCCGGTCAGGTTAACGCCGATCACGCGCTCCCAGTTTTCATCCGGCGTGTTGAGAAACTCGTCCACGGAACCGATGCCGGCGTTGTTGACCACCACATCCAGGCGACCAAAGGCTTCCTTCACCTGCTGCATGGCGCCCTTGACGGATTCGCTGTTGGAGATG
This sequence comes from Marinobacterium maritimum, assembly GCF_039523155.1. Classification (NCBI taxonomy): domain Bacteria; kingdom Pseudomonadati; phylum Pseudomonadota; class Gammaproteobacteria; order Oceanospirillales; family Oceanospirillaceae; genus Marinobacterium; species Marinobacterium maritimum. The sequence goes on along the minus strand of NZ_BAAAET010000001.1, from coordinate 123,523 downwards.
TCACAGGCGATGGCGATCACTTCACCTTCGCAGGCGGCTGCCGTTGCTTCGGCTGCGTCCTTGTTGATATCGATGGCGGCAACCCTGGCGCCTTCAGCGGCAAACTGCTTGACCACCGCCTGACCCATGCCCTGGCCAGCGCCGGTTACGAATACCACCTTACCCTGATGTTTCATCACACATCCTCCCACGCCCCCTTGGGCGCATCGCTTTCAGGTTCTTGTTGTGTGATGCATATTCGGCCAGCCCCGCAAGCGCGACATCGTCCATCAAGACTAAGTTGATACCGAAGGGACAGTGGTCTGAATGGACGATGTCTGAGCTGGGACACGATTGGAGGATAAACGGGACTCGATCTATCTGCGGTGCCTCATATTGCCGCGCATAATAAGGAGAACATCATGGATCATCAGGACCTGCCCCTGCCGATCGGCCAGTATGCCCAACTCGAAAACGGCCTGACACTGCACTATCTGGACGTGGGCGAAGGCCCGGTCGTGCTCTGGCTGCATGGCAGCGGTCCCGGCGCCAGCGGCTACAGCAACTTCAAGACCAACTACCCGGTATTCGCTGAAGCAGGCTACCGCAACATCGTGCTCGACCTGCCCGGCTTCGGCCGTTCCAGCAAGCCGGAAGACGCTCACTACAACCTGGATTTCTTCGTCGAGTGCCTGAACCAGTTCCTGCAGGCGACCGGTATCGAGCGTTGCACCCTGCTGGGCAACTCCCTGGGCGGCGCCATCGCGCTGGGACAGGCGCTGGCGCATCCGGCCACGGTTGAGCGCCTGGTGCTGATGGCTCCCGGCGGGGTCGAAGAACGGGAAACCTACTTCCAGATGGAAGGCATAGTGCGCATGGTCGAAGTGTTTGGCCAGGGTCCCATGGGCGTGGAGGAGATGCGGCAGGTGATGCAGCTGCAGCTGTTCGATGCATCCCAGTTGGATGAAGACCTGCTGAAAGAGCGTGCCGCCGTGGCCGTTACCCAGCCGGCCAACCTGTTCTCCACCATGATGGTGCCCAACATGACCGAGCGTCTGGGCGAGCTGACCTGCCCGATTCTCGGTTTCTGGGGCAGCAATGACCGCTTCAACCCGGTCGAGGGCGTGTTCAAGTTCCTCGACAAGGCCCCTGAAGCACGCTTCCTCATGCTCAACCGCTGCGGTCACTGGGTTCAGGTCGAACACACCGACCTGTTTAACCGCACCTGTATCGATTTTCTGCAACAGGGTTGAAGCCGCCACTGCCGCGACTTCATACTCTGAACAGATTCAGGAGTGATGCCTATGGCCGCTTATCAACACCTTTTCACCCCGGGGAAGATCGGCTCACTGGAGCTGAAAAACCGGATACTCATGGCCCCGATGGGCTCCAACTATGCCGAGTCCGATGGCCGCTGCGGCGAGCGCATCCAGGCGTTCTATGAAGCCCGAGCCAGGGGGGGCGCCGGGATGCTCACCATGGGCGTGTGCTCCATCGCCTATCCGGCAGGCACCGCCGAACCGTTTCAGGTAGGGGTCTCGTCTGACGATTTCATCCCCGGGCTCAAGCAGCTGACCGACCGTGTTCACAGGCATGGTGCCAAGATCGCCATGCAGCTTCAGCATGCGGGCAAAACCTCGGTGCGCGACCTGGCCGAAGGCCGCGAGCTGTGGGTGCCGTCCATGCCGCCGGCCGCCAATACCGACATGTTCGCGTCCCTGACGCAGTCAGAGCTGGGCCGTTTCATCAGTTCGTCCAAGGGCCGGGAAAAGTCCGGCGTGCGCATCCGCGTGATGGACAAGGATGATATCCAGAAGATGGTAACCTGGTTCGCCGATGCGGCAGAGCGGGCGAAAAAAGCCGGTTTTGACGGGGTCGAGATCCACGCCGGTCACACCTACATTATTGCCGGTTTCCTCTCGCCCTATTACAACAAGCGCGACGATGAATATGGCGGCCCGCTGGAAAACCGTGCTCGTCTGCTGCTGGAAGTGATCCACGCGGTTCGTGAGCGCGTGGGTCGGGACTACCCGGTATGGATGCGGATGGATGCCATCGAACTAGACCTGCCCGGCGGCATCAGCCTGGATGATGCGACCCGTACGGCGCAGATGGCACAGGACGCCGGTATCGATCTGATCAGCGTTTCCGCCTACGCCAACCTGACCAGCGGCAACGCCTTCACCAAGGCGCCGATTCCCCAAGAACGCGCCATGTTCCTCGACTGGGCAGCGCATATCCGCAAGCAGCTGAATATCCCGGTCACAGCCGCCGGTCGCCTGGACCCTGAAGTGGCCGACAAGGCAGTTGCAGATGGCAAGTGCGACTTCGTTGCCATGGGACGCAAGCTGCTGGCCGATCCGGAACTGCCCAACAAGCTCAAGGAAAACCGCGCGGCCGACGTGCGTCCCTGCATTTACTGCTACGCCTGCGTCAGCCAGATCTTCGTCAACGAGCGGGTCAAATGCGCCGTCAATCCGCAGACCGGCCATGAATCCGAGCTGCAGCTGATCGCCAGCGACAGTCCAAAGAAAGTACTGGTGGTTGGCGGTGGCCCGGCCGGTCTGGAAGCGGCTCGCGTCAGTGCCCTGCGCGGTCATCAGGTGACTCTGGTGGAGCGCAGCGGTCGCCTGGGCGGTACCCTGTTCTTCGCCGCCCTGGCCTATCCGGAAAACGGCGCCCTGCTCGACTACCTGATCAAGCAGGTCCGTGATCTGCCGATCGATGTCCGTCTCAACACCAACGCCGATGAAGCGCTGGTCAAGGAGCTGAAGCCGGATCAGGTGATCGTTGCCGTGGGTGCGCGCCGCAACGCGCCGGATATTCCCGGTGCCGATCAGAAGCATGTCTGGTCCGGTGACGAATTACGCAAGCTGATGACCGGCGAAGGTGCCGACATCGCCAAGCGCAAACTCAGCGTCACCCAGCGCATGATGATGAAATCCGGTTCACTGGTGGGCGTCACCAACAGCACCGAGGCGATGCAAAGCCTGTCCAAACTGTGGATGCCGCTGGGCAAGAACGTTGCCATTATCGGTGGCGGGCTAGTCGGCCTGGAACTGGCCGAGTTCCTCGTTGAGCGTGGCCGAAACGTCCACGTACTGGAGCCGGGCCCGGATCTGGGCGCCGAGCTTTCCATCGTGCGCCGCTGGAAAGTGCTGCACAACCTGCAAAGCCACGGTGTACGCATGGAGAAAAACACCCAGGTACACACCATCGGCAAGAAGACGCTGAACTACTCGGATGCCGAGGGCAACAGCCACGAGCTTGCGACGGATTCGGTGGTTCTGGCCATCGGCGCCGAGACCAACCACTGCCTCAGCCGTAGCCTGGAAAAACATGGCATTGAGGTGGTCAATATCGGCGATGGTGCCGAAGTGGCCTACATCGAGGGCGCGCTGCGCTCGGGAATGAAGGCGGCTGCGAGCCTCTGAACATTCGGGAGCCACAAGGCTCCCGAACTTTTTTACTCACCCTTCCAACTGCTGCAACTGAAATGCAGCACCTCCAAGCTTCCGCAAGGTATTGGGAACACTTGATTATGACCGGGAGAAGGCGTACCTGCTGGTGGACAAGGCCTACCAGGAAAGCTGAACTCTCTCGAACGCCTTCTCTCCCACGTTCTCGATCTTGGCCCGTATTTTGCCTTGTCCCTTTTTACATGGACCAGGAAAGGGAGAGCGTGATGGCGATTCAATTCGGTAACGCCCAGAGTTACCTCAGTATTTTCAGCAAAACCACTCAGGGAGTGGACGCCAGTAGTCGCCAAGCGGCGGCAAATCCGCTCCTCAATACCGGCAACACTGCGGAAAAAGCTGACCGCACGACCCAGATTTCAGCCCTCGGACAAACCGTTGCGGCGGCGGAAGATGTTTACCCGATGGATACCGGCAAAGGGGAACGAAACCTGAGCCTGAGTACCTATTTCGCCGGTGGCTATTCCGGACCCGGCCTGTCGCTGGAGGGCCTGCTGATGCCCACCGAGAAGAACGTAAGGGCTCTGCAGAATCATATCTCCAAGGTGTTTCCCGACTTTCTGGCCGACAACGGCATTCCCGAAGCCCCGGACAGCATCCGCTACGACTCCAGCGGCAATATGGTGCTGCCCGCCGATTACCCCTATGCCGATGAGCTGAAAACGGCACTGGAGCAAGAACCGGCCATGGCACGCGCGCTGAGCACGACCAATGCGCTGTCCTCGCACTTGGCCGCACTGAAAGAACTGGAGCCCTTCAACGAGGAATATGCTCAGGCGCAGAGCCAGGCCGAGATTGATGCTGTCATCGAGAAGTACAGCCACCTGCTGACTGACAATCGCCGTTACCCTGAGATCACCCTGCTCTTTTCCGATGACGGCAAGTTGACTATCGCCGCGGACGGGACAGCGCTGGCCTGAAGGTCTCTCGTGGAATTGGGACCGTCCTCTACTGCTATGCTATGAGGGCATCCCGGTCTCGCTTTATGTCAGCAAGCCAGGCTGTTTTGGATGCTTTCTGACGCATCATGAACCATTATTCCTGTACATTCACGATACGGGCACACTATCTATGAATTCCCTCCGCCTTATTCGTTTTTTACCCTTCTGTCTGCTGCTAATACTGGGCGGTTGCGCCAGCGTGCCCATGGACTCGATGGATAGCGACCACGCATCCAAGCAGTTCAATACACCACCCGACAAGTCCAGCATCTACCTTTACCGCAACGAAAATTTTGGCGGTGCAATCCTGATGACCGTGACCCTGGATGGCCGGGTAGCGGGCCAGACCGGACCCAAGACCTATTTCCACTGGGTGGTCGATCCGGGCCAACACGAGATATCCTCGATTGCGGAGAACACCTCGACGCTGATACTGAATACCAAGCCGGGTGAAAGCTACTACATATGGCAGGAGGTGAAGATGGGGCTGTGGATGGCGCGATCACTGCTGCAGCAGATGGATACCCCCACCGGGCAGGCGGGGGTGCTGGAATGCAAGAAGGCACATTCCAACCTGTAACGGCACTAGACCTTGAAGGTCATCACCAGTTTGCTCAGACGCTGCTCCAGCTCGCTCATGCCGGCAGTGGTATTGGCCAGAATGCCGGCATTGTGATCCGCCTTGTCGGCGAGCCCGGCCACCGCCTGGACGCTGGCCTCGATCTCGTTAGCGACTGCCGTCTGCTGTTCGGCGGCACCGGCGATCTGGGTGTTCATCTCGCTGATGGTCGCCACCGATGCGGTGATCTGCTGCAGTGACCCCGTGGCATCTGCAGCCCGCTCGCTGGTAGCCGTGCTCTGCTCACGGCTGTTGGCCATCACCGCGACGGCTTCCCGTGCGCCTTTCTGCAACCGCTCGATCATGCGCTGAATCTCTTCGGTACTCTGCTGGGTCCGGCTGGCCAGCGTTCTGACTTCATCGGCCACCACCGAGAAACCACGGCCCTGATCACCGGCACGGGCCGCCTCAATCGCGGCATTGAGCGCCAGCAGATTGGTCTGCTCGGCAATATCACTGATCACCGAGACCACGCTGCCGATCGCGTCGGCATCCTTGCCCAGACGCATGATTACCTCCGCCGAACGGTGAACATCCTCGGCCAGGTGCGTGATGGACTCGATGGTTTCAGCTACTACCCGGTCACCGTTGAGAGCATCACTGTCCGCCTGGCGCGCGGCTTCGGCCGCCAGGGCGGCACTGGACGCCACCTCCTGAACAGCCGTCACCATCTCCTGAATGGCGGTTGCCGTTCGCGCCGTATCCTCGCGCTGCTGACGGCTGTCATTCTGGGTCTGGCTGACCACCTCAGTCATCGACTCAGTGGAGCGGCTCAGCGACGCCACGGCCCCCTGCACCTCCCTGACCAGTTGATGGATCTTGTCGACGAAGCCGTTAAAACCGCGCGCCACGTCACCGACCTCGTCACGGCTGTGCACGTCCAGCCGGCGGGTCAGATCCCCCTCGCCTTCGGCGATATCGAGCAGAGCCTGAGCCGTCTGCTGCAGCGGTCTCAGCATGCGTCGTGACAGCAACAGATTGACGGCGCTGACCAGCAGCGCCAGTGCCAGGCCTGACGCGAGAATCCAGATCATCATCTGGGTGACGATATGGGCAATACTGGTTTCACGACGCGCCACTTCGGCGTCGATGTCATCGATGAAGAACCCGGTCGCAATGACCCAACCCCAAACTTCGATCTCGCGGGAATAAGTCAGGTGCGGTGAGGGTTCGCTGCCGGCCTCGCGTGGCCAGCGGAACTGGACGAAGCCGCCGCCATTCAGTGCCGTGTCGATGATATCCCTGACAAAGGGTTTGCCGTCCGGATCGGTCAGCGCCAGCACCGACTTGCCGATCATGTCGGCATTACCGGAGTGGAAGACAATGTTACCGTCCAGGTCATAGCCATAGATGAAGCCATGTTCGCCGAAAGTCATGCCATTAAGCACTTCCTTTGCCTGGGCGATTTTTTCTGTATAGCGCATGTCGAGGCGATGCTGCAGCGGCCGGATCGCACCCATCGCCATATCGATATAGTTCTGCAGCTCCTGCTGGCGGGCCTCCAGCATTTCCGTGCGAATGGTGCCAACTTCCTTATCCTCCAGCTGTTGCAGCTGCCACTGCACCACCAGCATGACCGCCAGTACCACCAGCATCATGGGGACTATGGAGAGGGTGAGGAATTTTGTTCTTATTTTCATATCCGTCTCTCATCTTAGACACCCGATATTTGAAACCAACAAAGCCCCTGCCACAGCGGCAAAGGTCTCAACGGATGTCTGAAAATTCGGGAATTGAATGCAGCCAGGCTACACAACAGGCAGGGAGACGGACGCCTCCCTGCCGACAGGCTCAGGCCTCCTCGAGCAGCGGGGCCGCCCGGTTGAGGTGATAATCTGCATCACCCAGCAACGCCTGAAGCACACGGATGCGCTTGAAGTAGAGGCCTACATCCAGCTCATCGGTCACGCCGATACCGCCATGCATCTGCACCGCTTCGCTGCTGACCTTGTCGGCCATCTGCCCGACCTTCCACTTGGCCAGGCTGACCAACTGGGCGGTCTGGGCATCACCGGAATCGATCGCATCCAGTGCTGCCATCAGGCAGGAACGCGCCAGTTCGATATCCACATGCATCCAGGCGGCGCGATGCTGCAGCGCCTGAAAGGAGCCGATCGGCACATCGAACTGCACGCGGGTACGCAGGTACTCCAGCGTGGTCTTGAACAGTTCTTCGCAGGCGCCCTGCAGTTCGGCTGCGATACAGGCGCGGCCTCGATCCAGTGCGCTCTCCAGAATTAAAGCCCCCTGATCCAGTTCTCCGATCAGCTGCTCCGGCGCCACCTGCACATGGGTAAAGGTCAGGCGAGCCGTGTTGCGAGAGTCGATCAGGTTCTGGCGCGACTGCTCAACGCCCGCCGTTCCGGCAGGGACGATAAACAGACTGATTGCGTCTGCAGCCTGACCAGTACGGGCGGCGACGATCCAGCCATCGGCCTGGAAGCCGTCCACCACTATCACCTTCTGACCATCAAGCTGGAAGCCGGTATCGGTGCGCACGGCGCTCAGCTCGATCTGCTGCGGGTTATGGCGCACACCCTCATCAACGGCCAATGCCAAACGCTTGCTGCCAGCGATAAGCTCCGCCAGCCAGCTTTTCTGCTGGGCAGCACTGCCACCCTGCTCGAGAATGGAACCGCAGAGCACGACCGAAGACAGCAGCGGCGAGGCACTGAGATGGCGACCGGCCGACTCGAACACCGTGCCCATGCCCTTGTAACCGAACGCCAGGCCACCCAGGTTTTCCGGGAAGGGAATGGCGGTCCAGCCCAGTTCGGTCATTTCCTGCCAGAGTTCGGGCTCAAACCCCAGCTCATCCTTGCGATCACGCAGTGCCCGCAGGGCCGACACCGGGCTGCGCTCGGCAAAGAACTCCTGCGCCGTGTCCAGCAGCATGCGCTGCTCTTCGTTATAGATCAGGTTCATTTGGCGCCTCCTTTGGGAGTATCAGGCAGGTCCAGCACCCGCTTGGCGATCACGTTCAGCTGCACTTCGGACGAGCCGCCGGCGATGGTCTGGGTGTAGCTCATCAGCCAGGCCTTGCTGATCGCCAGTTCCTGCTCACTGAATTCGTCGCCATCCCAGCCCAGGGCGCGGTGACCCATGGCATCCACCAGAATCTCGAACTTCTGCTTTTCCTGCTCGCTATGCACCAGTTTCATAATCGCCGCGATACCGCTGACATCCTGTCGCGCGCGCGCCTGCTGTCCCATGCGCTGTACGGTCAGGTTGTACGCATGTTCATCCAGTGCACAGGCCTGGGCACGGGCGCGCAGGGCAATGTCGGACGGACTGTCCGGCTCACCTTCAGATCGGGGCAGGTAATCACCCAGAATGGTCATCAGGTCGAAGTGGGTCGGCAGACTGAATTCGCCAAATTTGGACATGGCACTGCGCTCATGCTGCAGCAGGCGTTTGGCCAGGGTCCAGCCGCCGTTCAATGGCCCGATCAGGTTATCCTTGGACACCTTGACGTTGTCGAAGAACACCTCGCAGAAGGAGGACTTGCCGCTGATCAGGTCGATCGGACGGGCCTCCACCCCTTCGGCATGCATGTCCAGCACCAGCAGGCTGATCCCATCCTGCTTCTTGGCGCTACTGTTGTCGGTGCGCACCAGGGCGTACATCCAGTCCGACTTGTCGCCGTAGGAGGTCCAGATCTTGCTGCCGTTGACGACGAAATGGTCGCCCGCATCCACCGCCGAGGTGCGGATGTTGGCCAGATCGGAACCGGCATTGGGCTCACTGAAGCCCTGACACCAGCGCACTTCACCACGGGTCATCGGCGTCAGCAGGCGCTGCTTCTGCTCTTCGGTGCCGAATTCCAGCAGTACAGGGCCCAGCATCCAGATACCCAGGTTGATCTGCGGCGGGCGGCACTTGAGGCGTTTCAGCTCCTGCTGCAGCACCGCATCCTCCTCCGCCGACAGGCCGCCACCGCCATAGGCCGCGGGCCAGGCCGGACAGAACCAGTTGCGATCACGCATGCGCTCAAACCAGAGGCGCTGGTCTTCGTTGGCAAACTCGACTTGGGAGCCGCCCCAGACCAGCTCGCCGCTGGCGGCCGCCCCGCGCAGCGACTCGGGGCAGTTGGCCTCGAGCCAGGCGCGGGTTTCGGCGCGGAAAGTTTCGATAGCACTCATTATTGTTATCTCCTCGTGCCGGTATCAGCGCGCCGTGCGCGGCATGCCCAGACCGAACTGGGCGATCAGTTCACGCTGGATCTCGTTGGTGCCGCCGCCAAAGGTCAGCGTCACCGATGCACGAACTTCAAATTCGAGTTCGCCCAGCAGCAGTGACGCGGCCGAACCTTCACGGATCATGCCGTTGGCACCGACCACATCCATCAGGCGACGCAGGATCTCGATGGCTGACTCGGAGCCGTACACCTTGGTGGTCGAGGCCAGAGCCACATCCATCTGCCCCGCTTCTAGGCCGGCGGCGATACGGAAGTTGATCAGGCGCATCGCTTCCAGCCGCGAGTAGCATTCGGCCAGTGCCGAACGCACCCAGGCCTGATCCATGGCACAACGACCGTTTTCATCCTTCGCCTTGGCCCACAGATAAACCCTGCGGAACAAGCCTACCACCTTGTCGGACCAGGAGCCGAGACCCAGGCGCTCATGGTTGAGCTGGGAGGTGATCAGTTTCCAGCCGCCGTGCAACTCGCCCACCAGCATCTCGCGTGGCACGCGCACATTGTCATAGTAGGTCGCGGCGGTGGGGTTGGAACAGGTCGGGATCACCGTGTGGGAGAAGCCCTCTTCCTGCGTATCCACAATCAGGATGGACACGCCCTTGTGGCGTGGCAGATCCGGATCGGTGCGCGCCGCCAGCCAGACAAAGTCTGCCGACTCGGCACCGGAGGTCCACAGCTTGTTGCCGTTAACAACGAAGTGATCGTCCTCGACACGGGCCGAGGTCTGCAGCATCGCCAGGTCGGAACCGGCATTGGGCTCGGAATAGCCGATGGCGAAGTTGATCTCGCCGCTGGCGATACCGGGCAGGAACTTCTCCTTCTGCAGCTCGGAGCCATGCTCCATCAGCGCAGGTCCCACAGTGCTGATGGTCACGAATGGCAGCGGCGCACCGGCGATGTTGGCCTCTTCGAAGAAGATCAGCTGCTCGGTCGGGCCATAGCCCTGACCACCGTGCTCCTTGGGCCAGCCCACGGCCAGCCAGCCATCCTTGCCCATCTGGCGGATGGTGCCGCGAAACTCGTCACCGCCCTCCTTGCCGCGCAGCGAGCTGCGCAGCTCAGGGGTCATCAGGTTGCTGAAGTAGTCTCGGACTTTCAGCCGCAGCGCATGCTGCTCGGGTGTCAGATCGACAAACATGTGACCTCCTTAGCTTGCGCTCAGAATCAGACCGCTGGTCGGTACGCCGGTACCGGCGGTAACCAGCACGTTCTCGACATCATTCACCTGGTTAACCGAGCTGCCACGCACCTGGCGCACCGCCTCGGCAACACCGTTCATGCCGTGGATGTAGGCCTCGCCCAGCTGGCCGCCATGGGTGTTGATCGGCAGCTTGCCGCCGCGGGCATGATGACCGGCACGGATGAAGTCCTTTGCCTCGCCGCGCTTGGCGAAACCGAACTCTTCCAGCTGCGGCAGCACGAACGGGGTGAAGTGGTCGTAGATCACCGCGGTCTGGATATCATCCGGGCCCAGACCGGACTGGTTGTACAGCTCGCGCGCGACCACGCCCATCTCCGGCAGGCCGGTGATGTCTTCGCGGTAGTAGGAGGTCATGATCTGCTGGCCATCGGCGATGCCCTGGGAGCCGGCCTTGATCAATACCGGCTTCTGCTTCATGTCCCTGGCGCGCTCGGCGCTGGTGATCACCATGGCGACCGCACCATCGGATTCCTGGCAGCAGTCGAGCAGGTGCAGCGGTTCACAGATCCAGCGTGAAGCCTGGTGCTCCTCCAGCGTGATCGGCTTCTCGTAGAAGAAGGCGTTGGGGTTGGTCGCAGCAAAGTCACGCACCGCCACGGCCACACGACCGAAGTCTTCGGAAGTCGCGCCATAGGTATGCATGTAGCGCTGCGCGAACATGCCCACCCAGGCCGCCGGGGTGTGGAAGCCGTGCGGCATGTACCAGCCGTAGTTAACGTTCTCAAAAATTGGCGTGTCGGCAAAACCGTAGCTGCCGGTGCCGAAACGGTACCAGGAGCGTTCGTTCATGGCGCGGTAGACCACCACGGTCTTGGCCACACCGGTGGCCACCGCCATCGCCGCATGCATGATCGGCGCACAGGCGGCACCACCACCGTGCGGGATCTGGGAGAAGAACTTTACGTCCTTGCAGCCCAGCAGGCGGGCGATCTCGTACTCGGGCACCTTGTCCACGGAGTAGCTGCTGAAACCGTCCACTTCGGACGGATCGATACCGGCGTCTTCCAGAGCGGCCAGAGTCGCTTCCATCGCCAGACGCAGTTCGGTACGGCCGGAGTTCTTGGAAAATTCGGTGGCGCCAAGGCCGACAATCGCAGCCTTGTTGCTGATCAGTTCATTCATTGCACTCTCCTCCGGCTCAGGGCAGCGTCACCGCCACCGTACCGGTGACGTGGTTGCCCATGGAATTCTTGCCCTTCAGGGTGACTTCGGCGGTGCGGGTATCCGCATCCAGCGCCGTCACCTCGCCCTTGAAGGTCATGGTGTCACCCGGGTAGTTGGGCGCACCCAGGCGGATCTTCAGGTCCTTGAAACGACCTTCAGGACCGCACCACTCCTCGACAAAGCGCTCCACCAGACCACTGGTGGTGAGGATATTCATGAATACGTGCGGCGAGCCCAGCTCCTGAGCCGCATCCTTGTCGTGGTGGCCCGGAAAGTAGTCACGGGTCGCAATGGCGCCACCGGCAATCAGTGCCACGGTGACAGGGATCTCCAGTGGCGGCAGCTGCTCACCGAGACTGACATCTTCAAAACGTCTGGTTTTCATTGAGGTCATATTTCCATCCCAAGGTATCGTGAGTTGCCAGCCAATCGCCGAGACGCTCAAGCGTTGCACGGCTGCCGCCCAGGCCCAGGCTCAGGGCGCGGCTCCAGTAGAGAAAACGGTGAATCGGGTAGGTCAGGTCGACACCGATGCCGCCATGTACGTGCTGTGCCTTGTGGCCTACAACATGACCTGCCTCGCAGGCCAGCCAAGCGGTTGCCAGCGCTTCGGACGGTGCCGGCAGACCGGCATCGATGCGGTAGCACAGCTGCCAGAGCGCGGAACGCAGCGCTTCGACCGCGACATGGCAGTCCGCCATGCCCATCTGCACCGCCTGGAACTGGCCGATGCGACGCTCGAACTGGGTACGCTCGTTGACATACTCGACGGTGCGGCGAATCTGTTCCCGACTGACACCCAGCTGCAGTGCTGCCTGAGCCGCGATGGCGCGCACTTCCAGCCACTCGGTCGCTGCCAGCGGCAGCACCGCTTCCGCCGGCAGCTGCACCTGGTCGAATTCCAGGTCGGCAGCGCTCTCGCCCTGAGTCAGCACACCCGACACCAGTGTTACCCCGGGGGTGTCAAAGCTGACGCAGACAGGGCGCACGCCCTCATCAGTCTCGACCAGCACCACCGCAGCCGAGGCTTCAGCTGTACCGGGCACCGCATGGGCGATACCGTTGAGCAGCCAGCCGTTGGCGTTCTGCTCGGCCGTCAGGGCCAGGCCGGTAGAACGACTCTGATCACCCACCGACAGTGTCAGCACCTGTTCGGCAGACGCGGCGCCTTCGAGCACACCAGCAAACTGCTCCGGTGCGAACTCGGCCAAAGCCGCAGCCGCCACCTGATGACGCCACAGCTGCACCAGTCCCAGGCCCTTGCCCTGAGCTTCCAGCACCAGCATCAGCTCGGTCATGCCCAGGCCACTGCCGCCTGCGGCTTCGGGGATGTACAGCGAGTGCAGGCCGGTCTCGACACAGGTCTGCCACAGCTCCTGCATCAGCGTGGCGCCGGAGTCATCGAACTCGCGCAGTTTCTCGTCGCTACAAAAGTCCGTGAACAGCCCATCCGCCATGTCGGCGATGGCGCGCTGATCTTCGGTCAATGAAAAATCCATGCGTCCTCCTCAGGCAGACACCGGCCGGAACAGCGGCAGGGTCAGCTCGTCGTCAAAGGTGTGGAACTCGACCTGCACCCGCTGGCCGATCTTCAGTTCGGACGGCTCGATACCCACCAGACCAGCCGGCAGGCGGACACCTTCATCCAGCTGGATCAGACCGATGGGGTTGGGGTAGTCGAACGGAGGCACTTCCGGGTAGTGCATCACCACAAAGGAGTACAGCTCGCCGCTGCCCTTGCTGACGTGGTAACCCAGCTCGAAGCTGTGGCAGTGACTGCAGACCGGGCCCGGCGGGTGCTGCAGCTTGTTACAGCTGTTGCACTGCTGGATACGCAGCTCGCCTGCCTCGCAGCCTTCCCAGAAGAAACGGGTATCGTCACTGATACCCGGCTTGGGGCGCTTGATCTTGGGAACCGCAGATTCACCCTTTTCGACCGGTTTGGGCTGGTTGGCCGGCTTGAACTTGATCACCCGGAACATCAGCTCGCCCACTTTCTCATCGCCCTCGGGCTTCTCGGAGAAGAAGGACATCACCTGGGTAACGAAGAAGCCTGTGCCGAGTGCGGTGGCCTTCTCTTCGCTGACTTCCTTGATCAGGGTGGTGTAGTAAAGCTTTTCGCCCATGCGCACGTAGCGGTCGAAGGTCAGTTCAGAATTCACGGCCACGACTGCCGGATAGCCCTGATCCTCGATCAGCTGCAGCACCTCGTAGGGGTTCTCATCGGTGGAGCCCGGCGGGTAGTTGTTCATGTGCATACCTTCGAGGCACCAGGCCTGAAGCATCGCCGGAGGCGCTACTATTTCACCAAACTCGGTGGTCGCGGCATATTCAGGATCGGTGTAGAGCGGGTTCTCGATTCCCATCGCTTCACACCACTGCCGAACCATCGCCGGGTTCACTTCGTCCCATGCGTAGATGCGGCCATACTCCCGCCCCACCATGGAACGTACTTCCGATAACCATGCGTAATCAGTCAAGATACGTCTCCTTGCTAACAATGGGGCCGCCCGGTCGCGGGCGGCGCCGGGTTGTTTCAGTCGTTGGCCATACCGGCCTGCAAAAATGCGGGTTTCTCGCCGCCACCGTTGAGCAGCAGGTTGCTGCCGCTGGTGTAGGACGCGATGGGCGACGCCATGTAGAGGCAGGCGTTACCGATATCTTCGGGACTGCCCAGACGACCGGCCGGGATGGTATCGGCCACCGCCTGGATGCCGGCGTCGTCGCCGTAGTGCAGGTGCGACTGTTCGGTCCGGATCAGCCCCGGGCTGACGGCCACCACACGCACTTTCGGCGCCCACTCCACCGCCAGCGAGGCCGCCAGCGACAGAATGCCCGCCTTGGCCGCGCCATAGGCTGCCGTACCCGGAGAGGCGCGAAGCGCACTGATACTGCCGATGAAGATGATGCTGCCGCCCTGCTCCTGCTGCTGCATGTGGCGGTTGGCCAGCTGAGCCAGATTGAGCGGTGCAATCAGGTTGAGGCGCAGAATGCCTTCGTGGAAGCGTGGCGAGACGTCACCGGCCAGCGCATGAGGAGCGCCCCCGGCATTGTTGACCAGCACATCGAGGCGACCATATTCGTTAACAACGGTCTGCATCAGTGCTTCGGCGGCGTCGTAGTCACGCACATCCAGCGGCATGAATATCGCCTCACGGCCATTCTCGACCGGCAATTGCTCGGGCTCGCCACGACCGCATACAATGACAGTCGCACCGGCGCCCAGAAACGCACGGGCGATACCGGCACCGATACCCTTGGTGCCGCCGGTGACCAGCACCACCTGCCCGCTGTAATCGAAGTGAACTGACTGCGTCATATACGCCTCCTTTTTTAACCAATGCAGCCAGTCTAATAAGCCCCCCAGCTCTCACTCTTCGTCTGAACGGACGATGTTTATCTGGCGTCAGCTGACACAATCGCCGTCAATATCCATTGTCAGCGAGGCGATTGCCGTGTCCGACTCACAACGTCCTGAAGAAACACTGCTGCTGGAACGTCCCGAGCCGGGAATTGCCCTGTTGCGCCTGAACCGCCCCCAGGCCACCAACGCATTGAGTCTGGAGCTGCAGCAACAACTCAACCGCCGCTTCACCGAGTTGGCCGCTGACGACAGCGTGCGCTGTATCGTGCTGACCGGTGGAGACAAGGTGTTCGCGGCAGGCGGAGATATCACGGGATTGATCGATGCCGACCCGATCGAGATCTACAAGCGTCACACCGAACGGGTCTGGGCACCGATTCAGCACTGCCCCAAACCGGTGATCGCCGCCATCTGCGGTTACGCCTTCGGCGGCGGCTGCGAGCTGGCGATGCACGCCGACATTCTGATCGCGGGCGAAGGCGCCAGCTTCTGTCAGCCGGAGATCCGCATCGGCATCATGCCGGGCATCGGTGGCACCCAGCGCCTGGTAAGGGCTGTAGGCAAAACCAAGGCGATGAGCATGGCGCTCACCGGTCGACCGATTACCGCGCAGGAAGCCTGGGTGGCGGGGCTGGTCAGCGAGGTCTGTCCGGACGATCAGGTGCTGGAAATCGCCCTCAAAACCGCGCGCACCATCACACGCATGCCACCGCTGGCCGTTGAACAGATCAAGGAATGCATCCTGCACGGCATGGATGCGTCGCTGGAAAGCGCCCTGGCGCTGGAGCGCAAGGCCAACGCCGTGCTGTTCGCGTCACGCGACCAGCAGGAAGGAATGCAGGCGTTTCTGGAAAAGCGCCATCCGGAATTTACAGGGGAATAATCACCAGCGAATCAATGACTCTCGTCTGACTTGCACTTGAACCATCTCACACATGGTCTTTGGCTCCCGGCGGCCGCACACCCCGGGAGTCTTTTTTTGCTTACCCAAAGCCTTAGAAGCATCGCTTGCAGGGCAAGCACCTACAAGGTGCTTGTCTCCGAACGCGCCGGCTGCTGGTTTAACGCCAGATCATTCGGTGGATTCTCGATACAACGGGTGCCGCCGGGGTGGTAGATATAGGGCACGCAGCCATTGCAGTTGGTGCAGCCGCTGGTCGTGACCAGTCCCTGCTGGAACTTGCGCACCAGCTCCGGGTCGTGCAACAAGGGGCGCGCCATCACCACAGCCTCGAAGCCTTCCGACATTGCCTGCTCCACATCATTCATGGAGCGGGCGCCGCCCAGGTAGGCCAAGGGAATATCCAGCTCGGCACGGATGCGCCGCGAGTAATCGAGAAAGTACATCGGCCGGAATTTCACCTTAGGCACGCCCTTCTGCGACAGTTTGATCATCGCCAGTGTCAGCTTCTGGTCGGCCAGCACCTTGCTCATCTCGTCCAGGTTCATGTTACTGCCAAACATGAACCAGCCGGATTCGATATTGCGCCCACCCGACAGCACCAGCATGTCGGCCCCCGCTTGCTGCAGTACCCGGCCGGTGACGATGGCATCCTCGACGGTAGCCCCCTTGCGCACGCCGTCAGCCACGTTGATCTTGGCCAAAACCGCCATATCCTGGCCCACGGCCTGTTTCACCGCCTTGAGTACCCGCGCCGGGAAGCGGGCCCGGTTCTCGGCACTGCCGCCGTATTCATCCTTGCGCCTGTTCGACAGCGGCGAGATGAACTGATTAAGCAGATAACCATGCCCCATATGCAGCTCGACGGCATCGAAACCGGCCTCACGACAGATTCTGGCCGCTGCGACAAACTCGTCGGTCACCTGGGCCATATCCTTCTCTTTCATCGCCCGCTGCAGGAAGTTGCCGCACAAAAGCCCCGCCTTGTTGATGCCGGAGGAGGCACTGATGGTGCGTCCCTTCACCTTGATCGAGGTGATAAACGAGCCACCATGAGTCAGCTGCATGGAGATCTTGCCGCCCTCGGCGTGGACAGCATCCGTGAGCACTTTCAGATCCGGGATGATCTCTTCACGCAGCCAGATCTGGTTCGGCAGGGTACGCCCCCGCTCGGACACGGCACCATAGGCGACGGTGGTCAACGCCACCCCGCCCCGGGCCATGTCGCGATGGTGCTTGACCATGGCACGCGTCGGGGTGCCCTCAAGGCTCATCGCCTCGTTGGCACCGGCACGAATAAAACGGTTTCGCAGCGTGATCGGCCCCAGCTGATAGGGGGTAAACGCCTGCTGACGGTAATCGGACATGAGCTTTCCTCGCCTAGTGCCACTTGGGTTCGCGGGGCATCTGCAGGCCACGTTCAGCGATGATATTGCGCTGGATCTGGTTGCTTCCGCCGTAGATGGTGTCTGAGCGCACGAACAGGAACAGCGATTGCAGACGGGTCAATTCATAGGGTGCAGCTGTCAGCAGTTGTCCCTGCTGACCACAGATATCGATAGCCAGTTCACCCAAGCTGCGGTGCCAGGTGGACCAGAACAGCTTGTAGATCAATGCCTCGCCCTGCAGGCTGCCATCACTGCCGCTCTGGCCGGACAGCATGCGCAGGCTGTTGTAGCGCATGATCTTCAGCTTGGCATGGGCCTGAGCGATGCGCTGCCGGATAGCAGGATCTCGGTCCTTGCCGTTCTCCCGGGCGATACGGATCACTTCGTCCAGCTCGTTCTGGAACTGCATCTGCTGGCCCAGCGTGGACACACCGCGCTCGAAACCCAGCAGCCCCATCGCCACCTTCCAGCCGTCACCCGGTTCGCCGACAATATCGCCGGCATCGCACTCGACATCGTCGAAGAACACTTCGTTGAACTCGGATGTACCGGTGATCTGCTCAATGGGGCGTACCTCGACACCCGGCTGCTCCATCTTCACCAGAAAGAAGCCCAACCCCTTGTGGCCCACTGACTCAGGATCGGTTCGGGCAATCACGAAGCAGTAGTCGGACTCATGTGCCAGCGAGGTCCATACCTTCTGACCGTTGATGATCCACTTGTTGCGCTCGGCATCGAAGCGGGCCTTGGTCTTGACGTTGGCCAGATCGGATCCAGCCCCCGGCTCGGAGTAGCCCTGACACCAGAGTTCGGTGCCGGACAGGATGCCGGGCAGGTATTTCGCCTGCTGCTCAGGAGTGCCAAAAGCAATGATGGTCGGGCCAGCCAGCCCCTCACCGATATGACCCACACGCCCGGGCGCACCGGCACGGGCGTACTCCTCGAAAAAGATCACCTGCTGCTCGATGCTGCAGCCACGACCGCCATGCTCCGGCGGCCAGCCGACACAGGTCCAGCCGCCTTCTGCCAGCCTCTGCTCCCAGCGTTTGCGCTCTTCCGGGAAACTGTGCTCGTCACCGGGACCGCCACGGAGTTTCAGTTGGGCGAACTCGCCGGTCAGGTTGGCGGCCAGCCAGTCGGCCACTTCGGTGCGAAAACGCTCGTCTTCGGCGCTGAAGCTCAGTTTCATGCGGCGGCTCCTTTGTCAGGTTGATCAACATCCAGCAACAGCTTGGCCAGGGTTTCACGGTGCTCACTGGCCGTGCCCAGCATCAATTCGCTGGCCTTGGCCCGCTTGAAGTAGAGGTGCACGTCGTACTCCCAGGTAAAGCCGACACCGCCATGCATCTGCAACGCCTCACCGGCATTACGGAAACAGGCCTCTGAGCAGTAGGACTTGGCGATCGCCGCGGCTTCGGGCAATTCGGCGGCCATTGCGCGCCTCTGCCAGGCTTCATCGGCGATGCAAGCGGCGTAATAACAGGCGGAGCGAGCCACCTCGGTCCTCAACATCATGTCGGCGGCCTTGTGCTTGATCGCTTGAAAGCTGGCGATCGGGCGGCCGAACTGCTCACGCTCCTTGGTGTACTGAACCGCCAAATCCTGCACCTGCTGGGCCGCACCCATCTGCTCGGCAGCCAGTGCCACCGTCGCCAGTTGCAACACCTGCTCCAGCACCGCGCCAGACTGTCCATATTCCCCCAGACAGGCGTCCACCGGCAGCAGCAGGCTGTCGATCCGGATGCGCCCCAGATGACGGGTCTGGTCCAGTGTCGGCGTCCACTGGCGCTCGATGGCGTTTGTATTAACAAGGGCACTGGCATCGACGACAAAGAGGCTCACACCGTCACGCCCTGTCGTTCCGGGCTGACGCGCCACCAGCACCAGGATGTCGGCGCTGTGACCATCGACGACCAGATGGTAGTCACCGGACAGACGATAGCCGCCCTCGACCGGTTCGAAGGTTGCGGTCACGGCGTCGCAGCCCGGCTGCTCCTGCCCGATCCAGGCCAGGGTTGCGGTCTCGCCACCCAGTATTCGCTCCAGCCATGGAGCAGACTGTTCCTCGCTTCCGGCCCGCTGCAACGCGGGCACGGCCTGACACACGGTGGCAAAATAGGGCGAGCAGACCAGATAGCGACCCATCTGCTCCATGACCGCCACCAGTTCCACATACCCCAGCCCCATGCCTCCCAGTGACTCGGGCAAAGTAATCGCATGCAGGTAGAGGTCGTCACAGATCTGCTGCCAGAGCGAGAGGTCATAGCCACGCTCGGTGACCATCGCCTCTCGCACGGCGGCTGAGGTTGAGCAGTCGGCGAAGAAGCTCGCGGCGGTCTCGCGGATCATCTGCTGCTCTTCAGTAAAGCGGAACTCCATGGTTCATCGCTCCCTGTTAGTTAAAAGTGTTGGTTGCCAAAATGGGCACCCTGGAGGGTGCCCGTGGGTGGTTTAAAGCCCTGCGCGACGCGCTGCCTGAGGACCGAAGTCCCGATCAGACAGGGTGCCGCGATTAAGCGTGTATGCCTTGGGCTGTTCGTTGACCAGGTTGAACGCCAGATAGCTGCCCGCCTGAAGGTCATGGTAGAAACCCACGCCCGCCTGCCAGGTCTGCGCCTCGTAGGCATAGAAGTAGTTCAGCATCGAGGTGCGCCAGAGGCCGCCACGGGCGTCGTAGTTGTCGGCCATCACCATGAACCAGGTGTCCTCGTCGATGTACATGTGACGCTTGCCATAGATATGGCGGTAGTCACCCTTGAGGTTGGCTTCCAGCACCCAGACGCGGTGCAGCTCGTAACGCATGTGCTCCGGGTTGGCATGGCCCGGCGTCAGCAGCTCGTCATAGCTGATCTCATTGGAGTGCAGGCGGTAGGTGTTGTACGGGATGTACATCTCCTGCTGGCCGACGATCTTCCAGTCGTAGCGCTTGGGCGAACCATTGAAGATGCGTACCTCATCCACGGTGATGGACCCGCCAGTACCCGGGAAGGACATGTCATAGCCGTACTCCGGCGACTGACGCACACGGCGGGTACCCGGGTCGTAGCGCCAGCTCTGGCGCGGTTCGTTGGTGTGGTTCCAGAACTCCATGCCGGTGTTGATCTCGCCGCGATCACGCTCGGGCAGGATGGTTTCGTTCAGGTAGAAGGAGGACTGCCCCTCGGTCGGCCCGCTGGTACCGGTCTTCAGGTGCGGTGCCAGATTGCGTGACTTCACCCGGCCCCAGTTGATGTTGCCGTCTTCCAGCACATAGGCGTTGTCGGAGATCAGCTCCTCGGTCCAGGGCCGATAGGTGAAGATCGACGAGGTCCACAGCAGCTCCAGCCCGCTTTTCGGGAAGGGAAAGAGAATGCCACCGGTAGTGCCTTCGACGCCCTCGCCGTTATCCACCAGTTTGGCATGCTCTGCATTCTGGCGGGTAACCTCGCACACCTTGTCCGGGAAGCGGAAGTCACGACGTGACTCATAGATCGGCATCCGGAAGGTATCCGGATACTTCTCGAACAGGGCTTTCTGCCCCGCCGACAACCTGTCGGCGTACTGATCCATGTTCTGCGCCGTAATCACGAACTGAGGCTTGTCTTCAGGATACGGATCGACCGGATGGTTACCGGTGCCTTCGAAGTTAACCTGGGGGGGGACGCCCAGCCACTTGCCGCTCCATTCAGGAATGGAGCCCTCGGCATTACCGGCCTTGAGCGCTCCGACACAGGTACGGGTGGTGCCCAGCTCGGCCAGCTCCTCCGCCGTGGCGGCCGCCAGAGCAGTACCGCTGACCAGTACAGTGTGCAGCGCCAGGCCCGCTGCCAGCATGGAATAATTCAGTTTCATCTCAACATCCCTGCAGATTAGAAGGTGTATTTGGCACTGAGCGAGACATAGTCGCGGTCAGCCATGGTGCGGCCCTTGTCGAGATTGGCCGAGCTGAGGTAGTTCACCCAGGTAAGGCCCATCTGCATATTGCCGAGGTATTTGAAGTCGGCGCCCAGCGTCAGACGCTTCTCGTCCCTGCCAAGCCCGGCACCGGCAAAACCGCTGCCATCGATGTTCTGGGTCCAGATCGCCTTGGTGGTCAGGTCCCAGCCGCTGAACAGGTTGGGGTAGTCCATGAACACGGCGGCGGCCAGAACGGCGTTATCGCGGGTCTGTCCGTCGTATTCATAATTGTTATAGGTCCCGGCCTGCCCCGGCAGTCCGCCGGTGACCACCAGGTCTTCAACATCGTGGATGCGCGAGTGCACCACTTCAGCCATCACCGTGGTCTGATGTGCCAGCGCGCTCGGACCTATGATGTAAACGCCGTTCAGGTTGGTCTGCAGATAGCTGCCCCGTGCCGGGGCACCGTTGTCCAGATAGACGGGCGCACCATCGCGGTAGCTGATATCACCACCGATCTGCACATCGCCCACCTTGGAGCTGATGCTCAGACCAGTCAGCTTGATATCGTCGAAGTAGCCCAGCTGATAACAGGCATTGCCGCCAACGCTGGCGGTACAGCCGTTAAAGTCACTGAACGAGGAGTAGCGGGTATCGCCAGTGAAATCCATCAGCAATGCCCCGACACGGTCGTGATAGCGGTAGTGAAACAGGCCAATCTCGGTACTGTCGCCCATCAGGTAGCGGGCACCAAGACCCCACTGACCGCTGTCACTGGGCTTGATCTCGCCAGCATAGTTGAGCACCCAGGGACTGGGCAGGCTGGCAATCTCACCGGCGCCGAAACGCAGGAACTGGGCTCCCGGACCAAAGTAGTCACTGCCGAAGAAATCCCCCACCGGATTCAGTCGCGTCTTTTCCCAGTCGTACTGGTAGAAGCCGGTCAGGGTCAGGTTGTCGGTCAGGGTCAGACTGGCGGACAGCTGGCCCACCGGCAGATATCCTTCCTTGGCTTCGGTGCCAGGAACGTTGAATACCGCCGCATCCACCGGCAGTTGGCCCTGACTGATGTTGGGGAAGAACAGGCTCTCGCCCCAGGCCACGATATGACGACCGGCCTTCACCGACAGATAATTGTCGTCGCCGATGACGAAGTTGCCGTAGACGAAGGCGTCCAGCAGACGCGGATCATAGCCACTGATCTCGCGGGTTTTGTCGGTAAACCGGTTGACCGGCCCTACCTTGTTGACGGTATCCAGCGAGTCGTTGTCATTGCTGCTGCGATAGACATCATCGTAGAACACGCTGCCACGCAGCAGAGCGCCCACATTGTCATGGCGCAGACGGATCTCGCCCAGTGCGTTGACGCGGTTGTTGATCAGGTGGCCGCGATCGAAGTTGCGGGTGGCGTCATCCGAGTTTGGGTCATTGAGATAGACATCCGACGGTGAGGATGTTCTTGCGGAAGCGGTGTATGAGAGCGTAACCGACGCATCCAGCGTGGTGTCGTCCCCAAGATAGACAGTCTCAAATGCCTGAGCCTGACTGACAGCGAGCGCCAGTGCCAGGGGTGCCATTCCCCCGGGGCCTGCAAAGGTCCTTTTGGTAATCATTCGTGCCCTCCAGTGAGCATGATTCTTGTTGTTGTGTGGTGGCCACAGTCGGGCCACCAAAACATGCTCGGGGAGTGGCAAGTCTGCCTCATCGTTCATCCAGACTAGATCCCCCAATCAGATCGAATCAGACCTGAGGCACGATGTCGTGCTCACGGGCAAACGGCTGCGCCTGGATCGTCTGATACTGATAGTCATCCGCTGCCGGCTGCTGAGCCAGCCAGAGCAGTACCTGTGCCGGCAGCTCGGGCGAAGCCGAGCCGTTGCGCAGGGCGATCAGGCCCTTGTCGCCGATGGTGGCCTGGAGGGTTTCGGTGGTGACGACACCGGGATTGACGGTAAAGGCGCGGATACCCTGATCACCCAGCTCACGGCATAGAATGCCGGACAGCCGAGAAACGGCGGCCTTGCCGGCCCCGTAGGCATAGCCCCAGCCACCCTTGCCGGCCGAAACCGGCGGATCGCTCTCGCCGGCACCGGAGGTCATGTTGATGATGGTGGCTCCACCCTGCTGCAGCATCCGGGGCATCAGCCGCCGGGTCAGCAGGAAGGGCGCCATGATGTAGCCTTGGGCAACACGCTCAAGGGTTTCGGGTTCGAGGGACATGAACGGCAGATTCAGATCACTGCCCTGGTAGACCGCATTGTTGATCAGCACATCGACACGGCCGAAATGCTCCAGCACCTGGTCGGCCACGTCAGTCACCGATGCCGAGTCGAGCAGGTCCATGCGGAAGACTTTCACCTCCACGCCGTATTCACGCGCTTCAGCAGCGGTGGCGTTGAGGCTGCCGCTCAGAGAGCGGCCGTCGGCATGGCGCACCGCGTGGGTATGGCTTTCACCCTCTTCCAGGGTGCGGGCGCTCAGCGCCAGGTCGTAACCGGCGCGGGCAAAAGCGATGGCGGTGGCGCGACCGATGCCACGACTGGCACCGGTGATGAAAGCGACGTGTCCCATGACTGTAGCTCCTCTTTTTATTCAGAGTGCTACAGCCCGGGCCTTTTCACATACCCCAAGAGGACGAGGTTGAAAATCAGTGCTCCTGATCACCCTGCCCCAGCGCCGCCACGCTGTTGAGGAAGATACGTACCAGTTCGGTCTGACGACGCACACCGGTCTTGGAGAAGATCGCTCGCAGGTGGGCACGGGCGGTATTACGGCGAATATTGAGCGCCTCGGCCGCTTCTTCCAGCGACAGGCCGTTGGCCAGCTGAACCGACAGCGCCGTTTCGGCCGGCGTCAGACCGAACAGTTTCTTGGCCACTTCGTTGCTGGCCTGTGACTTGCCGACGGCATCACGGATATACACTACTGCAGCCGGCTGTCCCTTGCCTTCGGCCCAGGCCGTGGATGGAATCGACTCGACCACCACCCCCAGGCTGACCTCACCGGATGGACGGGTAACGGACATCGCCTCGGGAAGTGCGTGCTCACCCTCGCCCCGCTTGTGTTCGAATGCGTCCTTGATCAGGCGGCGCAGCTCACGGTTGTCACTGGGATAGCTCGCCTCCAGGCGTCCACCAACGATCTTGAGGCCGTCGCCGGATTCAAGAATCTCCTTGGCGAAGACATTTTCTTCCAGGATCTGGCCATTTTCGTCGATCAGTACGGTAGCGATGGAGAGACGACTGATCGCCTTGGAGTAGAGACTGCCCAGCGTCTGACTTCGGTCCAGCAGGTTGCGAACATTGAGCGACCGACGGATGTGAGGCAACAGGAACTGGCACAGGGCCTTGTCATTGTCAGAGAAGGGTTCTGAATTTTCTGGACGGGTGAGTCGGAACCTCAGAGTCCCCGAATCCTGGGTGGAGATATCCACCGCCATCACGTGATAGACATCGTTGCAGGCGCACCAGTGGATCCGGTAGGGGCTGTCATGCCACTCCTCGGGGCTCATCAGGTCCTCTTCGGTGAAGACCTTGTCGGGCGCCTGGTTGACGAACGGCGTCAGGTTATGGCGGTACGGGAAGTAGACCACCTTGCCGGAGTCCTGCATATCGCCCACCGAGACCATCAATCCCAAGTCATCTTCGTCCTGAGAATCGGGCATTTTCAGAATCAGGGTGACATAGTTGGCGGAAAAAAGTGCACGCAGCTGTTCCAGGGCATCGTCCCAATAGGCGTTGTCCATGCAAGCTTCGTACAAGGCGGACAGCAGACTATCGAACTGCTCTACGTCCAGTCGGTTCATATTCTGTACCCCTGTTATTGTAGTCGTAGGGTCTGACGAGCCCGTGCCGTTATTCGGTTGCACGTAAGGGGCAGCAGGCTCGTGTATATCGCGTTTCGGTTTACAGTTGCTGGGTCAATTCGGGCACGGCCTCGAACAGATCCGCTTCCAGGCCGTAATCGGCAATCTGGAAGATCGGCGCATCGGGGTCCTTGTTGATGGCGACGATTACCTTGGAGTCACTCATGCCGGCCAGGTGCTGGATGGCACCGGAGATGCCGACCGCCAGATAGAGCTGCGGCGCGACGATCTTGCCGGTCTGACCGACCTGATAGTCGTTGGGTACGAAGCCGGCGTCTACCGCCGCACGTGACGCACCCAGTGCGGCACCCAGTTTGTCGGCCAGCGGTTCCAGTACCTGACGGTACTTGTCACCGTCACCCAGGCCGCGACCACCGGATACCACCACCTCGGCAGAACCCAGTTCGGGACGGTCGGACTTGCTCAGTTCACGACCGAGCAGCGCCGACAAACCTGTGGCTGCTGCAGCGGCGACCGAGACCACCTCGGCACTGCCAGCCTGCTCCACCGCGTCAAAAGCGGTCGGGCGAACCGTCAGCACCTGTACCGGCTCGGCAGACTCCACGGTCAGCATGACGTTGCCAGCATATATGGGGCGCACGTAACTGCCAACCGCCTTGATCTCAATGACATCCGAGACCTGCGCCACATCCAGCAGCGCCGCGATACGGGGTGTCAGGTTCTTGCCGAAGGTTGAGCTCGGCGCCAATACCGCCTGGTAGCCACCCTGTTGAACGGTTTCCACCACCAGCAGCGCCAGCTCTTCAGCCTGCTGACCAGCATAATGGCTGGCATCCGCCAGGAGTACGCGACTTACGTCGGACACGGCGGCCGCCTGCTCAGCCACGGCGGCACAGCCCTCACCGGCGACCAGCAGGTCGATCTCGCCGCCAAGACGCTTGGCCGCATCAACCACATTGAGTGTCACCGCGTTCAGCTGCTGGTTGTCATGTTCTGCTATTACAAGAGTCTTCATCATCATCACCTTCAGATCACACGGGCTTCCTGGCGCAGCTTTTCGATCAGCTCGGCCACATTCTCAACCTTGATACCGCCCTGGCGTGCCGCCGGCGGCGCGTAGTTGACCGCCTTCAGGCGCGGCGCCACGTCGAGCCCCAGCTCGGCGACCGGCTTGGAATCGAGAGGCTTCTTCTTCGCCTTCATGATGTTGGGCAGGGAGGCATAACGCGGCTCGTTGAGACGCAGGTCGCTGGTGACCACCGCCGGCAGATTCAGCTGCAGGGTCTCCAGACCACCGTCGATCTCGCGGGTGACCTTGATCGCATCGCCTTCAGGCAGGACTTCAGAGGCAAAGGTACCCTGCGGCCAGCCCAGCAGCGCCGCCAGCATCTGGCCGGTCTGGTTTGAATCGTCGTCGATCGCCTGCTTGCCGCAGATCACCAGCTGCGGCTGTTCATCCGCCACTACCTGCTTAAGGCACTTGGCTACTGCCAGCGGCTCCAGCTCGGCATCGCTTTCCAGATGGATGGCACGATCAGCTCCCACTGCCAGCGCAGTGCGCAGCACCTCCTGGCTGGCCTTGGGGCCGATGCTTACCACCACTACTTCTGTTGCGGTACCGGCTTCCTTCAGACGTACTGCCTCTTCCACGGCAATCTCGTCGAACGGGTTGATTGCCATCTTGACGTTGTTAAGGTCCACACCACTGCCATCGGACTTCACTCGTACCTTGACGTTGTAGTCGATGACGCGTTTGACCGGTACTAATACTTTCATTGCGTTTTCCTCAGCTTACTCTGCTGCAACGGGGTAGTCGGTGTAACCTTCCGGCCCCGGGGTATAGATGGTTTTACGATCGAAGCGGGCCAGCGCCAGCCCTTTGCGGATACGGGTAACCAGATCCGGGTTGGCGATGAAGTGACGGGCAAAGGAAACCGCTTCACCCTGGCCTTCACGCAGCGCTTCGGCCGCGGATTCCGGCTCGAAACTGTCGTTCAGGATCAGGCAGCCGTTGAAGTGTTCGCGCGCCAGGGCAAAGGCATCGATCTCAGCCACAGGCGCACGCATGATGTGCACGAAGGCCACACCAATTCGTGCGGCTGCCTGCAGCAGACCCGCATGGCTGGCGGCGCTGTCTTCATCGGAGGTGTCGTTGTAGGTATTGCCCGGGTTGATGCGGAAGCCGACCCGATCTGCACCGATGGCATCGCTCATCGCCTGCAGACACTCGGCCGCAAAGCGCACCCGGTTCTCCAGGCTGCCGCCGTAACGATCACTGCGCTGGTTGGTCCCCGAGCATAGGAACTGCATTGGCAGGTAGCCGCTGGTGCAGTGCAGTTCGACACCATCGAAGCCCGCTTCGCGCGCATTGATCGCCGCCTGACGGTGCTCCTCAACCACCGCCTCGACCTCTTCGGTGGTCAGCGCGCGCGGCATGTCATAGGGCTGCATACCGGCGGCGTCGGTAAACACCTCGCCCTGCGCCTGAATGGCGGACGGCGCGACAGTCTCAACACCTTCCGGTTTGATCCTGTGACTGCCAATCCGCCCCGAATGCATGATCTGCAGAACGATCTTGCCGCCCCTCTCATGCACCGCATCGGTCACCTTGCGCCAGGCCGCAATCTGCTCGGCGGTCTGAATGCCCGGCTGGCGGCAGTAGGCCTGACCGGTGACGCTGGGCCAGGTGCCTTCGGCCACGATCAGCCCCGCCTCGGCACGCGCGGCGTAGTGTTCGACCATCAGATCGTTGGGCGTGCCGTCAGCGTCGGCGCGATTGCGGGTCATCGGCGCCATGACGATGCGATTGGCCAGCTCGATGGCACCGATACGAACCGGCGAGAACAGAGGCTCCGCTCCCACCAGGGTTTCCTGTTTGGCTGTTTGCATACGCCTTACCTCAGTCCAGAGCGGTAATCAGCACCGCTGAACGTCCACCGTCGACCGGCAGGGTGGCACCGGTGATATAGGAGGACTGATCGCTGGCCAGGAACAGAATGGCATTGGCCAGCTCTTCCGGCTGACCGACACGGCCCATCGGAATCAGCTTCTCGGTGCTCTTGCGTGAATTCTCATCGGCCAGCATTCCTTCAGTAGCCGGGGTTTCCACCACCGCCGGGATCACCACGTTGACGCGCACGCCATCGGGCGCACCTTCGGCCGCAGCGGCACGGGAGAAGTTGGTAACCGCGGCCTTGGAGGCGGAGTAACCGGACATCCAGGGCGTACCCAGCTCGCCGCAGATGGAGGACAGGTTGATGATGGAACCGCCGTGCGCCTTCATCAGCTTCAGCGCGGTGCGGGTACCCCAGAAGGTGCCATCCACGGAGGTGGTGAAGTTGGCACGCCACTGCTCGGTATCCATCTCTTCGATGCTACCCCAGGTAAACGCCATGGCGTTGTTGACCAGCACATCCAGCTGGCCGTACTCCTGAGCGACCTTTTCAAGCGCACCCACGAAGGCTTCTTCATTGCTGACATCGACCTGCATTGCCGCCGCTTCACCACCGCCGGCATGAATGCGGTTGACCACTTCATCCAGCGGTTCCATGCGGCGACCGCAAATAACCACACGCGCACCTTCCTGCGCAAAACGCTCTGCCGTAGCGGCACCAATGCCACTGCCACCACCGGTAATGAATGCGACCTTGCCCTGTAGACAGCCCTGCATAATGTGTCTCCTGAGTTGTTGTTATCCAGAGAACAGACTCGCTGCCGCGTGCCTGAGGCACCCGACAGACAGGCGGTTACACCTGCGCAGTCAGTATTTTCAGATTAAGAGGGTGGCCGATGGCTGCCATCGTCCAATAAGACTAAATAGAAAGGACCGGCTAAAGCCGGCCCCAAGTTATTGAATTGAATGAGAAGGAATCTGTTCAGGTGTATTTCAGATGCACCCTGGCGGTCTTCGGCACCGCCTGGCAGGTCAGCGTCAGCCCCTTGGACAGGTCACGCTCATCCAGCACATCGTTGTGCAGCAGCTTGACCTCCCCTTCGGTCACCTCGCACATGCAGGAGGCACACATGCCCGCCATGCAGGAGTACGGCAGCTCGATTCCGGCTTTCTCCGCCGCATCAAGGATGGTTTCATTACCGCCGCACTGCAGCTCGTAGTGCTGGCCATCCAGCTCGATACTGACCTGCGCCTCGTCGATCTCGGCAGACTCGGTCAACGCCTCGCGCTGCTCCTGATCCCGCGACTCTTCTGACGGCAGCGAGATGAAGCGTTCCACATGGACGCTCTCGGACGGCAGCTTCAGCTCCTGCAGCGCCGCCTCCGCCGCATCCATGAACGGACCGGGACCACAGATGAACGCCTGCGCCGATTCCATCCCCCGCGCCAGACGGCGCAGCAGACTGACATTCGGCCGTCCCTGCACCGAATCGAGCAGATGAATCACGTCGAATCGATCCGCATACTGCTCGCCCAGCTCCTTGAGCGCCTCGCGGAAGATGATCGATGCCTCATCGCGGTTGGCGTAGATCAGGCGTACCTGACCCCGCCCCCGCAACAGCACCGAACGCAGGATCGAGAATACCGGCGTGATACCGCTGCCCCCGGCGAACAGCAGGAATTCGCCATCCAGTGACTCTGGCACGAAGACACCGGCCGGCTGCATCACCTCGATCGCGTCACCGGGCTGCACGTTGTCACAGATCCAGTTGGAACCACGCCCCTCCACCACACGCTTCACGGTCACCCGAAGCTGAGCATCCACCGTCGGCGCACTCGACATCGAGTAGCAGCGCAGCAGATGCTCGCCCTGCCAGGGCAGGCGCAGGGTCAGGAACTGGCCGGGCCGGTAGCGAAAACGCTCGACCTGATCAGCCGCGAGGGCAAATTGCAGCGAGACGGCATCGGCGGTCTCCTGCACCACCTGCTCAACGCGCAGGCGGTGGTAGCGGGACGTACTCATAGCGAGTCTCCTCAATTCTCCAGGGTGTTAGATGTAGGGGTCAGTGTTGGGCAGACCCAGCATCATGGCACCGCTGGCACGGGCGTAGGCATCCGAGTTGTTGGCAATGTGGCCACGCGCCTGGTGGATATCACGGAAGATCCGCTCAATCGGATTGCTGCGGTACAGACCCGATGCAGCACAGGCCCGCAGCAGCTCGCTGACACGCTCGGCACAGAGCTTGGGTACCAGTGACGCCTGGGCTCTTTGCATTAGACGCTCTTCCACCGGCATCTGTTCACCGGTCTGGGCGCAGTGCACGATGCGGGCGTAGTTGCGGAACAGCACCAGCTTGAGCTGATCGACGGCGATCATCGCTTCGGCTACCGCCAGCTGGGCATTGGGGTCATCGGCAGTCTTGGCACCATGCTTGCCGACATGCGCGGCCGCGCGGCTGCGGAACTCTGCGATCGCACCTTCGGTTGCGCCCAGACAGGCCGAGGAAACGGCACGCTGGAACACCTGGGTGAACGGGATCTTGTAGATCCAGCCCGGATTGACTTCACGACCGGGGCAACCCGCATCGGAATGGTTATTGGTGCGATGGGTACGGTGCTCGGGCACGAAGGCATCTTCCACGACAATATCGTGACTGCCGGTGGCACGCAGGCCATGCACATCCCAGTTCTTTTCAATACGGAAGTCGCTGCGCGGTAGCAGGAAAGTGGTGTGTTCCAGCTCGTCCGGGTTGTCCTTCTTCGGCAGCAGACCACCCAGGAAGATCCATTCGCAATGGTCGACACCGCTGGAGAAGCCCCAGCGACCGGAGAAACGGTAGCCGCCATCGACTTTCTCCGCCTTGCCCACCGGCATATAGGTAGACGCAATCAGGGTACCGTCATTGCCGTTGGCCCAGACATCCTGCTGCGCCTGTTCCGGGAACAGCGGCAGCTGCCAGTTGTGCACACCGATCACGCCGTAGATCCAGGCGGTGGACATGCAGCCCTTCGCCAGTGCCATCTGCACGCGGTAGAACACGCGCGGGTCCTGCTCGTAGCCGCCCCAGCGCTTCGGCTGCAGCACGCGGAACAGACCGGCTTCGGCCATCTCCTTGACAGTTTCACGCGGCACCATGCCCGCCTCATCAGCGGCCTGAGCACGCGCCAGCAGGCGAGGCACCATTTCCTCGGCCGCCTGGACCAGGCGCACCGCATCCGGGGTCATGTAATCTTCTTCCTGTGTCGCTGCAATAAAGTTGTTTGTTAACACGCCCATCGCACGAGTCTCCTCGATTCTTATTTGAATTCAGCGGGCCTGACCGGCTGCCCCGACCATCTCCCTACAGGACGCAGATTCACACAGCGCACAACCCCTCTCATCGTCAATTCGGACTAACAGTGCCGCCACCATCTCTAGCCCGTTTGGACGATGCTGCTGCAGCCACGCTGCGAATAATGGGAAGCGTACTCTTCGAGCTCCAGGCCAGTAGTACAACAACAAAACCTGCCTGAAGGCCTCAAAACAAAGGAGTTTAGCCATGCGCGTAACCCTGGGCATTGCTGTTTCACTGATCGTGGCAGTCGCCGGCATTTTCGCGTTCTCGCACCGGGATACCCCGTCACTGGGTCCCCGCCAGATACCGGTGAACAACATGAACCTGACCAGCATCGTACAAACCGATGCCGGACTGGTGACCGCCGGTGAACTGGGCCATATCCTGATCTCGACCGATCAAGGCAAGAACTGGAAACAGGCCTCTCTCTCCCACCAGCGGCACGCACTGATTACGCGCCTGCACTTCAAGGATGATCGCACCGGTCTGGCCATCGGCCATGAGGGCTGGATTCTGAAAACCACCGACGGTGGCCTTAACTGGCAGGAAGTCGCCTTTAACCCAGGCGGTGAACCCCTGCTCAGCATCAATTTGCTGCCGTCCGGCATTTGGATGGCAATCGGTGCCTTTGGCCAGGCCGTGGTCTCCAGCGACGAGGGCAACAGCTGGTCCCGCATGCCGCCCCCCAATGGCACCGACTGGCATCTGAACAACCTGCTGCCATCCCAGGACCACAACACCTGGCTGATTGTCGGCGAGGCGGGCACCCTGTTCCGCTCCACCGATAGTGGCGAGAGCTGGGAGGCAGTGCCCGAGTTCTACAATGGCTCGCTCTACGGCGGGCTGAACCTGCACGGCGAGACCTGGATCGTCTACGGCATGCGCGGCAACATCTTCCGCAGTGAAGACAACGGCCAGAACTGGGTTTCTGTCGGCGGTGAGCTGCCGGCGTCGATGTTCACCCACCAGATGATGGAGAACGGCGACCTGCTGCTCGGCGGCCAGGGCGGCGTGCTGCTGCTCAGTGAAGACGACGGCCGCAGTTTCCGCTTCCTGCACAAGAGCGGCCGCATGTCGGTCACCGATATCGCCCGGCTCGATTCCGGCCAACTGCTGCTGAGCAGTGACCGCGGCCTGCTGCCATCAGTGTCGCTCGACCAATTGAAACACCCCTCTGGAGCCTGATCATGTCGCATCAACACTCTTCCGCCGTGCAAAAATTTGTTGACGCCTCGGCCCGTTTTCTGATCATCGGACGCAAGCCGCTGGGCTTTCTGTTCCTGCTGATCACGGTCATGCTCGGCTTCTCCGCCCTGCAGACCCGTTTCGACCCCGGCTTCAACAAGCTGATTCCGCTCAAGCATGAATACATGCAGGCGTTCCTGAAGCACTCCGCCGAGTTCACCGGCGCCAACCGCGTCATGGTCAGCCTGGAATGGACCGGTGATGGCGATATCTACAACGCCGAGTTCATGAGCAAACTGCAGCAGGCCACCGATGAGGTGTTCTTCACGCCCGGCATCAACCGCACCACCGTGCGCTCGCTGTTCACCCCGGAAGTGCGCTACATCGAAGTGACCGAATACGGTTTTACCGGCGGCGTGGTGATCCCGTCCCGCTTTACCGCCGATGCCGAGGGCCTGGCTCAGGTACGCTCCAACGTGCAGAAGTCCGGCCAGGTCGGCAACCTGGTGTCCAATGACCTGAAATCCGCCATGGTGCAGGCCGAACTGCTGGAGATCGACCCGGAGACCGGCCTGAAAACCGACTATGCCGCCGTGGCCCGCCATCTGGAAAAGATCCGCGCCCAGATCGGCGATGACAACATCAACATCCATATCATCGGCTTCTCCAAGGTGATGGGTGACGTAATGGACGGCCTGATGACCGTGGTGATCTTCTTTGCCGTGGCCTTTGCCGTCACCTTCCTGCT
The DNA here is from genome assembly GCF_039523155.1 of Marinobacterium maritimum. Lineage (NCBI taxonomy): Bacteria > Pseudomonadati > Pseudomonadota > Gammaproteobacteria > Oceanospirillales > Oceanospirillaceae > Marinobacterium > Marinobacterium maritimum. The sequence goes on along the minus strand of NZ_BAAAET010000001.1, from coordinate 90,429 downwards.
GTTGTGGCTCTACTCCCGCTCCATGCGTCTGACCCTGCTGGCCATCGTCGTGGCTCTGCTGCCGGTGGTCTGGCTGCTCGGCATCCTGCCGCAGATCGGGTACGGCATCGACCCCATGTCGGTGCTGGTGCCTTTCCTGATCTTCTCCATCGGCGTGTCCCACGCGGTGCAGATGACCAACGCCTGGAAACTGGATGTGCTCTCCGGCATGAGTGCCATCGAAGCGGCCGAAAGCTCCATTCGCAAGCTGGCCATTCCGGGCACCGTGGCCCTGCTGGCCAACGCCCTGGGCTTCATGGTGATCATGGTGATCGACATCCCCATCGTGCACGAACTGGGCGTGACCGCCTGCCTTGGCGTGGCACTGATGATCGTCACCAACAAGATGTTCATGCCGATCATCCTGTCGCACCTGCGACTGGAAAAGATGGCGCTGAAGGATAACGGCAGCAGCGAGCGTCACCCGCTGTGGTGGAAGATCTCGGCGCTGTCGCAGCCGAAGCCGGCCCTGTTCAGCCTCGGCATCATGCTGATCCTGCTGGTCGCGGGCACCTGGCAGTCCCGTTCCCTGCTGACCGGTGATATCGGCACCGGTGCCCCTGAGTTGCGTGCCGACTCGCGCTACAACCAGGACAACGACAAGATCATCAGCGACTACTCCATCGGCATGGATGTGCTCTCGGTCTATGTGGAAACCGACCGCGACTCCGAGGCCTGCCTGGACTGGAATGTGATGAACGCCGTCGACAAGTTCGACTTCCACATGCGCGGCGTACCGGGCGTGCAGTCAGTCAGCACCGTGGCCGGCATGGCCAAGCTCTATGTCTCCGGCAACAACGAAGGCAACCCGTTGTGGCGTACCCTGCAACGTTCGGAAATGGCGCTGCGCTCCGGCAGCCAGGCGGCCAACCCGGAGCTGGGCCTGAACAACGAGCTGTGCAAGACGATCAACATGATGGTGTACCTGGACAACCACCAGAACGACACCCTCAAACACGTGATCGGCGAAATCCAGGGCTTCATCGACAGCGTTAATGTCGAGGGTGTGGAATTCCGCCTGGCCGGTGGTAACGCCGGCGTGGCCGCCGCCACCAACGAAGCGGTGGAAACCGCCGAGGTGCAGATGATCGCCTCCATCTTCGGCGCCATCACCCTGCTCTGCTGGCTCACCTTCCGCTCCTGGCGCGGCGTGCTTTGCGTCATCGTCCCGCTGATGCTGGTGACCATCCTGTGTAACGCCCTGATGGCCCTGCTCGGCATCGGCCTGAAAGTGGCCACCCTGCCGGTGATCGCGCTGGGCGTGGGGGTCGGCGTGGACTACGGCATCTACATCTACGAACAGATGCAGCATTCGCTGAAACGCGGCATCGACCTGCGCACCGCCTTCTACGAAGCGATGCGCCAGCGCGGCACCGCCGCGGTGTTCACCGCCGTGACCATGACCATCGGCGTGGGCACCTGGGCGTTCTCGGCGCTGAAGTTCCAGGCCGACATGGGCATCCTGCTGGCGTTCATGTTCATGGTGAACGTGCTCGGCGCCATCTTCCTGCTGCCCGCCCTGGCCTGCTGGCTCAATGTGCAACCGAGCAAGGTAACCGAGCCAGGTAACCGCTCAACGGATGCACTCCGACCACAAGCTCGGGCAGAAGCCGGCAACAGCAAAGCGACCAAGCCTCAGATGGCTACCAGCGACGCCTGAGCCCAGCAGGTGGCGGCAACAACGTCGCCACCTGTATCACAGCCAACGCTGAACAGCAGCCATCACCGTGTCCATCCGCTTCGGCAAAACCCTGTGTCGCTGAACACAGAGATACAGGGTTTCACTCACCGGCGTAGCAAGGCGGTGCACACTGATCAGCTCTGGCCTGTGAAAGGCCTCGACTGCATAGGCCGGCAAAACGGTAAAACCCAGACCCAGGCTGACCGGTTCAAGAATCAAGCCAATCTGATTTGAAAATCCCCGGCGACTAAACTGATTGCAGTGCTGGAATTGAGGATAATTGGCGCCCAGCAACAGACTGGCGTGATGACTGCCATCCGGGTGGTCAATAAATCCCAGCGCCATAAGGGTGTCCCAAGCGGCATCTTTATCAGCCGGTGTCACCAGCATGAGCGGCTCTTGCCCAACGGGTGTGCAGGACAGATCAGCCGAACAGGATTCTGACGTCATGAAGCCAAGATCAATATTCCCCTTCGCCAGTGCATCCTCTACATCGGCATTGGGCGCAAAGCGATAGTCGATCGTGAGACCGGAATAACTGGCTTGCAAGGACAGCAACTGCGGATAGAGTTTAAGCCCGACACTCCCCGGAGACATCAGACGCACAGGGCCTGCATAGGGCGAGTCCAGGCGCACCTTCTGCTCCAGATTCGACAACGCCAGCAGTATATCCTGCGCCTCGGCGTACAACCTTTCGCCAGCCTCCGACAATGAGAACTGCTTCCCCTGTCTCACCAGCAGCGCTACACCAACCTGCTCCTCCAGCTTGCGTACATGCTGACTTACGCCCGACTGCGTCATATGCAGCTGCTCCGCCGTACGGGTGAAGTGACCGACTTCAACCAGTGTGCAAAAGCTGAGTAGCCAGGTCGTATTTATCATTACATTGAATACTCATTTAGATAACAAATAATAATTTCACGTAATCATATAAGCCCGATAACCTGTTGTCAGCTCACACAAGAGGACAGCTTATGAACACCCCATACCCGAGAAATTTTTCGCACATTGGTATTTCGGTCCCCGACCTTGAACGCGCCGTTCAGTTTTACACCGAGGTCCTGGGTTGGTATCTGATCATGAAACCAACTGATATCGAGGAAGACAGCAGCGCCATTGGGGAAATGTGTACGGACGTATTCGGCGCCGGCTGGGGCAGCTTCCGCATCGCCCACCTGTCAACCGGCGACCGGATTGGCGTTGAGCTTTTCCAGTTCAAGAACCAGACGAACCCGGAGAACAACTTCGAATACTGGAAAACCGGCATATTCCATTTCTGTGTCCAGGATCCAAACGTCGAAGAACTCGCTGAACGCATTGTGGCTGCCGGTGGCAAGCGACGCATGAAAGAGCCGCGTTACTACTACCCGGGCGAAAAGCCCTATCGCATGATTTACATGGAAGATCCCTTTGGCAATATCCTGGAGATCTACAGCCATAGCTATGAACTGATCTACAGCGAAGGCGCCTACTGATTCACGCCAAGTGCCACCAGCGGCGCCTGATCCAAAACAGGCGCCAGCTTCTAGGCTTCAACCCTCAGCACACAGACACCAGTGTAAACTTCTGCCTCGTCCGGGATACGGCTACATAGATCAGGTGGGGGGCATCAACAAAACTCAGAGAATGCTTCGCGTTTTGCCTGATTCCCCAGTCTGGCGACACGATATTCCAGGCCATCCTTTTCCATCCATCGTCTATCCTTTTCAGTAGGTTCCTACAGTACGCCTGCGGGTATCAGAGTGGTGGTATCCGGTTGGATCAGGTGTAAAGGGGTCAGTCATAGGGTCTATACATGATCTTGCATTGGGCAGCGCTCTCTCAAATTCCATCAGGATATTAACTAATAATTATTGCACCAACAGCAGGGCCAGAAGCGAGGAGATCGAGTAATGCAATATCATCTGAATGGGTTCAAACCCGGCAATTACGAGGTTCCCGATGAGGTTAGAGAGCCTTACCCCAATCCACCGATTGTGGACCTGCCTGATGAAGTGGATGTCCTGATCATTGGCACCGGTCCTGCGGGTTTGACGATGGCACGGCAGCTTGCTGAGTTCCCCGACATCAAGACATGCATCGTTGATATGGCACCTGGTCCCTTGCTGTTCGGGCGCGCGGACGGCATTTCCTGCCGCACCATAGAGATCATGGAAGCCTTTAACAGCAGCGAAATGGTGGTGAAAGAGACCTATCAGCTGAAACAAAACACGTTCTGGGAGCCAGACAAGGACAATCCCGAGAATATAAAGCTCACTCACAAAATCCCGGATGCCCGGGCCGGGCTCTCTGAATTTACCCACGGCATCGTTAACCAGGCCCGTCTGCATGAGTTGCTGCTGGACGGTATGGAAAGGTCCGTCACCCACCTTCGCCCTCATTACAGCCGTGAACTCGCTGAGATGACGATTGACGACAGCTTAACCCAGGACCTTGAAGCCTATCCCATTACCGCGACGTTCAAACGAACCGACGATGCGGGGGCCGGCAAAACCGAGATCGTTAAAGCGCGTTACGTCGTAGGCTGCGACGGTGCCCGAAGCAAGGTTCGCAAGAGCATGGAAATCCCCCTGCAAGGCGACTCTGCCAACAAAGCCTGGGGCGTCATGGATATTCTGTTGAACACAGACTTCCCGGATATCCGTGTCAAAAGCTTTATCCAGTCCAAAAATCATGGCGCTGTCATGACGATTCCGCGTGAAGGCGGCTACCTGTGCCGGTTCTACGTAGAGCTGGATCTGCTCGGCAAGGACAAGCGTGCAGCGGATGTGAAGTTGACCGAGAAAGATATCATTGCCAAGGCCCAGAAGATTTTTCACCCCTACACACTGGATGTGAAAGAGGTGGCCTGGTGGTCGATCTATGAGGTTGGCCAACGCATTGCCGAGCGCTTTGATAATCGCCCTGTGGACAGCTCAGAAGACGTCATCCCCCGTGGATTTGTGGCCGGTGATGCCTGCCACACGCACAGCCCCAAAGGGGGCTGGGGCTTAAACACCTCATTGCCCGATACCTTCAACCTTGGTTGGAAGCTGGCAGCCGTGCTTCAGGGCAGAAGCCATCCCAGGTTGCTGAGCACCTACGGCCCAGAGCGACGTAAAGTGGCGCAACAGCTGATTGATGCAGACCGTGAGCTGTCCAGACTGGTTGCCACACGACCGACCGCAGGCGACGACTCCGCACAGGCCAAAGTCGACACGGCCAAGATCGAAGCCTTTATGAAACGGCAAAGCGGTTTTGTCTCCGGGACATCCATCGAGTATTTCCCGTCCTATATCTGCACGGGTCAGGAAAACCAGCATCTGGCCACAGGCTTTCACATTGGGCAACGTTTCCACTCGGCTGAAGCCACGCGCGTCGCTGACGGTAGAGTCCAGCACCTGGGGCATCTGATCAAAGCCGACGGTCGCTGGCGTATCTTCCTGTTTGGCGACACTCAAGACCCGACTGATCCTGCGTCAGCGGCCTATCAGTTCATTGACTTCCTGGCCAACGATGCGTCTTCCCCGGTACAGAAATACACCCCGAAGGGCGCTGACATTGACTCGGTCCTTGATACCTATGCTGTATTCCAGCAACAGGATTTGTCGGTGCATGATCTGCATGACTACCTCTGGCCTGCAAAAGGAAAGTACGGGCTGCGTGACTATGAAAAGGTCTTCCACGCGGAAGAAGGTAATGACATCTATGACCTTCGCGGAATTGACCGCTCTGCGGGCTGCGTCGTGGTTGTAAGGCCCGACCAGCATATCGCCAATATCTTGCCCGTGAGTGCACACGAAGCGCTTACGAAGTTTTTTGAGGTTTTTATGATTGAACAGAAGTAACGACCGCGTCGCGTGTAAAACGCACAGCTAAGCCCGTCGGGTAAAACCTGACGGGCTTTTTATCTATTCTATAAAAGGGGTCTGTCCCCTTTACCCCAGATATGGGCATCCTGCCTGACGTTCATGTTCATGGTGAACGTGCTCGGCGCCATCTTCCTGTTGCCGGCCCTGGCTTGCTGGCTCAATGTTCAGCCAAGCAGGCTTTCAGTCCAAATGGCGGCGCATTATTGTGCCGCCTTTTTTGTCTCCACGACCCGCACAGCATCGTGCTGCTGGAAGAACCCGAGCATATCCTCAAACACCGGCCGTCGATCGCGCAGGAACCAGGTCAGGCTGGCCATGATCCCCACGTGATCCATCCCCTTGTAGGTATGCGTCATCACCTGCCCCGATGTTGCCCGGATCCGCTCACTCAGCCGATCCATATTACGTCGCCACACCACCGAATCGGATTCGCCCCACATCAGCAGCATGGGTGGCTCACCGCCATCGATAAATGTGGTGGTCTGCATCTGTGGATAGCGCTCCGGCGGCCCGAACATATCGATCAGGTCGTCTTCGTCAGGCACAAAATCATAGGGACCGGCCAGCCCGGCAAAGGCCTGAACGATATTCGTCGGCTTGCCCTGTGCCTGCAGATAGCGCTCATCCGCCGCCAGCAGCGAGGCGATATGGGCACCTGAAGAATGACCGGCGATGAACAACCGATCAGGATCACCGCCAAAGCGGTCGATATGATCATGCACCCAGGCCAACGCACGAGCACCATCATGGACAAACTCGGGGAAGCGAACCTGTGGATACTTGCGATGATCCACAATCACCGTGACATACCCCCTGCTGGCAAAAGCCTCGCCGACAAAGGGATACATCGACTTGTCACCATCGGTCCAGCGACCGCCATAAAAGAACACCAGTACCGGCTCATCAGCATCAGCCTCCGCGGGTCGGTAGATATCAAGCCGGTGCAGCTCATCCGGCCCGTAGGCCAGATCGCGCACCACCGGCGTATCGCCGATCTTGGCCGGCAAGTTGGCAAGCCCCAGGCCCAGCTGAGTACACCCGGTGAGCAGCAGTGCTCCAAGCGATAGGGAAAGCGCTTTCATGATCCTCCGGCATCTAAAGTGTGTATACCCGTCTCTACTCTATATGCCGTGGATTGGAGCAGCGCAAGCATGAAATGAGGGGATGAAATAGCGCTATACCCTTGCCCTGCCTATTCTTCAGAAGTTCCATGCACGGCTTTAACGTCGCTAAACACCAAATAATAAGCACCCAAAATACTGGAGGATGCTATGGCCATTCAAATCTCCAAATGCTGTGCCGCTGTTATCGTTGGGTTAACCTGCTCCGCCCCGGTTCTGGCTGCTGATGACACACCTCCTGATAAAGCGATGGGTATCACGGGCGGTGGAGAAGCCGTTGGACTGGTCGACCTTGCCCCACATGAATTGGAGGGTGCCGTTGGCGATTATGACCTGCGCGCGCGTATCGTCGGGATTGCGCCGGGAGGTGCGATACATAATCACCCGCACCACGGACGTCCGGGCATTGTTCGCGTGACCAAGGGGACAGTCATTGAATATCGTGGTGAAACCAGTCGCACGCTGATGGTTGGCGACGCCTGGTACGAGAATGCGGATACCGTTCACTGGTTCCGCAATCCCAGTGATACAGAAGATGCCGAGATCTGGGTGGTCGATCTGGTGCCAAAGGAGAAGTAGCGTCTGAATAGTTATTCTTAACGAAGCGGCTGATTCAAAAGGTGGGCCAGGTTACCGACCTGGTCTACCAGCGTGTAATCACGAAAGATGAAGTGCCACTCTCCTTCTATCCGTGCGGGGGGCGTCTCATCGCCCATCTGGAGTAGATACGCTACCCTGCGGCACTATCGGCAGACTGATTCTGCTGCCGGTATCAAGCGCGGCGTCTGACCAAGGCGAAAATGTCATCGCGTCCGATCCAGCCACGTATTGCTGCCAGCACCAGAATCAGGCTTGCGACAACCATCATGACCCATTCGGCATTGATTACATGCGTAGCAACAGCGCCAATCATCAGTAGCGCCAAACATCCCCCGGCCAGCGCCGACAGACGGTGAATGAGCAGCCCAATTCCGCCACAAACCTCCAGCACGCCTGTTAAATACATGAACCACAACGGGTAACCCCAGCGCTCAAACGCCATGATTTCGAATTCCAGTCCGGCAAGTTTGGCGCTTCCCGAAGCCAGGAAAATGAGGGACAACACTATGCTCAGCACTCGAGTCCTCATCACTTAGCCCTCCATGAATAACCGATCATTTGAAAACGGTCTTGCCTCCAGTATAGAGGCAGGTTTGTCGTTAGCCCGCCGTGGCCCTAATGACGGCTGTCGCATGGCCAGTACTCCATTTGCCACACAGCTGCTTAATGGGCGCCTGGTAGGATCATCACTCCTGGTGTTTCAGCATTTCGAGCTTTCGCCTAAACTATTCAGTGTGGTGCTGGTATTTTTTCCTGGCCATCCTGCACCTCCTCGTCAGGGGTAAACCTGACTATAGAAGGTGTCTACTGCTCGTGGGTAACTTGGGCATGTAAGCACTAATCAGCCGGCGTGTTAGCAGTCGGCTACATTTGCTTGTCATGACCTAGATATTTTTCCATTAAGAAATTAACCAAGGACACCCCCTTTCTCTGTATTTCGTTCTTCTTGACTACAGAAAAACCACGATTCTCAAAGAATGGCTTGGCAATGAGCGAAGCTTCAACATATAGGCGCTTAATATTTCTTCTCCTTGCTTTCGCAAGCAAATGTTCATACAGGGAAGATGCCACACCCGCTCCCTGATAATCAGGATGAGTATAAGTGCAGTCAATGTGACCATCTGCATCCAGTTCAATAAAACCGGCTACACGGGTTCCAATTATTGCTATGAACGGCTTTTTCGTATTCAGTCGCTCCGACCAACGCTCATAGTCAACAGGGGTAGGAGCCCAAGCTTCTTTTTGTTCCGCTGTATACATCGAGGGATCAATTGCATGTACAGATTGATAAAACAGGTCGGCAATCTCCCTGGCCCTTCTTCAGAATATACGACTATATCCATAGTGGTCCTAAAACCCGCCATCACCGGTTTCAAAACCACAGCGAAGCGAAGGATTTGGCATCCGCTGCATGGCCTGGTTATACCATTGATTTTTGATCAACAGGAGGTTTATTTTTCTCATCGTTTTTCCTCAGGATATTGGTAAGCAACCGCTTCACTTCATTGAATTTTAACGAGAATTGTCCAAGATTCTTTGCAGGATAAGCTGAATTATTTATTCCATTTAGGATAATTAGCGATTTATGAGATCAACCCTTTCATTGTAAATATGTTTGTCCCGTTCTTCCATCAATAACGCGGGAGCGATCAATTCAGGCAGCGGGTGGCTTATGCTTTCCTCTGCCATGACGGGTTAGCGCGCTAAATTTTTTCATGCAGGCTATAACAAAAGGCAGTACGCCAACAAAAATCAATGTAGAAACAGTGCCTGCTATGATTACGCTTATTAAATCATCTTCAGAAAACTGGTTTGTAATGGCAAAATCAATATATAAATAATAGATTGTCAGAGGTATTACAACTGCCGCACCAGCAGTTGCTAAAGCCATACCACTCTTATGATTTAGCCTGACAATGATCATTGCTGGAACGATAGCGGTGACAATCTCGACGACAATGGAAGAAAGCAGGTGAAATAACCAAGGGTGGTCGCGAAAAAACCCTTCATTCGATATTGAAACCTCAGTTCCAACATAACCGATTAGTCCCATACCAACAAAACAATAGACTAATCCAAGTATAAACGTTATAGAAGCTAGCATCTTTCAATGTTCCTTTAATTATTTTAATCCGTGAATTTCGGGGGCAGATCCTGCTGTTAGGCCGTGGCTGGCTTTGTTAAAATTATAGGGCGCAGTCTTAGCACTTGAAGAAAAAATTCACAAATGCCAAGGCGAACCCGCCTATCCACACAAGTAACATCCCAGCAAATCCAATGATGATAACGATAGAGCGTGAGAACCAACGTATGCCGCGCGAACGTCTGATGATGTAAGTGAAAAGTAAACCGCCAACGATGATGCCTACCGCGACAACAAGCCAACCAATCGCATCAACGAGTGGATCCTTCTGGCCAAACTCACGTGGGCACTGACTGGTCGCGTGTGCAGATGAGGAGCAAATCAGCAGTGGTGCAAGGAGCCCTGCCCCTTTTGAGCGAATCCAAGAAATTCCCATGCGCCTTAACATTGTATGAACTGTTTTGTATTTGTTGATTATAGAATTCACACCGATCCTAATCCTCCACTTTTTCACTAATTCATCTCTGAAGTTCATAGGGCAGTTAACACCGGGTAACCTGCATTGCGTACGGAGCGACTTTTGGGGGTAAAGTGGCGCTGCCACCCAAGAAGTCGCATAGCATGCAAAGTCAGCGTTGAAGACTAGTCATGAGTTTAATTTTTACCCATAAACCTTGATTCCATTTTTTGTTACTACCATTTCGAATTTTGAAATACTAGAAAAATAGTTAATAATGGTGTCTTGCTCGTTTGTAATTAATTCTACCCATACGATATCATCGTAAGCGATATAGTAGAACTGACCATCGACTAAGTCCTTCTGTGCAACGTCCTTCGAATTTGGTACGCCATCTTCATGTATCATTCATCCTTCCAAGTTAACATCCAGTTTGAGCCCTTTAAAAAATGCTCAATTGGGTCTATTGACGAGAATAAATTTATCCACTTTGTATTCGACATATAAGAGACGGAATATTCGAGCAGTCTGGATTTTCTTTTTTTCCCTCTCCGATAACTTAATACCTTATCTATTTTTCATACTTAGAATCTGATGCATAACGACAGAATAAATGGACAGAAATACGTAGCTTTTTGCTTCCGGTAAATATTCTTAGGGCCGGGGCGACTTTTATTACCTTACTATACTTCTTCATTCTCAATATGACGATTGTTGTACTACCAAATACCCGATATGATTTTGAAGAACCATCTAGCCAATGACGGATGCTTTGCGGCACACTCCCAGTATTTGTTCCTTGCCTTTCGAATAACATGGCTCTGAGTAGACAGCATTCTGTAATCGAAATCAGTAAATAAAAGGACTCTTCGAGCTCTTTTCGCAAGGATTGTCTCGACCTTGGAATCACCTGTTAGCAGAGCTTCTGCAAGAGTGACGCCATCCCAAATTGCAAGGTTAAGTCCTTGACCACCAACTGGGGATTGAACATGAGCTGCATCACCGATTAACCAAATGCGCCCCTTTTTAGGAGTACGGACTCGTTTCAGCGCAACATTGAAATGGCGCTCATAGCGAAGCTCAGCATCAGTGAATAGTGCTGTGAGTTGCTGAGCAGCATTTTCACCGTTAAGAATCCCTTGAACTAGACCAGGAGCAGGCTGAGAGAGAAACAGTCCCTCTCCATTCGTTTGAAGAAAAAGCTGTGCTTGCACATTTTCAGGCCATTCAGTTGTGGTTATTTCAGCAACTGACCAATTCCCAGGATAATTACGACCAACAAACGGTATTTCAGCAGCTTCTCTCACAGCACTGTGCGCACCATCCGCCCCTATAACACAATCGTAAGCGCCCAATGCAAATGATTCGCCACCTTTAGTCTGAGCTTTTACACAAATGGAACTGTTGCTTTCTTCGTATGAATGAAACTCCGTGCCGTACTCAACGTCTACACCTCTTATGGAAAGAGCTTTTTCCAAATGTCTTTCAAGTTCACCTTGTGGGTAGAGATACGCTGGTGGGTTATCTTCAATTAGCGGAACCGGCACATTCGCAACTAATTCACCATCATCGTAAAAGGCAAAATTTCTCATCGGAATTGCCGTTTCGACAGTTTTGGGTGATATATCGAATTTGGACAACTGCTCCCAAACACCAGCGGCCACACCGGTTGCTTTCTCAATCACTGATCGACCCGAGCGTTTATCAATGATCCTGACTTTAGTCCCACGAGTTGCGCACTCTAAGGCAAAAGCCAATCCGCCCGCGCCTGCCCCAACGACTAGAATCCTCGGATTAGAAACCATTTTTTGAGACTTCCATGTAATTTAGCTCCTTAGGTACAACGCTGCCAGCAGGGGCAGACAAAGCGCGCAGCGGTTTGGCTGTCCCTCTGGCTGGCCTTGTATGGATAATTCCGTGTGTTTTCCGGGTAAATTGGGACCCACCCTCAACGGCCATTGAGGGCCTTCATGCAGCAGCTCGGTGTAGCGCCGGCCCCTCTTGCGAGAGACCGATAACAAGTGTGTAGCGCTGCATGACTCTTTAGCGATAACTCGAACAGTCATCGGGGCCCCGAGCCCGCATAGCAAGGCAGAGTCAGCTTATTACCATGAACACGGAAAGCCAAATCAACATCAACGTCGGCGTAGACGTCGGCAAATCCAAACTCGATATCGTCCTGCACCCGCTGGACCTCCATTTCCAAATTTCGAATGACGAGGAAAGTATTCTCAAGGTCGTTCACGTGCTGAAGAAACGCAACATCGAACGCATCGTGGTTGAAGCCACAGGGCGCTATGAACACGCTTTCGTGTTTGCCTGTGACCAGGCCAATCTTCCCATTGTCGTGGTAAACCCAATCAGCATCAGGCGCTATGCCCAAGCCATTGGCGTACTGGCTAAAGCCGACAAGATCGATGCCAGTGTCATCGCCCGTTTTGCCGCTACCATACAGCCCAAAATTAAACCTATCCCTGATAAACAATCCCGTTTGATCAAGGACTTACTCATTCGCCGCAGCCAACTGCTTGAGATGCAAACCATGGAGAAAAACCGACTCCAGATCTTGCCCAAAGCCCTACATCGTTCCATCAAAACACTGCTGCGCTCGTTACAAACCCAAATCAGTACCATCACCAAACAGATTGATGAAGCGGTTATGCAGGTCAAGCACTGGCGTGTCAAAACCGAGATCCTGACCAGTGTACCCGGCGTTGGAAAAGCCCTCGCCTATACCCTGCTCAGCGAGCTGCCAGAACTCGGCAAACTCAACCACAAAGAGATCGCTGCACTCGTCGGTGTCGCGCCCATGAACCGCGAAAGCGGTACCTGGAGTGGCAAGCGGCGCATCAGTGGAGGCCGTCACCGCATCCGCACCGTCATGTTCATGGCGATGCTGTCATCCATCCAATGTAACCCCGTTTTCAAACGCTTCTACGAGCACCTGAAAGCCCAGGGGAAGTTACCCAAAGTGGCCATCATCGCGTGCATGCGCAAGCTCATTGTAGTGCTCAATACCATGCTAAAAAACGAAGAACTCTGGCGTCAAAAAACAGCCTGATTATTTATGCTGGACACCACAGTCACCTGTTAGCTGATTTTCTCTAAAGTATAGATAATACCTTGTCGAGGTAAGACCCCACCTTCAACTTTAAAATTTTTGTGTGTATCGCCTTCTGATATCGTTTTAAGATCATTAGATAACGATGGATACACCGTAAATCGATAGCCAGATGGAAATACTGCATTAACATTTAAATCAATTATTGGATATTTTGTATGCTGACAGTCATATACTTTGTCAGAAAAAACTGTTGAATATTCAAAGGTTGACTCAATATAATCATTTGACGGAACCGTTACGGTATAGCTAACTAACTTACCGCCATTTTCAAGATCATCAATCTTTATATTCTTGTTGTTTGATACATTGCTTGGATCATATTAAATCAATGCTGTACCGTCACTTGATAGGCATTGAGCTTTTTCAATTTCTTGATTTTCAGAAGACAATGGTTCCATACTGATTTTCACGGGATCAGAGACAGGTTCCTTACTGACATTATGTAATTCATAATGATTAGTAGCTGTCATCTTGATTTTTCCATTTTCCTCCGAAAATACAAAAGTCCAATGTGCCTTTTTTCGTATTGCCTTATTTTCAATAATTTCTGTTTTAACAATTTGAAATATTTCTTCTGGAATTAGAGTTTTAAATAAAGCATCAAATACGTTTACATTGACCGCTTCTCTGAGCTTTCCAAGCTCTTTTTCATGCTTTTCTTTTTGATCCTGTTCTAGCTTTCTAGCAACAAATATCGTTGCAAATAGAGCAACTGCCAACCCATAAAAGAAATTTGCGATTAACTTATATATTTGTACCGCCGCAGGAACAACCACGACTGTTTTGTGCTCTGTTTTATTAGGACCAGTTGCGACTTCTACACTTTCATATGTAACCGCATAGTTATTTCCTTGAAAATCAAGAAATACGCCAATTAGAACCACCATCAATATTAAGATCAGCCAACCATATAGCTTATAATCTTTATTTTCGTTACTCATTAATACTCCAAAATTTTTATGAGTGATTTCATCTAACAGTCTGTTAATGACTGTCTTCGACCTCATAATAATTATTATCGGGTATACCTTTTAGTTATCCTCAGCACCGGATAACTCTTTGAAAAACCTGGACTCTGTACCAAGACATCCGAGCAAAAAGATATTATTCTCAGAGCCGAGTCACTAAACGGGTACACCCCTGATAATCATATGGACGCTTTGGTACACATCTCGCTTGCAGGCAGCACATAGGCCTGTGAGAGACAGAAACAAGCTATGAAATGAAGTATTTATAAGGTAAGACAACGCTTCCATCTCCCTTCCGTTGAAAATGATCAGGCGTACATATGTAGTTGGCCATGCGCTGTCCGCATAACCTTGAATCCTTTAAGCCTCAATCCTGCCCCATTAGCGTCTACTTTTCCAGACATTACTTGGGCTTTTACACACAGGAAATAGCCGGTGCTGGCACCGGCCTTGCTGTAATCAACTAACAGCGTGGGATACCAGGTCTTGCAGCCGCTCAAACCGCGTAGCCAGGATCTTCCACTGGCCATCAATGCGCTGATAGCGGTCGTAATAGACCCCACCCAGTTGCAGGGTCGCACCGGTTTCGGCATCCAGATTGAAATAGAACAGTCCCCAGCGGCCAGTCGCTTCGTCTTCGCTGATCAGCTCAATCTCGGGGTTACTGCCATGGTGCAGGTCTTTTACCCGTTCGTGGCAGGCCAGGCGCTGGTAGAGTTCCACGAAGCTGTCGCGATCGCTGAAACAGCCGATGGGGCCGTAGTCGATCCGGATTTCGCCTGCGGCGAAGCAGTCGCGGATAGTTTCGACTTCCTTCAAGTCACAGGCATTGAGGTAGCGGTGCTTGAGCTGGCGGATCGCTTCCAGCGCCTCTATGCGGGCGATGCGTTGTTCCAGGGTCATGGCTGCGGGTCCGCAATGAAGTTGAGCGGCCCCCAATAGGCTTTCATCGAGCAGATCTGGCCCTGGGTGTTGAACTCCATCACATCGATCACTTCAATGTACCCTGGCTGCTCGCCACCAAGGACTTCCACCCGGAACGGCACAGCCCCCCAACCGCTGTCGGTGGCGCGTACAGGTCCTTCCAGTCGAGCACTGATCTCCATCTGTCCCATTCCTTCACGGTAGAAGCGAGCAATGGCGTCGATACCTTCGTGGACGGGCTCGCCGACCGGGTCTTCGACCACGGCATCCTCGGCATAAAGCGCCACAATGCCTTCCACATCACCTGCATCTACCAGTTCGATATAGCGGGTCATGGTGTCCCGTACCTGTTGTGCACTGATCATGATTGTTCCCTATTCCTGTTGTTGGGTAACGGCTGTTGGTTGACGGATGGTGGTTAACGGGTGCTGCTCAGTCGATCCGTGCCGGGTGCAAGCTCAGCGGTGCGCCCAGCAGACGGCGGAAGGATGGCGGCTGGCGGCCGCCTGCATCGGTGATGCCGTATTTCTGTGCCAGTTCAGCACTGATCAGGGTCTGGCCGGACAGGCGTTGCAGCTCAGGATCGTCCAGCAGCGCAAGGATTACCCGGCCGTTGAACTCAGGCGTTTCGCCGTTCTGCATGATGTCACCGTAGGCATCGGGGCGCGCCTTTGCTGCGATGGAGGAGCGTTCGGTGCGCTGGGGGCCGAGCCAGAGCGAGACACAGGCCACGCCGGTGCCTTCAAAATCCACCGCCATATCGGCGGCCATCTTGTCGCCACCGGCCTTCTGGGCGCCATAGGCCGGGCCGTGCATGTAGCAGCCGGCACCATAGGACGAGGTAAAGGCGACCAACCCTCGGCCGCTCTTCAGCAGCAGCGGCGCGGCGTAGTAGCTGGCCACGTAGGAGGATCTCAGGCCCACATCGAGGATGGCGCTCATATCGAGTGGCTTGCTCCAGAAGGGGCCGGGGTCGATCAGGTTCTCATGCAGTGCGATGGCGTTGTTGACCAACAGGTCGAGTCGGCCCTGCTCTCGCGCAACCTGTTCAAACAGTGCCTGTACCTGGGCATCGTCGGCGTGGTCACAGGGCACGGCGATGCCGGTGCCACCGGCCTGGGTAATGGCATCGGCGGTTTCGGCCAGGGTTCCGGGCAGGGGCTGTCCGTGCAGGGTCATCTCGCTGCGGGTGGCGGAACGCCCGGTCACGTAGACGGTCATGCCCGCCTCGCCCAGCGCAATGGCGATGCCACGGCCGACGCCACGACTGGCTCCGGTGACCAGGGCCACGCGAGGATTGGCATTAGCGTTGGCGGCTTCATTCATGGTTTGCTCCTTCTTGTTGTTGTGTTGTCCGTGCCGGCTTTTAAAGCAAAAAGGGCCGGTGAACAGATGTCACCAGCCCTTGTGGATGCGCCTCAGCCCTCGTAATAGTCAGGCTTCGGCGTAGTCACGCTTGAGTACCAGCTTGTCCACCTTGTTGGAGGCGTTGACCGGCAGCGCCGAGACGAAACGCACCTGGCGCGGCACCTTGTAGTTGGCCATCTGTTCGCGCGACCACTGGATCAGCCCCTTTTCATCGAGGCTGCTGCCGTGGCGCTTGACGATGAAGGCGCAGCCCACCTCGCCCATGCGCTCGTCCGGCACGCCGATCACGGCGGCCTGGGCCACTTCGGGGTGCTCGACCAGCGCGGCTTCGATCTCGGCCGGGTAGCAGTTGAAACCGCCGACGATGAACATGTCCTTCAGCCGCCCGGTGATACGCAGATAGCCGTTCTCGTCCAGCGAGCCGACATCACCGGTGTGCAGCCAGTTGTCGGCGTCGATCGCTTCAGCCGTGGCTTCCTTGTTCTGGTAATAGCCCAGCATGATGTTGGGGCTGCGGATACAGATCTCGCCGTCCTCGTTGGGCCCCAATTGCTGGCCGTCCTGATCGAAGATCGCCACTTCGGTGCCGGCAATCGCCTTGCCGCTGGTGCCGGCAATTACTTCGGCAGGATCATCAGGGTCACAGATGGTGGCGATGCCGCTGCACTCGGTCAGGCCGTAGGCGGTGGTGACCACCTTGAAGCCCAGCTC
This sequence comes from Marinobacterium maritimum, assembly GCF_039523155.1. Lineage (NCBI taxonomy): Bacteria > Pseudomonadati > Pseudomonadota > Gammaproteobacteria > Oceanospirillales > Oceanospirillaceae > Marinobacterium > Marinobacterium maritimum. The sequence goes on along the minus strand of NZ_BAAAET010000001.1, from coordinate 73,502 downwards.
GTTGCGCATCCGCTCGATCAGGATCGGCGGGATGGACGAGGAGCCGGTGGACGCCGCGCGCAGGCTGCTCAGGTCTTTCTGCGCCAGCTGCGGGTGGGCCAGCAGCGACAGGTAGAGCGTCGGCGGCCCCGGCAGTACGGACACCTTGTCGCGCTCGATCCGTTCCAGCACCTCATCGGCATCGAACACCGGATGCGGCAGGATGGTAACGCCGCACATCAGGCTGCACAGCCAGCCGGCCTTGTAGCCGAAGGTGTGGAAGAAGGGGTTCACGATCAGGAAACGGTCGCCCGGCATCAGCCCCAGGGTGCGCGCAAACTCGGCAAAGGCGCGCAGGCCCGCACCGTGGGTGCTCATCACGCCCTTGGGCTTGCCGGTGGTGCCGGAGGTGAACATCAGGTCGGACAGGCTGTCCGCAGTCAGTTCACCGGCTCGCACCCGTGCAGCGGACTCGCTGACCATCTGTCCCTGCTCGATAAAGGCATCCCACTCCAGGCTGTTGGCCAGCGGTGCACCCTGACGCGGGCTCATGACGATGGTCATGTCCAGCTGGTCGGCGCAGCTCTCGGTCAGCAGCGCCGGATAGTCGGTGTCGAGGAAGTCACCCACCGAGAACAGGATGCGGCTGCCGCTGCGCGTGATGATGTCGCGGGCTTCGGCGGCCTTCATGCGGGTGTTGATCGGCACCAGCACGGCGCCGGCCATCTGCAGGCCCAGGGTGGCCAGAATCCAGCGAGCACAGTTGGGCGCCCAGACCGCCACCCGATCGCCGGGGCGAACGCCCAGCTGCATCAGGCTGCGGGCCACGCCCAGTACGCGGCTTGAGAGATCGGCGTAGTCGATCTGTTCGCCGCCGTCTTCGATGGCGATACGCCCGGCGAAACGGCGCGAGGCCTGGAAAACCAGTTCCGGTGTAGTCTGTGCCATCAGGGGGATGTCGAGTTGTGTTTGCATGCTGGTCATATCAGATACTCATGATGAATTGCCCGCTGTCCACGCGCAGCTCGATGCCGTTGATTGCTCGCGCCTCGTCTGAGGCGAGGAACACCACGGCAGCGGCCACATCTTCCGGCTGGCACATGCGGTTCATCGGGTCCTTGTCGATGGTGAAATTGACCGGGTCGATCCCTTCCGGGTAGGACGACCGGGTCATCGGCGTCAGCACGCCGTCCGGGTGTACCGAGTTGCAGCGCACGCGGTATTTCTGCTGACGGCAGTGTGCCGCCACCACGCGGGTCATCGCCGCCACCGAGCCCTTGGAGGCACTGTAGGCCAGGTAATCGGCTCGCCCGGCCAGTGCGGCGATGGACGATACGTTGATGATCGCGCCGCCCTGCTGCTTGAGCAGCTCCAGCCCCTTCTGGCAGCCGAGGAAAACGCTGTCGGAGTTGATCCGGTGCAGCAGCTGCCAGTCCTCGTAGGAGGTGTTCTCGATGGTGCCCGGCTTGAGGATGGCGGCATTGTTGACCAGCACGTCCAGTCGGCCTTCCTGCTCGCGGATGCTGCTGATCACGCTGTCCCAGTCATCGGCATCGGCCACATCCATGGTCATGAAACGGGCGGTCTTGCCCAGCTCCTCGGCGGCCGCACGGCCACGGGATTCCTGCAGGTCGGTGAGAATCACACGGGCACCTGTTGCGACCAGTTGCTGCGCCACGGCCAGGCCGACGCCGCTTGCGGCACCGGTGACCAGTGCAACCTTGTTGTCCATTGAACTGTTCATGATTCGATTCCTTATGCTGAAGCTCTGGTTTCGGCTCTGGTTTCGGCCCGGGTTTCGGCTTGAGTTGCCATGTGTTCGGCACTGACGGACGCACTCGACGCCGCCGCGCCGGCACGCCGGCCCGAGAAAACACAGTCGGCCAGTGACAGGCCACTGACGTACAGATTCGAGGGAATGCCTACGGCGCTACGGCCCGCGGCATAGAGCCCAGCGATAGCGTCACCCTGCTCGGACAGCACCTGGCCGTTGCCTTCATCGACCTTGAGCCCGCCCAGTGTCAGTGCGCCCAGCGGCAATACGCCGGAAGTGACCGAAATATCCAGGGCATAGAAAGGCCCCTGATGCAGTGACTGGCAGGAGTCGGCCGACTTGCCCATGGGATCGGGCCGGCCGCTGCCGATCGCCTGGTTGTAGGCACGCAGCGAAGCTTCCAGTGCGGCCGGTTCCATGCCGGTCTTGCGGGCCAGGTCGGCCGGGGTTTTGCCCTTCTTCGCGGCCAGCAGCATCATCGCCAGCGCCGGTACCGACTGGAACCACCAGTAGCGGCCAAACAGCGCCTGGCTGATCGACTGACGGCGCAGCGGCTTGTCGAGAATCAGCCAGGCCTTGCCCTCCTGCTCTTCGCAGATCGCATAGCCGAGCTTGGCGCCGTACACCTCCTCGTTGCAGAAGCGCTCGCCTCTGGCATTCACGGCGATCCCCTTGGGCCATTTCTGTGGCGGGTTGATGAAGCGCCAGGCGGACACATTGTTCAGGTGGTTGCTGGCAGCGCCGACCGACTGTCCCAGACGCAGGCCGCTGCCATCACAGCCGGTGGCGCCGATCTTGAAGTTGTGGCGGTATTTGGGCGCGTACTGCTTGACCAGTTCCTTGTTGAAGATGAAGCCGCCCGTGGTGAGGATCACGCCCTTGCGCGCCCGTACCAGTACCGGCTGGGCATGTTTCTGCTCCAGCTCGGCCAGTCTCTGACGCAGGCGGTTGCAGTAGCCCGGAGCCAGGTTCTGCAGCTTCTCCGCCTTCTGCCCCCATTTGGCATGCAGTTGCGCGGCCTTGCTGCCTGCCGGCAGCGACCAGACCTCGGCACCGATCACCCGGTTGTCGGCATCGACCACCAGCCGGCGCACCGCAGACTGGGTCAGGCTGCGGACACCGCGCTGGCGACAGGCGGCCTGCAGGTGCGAATAAAGCACCACACCGCCATGCCCCTTGCCCACGGTGCGGTGACCGCGTGGCGGAGGCGGCAACTCGCCACGGAAGGCCGGCACCAGTTCGTTGCCGGAGTAATAGAGGTAGTAGCCATCCTGTGGATAAGAGGTCTTGCCGCCGGGCGGCATGCTGTGGGTGTAGGGTGTCCCCATCGCCTCCAGCCATTTCAGGTTGGCCACGCTGTTGTCGCAGAAGCGCTTCAGGGTCTGGTCACTGATCACGCCCTGGGTCTCGTGCTTGAGATACTCGAACATGGCGTCCGGCGTGTCGGCAAAGCCCGCCTTCTGCTGGTGTTCGGTGCCGCCACCGGCATAGACCACGCCACCGCTCTTGGCACTGGCACCGCCGCCGAGGAAACGATCGGCGACAATCACGTCGGCACCCTGATCATGGGCTTCGATGGCGGCGCAGGCACCGGCCGCACCCCAGCCCACTACCAGCACATCACACTGCTGATCCCAGTTCTGCTGCTCGGCCGAAGCGACCTGAAGCGGTGCGCCGATCTCAGTTACGCTCGCTCTGCTCATGCGTCCACCTTGTCCAGTGTTGTCTGCTTCGCCAGGTCATGCGCGGCGATATAGCCGAAGGTCATCGCCGGGCCCAGGGTCGCGCCGGCACCCGGATAGGTGGTCCCCATGACCGAAGCCGAGCAGTTGCCGATGGCATAGAGCCCCTTGATCTCGCTGCCATCCTCGCGCACCACGCAGCCGCGCTCGTTGGTCAGCAGGCCGCCCTTGGTGCCGATGTCACCGGCATCCATCCGCATGGCGTAGAAAGGCCCTTTCTTGATCGGCGCCAGGCAGGGGTTGGGCTTGACGTTGCTGTCGCCGTAATAGCGGTCGAACACGTTGCCGCCGCGCTGGAAATCTTCGTCGTTGCCGCTGGCAGCAAAACGGTTGATTCGCTCCACGGTATCCTTGAGGCCGGCGGCATCCACGCCGATCTCGGCGGCCAGAGCCTCAAGGCTGTCAGCCTTCCAGTAGACGGTCTTGTGCCAGGCCTTGGGCAGACGGCTGTCCGGCATCACCTGCGACGGCATCAGCGGACCCATGGCGTAGTTGAAGCGGAAGTGACCATCGAAGATCGCCCAGGCTGGCACGGTCTTGCCGTTGGTCTTGATGTTGTCCTTGTACATTTCATCGACGAATTCGAGGTAGCCCACGGCCTCGTTGACGAAGCGCTTGCCCTCGCCGTTGACCACGATGGCGCCGGGGAAGGCACGCTCGGCAAAGACGCCGCGGGCCTTCTCTTCCTTCGGCACACTGATGGTCGGTGCCCACCAGGCCCAGTCGAGCATCGCGGTGGCAGCACCCAGCGCCTGACCGGCTTCCAGCGCGGCACCGGTGTTGCGGCCCGGCGGCGTGGCACTCCACTCCACTTTGGTCGGCTTGGGCAGATACTTGTCGCGCAGCGCCTGGTTCTGCTCGAAGCCACCGGAGCCCAGGATGACGCCCTTGCGCACCTGAATCACCTGCTCCTGGCCGTTGCGTTTGACGATCAGCCCGCTGATGCGGCCATTGGTTTCGATCAGTTCGCTAAAGTCGGTGTTGAGCCAGAGCGGCACCTTGCGATCCATCAGTGAGGCACGCAGGGACGCGATCAGTGCATTGCCGAGTGCGGCACGGCGGTCGCGTTTGGTCTTGCGGCGCTGCTTGAAATCGAGCTTATAGCGCAGCATCAACCAGACGATCATCAGACGCCAGCCGCGCTCCTTGGCCATCGCCTTGTGCGCATGGCGTGCGGTCCAGCCGATCTTGCCCAGCAGCAGGGTGGTCGGTGATGCCGGCTGCAGGTGCTCGACTTCATCACCCAGCGCCGTGGTATCGAACAGCTCCGGATCCAGGGTACGGCCACCGGGCGCCGCGCCGGGCAGGTGCTGGTAGTAGTCGGGGTAGCGCTCGGCCACGGTGTAATTGAGGCGGGTGTTCTCCTGCAGGTACTGCATCATCTTCGGCGCATTATCGAGGTAGGCGCGCAGGCGTTTTTCGTCCACCTGATCACCGACCGAGGCCTTCAGGTAGGTCAGCGCCTTGTCATAGCTGTCCTCGCCGCCCCTGGCCTTGAAGAAATGATTGTTGGGGACCCAGATGCCGCCGCCGGACAACGCCGAGGTGCCACCGTACTTGTCACTCTTTTCGACGATAAGAACACTCATGCCCTGGTCGGCCGCAAAGATCGCGGCGGACATGGCGCCGGCGCCAGACCCGACCACCACCACGTCGTAGGTGTCGGTGACGTTTGCCTGTGAAGTCATCTGCACTCTCCATATTATTATTTTCAACCCGGAACAGCCCTCGAGCCGGGGCGGTACGCCGGGCCCATTGGCACATGCAGTCCATGATGCGCAACGGGTACAGGGGCAGGCATCGTCAAACCGGACTAATCGAAATCGAGCTGGGGAGAAATGCAGAAAGCGGGAGCCCGTCAGCCGGGCTCCCGCTTGAGAAAGGACCGCTGCCTTAGCAGGATGTTAGAGAAACAGCTGCTTCTTGATCTGTTGCTTGAGCAGCTTGCCGGCGGGGTTGCGCGGCAGCTTGTCCTGTTGGACGGAGATCATCGAGGGCACCTTGTATGACGCCAGATGTTCGCCAACAAAGGCCTGAAGCTCAGCCTCTTCCAGCTCCTCGCCGGGTTGAATCGCCACCACCGCGACCACGGCTTCGCCGGTTTCCTCGTCGGGCACGCCCAGCACGGCGGCTTCACGCACCAGCGGGTGGCGCAGCAGGCAGGATTCCACCTCGGCCGCCGCAATATTCTCGCCGGCGCGATTAATCACATCCTTGAGGCGATCCACGATGTAGACCAGTCCCTGCTCATCCAGGTGACCCAGGTCACCGGTGTGCAGCCAGCCATCGCGCAGCGCTTCGGCCGTGTCGCCGGGGTTGCCCAGATACTCGCTCATCAGCGTGACCGAGCGCAGGCAGATCTCGCCATCCTCGCCCTGCGGCAGCACCGTCCCGTCCGGCGCACGGACCTGTATCTCGACCAGCGGCGAGCGCAGCCCCGAGGCGGTCGGGTGCAGACGGAAGATGTCGCCGGAGATGCCGGCCCCGACACCATTGGACTCGGTCATGCCGTAGCCGATGCCGACCAGCTGTTCCGGCAGAGCGTCAAGCACTTCGTCGATCAGTCCCTGTGGCAGACCGGCGCCACCGAAGCCCAGACCGGCGAGACCGCCCTTGACCGCCTCGGTGTGGAACTCGGGTTCGCGCAGCAACTGCATCACCATTGAGGGCGCGCCGTTGAACTGGGTGACCTGCTCGCGGGCCATCAGCTCCACCGCCGTTTTCGGGTCCCACTTGTGCATGAACACCAGGCGACGACCGGTCCGTACCGCGGTGAGCAACTGGGCATGCAGGCCGCTGACATGGAACAGGGGCACGGCGGTCAGAATCACCGGCGGCCGTGCCATCTTCTGCACCCGCGCCAGAGCCTCCGGCGAGGTCATCGCCGACACGGCACTGATGTAGTCGATGTTGAACAGCGCCTGGCAGACCGCCCGCTGGCTGGACAGGACCGCCTTGGCCCGGCTGGTGGCGCCGGAGGTGAACAGGATCAATGCCGGGTCTTCAGGCGCCGGGTTCACATCCGGCAGCGCGCCGACCGGGCGCGAGATGACATCGTCGTAGCCATTACAGCGATAGCCATCATGTTCAGGCACAGGGCCCACCAGCAGTATGCGCGTCTGCTCGGCGATGGTGTGGGTTTCGATTCTGCTCAGGCGGTCGGTATCACAGGCCAGCACCGCCGCATCCAGCCCGTCGAGTGCATCACGCAGCTCCTCACCCAGACCGAAGCTGTTAAGCGGTGCCGGCACGGCGCCAAGGCGCGCCGCCGCGATGAAGACCGCCACCCATTCGGGGCGGTTGCGCATGGCGATGGCAATGCGGTCCCCCGGCTCGATCCCCTGACCGTACATCCAGGATGCCAGCGCATCCACATGGGCGTAAAAGCGGCGGAAGCTCCAGCGATCGCCCTGATAGACCATGAAGCATTCGTCATCGTCACGGCGCGCCTGCCGAATCACCTCAACCAGGTTGGTCGGGGCATTCTTGTATACCTTGCAGGCCCCCTGTTCCGTATCGACGCTGGCCAGTTCGAAGGGCGCTCCCGGCGCCGTCAGCTGGGCCTGAACGGCCGCAGCCTGTTCCGCAATGGCATTCATCTTTTGTCCTCTTACTCTTATTGTTGTAAACCGAATTCAATCACTGGGCGCTGTAACGATCCAGCCCATCTTCGCCCCGCAGGCGAAGCAGCTGCCCGGTTCGACACAGGTAACTCAGGTGCGCCAGGGTCTCACCCAACCCCAGCATAAGCTCGATCGACTTGAGTTCGCGAGTAAACAGCCAACTCATCGCCTCCCAGGCGGTGAAGCTTTCCCCCCGCCGCGCCGGGCCCATCAATACGTCAAGCTGACGCCGGTGATGGGCATGCAGTTGATCGACCCGGGTGTGCAGCCCGCGGAAGACGCGACCGTGCGCCGGCAGTACCAGGGTGTCCTCCGCCAGGGTGCGCAGCTTGTCCAGCGAACGCAACCAGAGACTCAGCGGGTCCGCTTCCGGCTCCACATCGCTGACCAGCACATTGGAACTGATGCCGGGCAGGATCTGATCACCCGCCAGCAAAATGCGGTCATCCTCGGCATAGAGGCAGGCGTGCTCGGGCGAGTGGCCCTCTCCGGTCACGACTCGCCACTGACGCCCGCCGATGGTCAGGCTTTCACCGTCACGCAGACGGATAAAGCTGGGCGGAAAGTCCGGTACGAAGGGGTCACGCCGGTGCGAGCCCAGCATTTTCTCGAATCTTTCCAGCGGCATGCCGGCCCGGACAAAGAAAGCCCGCTGCGAATCCTCCTTCACTTCGGAGTTGCTGCTGGCCAGCGCCCGCATGGTGAAATATTCACCGTGGGTCATGTACAGCGGTGCCTCGAACTCGCGCATCAGCCAGCTGGCCAGGCCCGCATGATCGTAATGGAAGTGGGTGCAGATGATTCCCTTCAGCGGCTGCTGCGGGAAATGGCGTTCCGCCATCGCCTGCCAGCAGGCACGCGATGTATCGGTATTCAGGCCGGTGTCGACCAGATACCAGCCATCCTCATCGGCCAGCAGGTAGACATTGATATGGTCCAGCGCCATCGGCATGGCGATGCGCGCCCAGTAGACGCCGGTGGCCACTTCGACCACCTCCGCCGGCGCTTCCGGAGTCACAAAGGGATACTCGAGCGCATCCTGTTCAGCCGCCTTGCGGGCGCGGGTCTGCGCCTCGATCTCACGTTCCGCCATGGCTCTCTCCTGTTGCAGTGGTAGGGGCAGAGCAGTTCCAGCTTTCATCTGACGCCATCCCCCCTGCAGTCACTACGTCCAAAAGGACGATGCCGCAACTTGCCGGCTCGCTACTCTTGGCCTCAACAACAATAAATTCAATGGAGCCCACCATGTCGATCATGCCACCCAAAGTGACCTTCAGGAGTCACTTCACCTTGATCCTGCTGGCCCTGGTGTACGTGTTCTCGTTTATTGATCGTAACGTGATTGCGATCGTGATCGAACCGATCAAGCAGGAGTTCGGCGCTTCGGACACCCAGATAGGGCTGCTGACCGGCCTGGCGTTCGCCGTGCTCTATGGTGTTTTGGGCATTCCGCTTGGCCGCATGGTCGACCGCGGGGCCGACCGTCGCAAGATTATCGCCACCTGCTGCGGCCTCTGGAGCCTGGCGACCATGGCCTGCGGCCTGGCAACCAGCTTCTGGCAACTGCTGCTGGCCCGCATGACGGTCGCCGTGGGTGAAGCCGGCGGCATGGCCCCCTCGGTCTCGATGGTCTCGGATCTGTATCCAAAACACCGCCGCTCGACGGCGCTGAGCATTTTCATGCTCGGTCCTCAGGTTGGCCTGCTGATCGCCATGGTGGTCGGTGGTTATATCGCCCAGACCTACGGCTGGCGCACCACGTTCATCGTTTTCGGCATCCCGGGCGTGCTGATAGCCGCCACCCTGTGGCTGTTCACGCGCGATCCTGGCCGAGGGGTATTCGACAGCGAAGAGGAGCGTCGCCAGGCCAAGGCCGCCCGTGATATCAAGGCCGCTCCCCAGATCAAAAGCATCTTCCGAGTGCGCGCCTTTGTGCTGCTCTGCGCGGGCGTGGCGATGACCGGTGTGGTGGGTTACGGCTTCGGCATCTGGGCGCCGACCTTTCTGCTGCGTACCTACGAAATGCCGCTGGCCCAGGCCGGCTTCCTGTTTGGCCTCTCCAGCGGCCTGTTCGCCATACTGGGCACCCTGTTCTGCGGCTGGATCTGTGATCGCCTGATTCGCCGGAATACCCGCTGGCAGCTTCTCCTGCCGATGCTGGGCATCCTGATCAGCCTGCCGATGGGGATCGCTTTTCTGCTCTGGCCACAAACCTCAAGTTTCAGTGTCGGCAGCTTCAATATCCCTTACGCCATGCTGTTCTGCGCCGGTTTCGCCTTTTTCCAGAGCTGGTGGCCGACCCTCACCTTTGCAGCCGTCAGCCACCTGCTGACCAGTTCACAGCGCGCCATGGGCGCCGCCTTCGTCAACCTGTTCATGACCCTGATCGGTGCCGGGCTCGGCCCCGTGCTGTCCGGCACCCTCAGTGATCTGTACACCGGCAGCATGGGCGCCGATGGTCTGCGCTGGGCACTGGTCACCGTGCTCTGCCTGCTGCTGATCCCCACCCTGCTCTACGCACTGGCGATCAGGCCTTACCAGCGCCGTCTTGAGCAGCTCGATGCCAGCCTGATTTGATCAGCACTCCATTGACGCAGATCAGGCACATGCCCCCTATCGTCCAAACAGAGTATGCCCCGTTCCGAGCCGAAATTCAGAATCGGACGGGTGATAACAACAAGATCAAGGAGTTTCTCCATGGCAACATCCCAGGACTACCGGCTCGGTGATTACGCCTTTCCCCGCGGCTGGTTCATGATTGCGACCTCTGACGAGATCAATACCCACAAGCCTTTGGCTGTACGTTTCTTCGGCCGCGACTTCGCCCTCTACCGCGGTCGCGCGACCGGCAAGGTGGTTCTGCTCGACGCCTACTGCCCGCACATGAAAACCCATCTGGCAGCGCCGAACGACACCTCTTACGTGATCATCGACGGCGGCGGCACCAATATCGAAGGCGACAGCATCCGCTGCCCCTACCACGCATGGCGCTTTGGCCCGGACGGCCAGTGTGACGACATCCCGTACCACGACGGCCCGATTCCGAAGACAGCCTGCGTGAAGTCCTGGACCGTGAAGGAAAGCCTGGGCGCCATCTGGGTATGGCACGACCCTGAAGGCGGCGAACCGGAGTGGAACCACCCGTCATTGCCGGAATGGGATGACGAGGCCTGGGTCCAATGGAAATACGACGATCTGGGTGTGCTGGAACAGCACCCGCAGGAAGTGGTCGACAATATCTGTGACTACGGTCACCTGAGCCCGATCCACGGCTCCACCGTGCAGCGCTATGAGAACGAGTTCAAGGGACACCTGGCGATCCAGCGCCAGTGCGGCCCGCACCGCACCCTGGTCGGTGAAGATGGCCACAGCCCGATCCTGCACACCATTACCACCTACAACGGACCGGGTGTACTGATCTCCTACCTGACCGGCTATTACGAGTCGATTCTGATGATCAACCACACGCCGGTGGAAGATGGCAGCGTACGCGTCTGGCACGCACTGCTGGTGAAATCCCCCAACGGCAACGCCAAGGTCACCGTCGAAGACGAGATCGCCGCGGCCCAGTTCCAGGAAGCGAGCCGCCTGGCCTTCGCACAGGATTTCGAGGTGTGGACCAATAAGGCGCCCTGCCTCAATGGCATGTTCATCCCCAGCGATGGCCCGTTCATGAAGGCACGCATCTGGTACAAGCAGTTCTACAATCCGCGCGACCGCAAGGCGGAATTCCTCGACAAGGTGGAAGGCGTTTATGTGCCGAACGGCATCGAGCCGTATACCGACAGATAACACATTAACGTCTGTTTAATACCCGAAACGGCCTGAAAAGCGATTTTCAGGCCGTTTTTTATGCAAAAACGCGTCCTGTAGATCCAATCCGCCTAGTCTTTTCAGACGATTTTTTATCCAGCCAACTCCAGAACAATCAGCGAACAACAACAATAAAACCAACTGCCACCCACTGCAGACATCTCGTTTGACAGCACGGGTTACATCTGGAGGCAAGATGAGAAAGCAGCAACTGTGGAAGCCCCTGGCGGCTTCAATCGCACTGACACTGTCCGCATCCGCTTATGCCAAGGTTTCCCCGCAAGAGGCTACCAAACTGGGGAGTGAACTCACCTGTGTTGGCGCCGTCGCCAGCGGCAACGAAGCCGGCACCATTCCGCCCTTCTCCGGCAAATGGCTGGGTACCCCCCCGGGCATCGACTACACCCCCAATGTGGGACAACACCCGATTGACCCCTATCCGCAGGACAAGCCCCTGTTCTCGATCGATGGACAGAACTGGAAGCAGTACAAGGACAACCTGACCGAGGGCCAGATCGCCCTGCTCCAGCGCTTCCCCGATACTTTCCGCATTCCGGTCTATCAGGGTCGCCGTGACTTCCGCTATCCGGATCAGATCTGTGAAGTCGCCAAAAAGAATGCCACCGAAGGCGAGCTGGTCGATGAAGGCATGGGCTTCAAGGCACTGATGGGTGCCATTCCCTTCCCGATTCCGTCTGGCGAAAACCAGGCAATGCAGGTGCTGGCCAACCACAACTTCCCCTTCCGCGCCTATACGGAAGTGATGGAACAGCGTGATCTGGCCGAAGTGAATACCAGCGGTGAAATCACCTGGGGTCGGACCTTCAACAACGGCCTGAATATCGTGACGGCACCGGATTATATCGGTAAACCGATCGGTGAAATCATGGCCTACAGCGACACTGGCACCCTGCTGCCGACCCGTGACAAGGGCAAGCGCACCGTATCCATCGAGCCGGTCAACTTCGCCCAGGGTCAGCGCCTGGCCTGGACCTATAACCCCGGCACCCGTCGCGTGCGTCAGCTGCCTGAATACGGCTTTGATACCCCGGCAGCCGGCACGTCCGGCAAGATGACCATCGACCAGGACCGTCTGATGAACGGCTCACCCGAGCGTTACGACTGGGAGCTGAAAGGCAAACGCGAGATCTACGTTCCGGCCAACGCCTACCGCGTGCATGAGGAAAGCGTTTCCTACGATGACCTGCTGACACCCAACCATGCCAACCCGACCTTCATGCGCTACGAGCTGCGTCGCGTCTGGGTACTTGAGGGCAACCTGAAGAGCACCCACCGCCACAAGTATGGCAAGCGCGTGATGTACATCGACGAGGACACCTGGCATGGCGTGATCAGCGATTACTACGACACCCGTGGCGAACTGGTGAACCACGCATTGCTGAATTACTACTACGCCTACGATATGGACGCCTGGCAGGCCGGTACCAGCTTCTACCATGACCTGACCACCGGTGGTTACGTGGCCTACAACCTGTTCCAGGACCTTGCAAAGGGCCCGATCCTGAATGCGGGCGGCCTGGAACCCGACAACTTTACGCCGGCCGCTCTGCGCCGTCGCGCCCACTAAACCCGCGAGGATCATGACATGACAGCATTCAAACCCAACCTGCTGGCCCTCGCTATCCTGAGTGCAGGCATCGCCACTCAGGCCCAGGCCGGTGAAAGCATCGACATGGGCAACGGCCTGACCCTGGACTGGAAAGGCACGGTCAGCTACAGCGCGGCCTCCCGGCTGGAAGATCGCGACTCGACGCTGACCAGCAGCGGCAACCGTAATTTTGATCAGGGCGATCTGACCGCCAACCGCCTGTCACTGCTGATGGAAGGCCGCCTGCACAAGGGCAACAGCGGTCTGGTGATGTCGGCCAGTACCTTCTATGACGACGTCTATCAGGATGACAAGTTCAGCGATGACGCCGAGAAATACCACGGCGGCTACACCCGCCTGCTGGACCTGTACGGCTATACCAGCTTCGAGCTGGGCAACGGCAGCTACCTCGACCTGCGCGCCGGCAAGCACGTAGTGGCCTGGGGTGAGGCTCTGTTCATGCCCAGCATGTCGCTGGCCCAGGGCCCGTCTGACGGCACCAAAACCGGTATCCCGGGCGTAGAGGTCAAGGATATCCTGCTGCCGGAAGATCAGGTCTCCATGCAGCTGGAGATCAACCCGAACTGGTCATTGATGGCCCATGCCCAGTACAACTGGCACCCGGTCCAGGTACCGGAGCCGGGCAGCTACCTGAGCACCAGCGAGGCGGTGGGGGAAGGCGCAACCTGTCTGAGTGCCGCCCCGGGCGAGCCCTGCTTCTTCGGCACCCGTCGTGGCGATATCGAGCCTGACAAGACCGGCCAATGGGGTATCGGCACCCGCTTCCGCACCAGCCTGGAAACCGAGTGGGGCCTCTACTACCTCAACTACCATGACCGCATTCCGTTGACGGAAGTGACCATCAACCCGGACTTCAGCTCCGATTACAGCATTCGTTATTTCGATGATATCGAGCTGTACGGCGCCACCATGACCACCAGCCTCGGCATGGCGTCGATCGCCGGTGAAATCACCTACAAGAAGGGTGCTCCGGTGCTGGTCAATACCAGCTTCTTCGGCAGCCCGCTGCCTTCGGCAACCCGCGCCGATATCATGCAGACCAACGTAAACGCACTGGTCAACTTCGGTCGCTCCTGGCTGGCGGATACGACTACGCTGGTGGCTGAGCTGTCTTACGTCGACATCATGGATGTGGAAGCCCGAGGCATTAACGGTGTCCCCGGCAGTGAAACGGATGAGCTCTACTACTCCGGTCACGGTCTGGCCCTCTCAAGCAGCCTGACTCTGAGCTACCCCGGTTTTACCGAAAACTGGGATCTGAGCGTGCCCCTGGCCTACTCGCACCAGATCAGCGGTCGCACCATCACCGGCGGTATCGGTGGTGAAGGCGATCATCGCTTCAGCATTGGTGCCGACTTCACTCACCGTACCGGTGTTCAGGTGGGCTTGAACTATCTGACCTACATGGGCGATGCGGATGCCGGTATTCCGGTGCAACAGAAACCGCTGACCGATCGCGACAACATCTCACTGAGCGTGAAGTACGCGTTCTGACACAGCACTTAGCAATATTTTTCCTTCACTTTCCGGCCTCTTATGAGGCCGGTTTTTTTTGGGGGCTTCACAGTAGCTCTTCACTGCTAAGACCCTGTCTTCTCCCTGGCAATAACCTGCAAACAAAAACGGCCGCTCGATGAGCGGCCGTTATGTTGTTGAGGGTTTACTCGATCAGCGGTTCACAAAGGCATTCAACGCTTTCTGGGCAGCGTCACCCTGCAGCAGCTGTTCGAACAGATCCATCTCCGCCTGCATCAGGGCATCCAGCCGCTCACCCGAGGCCTGCTGCAGGCGGCGACGCGACTGCTGTACCGCGTCCGGATCCAGCGCGGCCAATTTCGCAACCGCTTTGCTCACCTGCTCTGACAGCTGCTCAACCGGCAGTACCGCATTGATCAGGCCGCACTGGGCCGCATCCGAGGCGGAGCAAGGCTGGCCCAGCACCAGCCATTCAAAGGCTTTTACATGCCCAGCCAGCTGTGGAATCAGCTGGCTGCTGCCCCCCTCCGGACAGAGCCCCAGCGCCACAAAAGGAAACATCAGCGCCGAACCCTCACTGGCATACACCAGGTCACAGTGCAGCAACAGCGTCGCACCTATGCCCACTGCCTTGCCATTCACTTCGGCCACGATCGGTTTGCAACAGGCACGCATCGCCTGCAGCAGGTACAGCGGCGGATCGGTGCGGCGCCCCTGCTCCGGCTCGGCCAGGAAATCGGCAATGTCGTTACCGGCGCTGAAGCAGTCACCTTCGGCACCCAGGCGAATCACCCGCACGTCCGGGTTGGCATCCGCTTCATGCAGCGCCGAGGTCAGTGCCGAATAGAGTTCACGATCAAAGGCGTTGCGCTTGTCAGCCCGGTTAAGGGTCAGGCTTAGAACGCCCTGCTCGGTTGATTGAATCAATGTTGTCATTGGCTTGCCTCCCTCTGTATTAGTCCTTCGTAACCTGAGCACGCATCATCGCCTCGAACTGGTCGTGATGCGGCGGCAACATGCCCCATTCGCCACGGGGATCGTACTGAGGTGCGCGGAAGACGGTGCGGGCGTGACTGAACTCGAGGAAGCCTTCATAGCCATGGTAGTGGCCCATGCCCGATGCACCAACGCCGCCGAAAGGCGCCTCATGCATGGCAGCGTGCATCATCAGATCATTTACGGTGACGCCACCGGACAGGGTGTTGCTCAGCACCTTCTGTTCTTCGTCCGCATCCCCGCCGAAGTAGTACAGTGCCAGCGGGCGGCCACGGCTGTTGATATCACCGATGGCCTGGTCCAGCACTGTGTAGGGCTTGAGCACAAGTGCCGAACCGAAGATCTCTTCCTGCATGATCAGACTGTCGGCAGGCGGGTCGATCACCAGACGCAGCGGACGCTTGCGCGTCTCGTCACTGGCTTGCGGATGAGTGGATTCGATACGGACGCCTCGATCCCGGGCATCGGCCAGGTAGCCTTCCACCCGCTGCAGATGCTGATCGTTCACGGCAGCCACCAGATCCGGGTTGTCATTGACCGTCGGGTAGAAGCTGCGGAACTGCTCCTTGAGCGAGCTGACGGTATTTTCCAGCAACTCGGTCGGCACATAGAGGATATCGGGGCTGATACAGATCTGGCCCCCGTTGGTCCCCTTGGCGATCGCCAGTCGGCGGCAGGCATCATCCAGATCCGCACTGCGACCAATGATTACCGGCGACTTGCCGCCCAGCTCCAGCGTCACCGGCACCAGATTCTCGGCCGCTGCACTCATGATCTTGCGCCCGACTGCCGTGCTGCCGGTAAACACCAGATGGTTGAACGGAGAGCCGGCAAAAGCAGCACCGATCTCGGCATCACCTGTGACCACGCCAACCACTTCAGGGTCCAGGTGGGTACTGACCAGTTCGGCCACCAGCGCCGCGGTTTGGGGCACCACTTCCGAGGGTTTCAGAATGGCCCGGTTACCGGCTGCCAGTGCACAGGCCAGCGGGCTGAAAAGGGTAAACAGCGGCGCGTTCCAGGTGCCGATAATGCCGATACTGCCCTTGGGCTGATGGAGCACTTCCGCCTGCCCACCCAGCTGATCGTAGGGTGCGAACGGAGTACGCGGGTCAGCCTGCATCCACTGTTCCAGATGGTCACGGGCATGCTTCAGCGAGCCCAGCGATCCCAGAATATCATTCATGATCGAGAAGGCTCGAGGACGGCCACCACTTGCGCCCTCACCGAAGTCGGTGCCCATGGCATCAGCAAGCGCATCGCAGTGATCCACCAGCAGATCGATCACCTGCTGGATGCGCGCCTTGCGGGTTTCAGCGCTGACCGCACCGGCACGATTGAAAGCCTGCTGCTGAGTGTCCAGCAGCGCATGGATACCGGAGGGGGTCGTTACGGCTGCAGCCATCGTTTTCTCCTTGGTTTCATCCGGCCACCGAGGCGGCCTTCTTTATTGTTATGACTGTCACATTACTACCGCCAATTGCCCCTGAAAACCTCGTCCGGACGGACGACAGCGGCAATCCGATCTTAGTCCATTAAGACGATGAACCCCCTTGTGGCCACTGCAATACTCGGCTCAGACTCACCGGCCAGCAGAGGCACACTATGACCAATAATAATTTCGACAGCAAAGCCTTTCGTACGGCGCTGGGCACCTTCACCACCGGTGTCACCATCATTACCGCCAAGGCTGCGGATGGCACACCAGTTGGCATCACGGCCAACAGTTTCAACTCGGTTTCTCTGGATCCGCCGCTGGTGCTCTGGAGCCTTGCCAAGAACGCCAACAGCCTGCCGGTGTTTACCGAATCCAAACACTGGAACGTGCACGTTCTGTCAGTCGAGCAGGAGCCGCTGTCCGGCCGCTTTGCCTCACGCGGCGAAGACAAGTTTGCCGGGCTCGAGCTGGACGATGGCATCACGGATGCACCCCTGCTACCCGCCTGCACCGCCCGTTTCCAGTGCCGAACCGCTTTTGTCCATGACGGCGGTGACCACCTGATCTTTATCGGTGAAGTACTGCGGTTTGATCACAACGACCTGCCGCCACTGGCATTTCAGAGCGGCCAGTACGCCCTGACCGCCCGCAAGCCCCGTGAAGAGGTCCGCCTGACCAAGAGCGAACCGCCACCGGAGTGCAGCTACACCGAAGACCTGCTCGGCTACCTGCTCGGCCGTGCACACTTCCAGATGGTCAATCGCCTCAAGGGGCTGCTGGACGAGCAGAAGCTGGCGCAGGAGCAGTTCTTCATTCTTTCCGTGCTCTGTATCCGTGACCGCCTGACCCTCGACGCTATCAACGAATATATCGCCTATACCGGTTATTCGGTCGATCAGAGCGACATGGAAGTGCTGATTTCAGGCGGCCATGTCGTGACAGAAGATGGACGCTATCGCCTGACGGCGGATGGCCGTGAGGCCTCGCTGCACCAGATCGCCCAGGCCAAGGCGATCGAGCAGGAAGTGGTCGAGGCATTGGGGCCGGGTGATGCCATGGCACTCAAGCTGCTGCTCAAGCGCCTGATCGAGCGCACCGACCCGGGCCTGCCGGATCTCTGGGCTGTCTCCGCCTGACGTTACCGCCGACTGAATAAGAACAAGGAGTTGCCGTGTCTATTTTGAACAAGTTCAACCTGGATGGTCAGGTCGCCGTGATTACCGGCGCCGGCCGCGGTTTGGGCCGTGCCATCGCGCTGGCCTATGCCGAAGCCGGAGCCGATGTGGTCTGCTCGGCCCGCACTCTGGCCGATGTGGAAGCCGTGGCCGAAGAGATCCGGGCACTGGGCCGCCGTGCGCTGGCGGTCAGCTGTGACGTGAATGACCAGAGCCAGCGCGCAGCCCTGGTGGCCGCCGCTGTCGAAGGCATGGGCAAGATCACTCACCTGGTCAACAATGCCGGCGGCTCCGGCCCCAACGACCCGCTGCAGATGAGCCCGGAAGACTTTGCCAGCGTGCTGGAGTTCAACGTCACCTCGGCCTACGCCCTGACTCAACTCTGCGTGCCGCACATGCGCGAGGCCGGCGGCGGCAACGTGATCAACATCACCTCCGGCGCCGCACGTTATATCCAGAAGCACTTTAGCGCCTACGGCACCGCCAAGGCCGCGCTGACACATCTGACCAAGCTGCTGGCCCAGGACTTCTCTCCGGACGTACGTGTAAACGCCATCGCACCGGGCCCGATCCGCACCGCCGCGCTGGAGAATGCCGCCCCAGCCGCCATGCTGGAAACCATGGCCAAAAACACCCCGCTGCAGCGTATTGGTGAGCCGGAAGATATTGCCGCTGCAGCGCTGTATTTCGCTACGCCCGCGTCCAGCTGGGTCACCGGCAAGGTGATCGAAGTGGATGGCGGTGCCGAAGGCAGTGTCTGGGGTTAAGGAGACAAAGATGAACACATCCCTGATCAACTCACCCCTTATAAATCAGCTGGGCAGCGAGCTGCATATCGCGCTGAAGGAAGGCTGCACCCTGTCGCCACTGGTCGAGCGCTATCCTGAGTTGAGCATCGACGATGCCTACCATATCTCGCTGCAGACGCTGAAACTGCGTGAGGCCGATGGCGAGCGGGTGATCGGCAAGAAGATTGGTGTCACCTCGAAAGCGGTGCAGGAGATGCTCAACGTGCATCAGCCTGACTTCGGCTTCCTGACCGATCGCATGCACTTTGCCGACGGCGCCGAAGTCAGCCTGTCTGAAACGGGCCTGATCCAGCCCCGCGCCGAGGGTGAGATCGCCTTCTGCCTGAAGGCGGACCTGACCGGCCCCGGCGTCACCGCCGAAGATGTACTGGCCGCCACCGAGTGGGTGGCGCCCTGCTTCGAGATCGTCGACTCCCGTATCGATGACTGGCGCATCAGCATCGTCGATACCGTGGCCGACAACGCCTCCTGCGGCGTCTTCGTCATCGGCGACACCCATACCGACCCGAACACTCTGGATCTGGCCGCCGTAGCGATGCAGATCGAGAAGAACGGCGAGCCGGCCGGCTCCGGCCTGGGCTCAGCCGTGCAGGGGCATCCGGCCGAGGCCGTCGCCTGGCTGGCCAACACTCTGGGCGAGTACGGCATCCCCTTCCGCAAGGGCGAGATCATCCTGTCCGGTGCCTTGGCGCCGTTGATCCCGGCCACAGCCGGTGACCATTTCAGCCTGACCGCCGAAGGGCTGGGCAGCTGCTCGATCCGCTTTGTGGAATAACCGTCGATTGATCGCCTGCAGGCAGGCTCCTACATCCAGCGTTTGTAGGAGCCTGCCCTTGTAGGAGCTTGCCTTGCAAGCGATAGGGCTACCAAAAAAGCACATGTGGAACTGACTATGTCCAAAAAACTGAAAGCGGCCATCATTGGCCCGGGTAACATCGGCACGGATCTGCTGATGAAGATGCAACGCTCCGAGTGGATCGAGCCGGTGTGGATGGTCGGTATCGACCCCGAATCTGAAGGCCTCAAGCGCGCCGCCGAGATGGGCATCAAGACCTGCTCAACCGGTGTCGATGGCCTGCTGGAACACGTCATCGAAGACGATATCCGCGTCGCCTTCGATGCCACTTCTGCCTATGTCCATGCCGAGAACAGTCGCAAGCTGAACGAGCTGGGCGTGATCATGATCGACCTGACCCCGGCCGCCATCGGTCCCTACTGCGTACCGCCGGTGAACCTGGCTGACCATGCCAAGAACCTGGAGATGAACGTCAACATGGTGACCTGCGGTGGCCAGGCGACCATCCCGATGGTGGCGGCGGTCTCCCGCGTACAGCCGGTGGAATACGGCGAGATCATCGCGACCGTTTCGTCTCGTTCAGTCGGTCCGGGTACACGCCAGAACATCGATGAGTTCACCCGTACCACCGCCGGTGCCGTTGAGAAGGTCGGCGGCGCCAGGAAAGGCAAGGCGATCATCGTGATTAACCCGGCCGAGCCGCCGTTGATCATGCGTGACACCATCCACTGCCTGACCGAAGGTGAGCCGGATCAGGCCGCCATCACCGAATCCGTGCAGGCCATGGTGAAGGACGTGCAGAAATACGTGCCGGGCTACCGCCTGGTGAACGGCCCGATCTTCGACGGCAACCGCGTGACTTGCTTCATGGAAGTGGAAGGCCTGGGCGACTTCCTGCCCAAGTACGCCGGCAACCTGGACATCATGACCGCGGCCGGTCTGCGTACCGCCGAGATGTTCGCCGAAGAAGTATCCAACGGCAGCATCAATCTGCCTGAGCGTGGCTAACGGAGGAAAGACACATGAATCTGAACGGTAAGAAAGTCACGCTGCACGACATGAGCCTGCGTGACGGCATGCACGCCAAGCGTCACCAGATCAGCCTGGATGAAATGGTCAACATCGCCACCGGTCTGGATGAAGCCGGCATGCCGCTGATCGAAGTCACCCACGGCGACGGCCTCGGCGGCACCTCGGTGAACTACGGTTTCCCGGCGCACAGCGATGAGGAGTACTTGGGTGCCGTCATTCCGAAGATGAAGAACGCCAGGGTCTCCGCCCTGCTGCTGCCGGGGATCGGTACCGTCGATCATCTGAAGATGGCCAAGGATCTGGGTGTGTCCACCATCCGTGTGGCGACGCACTGCACCGAAGCCGATGTATCTGAACAGCACATCGGCATGGCCGCCAAAATGGAGATGGACACCGTCGGCTTCCTGATGATGGCGCACATGGTCAGCCCGGAGAAAATCCTGGAGCAGGCCAAGCTGATGGTCAGCTACGGCGCCAACTGCATCTACGCCACTGACTCCGCGGGCTACATGCTGCCGGATGAAGTCAGCGCCAAGATCGGCCTGCTGCGTGCCGAACTGCCGACCAACGTGGAAGTGGGCTTCCATGGCCACCACAACCTGGGCATGGGTATCGCCAACTCGTTGGCGGCGATCGAGGCCGGTGCATCCCGCGTTGACGGTTCTGTGGCCGGCCTGGGGGCCGGTGCCGGCAACACGCCACTGGAAGTGTTCTGTGCCGTGCTGGATCGCATGGGCGTCGAGACCGGTATCGACCTGTACAAGATCATGGATGTGGCCGAAGACCGGGTGTTCCCGATCATGGACCAGCCGATCCGCGTCGATCGCGATGCGCTGATCCTGGGCTACGCCGGCGTCTACTCATCCTTCCTGCTGTTTGCTCAGCGTGCGGAGAAGAAGTACGGCATCCAGGCCCGTGACATCCTGGTCGAACTGGGCCGCCGCGGCACCGTCGGCGGTCAGGAAGACATGATCGAGGACCTGGCGCTGACCATGGCGAAAGAGAAGGGCCTGATCTGACCCACGGATTTGACCTGGCAAGCAAGGAGCCTGTTCATGACGATGCTTGACCCCACTGCTATCGCTCCGGCCTGGCGTCGCCACGGATTACTGCTCCTGCTGGCCCTGCTGTATTCCAACACTTTTATTGGCCGCCAGATCATGGCGGTCATGATCGAGCCGATCAAGCTGGAGTTTGACGCCAGCGATACCGCGATGGGGCTGGTATCAGGGCTGGCCTTTGCCGGTGTCTACGCCCTCTTTGGGCTGGGCGCCGGCCGTCTGGCCGACCGTTTGAAGCGAACCCATGTGCTGGCGGCCAGCGCCCTGATCTGGAGCGCAACCACCATGCTCTGTGGGTTCGCCACCGGCTTTGTGGTTCTGGTCATGGCCCGAATGCTGGTCGCCATTGGCGAATCCGCCATCACACCCAGCGCAATTTCAATGATCGCCGACCTTTACCCTCCCCACCGACGAGCCTTTGCCATCAGCTGCTTCAGCACTGCCCCGACACTGGCCGTGATCGTCGCCATGAGTGCCGGAGCCTGGTTGATAGAGCAGTATGGCTGGCGCACCGGCTTTATTGCCGTTGCAGTTCCAACCAGCCTGATAGCGCTGGTCATTTTGCTGGTTCGTGAGCCGGCTCGGGGTACCTGGGATCACCCGCAGACTGAGCAACAAGTGCCCCTGTCCCTGCTGGCGACGCTGAAATCGCTCTGGGCACTGCGTCCCTACCGCTACCTGATTTTCGCGGCCGGCATGAGTACGCTGGGCGCAAACGCCTATGGCATGTGGAACGCCACCTTTCTGGTACGTTCTCATGGGCTGGACCTGCAGCAGGCGGGTATTCTGGCCGGTTTCATTGGTGGCGGTTCAGCGGCGCTGGGCATGCTGTTCAGCGGCTGGTTCACCGACCGGTTGATCAGCGCCCACCCACGCTGGCAGTTGCTGATTCCGCAGTTGGGCCATGGCATCGGCATCATCGCGATGACCGCCTACCTGCTCTGGCCCGCCGACAGCACCCTGATGCTGTTCAACCATCAGATCCCGACAGCCATGATCTGGTGTGCGCTGAACGGCTTTTTTGCCGTCTGGTGGGTGGGCCCCTGTTTCAGCATGATCACGCGACTGGTCTCCCCCGACAGCCGAGCCGTCGCCATGGCCTGTCAAACCGTCCTGGTGACGCTGTTCGGAGTGGGGGTAGGCCCGCTTGCGGTGGGGGCTCTCAGTGACCTGATGGCTGCAACGCTGGGTACCGAGTCTCTGCGCTATTCATTACTGCTGGGCTGCGTCAGTACCTTTGCCGCCATGTTGCTGCTGCAGAGCGCCCTCCCGGGCTCAGCAAGCAAAATCGATATCCGCAGAACAGGAAGTTGAAGGCGCTATAGTCTGAACAGACGAAGCAGCACCGGCGCATCACTTACATAGTCAAAAGCGCCAAATGCAAAAACCAATAACAACGAGGAACGCCACATGTCCACTATCGCCGTAACCGGTGCCGCTTCAGGTATCGGTGCCGCCGTATGCCAGCATCTTGAAGCCGCCGGCCATACCCTGATTCGCGTTGATCTGCGCAATGCCGATGTCAATGCCGACCTGTCCACGGCCGAAGGGCGTCAGGCGGCGATTGCGCAGACATTGGAGGCCTGTAACAACCGTCTGGATGCTGTCGTGGCCTGCGCCGGCGTGGGCGTCACCGCACCGTCCATCGGCCTGATTCTCGGCGTAAACTACTTTGGCGTGACTGAATATCTGGACGGTCTGGAAGATGCCCTGACCGCCGGGTGCAACGGCAAGGCCGTGATCATCGGCTCCGTCGCCGGCAGTCACATGGTCGCCACCCCTCACCCCATGGCCGCGGCCATGCTGGAGAATGACGAAGCCAAGGCACTGCAGATGGCCGAACAGAGCGAGAACCCGTCGGCCGCCTATGCCGCCTCCAAATACGCCGTGACCGTGTATGGCCGTCGCAAATCCGTTGAGTGGGGCAAGCGCGGCCTGCGTCTGAACATCATCGCCCCCGGCGCCGTGGAAACCCCGCTGCACAAGGCCTCACTGGACGATGCCCGCTTCGGCGAAGCGGTGAAGAACTTTGTCGCGCCGATGGGCCGTGCCGGCGTGCCGGATGAGATCGCCGATGGCGTCGGCTTCCTGCTGTCCGACAAGTCCGCCTTTGTAAACGGCTCGGTGCTGTTCATCGATGGCGGTATGGACGCCATGGTGCGCACCAACACGTTCTGATCCAAGGAGGCAAGATGTCCTGTTTCAAGCCCGGCCTCCTTGCGACGGCCCTGTTCGGTTTTACCACATTATCGGCCCACGCCAGCCAGTGTCAGCCACCGGTCGAGAGCAACTTCCTGCCCGCGGCAGAATCCGCCGCCGACCTGATGGGCTGGATGCAGGGCAGCCCCCCTCCTGCAGATCGCCGCGTCAAGCTGGCAGACGGTTCCTTCTTCCGCTTTCCGGCGCTGCGCTACAGCGTGGCGCATATGGGCGAGTTCCTGCCCACCACGCTGGTCAGCCGACGCAACACGCCGCCGGCTTCGCTGGATTACGACCTGGACAAGGGTATCGAGCAACTGACCTATACTCCCTGGGGGCGTGAACAGGCGATCGACTGGCAGCAGGCACTGGGGGAAACCTATACCGATGGTCTGCTGGTCATGCACCGGGGCAAGGTGGTATACGAGCGCTACTTCGATGGTTTCAAGGACTATGACCGCCACCTGCTGATGTCGATGACCAAGGCGGTCACCGGCACCCTGGCGCTGGACCTGATCAAGCGCGGCGAGATCGACGAAAACCAGCTGATCAGCCACTACATTCCGGAGCTCAAGGACTCGGGCTTTGGTGATGCAACGGTCAAGCAAGTGCTCAATATGACCACCGGCATCGACTTCGACGAAAACTACGCGGACCCCAAGTCGGAGATCTGGATGTTCTCCGCCGCCGGTAACCCGCTGCCCAAGCCCAAGGGCTATCAGGGACCGACCGGGTATTACGAGTACCTGCCGATGGTGCAGAAACAGGGCGAGCATGGCACCGGCTTCCATTATCGCACCGCCAATACCGAGGTGATCGGCTGGCTGGTGGCGCGGGTGACCGGCATGTCGGTGGCGGATTACCTGGAGGAGAAGATCTGGAGCAAGATCGGCATGGAACGCGCCGCGCTGTTCCAGGTAGATGAATACGGCACGCCCTTCTCGGGTGGCGGCCTCAACGCCAGCCTTCGCGACCTGGCCCGCTTCGGCGAGCTGATGCGCAACAACGGTCGCTTTGGTGACGCGCAGATCCTGCACCCGGACGTCGTGGCCGATATCCGTGGCGGTGCCCAGTACCCGGCCTTTGCCGAGCCGCTGGATAACAGCATGGCCAGCTGGTCATTCCGCAGCATGTGGTGGGTCACCGGCAATGAGAACCAGGCCTTCATGGCGCGCGGCGTGCACGGCCAGAGCCTGTATATCGACCCGGCCCAGGAGCTGGTGATCGCCCGTTTTGCCTCTCATCCGATTGCAGCTAACAAGGCCAACGACTGCATCAGTCTGCCTCTTTATCAACGTCTGTCAGACTACTTCGCCAACCGCTAAGCTTCCTTCAGGCCTCCCTTCCGGGAGGCTCTTTACCCTCTCCTGCGCCCAGTTTTCCAACCTGTTCCAGGTGTCTATTTTTTGACCTCAGTCAAATACCCACACGCTTTACCCGCCTTAAATCTCACCTCGATCATCGTCGAAAAGCCTTTTTAAAGGCCAGAAATTGAAGACTAACCCTCTGTTTTTAAATGCCTGAAGAATACATCTAGCATTATTCGTGCCCAGCTTTAAAGCGATACAAAACCACAATTTTTTAATTTGATTTATGTATCACGTCCGCCTAGATTCTAGTGGTCTTCAACAACAAGAACACATCAATTCAGAGGTAAGCTCCATGCACGATAAAATCGCTAATACCATGGAATTCCCGCCGGAAACCCCGCAGCCAAACATCTACCCGCTGCGCTGGGAAACCAAGACCTCCAAGATGGAAGAGATCTGGGATGCATCCCTGCGTGAAGCCTGGAACCCGAAAGACCTGCCCTGGGATACCCTCGATGTCTCCAGCTACAGCTGGGAAGAACGTGAAGCGATCGCCTACTGGTGGACTCTGCTCTCTGTATTCGATGCGTCTGCACCGCCGGTGTTTGCTGAAGCCTTCATCAAGACCTATGAAGATCACGAGGAAGACGCCATCCGTCGCTGCTTCTTCTCCGTCACCCGTGACGAGCAGAACCATGAGCAGATGTGTGGCCTGGTGATCACCAAGATGCTGGAATCCGCCAGCCCGCTGGAATACGAGCCGAAGACCGAACTGGGTCGTCGCCTGCAGAAGAACGCCCGCTGGTTGTATTACAACGGCGGCCGCTACTGGAACGGCTACAAGCAGGCCGTACCCAAGTACAACCTGGCGGTCCTGTTCAGCTCCTTCCTGATGGGCGAAATCGCAGCCGCGACCATCTTCAAGCAGATGTCACAGAGCTGCGAAGAGCTGGTGTTCACTGAAGCGTTCAAGAACATCGGTCGTGACGAGGGCCGCCACATGGCGATCTGCCTGTCGCTGATGGAGCGTGACTATCCGAACCTGTCTGCCGAAGACAAGAAGATCATCACCAAGCAGATCCGTGCCGGTTACCTGTTCCTGTCTGCCGTGCTGTTCGAGCCGCCGGCCGAGTTCTGGGACCTGCCGGAAGACTTTATCGCCACTCAGCGTGAAGCCGAAGCGATCGCCCGCGAAGCCGGTTTCGGTATTCCGAGCTATGAGGACAAGCTGGACAACTGGCGCAGCGCCATGCTGAACCTGAAAGCGGTACTGGACAAGTACGACACTCCGTTCCCGGCGATCCCTGAAGTGGATATCACCGGTGAGGAAGTGACCCAGGCCGATCTGGACTCTGCGGACATCATCCCGATCTTCTGATCGCTGTCTGCATAATCCCGGCAGCAGCCGCCCGGCAGGTCCGGCCGGCTGCTTTTCCGTCCCATTTCAGTTTTTCAGGGTCACTGCCATACAGTGTCCGGAGGTACCCATGACAACGATCCGCTTATCCCCGTCCGGCAAGGAAGTCGAAGCCAAAACCGGTGAAACCGTACTCGAAACGCTGGAAAATGCCGGCTACGCCCTGCCCAACAACTGCCGCGCCGGCGCCTGTGGCGAGTGTAAGGTCAAGGTGCTGGACGGCGACTTCGACCAGGGCATGGTGCTGGACATGGCCCTGTCGCAGGAGGAGCGTGCCGAAGGCTACGGCCTGATGTGCATGTGCAAGCCGCTGGGCGAGGTGCTGGAGATCGACTGGGGCACCGACGACGCCAAGCCCAAGCTGTTCCCGCCACGCGAGAACGTGCGCTGCATGGTGGTGGACCGGATTGAGCGCACCGACCGCATCGCCGAGATTCGCCTGCGCCCGATCGGCGAACCGCTCCGCTTCTGGCCCGGCCAGTACGTCAGTCTGACCGACACCCAGAAGACGGTAACACCACGCTCCTACTCCATCGCCAACGCGCCCCGTCCCGATGGCGAAATCGTGCTGCAGATCACCCGTGTACCCGACGGCAAGACCAGCAACTGGGTGCATCAGGACGTACACCCGGGCAGCATGGTGAACCTGTCCGGCCCTTATGGCACCTTCATTGGCGACCCAAGTACCGATGGCCCCGTGCTCTGCCTGGCTGCCGGTACCGGCCTGGCACCGATCCTGAGCCTGACCGATGCGGCCCTGCGTCGCGGCTTCAAGCAGCCGGTACACCTGATGTTTTCGGCACGTACTGAAGCCGACATCTACTGCCGCGGCCTGCTGGAGCTGTGGAACACGCGTCATCGCCGCTTCAAGTTCCTGCCGACACTGACCCGGGAAGAGAAGGAAGGCATGCTGCACGGTCGTCTGCCGGAGCTGATCGCCAAGCAGTATCCTGACCTGTCGAAACACGCCATCTACATCGCCGGCAGCCCCGAGTTTGTCGAGGACTGCATCGCCGCCGTCAAGGCCCAGGGAGCCCAGGCGGAGATGATCTACACCGAAGGCTTCTTCGATCAGGCACTGCCGGAGACACCCTCCAGCGAACGCCTGGTGGGCTAGCATCGCCCCACCTGACGGTAGCCCAACAGCAGGGGGCTACTGTCAGGCATTACTGCGCGTCCCGCATGGAGGCCGAAGAGCCCTGAATTAAGTTGCCAAAAAGGAACATTTATCACGTAAACTGGTGCTCAACCGTGAGGTTTTCACTATACATAAAAAGGCCCCCGTACTTTTTATGAGCGGTTTACATGACAGATTCTTTTGCAACACCGGCGGCCAGCACTTCTGGCCACCTGGATTTGGGGCAGCTGCTTGGCGGGCACAACCCTAAACTGCGTAACCGGATTCTGCTGCTCTGGCTGGTCAGCGGGCTGGCGTCCGTGCTACTGGGCCTAGCGGCTGTTGAGTTCGACTGGAGCGCCCTGCCGATATCGGTGGGATCGGCCACATTCCATGTAACGCTTTATCCGCCCCTGATACTGGCCATGTTCTGGCTGTTCTGGTTCGGTTTCTGGTGGGCCGCAATCCCGACCTGGCTAACCACCTTCGTGCTGGCTACTCACTACGGCATGCCCTACGAATGGGCCCTGCTCTTTGCCTGCTCAGACCCGCTGGGGCTGGCACTGATCGCCATGATCTACCGGGCTCAACCCCAGTCGACAGACCTGCGCTGGCCGGGCAACCTTGTCCTGTTCATCCTGATCAGTTTCGCAGCGGCGGTCCTCAGCTCCATCGGCGCCTTCATCTGGAGCCATGCCACCCATGCCGATATTGCCAGCCTCTACTCCATCTGGGAGGGCTGGTGGCTGGGCTTCCTGCTGCAGAACATGCTGGTTGTCCTGCCCATCCTGCGGCTGGCCTATACCCGCATGCATGACTGGCAGCAAAGCACCCAGCTATGGTGCCGCCGCTATTCCACAGCCGACGGCTTGCGCATGACCCTGATCATCGCCGCAACCCTGGTCACTACGGCCATGCTATTTACCTGGCTCAGCGCCAACCTGACCAAAAACGCCATCGAGACCGCCGCCTTCAGCCGCGACCCCAGCCTCTGGCAGCCGATCGCGCAGATGGTCCGAGATTCGGTTGATGCCCTGATGAGCGTATTGCTGATCCTGATGGTGGCGATGGCCCTGTTCGGCATCTACCTGTTCCGCTACTGGTCCCGGCGCCTGACCCTGTCCAACCAGATGCTGACCCGCAGCAACCGCCAGCTCAGCGCCGAAATCAAGGAGCGCGAAAGTGTCCAGGCCGAACTGCAGGAACGCTACCAGATGCTCAACCTGATGGCAGAGCTGGATGCACGCCTGCATTCGGCCAATTCGACGCGGGAGATCATCAACGCCCTGGCGGAATACCTGCCGCGCCAGTTACCCCGGCTGGAAGGTGTGCTCTGCCGCTTTACCCAGGATCGTCGACTCGAGGTGCTGACCCACTGGGGACGCTTTGCACTGATTGGCGAACACTATGCCGCCAGCCTGGAATTGCCGGCAGAATCCGAGCACTGGGAGCAGGTGGCCCTCTACGACCCTGAGGGGATACGTAACATTCATCGCGTGCTCCCACTCAAGTCAGGGCGCAAGCTGCTTGGCGTCATCCTGCTCGGTCCCGAGCCGACGGACAATACGGCCATTGGATCGGTACTGCAGATCCTGTCCGAACACCTGTCACTGGCCCTGACCAACCTGCAGCTGAGGGAACAACTGAAGCAGGAAGCCAGCCACGACCCTCTGACCGGCCTTTATAACCGCCGCTACCTGCACAACTGGCTTGGCCCAGAACTGATCCGGTGCGACCGCCACGGACGCCCGCTCAGCCTGATGCTGATCGATATCGACCACTTCAAACGGCTTAACGACAGTCTGGGCCATGAGGCCGGCGACGAGGCACTGAAGGGTATCGCCGCGTTCATCACCAAGCAGATCCGCGAAAGTGATATCGCCTGCCGTTTCGGCGGTGAAGAGATCATTCTGGCACTCCCCGAGGCCAGCCTGTTTCATGCTCAGGAGCGTGCCAGCGACCTGGTGCAGGGTATACGTGCACTGCAGCTACATACCCACACAGGAGACCCTCTTCCCCACCTGACCGTTTCCATCGGGCTGGCTGCCTATCCTCAGCATGCCGACAGTGTCGAAAGCCTGATCCGGGCCGCTGACCAGGCGATGTACAGTGCCAAGGCGGAGGGGCGTGACCGCATTGCAGTCGCCGATAAGCCAGCCGGACTTGTGTTCTCACCGCCCGGCACCTAACGTAAGGTAAAAAACGAGTGGAAACGCCCCATGCCTGCTGCGGATTTCCTGCCACGTTCACGCCTGTCGTCCCTGTTTGACCTGCTCAAGCAGCGGGGCTACCTGCTGATCGGCCCCCAGGCCGTGGACGGTGCTATTCTCTACCGCCCGCTGCAACATCCCGAGCAACTGCCCAACGGGATCGAACAGATCCAGCAACCCGGCCAGTACCGTCTGATCCGAACTGACAACCCACGCCAGTTCAGCTGGGCCAATGGCCCGCAGGCACTGAAGCCGCTGACCTTTGCCCCGCGCGAAACCCTCTGGCACAGTGAACTCAACGCCGATGGCAGCCTCAGCTTCCATGAGGAGATAGCCTCACCCGACCCCACCGCCGTGATCGGCGTGCGAGGCTGCGATCTGGCTGCCCTGGCGTTGCAGGACCGGCACTTTGCAGACGATCCCTACTACCAGAAACGGCGCGCTTCCCTGCTGTTGATCGCCGTCGATTGCGCCCACCCAGCCGATACCTGCTTCTGCGCCAGCACCGGTGACGGCCCCGATGCCAAAGCGGGATATGACCTGGCCCTGAGCGAGCTGGACGAAGGGTTTCTGCTGCGCGTCGGCAGCGCGGCCGGCCAGACACTGATAAACGCACTGCCACTGGAAACCGCAACCGAGCAGCATCGCCAGCAGGCGGAAACTCAACAGCAGCAGGCTTGCCAACAGCAACGCCAATTGCCCGAATTCGAGCCGGCTCGGCTGATCCATCAGGGCCAGCACCCGGCCTGGGAGGCCGTCGCCGACGCCTGCCTCAGCTGCGGCAACTGCACCTCGGTGTGTCCCAGCTGTTTCTGCTTCAGCGAGAGCGAAGTGCCGGAGTTGGACGGCACGGCCTCCAGCCACCAGCGCCAGTGGGACTCCTGTTTCAGCGAAGGTCACAGTTACATCCACGGTCACCGCTTCCGCCCCGATACCAAAGGACGTTACCGTCAGTGGCTGACCCACAAGTTCGGCAGCTGGGTAGAGCAATATGGACGCAGCGGATGTACCGGGTGTGGTCGCTGCATCAGCTGGTGCCCGGTGGGGATCGACCCGTTGGAAGTGCTGACTCAGCTGGGCAGGGAGGACAAAGAATGAGTAACCCGGCACTGCCCACCGAGGCACTGATCCTGAACCGAATTCAGGAAACCGACGATATCTTTACTCTGCAGCTGAAGCTGACCGACCCAGAACAGCAGTGGCGCCTCGGCATCCAGCCCGGCCAGTTCAATATGCTGTACCGCTTTGGCGTGGGCGAGATTCCGATCTCGTTCAAGGCGATCAGCGAGGATGACCAGAGGCAACCGGTGCTGGAACACACCATTCGTGCCGTAGGCCGGGTCAGCCGGGCGCTGGCGGCACTGGAGCCTGGAGAGCGCATCGGCCTGCGCGGCCCCTTTGGGCGCGGCTGGCCACTACAGCAGGCTGAAGGCCAGGATCTGTGCGTCGTCACCGGCGGTCTTGGCTGTGCGCCGGCGGTATCGATTATCGAACATGCCTTCGCCAATCGGGAACGTTACGGCCACATCCATATCATTCAGGGCGTGAAGCACTCTGCCGACCTGCTCTGGCGCAGCCGTTACGAATACTGGGCGCAGCAGCCG
Source organism: Marinobacterium maritimum (assembly GCF_039523155.1). Classification (NCBI taxonomy): domain Bacteria; kingdom Pseudomonadati; phylum Pseudomonadota; class Gammaproteobacteria; order Oceanospirillales; family Oceanospirillaceae; genus Marinobacterium; species Marinobacterium maritimum. Next base: position 42,301 of record NZ_BAAAET010000001.1, on the reverse strand, counting down.
AACACCACCGTGCTGATGGCCGCCGACGTGGCCGCTCCCGGCTGGCCCTGGTACAGCGGTCGGGTCACCGAACTGCTCAAACGGTTACCACTCAAGCCCGAGCAGACCCTGGTCTGCTGCTGCGGCCCGGAACCGATGATGCAGGCCAGTGCCGAGCAGCTGATCCGCCAGCAGGTACCAGCCGAGGCGATCTGGCTCAGCATGGAGCGCAACATGCAGTGTGCCAGCGGTCACTGCGGTCACTGCCAGTTTGGTGCCGACTTCATCTGCCGTGACGGACCGGTGATGCCTTACCCCCGGTTGCGTGACCGCCTGGGTCTGGAGGGCATTTAATGAAGAGCCTGATGACCAGCCCGAAGACCAGGCCGCGTATCGCCGTACACAAGTTCAGTTCCTGCGATGGCTGCCAGCTCGCCTTTCTCAACCTGGGCGAAGCCCTGCTGCAGCTGAACGAGCAGGTAGAAATTCTGCACTTTCTTGAAGCCGGCATGAGCGATGTCGCTGCGCCTGTGGATATCGCCTTTGTCGAGGGCAGCCTGTCGACCCCGGACGAACAGGAGCGCATCCGCCAGGTGCGCGCCAACAGTCGCTATCTGGTCAGCATTGGTGCCTGTGCCACCAGCGGCGGACTGCAGGCACTGCGCAATCTTGATAGCAGCCATGATGACTGGCGTGATGCCATCTACGCCCGTCCCGAATTTATCCACACGCTGAAGGATGTACGACCGATCGCTGCCGAGGTCAGGGTAGATCTGGAACTCTGGGGCTGCCCGGTCAGCAGCGCTCAGGTCCTGGCGGCGGTCCGCGCCCTGCTGTTCGGCGTAGCGCCGGTCGATGACCGCGACCGGGTCTGCCTGGAGTGCAAGCGCCAGCAGGCGGTCTGCGTGATGGTCACCCAGGGCGTGCCCTGTATGGGGCCGGTCACCCGTACCGGCTGTGGTGCCCTCTGCCCCCGCTTCGGTCGCGACTGCTATGGCTGCTACGGCCCCAGTGAAACGGCCCAAACCGAAACCCTGGCCCGGCGCTTTGCCGGCCTCGGCCTGCTGACCGATGCCATCGCCCGCCGCTTCCTGCTGATCAATTCCCAGGCGCCGGCCTTTTTGCAGACCGGGCGAGTCTTTTACCGCACTTCAGCGGAAGATCAGCCAGTACAACATCAACCGGCAGGAGATCAGGATGACTAGCCGCCGTATCCGCATCGACGTGCCAGCGCTGACCCGCGTTGAAGGTGAGGGCTCACTCAGGCTGGAGGTCAGTAACGGCCAGCTGATTGAACTGGGTCTGTCGATTTTCGAGCCACCGCGCTATTTCGAGAAGTTTCTGGAAGGCCGCGAAGCGAAAGAGGTAGTCGATATCGTCGCCCGCATCTGTGGCATCTGCCCGGTGGCCTACCAGATCAGCGCGCTCAGTGCGCTCGAATCCCTGTCACAGCAGACTGCTTCACCCTGGGTGCAACAGATGCGACGAGCCTTCTACTGCGGCGAGTGGCTGCAGAGTCATTCTCTGCATATCCATCTGCTGGCGCTGCCCGATTTTCTCGGTTTCGACAACGCCATCGCCATGGCCGAACAGTATCCGGATGAGGTCAAGCGCGGGCTCAAACTACAGGGGCTTGGCAACGCCCTGATCCGGCTGTTCGGCGGTCGCTCAGTCCATCCGGTCGGTGCCCGGCTGGGTGGCTTCCACCATGCACCGGCGCCCGAGGAGGTCGCCACGCTGGTAGCAAAACTCAAAGAGGCCAGGGATGACGCTCGTGAGCTGACGCAGTTCTGTGCCGGCTTGCCGCTGCCGGATGACCCTCAGGAATTCATCTGTGTCGCCCTGCACCACCCCGACCGCTACGCCATGGAGTGTGGCGAGATCCGCACCAGCACGGGACTGACTCTAAGTGCCGACCAGTTCGAACAGCACTTTCACGAAACCCACAAACCGGACTCCACTGCACTCTGGTCCGATCTTGACGGCCAGCCCTACCTGACCGGCCCGCTGGCGCGGCTGAACATCAATCACGCCCAGCTGCCCGATTTTCTGCAGGCACGCTTCGGCGAGATCGGCCTGCAGCTGCCGTCCAACAACATGTTCCACAGCCTGATCGCCCGAGCACTGGAGATCGAACTGTCGCTGCACGAAGCGATCCAGCTGCTGCACGAGTACGAGTCTCCGGAAGCTTCTTATACCGTGCTGCCACTTGAATCGGGTGTCGGCTGCGGCATGAGCGAAGCGCCTCGCGGCCTGCTCTGGCACCGTTATCAACTGGATGAGAACGGATTGATCAAAGCCGCCCGTATCGTGCCGCCGACCAGCCAGAATCAGGCTCGCATCGAAGCGGACCTGCACCGTTCGCTGACTGCCTTCGGGCTGGATAATGATGAAGATTCGCTGAGACTCAGGGCCGAACAGGTGATCCGCAATTACGACCCCTGCATCTCTTGCGCGACCCATTTCCTGACACTGATCAAGGATGAAAAGTGAGTACACACCCACCTCAAAAGCACCTGGTACTGGCTGTCGGATCGCCCTCTGGCGACGACCAGGCCGGTTGGCTGGTCATCGAGCAGATGCGCCAGATGGACCTGCCACTCCAGCTGCAACTGCTCTATATGGATCGCCCGGGGCCAGCGCTGATCGAGCAGATGCAGGGCTACGCCAGTGTGACGTTAATCGACGCCATTTACACAGAGCAGTATCCACCCGGATGCTGGCTGAAGCTCAACCTGTTCCAGCTGGCACAACACGACAGCTGCTCCAGCCACGGCTTCGGGCTGAGTGAAACCCTCGCACTGGCACAGCAGCTGGATCAGCTTCCGCCGAAACTCCGGCTGCTGGGTATCAGTATTTGCAAACCCGCGGTGGGTGAAAATGCATCCGAGGATGTAACCAGCGCCGCTCAGGCACTGGCACAGCGGCTGGCGCGAGAGTATCAAACCGCGATCGGCAACGGCGGTGTCGGGTCCTTGGGATCGTCGTCATCATCGTCGTGATCATTGGCCGCCTGCAGATGCGCCTGGATCGCCGCTGACACCTTCTGGCTCAACCCCTGCAGGCCGGTGTTGCCAAACAGACGGTTGAATTCTAGCAGGTAGGGGTAACCGTCCACCATCGCCACATCAAAGCCTGCATGGTCAATCTCCAGCTCCTGCGCTACCTTCAAGGCCAAATCGATGGCGGCCTGGGGCAGCGGCGTCTCGGCATCCACTGAGCCGCCCCGGGACAGGTTATTGTGGAAGCCGTTATGGCTCTGGCAACGCCAGAACCCGGCCACCAGTTGGCCGCCGACCACAACCAGACGCAGATCCCGGTCGATCGGTAACAGCTCCTGTGTGTAGATTACCGGTGTCTGCGCCAGATAGGCGTTCCAGCCCGCACGATTTTCAATCAGGAAAACGCCCTGCCCCATGCTGCTTTTGGGAATCTTGGCCACAAAGGGCAGTGCCATCTGATCCCAGACCCGATCGGCATTCTGGGGGTCATTGGGCTCAATCAGTGTCCAGGGCGTATGGCTCGGCACCAGCATATGGAAGGCACGAGTCATCTGCACCTTGTCATGCCCGATCAGGTAGGAGGACAGACTCGGGAAGATCCGTTTTTTCAGGCCAAACACCAAGGCGTTGACCTGCCAGTACTGCGGGAAGAGAACCCAGTCGGCCGCCTCGATTTCAGCGCGGTGGCGGAACATGTGTTCAGGTTTAATGTAGCGGACATCAGGAAGGTGAAGGGTGCGAAACGCATCAAAGGATACGCAGTTCATTCATAGGTACACCAGAAAGTTGAAAGCGGAATCATAGTGTTAATCAGATGAAGCACAAAGCATTTTTGAGCCTCCCAGCAGCAACTTTTTTCACTCGAGCAGCTGCAAACAAACAGGATAAAATGTAGCCTTGATTACATTCTAATAATTCGCTCATCAGGAGTGCACATGAGCCCCCAACGACGCCATCTCGACCTTTTTGCCATCAGCATTCTGCTGATACTCTGCCTTGGCTGGGGGTTCCAGCAGATCGCCATCAAACTGGCCGCCAATGATATCGCACCCACACTGCAGATCGGTCTGCGCTCGGCGTTTGCCGCCACGGTACTGCTGTTGCTGATGCTGCGCAGCGAAGGCCTGAAGCTGTTCAGTGACGGCACCCTGAAAGCGGGCCTGCTGGCCGGCCTGATGTTCGGCGTCGAATTCCTGTTCGTCGGCGAAGGGCTGGTCCACACCAGCGCCTCGCACATGGTGGTCTTTCTCTACACCTCGCCAATATTCACCGCCCTGGGCATGCATTTTATCCATCCGGATGAACGCCTGAGCCGCAGCCAGTGGAGCGGTATCGCCCTCGCCTTTATCGGTGTCTGCATCGCCTTCCTGGGTTCGGGCAACAGCGAGGGCACCAGTCTGCTGGGGGATGCCTATGCGCTGGCAGCCGGTGCCACCTGGGGCTTCACCACGGTGGTGATCCGTGGCTCGAAGCTGTCGGAAGCGCCAGCGGTGAAAACCCTGTTCTATCAGATGGCCGTAGCCGCTGTGCTGCTGATCGGCGCCGCCTTCCTGATGGGCAACGGCGCGATGAACTGGACACCGGAAACCACCATCAACATGGCGTTCCAGGCGGTACTGATCGCACTGGCCAGCTACCTGACCTGGTTCTGGCTGCTTAAACGCTACCTGGCCTCGCGCATGGCTACGTTCGTTTTCATCACCCCGCTGCTGGGGGTAGTGTTCGGCGTGCTGATTCTGGATGAGGTGCTGACCGCGAATTTCGTTGCTGGTGGCAGCCTGGTACTGCTGGGTATCTTTCTGGTCAGCGCCAAGGACCTGCTCAATCGGCGCAAGGCCAAGCGGATCAGCGAGGCACTGGACTCCTGATGTGACCCGCAAGCGGTCTCGCTCACTCCATCCCCAGGCGCCGCTTTGCGCGCCTTGAGACGCCGTTTCTGAGCGCCCAGCGCAGGGTCGGGGCGAGCAGCTGCATACCCGACTGGATCAGCAAACGCTGAGGCCGGCTGAGCCGGACACCGGCCATTTCCCGCCCCCACTCCGGTAACAGATCAAGCCCGGCTCGGGCCATCAGATAGCCCACCGGCTGGGTCAGTCGATTTGGGGCCGGTGCGGCGAGCAACAGTTGCAGCACCTCCTCCGTCCGGCTGTCGAAACAGAGTTGCGGCCGCATTCGTTCAATATACGCATCGATCTGCTGGCGGTTGCGGGGGACGTTCTCGGCCCCCAGGGCCTCTGCGATAGAGGCAACCTCGTCGAAATAGCGATCCTGATCGCCTGTACTCAGATTGGGGTCGCCATAACGCAGATAGCCTGCCATGAAGCTTCTGACCTCGGCCACATGGACCCAGGTAAGCAGGTCCGGATCATTGGCCGAATAGGCACGTCCATCCGGCGCATGGCCGTGAACATGGCTGTGAATCTCACGCACGCGCTCAATCAGCCACTGAGCATCAGCGGTGGCAGCGAAGGTAGTGCCGGCGATGAACTGGCTGGTTCGGCGCAGACGGCCAATCATGTCCTGTCGGAAGCTGGAGTGGTCCCAAACGCCAGCCAAAGCCAAGGGGTGCAGCATCTGCAGCATCAGCGCGCCGATCCCGCCACAGAGCATGGATGGGAAGTCAGCGTGCACTTTCCAGCAGATACTGTCAGGCCCGAACAGGCCAGGGTCTCCCTTGGGATTTTCGTAATCGATCTGATTGAGCGACAGCCCGGTGAGGCTGAACACCTGCTGCTCGATACGCTGCCTGATAAATTCCATGCGAGTCCTTGATATTCCTTTTACCTGAACCGGGCACCTCAGGTGCCGCTATCCAGCTCCAGCCGTGCCTTGTCGACCAGCTCGGCCGGCAGTTCCTTCTGTACCGACACCCCCAGATCCTTGAATTCGGCCGCCTGCTTGATCAGGTTGCCGCGCCCGGAATAGAGCTGAGCGAAGGCTCGGTCATAGCTGGTACGAGCCCCATCCAGCTTCTTGCCCACATCCTGCATGCTGGTCAGGAAGCTGTTGAGCTTGGTGTAGAACTTTTCGGCCCGATCGGCCAGTTCAGCAGTATGACGGCTCTGGTCCTCGAAGCGCCAAAGCTGACGCACGATGTTGAGGCTGGTCAGCAGCGTGGTCGGTGTTGCCACCAGCACGTTCTGCTCCAGCGCCCGCTGGTACAGCGTCTCGTCCGCCTTCAGCGCTTCCACGTACGCGGACTCAACCGGGATGAACATGATCACGATCTCCGGTGAGTTCAGCCCCGGCAAACGGTCATAGCGCCGCTCGGCCAGTTCCTTGATGCGGTCGGAGACAGCACGGGCGTGTTCACGCAGTGCCTGCTGTCGCTCGCTGTCCTGCTCGGCGTTGACATAGCGGGTGTAGGCCGCCAGCGAGGTCTTGGCGTCGATGATCAGATGCTTGTCACCGGGCAGATAGACGATGGCATCCGGGCGCTGGCGGCCCTCCTCAGTATTGATGCTGACTTCACGCTTGTAGTCTTGTCCCAGGCGAAGACCGGCGTTATCAAGCACGTTTTCCAGCATCAGTTCGCCCCAGTTGCCCTGCACCTTCTTCTGCCCCTGCAGCGCTGTGGTCAGCTTTTCCGCCTGGTCGGTGATCGCCTTGTTGAGCAGCTGCAGATTCTGTAGCTCGGTTCTCAGCTGCACCCGCTGCTCGGTCTCACGCAGGTGGATATGCTCCACCTTCTCGCGGAAGCCTTTCATTTCGTGCTGAATCGGGTTGAGCAGCTGGTTCAGGCTGTTCTGGCTCATCTCGGTGAACGCCTTGCCCTTGCGCTCCAGGATCTCGCTGGCCAGTTGCTCGAACTCCTTCTTCAACTGCTCGCGGCTCTGCTCCAGCTGACGTAGCTGTTCACGGAAATGCAGCTCCTGCTGCTCACGACGCGAGGTCAAAGCGCTGTGTTCAGATTGCAGCTGCTGATACTCGACCTGTAGCGCTTGATGGCGCTGCTGCTCCTGCTGCCACCAGCTCTGGTACTGCTGCAGCGCCTGATCACGCTCCTCGGCACGGGTCTGCAGCCGGCCCAGCTCCACCTGCAACTGGCCCTGCTCCTGCTGCAGAGACAGGCTCTGGTCACGCAGCATATCGGCCTCGTCCTGCAGCTGTTCGGCCTGACGTTGCAGCTGCTCATTGTCTGACTGCAACCGCTGCAAAGCGGTGGAGGCTTGCCAGCGGGTCAGGGCCCAGACCGACAGGGCAACCAGGCAGGAGGCGACAAGGGCAGGAAGCAGGATTTCAGGCGTCATCGGTTCTTAATTCACGGCAAGTTTTTCAAGGTATTAGCCGCATGTTAGCAGACCCGGTGCAGCTGTCTCACCCGTAGCGAGTTGATTCTGGAGTACAATCGCCCTTTTGCAGCAAAGATACGAGCCCGCGATGCAAGCCGTGATCCTGGCCGGTGGTACCGGCAGCCGCCTCTGGCCCCTTTCCCGCCAGCATTACCCCAAGCAGTTCCTGACCCTGGACGGAGAGGCCTCCCTGCTGCAGCAGTGCCTGCACAGAGCAGCCCGGCTGTGCCAACGGCCCGCACTGTTGATCGGACAGGACGAGCACCGCTTTCTGCTCGCTCAGCAGCTGCAGGAAAGCGGCCTTGAAGGTCAGATCATTCTGGAGCCGGAAGGTCGCAACACCGCCGCGTCGCTGACGCTAGCCGCCCTGGCCTGCATTGAAGACACGCCTGACGAACTGCTGCTGGTCCTGCCCGCCGACCAGCGCATCACCCCAGTGGAAGCGCTGCTGCAGGCCGTAGAAGAGGCCAAGTCCGCCGCGCAGCAAGGCGATTTCTGTGTCTTCGGCCTGACGCCGAGCCACCCCGAAAGCGGCTACGGCTATATTCTCGCGCAACAAGACGGCCGGGTGGAGCGCTTTGTGGAAAAGCCGGCGGTGGATAAAGCCGCCCAGTTGATCCAAGCGGGTGCCCTGTGGAACTCAGGCCTGTTGCTGTGCCGGGCGGACACCTGGCTTGAAGCGGTCGAGCGACAACAGCCTGAACTGCTGAAAACCTGTCGCCGTGCCTGGGGTCAGCGGCAGCGGGATCTGGATTTCATTCGGGTTCAACCCGATGCCTTTCGCCAGTCACCATCGATTTCGATCGACTATGCCGTGCTGGAGCATGAACAACGCCGCCACTGTACCCGCCTCGCCGCCGACTGGCAGGACCTTGGCAGCTGGGAAGCGCTGGCCCAACTGAAAGCCGACCAGGCCGATGAACACGGCTGCCAAATCCAGGGCAACACCTTGCTGCAGAGCTGCCGGGATACTCTAATCTTCGGCGAGCAGCGCCTGATCGCCGGTGTCGGGCTGGACCGGCTGCTGGTGGTCGACACGCCGGACGCTCTGCTGCTGGCCAACCGCGATCAGATGGACAGTTTCGCTCCGCTGCTGCGCCGCCTGGGGGAACAACAGCGCCGTGAGCTCAAACTTCACCCTCGGGCCTATCGTCCCTGGGGATGGCATGAGATTCTGACGGAAGGCCCGGGTTTCAAGGTCAAGACGCTGAGTATCAAGCCCGGCGAGTCCCTGTCGCTGCAACGTCATCAGCACCGGACCGAGCACTGGATAGTGCTGTCCGGCACCGCACAGATCACCCGAGGCGATCAATGTTTCGAACTGGAGGCCAACGCTTCCACCTTTATCGCTTGCGGCGAACGGCACCGGCTGCAGAATGCCACCGATGAAGCCCTGTTGATTCTGGAAGTACAGTCCGGTGAACGGCTGGATGAAGAGGATATCGAACGTTTCGAGGACCGGTACGGCCGAACGTAAAAGCTGTACCTCTGCCCTGATCGTGGTAGTCTGGGGTCCTTCGCGGGTGTAGCTCAATGGTAGAGCAGAAGCTTCCCAAGCTTAAGACGAGGGTTCGATTCCCTTCACCCGCTCCAGCCTTATTGGCATTCAGCAAGTCATCTTTACTCCACTTCTTTAAGGGGCTGATTGCTGCTCCCCATGATCAAGAGCACATCAGTAGAGGCTCGGTGGCCAAGTGCACTGGCTTGCAGCCAGCGCACCTGACCGATACAGCGTTCAGGCTTTAGTCAAGTTTCTCGGTTCTGCATCCGGTACCTCATCTAATGAGCTTCAGGCCACGCGTTTTTCCTGCTCTGGTGCTGCGGCAAGGCGGGCAACATGGTTCGCGAAGTAACGCGCTGCCGTGAAGGTCGACCAGGCCAGTATGCGGATGAAGCGTTCCTGATCCCGCTCGTCACCCAGTACCGCCTCAATGATCCGGTCGTCTATCTGGTATGACGCCTTGGCTATCAGCAGCGCAAAGCGGGCTATATCACGCGCCTCACCCTCAAGCCCCTCGGTTTCGGTTTCAACCCATTGGCGGCTGATCGGCATCTTCTCGTTCTGCCAACTCTGCAGCCTTGCATGTACCAGCCGCTGGGTTGCTTCAGGCACAATGCCCTGCGCCTGCCGTTCCACTGCTGCTGTCCACTGGGCCAGGGTGCGAGCGATTCGCGGGTTGGATTCCGCCCAGTGCAGGTCCGCCGGCAGCTCAGCGTCCGGCAGGAGATGCAGGCTTCGGCCCGGTTCCAGTGGCGAGATATGCGTAGCACGCAGCTCCCCGCCGAAAATCCATAGTGCAGCAGCTTTGGCGGTATCCAGACCCAAGGGGGCTTTAACAGGCGAACCATCCATGACGATGTGGCTGAAGCGATTGATATCACTCAACGCCATCAGCGCACCTATCGCTTCAGGCAACTCATCTTCGGTGAAGGGTAAACTCAGGGGAGCTTCGGCCCCTGAAGTGGCAACCGCTCGAACCCATAACAAACGCTCTCTGAGCAATGGGTCATCAATCTGATTTTCCCGCTCGTTGAGAATCCGGGCGGCATCTTCGTGACGATCACCCGCATGCACCAGACTGACCAGCATGTCTCCGCAGTAGGGGCAGTCATTGATACCTGACAGCGTTGCGGTCATCGCCTCCTTGGTGGTGCGATCGAGACGATCGTCCACCAGAGCGGTCTCTCGCCCGGCGCTCCAGATTGCAGCCAGAAGAGAGGGCACCCGAGAGCGACTGGTCAGTGATCCGTTAATGAAAAAGTCTTCGACGATCATGTCATACACTTCCGCCACGAGTCCTGTGGCCTTGTGACGTGGCACCGCCTCCACGTAGCGCATGGTTTTGAGTGACAGGGTATCGAACAGCCAAAAGCGCAGTTTTTTCGGTAAAAGAGCCATAACAGTGTCCTCCTGATTCAGGGCGTTTCAACGTCGTGTGGCAATCACGTCCAGATATTCACCCTGAATGCTGATACCACCGTTACCATCCGGCAGACTATGGGTGCGATAGATCTCCCGCAGCTCATTGAACAGGTCCTGCTGTTCGGTCGTATTGATGGCTTCAAACGCCCTCTTCACCGGCCCGAAGGTGGAACGAAACAGCGTCACCAATTCATCGCAGGAAAATGTGTAGCGCCACTTCGGGTATAGCTTTCGGCTGAGTCGAATATTGGTGAAATGCCCAGACAGTCTTTCTCTGACCGTGGATTCATCGCCCCACAGCATGGGGGAAATCGCTCCAGGCGGTGGCGGCACTCGTTTGGCGATCGCCTTGAACATCTGTGCCGGCATGCTATCAGGCGTCCAGTTACACATGTGGAGAGTGCCGCCGGGGCGCAGCACCCGTCCCAACTCGTGGCTGACTCGATCCGGACGGGGTGCGAACATGGCGCCAATCATGCTGACCACTACATCATAGGTGGCGTCTTCGTATTGCAGTGCCTCGGCATCTCCCTGGTCGAAATGTGCGTCGATTCCCTCGGCTCGAGCCCGCAGGTTAGCGCTGTCGATGAGATTTTGTGCAATATCCACACCGGTAACCCGAAGCCCCAGACGTGCTGCCGGCAGCGCCGACTGACCCGTGCCACAGGCTACATCCAGCAAACGCTGTCCAGGTTGCAGTTGCCAGTTCGACACGATTTCGATGGCGCCCTTCTCCATGTATTTTGCGAAGTGGGCATAATCACCATCCTCCCAGGTTGCCTTCTGTTTCTGCTTGAGGGCAGTAATCGCTTCGCCTGTCCATGTATCCGCAATGGATTGTGCTTGAATAGTCATGGCCTGATCTCCGCATTTCATCGGTTTCGTTGGATTTCGCCCTGCTTTGGGCTATGCCTAGAAGGTAGAAGCAGACCGGAATGGCTGTTAGTGCGTGATGTGTAGTAACCCACTACGCATTGTGTAGTTACTCTTGATGAGACAGTAAAATGCTGAAATACGGGCAGTTTTGCCCTGTTGCCAAAGCGACTGAGATACTCGGGGAGAAGTGGACTCTGCTGATCCTGCGCGAACTGTTGCTTGGTGCCACGCGTTTCAGCCAGTTACAAAAAGGGCTGAGCAGAATATCGCCTACCGTATTGAACAAACGGCTTCAGAGTCTGCAGGAAGCCGGCCTGATCATTCGACGGTGCGTTCCGGACCAGCGGGGTAGCGAGTATCAGCTCACCACAGCAGGCCGCGAGCTGTATCCCATTATCATGCAGATCGCAGAATGGGGCATGCGCTGGGCGCGTGGACAAATGTCCGACGACGAGCTGGACGTAGAGCTGTTGATGAACAACGTACAATCAAGGATCGACCCGGAACAGCTGCCGGGGGGGCGTACTATCGTTCATTTCCACTACACCGACCTTCAGCGCTACAACCACTGGTGGATAAAAGTGGATGGCCGGGATGTGGACCTGTGCATCGACAACCCCGGCGTCGATGTCGACGTCAATATCACCACTGACCTGCGTACCATGACTGAGGTATGGCTGGGTGATATTTCAATCAGGAAGGCCCGGGATACCGGCAAATTGAAGATCGTGGCTCCCTCCGCATATACCCGAAACCTCAGGGCCTGGCTCGGCCTGTATTGCCTTGCCGATGTCAGGCCCATGACGCCCGTTAAAACCGGTGTCTGATCAGAACCGATACTGCCAAGCCACACCAACGATGTTCTGACTCATGTTCAGATTGGCCTCACCGCCACCCAGCATTCCCGGAATGGAGTTCTGCCCTTTCACTTTTTCCTCCAACGCACGGGTGTAGGAGAAGGTCAGCGACTGTTTAGGGCTCAGCTGCCAGCTGGCACCGAAGCTGGCGTGGTCCTGAATCACCCCCGGGGCCAGGATGTTGAGCAGTGTCTGGCTGGCCGGGATCGGCTGATCCGCGTGGCTGATACCGGCACGCAGCGTCAATTTCGGGCTGGCAACGTAGATCACCCCCAGCTTGTAGACATCGATATCCTGCCAGCCGAAGCCCGGACCCTGACTGGCGCCCAGCGGCGCATTGGCCGGGAAGGCATTACCGACCGACTTGACCTCGCTGTATTCGATCCGCTCCCAGTCACCGGCCAACGTCCAGCGCGGGTTAACCTGCCAGGCGAAACCGACACCGTAACTTTCCGGCACGTCGAAACCGCCCTGCTCGGCGAACAGACCGCTGTATTTTTCAAAGCGGTCGGTCTCGATGCGGGATGACCAGCTGGCGCCCAGCGTCAGGCTATCGGTGACCTGGCCCTGCCAGCCCAGTTTCAGACCCCAGCCATCGGCACTGTCGTAGCCGTTGTTGGTGACCGAGCCTGGTGCCGAGCTCCAGCCGGCGTTATCGAAGGCCTGCAGGCCTTCGGCGGCAAAGCGCTGATAGACGTAGGTCACGCCGGCACCGATGCTGTGACGTTCGTTCAGCTTGTAGGCCACCGAGCCGGTGACGAACATCTGGCTCAGATCGACACCGGCAGAACCGCTGGAGCCAAAATTGCTGAAGGGGTTGTTGGCATAGGAGGTGTTCATGCCGCCGTTGGCGTACATCGCCAGACCATAGGCCAGACGGTCGTTATGACGGCGGGCGAAACCGGCCTCGGGAATCCAGAAAGGACCATCCTCGTTGCCGTCATAGTGACCGTCCAGGCCAAAGCCATTGACATTAATGTCGGCACTGCGATTCGGATCAAAGAAGGTCAGGCCGGCGTCGTACTGGCTGCCCAGCGCGATCAGCGAAGCCGGGTTACTGGCGGACTTGATGCTGTCATGGGCCAGCGCCAGGCTGACACCCGCCATACCCTGAGCCTTGACGCTGCTGCCGTGCATGAAATAGCCATTGGTCGCCTGAGCAGCGACTGGCAGAGAGGCAAGAGTCAAAACCAGAGTGGAACGAAGCGCGGGTGTCATCTCGATCTCCTTGGATCTTGGTTATTAATACCCGCGCATTTTAGATCTAAACGTTATAAAGAATAAATACCTTTTGGTTATTTAGGTATACCTAATTAAGGATCAGACTAACCAGCAACCGCTGATATTGCGCTCTGTCTGCCGGTACGAATGACTCAGACTTCAGGCAAGCGATCGATTCTCGCTGCCAGCACAAAATCGTTTTCGTGTAGTCCGCCGATCTTGTGGGTCCATATTTCGACGCTGGCGTACCCCCAGCCGAAACAGATTTCGGGATGATGCCCCATCTCCTCTGCCAGATGACCGACATGGTTCACGAAGGTCAGCGCCGTGTTGAAATCGGGGAAAGTGAATTCACGCCGGATGCGGCTGGCATTCTCCGACAGTTGCCAGTCATCGAGCTGTTCCAGATAGGGCGTAATCTCCTCCCGTGTCAGTGTCGGTACACCGCCTCTGCAGGGTATGCAGCGCTTGTCTGCCAATGACATTTTTCAATCTCCTTCATCCAGATGGGTTACTGACAGTCTAGCCGTTCGAGCCTGTGTTGCTTCCGCCCCGGCTTTCGAGCGGAAGGCAAGGTTCATCACTTCGGATCCAGCAGTTCAATCCAGTGCTGAACCGGAACGGCCGCTTTGGAGCCCAGATGCAGCTGGCAGCCGATGTTGGCCGTTACGATGCGCTCAGGCTCGTCAACGGTCAGTGCCTTGAGCTTGTTGTCCAGCAAGCGCTGGCTCATCTCGGACTGAAGGATGGAGTAGGTGCCGGCAGAGCCACAGCACAGGTGCCCATCGCGGGTTTGTGCCAGGTCGAACCCTGCGCCCTTCAGGAGCTTCTCCACGACACCGCTCTGCTTCATCGCATGCTGCAGCGTACAGGGACAGTGCACCGCCACCTTGCCGCTGTCGGCAGGGGGCTTGAGCAGTGACAGATCCTCCTGCAACAGTACCTCGCCAAGGTCCCTGGTCAGTTCGCTGACACGGCGCGCCTTGTCGGCATACTCGGGATCATGCCTGAGCAGATGGCCGTATTCCTGAACCATGGCACCACAGCCGGAGGCCGTCATCACGATCGCTTCGCAACCGGCCTCGATCGCCGGCCACCAGGCATCGATGTTGCGGCGCATGAAGTCCAGTCCCTCCTCGTGGGCCGACAGGTGATAGCTGACCGCACCACAACAGCCCGCCTCGGGCGCCTCAACCAGCGTAATCCCCAGCCGGTCCAGTACCCGCGCAGCAGCCGCATTGGTGTTGGGCGACGATACGGACTGGGCACAGCCGGCCAGCGCCAGCATCACGCGTTCGTGTCGCTGTGCCGGCCAGGGCGATGCCGCCTGAGGGGATGGCACTTTCTGCTTGAGGGATTCCGGCAGCAGCGGCCGTGCCCATTGCCCCAGCTTCAACAGGGGGGCGAAGCGGCCGGGATAGGGCAAAACCTGCCGGATCGCCCAACGCTTCCACTTCTCAGCGACGGGACGCTCCAGTTTCTCCTCCACCAGGCCACGGCCGATATCGATCAGCCGGCCATACTGCACCCCCGACGGACAGGTGGTTTCACAGCTGCGGCAGGTCAGGCAGCGGTCCAGATGGGTACGGGTGCGCTCGGTCACTTCGCCGGTTTCCAGCAGCTGCTTGATCAGGTAGATGCGCCCTCGCGGGCCGTCACGCTCATCGCTCAGCTCCTGATAGGTCGGACAGGTGGCGGTACAGAAACCACAGTGAACACAGGTACGCAGTATCTCTTCTGCTTCCTGCCCCTCGGGTCGAACCCGATAATGTTCGATCAGATCTGTCTTCATGTTGAGCCTGCTTACATCCAGCTATAGACACGTCCGGGGTTGAACAGATGGTCAGGGTCAAAGGCCTGTTTAAGCCGCTGCTGCAACTGCTGCATGGCAGGAGGCAGCGCGTGCATCACCTCCTGCTGGCGGTCGCCGCCGCGATAGAGGCTGACCTGACCACCCGCGGCGGCTGCAATCGCCTCCATGCGCTCCTTCTCGACCTCTCCCCGGTACCAGCGCTGGGCACCGCCCCAGTCCAGCATCCACTCGCCGTCAAGCGCAGCCATCGCCGCGGACGGATTGACCGAGAAACGCCACAAAGGTACCTCGCCATCGAACAGGGTCAGCTGCTGATCACGCAGCTGCTGCCAGAACTGATCCCCGGCCTCGTCGACTTCGCCTTCCCAGCGTGACACCGTTGCCTCCACCGCCGAGTGCGCTCCGCTAAGCCGCAGGTAGAGATGTCCCTGATACCAGCAGGCGGCCGTCAATGGCCGCGATTCCAGCGCGCGACGATTCATGATCCTGATGGCCTCCTCGGCGCCCACTGCCAGCTTCAGCGTGCAGCTGGCCGCCGGCTTCGGCAGTACCTTCAGACTGACTTCGGTGATCACCCCGAGCGAGCCCATCGCCCCGGCCTGCAGCCGTGACACGTCATAACCGGCCACGTTTTTCATCACCTGACCACCAAAGCGCAGGTCCTCGCCCTGGCCGTTGATCATGCGAATACCCAGCACCTGGTCACGCACCGAGCCCCACCAGGGCCTGCCTGGACCAGACTGGTTGCAGGCCAGAGTGCCGCCAAGCGTCGCTTCAGGACCAAACCGGGGCGGCTCGAACGACAGCATCTGGTGCTGCTCCGACAGCGCCGCTTCCAGCTCGGACAGCGTGGTCCCCGCCCGTGCCGTCAGCACCAGTTCGACCGGGTGATAGGTCAGAATCCCACTGTGACCGGACAACTCCAGTCGTTCATGCTCCTCAGTGGCGCTCCGCCCCATGAAGGCCTTGGTATTGCCGCCGACGATCGTCAACGCTCGCCCCTCAGCGCGTGCCGCGAGTACCTGCCCCTGAAGCTGTTGACTCAGATCAGCCATGTCCTTTCTCCTGATGCGAATGGGTCTGGGCCGCAACCGAGCTGTTGGGTTCCAGCCTGGGGTTGAGCGAACGGTACTCCTGACACTGGCGCAGGGTCGGGACCCCCTTGCCCGGGTTCAGCGTGCCCTGTGGATCAAAAGCATCCTTGATGTGATGGAACTGGCCCACTTCCCGGTCGTTGAACTGCACCGGCATCTGTCGGATCTTCTCGATACCGACACCGTGCTCGCCGGTGATACAGCCTCCCACCTCGACACAGAGTTCGAGGATACGGCCACCAAATTCCTCCGTTTTCTCGAATTCACCCGGCGTATTGGCATCGAAAAGAATCAGCGGGTGCAGGTTACCGTCGCCGGCATGGAAGACGTTGGCCACACGCAGGCCATACTCATTGGACATCTTCTGCATCTCGGTCAGCACCTGTGCCAGCTTGCCGCGGGGGATTGTGCCATCCATGCAGTAATAGTCGGGCGAGATACGACCTACTGCCGGGAAGGCCGACTTGCGCCCCTTCCACAGAAGCGCCCGTTCCTCTTCGGAGTGCGAGGTCCTGACGGAGGTGGCACCGAGATTGCGAAACAGGCTTTCCACCGCTTCGATATGCTCGTGTACTTCCTCCTCGGTACCATCCACCTCGCACAGCAGCAACGCCTCGGCATCCACCGGATAACCAGCCTTGGCAAAGGCCTCGGCGGCCACGATGGCGTGACTGTCCATCATCTCCAGCCCACCCGGGATGATCCCTTCGGCGATGATGCGCCCGACCGCGTCACCGGCAGCCTGCACCGAGTCAAACCCGGCCATCACCACCTGAGCCACTTCCGGCTTCGGCAAAAGCTTGACCCGAACTTCGGTCACGACCCCGAGCAGGCCCTCCGAGCCGGTCATCAGGGCCATCAGGTCCATACCGCAGCTGTCGAGCCCCTGGCTGCCCAGCGTCAGCTTCTCGCCTTCAACGGTCAGCAGATCAATGCTGAGCAGGTTATGGACTGTCAGGCCATACTTGAGACAGTGCACGCCGCCCGAGTTTTCAGCCACATTGCCGCCGATGGTGCAGGCGATCTGCGATGAAGGATCGGGCCCATAGTAGAGACCGAACTCCGCCGCCGCTTCACTGATGGCCAGGTTGCGCACACCGGGCTCTACCCGGGCCGCCCGGGATTCCGCATCGATCTCCACAATCCGGTCAAAGCGTGCCATCGACAACACTACCCCTTCGGCATGCGGCATGGCACCGGCACACAACCCGGTACCGGCGCCACGTGCCACGACGGGAACCGCTTGCTGGTGACAGATCTTCAGCACCTGCTGCACCTGTTCGACCGTGCCCGGCAGCACGACCAGCAATGGCATCTCACAGTACATCGACAGGCCATCACACTCGTAGGGGTGCAGTGTCTCGTCATCACTGATCACATATTCGGGCTCGATGAACGCCCGAAAGCGCTCGGCCAGCTCACGCCGTTGTGCCTCTCGCGCGACCGTGTTTACCTGAGTCATAACCTTTCTCCACTGGGGCCCCGGTTAGCCTCTGGCCTTGAGGAAGTGATCGATACCCGCCTGGGCGCAGGCCATATCCTGGTCGGGGGTACCGGAACTCAGGCCGATACCCCCGACCACTTCACCGTCGACACTGACCGGCAGGCCGCCGCCGACGACACAGAGCCGTCCGCCCATCGCCGTGTGGATGCCGAACACCAGGCTGCCGGGCACACACTTTTCGTTGTATTCATGGGTTGCCTTGCGGGCAGCCGCGGCGGTAAACGCCTTGTCCTGGGCGATGGTGACGCTGGTGATCTTGCCACCATCCATGCGTTCAAACGCGACCAGGTTGCCGGACTCGTCCACGATGGCGATACACATGGGCACGCCGATCTCATCGGCCTTCTGTCTTGCCCCCTGGATCAGCAGGCGAGCATCCTGCTGATCCAGTCGAGTGATGGTTAACATGTTCTGGATACCTTCAAGAATGAACTCAGCTACATGACGGGGCTCAGTGCCCCGCCGCCTGTTTCAGTACACGCCGGTGATGGTGCAGCAACGGCTCCGTGTAGCCGTTGGGCTGGTCACAGCCCTTGAAGATCAGGTCGCAGGCGGCCTGGAACGGAATGCTGACGTCGAAAGCCGGCGACATGTTGGTATAGGCCGGATCGCCGGCATTCTGCTTGTCCACCACCTCGGCCATCCGCTTCAGGGTTTCCATCACCTGGTCGTCGGTACAGATGCCGTGTTGCAACCAGTTGGCCAGGTGCTGACTGGAGATACGCAGCGTCGCCCGGTCCTCCATCAGACCGACATTGTGGATATCGGGCACCTTTGAGCAGCCGATCCCCTGCCCGACCCAACGCACCACATAACCGAGAATGCCCTGCACGTTGTTGTCCAGCTCGGCCTGGATCTGCTCGGGGCTCAAGGGCATGTCGCCCAGCAGAGGCGGCGTCAGCAGCAGCTCAAGCGGCGCCAGCTGACGCGACATCAGTTCCTCCTGACGGGCCTGCACATTGATCTGGTGATAGTGAGTCGCATGCAGGGTCGCGGCTGTGGGTGAGGGTACCCAGGCACAGTTGGCCCCGGCGCGCGGGTGCGCCAGCTTGGCTGCCATCATCTTCTTCATCTCGTCCGGCATCGGCCACATCCCCTTGCCGATCTGCGCTACCCCTTCCAGGCCGCAGGCCAGCCCGATATCGACGTTGCGATCCTCATAGGCCTGGATCCAGGGCTGGGCCTTGATCGCCTCCTTGGGCAGGACAGGCCCCGCTTCCATACAGGTGTGGATCTCATCACCGGTCCGATCGAGGAAGCCGGTATTGATGAACATCAGGCGGTTGCGCACTGAACGGATGGTTTCCTGGAGGTTGGCTGATGTGCGGCGCTCTTCGTCCATGACGCCCACTTTCAGGGTATTAGCCGGCAGTCCCAGCGCCTGTTCGACCCGGTTGAACAGCCTGTCGGTCAGCGCTGATTCCTCCGGCCCGTGCATCTTCGGCTTGACGATATAGACGCTGCCGGTGCGGCTGTTGCGATAGCGCCCCAGCCCCTTGAGGTCATGCAGGGCACAGAGGGTGGTCACCATGGCATCCAGAAAACCTTCGGGCACTTCCTGGCCGTCGGCATCCAGTACCGCATCGGTGGTCATCAGGTGCCCCACATTGCGCACCAGCAGCAGGCTGCGGCCATGCAGAGTCAGACTGCTGCCGTCGGGGGCGGTATAGGTCCTGTCTGCGTGCAGGCGACGGGTCAGCTTTCGTCCCCCCTTGGAGAAGGTATCCTCCAGTGTGCCGCGCATCAGGCCGAGCCAGTTACGATAGACACCCACCTTGTCTTCGGCATCAACCGCCGCAACGGAGTCTTCGCAGTCGATGATGGTGCTCATTGCCGACTCCATCAGCACGTCACGCACACCGGCCGGTGACAGCTGCCCGATCGGGTGCTGAGGGTCGATCTGCAGCTCTACATGCAGACCGTTGTTGCGTAGCAGCACACCACAGGTTGCGCCTTCTTCGTGATAGCCGGCAAAGCGCTCCGGATGCTGCAGTTCGGTACGGGTACCGTCTGCCAGCTGCACGCTGAGACTGATCGCCTTGCCCTGCCCCTTTTGCACCCGATACTCCGTCACCTCGGCATGCCCCCCCTGCGCCAGCGGGGCAACGCTGTCCAGGAAGTCTGCCGCCCAGGCGATCACTCGCCGACCACGTTCGGGGTTGAAACTGCTGCCCTTTTCACAGCCATCGGCTTCATCGATGACGTCAGTGCCATAGAGCGCATCGTAGAGGCTTCCCCAACGTGCATTGGCAGCGTTGAGGGCAAAGCGGGCATTGCTGCAGGGCACCACCAGCTGAGGGCCCGCGATCCGTGCGATCTCGTCATCCACATTCTCGGTCCCTATGCGGAAGGACTCACCTTCCGGCAACAGGTAGCCAATCTCGGTCAAGAACTGCATGTAGGCTTGCACATCGAAAGGCGTATGCTTGTTCGCCTTGTGCCAGCCATCGATTTCGGCCTGGAGGCGGTCCCGCTTCTGCAGCAAGGCCAGGTTTTCGGGCCCCAGGTCGTTCAGGATCTGCTCAAAAGCGCTCCAAAAATCGACCGGGTCAACTCCGGTTCCGGGTGCAATTTCATCGTTAACAAGGGCATAGAGGGACGAGTCGACCTGCAGGCCACCCGCCTGGATTCGATTATTCATATCCAGATCTCTTTTTCTGATTATTGTTTAAGGTCTGGCGGAGCCTGGGCCCCGCAAAGGGAAAATCAGTTCATCAGCCGTACACCAGGTTGGGCAGCCAGGTGATCAGTCCCGGGAAGAGGATGCACAGCATCAGCCCCGTCGCCTGAAGCGCCAGGAACACCAGAGAAGAGCGGAAGATGGTGCCCATGGAAATCTCCGGCGGACAGACACCGCGGATATAGAACAGGGCATAGCCGAACGGCGGGCTGAGGAAGGACATCTGCATGTTGACCAAATAGAGCACCCCGAACCAGAGCACCACGTCCTTGCCCGGTACTGGCGGCAGACCGAACAGGCCTTCGAACTCCAGTGCCTGCACGATCGGGATGAAGATCGGCACTGCCAGCAGCAGGATACCCACCCAGTCGAGGAACATGCCCAGGATCACCAGCAGCACCATCAGCAGGAACAGGATGCCGTAGGGCGACAGCCCGGTACCGAGAATGGTCTCGGTGATGAAGGCCTGACCTCCCTGCAGGATGTAGAAACCGACGAATACTGAGGCACCGAACATGATCCAGAGCACCATGGCAGATGCCTTGGCGGTGGTGACCGAAGCCTCACGCAGCGCCTGCACCGAGAAGGAGCCGTGCTTCCAGGCCACCAGTACGGCACCAAAGGAGCCAATGCCGGCCGCTTCCACCGGCGTGGCGACGCCACCGAACAGAAGCCCGAGAACCAGCATCACCAGAACGATCGGCGCGATCAGATCTTTCAGCAACATCAGTTTCTCTGAGAAGGATATCCGTTCCTCCACCGGCACCGGTGGCCCCAGATCCGGATTGAGCATAGTGCGAATCAGGACGTATGCGATATACATGCCGGACAACAGCAGGCCCGGTACAACCGCCCCCAGGTAGAGTTCGCCCACGGACTGCTGTGCCACCACGGCGTACAGAATCGCCAGGATCGACGGCGGGATCAGTATGCCCAGGGTGCCCCCGGCCATGATCGAGCCCAGCGCGATCTGGTGATCGTAGTGTCGCTTGAGCATCGCCGGCAGCGCGATGATGCCCATTGTCACCACGGCGGCACCGATGACGCCCACCATGGCCGCCAGAATCGTGGAGGCGATGATCGTCGCCGTGGCCAGGCCGCCGCTGAGACCGCCCATCCACTTGTAAACCACGTTGAACATCTCCTCGATCAGGCCGGCACGCTCAAGCATCGAGGCCATGAAGATGAACAGCGGAATCGCGGCCAGGTCGGAGTTGGTCATCATCGGGAAGATACGACCCGGGATGATGTTCAACATCATCGCATCGCCCACCAGATAGATGAATACAACGCCAAGGCCACCGGTCACGAATGCCAGCGGCAGCCCCATCATCAGTGCTACCAGCAGGGAGCCGAACATCAGGTAGGTCAGCGGGCCTATATCCACATTGCCGAGGATGCCCGCCAGGCGAAACAGAAAGTACTCATCACCGTAGGGGTCGTAGAACAGGATATTGATCATTTCGATCAGTACCACAAAACCCAGGCCAAGGGTTGCGATGATCATCAGCCAGGTGCCCAGCACACCGCTCAGCGGCCTCTGGTGCTGTAACGGATGTTGAATTTTGGTATCTGCAGCAGAACTGCTCATTGTGCACCCTCCCGGCCCATGCGCACGTACAACGCAATATCCTTGATCAGTTTTGACACACCCGCGAGCAGGATCAGCAAAGAGCCAAGCAGCATCATTCCCTTCACCGGCCAATACTGGATGCCCCAGGTTTCCACCGTGGTTTCACCCATGCCGAAGGAGTCCTTGAAGAAGGTCCAGGAGGTGCCTGCCAGTGCCAGCGTGAAGATGAAAAAGAACATTGAAGTGAAGATATCCATACCCACCCGGCCTCGTTCCGGCAGCAGGTTGTACATGACGTCTACCCGCACATGCCCCCCCTCCAGCAGGGTGTAAGCCCCCGCCAGCAGATACTGCATCCCGAGCAGCAGAAAGCTGGCCTCGTGGACCCAGATGGTCGGCATATTGAAGAAGTAACGCATGATCACTTCATAGAAGTAGAAACAGACGGCATTGATGGTCCAGAATGAGACAAAGACACCCGATTTTTCACTGGTCCAGTCAATCAGCCGTGTCAGCGCGTTACCCTTGAACCGGGTATGAATGACCGGGTCTTCATCCGCCTGCACTTCGCCCATGATCGGGTGAGACTCGGCCAGATGCCCCTTGCGTTTTTCGGCGCGCCAGTTCAGCGCCATCATGATCAGCGGCATTACCGCCAACCAGCCCCAGTAGAGCCAGTGCGGAAGTACAAAGCCGAAACCTTCAAGATCGGACATGTTCAACTACCTCATAGCTACACAGCAAAGAGACTGGGGGAGCCGGTCTCCCCCGTCAGATTCAAGTCGGGAGGATTACTCCATTCCCTCGATATCCTCTTCGGTGATATAGCCAACGGTATCATTCATCATGTACTTGAGCTGCAGATCGAAGATCGCCCTCGCATCCTCGTCCTTGTTGGCCCACTTGTACCAGACCGGAATCGCGGCCTTGCGGAACCGCACAAGATCTTCCTGGCTCAGTCGGGAAACCGTGTCGCCCGCCTCCTTGAACTTCTCCATGGCCTCAATATTGCGCTTCTGAATCATCAGATAGTGGCGCTGGGAGTAGTTGCGTACCTCCTCCTCGACGATTTTCTGGATCTTGGGATCAAGCCTGTTCCATGATCGCAGGTTCACGGTCAGGTCCATCAGGTCTACCGGCTGGTAGACTGACATCACCCCAGGCGGGCCGAACAGAATGTAATCAGTGACCTGGGAGAAGCCCAGTTCCCAGTTAACCGCCGGCCCCACATAGTCCGCCGCATCGATAGTGCCCTTCTCCAGTGCCGGGAAGATATCCGACCCCGGCAGACTGACGGTGGATACACCGAACTGCTGGAACACCTCGGCCACCATGCCACCCGGCAGACGGACCTTCATGCCCTTGAGATCATCCAGGCTGTTGACCGGCTTCTTGGAGTGGATGATGTTGGCGTCATGCTGAATCGGGCCAACGTAGAAAAGGCCGAACTTTTTGTAGATCTCGCGGGTCTTTTCCAGCATCCCGAGCGAGTAGAACATGGTGTCCCACTGATGCGGCTGATCCGGACCTGCCGGATAGGATGAGAGGAAAACCGATGCCGGGATCTTGCCAGACCAGTAAAGAGTAAAGGGGTTCATGCCCTGAATAACGCCATTTCGCACGGCATCAAAGAGCGCATTGTTGTCAGCCGCTACGGATTTGGCCGGGAAGGGTTTAAAGATCAACTCACCGTTGGTCTTGTCCTCCATCTCGTTGCACCACTCTTCAAACAGGGTATAGCCCACGGTTCCGGCATCCCAGACAGACTGGATTTTCCAGGTCTGGGCGGCCTGCGCCGGTGTCGCTGCCAGCATCGACGTACCAGCTACAAGTGCTCCTGCCAGAGCGACGGATTTAAGGAACCCGCGTCTGGGCTTCAGGCCCTCCACGGAAAGGTGCAGATCATCTTTGCTCATGTTGGTTCTCCATGATTGTTATTGTTCGAGCGGAAAACAGAACGGGGCGGAATAGCAGCAGCGGCCGGGTAGCCGTCGAAACCAGCTATCTATGGCGCTGCGTGATGGGAATCATTGGTGAGGGAATCCGGTCCGTCCAGCCAAAGGCAAACTGGTCGGACCAGTTTTTAAACGTTTTACATGGACGCTCTCGGCTGAATGACCGATATTTACTCAAGTGTCGCCGGACACCAGCGGTAAAACCTAAACAATAACGACAACTGGTCGAACCAGTGGATAAGATGCCAAACAGACAGCCCCACTCGACGGCCCAGTCGATCGCCCACCACCTGGAAAAGATGATCATCGATGGCACCCTTGCACCAGACCGCAAGATGCCATCCGAGCGCCAGCTATCGGCACGACTGGGCGTATCGCGATCCATCGTGCGTGAAGCGCTGCACGAGCTGCATGGCCGCGGGATGATCGAAACCCGGCACGGAAAAGGCTCCTTCGTCACCTGCGCGCTGCCTATGCTCGAAGAGAACAGCCCGTTGATGCAGGCCTTTTCCGACCACTCGCGCACGCTGTATGACCTCTTTGAAGTCCGCGAGCAGCTCGAAGGCCAGGCCGCTGCGCTGGCCGCCGAGCGAGCCACCGAGATGGACCAGATTCGTATCACTCGCGCCTTCGAGGCAATGGAGACCGCCGACCCACTGAGCAATGCCGATCTGGATCACGCCTTTCACAGTGCCATTGTTGAGGCCTCCCATAACCCGATCCTGGTGCATATTCTGAGCAGCCTCAAGGAGCTGATGCTCGGCTCGGTACAGGCCTCGGTGATGAACCTGAATCATCGCGAAGCATTCAAACAGCAGATCGACAAGCACCACCGCCAGATCTACCACGCCGTGATCAGCCGCCAGGCTCGCTGGGCACGCAAGGCAGCCATGGCACATGTACGCCATGTCAGTGAAGCACTGCGGCAGATTGAAGAACAGGAGCATCATCTCACCCGCAACGCACTGGACCAGATCGCCAATGACGCGGTCAAGATCTCGCACAAACTGCAGTAGCCGGAAGCCCACCTCGGATACGGTGGACTCGTACTTGAGCTGAACTCCCGCTATCAACTAGTCTGAACAGACTCATCCCAGGCGAGGAAGTACCATGCAGAACCGATGGCAAGAGATAATCACGGCTGCTGTGCAGTTTCGCCACCAACTGCACCGCCAGCCGGAGCTGACCTGGCAAGAGGAAAACACCAGCCGCCTGATCCGTGAACAGCTGGATACACTGAAGATTCCCTGGCGCAGCTGTGCCCGTTACGGCACGGTTGCCACCCTGGCCCCTGATGCCCCGGGCACACACATTGCCCTGCGTGGCGATATCGATGCCCTGCCAATCGATGAGCTGACTGATTTGCCCTACCGCTCCGAGCAGCCGGGTTGCATGCACGCCTGCGGCCATGACGGCCATACCGCCGCGCTCTGGGCTGCCGCCGCCTGGCTGAAAACGCACGAGGCTGAACTGCCCGGACCGGTAACGCTATTGTTTCAGCCCGCCGAAGAGGGCGGACACGGTGCTCACAGCATGATTGAGGACGGTGCCCTCAATGGCGTCGAGCAGATCTATGGCTGGCACAACTGGCCCGCCATTCCTTACGGCCAGGCGGTTTGTCCGGACGGACCGGTGATGTCCGGTAATGGTACCTTCGAAATCGAGCTGCACGGCCAGGGTGGCCATGCCAGTCAACCGGAGCTGTGTCGCGACCCGGTACTGGCTGCTGCCGCCATAACGCTCAACCTGCAGCAGATCGTTAGCCGCCGGCTGCCGCCACAGGCCGCCTGTGTTATCAGCGTCACCCAGATCAAGGCGATCAGCGCTGCCAACGTGACACCGGAAACCGTCTCGCTGGGTGGCAGCATCCGCCTGAGCCAGCCGGAACTGCGTGATACCATCAACTGCCTGATCAAGGAAATTACCGAGGACACCGCACGCAGCTATGGCGTCAACGCTCAGGTCGAAACCGCCAAGCGCTACGAGGCAACCATCAACCATGTCGATGCCGCTACCCGCTATCGCGATGCACTGGAAGCCAGCCTGGGCAGCGACTGGAGCTGTAACAGCATTCACCTGCCCATCATGGCCTCGGAAGACTTCAGCTACTACCTGAACCGTATTCCTGGCGCTTTTGCCCTGATCGGTATGGCACGTGAGGATAATTACCAGCACTCCTGCCACAGCCCCCACTACGTCTTCAACGATGACCTCATCCCCAAAGTGGTAGAAGTATTCGCCCGTCTGGTCGGCGCCCCACTCCCCGAGTAATTCTTCGCTAACAGCCGGAAGCAGAAAGAATATTCACTTCCGGCTTGCTGACCCGCTTTTTGTCTCCTACGTTGAAGGGGAAACAACGTCAAACCGGCTCGCTCAGGGCTGCTGTTTTACTTTCAGCTGTACATCTTCCGGTCATGCACCGGCTCACAAACCCAGATCACTGCTGCAGGCACAGCCTGCGGATGCCGAGCCACAACCCGATGCAGAAGGAGATCTGTATGGAACTGTTTGAACGCTGGGAATCCGAAATCCGTGGTTACTCTCGTGCCTATCCGACGGTTTTCACCAAGGCCTCCAATGCTCGCCAGATAGATGAACAGGGGCGCAGCTATATCGATTTTTTTGCCGGAGCCGGCGTACTCAACTTTGGCCATAACAACCCACGCATGAAGGAAGCGCTGATCCGTTTTATCGAGGCGGACGGTGTGGCCCACAGCCTCGATATGGCCACTGACGTCAAGCGCGACTTTATTCAGGCCTTCGTCGACACCATCCTCAAACCGCGCAACTGGGAATACAAGCTGCAGTTCATGGGTCCCACCGGCACCAACGCCGTAGAAGCCGCACTGAAACTGGCTCGCCGGGTGACCGGTCGCAGCCATATCATCGCCTTCAGTCAAGGGTTCCATGGCATGACGCTGGGGTCATTGGCCTGCACCGCAAACCAGTATTTCCGCAACGCCGCCGGGGTACCGCTGAACCATGTCAGCCATGCACCCTTCGAGACCACTGGCGGCTGCGGCATGGGCTGCCTGAACACCTTGCGCGAAACGCTGGAGAACAGTTCCAGCGGGGTCGATGCACCGGCAGCCTTCATCATCGAACCACTGCAGGCCGAGGGTGGCGTCAACATCGCCAGCCGCGAATGGCTGCTGGAACTGCAGCAACTGGCCCGCGATACCGGTGCCCTGCTGATATTTGACGATATTCAGGCGGGCTGCGGCCGCACCGGCCAGTATTTCAGTTTTGACGGTATGGGACTGGATCCGGACATCATCTGTCTGGCCAAGGGGATCGGAGGCTACGGCACACCGCTGGCGATGAACCTGGTCAAACCGGAGCACGATGCCCACTGGCAGCCGGGTGAACATACTGGCACCTTCCGCGGCCAGGGCTTCTCCTTCGTCGCCGGCCGCGAGGCGCTGCGCTATTTCGAGGATGATGAACTGATGCGTCAGACGCGCCAGCGCGGCGAGCAGGTTCATGCCCGCCTGCAGGCACTGGCCGAGCCCTACCGGGAAGCGGGCTTCGAAGTCCGCGGCAAGGGCATGATGCAGGCACTGGATGTGGTCGATGGTACCCGCGCCAAGGCAATCGCCCGCCAGTGCTTCGAAAGCGGGCTGCTGGTCGGCCCCTGCGGCGTGGGTGGTCGGGTGGTCAAGCTGATCCCGCCATTGACCATTCCCGATGACGACCTGGAACAGGGGCTGCGCCTGCTGGAGGCCGCCGTCAAGCATGTGATGGGGGCCGAAAATGCGTGAACGTGACGATATGACCTTCCCGATCGAGGAATACCAGCGTCGCCTGGGTGAGCTGCGCCAGCGCATGCAAAAGCGGCTGCTCGATGCGGTGATCATCACCGATCCGGAAAATCTGATGTACCTGACCGACTATCAGACCACCGGCTATTCCTACTTCCAGGCACTGGTGGTACCGATTGATGACGAGCCGTTCATGATCACGCGGATGATGGAAGAGTCCAACGTCCACGCCCGCACTTGGGTAGACAAGACGCGCCCCTACTCCGACACCGGCGATGCCATCCAGATGCTGATCGAGTCGCTGCGCGAATTCGGCCTGTCCGACAAGGTGCTCGGCTATGAGCGCAACAGTTACTTCTTTCCCGCCTACCATCAGGACTACTTCAAGACCGCCTTCAAGGGCGGTCGGCTGATGGACTGCTTCGGCATCGTTGAGGAGGGCCGCAAGTGCAAGTCGGCCGCTGAACTGGATGTCATGCGCATCGCCGCCCGTGCCGCTCGCGCCGGCATGGAGGCCGGCATTGAGGTCTGTCAGGCCGGCGTGACCGAGAACGAGATCGGCGGCGCCATCAGTGCTGCCATGTTCCGTGCCGGTGGCGACTTCCCGGCGGTGATGCCCTATGTCACCTCGGGGCCGCGTACCATGATCGGCCACGCCACCTGGGAGGGTCGTACCGTCCAGCCCGGCGAGCATGTGTTTCTGGAGGTCGGCGGCTGCTACCGACGCTACCACACGGCACTGATGCGGACCGTGATCTGCGGCGAACTGAGCGAGTCCATGTACAAGGCGCAGGAAACGATGAAGAACGCCCTGCACCAGATTCGCCATGAGCTGCGACCGGGACTCACCGTCTCCGATGCCGACCATATTGTACGTTCGATCATCACCGATAACGATGTCGGCGCCCGTCTGATTACCCGCTCGGGCTACTCCATCGGCATCGCCTTTCCACCCAGCTGGGACGAGGGCTACATACTCAGTCTCAAGGGGGGCGACAGTTCGGTACTCGAGCCCGGCATGACCTTCCATATCATCCCCTGGATGTGGGGCGTGGACGGCAACAAGACCTGCGGCATCTCCGACACCTTCTACATCACCGAGCGCGGCTGCGGCTCTTTCTTCGAGGAAGTGCCTCAGGACTTTGCCGTCAAACCCGAGACAGACGGCCGCAACCAAATCCCCCAGACAGCGGACGACCACAAGGCTCCGGTTCCCATTACCTCGGCCAGCAATGACAAGCGCAGGCAGAAACGCAAACAGGGAGGCGCCAAATGATGCTGAAAGTGATCAACCCTACCAACGGCCAGCTGCTGCATGAATATCCGGCGCTGGACCCGGCCGGCATGGAAGCACGCATCGACACAGCGACCCAGGCCTTTGCACATTGGCGCAAGCAATCGATTGCGCAGCGTGCCGAAGTACTGAACCGCGTGGCCACGCTGATGCGTGAGCAGGAAACCGATCTGGCGCGCCTGATGACGCAGGAGATGGGCAAGCCGGTCAAAGAAGCGCGAGGCGAGATACAGAAAGCGGCCTGGTGCGCCGAGCATTATGCCGCCCATGCCGCTGATTACCTGGCCCCCCTGACGCTGCTCTCGGATGCCAGCAGCAGCTATGTACAGCACCTGCCACTGGGGCCAGTACTGGGTATTTTGCCGTGGAACGCCCCCTTCTGGCTGGCGTTCCGCTTCTGCGCTCCGGCACTGATGGCGGGCAACACCTGCCTGCTCAAGCACGACCCTCATGTCCCGGCCTGTGCCGAAGCAATCGCCGACCTGTTCGTGCAGGCCGAGGCTCCCGCTGGCATCCTGCAGAACCTGCCGCTGGCCACGACTGCTGTCGAAGGGGCGATCCGCCACCCTCAGGTGCGGGCCGTGTCCTTCACCGGCTCCAGCGCAGCCGGCAGCCGGGTAGCGTCGCTGGCCGCCGCCGAACTCAAGCCAGCGGTACTGGAACTGGGCGGCTCGGATCCGGCCATCGTGCTCAAGGATGCAGACCTGGAGCAGGCCGCCGACGCCATCGTGCTGTCACGGATCATCAATGCCGGCCAGTCCTGCATCGCCGCCAAGCGGATTATCGTGGAAGCGACCGTGCATGACCGCTTTGTCGAAC
Organism: Marinobacterium maritimum; assembly: GCF_039523155.1. NCBI lineage: Bacteria > Pseudomonadati > Pseudomonadota > Gammaproteobacteria > Oceanospirillales > Oceanospirillaceae > Marinobacterium > Marinobacterium maritimum. The sequence continues at coordinate 12,658 of NZ_BAAAET010000001.1, read as the reverse complement.
TGTTGAAAGTACGGCTGGAGAAATTACGCCTGGGCGACCCAGCCGATCCGGCAACGGATATCGGCCCCATCGCACGAGAAGATCTGCGGGCAGAACTGAGCCGGCAGGTGGAGGAAACCCTGGCCGCCGGTGCGCGCTGCCTGCTGGGTGGACAAGTCCCTGAAGGAGATGGCTTCTTCTACCCCGTCACCCTGTTGACCGAAGTAACCAATGAAATGGCGGCCTGTCGTGAGGAGACCTTCGGCCCGGTGGCCGTGGTGCTGAAAGCAGACAGTGCCGCGCAGGCTCTGCAGATCGCCAACGACACCGAATATGGCCTGGCCGCCTCCATCTGGACCGAGCGGAATCGAGGCGAAGCGATGACAAAAGAGATCGAAGCCGGGCAGGTGGTGGTCAACGGGCTGGTGAAAACCGATCCACGCCTGCCCAGCGGCGGTATCAAGCGCTCGGGCTATGGCCGCGAATTGGGGCCACACGGCATCCTGGAGTTCGTCAATGTGCAGCAGATCTGGATAGGCCCCAAACGGGAGTGAGCCACCGCAGGGGCGCTATAGACAAAGGCCGAACTCAACCGCCCAGCCGCATCAGCAGGATCGCCAGAATCAGCAGGCTGATACCCAGCCAGCTGATCCAGTTCAGGCGCTGGCCGAATACCATCCAGGTCGCCAGCGCCGTGCCGGTAATCGACAACACACCCCAGATCGCATAGGCGATGAACAGATCCATCGTCTGCACCGCCAGCGCCAGCAGCGCGAAAGCGACCATGATCGCTACAACGGCCAGGGCGCCCCAAACACGGCGACGAAAGCCGTCCGAGTGTTCCAGCGCCAGATTGGCCAGAACATCCAGTACCACCGATCCCAGAAGATAGACCAGAGCGACATTCATACGGCCTCCTTGCGCGCCGGCTCCTCTTGGGTCTGCTGATAATGGTGGCCATAGTTGGTCAGCGCCACACCCACCAGCGCCAGCACCAGACCTGCGGCCTGATACCCAGTGATCTGCTCTCCCAGCCACAACAGGGACATCAGAGCAATGAGTACCATTCCCATGCCTTCCCAGAAGGCGTTTGCCAAGGTAATCGGAATGCGCAGAGTCGCACGACTCAAAAACAGGTAGGACAACCCCACCATCGCTACCGCCACCAAAGTGCCGTACAGCAGATAGCCTTCTTCCACGATCAATTTCATCAGGGTAGTGCCCAGGACTTCCCCCACAACCGCCAGAATCAAAAATATCCAATGCATATATGCCTCAACCTGTGCCGAATCCCGGCACCCTGCCCATGATATGCCTACTTTATCGGCGGTAGATGACAAACCCTAATCGCTCAGCGTCAACTATAATGACGCTGAACTCCTAATAGGCCGATATCACCATGCGCACTGAACACCTGCTCTATTTCGTAACCGTCGCCGAGCAAGGCTCCATCGCCGCTGCCGCCGCTGAACTGGGTCGCAACCGCAGCACGCTCAGCATGGCGATCAGCGCACTGGAAGATGAACTGGATACCCAACTGTTCGTGCGTCGGGGAAACAGCCTGGCCCTGTCTCCGGTCGGCGAGCTGATTCTGGATGACTGCCAACGTCTGCTGACATTGCAGGAGAAGATTCTGTATCGCTGCGCCCTGCCTCCCGGAGAGGAACTCTGCGAACTGAACATCGGCCGTGATGATGTGATGAGCGAATCCTTCTGGCGCCGGGTGATAACCCGGATCCGCACCTCCCTGCCCGGCATCCGCCTGAGCATGCGCTTCGCCGGTGCGGACGAGTTGCCGGAACTGGTACGCCAGGGGCAACTGGACCTGGCCTATGCCATGGCCTTCAACCCCGACTATGCGGGCGACAGCCTCTACCAGCAGATCATCACCCGGATCCGCATGCAGATGATGGCGGCCGAGCACCACCGCCTGGCCCGGCTGACCCACCTGAACAACACCGACCTGTCCGGCTCGACCCAGGTCACCTACCTGGACAGTGACCAGCAGGAACGTTTCTGGCTGGCCAACCTGGGCACCGAAACCCTGGCGCTGAGCAGCTTCGAGCTGATCCGTGATGCGATCAAGGATGGACTGGGCTGGGGCTATGTACCCGAACCTCTGCTGATTATGGAAGAGGAGGATTCCGCCGGTCTGCGCTTTCTCAATCACGGCCTTAACACCGCCTGGTACCCCTACCTGGCCTACAGTCGTGACCCCCTGTCATCACTGAGCAAACCGAACAGCCATACTGACAGGGCCGTGCAGCAGGTTCACCGGATTGTCATCGAAGAGATGCAACAGGCCGGCATCCTCTGACAAAAACATGAAAACCTTGCCGTTTATAACCTTTCCCTATTTGGCAGACAGCCAAATACACATTAGTATTGATGAATAAGTTATAAGCATATAATAAAAAGCAATTTAACCCTGGAGGCATCATGCAACCGATTGTTACCGCTTTCTTCGACGAGCCGACCTTTACCTACAGTTATGTCATTCAGGACCCTGAATCAAACCACTGCGCCATCATCGACTCGGTGCTCGACTTCAACTATGCCGCCGGCAAGACCGCCACTGACTCGGCGGAAGCGATCCTCAGCTTCATCACCGAGCAGAACCTGACCGTGGACTGGATTCTCGAAACTCACGTCCATGCCGATCACCTGTCTGCCGCGCCCTGGTTGCAGGACAAAACCGGCGCCAAAACCGGCATCGGCGCTCATATCACCACGGTCCAGGAAACGTTCGGCAAGGCGTTCAATGCCGGCTCCGAGTTCGCCCGTGACGGCAGCCAGTTCGACGCCCTGTTCAACGACGGCGACGGCATCCGCATCGGCAATCTGGAAGGCAAGGCGATGCATACCCCGGGCCACACCCCCGCCTGCATGACGTACGTTTTCGGTGATGCTGCCTTTGTCGGCGACACCCTGTTCATGCCGGATTACGGCACCGCACGCTGTGACTTCCCCGGTGGCGATGCGCGCACCCTGTTCAGCTCGATCCAGAAGGTGTTCACCCTGCCGGATGAAACCCGCCTGTTCATGTGCCACGACTACAAGGCGCCTGGCCGTGAGGAATACGCCTACGAAACCACCGTCGCCGAAGAGCGTGAACACAACATCCACGTCAAGACCGGCATCAGCGAGGAAGACTTCGTCAACATGCGCACCGAGCGTGATGCCACCCTCGACATGCCACGCCTGATCCTGCCGTCAGTGCAGATCAACATGCGTGCCGGCCATATGCCTGAGGCAGAGGATAACGGCCAGGTTTACCTGAAAGTGCCGATCAACCTGTTCTGACCCAAGCCGGATATACAATAACAATACAGGAGCCGCCAGAATGGAAATTCATCAGTTAACGCCATTTCTCAGTGTCAGTCCGCAGATTACCGCCGCCGATGTGGGCGTTGCCGCCTCCAGAGGGTTCAAGGCCATCATCTGCAACCGCCCCGACAAGGAAAGCCAGGACCAGCCCGGCATGGAGGAGATCCGTGAAGCGGCCAAGCGACATGGTCTGGACTGGCACTACCAGCCGGTCGTTTCGGGTCAGATCACCGACGCTGACGTCGCCCGATTTACCGAACTGATGAACCAGCTCAAGGGGCCTGTACTGGCGTTCTGCCGCACTGGCACCCGTTGCAGCACCCTCTGGGCCCTGTCTGAAGCACCGCGTCTGGACGTGGATGCGATCCTGAAAACCACGGCGGCCGCCGGCTACGACCTCAGCGCCCAGCGCGAGCGAATCGAGCAACTGGCTGCCAACACTCAACCGGCGGAAAAAGGCGCCCGGGTGGCGGCCAAACGCCACGATGTGCTGATCATCGGCGGCGGTGCCGCCGGCCAGGCCGTCACCGGCAGTCTGCTTAAGCGCCGTCCGGACCTGGATATTGCCATCATTGAACCACGCCAGGAACACTACTACCAGCCGGGCTGGACGTTAGTCGGTGGAGGGGTATTCGAACGCAAACAGACCGTCCGCCCGATGTCAGAAGTGATGCCGAAACAGGTCAAGTGGTACCAGGCCGCGGCCTCATCCTTCCTGCCGGAGCAACAACAGGTGGTACTGGAAGATGGTGAACATCTGGGTTACCGCATCCTGATCGTGGCCCCTGGCCTGACACTCGACTGGGACGCCATTCCCGGTCTGCGCGAGACCCTGGGCCGCAATGGCGTCACCTCCAACTACCGCTTTGATCTCGCGCCCTACACCTGGGAACTGGTACAGAGTACGCGCAAGGGCAAGGCACTGTTCACCCAGCCGCCGATGCCGATCAAGTGCGCCGGGGCACCGCAGAAGGCGATGTACCTGGCCTGCGACCAATGGCTGCGCAGCGGCGTGATCAAGGACCTCGACATCGAATTCTGTACCGCCGGTGCCGCCCTGTTCGGTGTCGCCGACTATGTACCGGCACTGATGGAGTATGTGGAGCGTTACGGCATCAACCTCGCCTTCCAGCACACGCTGATCGCGGTGGATGGCGATAAGCGTCTGGCGCGCTTCAAGGTGACCCGAGCCGACGGCGAGGTGGAAGAGGTCGAAAAGTCCTTCGACATGCTGCATGTTTGCCCGCCCCAGCGCGCTCCCAGATTCATCAGCAGCAGCCCGCTGGCTGACGACGCCGGCTGGGTCGAACTGAACCCGGAAACGCTGCAGCACAGTCGCTACGGTGACATTTTCGGACTGGGCGACGCCGGCAACACGCCCAATGCCAAGACGGCAGCCGCCGTACGCAAGCAGGCTCCGGTAGTCGCCGAGAATGTACTCATGGCTCTGGACGGCAAGCCCCCCCGTGCCATTTACGATGGCTACGGTTCCTGCCCGCTGACCGTCGAGCGCGGCAAGATCGTACTGGCTGAATTCGGCTATGGCGGCAAGCTGCTGCCCAGCTTCCCGAACTGGCTGGTCGAGGGCACCCGCCCGAGCCGTTTCTCCTGGCTGCTGAAAGAGAAAATGCTGCCCTGGATCTACTGGAACGCCATGCTCAAAGGCAAGGAGTGGCTGGCCGAACCGGAGATCCTGCGTCACCGCCCGGCCGAACACGAAGCCTCGGCCGCCTGTGACTTTGCCGACAAGAAATAACCCTTGCAACACCCCCGAACAGGATGCGAATCGATGTTAGAACGCTACCTTCCGATACTGCAGTGGCTGAAGGTCTATAACCGCAGCACCCTGACCAGCGACCTGGTTGCAGCCATGATCGTCACCATCATGCTGATCCCGCAATCGCTGGCCTACGCCCTGCTGGCCGGCCTGCCGGCGGAGGTCGGCCTCTATGCCAGTATCCTGCCACTGGTGGCTTATGCCATTTTCGGCACCAGCCGCACCCTCGCGGTGGGGCCCGTCGCGGTGGTTTCGTTGATGACCGCCGCCGCCGTGGGCAACCTGGCACTGCAGGGCACGGCGGAGTATCTGGCCGCTGCCGTCGCGCTCGCGTTCCTGTCCGGGGTCATCCTGATTCTGATGGGCCTGCTGCGCCTCGGCATTCTGGCCAACTTCCTTAGCCACCCGGTGATTTCGGGCTTCATTACCGCCTCCGGGATCATCATCGCGGCCAGCCAGCTCAAGCACATCCTCGGTGTCGATGCCAGCGGCCATAACCTGCTCGAAATCCTGATGTCCATTGGCGGGCACCTGGATCAGCTCAACCTGCCGACGCTGGTCATCGGCGTCAGCGCCACCGCCTTCCTGTTCTGGGTGCGCAAGCAGCTTAAACCGCTGCTTATCAAGCTGGGCATGCAGGCTCGCCTGGCCGACATCGTCGCCAAGGCCGGGCCGGTTCTGGCGGTGGCGGCCACCACGCTGGCGACCTGGGGCATGGATCTGCAGGGCAGTGGCGTCAAGGTGGTGGGCGAGGTTCCCAGCGGCCTGCCCGGGCTGCAACTGCCCAGCTTTGATGCCGACCTCTGGCAGCAACTGCTGGTCTCTGCCCTGCTGATCAGCATCATCGGTTTCGTCGAGTCCGTCTCCGTGGCCCAAACGCTGGCAGCCAAGCGCCGTCAGCGGATCTCACCGGACCAGGAACTGATCGGCTTGGGCAGTTCCAACATCGCCTCGGCGGTATCAGGAGGCTTCCCGGTCACCGGCGGCTTTTCCCGCTCGGTGGTCAACTTTGACGCCGGCGCCGAAACCCCGGCGGCAGGTGCCTTTACCGCCGTGGGTATCGCCATTGCGACCCTGCTGCTGACGCCGCTGATTTTCTTCCTGCCCAAGGCGACGCTGGCGGCCACCATCATCGTGGCCGTACTGTCACTGGTGGATCTGGGCGCCCTGAAGCGAACCTGGGACTATTCGCGCAGTGACTTTGCCGCCATGCTGGCCACCATCCTGCTGACCCTGGTGGAAGGCGTGGAGCTGGGCATTATTGCCGGCGTCGGCCTGTCGATCCTGCTCTACCTGTACCGCACCAGCAAACCACACAGTGCTGTGGTAGGGCGTGTACCCGGTACCGAGCATTTCCGTAATGTAGACCGCTTCGAAGTTGAAACCTGCAACCAGATTCTGACCCTGCGCGTAGACGAAAGCCTCTACTTCGCCAACGCCCGCTATCTGGAAGACCGGATCTATGATCTGGTGGCACGGAAACCGGACGTAAAACACCTGGTGCTGATGTGCCCGGCCGTCAATCTGATCGACGCCTCGGCACTGGAGAGCCTGGAAGCGATCAATCACCGTCTCAAGGACAGTGGCGTTACCTTCCATCTGTCCGAGGTCAAAGGCCCGGTCATGGACCGCCTCAAGCGAACCCATTTCCTCGAGGACCTGAGCGGACAGGTGTTCCTCAGCCAGTATGAAGCCTGGGAAAGTCTGGGTAATCAGACCGGCTGCGGGCATACCGACAGGGACAGCAACAAGGCTAAAGCCACCGCCTGACCTGACGACAGTAGGCTCGATACTCCTCACCGAACAGCCGCTCCAGCATCCGCTCCTCGGGGCGGATCTGGAAACGGGTGATCCACAGCACGAAAAGTACCCAGCCCAGGGGCGCCAGCAGCCAGCCCAGATGGAGCGACCATGCCACCAGAATCAGAAGCAGTGACAGATACATGGGGTTGCGGCTGTAGCGATAAATGCCATGTACAACCAGGCAACTGCTTTTTTCCGGACAGTGAGGGTGTACCGTGGTGCCCGCCTTGAAGAAGTGCCCTACTGCCATCAGTGCCAACAGCAATGACAGCCCCAGGGGCAGCAGAGCCCAGAGCGGTTCCAGACGGACTCTGAGACTATCCGGTGAAAGCCAGTCACCGGCGTATATCAGCAGTGCCACGACCACCGCCACTAGCGGTGGCGGCAATTTCAGCTCCAGTGACCGCATCACTTTCATACCTCTCTATACGAACCCGGCACCGTCAGCACAATTGCCGAGTCAACATCTGCCGTATGAATTCTAGACTGGATCGCGCACAACCATAAAACAAACATTAATGTATGCCTTAAGCAGCAACTTGATCACCATCAGCAAACCTGCCTCAACTAATTGAAACAACAACAGGTAAGATCGTGTCTTGAGCTATAGCAGAAAACAACAATGCATCCTGATAATGCAGCCATAAATTCGCTGTATCCCGGTCACCTTGAATAATATTTCGCGGTATACTGGGACGCACCGACTTATAGATGGAGTGACACTACCAATTATGGCTACCAAACGCCTGTCACGTGCCGACTGGATAAATGCGGCCACTCAAGTTCTGGCCACCAGTGGCATTGATATGGTCCGCGTTGATAACCTGGCCAAGAAGCTGAAAATCACCCGTGGCAGTTTCTATTATCATTTCGACAGCCGTAAAGACCTGCTGCAGGCAATTCTGGACAGCTGGCGCCTCAAGGCCACCGAAGCGGTTATCGAAAGCCTCAAGCAGCGTTCATCCGACAGCAGGGAGCAGCTGTTCGAACTGATGTCCCTGCCGCTTAAGGGCGACAAGGCCCACAAGGCGGCCTCGATCGAGATTTCACTGCGCGCCTGGGCTCGACGTGATGAGATTGCCCGTGCCACCGTGGACGAAGTCGACAGCTATCGTATCAGCTTCATCGAAGACCTGTTCAAGGATATGGGGCACCCCTCCCAGCAGGCCAGTGACCTGGCCCACCTGGTCTACTCCTTCCTCATCGCTTCGTCTCTGGTAGACCCTGATGCGTCTGAAGACACCCGCCGGGAACGCTCCGAGCGTATCGCCAGCTTTCTGGCTGACAACTGCCCGCTGTCCGAGTGCAAATTCCGGGGCCAGGCATAAAAAAACGGCTACCATCCAGGCACAGGACGGTAGCCGCGGTTCAAAGCCCTGATTACATCATGTCGACGAGAACCAGGGACAACGCAGGGAAAGCAATAATCAGCATCAGGCGGAAGATATCCGCGACCAGGAAAGGAAATACCCCTTTGAAGATCACCTTAAGGTCGACATCGGGTACCACTGATTTCAAGACAAAGACATTAAGCCCGACAGGGGGGGTAATCAGACTGATCTCGGTTGCGATCACCACGATAATACCGAACCAGATCAGATCCATCCCCATACCCTGCACCACCGGATAAAACACCGGCACCGTGAGCAGAAGCATGGAGATCGATTCCAGCACGGCGCCCAGTACAAAGTAGATCAGGATGATCACCATCAGCACGCCGATCAGTCCCAGATTGAGACCTTCGATCCACTCCACAATGGTGAACGGCAGGTTGGATACGTTGACCAGGTTGGCAAAGATCAGTGAGCCGATCAGGATCGCCACCAGCGAAACCGTTGTCGCCGCCGAGTCTTCCAGTGCATCCTGCATTTTCTGCATGCACAGCTTGCCGCGAATCAGCGTGATCAAGATGGCACCAACAGAGCCAACACCTGCCGCTTCAGTCGGCGAGAAAAAGCCGAAGTAAATGCCGCCGAGCACAATAAAGATCAACAGCGAAAAGGCCCACAACTGACGAATCGCCAGCAGCTTGTCCTTGAGACTGGCCTCGTCACTGTCAGTACACTTGTCCTTGAGCACATGCACGGTGAACAGCACTGCTGCAATGTAGAACAGCACACCGATGATGCCCGGTATGACCCCGGCCACAAACAGCTTGCCGATATCCGTTTCCGTGATGATGCCGTAGAACACCAGCGCAATGGAGGGGGGGATCAGAATACCCAGAGTACCGCCAGCGGCAATGGAACCCGTTGCCAGGCCATCACTGTAGCCGAACTTTTTCATCGAGGGGTAGGCGATACGTGTCATCGTAGCCGCCGTGGCAAAACTGGAACCGCAGAAGGTGCTGAAGCCCCCTGAAGCACCAATCGTGGTAATGGCCAGCCCGCCCTTGTGGTGCCCGACCAACGCATGCGTCGCGTTATACAACTCCTCCGCCAGCCCTGAGCGGCTGATGATGTTGCCCATCAGGATGAACAGCGGAATGACGGCAAACTCATAAGACAGCACGGTTTCCGTAGCAATCATGCCCAACTGGCTCAGCGCTGCACTCCAGCCCTGGTAGTGTGACAGTCCCAGGATACCCACCAGACCAGTGGCGATGGCGATAGGCACCCGCAGAAAGAGCAATACCAGCAGTACTGTAAAAGCAATCAGCATTTCCATAGGTCGTCCTCAAGCCTCTCCGTTTTCTCTGTCCGGATAGGCCACAACAAGGCTCACCAGCGCAATAATTGCAAATACAGCCATAGCGGCAATGACCAGCCACTTATCAAGCCCCAGGAACATGAAAATATCACCAAACTGCCTGGACTCTTCCATCTGCTTGTAGACCATATAAACAAGTGTGGAGAAAAACACGAGTTCGACTAAATACCCAAACCAGGCAATGACCTCTCCGGCCTTGCCCCTGAACAGTTTTTCCAACAAATCAATCCGGACATGCTTGCGCTTTTTATGGACGTGATAAAGCCCGGAGTAAAAGCAGACCCCCAGACAAATACCCACAACCTCATAGGAAAAGCCGATGGGATGGTTGAAAACAACCCGTCCAAACACATCCATGAATGTAATGCCGGACATGACGATCAGCGCCAGAATCGAAATTTTGGCGCACAGATATTCCATCAAGTTAAGCAATGAAATCCGCATAACAACCTCGGTGGGAAGGTGTCATATCTCGCTTTGAGATATGACACCTGGCCTTTTATTGAGAGATTTTTGCAATCTCTTGACGGTAGAAATCGATCGCTTCCTGACCATCTACGCCCTCTTCTCCGGCTTTCGCCAGCCAGGCCACGCGAACAGGCTCGAAAGCCAGGTCGATGGCCTGATTCAACTGATCGTCCGCCAGCATGTAGTCATCGCCAAGACGGGCCTTCAGCTGCTCTCGCGCCTGCACATCATTGTCATGCCAGAGGCTGCCCATGCGCACCGCCAGCTTTTCACCCGAGATCGCCATGATCGCCTCACGGTCAGCCTCGCTGATCTGGTTCCACTTGGCCTTGTTCATGATGACGAAGGTGCTGTTGGTAAAGATGCCGCCGGGGATCTGAGTGATCTTTTCGACGTAGTTGTCCACCTTGAAACCGGTCAGCAGCTCATCGGACAGCGTCGTACCATCGATGATGCCGCGCGACAGAAACTCACGCAGCTCGGACAATGAACCGGCAATGGGCACCGCCCCCAGCGTCTTCAGGGCCTCCCCCACGACACTGGTCTGGACGCGGATTTTCTTGCCGCTGAAATCGTCCGGCTTGGCGATGGCATCCTCTTTCATGTGGATGTTGCCACCGGATGTCACATGGACCGCCAGGGTCACGACATCATCATGCATGCCTGCCGGCTTGAAGTATTTCTCAAACAGACGCCAGTAGGCAGCCGAGCTGACACCGGCGTTCTCATTGGTAAACGGCAGTTCCACCATCTCCGTCAGCGGGAAGGCACCCGGCGCATAACCATGCGGCCCCCAGGCAATATCGGCAATGCCATTCACCACCGCCTGATAGTTGCGTGTGGGCGGAGCCAGCGGTTTGGCTGAAGGCATCACCTTGACGCGACCTTCGGTCACTTTTTCGATTTCGTCGAAATATTGGTACAGGCCATCTTTTTGCGACCAGTGCTGAGAGGGGAACCACTGGTTGTACCTGAGGGTTACATCAGCAGCCCAAGTGGCGGTAGAAGTGACGAGGGCACCGGTCAGAACGAGTCCGGCTTTGAACGCTTTGCTAGTCTTCATCGACATGGCTATGGCTCCGGTTGTTATTATCTTTTTAACATACAGTACAGTACTGTATTTTCAACATACAAATTCAACTTTGCAACAGCCCCTTGCTAGAACTTAAGTCGGTAGGCTTTTTGGGAAGCTGTCTAAAAGAATGAAACACCGGGGCCGCCTGAGCTGCCCCGGTCAGAAAGATCAATCAGACAAAGGCATCTGCGAAGAAGTTGCCTTCATCAAGACCACATTCGGCGGTAAAGTCACGACGGGCCGAATCGATGACGATAGGTGCGCCACAGGCATAGACCTGATGCCCGGACAGGTCAGCGTAGTCCTCCATGACCGCCGCATGAACAAAGCCCGTGCGTCCGGCCCAGCCTGAAAGCTCATCAGAAAGTACAGGTGTGTATTCAAACCAGCCCAGATCGCTCTGCCACTGACGGCAGAGTTCATCCATGTAAAGATCCTGCGCAGCGCGACCACCCCAGTACAGGTGAACCTTGCGGCCATTGCCACCGGCGATCAGCTGCTCCATCAACGCCTTGATCGGCGCGAAGCCGGTACCACTGGCGAGGAAGAGCGCAGGCGCCTCACTGTCACGCAGATAGAAGGTACCAAACGGCCCCTCGATCGCAACCACGTTTTTCAGCTGGACTTCATCGAAGATCATCGGCGTCGCCTGTCCGCCCGGCACCAGGCGGATATGCAGCTCAATGCATCCATCCACGGCTTCTGCCGTCGCCATGGAATAACTGCGGGTCACCACATTCTTGATGGTCAGATCGACATACTGGCCCGGCACGTAATTGAATACCGTGCCCGGCGCCAGCTTGCAGGTCAGCTTGACCACATCCTCAGCCAGCTGCTCCTTGCCCATCACGCGCGCTGCCACCTTCTGTACCGTTACGCCCTCAAAGCTGGTCACTTCCGGCGAATGCAGTACAACGTCGCTCTTGGCACGTGCCTGACAGGTCAGCACGGTAGCACCGGCACGGTCGGACTCACTCAACTCCAGGCCTTCCGGGTATTCCACCTCACCGGATTTCAGCTCGGTACGGCAATCGCCACACTGGCCATCACGACAACCGTGCTTAAGGACGACACCCGCCTTCAAGCCGGCATCCAGAATGCTGTCAGCCGCGTCGGTTTCGAACGCCTTGCCGACCGGATCAACGGTTACGACATGGTTCATCAGATCAGCCCCTTCTCTTTCGCCATGGTCAGTGCCAGGTCTTCAATCATGTCTTCCTGACCGCCGACGGTACCGCGGCGGCCCAGTTCGACCAGAATGTCACGGGCCTGAATGCCGTACTTCTTCTCCGCGCGCTGGGCAAACAGCAGGAAGGAAGAGTAAACACCGGCGTAACCCAGAGTCAGCGCATCGCGGTCAACGCGGATAGGCTGATCCATGATCGGGAAGACGCGGTCTTCGGCCACATCCATGATCTTGTACAGGTCGATGCCGGTCTCGACACCCATACGGTCCAGCACGGCGCAGAACACTTCCAGCGGCGTGTTGCCGGCACCGGCACCCAGGCCAGCGACAGAGC